>NZ_JOIR01000043.1 GCF_000720115.1 Streptomyces sp. NRRL F-2580
AGGGGGGACCCTGTGGGAGAGTAGGACGCCGCCGAACAATCATTGCGGGAAGCCCCGCACCAAACCTTCGGGTTCGGTGCGGGGCTTTTCTGCGTTTACGGCCCGCAGAGCTTGGCGCGGGACCGCCTCACCAGTCGGCGGGATAGCTTTTGAGGCTGCTCGTGTCGAGCGTCCAGCGGCCGACGGTGACGGTGTCGCCGAAGGCGTAGGGGACTTTCTTGCGGTAGCGGATGCCGTCGGGCCCTTCCGAGGGGTCGCTGTGCACCGTGACGGTCTTCTTGTCCTTGCGGGGGTCCACGACGACATAGAGCGGCACCCCCATCCGCGGGTAGTCGTGCAGCTTGTCGCGGATATCGGTGAGGGAGTTCGTGCGGGAGACGACCTCCACCACCATCAGGACGTCGCGGGAGTTGACGACCTTCGCGGTGTCGTCCGTGTCCTCCTCCGCGATGACCATGAGGTCGGGGTCCTTGGTGAGACCTGTTTGAGGATCGCCCATGTTCGTGTAGTTGAGGGCCATCACCTCGGGTGTCTGGGCTTCGACCTGGCGGCGCAGCCGGACCACGTTCAGCCCGTGAGGGGCCGTAGGGCTCATCATCGTGAGGAAGATCTGACCGTCGGTGGTCTGCACCTTCCACGGGTCTTCCTGGTGCTCGGCCAGCTCCGCCAGTTGCTCCGCGAAATCGTGCATGCGGCGCATCTGCTCGGGGGTGAGGTCGGCCATGGTGTCTTCCTGGCGGGTGCCCGACCAGCGTATCCAGCCCGACGAGGCGGTCACCTGAATCTTCTGCCTTTCGTCCGTTCACCAGCTCCGGGTTGCCGTGGACCTGAGCTGACGGCTCGTAGGGTTGGGGTATGGGCTATGACCTCGTCATCTTCGACAACGACGGCGTGCTGGTGGACAGTGAGCCGCTCGCCAACAGCGTCCTCGCCGGGTACCTGACCGAGCTGGGGCACACGACCACGTACGAGGACTCGCTCCGCGACTACATGGGGGCGGCCGTGCACCGGGTGCACGACCTCGTCCTGGAGCGGACCGCGGAACGGCTGCCCGCGGACTTCGACGCGACGCTGGCCGCGCGGACCATCGCCGCGTTCGAGCGGGAGCTGAAGCCGGTCGCCGGCATCGAGGACGTGCTCGGGGCGCTGACCGCGAGCGGGGTCGGGTACTGCCTCGCCTCCTCCGGGAGCCACGAGCGGATCAGGGCCGGCCACCTGGCCGCCGGGATCGACGGATGGTTCGAGGAGGAGTGGATCTTCAGCTCCGATGACGTGGGCCAGGGCAAGCCGGCGCCCGATCTGTTCCTGCACGCGGCACGGCAGATGGGCGTCGAGCCCGCGCGGTGCGTCGTCATCGAGGACAGCCCCCGCGGGATCCAGGCCGCCGTCGCCGCCGGCATGGACGTGTACGCGTACACCGCGATGCTGCCCGCCGAACAGCTGCCCGGGGCCACCGGGTACTTCGGGGACATGATGCAGGTCCCGCTGCTCCTGCAACTGCCTGTGTGATCGCTCTACCCACGGGTAGCCCCGGGGCCTACGCTGACCCGCCATGACGGATGATGTGCGGCTGCGGCGCGGCCGCGGCGCTCTGGGCTTCAGTTTCTTCGCGCAGGGCGTGGCCTTCGCGCTGCTCGTGACCCGGATCCCGGCCATCCAGGACCGGTACGGGATATCCGACGGGCTGCTGCCCGCCTTCCTCGCGGCCGTGCCGATCCTCGCCGGGGCGTCGAGCGTGGCCACCGAGCACCTCGTGAAGCGGGTGGCGCCCAGCGCCGTACTGCGGTGGGCGCAGCCGCTCGTGCTGCTGTCCCTGCTGGGCGTCGGGACCGGCAGCCAGATGTGGCACGTGGCGGTGGCGCTGGGGGCGTTCGGGCTGTCGGTGGGTGCGCTGGACGCCTCGATGAACATGCTCGGGGTCAGCCTCCAGCGGGCGTACGGGCGAAGCATCATGCTCGGCTTCCACGCCGCGTACAGCCTCGGCGGGATCCTGGGCGCGTCGGCGGCGTGGGCCGGGGCGCACTGGCACCTGAGCCTGTTCACCGGCTATCTGCCGCCCGTGGTCGTGCTGGTGCCGCTCGTGGTGGTGCTGAGCCGGCGCTACGTGGACGGTACGGGCCCCGGCGAGGTGCAGGAGAGGGGGCTGGGCAACGGCGGGTTCAAGCTGCTGCTGCCGCTCTGCCTGGTGATGGCGTGCGCGTACATCGGGGACTCGACGGTGGCGAACTGGAGTGCCAAGTACCTCCAGGACGTGCTCGGCAGCTCGGAGCAGATGGCGACCGTCCCCTACAACGTCTACATGGTGACCACCCTCATCGGGCGGGCCGTCGGTGACCTGGGCGTGCGCCGCTTCGGGGCCGCGGTCGTGGTGCGGGCCGGGACGCTGGTCGCCGCGGCCGGCTTCGCCGTCGTCGCGGCAGCGCCGGGCGCGTGGGTGGGGATGCTCGGCTTCACCCTGCTGGGGATCGGGCTGTGCGTGATCGTGCCGCAGACCTTCGCCGCGGCGGGGCGGTTGTTCCCGGGGGCGTCCGACACGGCCGTCGCGCGGCTCAACATCTTCAACTACGTCGGCTTCCTGATCGGGTCCCCGCTCGTCGGTGCGGTCGGTGACGCCTGGAGCTACCGGGGCGCGATGCTGGTGCCGATGGCGCTGGTGCTGGTGACCTTGCTCCAAGCCCGCTCGTTCGGCTCCGACAAGGCCCGATACGGTGTCCGGCATGAGCGGCGAGCCGGTGACCGGGCTGTTGATGTGGGACGAGGCGGTAACGAGGTATGACTTCGGACCGAGCCATCCGATGGACCCGGTGCGCCTGGCGCTGACCATGGGCCTGGTGCGCGCCTTCGGGCTGGACCGGGCGATGGAGGTACGGGCGGCCCCCGCGGCCGGTGACTCGACGCTGCGGCTGGTCCACCGGGAGGACTACGTCGCCGTGGTGCGCGAGGTGTCCGGGGATCCGGGGATCGCCGACGGGTCGTACGGGCTGGGGACCGTCGACGATCCGGCCTTCCACGGCATGCACGAGGCGTCGGCGCTGATCGCGGGGCAGTCCGTGGCGGGCGCGGAGGCGCTGTGGCACGGGGAGGCGGAGCACGCGGTGAACTTCGCGGGCGGGCTGCACCACGCCATGCCGGGCGGGGCGGCCGGCTTCTGCGTGTACAACGACGCGTCGCTCGCGATCGCGCGGCTGCTGGAGCTGGGGGCCGAGCGGGTCGCGTACGTGGACGTGGACGTCCACCACGGGGACGGCGTGCAGGCGGCCTTCTGGGACGACCCCCGGGTGCTGACGATCTCGATGCACGAGCATCCGCGGACGCTGTTCCCGCAGACCGGCTGGCCGGAGGAGACCGGGGGGCCGGCGGCCGAGGGGTCGGCGGTGAACATCGCGCTGCCCGCCGGGACGGGGGACGAGGGGTGGCTGCGGGCCTTCCACGCCGTCGTGCCGGAGCTGCTGGCGGACTTCCGGCCGCAGGTCCTGGTGACCCAGCACGGGGCCGATACGCACTTCGAGGACCCCCTCGCGCACCTGGCGGTGTCCCTGGACGCCCAGCGGGCCGTCCAGGAGTCCTGTCACCGGCTCGCGCACGAGTACGCGGACGGCAGGTGGCTGGCGCTGGGCGGCGGCGGGTACGCGGTGGTGGACGTCGTGCCGAGGTCGTGGACGCACCTGGTGGCGATCGCCGCGCACCGGCCGGTGGACCCGGCGGCGGCGGTCCCCGCGTCGTGGCGGGACGAGGTGTACGCGCGGACGCGGCAGTTGGCGCCGGCCCGGATGACGGACGGGCGGACGCCTTCGTGGCGGGACTGGGGCGCGGGCTACGACCCGGCGGACCGTACGGATCAGGCCGTTCTCGCGACGCGTCGGGCGGTCTTCCCGTTGCGCGGAATGCTGACCTGACCCCTCTTGGTGACCTTGATGCATCGTTACGCCAACTGTGGGGCTGTTCGCCGGAATTGATGACCCGCCAGATGTGTTGGGGGCAGCATCGGAGGGTGTTGAGCACCGGCGCGCTGCGTGCGCATCTGCTGGCCGCCCGGTTGGCCGGGCCCGTCGCCACCTCCCGGGAGGAGAGCCTGCGCAGTTACCGGCTGTTCGCGGCGCGTGATCCGCGGGTGCTGCTGGGGCTGGATCCGGAGTGGGGCTGGGGCGAGGGCGACCTGCTGAGGCTGATGGCGGACAAGTGCGGTGTCTCGGCGGACCCCGCGCACGTCAGCGGGCCGGACGTGATCGACCCGGAGCGGACGGTGGCCGCGCTGGAGGCCTTCGCGGGGCGGCTGCGGGAGGCGGCGCGGGCGCGGTCGCCGGTGCTGTTCGGGACCGGTCATCCGCACCGGCTCCTGGGCTTCTACGCCGGTTTGGCCGAGGCGATGTCGGCGGCGGGATGTGTTGTCCTCACCCCGGCGCAGGGGGTGAGTGTCGACATGACGACCCGGTTCGGCGTACGCACGCACCGCATCGAATACGTACGGGGGGTCGCGCTGGTGCGGGAACCCGGCGCGCGGGTGCCGGGGAGTGCGACCGGCGTGCACACCCATTCGCCACTGCCGGTTCGGATGGCGCTGGGGGCCCTCGCGGAGGTCGGCGGGCCGCTGCCGGAGCTGGTCGTGGGGGACCACGGGTGGGTCTGCGGCGCAGGTCAGCTCGGTGTGGAGGCGATCGGGCTGGCGGACACGGATGATCCCGCGCTGTTCGTCGGGGAGGCCGAGGGGCGGGTGTCGGTGGCCGTTCCACTTGATGACGCGGTGCGAGCGGACTACTACCGACCGCTTACGCGCTACGTTCTCGGCAGGGCGAGCCTGACGGCCCGGCAGGAGTGGCCGTAGCTCCTCTTCCCCACTCGTATCACGCGCCCCTACTCTGGGGAGTGAGCGTGCGACGACGAGGAGTAACCGGAGGGGAAGCCGGTGCCCGTCATGCGCGGAAGGTCAAGGTGTGTCATGGCTGCTGGCGAGAGGCCTCTCAGTGAGGTTCAGTTCCTGACCGTGGCGGAGGTCGCCTCGGTGATGCGAGTGTCGAAGATGACCGTGTACCGGCTGGTGCACAACGGTCATCTGCCCGCAATCCGGGTGGGCCGGTCCTTCCGGGTCCCCGAGAACGCGGTCCACGAGTACCTCCGAGAGTCCTATGTGGGGGTGGAGTCGGCCTGAGACTGACCCCGGCACGCCCTCGGATTACAAGCTCAGAGCTCGGGACGGTAGGCTAGGCCGACGTAGGTCGTGTGGGCCCCGACGCCCCGCACCGAATGAAGAGAAGTGAGCGAGGGTAGTCGTGGGCTCTGTTATCAAGAAGCGGCGCAAGCGGATGGCTAAGAAGAAGCACCGCAAGCTGCTCAAGCGCACCCGCGTCCAGCGCCGTAACAAGAAGTAAACGGCAGCTGTACGTGTTCTCCGCAGCCCCTCCACCATCCTGGTGGAGGGGCTGCGGTGCAGCCGGGGGACTTCTTCGAGGGAGGCGCTGAGCTCGTGGGGAAGGTCGTACTCGTCACAGGGGCAGCCCGGCAGCTGGGCGGCCGCTTCGTGCGCCGGATCCAGCGTGACCCGGACGTCGAGCGGGTGATCGCGGTGGACGCGGTGACACCGCCGCACCGGCTCGGATCGGCGGAGTTCGTCCGTACGGACATCAGACAGTCGGCGATCGCCCGCGTGCTCGCCGAGCACGCCGTGGACACGGTGGTCCACTTGGCGGTCACCGGGAGCGCCGCGGGCGCGGGCGGTGCGCGCAGCGCCGTCAAGGAAACGAACGTCATCGGGACGATGCAGCTCCTCGGGGCCTGCCAGAAGTCGCCGACGGTGCGACGGCTCGTGGTGAAGTCCAGTACCAGCGTGTACGGGGGCACCTCCAGGGACCCGGCCGTCTTCACCGAGACCACCGAACCGAAATCGCTGCCGGCGGGCGGCTTCGCCAAGGACGCCGCCGAGGTCGAGGGTTACGTACGCGGCTTCGCGCGCAGGCGGCCCGACGTCGCGGTGTGCGTACTGCGGTTCGCGAACATCCTGGGGCCCTTCGCGGATTCGGCGCTCGCCGAGTACTTCTCGATCCCGGTGATGCCGACCGTGCTGGGCTACGACCCGCGGCTGCAGTTCGTGCACGAGGACGACGTCCTCGAAGTGCTGGGGCTGGCGGCGCGGGAGCCCAGGCGCGGAACGCTGAACAGCGGGACCTTCAACATCGCGGGTGACGGCGTGCTGTTGCTGTCGCAGTGCTCGCGGCGGCTGGGGCGGCCCACTGTGCCGCTGCTGCTGCCCGCGTTGACGTGGGTGGGTTCCGCGCTGCGGGCGGTCGGGGTCACCGAGTTCTCGGCGGAGCAGATGAAGCTGCTCACGCACGGCCGGGTCGTGGAGACCTCGCAGATGCGGGAGGTCCTCGGCTTCGAGCCGCTCTACACGACGGCGGAGACCTTCTCGGACTTCGCGCGGAGCCGGGGGAGCGGGCTGCTGCCGCCGGAGCGGGTCGGGCGGGCCGTGGACCGGATGGCGGCCATGCTGGGGGCAGACGGGCTTGATGTCGATGCCGACGCGGTTGAAGGAGCGAAGCGATAGTGGCGGACGCCAAGGTCATTCCGTTCGACGAGGACCGGCCGCGCCGGAGGATCCCCCGCCGGGTGCGGTCGGTGTCCGCTCCCGAGCCGCTGGAGCCGCCGTCGGCCCCCGAGCCGGCGCCGGAGCCGGCTCCGGGGGGGTCCGGTGACGACTGGGACCGGCGGATCGCGGGCGGGCTGGCGTTCCTGCGGCGGCGGGTCACCGGGGACTACGAGGTCGACGAGTTCGGCTACGACAAGGAACTGACGGACCAGGTCCTGATGTCCCTGATGCGGCCGCTCTACGACAAGTACTTCCGCGTCGAGGTCAGGGGCATCGAGAACATCCCGGCGGAGGGCGGCGCGCTGATCGTGGCCAACCACTCCGGGACGCTGCCGCTGGACGGGCTGATGCTCCAGGTCGCCGTGCACGACCGCCACCCGGCACAGCGTCACCTGCGGCTGCTGGCGGCGGACCTGGTGTTCATGCTGCCCGTGGTCAACGAGCTTGCCCGGAAGGCGGGGCACACCCTGGCGTGCGCGGAGGACGCGCAGCGGCTGCTGGAGGCCGGGGAGCTCGTCGGTGTGATGCCGGAGGGCTTCAAGGGGATAGGGAAGCCGTTCGGGGACCGGTACAAGCTGCAGCGCTTCGGCCGGGGCGGGTTCGTGTCGACGGCGCTGCGGGCGGGGACGCCGATCGTGCCGTGCTCGATCGTGGGGGCGGAGGAGATCTACCCGATGGTCGGCAACGCGAAGACGCTGGCGCGGCTGCTGGGGATCCCGTACTTCCCGATCACGCCGACGTTTCCGTGGCTGGGGCCGTTGGGGGCCGTGCCGTTGCCGACGAAGTGGACGATTCAGTTCGGCGAGCCGATTTCCACCGCGGGGTATGCGGCCGAGGCGGCGGAGGATCCGATGCTGATGTTCAACCTGACGGATCAGGTGCGGGAGCAGATCCAGCACACGTTGTACAAGCTGCTGGTGCAGCGGCGGTCCGTGTTCTTCTGACCGCGTTCTTCAGACCGCGTTCTTCCGACCCGCCGCCGAGGGATCGAGGGCGGGGCTGCCTGAGCAGCCCCGCCCTCGTCCTACTCCGCGTCCTCCGCGCCCAGGCCCAGGCCCGGGAGGATGCCCGGGAGGAGGGGCGGGAGGGTGATGTCCGGCCGCGCCTGCTCCGGGGTGCCAGAGGGGGGCGGGGCCGACTCTCCCGTGGGCGGGTTGAGCAGGTCGCCCGTACCGCCCAGGAGGCCGCCGGCCGGTGGCCGCGTGCTGCCCGAGGGGGACGGCGCGGGGCTGCCGGAGGGAGTCCCGGCGGCCGGGGCGGACTGGTGCGCTCCGCTGGGGGTGCCCGGCTTGGGGGAGGTGCTGCCGGGCGTGCCGGTGCCGCGGGTCTGCTCCGGCGGCTTGGGGAGCAGGCTCTGGAGCGGCGCCACGTCTTCGTCTATGGCCTGGAAGACCGACTCCACCTCACCGCCCACGTCCGTGAGCTGTGCCGGGAGCCTCTCGCGGAGCTTGCCCCACACGTCGCGGTGGGAGCGGGAGAACGACGACAGCTTCTGGATCGGGCCGAGCGAGCCGTCCCGTTCGTACGCCGCCTGGAGGAGCCGGTGGCCCTCCTCCGCGTCGTGCTTCACGCCCGCCAGGGCCCGGCGGATCGCGCCCAGGGACTCGTGGTCCAGGTCGCCCAGCCGGCCCCGTTCCATCAGCCTGCGGGCTTCCGACAGGCGGTTCGAGGCCTGGTCGAGATAGAGCTCGCCCCGGTCCGCGTCGTCGTCGGCCATCCCCAGCTTCAGGTCCTCCATGCCCCGCTTCACGGGGTAGAGGTGGTCACCGGGCAGGGCGTCGGAACTGGCAGCGGCCACTCCGCTGAAGGCCCCTGCGGCCACACCCACGGTGAGGCCGCCCGCTGCGATGCCCTTGGACCAGCGGGAGCGGGGCCGCAATTTCCGGAGCGGGGTCGCCCGGTGGGCGCCGCGGCCGGTCCGCTGCTCGGGCACCAGAGGGTCCGAGGCGGCACCGCCCCCGGCCCTCTCTTCCAACACCATGGCCTCCATGGCGGCAACGAGCTGGGCTCGCTGCACCACCTTGACCTCGGGGTCCAGCACCGGGCGCGGCATTCTTTCGCCGAGCACGCTCGCCAGGGCCAACAACCGGTCGTGGTCGGCAGGTTCGGCAGGTGCCTCGGACTGCTCGGCCGCCGGGTCCGGTTCCGAAAGATCGGACGGGGTCCGATCCTCCAGGGCCTGGGCGAAGGCGTTCGCCCGCCGGTGCGGAGTCACGTTCGCGATCACTGGCGGCACCTCCTCTCGTCATGACGATCGACTCCCCAAGGTGTCCGGAAGGTTGCCTTCCTTGAGCACATCCACACTTTCGAGTGAGCGGCTTCGGGCAGGGCGTGTCCACAGGGGGTCTGCATTCCGCACAACGAGCGTCGCGGCACTTGGGTTACGGACGAAGGATGATCGGACCACAGCGTCATCGAGGGGTCACCGGATGTATGTGAGGTGGTGTTGATTCATGAGGGGGTCAGCGGGCGTCGTCCGGGAGGAGGCGGGCCAGCGTGCGGACCGCCCGGTACTGGAGCGTCTTGATCGCTCCTTCGTTCTTTCCCATGACCCGGGCCGTCTCGGCGACCGAGAGGCCCTGCAGGAAGCGCAGGGTCACGCACTCCTGCTGCTGCGGATTGAGCTTCCGGACGGCCTCCAGCAGGGCCGCGTTGGAGAGGGACTCCAGGACGGAGTCCTCGGGGCTGCGCTCGACCTCGTTGGCGTCGAGCATCTCGCCGGTGGTGACCTCCAGCCGGAAGCGGCTGGACTTGAAGTGGTCCGCCACCAGGTTCCGGGCGATCGTCACGAGCCAGGCGCCGAAGTCGCGGCCCTGCCAGGTGAAGGTGGAGATCCGGCGCAGTGCGCGCAGGAAGGTCTCGCTGGTGAGGTCCTCCGCGGTCGCCTTCCCTCCGACCCGGTAGTAGATGTAGCGGTAGACCGTGTCGCTGTACTGGTCGTAGAGGCGGCCGAAGGCGTCGGCCTCGCCCGCCTGGGCGCGTTCGACCAGGTCCATCATGCGGGCCTGGTCGCTGTCCGCCGTGGGGCGGCGGGGGGTGGCCTGGGTGCTCGTGCCGGCTGCGCCGTTCGAGCCCCCGGCCGCGCGGCCTCGTCTGCCCACCGTCGCTCCGCCGTCGGTCAGGGCATAGCAAGGACCGGCCGGGCCGATACCGGCGGGGACCGCGGCGGCGAAGGCGGGGACGGCGTACGCGGTGGGGACGAAGCCGCGCAGGTGGTCGAGGACCGTTGCGCGCAGCTGAGCCAGGCCCGAGGCGTCAACCCCGACAGGTGGGTACACGGGACTCCCAGAGGCAGAGCTTCCATCACGTGCAGTGCGGAACCGTTCACCCGTCGTGGCGACAGATGGCCGGTGGCATGCGTTTGAGGAGAATAACGCTTCGTACAGGCAGCGCTACACCCAGTTGCTCAAATCACCGGTTACGACACTTCTGTTTCGTGTCGAGGGCATATTCAGTCGCTGTTGGTGATCGATTCTTGATCGCTTGGGCACGCGGAATGGACGCTTCCAAGGAGGCTCGCGACCGAGTCGGGCAGGCCGGAGTGCCGCGCAGGGGGCGCGGGTAGAGGTGAGCGAATGCCCGGGGCCGCGCCGTGGGGCCGGCGCGGGCGGGGCCGGAGGGGGCCGGGCCTGCCGTTGTTACTTGCGGCGGCGGTGCAGGGCGATGGCGGCGGCAGCGCCGCCCGCGATGGCGCCGACGCCGGCGGCCGCCGGGACGCCGACCTTCACGGCCTTGCGGCCGGTCCGATAGTCGCGCAGCCGCCAGTCGTTGGTCCGGGCATGCTTGCGCAGTTTTGTGTCGGGATTGATCGCGTACGGATGTCCGACCAGCGACAGCATCGGGATGTCGTTGTGCGAATCGCTGTACGCGGCGCAGCGCGCGAGGTCCAGGCCCTCGGCGGCGGCCAGGGCGCGGACCGCCTCGGCCTTGGCGGGGCCGTGCAGCGGCTCGCCGACGAGGCGGCCGGTGTAGATCCCGTCGACGGACTCGGCGACGGTGCCCAGGGCGCCGGTCAGGCCCAGCCTGCGGGCGATGATCGTGGCCGTCTCCACCGGGGCCGCGGTGACCAGCCACACCTTCTGGCCGGCGTCGAGGTGGGCCTGGGCCAGGGCGCGGGTGCCCGGCCAGATCCGCTCGGCCATGTACTCGTCGTAGATCTCCTCGCCGATGGCCATCAGCTCGGAGACCTTGTGGCCCTTGACGATGGACAGGGCGCTGTCGCGGGCGTCCTGCATGTGCTCGGGGTCCTCGACCCCGGCGAGCCGGAACCAGGCCTGCTGCCAGGCGAAGCGGGCGAGTTCGCGGCGCTGGAAGAACTCGCGCTTGTAGAGGCCGCGGCCGAAGTGGAAGATCGCGGCGCCCTGCATGACGGTGTTGTCGAGGTCGAAGAAGGCGGCGGCGAGGTCGTCGCCGGCGACCGGGAAATCGGGCTCGGCCGGCGGCTCTTCCCGGGGCGCTTCGATCTCCGGCGCCTCGCTCCCGGCTTCGACCAGCGCGGTCTTGCGGGCGGCCTCCGCCGAGGCCTCGCCTGCAAGCACGCTCCGCGCGGTTGCGGAGCGTCTACGAGGGGTGAGCCATCCGAGAGCGGCCATGCGGCGAGCATAGCCACTGTGTTCGGTACTTCCCGAACCGAGGGGAAACGGAGGCGTTAACACTTCGGGAGAATGGGTCCATGAGCCCTTTGTTGCGCCGTAAGGAAAAGAAGCGTCCCGGCGAGCGGATGGTGACGCTGATCGGGAAGCCCGGCTGTCACCTGTGCGACGAGGCCGAGGAGGTGGTCGCGAAGGTCTGCTCCGAGACCGGAGCGCAGTGGGAGAAGAAGGACATCTCGCAGGACGAGGAGTTGTACCGGCTGCACTGGGAGCAGATCCCGGTGGTGCTCGTCGACGGCGAGCAGCACACCTTCTGGAGGGTGAACCCGGACCGGCTCCGGCGGGCGTTGGAGGCCTGAGCTCTTTCCCGGTTACCATCATGGGCGATTTGTGGGGTCTCGGGGGCGTATCTGTGAGGAGTGTGCACGGTTTTGCCCCCTTTGGGATTTGAACGGGTTCGGCGTGCCGCCGGTTCCGGGTTTACGTGCCGAGGTCGCGTGACCCCGGTCACTTTGCTCGGACAAAGCGGACACAATCTTTGTGCACGCGTTCACAAAGGCATAGCCTGCTGTCGACGGGGCGGTCTTGGGACAAGTGACCGCCTGCAGCCCCGCTCATCCCGCAGGAGCATCGTGGCAACTGGCCGAACTCACCGACCGGCGACCCGCAGCCGAGGTATTCCCGAGGCCACTGTCGCCCGGCTTCCGCTGTACTTGCGTGCCCTCACCGCGCTCTCCGAGCGATCGGTGCCCACGGTGTCCTCCGAGGAGCTCGCAGCCGCCGCCGGAGTCAACTCCGCGAAGCTGCGCAAGGACTTCTCGTACCTCGGTTCCTACGGCACCCGCGGCGTCGGCTACGACGTGGAATACCTCGTCTACCAGATCTCCCGCGAGCTCGGCCTGACCCAGGACTGGCCCGTCGTCATCGTCGGCATCGGCAACCTCGGCGCCGCCCTCGCCAACTACGGCGGCTTCTCCGCGCGCGGCTTCCGCGTCGCGGCCCTCATCGACGCCGACCCGGCGATGGCCGGCAAGCCGGTCGCCGGCATGTCCGTGCAGCACACCGACGACCTCGAGAAGATCATCGAGGAGAACGGCGTCTCGATCGGCGTCATCGCGACGCCGGCCGGTGCGGCCCAGCAGGTCAGCGAGCGGCTGATCGCGGCCGGGGTCACCTCCATCCTGAACTTCGCGCCGACCGTGCTGTCCGTGCCCGACGGCGTGGACGTGCGCAAGGTCGACCTCTCCATCGAGCTCCAGATCCTGGCGTTCCACGAGCAGCGCAAGGCCGGCGAGGAAGCGGCCGCCGCTGCCGCCGGCGGCTCCTCCGTGGGCGGCGCCGCCCCCGCCGCGGCCGTCGTGCCGCCGGCCGGGCGCGCGGCCGCCGAGGCGCGCAAGGGCAACCCCGAGGGTGACCACCCGGCGGTGATGCCGGCATGAGTCTGCTCGTCGTAGGGCTGAGCCACCGCAGCGCACCCGTCAGCGTCCTGGAGCGGGCCTCGCTGTCCGCGGACGCCAAGATCAAGCTGCTGCACGACACCCTCGCCGCGGAACCCGCGGCGGAGGCGGCGGTGCTCGCCACGTGCAACCGGATCGAGCTGTACGCGGACGTGGACAAGTTCCACGCGGGTGTGGCCGAGCTGTCCACGCTGCTGGCCCAGCACAGCGGGGTGGCTCTGGAAGAGCTCACTCCATACCTGTACGTGCACTACGAGGACCGGGCGGTGCACCACCTGTTCTCGGTGGCGTGCGGCCTGGACTCGATGGTCGTGGGCGAGGGGCAGATCCTCGGCCAGATCAAGGACGCGCTGGCGCTGGGGCAGGAGCTGCACACCGCCGGCCGGCTGATCAACGACCTGTTCCAGCAGGCGCTGCGGGTCGGCAAGCGGGCGCACTCGGAGACCGGGATCGACCGCGCGGGCCAGTCACTGGTGACCTTCGGGCTGGAGCAGCTGGCCGTGCGGGTGCCGGTCGCGGAGTGGGCCGCGGGGAAGCGGGCGCTGGTCATCGGCGCCGGGTCGATGTCCTCGCTGGCGGCGGCGACGCTGGCGCGGGTCGGCGTCGCCGAGATCGTGGTGGCGAACCGGACCGCCGATCGGGCGGAGCGGCTTGCGGAGATTCTGGTTGCCTCGGGCACCGGGGTCACGGCCGTGGCGATCCCCATGGCGGGCGTGCCCGATGAGCTGACACGAGTCGACGTGGTTGTCTCGTGCACCGGTGCGACGGGGCTCGTGCTGACCGCCGATGACGTGCTCGCCGCCGTGTCCTGGGGCCCTGCCCCAGACCCCGCGCCTCAAACGCCGGCGGGGCTGAAAGAGCGGGGCTCCGTCCCGGACCCCGCGCCTCAAACGCCGGCGGGGCTGGAGTTGGCCGATGTCGTCGCGCGGCTGGCCGCCGCTGCGCTGACGCATGGGCGGCTGGCTGATGCCGGGGCGGCTCGGACGATCAGTGCTGCCGTCGAGGCCGACGGGTGTCCGGTGGGGCCCGACGGGCGGGCCGCGCTGACCGGGGTCGACGCGAACTCCCTCGAACTGCACGGGACCTGGGCCGACCAGGGCGAGGCCGCCGCGCAGCGGCAGCCCCGCAAGGGTGCCCGCAGCCAGGTCGACGCGGCTCCCGTACGGCTGGCCCTGCTGGACCTGGCCATGCCGCGCGACATCGATGCCGCCGCGCACCGGATCCCCGGGGTGCGGCTCGTCGACATCGAAAGCCTGGCCGAGGCGTCGGCCGACGCCCCGATGGCGGCCGACGTCGATGCCGTACGCGGCATAGTCGCCGAGGAAGTGGCCGCCTTCGGTGCCGCACAGCGGGCCGCGCACATCACGCCCACCGTGGTCGCCCTGCGGGCCATGGCGGCCGAGGTCGTGGCCATGGAAGTGGCGCGGCTCGACGGGCGGCTCCCGGACTTGGACGAACGGCAGCGCGCCGAGGTCACCCAGACCGTGCGCCGCGTCGTCGACAAGCTCCTCCACGCGCCGACCGTGCGCGTCAAGCAGCTCGCCAGCGAGCCCGGCGGCGCCGGGTACGCGGAGGCGCTGCGCGAACTCTTCGACCTCGACCCTCAGACGGTTGCTTCCGTCAGCCGGGCGGACGCGGCCGATCCGATGAACGACGACGACCCAGGACGGGCATCATGAACACACGTCCCGACCAGCCGCTGCGGCTCGGTACGCGGCGGAGCAAGCTGGCCATGTCCCAGTCGGGGCACGTCGCCGACGCGGTACGGGCGATCACCGGCCGGGCCGTCGAGCTCGTGGAGATCACGACCTACGGCGACGTCTCGCGCGAGCACCTCGCGCAGATCGGCGGCACCGGCGTGTTCGTCACCGCCTTGCGCGACGCGCTGCTGCGCGGTGAGGTCGACTTCGCCGTGCACTCGCTGAAGGACCTGCCGACCGCGCAGCCCGACGACCTCGTGATCGCGGCCATGCCGCTGCGCGAGGACGTGCGGGACGCGCTCGTCGCGCGCGACGGCCTGACCTTCGAGCAGCTGCCCGACGGTGCCCGCATCGGCACCGGGTCGCCGCGGCGCACGGCCCAGCTCAACCACCTGGCGCTGTCGCTCGGCAAGCGGATCGAGACGGTGCCCATCCGCGGCAACGTCGACACCCGGATCGGCTTCGTCCGCGACGGCGAGCTCGACGCCGTCGTGCTCGCGGCCGCCGGCCTCAACCGGATCGGTCGCGGTGACGAGGCGACCGACCTGCTCTCCGTCGACAACGTCCTGCCGGCCCCCGGCCAGGGCGCCCTGGCGGTGGAGTGCCTCGCGTCCGATACGGACCTCATCGCCGCGCTCGGCGAACTCGACGACCCGCACACCCGGGCCGCCGTGACCGCCGAGCGTTCTCTGCTCGCCGCCCTGGAGGCCGGCTGCAGCGCACCCGTGGGCGCGTTCGCCGATCTTCCCCCACTCTCGGCTCCGCTCGAGTGGGGGGACCCCCATGCCGACGGCCAGATTGTCAATGAAATGCGCCTGCGCGGCGTCGTCGGAACCCTCGACGGCTCGACGCTGGTGCAGCTGTCCACCACCGGTCCCGTGCCCCAGTCGTACGACGAGGCCATGGCTCTCGGCCGCGAACTCGCGGACGAGATGCTGGCCAAGGGCGCGGCCGGTCTGATGGGGGAGCGATCGCTTTGAACCCCTCAATTCCGACCACCTCCGCCTATCCGGCCGTCGCCGCCCACGGACGCGTCACCTTCCTCGGTGCCGGCCCCGGCGACCCGGGTCTGCTGACGCTGCGCGCCGTCGAGGCGCTCGCCGCCGCGGACGTACTGATCGCGGAGCCCGAGGTGCTCGAGGTCGTACGGACGCATGCGCGCGCGAATGTCGACACGCCGCAGTTGACGATCGCTGACGAAGTGTCAGCAGCCGCCGGGGTCCCGGTGATCCGGGACGCGGCCAATCTTGTCATGGAGGCCGCACGTTCCGGCAGGCGGGTCGTACGTGCCGTCACGGGCGACCCCGGGCTCGACGGCAACGCGGCCGAGGAGATGCTCGTCTGCGCCACCGCCGGCATCCCCTTCGAGGTGGTGCCCGGAGTCGCGACCGCGGTCGGCGTGCCCGCGTACGCCGGTGTCCCGCTGCGCGACAAGCAGGGCGCGGACGTCCGCTTCGTCGACGCGAAGACGGCCTCGGCGCGCTGCTGGAGCGAGGTCGGCGCGAGCGACGGGATCCTCGTCGTCTCCGCGACGCTGGAGACCGTGTCGGCGGCCGCCGCCGAGCTGGTGAGCGCCGGGCGCAAGCCCGACACCCCGCTGACGGTGACCGTCGCCGGCACCACCACGCGGCAGCGGACCTGGTGCGCGACGCTGGGCACGATCGCCCAGGTGTTCAAGCAGGGCAAGGTGCTCCCGTCCCCCGAGGGAGCCCGTTCCGTCATAGCCGTGGTCGGTGAGCACAGCGCTGCCGCGCGGCGCGAGGACCTGGCCTGGTTCGAGTCGAAGCCGCTGTTCGGCTGGCGGGTCCTCGTACCGCGCACCAAGGAGCAGGCCGCCTCGCTCTCCGACCAACTGCGTTCGTACGGCGCGGTGCCCCACGAGGTGCCGACCATCGCCGTGGAGCCGCCGCGCACCCCGCAGCAGATGGAGCGTGCGGTGAAGGGCCTGGTGACGGGCCGCTACGAGTGGATCGCCTTCACCTCGGTCAACGCCGTGAAGGCCGTCCGCGAGAAGTTCGAGGAGTACGGGCTCGACGCGCGCGCCTTCGCGGGCATCAAGGTCGCCGCGGTGGGCGAGCAGACCGCCGCCGCGCTGGTGGAGTTCGGCGTGAAGCCGGACCTGGTGCCGAGCGGTGAGCAGTCCGCGGCCGGACTGCTGGAGGACTGGCCGCCGTACGACCCGGTCTTCGACCCGATCGACCGCGTGTTCCTGCCGCGGGCCGACATCGCGACCGAGACGCTGGTCGCCGGGCTGATCGAGCTCGGGTGGGAGGTCGACGACGTCACGGCCTACCGGACCGTGCGGGCGTCGCCGCCGCCGGCGGACACGCGCGAGGCGATCAAGGGCGGCGGGTTCGACGCCGTGCTCTTCACGTCGTCGAGCACCGTACGCAACCTGGTGGGCATCGCCGGCAAGCCGCACAACGTGACCGTCATCGCCTGTATCGGGCCGGCGACGGCCAAGACGGCGGAGGAGCACGGGCTGCGGGTCGACGTCCTGTCGCCGGAGCCGAGCGTCAGCAAGCTGGCGGAGGCGCTGGCCGAGTACGGCGCGGCGCGCCGCGAGGCGGCCAAGGAGGCCGGCGAGACGGTGTTCCGGCCGAGCGAGCGCCGGCCGGGGGCACGGCGCCGCCGTACCACCTAGCGGTGGGCTGAGCAGTGATGTGGGCGGGGCCCGGCGCTGGTGCGCCGGGCCCCGCCCCGTTTCGTCGGCTGCCCGGCCGGGCGGGCAGCCGGGCGGCCGGGCGGGGTGGGGGCGGTTTCGGCGGGGCCGGGCGCGCGCCGGGGCGTCTCCTCGGGCGCCGAACGTGGCGGGGGGTCGGAAGGCGGGGCGGAAGTGCGTTCGGCGCCCTGCGGGGATCGCCCCGGCACACTCCCGGCCCCGCCGAAACCGCCCGGGCGGGTGCCGCTTTGGGTGCTCCCGCCCCGGTGCCCGCCGCGTTCCGGCCGGCCCCGGTGCGCACCCGGCCGCGTCGGAGGTCCCCTGGGGGTTGGGGGCGGGGGCTTGGCCCCTACGCTTGTTGCGACTGCTGTCGATGCTCGAAGAGGCGACTGAAGATGAGCACGTACGGATCCTTCCCCGGCTCGCGGCCCCGCCGGCTGCGCACCACCCCGGCGATGCGGCGGATGGTCGCGGAGAACCGGCTGCACCCCTCGGACCTGATCCTTCCCGCGTTCGTACGGGAGGGCATCAGCGAGCCCCTGGCGATCTCGGCGATGCCCGGCGTCGTCCAGCACACGCGGGACACGTTGCGGAAGGCCGCCGTGGAGGCGGTCGAGGCGGGGGTCGCGGGGATCATGCTGTTCGGCGTCCCGGCCGACGAGAACAAGGACGCGCTGGGCACGGCGGGCACGGAGCCGGACGGGATCCTGCAGGTCGCGATCCGCGACGTGAAGGCCGAGGTGGGGGACGATCTGGTGATCATGTCCGACCTCTGTCTGGACGAGTACACCGACCACGGACACTGCGGCGTGCTGGACGAGCACGGGCGGGTGGACAACGACGCGACGCTGGAGCGGTACGCCGAGATGGCGCAGGTCCAGGCCGACGCGGGCGTCCACATGGTGGGCCCGAGCGGGATGATGGACGGCCAGGTCGGCGTCATCCGCGACGCGCTGGACGAGACCGGGCACGAGGACGTGTCCATCCTCGCGTACACGGCGAAGTACTCCTCCGCCTTCTACGGGCCCTTCCGGGAGGCCGTCGCCTCCTCGCTCCAGGGCGACCGCAAGACGTACCAGCAGGACCCGGCGAACGCCCGCGAGTCCCTGCGGGAGCTGGCCCTCGACCTGGAGGAGGGCGCGGACATGGTCATGGTCAAGCCGGCCGGCCCCTACCTCGACATCCTGTACCGGGTCGCGCAGGCGGTGGACGTCCCGGTGGCGGCGTACCAGATCAGCGGCGAGTTCGCGATGATCGAGGCGGCCGCGGAGAAGGGCTGGATCGAGCGAGACCGGGCCATCCTGGAGACCCTGTTGGGCATCAAGCGGGCGGGCGCCGACACGATCCTCACCTACTGGGCGACCGAGGTCGCCGGCTGGCTGCGCAACGCCTGACCCGCTCTACGGCCAGTCGACGAGGCCGTTGAAGACGACGAAGTCGAGGACGACCGCCGCCGGGGCGGCCACCGCGAACCACACCCTGGCGGCGGCGTGGCGCCGTTGCCAGGGCAGGGCCCATGCGGCGAGCAACAGGACCAGGACCACGGCCAGGCCGGACCCGAACACGGGGAAGGCGATGCCGTAGGAGGCGTCGAAGCGGTCGCTCGCCGCTTCACCACAGGAGTCGCACGCCATCGGCGACAGTCCGACGAAGAAGAACGCGACGGCCGCGAGCGGCAGCGTGAGCAGGGTGGAGACGAGCGGCGCGACGAACGCACGGGGGTGGCGGGCGGTGTCCGGGGTCATGGATCCAGTGAACTCCTTGCGAAGGCATGGAACATGAGTGCGCATACTCAGGTGACCCTGGTGGTCCACCTGCGAAACTCTTAGGCGTACGTACGTATGTGGCGTGGCAGCGCCGAAGAGGGGGTGGACATGACGGACGGCGATCTGAGGGTCTCGAAGGACGGCCTCACCAAACTCGCGGACGACCTCGATGAGATGCAGGGTCATCTGGAGCGCCAGATCCGGAACATGGACCGGGTGGTCGACAGCATCGCGGCGGGCTGGCAAGGGCCCACCGCCACGGCCTACCGCGCCCTGCACCGGGGGGCCGCCGAGGACGCCGTGCGCATCCGGCAGGTGCTCGCCCTCCTCGAACGGGCGACCAGGGCCTCGCGTGACGGGTTCACGGCCCAGGAGCTGGAGGTCCTGGCCGCGTTCAGGCGCGTCCAGAGCCAGGAGGACGTGACCGCGTCCGCCGCGGAGCTGACCGTGCCGGACCAGCCGGCCGCCCCGCACAGCCGTCTGCAGGACATCTGAGAGCAGCGAGGAACCACACCACATGTCGGACGACGACCGGATAACTGTCGATTTCGCCACCCTGCAGCGCCTGTCGGGGGATCTGGAGGAGATCCTCAAGGACCTCAACGAGAAGCTGGAGCTGCTGTACGAGCGCTCCAAGAAGGCCGTTCTGAGCTGGGACGGCGAGGCCCGGCAGGCCTTCATCGACGAGCTGGACAAGTGGGACCGCTCGGCCCAGGACCTCAAGGCCGCGCAGGCCTGGCTGCACGAGGTCGTGGTCAAGGGTCACCTCAACTACGCCGCGGCGAACAGGTCCGTGCTCCAGGGCTGGGGAGGCGGCGCCTGATGGCCGGACCCACTCCGGGCCCGCCGAGCTCCGGGGCGCAGCCGCCCGCCGGCGGCGGCAACATCGACGTCAAGCCGTCGAGCCTGTGGACCGTCTCCGGACAGGTCGCCGGTCAGCAGGATCCCATGATGCGCGGTGGGAACACGCTCGTGCAGGACCTGCAGAAGTACCCGGACGCCGGCGGGGCGGGCACCGAGGCCGAGAAGTTCGCGGCGGCCTACAAGAAGATAGGCAACCGCTGGCTGGAGGTGCTGGGCAAGAGCGTGGTCAGCATCGGCGGTGTCGCCGTCGGCTTCACGGAGACCGCCAACGCCTACACCAAGGCCGACGCGGCGGCCCACCCCAAGCCCGGGCAGGCCCCGGAGCAGCGCCCGCTGCCGACGGTCATCGACAAGGACCCCAAGTTCGCCAGCGTCCCCGACATCAAATGGGGTGACGACGACGGCGGCGACGACCTGATCCGCGGTGCGATGGAGGGCATACCGGAGATCGTCCGGGACGTCCTGCAACCCGTCGCGAAGCACATCTTCCGTGTCGGCAAGGTGGCGGACGTACACCCCTTCCCGCAGCAGCACTACCTCAACTCGCACTGCCACAGCTGGATGAACGCCTCGGTCGTCCCGGGCAACACGGCAGCCGAGCTGACGAGGATCATCGGCACCATCACCAACCACCAGAAGGCCGACTGGGAAGCCGCCATGCGGACGTTCTGCAGCGCGCTGTGGGGCGCGACGGACTGGGGGCAGTCCGGTCCGTCCCGGCACGGCTACCAGTGGGCGCATACCGCCGGTCCGCACGGGGCGAAGGCGCCCACGGGCAGTCAGCCGGTGATGACCGTCCTGAACGACGTGGCGATCAAGATCAGCGACTGTCTGCGCGAGTACGCGGAAGCCGCCGTCGAGCTGAACCACGACGTCTTCGAAGAGCTCAAGCGGGCCATGAAGCAGGCCGCCATGAGCATCATCGAGGACTTGGAGAAGGCCAAGGAGAAGCCCAGCGTCAAGAGCATCGTCGGCGCGGTCACCAGCGTGGCCAGCGGGGTCGGCGGGGTCACCGGGCTCCTGCTGAAGTTCGACGTCAACACGGTCATGAAGCTGGACAAGGCCAAGCTGAACCGGATCGTGGACAAGTACACCGGCATCGTGGACGGCCTCACCACGCGCATGAACGAGCTTGAGGGCGTCCTGGACGAAGCGCACCGGAGCGCCCCGAAGTTCGAGGCCGGCGTCGCCCGCGCCCACGGCTTCGGTGCCCGCTCGCTCAACGACTTCAAGCACGAGCAGCAGTGGACCGTCCCGGGCGCGAACGGCAACATGGCCTTCGACCTCGCGGCCAACGAGTACCTCGGTGGCGGCCACACCCTGGACAAGCACGTGGGCAAGACCGACGAGCAGCTCGCGCAGCGCCTGCGCGACCAGTCGCAGCCGGCCGCCACGTGGCCCGAGAACAGCAGGCCCACCATCGGTGGTTCGTCGAGCTTCAAGACGATCGCGGACGCGCAGCGGCTCACCGAGCAGAACATGCGGCTGACGCAGTCCGAGATCGACGCCTGGCTCGCCTCCAACCCGCAGGACGGCCAGAACAAGGCCTTCGTGAGCAAGACGCCCAACGGCGAGGCCAGCGGCAGCTACGTCTCCAAACAGCCCACGCCCAACCAGGACGGGTCCGCCGGCACGATCCCGGGGACGGGCTACAAGGATCACGGCCTCAATGCGAAGGCGATCGACGTCCAGTACGTCAAGACCGTCCTCAAGTACGATTCCAGCCTCGATCCGCCGTACATCATCTACACGTCGATGCCCGCGCCCAGACCGACCCCGTAGGGACCCTGATGAACGCCCCCGACAGCACCACTTGGGAAGCGGCGGTACGGCACCTCTACGACGACGGGTTCGCGTTCGTCGCCACCGGTCCGCGGGGGCACGAGGACTGGCGGGCCGACGTGCTCGCCGTCATGGAACGCGCCGTCTCCGATCCGCGCGGATGGGCGGGGATCGACCCGATCGCGCACGAACGCACTGCGGAGTACCCCGCCGTCCCGTTCTGCCGCCCGGCCTTCAGGGACGATCCGTTGCGCCCGCTCACCCCGGCCGACATCGGGGAACGGCTGTACGAGATCGACCGTGCGAGTGCCGAGAACCTCCTCCTCGCGCTCACCGACGGCGGCTGCACCCTGCGGAACCTCGAAAGGTTCAGTGAGAGCTTCGACGAGCTGCAGGGCATGGCTCGCACCATTCTCGGCCGCTATGGGGACACATTCACCTGTCACAGCAACCTCGGCCAAGCCAGGCGCGCAGGCAAGCTGGACTTCGGGGGGGAATCCATGGGCTGGACGCCGATGACCTTCTACGGGGAGGACTGCGGCCTGGTCATCGTCTCCGACACCGAGGTCGGGCTGTTCTGGGCATTCGACGACATCTGAGCCCTGGGAGGGTCAATCCATGCCGACACAATCCACCGAGGCCGTCACCTGGGAAGCCGCGCTGCTGCGGCTCCTGGAGGACGTCTTCACCTTTGCCAGGAGCGGGCCCCGGTCGCACGAGGACTGGGCCGAGGACGTCCTTGCCGTCATGGAGCGGTCGGTCGCCGATCCACGGGGCTGGTCCGCCCTGGATCCGGAGACGTTCAAGGAGGGACGGGAGGCCGGCTTCCCCTCCTACCCGTTCCGGGCGGTGACCGCCGAGGACCTGCGCGCCGGGCTCCGGCCGATCACGGCCGGCGCCGCCGTCGAGCTGCTCGCCTCGCTCGCGCAGGAGTGGTTCTTCGAGGGTTCCCCGGTCCGGTCCCGGGAGGACCGGGACGCGGTGCTCGCGGACGCCCGGACCCTGCTGGACCGGTTCGGCCCCGATGCGGCGTTCTGGACCTCATCCGACCTCGCCCGCGCCTCCGACGCGCCCGACTTCCTGGCGCGGGACCTCGAAGGCGGCCACCCCTTCACCGACTACATGATGGACCTCGGCCTGATCGCGGTGTCGGCGGACGAGGTCGGCGTCTTCTGGTCGTTCAACGCGAATTGAGACAATGATCCGATGCTGACCCGATCCGCCACCTACCCCGACAGGGAGACCGCGCAGTGGGCCACCCAGCAGGTGGTGACCGCCAACGAGCAGGTCATCCACCGCTGGCTCGCCCAGGGGACGCGGGCCCGCCTCACCCTCGAAGCCGCCTGGCCGTCCCGTGAGGAGCCCGTCGGCCGGGTGCAGCTGGAGGCGATGCTGCTCGCCGGCCAGGGGCCCGTCGACGTCCGCGCCGCCCGCGTCGTCCTGCGCCGTGAGCCCGCCAGCCCGTACGGATTCGTCGTCATGACGACCGTCCCGTTCTACCCGTAGAGGCGACCGACCGTGTCCATGAAGCCCCTCGAACACGACCGGCGCTACGGCGAGCTCGACCAGGTGCTGCGCGCCTACCTCGGCCAGCCCGCCGACGACACGGCGGAGCAGCGCAGTCGCGCGCTGGACGCCTACCTGCGCCACACCTGGCACACCCGCCCCTGGGCCATTGCGGAGGCCGAGCGCCAGCTGCGCGAGTACGGCCACAACCCTCCGGGGCGCCTGCGGATCGACCTCGGCGAGTTCTACGCCGTCCCCGACGTCGGGATCCCGCAGTCCGCCATCGGTGACTGGCTCTTCGTGCTCGCCGACCACCTCAAGCAGAGCATCGAGGACGGCGAGGTGCCGCCGCCGGCGAACCCGCAGACGCACTGGGAGTGGCACGCGCGGTTCCCGGAGACGGCGCAGCTGCTGGGCGGCTGGTTCTCGCAGGACATCGTCGACGAGTTCCCCGACCACGAGGCGGCGGTCGCGGACTACGCCGCCACCACCGACCCGCAGATCGTCGCCCGCCTCGTCGGTGAGCTGCACGAACTGATCGCGCTCCCGCTGGACGAGGGCGACTACGCCCTGGCCGCCGCTGAGCTCGGCATGGAGGTCAACCCGCCCGAGCCGTTCTCGTACGGGGCGTGGTTCCGGACGGTGGCGGCGACACTGACCGCCGGCTGACCGCTGCCTGACGCCGCCTGACGGCCGGGAGCCCGCGGGCTCCCGGCTCGCGCCGCCCCTGCCGCGGGCGCACCCTGGAGGGAAGGGTGACCCCCTGGAGGTGATGCACCATGGCCACGCTCGTCGGGTGGCATGTGGAGCTCGAATTCACCGAGGAGGGCCACCGCACCAGTGCGGCGGCCCTGGTCAGACTCGGGGACGGCTCCGAGATCAAGGCGCGGGGCTACGCCCTGCGTCACCCCTCCGACCCGGAGCAGCTGAGGGTCGGGGAAGAGATCGCGGGTGCTCGCGCGCTCATGGATCTCGCGTCGCAGATGCTGCAGAAGGCCCACGCCGAGATCGACGAGGCGACGGGCCGGCATTCCTACCCGCTCAATGGCTGAGCGGGTACGCGCCGTCGGCGTGCCGAGGGGCTTCTCCTGGTGAGGAGCCCCTCAGCGCGTCCTGCTGCGGAACAGGACAGCGGACAGGGCCACGGCCGCGGCCGTGATGCCCGCGCACCAGGTCAGGGCCACCCAGGGGGCGTCCCCGGCGGGTTGCGCCAGGAGCAGGGCGCGCAGGGATTCGATCACGGGGGTCAGCGGCTGGTGGTCGGCGAAGCCGTGCAGCCAGCCGGGCATGGTGTCGATGGGGACGAAGGCGCTGGACGGGTACGGCAGGAACATCATCAGGAAGGTGAAACCGCCCGCCGCCTCCGGGGACTTGGCGAGCAGGCCGAGTGCGGCGGCGAGCCAGGAGATCGCCGTGATGTACGTCAGCAGCAGGCCGGCCGCGGCGAGGAAGGCGGCCGGGCCCGCCTGGGGCCGGAAGCCGATGGCGAGGGCCACGGCGAGGACCAGGGTGGTGGAGAGCAGGTTGCGCAGGACCGAGGCCGCGACGTGTCCGGCGAGGATCGGGATGCCGCCGATGTCGAGGGAGCGGAAGCGGTCGATGACGCCGTTCGTCATGTCCTCGGCGACGCTGACGGCGGTGGAGGCCGCGCCGAAGCCCGCGCAGAGCAGCATGGCTCCCGGCACCACGTACGTCACGTACGCCGTCCCGGTGTCGATGGCCCCGCCGAAGAAGTAGACGAAGATCAGCATCAGCATGACGGGCAGCATCAGGGCGGCGATCAGCGCGTCGGGCCGGCGGCTGCTGATGCGCAGGCTGCGGCCGGCCAGGGCGAAGGCGCTCACGGGCACGGCGGTCATCGGTCGGCTCCCGTCAGGGTGAGGAACACGTCGTCGAGGGTGGCGCTGCGGACGGTGAAGCGGTCCACGGCGGTGCGGTCCGGGTCGAGTTCGTCGAGCAGGTCCCGGACGTGGGTGGCGGTGCCGTCGGTGGGCAGGCCGAGGGTGAGTGCGTCGGGGTCGAGGTGGACGGCGCGCGGGGCGAGGGCCTCGTAGGCGGCGCCGGTGGTGAGGGTCAGGTCCAGGCGGTGTCCGGCGACGCGGGCCTTGAGTTCGGCCGGGGTGCCCTCGGCGGCGATGCGGCCGCCGGAGAGGACGGCGACGCGGTCGGCGAGCCGGTCGGCCTCCTCCAGGTACTGGGTGGTGAGCAGGACGGTGGTGCCGTCGGCGCGCAGTTCCCGTACGAGGTCCCACAGGTCCTGGCGGCTGCGCGGGTCGAGGCCGTTGGTCGGCTCGTCCAGGAAGACCACCTCGGGGCGGGAGACGAGGCTCGCGGCGAGGTCGAGGCGCCGTCGCATGCCGCCCGAGTACGTCTTCGCGGTGCGGCCGGCGGCCTCGGTGAGGCCGAAGCGGGCGAGGAGCTCGTCGGCGCGGGCGCGGGCCGTACGCGGGGAGAGCCCGGCGAGCCGGCCCATCATGCGCAGGGTCTCGCTGCCGGTCAGGAGCTCGTCGAGGGCGGCGAACTGGCCGGTGAGGGAGATGAGTTCGCGGACGCGGGCCCGTGCGGTGACGGTGTCGTGTCCGGCGATGCGGACGGTGCCGGAGTCGGCGGTGGTGAGGGTGGCGAGGATCCGGACGGTGGTGGTCTTTCCGGCGCCGTTGGGTCCGAGGAGGGCGAGGACGCTGCCGCGCGGGACGGCGAGGTCGATGCCGTCGAGGACGCGGAGGTCACCGTAGGCCTTGGTCAGGCCGGTGGCGTGGATGCCGAGGTCACCGGAGGCGTGCGGGGTCATGGGGATGTGCTCCCTTCCCGGGCTGTTTCTGCGTATGCCATACGCTCTTCTGCGTAAGTAATACACAGAACTAGGATGGTGGTCAATCGAGGAGCGGGCGGTCATGGCGGACGAGGACAGCGGGACAGGGCTCCCGGCGAGCCTGGAAATGGCCTGGGGCCTGCGCGAACGCCCCGGCAAGGGGCCGCGCCCCACGCTCACCCTGCCGAAGATCGTGGAGGCGGCGGTGGCGCTGGCCGCTGCCGAGGGCGTGGACGCCGTCTCCATGGGCCGCGTGGCCAAGGAACTGGGCGTCTCGACGATGTCCCTCTACCGCTACGTCGCCGCGAAGGAGGAGCTCTACGTCCTCATGGCGGACGCGGGCGTCGGCGCCCCGCCGCCGCTGCCGCCCGAGGCGCAGGGGTGGGGCTGGCGCGAGCTGCTGACGAACTGGGCGTACGCGCAGCGGGCCGTCCTGATGGCCAACTCCTGGATCCTGCGCATCCCGATCACCGCCGCGCCCGTCTCCCCGAACCAGCTGGCCTGGATGGACCGGGGCCTCGCGTCGATGGCCGGCACGTCCCTGAAGGAGAGCGAGAAGCTCTCGACGATCATCCTGATCGGGGGCCTCGTACGGAACGAGGCCACGATGGCCGCCGACATGATGGACGCCATCGTGAAGTCCGGGGTCGCCCCGGAGCAGGCGCTCGGCCAGTACGTCCGCACGCTGCGGCTCATGACCGGACCGGACAGCCACCCGGCGGTGACGCGGCTGCTGGACTCGGACGCGTTCAGCGGCTCCGGCGAGCCGGACTTCCAGTTCCGCTTCGGCCTGAACCGCATCCTGGACGGGCTGGCCCCGCTGGCGGCGGCTCCGGTGAGGTCAGACGGGCGGCAGTAGATCACTCTCGCTGACGGTGTACGTCAGCGGAGGGTAGACGAAGTCCGTTTCCCCGTTCTCGCGGCGCCGTAGCCGGTAGAACTCGCGCCTCTGCTCGTCGTCGGCCGATGTGAGGCGCGCGCCCTGCGGGAGGTACGCCTGTCCGTCACGAAACCGGACGAAGGTCTTCGACGTCCGAAACGTCACGCCCAGCCATTGGTTGTCCGCTGTCGGGACGGGCGTGTCCAGCACGATCCTGTGCTTGAACCGCCGATTCGATTCGACCGAGAATGCGACAACGCTGTTGTGGGCGAGAGGGATCTCGAACGTGTCGACAGCGGACCCCTTCGATTCGAACATCAGCTTCCGCGGTGGACCCGCTTCGGGATGCCGGTAGCAGGAGAAGACGGCGATGAAGGAATCTTCGGCCAGATCCAGGGCTTGGTCGGAATGGCTGCCCATGGTCCTGTACGCATTCGTATAGCTCTCGATGAGAGCGTTGTTGAAGCCGACCGGGATCGCCGTACGTTCTTGAATCCGTTGCGCCAGCCGTTCATGCACCGCGCGGAAACGCTGCGTCGGGCTGCCGTATTGAGTGGTGGTGCGTACGAGAGGCACACCCCCCGCCTCGTCGATCCGGGTGAGCACGGCACCCCGCCGGCCCTTTCCCACGTCTTCCAGAAGAGCCGACGTGGACAGCTCCGCGAAGAGATCCTGCGCGGTCGGCAACGAGTGCGAGATGATCTCATCCGAGATCCTAGACGCGGGGGGCAACATAGTCTCCCGTGTTCATGCTGAAGAGGAATGCGTCGCCGTAGTCGATGAAGGACGAGGTCCGGTTCTCCTCGGCGTACAGCCTGCGCAGCTCGTCCATGCCCTCTGGCGTGGGCGGCCCCAGCTTCACCGGATCCCCGGCCGTTTTGAGGAACGTGTGGCCGTCCTTGTGAACGGCTTCGGCACTCGAACAGCGCACCACGTACCCAAGGCGGGTCGGGAGCATCTCGGCGCCCAACGTCGAGGGTCGGATTTCGTGCGTGTACAGGCGGTTGGTGGACAGCGGCATGAAGAAAACGGAGCCGGGGTAGAGAGTCAGGGCGAACTGCGGGGGGAGCGCGACCCCGTCGCGTTCCTCGATCGGCTCCTTGAGGCGAAAGTGGAGTCTGGTCAGCCCGCTGGCACGCTTCACGCCGTAGTCGAAAGCGTCTTCGGCCAAGGGCCGCAGCTTTTCGAGCCCGTCATAGAAGGTGCAGAAGGCCATGACGCCGTTGACGGGCATGTCCTTGGTCTTGTCGGCATGCGCCGAAATCCTGGCCTTGGACTGCTTGCGCTCGGCCGTGGCATGCGTGTTGTGGTAGATCTGCGCGAGGACGTGATTCAGCGGTGCGTGGCCCCGGAATACGGTGGCGGCCTCGCGATTCAGAGCCTCGACGATGCGGGTGTCGGTCGTACGAAAGCCTTCGGTCGGCCCCGAGAGATTCGTGGAGCACCGGAGCAGGCGGAAATGCAGTTCGTCGCCGTTCTGCTCGACGGGCGTCAGATAGATTCCGCTGCGATGGGCCGTTCCGGGCTTGGTGGACTCCGTCAGGGACTGGAAGGCGTGCTCCGCGCGGATCCGCCCGAAGTGATCGTCGTCGAGCTCGAAGAAGCGGCGGTAGAACACGCCGGCACCGTGCACCCGGACGGGAACCCGGCCGAGACCGACGAGGGCCCAGGGCGTGTCGGCGTCCTCGCGGTAACCGCGCGACAGCTCCCGGACGACGAACACCCGCTCCGCCGTGTCCAGTAGGCCGCTGTGGATTGTGGCTACGTCGCCACACAGGTAGACGGTCTTCCGCGCGAGGTCGATCGCACCGGAGGCGAGGTCCTCCGGCGTGATCACGGACCCGAAGAAGTCCCTGCCCAAGTCGTTGTCGCGCAACGTCGAAGGCGCGACCAGTACGTTGCTCGCCTCATCGAGGCAGGCTTCCGTCATCGAGCCAGCCAGCCGGTCAGCGCCGCCCAGCTCGCAGGCGCGAGGTCCAGGACGGGGCCGTCCTGGACCTTCGAGTCCCGGACGTGCACCTGGCTCGCGGAGGCGGCCACCTCGACGCAGTTGTCGCCGTCGCTGCTGCTGTACGAGGACTTGCGCCAGGCCACGGCGACTTCCAGGCAGGCGCCGCCTTCGCTGCCGCTGTAGCTGGACTTGAACCACTTCAGTGAGGTCGCGGCGCTCATGTCTCTCCTAGCAGGCGGCTCAACAGGCCCCGTGTCTGCTCGGTGTTGAGGGCCTGAGTCCGCAGCATTGCATACTTGCGCGCCATGATGCTGACCTCATCGGCGTCGGAGATGAGCTGGCTGCCGCGTTGGGTTTCGGTATAGCCGAGGTGCTGGTGGTCCGGCGTTTCTAGGAGGATGAACGGGCCGTCGAGAGCGGCGTGTGAGGTCCGGCCCAGCGGCATCACCTGGAGGCTCACGTCCGGCAGGTCGGCGCAGGCGCGGAGGTGGCGCAGCTGCTCCTCGTACACATCGTCTCCGCCAAGCCTGTCGCGGAGTACGGCCTCCGAGATGACGAAGCTCAGGGTCGGTGGCGTGCTGCGGCGCAGAATCTGCTGGCGTGCGATGCGGCGGGCCGTCAGCGCCTCCATCTCCGCCTCAGGGTGCGCCGGGACACGGCACCTGAAGACGGCCCGGGCGTAGTTCTCCGTCTGGAGCAAGCCCGGCACCACCTGGTTGTCGAACCAGGAGAGTGCGATCGCATTCTCCTCAAGGTCCATGTACTCCTCGGCCCACGGCGGAGTCGCGTCGATCGCCGGCATGCCGTGGGCCGCCACGGTCAGCAGTGCGGGCAGCCCCAGGTGCTG
The DNA here is from genome assembly GCF_000720115.1 of Streptomyces sp. NRRL F-2580. Classification (GTDB taxonomy): domain Bacteria; phylum Actinomycetota; class Actinomycetes; order Streptomycetales; family Streptomycetaceae; genus Streptomyces. Next base: position 29,400 of record NZ_JOIR01000043.1, read on the forward strand.
GTCCATCAGCTCGGCAACGTTCGGCATCAGGGCGCGGCGGCCCTGTTCGATGGACGCGATGGTCTCCGCATCCAGCCGGACCAGCTCTCCGAGTTGCTTCTGGGTCAGGTTCTTGGCGATGCGGGCGGCGGCCACCATCGCGCCGACCATCTTCATGGTCGTCGCGTTCGGCCGTACTCGTTTCCTCGGTGGCATGACAGCGAACTCCCCACCCACGTACGCGGAATACCCCGCGCGGACCCGTACTCATCAAGGAGTACGGGTCGGCGCGCAGCCACACGCTAGTCACGCAACGCGACGATCGTCCCGTGAATCCAACTATTCAGGCGGCGCTCATGCGCGAGCGTCTCTACCTGCGCTCACCCCGATCCGTCGCAGCTGCGCGCCACTTCACGCGTGACACCTTGCGGGCATGGGGGGCGACCCAACGCCTCGACGACATGTTGCTCTGCGTGAGCGAGCTGGCGACCAACGCGCTGCGGTACGGGGTCCCGCGCGGCCGCGGCTACCTGCTGCGGCTGTTCGGCTTCGAGGACGGGACCGTCCGGGTCGAGGTGCACGACAGCGGGCCCGGGTTCTCCCGGATCACCGGGGGACCGCACGGGCGCGGGCTGACGCTCGTCGCCGCAGTGGCCGACGAGTGGGGGGTGCTGGCCCGGACGCCCGGGAAGGTCGTCTGGTGCGAGTTCCGCGGGGGTGCCTGCTAGCTTCGGATGCTCGGAAGACGCATCAAGGGGGGCCAGTGTCACGTCCGTTGCGGTGGGCTGTCGTCATCGGGGGCACGGCGATCGTGTTCCTGCTCAGCTTCAAGCTGGGCCAGGCGGACCCCTTCGGCTGGTTGCCGGACAAGGACTCGGACAAGGTGGCGGCCGCCGCGGGCTTCGCCGGGGCCATGGCGGCGGCCTTCGGCCTGGCCGGGGCCTGGTGGGCGAGCAGCGGGCCGGGCGCCGCCGGCGCCGGACAGAGCGTCGTACGGCAACGGGCCCGCGCCTCCGGGACCGGCCGGATCACCCAGTCCGGCGGAGGTTCGGCGCCGGACGTCGTGGACCAGCGGGCACGGGCCGACGGCGACTCACGGGTGCGGCAGACCGCCGACCCGACCCCCGGCACGGGCACGGGCACCACGCCCACCACCCCCACCCCCTAGTGGGCAAGGAGCAGTGGGCCCGCGCCGACGGGAACGCGCGGATCACCCAGGTCGCCGGCGACCACATCACCTACGCGGCCGGCGCCGGCCCCGCGCCCCGGGCGCTGCTCGGCCTGCCCGACGCGCCCCCGGCCCTGGTCGGGCGCGACGGGTCGGCCAAGGAACTGGTGGGACTGCTCGCGGAGGGCGGCCCGCGCGTCGTCGTCGTGGCCGGGCTGGCCGGCGTCGGCAAGAGCGCGCTGGCGGTGTCCACGGCCCACCGGGCGGTGGAACTGGGCTGGTTCGGCGACCGCGTGTTCTTCCTGTCGCTGCGCGGCTACGCCCCCGACGGCGGGGTGAGCGGGCCGCAGGCGGTCCAGGAGATGCTGCGCCACCTGGGCGTCCGCGACACGGACCTGCCGGAGTCGCAGGAGGGCCGGCTGGCGCTGTACCGGGCGAAGCTGGCGGCCTTCGCCCAGGCCGGGCAGCGCGTGCTGATCGTGGCCGACGACGCGAGTGCGGTCGGGCAGGTGCGCGACCTCGTACCGGCCGCCGAAGTGCACCGGCTGCTGGTGACCTCGCGGCACCGGCTCGTGGCGCCCGGGTTCGCGGGGCGGGTGCTCCCGCTGGACGAACTGGCGGAGGAGCCCGCGGCCGAACTCCTTGCCGACGCGGTGCTGCGCGCGTGGCCGGACGACCCCCGGCCCGTACGGGAGCCCGAGGCGCTGGCCGGGATCGCGCGGCGGTGCGGACGGCTGCCGCTGGCCCTCGCGGTGGCGGGGGCGGTGCTGGCGGGCGATCCCGGACTGTCCGCGGGGGAGCTGGCGGAGCGGCTGGCCGAAACCCGGAGCCGGCTGGAGGCGCTGACCTTCGACGAGGGCGGCGTACCGGTGGGGGTGCGGGCCGCGTTCGACCTCTCGTACGCGCGGCTGCCCGCCGACCAGGCGCGGATCTTCCGGCTGCTGACGGTGAACCCCGGCCCGGACTGCCGTACCGAGTACGCAGGCCTGCTCACGGGCGAGGGCGAGGACGTACGGCCCAAGCTGGCCGCGCTCGTACGGGCCAGCCTGCTGACGGAGCAGCCGGTGGGCTCGGGGCGGTGGCGGATGCACGACCTGCTGCGGCTGTACGCGCTGGAGCGGGGCGAGGAGTGCGCCGAGGCGGACGGGCGGGAGGAGGCGACGGACAGCTTCCTGGCGAGCCTGGTCTTCGACACCGAAGTGGCGCAGGAGGTCCTGGGCGTGAACAGTCCGGGCAGCAGCGGGCCGGGACTGCCGTCGGTGGCGCAGGCGCTGGACTGGCTCGACACGGAGCGTCCGCTGCTGGTTGCCGCCGTGGGCTCCGCCGCCGACTCCGGTCGGGTGGACACCGCCGTGGAACTGGCCGACCTCCTGGCTCCGTACCTCCAGCTCTACGGGCACGCGCAGGAACACTTGCTGATGGCGCGCCACGTTCTCGCGGCCGTGCGCACGACGGGCAGTCCCGGCGACATCGCCGTCGCGACGTGCGACCTGGGCAGCGCACTGTGGCAGGCGGACGACGGGGAGGCCACCGAGCGGCTGACGGAGGCCCTCGCCCTGTTCCGCGAGGCCTCTGACAGGGACGGGGAGGGAAGGGCGCTGACCCTGTTGGGCACCTCGTACGCTACCGCGGGCCGTTTGGAGGAGGCGCGGCAAGCTCACCAGCGAGCGTTGGAGATCCACCGCGAGCAGGGGTTCCTGCACGCGGAAGCCGTGGTGCTGCTGGCGCTGGGCAGCGACCTCCAGCGCCTGGGACGGCTGGACGAGGCGATCGCCATGCACCGGCAGTCTCTCGCCCTCATGCGGGAGCTGGGCGACAGGCACCGCGAGGTCATCGTGCTGGACGCACTTGGTGAGGCGCTCTGGGCGGCGGGACGGGGCGAGGAGTGCCTGGTCGTATGGGAAGAGGCACTCGTCATCGTGCGGGATCTGGGCTACCGGACCCGCATGGCGTGGATCCTGAACCGGATCGGGTTATCGCTTTTGTCCGCGGGTTCGTCGCACGAGGTGCGGGCCCGTTTCGAGGAGGCGCTGAGCCTCTTCACCGCAGGGGGAGACCGGGACGGCGAAGGCGTGGTGATGATCAACCTCGGCGTGCTGCACCAGCGGGAGGGGCGGTGGACGCAGGCGTTGGAGGCGCACGAGCGGGCCTGCGCGCTCTTGGACACTGTGGAGGACCAGGCCGCTGCGGTGCGGGCACTGGCCGGGACCCTGGGCGGTCTGGGCCGCTTTGCGGAGGCGGCGGAGGGTTTCGAGCGGGCCGCGGCGGGCTTCGCCGCGGCCGGCGACGCGAAGCGGGAGGCCAAGTGCAGGCAGGAGGCCGCGGACATGCGCGAGGCGGCCCGGCGGCCCCGCCGCTGGTGGCACCGGTTCACGAGGTGAGGGGCGCACGGGGGAGGGTTCCCCGTGCGCCGGGTGACATCAGGTCAGCTCAGCCGACCTGCTCCGGGGCGGTCGCCTTGATCACCGAGAAGACGCCGCCCTGGGGGTCGGCGAGGACGGCCATGCGGCCCGCCACCATGTCGAAGGCCGGGGCCTTGACGCTGCCTCCGGCCCGTACGACGGCGGCCTGGATCTCGTCGACGTCGTCCACGTGGAAGTACGGCATCCAGTGCGGCGGCACCCCCGCCGGCAGCTTGGCCAGGTCCATCATCCCGCCGACCGCGCGGCCGTCGACCTGGAACTCGGTGTAGTCGCCGGCGTCCGGCATCGTGGACCGGGCCGTGGTGACGGGCAGGACGGCGGTGTAGAAGGCCGCCGCGGCGGGGACGTCGGCGGTGTTCAGCTCGTTCCAGATGAGGGCGCCGTGCTCGTTGACGATGCCGGCGCCGTCGAAGGTGCCGGCCTGCCACAGGCCGACGGCAGCGCCGGTGGGGTCGGTGATCACGGCCATCCGGCCGAGGTCCATGACGTCCACCGGGCCCATCATCACCGTGCCGCTCGCGTCGGTGACCTGCTTGAGGGTGGAGTCGAGGGAGTCGGTGGCCAGGTATGTGGTCCACGCGGTCGGCGGCATCGGGTCCGGGACGGTGCCGTCCGGGTTGCTCGCCTTCATGATGCCGGCGACCGGCTTGCCCTTGAGGGTGCAGACGGAGTAGCCGCCCTGCTCGGCCGGGCCGATCTCGCCCTGCCAGCCGAAGAGGTCGCCGTAGAAGTCGAGGGCCGCCCGCTGGTCGGGGACCATCAGGTCGATCCAGCAGGGGGTGCCGGGCTTGTAGGGGCCGTTCATGTCGGGCACGGAGGCCTCCGGTGGTCGGGGGGAAGGACGGGCCGTCCCCTACCCGGGGTGCACGGACACAATCGGGCCCTTCGGGTGAACGGCGGGCATGAGTGCGAGCCGGGTGGCCGCCCAGCCGAAGACCAGGCAAGCGGGCGTGTACAGCGCGAGGTTGAGGGCGTGGAAGGGGCTGTCGGCCGGGCTGTCGAGGAGCCCGGCCGCCCAGCCGAGGCCCGCGAGGCCCCGTACGGCCAGTCCCGTGGCGACGGCGGCGGTGACGGCCCGCGTGAGCCGGCCGCCGCGGCCGCGGGAGTGGGCCAGGACCGCGGTGGCGCCCACCAGGGTCACGGCGGCCAGCGGCAGCACGACCCGGGGCCCGAAGGAGGTCTCCAGGCCGAGGACGGCCAGCGACAGCGCCCGCTCGTCGGCGGCCGGCCAGGTCGCGCCGGTGGCCCAGTACAGGTGCAGGAGTCCGTCGGCGGCGAGGAGGGCGGCGACGGCGTGTCCGGCGCGGCGCCGGGTGGTGGTTTCGGTCTTCATGCCTCGAAAGAGGGGGCCCACAGCAAGAACATTCCCTGTGGGCCCCGTCACACGGCCGAGGTGCCGACCGGAGCCGTGGTGTCGGCTCAGGCGGTGGCGCGGCGGCGGCGGCCGGTGCCCGCGACCAGGGCGGCGCCCATGGCGAGGGCCACGCCCGCGCCGCCGAGTGCCCAGGTGGTGGCCGCGTCGGCGCCGGTGGCGGCGAGCTCGCCGCCGGTGTGGCCGGTGGTGTCGTCGACGATCGGCTTGGAGCCGCCGTTCGGCTTCGGCTGGTTGCCGTTGTCACCGGTGGCCGGGTCGGCGGCGACGATCTTCGTCAGGCGGGACTTGGAGCGCGACGTCGCCCACGGCTTCGGGGTCTCCGGGCCGACCTGGGACGAGCCCCAGGAGGAGATGCGGAGATCGCCGAGCGGCGCGTCGGCCGTCAGGCGGATGCGGACCTGGATGTCGAAGCTCTGGCCGGCCGCGACGGGGCCGCCCGCGAGGTCGACCCCGAGGAACACGCCCTCCTCCTCGGACCGGATCTCGGCCTCGTGCCAGCCGGCCTTGCCGTTCTTGTCCTTGCTCAGGACCTCGACCTTGACCTGGGAGCCCTTCATCGGGACCCAGTCCGGCCGGGCCAGGACCAGGCCGACGTCGAAGCCGTCCAGGGCCTTCTTGCCGGAGTTGTCGACGTGGACGGACAGGTTGGTCCAGTCGCCGCCGGCCTTGACGGTCTCCGGTACGCCGTTCACCGTCAGCGCGGGGCCCTCGACGAACGGGTCCTCTTCGCCGTCCTCCGCGCCTTCGATCTTGGCGCCGTACCAGCTGCTGGGGCCGTACTTCCAGCCGTCGGCGCTGATGCTCACGGCGTCGGAGGCCATGTCGAAGTTGATGCGCGGGGCGTCCGCGGTGAAGCGGATGCGCACGTCGAGGTCGTAGCTCGCGCCGCGGTCGAGGGTGCCGACGGTGCCGATGAAGTAGTCGCTCATGCTGGTGTCGTCGACTTCGTTGTCGAGCGCCGTGGCGGGCCACCAGTAGCTGCTGCCGTCCGCGCGGACGATGCGCGACTCGATCTCGTAGTGGCTGGCCTTCAGCTTGCCGCCGGCCTTGTCGACCGAGAGGCGGGGCTGGAGCCCGTTGACCCAGTCGCCGCCCGAGTTGTCGACGGTGACCTTCAGCTGGGTCCAGTCGCCGCCCGGCTTGAAGCCGTTCTTCGGGATGCCCGCGACGGTGACGTCGGGGCCCATCATGATGCCGTCGGAATCGGCGTGCTGCTCGTCCCCGGCGGGCTTGGCGTCCTTCGCGGGCTGCTCGGCGGGCGCCGGGGCCGGGGTGGTCGGCCCGGGCGACTCGACGACGGGCGCCGGCTTGTCCGCGGCGGGCTTCTCCGCGACCGGCGCGGGCTTCTCCGCGACGGGCTTCTCGGCGACGGGCGTGGTCGGCGCACCGGCGTCGGCGGTGGCGTCGTCCTTCGGCGCCACATCAGGAACGATCACGGCCGGTTGGTCGGCGGCCATGGCGGGCGTGGCGGTCAGGATGGTCGGTCCGGCCACGGCGACCGCGGCGACCGCGGCCATGCGCTTGATCTTCTTCATTTGTTTCCCCCCATACATCTTCTTTTGAACATGATCAGATTAACGGGGGTGGCAGGAAGGTTGATGGCTTAAACATCACGAAACGCCAACGACCCCGGCAGCGGCTGCCGGGGTCGTTGACCTTTGGTGCGTTCTGTCCGGAGTCCGGACCTCAGAGCTTCTCGGGCGTCCGGATCCCGAGGAGGGACATGCCCTTGGTCAGGGTGCGGGCCGTCAGGTCACACAGGAACAGCCGGTTCTCGACCTGCTCCGGGGTGTCCGCCTTCAGGACCGGGCACTCCGAGTAGAAGGTCGTGTAGAACGACGCCAGCTGGTAGAGGTACGCCGCCAGCTTGTGCGGCGCGTGCTCCGACGCCGCCTCGGCGATGAGCTCGCCGAAGTGGTCCAGGTGCAGACCCAGCGCACGCTCGGCCGGGGCGAGGGCCAGCTCCGGGTGGGCAGCGGGCTTCGCCTCCCCGGCCTTGCGCAGGATGGACTGGATACGGGCGTACGCGTACTGGAGGTACACGGACGTGTCACCCGTCAGCGACACCATCTGGTCCAGGTCGAACTTGTAGTCGCGCGCCGCGGACGTGGAGAGGTCCGCGTACTTCACCGCGCCGATGCCGACCTGGACCGCCCGCTCGCCGATCTCGGCCTCGGACAGGTCCTGCGCCTTCTCCCGTACGACGGCCGCCGCGCGGTCGATGGCCTCGTCCAGCAGGTCCACCAGCCGGACCGTCTCGCCCTCACGGGTCTTGAACGGCTTGCCGTCCTTGCCGAGGACCGTGCCGAAGGCCAGCTGCACGGCCTTGACCTCGTCGTTCAGCCAGCCCGCGCGGCGGGCCGTCTCGAAGACCATCTTGAAGTGCAGGGACTGCCGCGCGTCGACCACGTAGATCAGCTCGGTCGCGCCCAGGTTGGCCACGCGGTCGCGGATCGCCGACAGGTCGGTCGCCGCGTAGCCGAAGCCGCCGTCCGACTTCTGCACGATCAGCGGGGTCGGGTTGCCGTCCGGGCCCTTGACGTCGTCGAAGAAGACGCACAGCGCGCCGTTGGAGCGGACGGCCACGCCCGACTCCTCCAGCAGCTTGCAGGTCTCCACCAGCATGTCGTTGTAGCCGGACTCGCCGACCACGTCGGGGTCCTGGATGTCCATGTCCAGCTTGTTGAAGACGGAGTAGAAGTAGATCTTCGACTCGTCCACGAACCGCTGCCACAGGGCCAGGGTCTCCGGCTCGCCCGCCTGGAGGTCCACCACCCGGGCCCGGGCCCGCGTCTTGAACTCCTCGTCGGAGTCGAAGAGGCCGCGCGAGGCCTTGTACAGGCGGTTGAGGTTGGACATGGCCTCCTCGCCGGAGACCTCCTCGTCGGACTTGTGGTCCAGCTCGTGCGGGTGCTCCAGCAGGTACTGGATGAGCATGCCGAACTGCGTGCCCCAGTCGCCGATGTGGTGGCGACGGACCACCTTCTCGCCCGTGAACTCCAGGATCTCCACCATCGCCGCACCGATCACGGCCGACCGCAGGTGCCCGACGTGCATCTCCTTGGCGACGTTCGGCTGCGCGTAGTCGATCACCGTGGTGCCCGGGTTCGCCGCGAGCGGCACACCGAGACGGTCGTCGAGCGCACGCGCCGCCAGGGTCTCGATGATCGCCTTGTCGGTGATGGTGATGTTGAGGAAGCCCGGGCCCGAGACCTCGATCCCCTGGATCAGGTCACCGGTCGGGATGCCCTCGACCACGGTCGTCGCCAGCTCGCGCGGGTTGGCCTTCGCCTTCTTCGCGAGCGCCAGGATGCCGTTGGCCTGGAAGTCGGCCCGGTCGCTTCGTCGCAGCAGCGGGTCCGCGCCACCGGCCTCCGGCAGGGCGGAGGCAAGGGCGTCGGCGACGCGCTGGTTGACGGACGAAGCGAGCGAAGGGACCGAGGCCATGAGCTGCCGTTCCTGTGAGGTTCTGTACTTGGGCTGTACTTGGGCTGTACTTGGGTCTTCCGACAAGTGCCGAGTATCCCACGCGGGCGCCATCCGTTTCGCGGGATATCACTGGGCGGAAGCAACCCCGGAGCGGCCCGTTCCGTCTGGGAGAATGGCTGAAGCCAGCATTCGAGATAGAAGGACGTGTCGTGGCTCAGAGCAGCACCGAGACCGACTGGGTCTCCCGTTTCGCGGACGAGGTCATCGCCGAGGCGGAGCGCCGAGCACCCGGCAAACCTGTCGTCGTCGCGTCCGGACTCTCCCCCTCCGGCCCGATCCACCTGGGCAACCTCCGCGAGGTCATGACCCCGCACCTGGTCGCGGACGAGATCCGCCGCCGGGGCATCGAGGTCCGCCACCTCATCTCCTGGGACGACTACGACCGGTACCGGAAGGTCCCGGCGGGCGTGCCCGGCATCGACGAGTCGTGGGCCCAGCACATCGGGCGCCCGCTGACCGCCGTGCCAGCCCCCGCCGGATCGGCGTACCCGAACTGGGCCGAGCACTTCAAGGCCGCCTTCGTCGAGGCACTGGCCGAGATGGGCGTCGAGTACGACCCCATCAGCCAGACCGAGCAGTACACCACCGGTGTCTACCGCGAGCAGGTCCTGTTCGCGATGAAGCACCGCGGCGACATCGACGCCGTCCTCGACCAGTACCGCACCAAGCAGAAGCCGGGCGGCAAGAAGCCCCAGCAGAAGCAGGTCGACGAGGCCGAGCTGGAGGCCGCCGAGGGCTCCGGCGCCGCCGCCGAGGACGACGGCAGCACCGGCGAGGGCGGCTACTTCCCGTACAAGCCGTACTGCGGCGAATGCGGCAAGGACTTCACCAAGGTCACCTCGTACGACGACGAGACCACCGAGATGACCTACGTCTGCACCGAGGACGAGTTCACCGAGACGGTCAAGCTCAGCGAGTTCAACCGCGGCAAGCTCGTCTGGAAGGTCGACTGGCCCATGCGCTGGGCCTACGAGGGCGTCATCTTCGAGCCCTCCGGCGTCGACCACTCCTCGCCCGGCTCGTCCTTCCAGGTCGGCGGCCAGATCGTGCACATCTTCGGCGGCGAACAGCCGATCGGACCGATGTACGCCTTCGTCGGCATCAGCGGCATGGCCAAGATGTCCTCCAGCAAGGGCGGGGTCCCCACCCCGGCCGACGCGCTGAAGATCATGGAGCCGCAGCTGCTGCGCTGGCTGTACGCGCGCCGCCGCCCCAACCAGTCCTTCAAGATCGCCTTCGACCAGGAGATCCAGCGGCTCTACGACGAGTGGGACAAGCTGGAGTCCAAGGTCGCCGACGGTTCCGTCCTGCCCGCCGACGCCGCCGCGCACACCCGCGCCGTGCGCACCGCCGCCGCCGAGCTGCCGCGCACCCCGCGGCCGATGCCGTACCGGACGCTCGCGTCCGTCGTCGACATCACCGCCGGCCACGACGAGCAGACCCTGCGCATCCTGACCGACCTCGACCCGACGCAGCCGCTCACCTCCCTCGACGAGGTACGGCCGCGCCTGGACCGCGCCGAGAACTGGATCACCACCCAGGTCCCGGCCGACCAGCGCACCCTCGTACGCGAGGAGCCCGACACCGAGCTGCTGTCGTCCCTGGACGACGAGGGCCGCGAGTCGCTGCGCCTGCTGCTGGAGGGCCTGGACTCGCACTGGTCCCTCGACGGGCTGACCACGCTCGTCTACGGCGTCCCGAAGGTCATGGCCGGCCTGGAGCCCGACGCCAAGCCGACGCCCGAGCTCAAGGTCGCGCAGCGGACCTTCTTCGCCCTGCTCTACCGGCTCCTCGTGACCCGGGAGACCGGGCCGCGACTGCCCACGCTGCTGCTGGCCGTGGGTGCGGACCGGGTGCGCAAGCTGCTCGCCGTCTGAGACCGCGGGAACCACGCGGAAGGGCCCGCACCCCTCGGGGTGCGGGCCCTTCCGCATGGTCGAACGGTGCACTCCGGGCAAGGTGCCCCAGGCGGCGCGCACGGCCGCTCAGGCGATGTGCTCGGCCTCGCGTTCCTTGTTGTAGCGCAGCTTGAACGCCGGGATCATCCGGCGCAGCAGGGAACCGCTGCGCGGGTGGGTCACGCCGTAGCCGTCCGAGAGGTGTATGTCGAGCGCCTCGGCCGACGGGTAGTCCTGCTTCTCGTCGGACAGCGCGCAGAACACCTTGTACGCGACCTCGGCGAACTCGGCCTCGTCGGGCGTCTGCGGGCCCTCCTCCGGAGCTTGCTGCCCCTGGGCGGCCGGCGCACCCTGGGGGAGGTCCTCCTGGCGGGGCGCCGGGATCGGGAGGTCCTGCCGCACCGGCTGCTGCTCCTCCGGCCCCATCGGAGGCAGGACCGGAGTCGGCTCCAGCCCCTCGACGTACTGCGGGTTGTACCCGCCCTCGTAGGCCGCCTGCGGAGCCTTCGGCGCCGCGAACCACGCACTGTCGTGCGCCGCCGGCATGGCCGTCGGCTCCACCGCGAACGGCGGCGGGCCGTGCACCACCGGGGGCCCCGGCACCACGCCCTGCGCCTCGGCGGCCTGCCGGGCCTGCTCCGCCTGCTGGGCCGGCCCCGGCGCGGCCGCCGCGGCCACCAGCGCCGGAGCGCCGGCCGCCGCACCCTGCTGATCCAGCGGGGGCAACACCGCCGGCTCGATGCCCGTCACCGCCAGCGCCTCCGGGGCCGTCTCCTTGAGCGGCACACCGATCCGGGCCAGCTTCAGCGGCATCAGCGCCTCCACCGGCGCCTTCCGCCGCCAGGAGCGCCCGTACCGCGCCTGCAGCCGGGCCTGGTAGATCAGCCGGTCCTGCTCCATGCCGACCGCCTGCTCGTACGAGCGCAGCTCCCACAGCTTCATCCGGCGCCACAGCTTGAAGGTGGGTATCGGCGACAGCAGCCACCGCGTGATGCGCACACCCTCCATGTGCCGGTCCGCGGTGATGTCCGCGATCCGGCCCACCGCGTGCCGGGCGGCCTCCACGGTCACCACGAACAGGATCGGGATCACGGCGTGCATGCCGACGCCCAGCGGGTCGGGCCAGGAAGCCGCCCCGTTGAAGGCGATGGTGGCCGCGGTCAGCAGCCAGGCCGTCTGACGCAGCAGCGGGAAGGGGATCCGCAGCCACGTCAGCAGCAGGTCCAGCGCGAGCAGCACACAGATGCCCGCGTCGATGCCGATCGGGAACACCAGCGAGAAGCTGCCGAAGCCTTTCTGCAGGGCGAGGGCGCGCACCGCGGCGTACGAGCCCGCGAAGCCGATCCCCGCGATGACCACGGCTCCCGCGACCACGACGCCGATGAGTATCCGGTGCGTACGAGTCAGCTGCATCGCGGCCACCCGCGATCCCCTCCCCTTGTCGAGCACATACCGAGCGCTGAAGTGCTTACCGAGCCTTTACCGAGCTGCGGCAGGCACAGCGTACGGGTGACTGGATGTCAGCGCCCCAGAGGCCCCGCCCCGCCACCCCGCCCCGCGGCCTTCACCGTGACCACTACCGGGGCTGCGGCGGCTACTGGGGCTGCGGCGACTGCGGCTGCTCCGGCTGCGGCTGCTCGGCCTGCTGCTTGTTCGCGGCGTCGACCGAGGCCACGGCCTCCTTGGCCGCCGCGACGGCGTCCTGGAGCAGCTTCGCCTGGTCCGGAGCGCCCGCACCCTCGTACGCGGCGCCGTTGTAGTCGAGCGTGACCACCACGTTCTGGTTGCGCGCCACGATCGTCGTGTTGAAGAAGTCGACGTCCTTCTTGACCGTGTAGACGACCGACGTGCCCTGCTCGCCGATCCCCTCCGTGCCCTCGGCCTTCAGGTCCTGCGCGCCCTCCGACGCCTTCGCCTTCTCGACCTGCTTCTTGTACTCCTCCTCGGCGCGCTTGTTGGCGCTGCCGAGCGAGGTGTGCGAGTCGGCCCGGAAGAAGGAGAGCGACAGCCAGCGGTACTGCGAGCCCTTCAGGCCGTCCGACTGCAGGCCGTTCCAGGCACAGCCGGCACGGCTGGTCAGGTCGTTCGACTTGGTCCCCGTACCGTTCTTGTCCTTCGCCTCCGGGACGACCGTGTCTATCGTCGCCGACCCGAGCGCCTTGCAGGGGTCCGGAAGCGTGGCGAAAGCCGCCTTCTCCAGCGGTGCGGACGACTTCGCGTTGGGCTTGGCCGACGAGGAGGAACTGGACTTCTTGCCGTCGTTCGAGCCCGAGTCCTTGCCCGAGTCGGACGAGCAGCCGGCGACGGTGAGGATCACCGGGACGGCTGCGCAGGCGAGAACGCGGGTGAGGCGCGAGGCTGATCGGTGCATGGTTCCTTCAGTGCGTGTGAGGGTCTACTTCGGACGCGGGACCCGGGCAACGGTAGCCCGATCGGGTGCCCGCCTGCTGTGCGCGGCGTCACGCCCGGCGGCGGCGGGCGCCGCTCACTCGTTGAAACGCTCCACCAGGGCCTGCGCCAACTGCCTTGCCTTGTCCTGGGTTTCCGCACTCGGCGGCACCGTACCGGGCAGGGCCGGCTGCACGCTGTACTCGACCTTGACGATGACATTCGAGGTACGGAACACAATCCGCACGGTGCGCGCCTGCGCGGCCGTGGCCCCGGCCGGGCTCAGCTTGTCCTCGATGAAGGCGTCGCTGCCGAGGCCCTCCAGGACGCGGGAGCCGAGCTCGACCGGGGCGGACGGGCTCGCGGCGGGCGTCGGCGCGCCGGCCGGCGGCGTGGCGGAGGCTGAGGGAGCTGCGGGATCGGGGGCGGCAGGGTTGGGAGCGGAGGGGTTGGGAGTGGCGGGAGTGGCGGGAGTGGCGGGATTGGGGCTCGCGCTCGGGGCCGGCCCGGGGAAGGGCAGGTGCGCGTCGGTCAGCAGGCGTACGTAGACCTGCCTCGCCTTGTCGTCGTCGCTGGCGGTGGCCCGGTCGTACGAGACCACGCGCTCGAATCCGACCGACAGCAGCCGCGTCTCCTCGGGCGACTGCGCGGTCCAGCGGCAGCCGACGTGCCGGTCGCCGTCGTACGAGGCGTCCGCGACGCCCGCGTACAGCTGGTCGCGCTGCTCGGGGGTCAGGCTGTCACCGGCCGGCAGCATGGCCTTGAGCTTCTTGCTGTCGACGCCGGCCTTGCAGGGCGCGGGCAGACTGCGGTACTTCCCCGGCTGGGCGGGCACGGCGGGGTTGCCGCCGGCCTTCGAGTCGGTGGTGCCGCCGCCGCTGCTCCCGCCGGTGCACCCGGTCAGGCCGAGCGCGCCGGCCGCGAGCGCGGTGAGCACCGCGATGCCTGGCAGGATCCGCGACCCTCGCCGTACCGCCTTGCGCTGCACGTCCACTGGCCCCCTTCGACCGCCGGGCCCCCGGCGGTCAGGAAAATGCGTTGCCGCTACTTGGTCACGGCTGGACACAATGTCTATCGCACACGCTGGTGCTGGCGCCGGTCCCCTGTCGTATTTGGGATCAAGAGCGAGGCTTTTTGCGCATTCTGACTTTTCTGTGGTTTTCGGGGGATTGATTCCGTATGTCGTATGTAGAGGTACCCGGGGCGAACGTCCCGATCCGGATGTGGACGGACCCGGCGTCGGTCGAGGACGGCGCGATGCAGCAGCTGCGCAACGTCGCCACCCTCCCGTGGATCAAGGGCTTGGCCGTCATGCCGGACGTCCACTACGGCAAGGGCGCCACGGTCGGCTCGGTGATCGCCATGAAGGACGCGGTCTGCCCGGCGGCGGTGGGCGTGGACATCGGCTGCGGCATGTCGGCGGTGAAGACGTCCCTGACGGCGAACGACCTTCCGGGGGAGCTGTCCAGGCTCCGCTCCAAGATCGAGCAGGCGATCCCGGTGGGCGCGGGCCTCCACAAGGAGGCGGTGGACCCCTCACGCCTTTACGGCTTCTCCGAGGCGGGGTACGAGGACCTCTGGGCACGGTTCGACTACCTCACCGATGCGGTCAAATTCCGCCAGGAACGTGCCACGAAGCAGGTTGGAACGCTCGGAAGCGGCAACCACTTCATCGAATTCTGTCTGGATGAGGCAGGTTCGGTCTGGCTGATGCTGCACTCCGGGTCCCGGAACATCGGCAACGAGCTCGCCGCGTACCACATCGGCGTAGCTCGCAGTCTGGACCACAACCAGAACCTGGTCGACAGGGACCTGGCGGTGTTCCTGTCCGCGACCCCGGAGATGGCGGCGTACCGCAACGACCTCTTCTGGGCCCAGGAGTACGCCAAATACAACCGCGCGGCGATGATGAGCCTCTTCAAGGAGGTCGTGCGCAAGGAGTTCCGGAAGGCGAAGGTCTCCTTCGACCGCGAGATCAGCTGCCACCACAACTACGTGGCGGAGGAGCGGTACGACGGCATGGACCTGCTGGTCACGCGCAAGGGTGCGATCCGCGCCGGCAGCGGCGACTACGGGATCATCCCGGGCTCCATGGGCACGGGCTCGTACATCGTGAAGGGCCTCGGCAACGAGAAGTCGTTCAACTCGGCCTCGCACGGCGCGGGCCGGAAGATGAGCCGGACTGCGGCCAAGAAGAAGTTCTCGGCGCGCGACCTGGTGGAGCAGACCAAGGGCGTGGAGTGCCGTAAGGACTCGGGCGTCGTGGACGAGATCCCGGGCGCGTACAAGTCGATCGAGCAGGTCATCGACCAGCAGACCGACCTCGTCCAGGTCGTGGCCAAGCTCAAGCAGGTCATCTGCGTGAAGGGCTGAGGCCCGGGAGGGGCTGTCGGGGGAGTGGAGGGGCCCGGACCGATCACGATCGGTCCGGGCCCCTCCGCGTGAGGTCAGTCCTCGTCGCCGTCGAGCAGGCGGTCCACCGGGAGTTCGAGGGTGATGCCGAGTGATTCGGGGAGGGGGACGGACGTGCCTCGCTTGAAAGCCTTGCGGGAGCGGTACTCGCCGCCGCGGGGGTCGGTGTGGAGGACCACTTCGTCGTGGCGGCGGTCGGCCACGAGATAGACCGGGATGCCGGCCTGGGCGTAGCAGTCGACCTTGGTGCCGAGGTCGTCGGACCAGTTGGACGAGGTGACCTCTACCACCATGCGGAAGGTGTGGGGCGCGAAGCAGTTCTTCTCGACGTGCGCATCTCGATAGTCGGATTCGACGAGCGAGAGGTCCGGAATCGCGTAGTCGGTCGGTCCCGACGGCAGCCATAGGCCGATGCCCTGGAGGTACTTGATGCCCACCTGTCGGGCCCCGGCCGTGAAGAGCTCCTCGATGAGCCAGGTCAATGATTCGGCGTGAGGGCCGTCGGCAGGTGGTGTCACGGTGAGCCTCCCCTGGAGGATTTCCACTCGATGTCCGGGAAGCTCCTTGGAGAGTCGATCGGCGGCCTCCGCGATCGTGGTCTCGTGCTGTATCACGGCCATAGCTTCCTCCTTTTCGCGGCTCACGCTTTCGGAGGGTAGCCGCGCCCGCTGACATTTCACGTGGATTCACCCATACGGGCCTCGGGAAGCGTGGATCGGCAACTTCCGCTCAGGGTAAGAGGGTTGACCCGCGAGTTGGTCTAGACCAGGGTGGGTGGCATGGGGAGATCTCGTGTGGTCGTCGCCCTGGTCGCGGCGTGGTCGCTCGCTCTGGGGGCCGCTGGGTCCGCGCAGGCGGGGGTGGGGTTGCCTGGTGTCGTGGCGCAGGTGCCGACGCGGGAGAAGGTCGTGTTCATCACGATCGACGACGGGTGGAACCACGATCCCGAGGCGGCCCGGATCCTGCTGGAGAAGCGGGTGCCGGTGACGTTGTTCCTGCTGCCCCAGGCGATCTCGTACGACACCGGGTACTTCACCCGGCTCACGGAGGAGGGGCGGGCGAGTGTGGAGAACCACACCGTCAGCCATCCGGACCTGACCACGCTCGACGCGGTCGGCAAGGATGCCGAGGTGTGCGGGGCGGGGGAGCGGATCGAGGACGTTTTCGGGCGGGCGCCGAAGCTGCTGCGGCCGCCGTACGGAGCCGTGAACGACGAGGTGCGGCTCGCGGCGAAGGCGTGCGGGGTGAAGGCGCTCGTGACGTGGACGCACGACTTCACCACCTGGGGCGAGACCCCGCCCACGCCGCGGCTGAAGGCCGGGGACATCGTGCTGCTGCACTTCACGCCGACGCTGGCGGCGGATCTGGAGCGGGCGCTGGGCGCGGCGAAGGCCGCGGGGCTGAAACCCGCGGCCCTCATGCCGCACCTCAAGGCGGCCGGGCTGGCCTAGAACTCGCGGTGGACCTTCGTGTTCGAGGCCTGGGCGCGGGGGCGGACCACGAGGAGGTCGATGTTGACGTGGCTGGGGCGGGTCACGGCCCAGGTGATGGTGTCGGCCACGTCGTCGGCGGACAGGGGTTCCGCGACGCCGGCGTAGACCTTTTCCGCCTTCTCGGCGTCGCCGCGGAAGCGGGTCTTCGCGAATTCGTCGGTCTTGACCATGCCGGGGGCGATCTCGATGACGCGTACGGGCTGGCCGACGATCTCCAGGCGGAGGGTCTCGGCGAGGACGCGGGCGCCGTTCTTGGCCGCGACGTAGCCGGCGCCGCCCTCGTACGTGGAGTGGCCGGCGGTGGAGGAGAGGACCACGACCGTGCCGTCGCCGGAGGCGGTGAGGGCGGGGAGCAGGGCCTGGGTGACGTTGAGGGTGCCGATGACGTTGACCTCGTACATCGTGCGCCAGTCGGCGGGGTCGCCGGTGGCGACGGGCTCGGCTCCGAGGGCGCCGCCCGCGTTGTTGACGAGGACGTCGCAGCGGTCGAGGGAGGCCGCGAGGGCGTCGACGGCGGCGCGGTCGGTGACGTCGAGGGCGTGGGCGGCCGCGGAGTGGCCGGCGTCGGTGAGCTCGGCGGCGAGGGCCTCGATGCGGTCCTTGCGGCGGGCGGTGAGGACGACGTGGTAGCCGGCTGCGGCGAGCTGCCGGGCGGTGGCCGCGCCGATGCCACTGCTCGCGCCGGTGACGACGGCGGTTCGGGTGGCCGGTGCGGTGCTCATCTGCGGGCTCCTCGGTCGTGCGTAGGTCGTTCGTACGGGCGATTACCCGCCAGCATAGGCGGGACCCGGCGGCCGGTTGGCCCGGTGGTCCGGGGCCCGGTGGTCGGGTGGTCGGGTGGTCCGGGACTCGGCGGTCCGGGGGTCCGGTGGTCGGGTGGTCGGGTGGTCGGGTGGTCCGGGACTCGGCGGTCCGGGGGTCCGGGGGTCCGGGGATCCGGTGGTCCGGTGGATCAGCGTCCGCGCGGGGCGTACATGATCACGGCCGTGCCGCCGAGGCAGACGAGGGCTCCGACGACGTCCCAGCGGTCGGGGCGGTAGCCGTCGGCGACGACGCCCCAGAGGAGGGATCCGGCGACGAAGACCCCGCCGTAGGCGGCGAGGACACGGGCGAAGTCGCCCTGCGGCTGGAGGGTGGCGACGAAGCCGTAGAGGCCGAGGGCGATCACTCCGGCGCCGATCCAGGCCCAGCCCTTGTGCTCGCGGACGCCCTGCCAGACGAGCCAGGCGCCGCCGATCTCCAGGAGGGCGGCGAGGGTGAACAGTGCGGCGGAGCGTGCGATCAGCATGGCCGGAAGCGTACGAGGGAACGCGCGGGCAGATGGGGGTACGGCCCGCCCTCATTCGTGTGATGGTCCGATCGGCCGTGGGCGCCGGTGGCTAGCCTCCGCGCGAGGAGGTGGTGGCGGTGCGCCGTGGTGCCGTACGGAGTGTGGTGGTGGCGGGGTTGCTGGCGCTGGGTGCGGGTGCGGGGGCGCCGCCCGGGTGGGCCTCGGCGCCGGCCGGGCCCGAGGCCGAGGCCGAGGCCGACGTGGCGTACCACGGCCGGGTGCACCTGTCGGGGGCGCGGCTGCGGATCTGGCTGGTCCCGGAGAACGACGGGCCGACGGCGCTGGCGAACGCGACGTTGCGGGTGCGGCTGTCGGCCGAGCTCGCGGACCGGCAGCAGCTGGCGGAGGGCTGCGCGCGGGCGGGTGTGCGCGAGGTGGTGTGCGAGACGGGCCCGCTGCCGCTGCACGGGCGTGGCCGACACATCGGGCTTGCGCTGGCGCTGCGGGAGCGGGTGCCGGAGGTGGTGGTGCGGGTCGACACGTGGTGGAACGGCGGGGCGACGGACCGGAACCACGTGAACAACGAGCACGTGGTGCTGGCGCTGGACACGGGTGACGCCTACGCCTTCTAGGCCGGGTCAGGCGGTGCCGAATTCGACGAGGGCGTCCTCGACGATCCGTTCCAGGCGGGCGTGGTGGGCACCGCGCCAGTAGACGCGCTCGCATGCGGAGCACTGCGCGAACACGTCGTAGGAGCGGTGCGTGCCGTGTTCGAGGCGGTCGCCGACGCTCTCCTTGTCGGCCTCGTGGAGCGGGCCGTTGCAGGCGGTGCAGCGGGTCCACGGGGCGAGGGCGGGCGCGAACCGGCTGAGGACGTCGCGCAGTTGTTCGTCCGGGTTGTCGCTGTAGACGTACGCGCCGGCGAACAGCTCGCGGCGGCGCAGCAGTCCGCGGTCGCGGGAGAGCAGGACGCGCTGCTCGGCGGCGGAGCGCGTGGCGAGGGCGGGGTCGCCGATGTCCTCGTTCTCGTAGGCGGCGTCGACGCCGAGCAGGCGCAGGCGGCGGGCGAGGGTGCCGAGGTGGACGTCGAGGAGGAAGCGGAGCGGGGCGCCGGGGATTCGTTGGGGGCGTTCGACCCCGAACACCTCGACGTCCTGACCGTCTTGGGGGACGTAGGAGACGGGCACCTCGCGGCCGTCGACGAGGAGGCGGCCGACTTCGGTGAGCGGGACGCCGGCCGATTCGACGACGTGGCCGAGGCTGGAGGCGCCGTCGGTCGTGGTCGGTACGCGGTCGGCGCGCCGGCTGGGCGGGGCGAAGAGGCGCAGTTCGGGGGCGAGGGTGAGCTGAATGCCGGGTCCGTTCACCCTGCCAGCATGCCATTGCCGGGGCGGTGGTCGCGGCTGAATTTACGAGGTCCCGGTGGCCTGGTCGTACGTGTCGCGATGGGCGCTGACCTCGTCGAAGTGGTTCTCGGCCCAGAGCTTCACGGAGGAGAGGAGGCAGCTGAGGCTGCCGCCGAGGTCGGTGAGCCGGTAGTCGACGCGGACGGGGACGGTGGGGGTGACGGTGCGGTCGACGAGGCCGTCGCGTTCGAGGGAGCGCAGGGTCTGGGTGAGCATCTTCTGGCTGACGCCGGGGATCTTGCGGCCGAGGTCGCTGTAGCGCAGGGACCGGTCTTCGGCCTCGGCGAGGGCGCTGACGATGAGGCCGACCCACTTGTCGCTGATGCGGGCCAGGAGCTGGCCGGTGGGGCACTCCTTGAGGAAGGCGTCGTAGCCGGCGCGGGCTTCCGAGCGTCGGGCTGCGGCGGTGCTGGTGGCCATGGGTCCCCCACTTCCGGGTCGTGGCCGACCCGGTCACTTCCGGGTCGGGTACGCACTTTGGAGTGCGTACTTACGGAAAGAGAGTACCTCTCCCTAGGTTAGTGCTCATCAGGAACGCGGCAACGCGGCAATGCGGCAACGCGGCGACGAACTGCACGACGTGCAAGGGGAGATGGCGACATGAGCGACGAGCGGACGATGCTGGCGGTCGTGGTGAACGAGTTCGGCGGGCCGGAGCGGGTCGAGCTGGCCGAGGTACCGGTGCCGCGGCCGGCGGCGGGCCAGGTCCGGGTCCGGGTCCGGGCCGCCGGGGTCAACCCGGTGGACGGAGCGGTCCGCGCCGGTGTCTTCGGCGGCGCCGGGCAGCGGCTCGGCCTCGGCTGGGAGGTGGCCGGGGAGATCGACGAGGTGGGCGCGGACGTGACCGGCCACAGCCGCGGCGACCGGGTGGTGGGGCTGCACTACGGGGCGGTGAAGCCGCTCGGCACGCACGCGGAGTACGCGGTGCTCGACGCCTCCGCCGTGGTGGCCGCGCCGACGACCGTGGACGCCGTGGCGGCGGCGGGGCTGCCGCTGGCCGGGCTCACCGCGGCCCGCGCGGTGGACCTGCTGGGGCTCGCCCCCGGCGCCTCGGTGCTCGTCACCGGCGCGGCGGGCGTGGTCGGCGGGCTCGCGGTGCAGCTCGCGGCGCGGGCCGGACTGGTGGTGACGGCCCTGGCGGGCGAGGGGGACGAGACGTTCGTACGGTCCCTGGGCGCGGCCGGCTTCGTCCCGCGCGGCGCGGCTCCGGCCGGCCCGGTGGACGGGGTCCTGGACACGGCCGTACTGGGGGAGCCCGCGCTGGGCTTCGTCCGCGACGGCGGGGTCTACGTCGGCGTGATCCCGGGCGCGGCCCCGGCCGCGGAGCGCGGGATCCGGGTCGAGGAGCAGGAGGTCGCGGCCGACGGGGAGCACCTGGCCCGCCTGGTGGCCCTGGTGGACGCGGGTGAGCTCACGCTCCGGGTCGCGGACACCTTCCCGCTGGCCGACGCGCCGAAGGCGCACGACCGCCTCGCCACCGCGGGGGTCCGCGGCCGCATCATCCTGACGGCGTGATCCCGGCCTGCGGCGTCCCGGCCTACGGCGTGGTTCCGGGCCGTGTGGTTCCGGCCGGCGGCGTGGGCCCGGTCTGCGGTGTGGGCCTGGCCTGCGGCGTGGGCCCGGTCCGCGGTGTGGTTCCGGGCCGCCGCCCCACCCGGTAGCGCCAGTCGAGGCTCGGGTGGGGCACGCCGGGCGGGTACTCGAAGTCGACCTCTCCCAGGTTCTCGAACCCCGCCCGCCGACAGACCGCGTTCGACGCCGGGTGGTCCGTCCCCGGGAAGGCGTGGACGCTGTCGCGGGTGCCGTGGACGCGGACGTAGGCCAGCAGTTCCGTGAGTGCCGCCACCGCCAGCCCCCGGCCCTGGAACTCGGGCAGCACGCCCCAGCCGGCCTCGTAGACCGGCTCGCCGCGCCACTCGCGCTCCCAGAAGCCGACGGAGCCGACGCTCTCGCCGGACGGTTCCAGTACGACCCGGAACATCCGCCCGGCGGACGGCTCCCGCGCGCTCAGGGCCTCGTACCGCCGCTGCCGGTCGACGAGCTTCTCCGGGGTCTCCGGCCCGCCGAGGTGCTCGGTCATCGCGGGTTCGTTCTTGCGCTCCAGCAGCCAGAAGTCCCCGTCAGCCCACGGCTCCAGCCGCACCCGTGTCTCCATGGGGACCCACGGTATGCGGCCGGGGCGTGCGGCGGCCGGGAGTTGGCCGTGCGCAGGGACGTGGCGGCGACCCCGTGCGGGCTGCCCTTCGTGCGTCCACGTATCCGTATCCGCACCGGGAGGCGGCGGGCGGCCCGCCGGGCCCCGTCAGCTTCGCTGGAAGAACTCCACCTCCGACAGGGCGAGATGACGGTCCGGAGCCGACCCGGCGGGCGCGTCGAGGGTCAGGCGGATCGTGGCGGCGTCGCTGATGCCGGTGGGGAAGGTCTGGGGGCCGGGCTTGTCGCTCAGGGCGAGCTTCTTGTGGACCCTCCGGCCGTCCTTCGACGTCACCTCCATGTCGATCTGGAGCGCGCGGGCCTGCTTCGCGTACTCCTCGGGCGAGGGGGAGGCGCCGTTCGTGACGATCACGGCGACCAGGCGGAAGGGCTTGGCGAAGGTGTAGGTCACCGAGGCGCCGGGGGCGGGCGCGCCCCAGTAGCGGTTGCTGAGCCCGTCCGTGCTGTTGCCCACCGGATGCCCTGGGACCTCGGCGCTCGCCTCGACGCGGGTGGCGGTCACCGCCTTGGCCTTGCCGAGCTTGTCCCGGGTGTCCTCGATCAGGTGGCGTCCGGCCGGCAGCAGCAGGAAGCCGCCCGCGCACAGGGCCAGTACGACGGCCAGGACCACCAGGAAGCGCACCATGCGGCCCGAGCCGGCGCGGGTGCGGCGGCGCAGCGGCCAGATCGTCCGCCACCAGGGGAGCGGCGGCGGTGCGGTGCTGGGCGTGAGCGGAGCCGCGCAACGGCGGCAGAAGCGGCGGTCCGGGGGATTGGGCGTGCCGCAGGAGGGGCACGGCACGCCGGCGACGTCGTCGCTCACCGGGGCGGGCCGCACGACGGGGCGCGGCGCGACCGCCCTCGCGGGCTGCACGGGCTGCGGGGACGCTGCCGGTGCCTGCGGCGCGACGGGCTGGGGCGCGGCGGGTCGCCTGGCGGCGGGCGAAGCGGTGGCCCGGCTCTCGGGCAGGCCGGGGGCTGCCCCGGTGGGCACGGCCGGACCGGACCCGGCGCCGGCGGGCGCGGACGGGGCCGACTCAGCGCGCGCGGGCGCGGCCGGTCCGGACTCTGCCCTGGCGGGCGCGGCCGGGCGGGACCCCGGGGCGGCGGGCACGCCCGGGTTGGACCGCCTACGCAGCCAGGGCAGCCACCGACCCGCCCCGGCGGGTGCGGCCGGAGCCGCCTCGGCCCCGGTGGGCGCGGGCGGGGTGGACTCCGGTGCGGGGGGAGTGGATTGGGCGGACCGTCCGCGCTGCCAGGGCCACCGCCGGGCCGTCCCGGTGGGCGCCCGCCGGTCTGCGTCGGCCGCCGCGGACGGGGCGGCCTGCGCCCCGGCTCCGGTGCGGGCGGCCGGGCCGGACTCTGCCGTGGAGGACACGGGCGCGCCGGGCTCGGTGGCGGAGGCAGTCGGGTGGGGCTCCGCCCCGGAAGGGGCGGGCGTGGACCTGTTGCGCGGCCCGGCGGGGGCCTGCCGGTCCGCGTCGGCCGCTCCGGACGGGGCGGCCTGCGCGCGGGCGGGCGCGGCGGACGCCGCCCGGGTGGGCGCGGGAGAGTCGAACTCCGCCCTGGCGGGCGGGTGCGGGACCGGCTCGGCGCCGGTGGAGGCGGGCGGGCCGTACTCGGCCCCGGTAGGCGCCTGCCGGTCTGCGGCGGCTGCTGCGGACGGGGCGGCCTGCGCGCGGGCGGGCAGGGGCGGGCCGAACTCCGCTCCGGCGGGCGGGGACGGGACCGGATCAGTGCCGGTGGGGGCGGGCGGGCCGTACTCGGCCCCGGCAGGTGCGGGCGGGGCGGAGCCGTTGCGCGGCCCGGCGGGAGCCTGTCGGTCCGCGTCGGTCGCTGCGGGCGGGGTGGTCTGGGCGCGGGTGGGCGTGGACGGACCGGCCTCCGGCCCGGCGGGCGCCGGTGCGCCGGATCCGTTGTGCGGCCTGGTGGGCGCCTGCCGGTCTGCGGCGGCCGCCGAGGGTGGGGTGGCTTGCGTGCCGGCAGGTGCGGGCGGGACGTACTCGGCCCCGGTGGGTGCGGGCGGGGTGGATTCGTTGTGCGGGCTGGTGGGGGCTCGCCGGTCTGCGGCGGCTGTTGCGGGCGGGGTGGTCTGGGCGCGGGCGGGCGCGGGTGGGGGCGGCTCGGCACCGGCCGGTGTGGCTGGGCTGGACTCGGCTCCGGCGGGGGCGGTCGGGTGGGGCTCCGAGGTAGGGGGTGTGGGCGAGGTGGACCCGCTGCGGGGCCAGGGCAGGCGTCGATCCGTGCCGGCGAGGGCAGCGTTGCGCTCCTCCCCGGCGGGCGGGGTGGACCCGTCGTGCGGGCCGGTGGGGGGCCGTCGGTCCGCGTCGGCCGTCGTGGGTGGGGGCGGTGGGGTGGGCTCCGCCCCGGTGGGGAC
>NZ_JOIR01000044.1 GCF_000720115.1 Streptomyces sp. NRRL F-2580
CCCCCCCCCCCCGCCCAGCACCCCCCGCCCAGCACCGCCCCGACCGCTCCCGTACGCCACCCAAGGAGCCCCCGTGCCCCACCTGCTCGCCATCACCGGCAGCCCCTCCGCCCACTCCCGTACCGCCGTCGTGGCCGACCACGTGCTGCGCCGCCTGTCCCACTCCGGCTTCGGCACCGCACACCTGTCCGTGCGCGAGCTCCCAGCCGCCGACCTGCTCGCCGCCCGCCGCGGCGAGCCCGAGATCCGCCGGGCGCTCGAAGCCGTGGCCGAGGCGGACGGCCTGGTCATCGCGACCCCGGTCTACAAGGCCTCGTACACCGGCCTGCTCAAGGCCTTCCTCGACCTGCTCCCGCAGGACGGCCTCGCCGGCAAGACGATTCTCCCGCTGGCCACCGGCGGCAGCCTCGCCCACGTCCTGACCATCGACTACGCCCTGCGCCCCGTGCTCGCCGCCCTCGGCGCCCGGCACGTCACCGCCGGCCGGTTCGTCCTCGACTCCTCCGTCGAGCGCGGCTCCGGCCCCGACCGGCTGCGGCCCGAGGCCGAGCTCGATCTCTTCCAGGCGGTCGACGAGTTCGCGGAGGCCCTGCGCGCCGCGCCCGCCGCCGCCGCGCTCACCACCGCTCCGTAATACGACAACACGACACGACAACCCGACAACCCGACAACCCGACGCCACCACGCAACCGCACCGACAAGGACCTCGTCATGCCCGCAGGATTCACCTCGACCCGCACCTCCCGACGCCAGTTCCTGACCCTGCTCGGCATCTCGGCGGCCGCGGTGAGCTGCGGCACGGCCACCGCCACGGGCGGCGGATCGGGCTCGCAGGTCAAGACCCTGAAGTACCAGGGCTCGGTCGGTGCGGTCACGCTCCCCGAACTCGCCGCCGACCTCGGCTACTTCGAGGACGTCACGCTCGAATGGGTCGGCAACACCATCAGCGGCCCGCAGGACATCCAGTCCGCCGCCACCGGCCAGACCCACTTCGGGAGCGCCTTCAACGGCGCGGTCATCAAGCTCGCCGCCGGCAAGGCGCCGATCAAGGCGCTCATCTCCTCCTACGGCTCGGACCAGTACTCCTACGCCGGCTACTTCGTCCTGGAGGACAGCCCGATCCGCTCCGCCCGGGACCTGATCGGCAAGAAGGTCGGCATGAACACCCTGGGCGCCCACTACCAGGCGCTGCTCGACACCTACCTCAGCCGCAACGGCCTCTCCAAGGCGGACGCGGCCAAGGTCGAGGCCCTGGTGATACCGCCCGTCAACACCGAACAGGCGCTGCGCGCGAAGCAGATCGAGGTCGGGGTGCTCACCGGCATCCTGCGCGACAAGGCCGTCGCCGCCGGCGGCATCCGCCCGCTGTTCACCGACGTGGAACTGCTCGGCCCGTTCAGCGCGGGCACCTACATCATGACCGAGCGCTTCATCAAGCAGAACCCGGACACCGTACGGACCTTCGTGACGGGCGTGGCCAAGGCCATCGAGTGGTCCCGCACCACCCCGCGCGAGGAGGCCGTCGCCCGGATGACCGAGATCGTCAAGAAGCGCGGCCGCAACGAGGACACCACCGCCCTGCAGTACTGGCGCTCGTACGGGATCGCCGAGACGGGCGGCCGGATCCCCGACCAGGAGTTCCAGCTCTGGCTCGACTGGCTCGGTGAGCGCGGCGACATCAAGCAGGGGCAGTTCAAGCCGTCCGACCTCTACACCAACGAGTTCAACGCCTACGGAAAGGGGTGACGGCCATCATGACGAAGATCGTGTTCGAGGGAGTGCGCAAGACCTTCGGGGAGTTCACCGCCCTCGACGGCATCGACCTGGAGATCCGCAGCGGGGAGTTCCTCGTGGTCGTCGGACCCAGCGGCTGCGGCAAGTCCACGCTCCTCGACCTCCTCGGCGGGCTGTCGCGTCCGACGGGCGGCCGGATCCTGCTCGACGGCAAGCCGGTCACCGGGCCGGGTCTGGACCGGGGCATCGTCTTCCAGCAGTACGCGCTGCTGCCATGGCGCACCGCCCAGGGCAACGTCGAGTTCGGCCTGGAAGCCACCGGTGTGCCGCGCCGCCAACGCGCCGCCCGGGCCAGGGAGTTCCTGGACCTCGTCGGACTGACCGGCTTCGAGGACCGGCACCCGCACCAGCTGTCCGGAGGCATGCGCCAGCGCGTCGCCATCGCCCGCGCGCTGGCGTACGACCCGGACGTGCTGCTGATGGACGAGCCGTTCGCCGCGCTCGACGCGCAGACCCGCGAGTCCCTCCAGGACGAGCTGCGCCGCATCTGGCAGAGGACCGGCAAGACCGTCGTCTTCATCACGCACGGCATCGAGGAGGCGGTCTACCTCGGGCAGCGGGTGGCCGTCATGACCTCCCGGCCCGGCCGGGTCAAGGAGGTCGTCCCGGTCTCCTTCGGCGACCGCGACGGACTGCTGGGGGAGGCCCTGCGGTCCAGCCCGGAGTTCGCCCGCTACCGGCACGAGATCTGGAACCTCCTCCACGACGAGGTGGCCCGCGCCCAGCAACTGGAGAAGGAGGCGGCAGCCGCATGAGCACCGGAACCGACACCACCCCCCTGGCGACCCCGGCCGCCCCGACCCCGACCCCGGCGGACTCCGCCCCGACCCCGACCCCGGCGGACTCCGCCCCGACCCCGACCCCGGCGGACTCCGCCCCGACCCCGGCGGACTCCGCCCCGACCCCGGCCGACTCCGCGCCGGCCCCGGCGGAGTCCGGCCGAGCCCCGGCCCCGGCGGAATCCGGCCTCGCCCCAGCCTCCGCCCTGGCCGGATCCGTCCCGGCCGCGCAGGCCGTCACCGCCGCCGCCGGGACTGCCGCCGCGGACGGAGCTTCCGCCCTCGAGACCCAGGCTCCGGCCCAGGCCCAGGCCCAGGCCCAGGCTCCGGCTCCGGCCGGGACCGGCCCTGTCGCCGTCCCGGCCGGGTCCGTCCCGGACGCTGGCACCGCCGCCGTGGACGGACCCTCCGCGCCCAAGACCCCTGCCTCGGCCCCGGCCGCTGCCTCGGCCCCGGCCGCTGCCTCGGCCCCTGCCTCGGCTCCGGCCCCTGCCGCTGCCTCGGCCCCTGCCTCGGCTCCGGCCGCTGCCTCGGCCTCGGCCCCGGCCCCGGCCCCGGCCGGGAAGCCCCCGGCCGTCGGCGACGGCGACGCCGACGCCGGCGCCGCCCGCGGGCCGGCCCCCGCCCGTACGAAGTCCGCCGCGCTCGCCGTCGTACGCGCCCTGAAGGCCGTCGCCGTCCGGACCGCCGCGATCCTCGCGCTGGTCGCCCTCTGGGAGTTCGCCCCGCGCGCCGGCCTGGTCGACGCCACCTTCCTGCCGCCCATCAGCGAGGTGGCCGTCGCCTGGTGGGAGCTGGCCGGCGACGGCCAGCTCGCCGACCACACCCAGGCCAGCCTGATCCGCTCCTTCGGCGGCTTCGGCATCGCCGTGGCCGTCGCCGTCCCGCTCGGCCTGCTCATCGGCTGGTACCGGCCGCTCGCCGACTTCCTCGGGCCGCTGCTGGAGGTCTTCCGCAACACCGCGGCCCTCGCGCTGCTCCCGGTGTTCGTCCTGCTCCTCGGCATCGGCGAGACCTCGAAGGTGTCGATCGTCGTCTACGCCTGCCTCTGGCCCGTCCTGCTCAACACCATCAGCGCCGTCCGCAACGCCGATCCCACCCTGATCCGGCTCGCCCGGTCAATGGACCTCTCGACGCCCCGCCTGTTCCAGAAGGTGATCCTCCCGGCCTCCGTACCGGCCATCTTCACCGGCATCCGGCTCGCCGGCGCCGTCTCCATCCTCGTCCTCGTCGCCGCCGAGATGATCGGCGCCAAGGCCGGCCTCGGCTATCTGATCAACGCCTCGCAGTTCAACTTCGCGATCCCGCAGATGTACGCGGGCATCGTCACCATCTCCGCCATCGGTGTGGCCTTCAACCAGCTGCTGGTCACGATCGAACGCCGCCTCAGCACCTGGCGCGTCCCGGCCTGACGCGCCCCGGCCTGACGCCCGGTGCCTGATGCCCCACGGCTGATGCACCCGACGTCCGGCACCCGACGCCCGGCACCCGACGCCCGGCACCCGACGCCCGGCACCCGACGCCCGCCGCCCGGTGCCCGACCCCCGCTTCGCACCACCTGACACACGAGGAACAGTCATGACCACCACCCCCCGGACCCTCCACCTCAACGCCTTCCTCATGAACGCCGGGCACCACGACGCCGCCTGGCGCCACCCCGACAGCACCCCCGAACGGGTCACCGACCTGAGGTACTTCCAGGAACTGGCCCGCACCGCCGAGCGCGGACGGCTCGACTCCATCTTCTTCGCCGACGGACTCGCCCTCTGGGGCAAGGCCCGTTACAACGCCCTCGGCGGCTTCGAGCCCCTCACCCTGCTGTCCGCCATCGCCGCCGTCACCGAGCACATCGGGCTGATCGCGACCGTCTCCACCACCTTCAACGAGCCCTTCAACACCGCCCGGAAGTTCGCCTCCCTCGACCACATCAGCGGTGGCCGCGCCGGCTGGAACATCGTCACCTCCGGCACCGTCGACGAGGCCCGCAACTTCAACCGCGACGAGCACCTGGCGCACAACCTCCGCTACGACCGCGCCCGCGAGTTCCTCGACGTCGCCACCAAGCTCTGGGACAGCTGGGAGGACGACGCGATCGTCCTCGACAAGGAGGGCGGCATCTACGCCGACACCGACAAGCTCCACCCCGCCGCCCACCGCGGCGAGTACTTCGGTGTCGCCGGACCGCTCAACGTCCCGCGCTCGCCCCAGGGACACCCGCTCCTCGTGCAGGCCGGCTCCTCCGAGGACGGCAAGGAGTTCGCCGCCCAGTACGCCGAGGCCGTCTTCACCGCGCAGCAGACCCTCGCCGACGGCCAGACCTTCTACAAGGACCTCAAGTCCCGCCTCGCCAAGTACGGCCGCACCGAGGGCGACCTGCTCGTGCTGCCCGGCATCGCCCCGGTCATCGGCTCCACCGAGGCCGAGGCCAAGGCCTTGGAGCAGCAGCTGACCGACCTCCAGGTGCCGGAGTACGGCCTCGCCCAGCTCTCCGGCATGCTCAACGTGGACCTGACCGGCCTGCCGCTCGACGGCCCGCTGCCCGACCTGCCCGAGGAACGGGACGTCAACGGCAACAAGAGCCGCTTCACCCTCGTCGCCGAGCTCGCCCGCCGTGACGGCCTCACCCTGCGCGAGCTGATCGCCCGTCTCGGCGCCGGCCGCGGCCACCGCACCTTCGCGGGCACCCCCGAGCAGATCGCCGACCAGCTGGAGGAGTGGTTCGCGCAGGGCGCCGCCGACGGCTTCAACATCATGGCGCCCGTCCTGCCCACGGGCCTGACCGACTTCGTCGACCACGTCGTGCCGATCCTGCAGCGGCGCGGCCTGTTCCGCACCGAGTACACCGGCCGCACCCTCCGCGAGAACTACGGCCTGGCCCGGCCGGCCAACCGCCACACCAGGGGGAGCGCATGACCGATCACGGCACCGACGTCCTCGTCGTCGGCGGCGGACCGGCCGCGACCTGGGCCGCCCTCAAGGCGGCCCGGGCCGGGGCCCGGGTCGTCCTCGCGGACAAGGGCTACTGCGGGACGAGCGGCGCCACGGCCGCCGGCGGCACCGGCGTCTGGTACGTGCCGCCCGAGCCGGCCGCCCGCGAGGCGGCCATGGCCTCCCGCGAGGGCCTCGGGGGCTACCTGGCCGACCGGCGGTGGATGGCCCGGGTCCTCGACGAGACGTACGACAGGATGAACGAGCTGGCCACCGAGGGCCGCTACCCCTTCCCCACCGGGCCCGACGGCAGGCCGCTCCGGGGCGGCCTCCAAGGCCCCGAGTACATGCGGCGGATGCGCATCCGGATCCGCCGCGCCGGGGTCGAGATCCTCGACCACAGCCCGGTCACCGAACTGCTCACCGACGCGGACGGCGCCGTCGCGGGCGCCGCCGGCTACCGCCGCCAGGCCCGGGAGCACTACCGGGTCCGGGCCGGCGCCGTGGTCCTCGCCACCGGCGGCTGCGCCTTCCTCAGCGGGGCGCTCGGCACCAACACCAACACCGGCGACGGCGCGCTCTTCGCCGCCGAGGCCGGGGCGGAGCTCTCCGGCATGGAGTTCTCCAACGCCTACGGGATCGCCCCCGAGGGCACCTCGGTCACCAAGACCGCCTTCTACTCCTTCGCCACCTTCTCCCAGGAGGACGGCAGCGTGCTGGAGGGCGCGGCCAGCCAGGGCGGCCGCTCGGCGATCGCCCGCGAACTCCTCACGGGCGCCCGCGTGTACGCGCGCCTCGACCGCGCCGACGAGAAGGCCCGGGCCGCCATGCGCCTGGCCCAGCCCAACTTCTTCCTCACCTTCGACCGGCTCGGCATCGACCCCTTCACCGACCGCTTCGCCGTGACCCTGCTCGCCGAGGGCACGGTCCGCGGCACCGGCGGCATCCGGATCACCGGCGACGACTGCGCCACCGGCGTCCCGGGCCTGTACGCCGCCGGGGACGCGGCCACCCGTGAGGAGATCTGCGGCGGCTTCACCGGAGGCGGCAGCCACAACGCCGCCTGGGCCGTCTCCTCCGGCAGCTGGGCAGGCCGGGGCGCCGCCGCGCACGCCCTGTCCCTCGGTCCGTGGGGACGGGCCGCCGACCGCCCCGTCACCGGCGTCGGCGGAGCCGGGCTGCGCCCGACGGGACACCGGGCCGAGCCGGGCGGGCACCGGGCCGCCGTGGAACTCGTACAGGCGGAGGTGCTCCCGTACGA
The DNA here is from genome assembly GCF_000720115.1 of Streptomyces sp. NRRL F-2580. Classification (GTDB taxonomy): domain Bacteria; phylum Actinomycetota; class Actinomycetes; order Streptomycetales; family Streptomycetaceae; genus Streptomyces. Next base: position 6,763 of record NZ_JOIR01000044.1, read on the forward strand.
CAAGAACTACCTGCGCCGCGGTGAGGTCCTCGCCGCCTCGCTGCGGACCCTGGACGCGGCCTGGTCGCGGCTGAGGGCCACGCTCCACGGCGAGGGCGCGGAGCTGGTCCGGGCCCGGCAGGCGGCCGCGATGACGGCGCACGCGCGGTGGATGTACGCGGCCGCCCTCGCCCGGCCCGAGACCCGTGGGATGGCCAAGCGGCTGGACCATCCGCAGCAGGACCCGGCACTGCACCACCGGATCCTGGTGGGCGGCCTGGACCGGGTGTGGACCCGGCCTGCGGCCCCGGCGGGCACGGGGGTGGCGGCGTGATCGAGCTGGTCTCGCACGAACGGTGCATCACCTGTGACAAGTGCATCGAGGTGTGCCCGACGGACGTCTTCGAGCGCGGCCCCGGGGGGATCCCGCTGCTCGCCCGGCAGGAGGACTGCCAGACCTGCTTCCTGTGCGAGGCCAACTGCCCGGCGGACGCGCTGTTCGTCTCGCCGCTGACCCGCCCGGCGGGGGACGACCCGGCCGTACGGGACGAGGCGGCCCTGGCGGACCGCGGGCTGCTCGGCAGCTACCGGCGCGAGATCGGCTGGGGCGAGGGCCGGACGCCCGGGTCGCTCAGGGCGATCGGGCCGCCGCTGGGAGGGGACCTGCGGCCGATCACGTCCTGAGGGCCGGGGGAGGGGCGTTCCGCGCGGACCGCCCCGCCCCCGACGGTCGGGGCGGTCGGGGCGATCAGGGCGGGCCCCCTGCCCCCGCCGGTCCTCGCGTCAGACCGTCAGGACGATCTTGCCGCGCGTGCGGCCCGCGGTGCTCAGCTCCCATGCCCTGGCCGCCTCGGCGAGCGGCAGCGCGTGCTCCACGTTGACGGTGAGGCCGCCCGCGTCGGCCAGTTCCGCGAGGAACGTCAGGTCGGCCGTGTCGGGGCGCACCCACAGCTGGTGGGCGCCCTTGGCGGCGGCCTGGTGGTCGGCGATGGAGACGACCCGGCCGCGCTCCTTGACCAGGGACTGCAGGGTCTCCACGACGTCGTCCCCGTAGAAGTCCAGGGCCGCGTCGACGCCTTCGGGCGCCAGCTCGCGGATCCGGTCCGCCAGGCCCTCCCCGTACAGCACCGGTTCGGCGCCGAGCCCGCGCAGGTAGTCGTGGTTGTGCGCGCCGGCCGTGCCGATGACCCGCAGGCCGAGCGCGACGGCGATCTGCACGCCGAAGGAGCCCGTGCCGCCCGCCGCGGAGTGGATGACGACGGTCTCGCCGGCCTTGACGCCCACGCGGGTGAGGGACTGGTAGGCCGTGAGGCCGGCCAGCGGGATGCCCGCGGCCTGCTCGAAGCTCAGCGCGCGGGGCTTGCGGGCGAGGGTGCGGACGGGGGCGCTGACCAGTTCGGCGTAGGTGCCGAGCTCCACCCATTCCTTGCGGACGTAGCCGTACACCTCGTCGCCCACGGCGAACTCGAAGGTGTCCGGGCCGACCGCCTCGACGACTCCGGCGACGTCCCAGCCGGGTATGACGGGATGGCGGACTTCGAGGATCGGGTCGAGGTACCCGGCGGCGAGCTTCCAGTCCACCGGGTTGACCCCGGCGGCCTTGACGCGGACGAGCACCTCGCCCGGTCCCACCTTAGGCTCCGGTACGTCAACGAGCGTGAGGTTCTCGGCAGTTCCGTATGCGCTGTACGTGATGGCCTTCATGATCGTTCCCAACCGGGCCCCGCCGGACCCTATTCCCTCACGCTGGCAGGGTGTTGCGGTGCGAGCTCCGGCGGGCCGCCGCGAAGAGCGCCTGGATCTGCGTACCCGACTGCTCGACGTCGTCGAGGGGGGAGGGGAAGGGCAGCGGCACGTCCCGGTGGCCGCGCCGCTCCTCCAGCCGCAGGGTGATCCCGTACCGGTCCATGGCGACCGGGAGCGCGCGCACGACGGCGGAGGTGGGCAGCGGCCGGACCAGGCGCAGCAGCAGGGTGACGAGGTCGTGGTGGTCGTCGAGGAGGTGCGTGAGCATGCCCGCCTCGTACGGGGCGAGCGGGTCGGGGCGGGCCGCCTCCAGCTCCTCCAGGCCGACGTACGCGAGTCCGCGTCCGGTTTCCAGGACGGCCTGGCCGAACTCCACGCAGGTGGAGTCGGCGGCCTCGTCCGAGTACGGGGTGAGCAGGCGGCCCAGCACGGTGACGCGGGCGCGCACCCGGTCTCGTACGGGGGTGGGGGCGACGTCGGTGAACTCCAGCCGGATCGTGGGCCGGTACTCGTCGTCGCCGCCCGGTTCGGCGGGGTGCAGGTGCAGCCTGCCCATCGGGTCGCCGCCGTCGAGGTGGCGGACCTCGGTGCGCCGCTCGTCGGTGATCAGCGTCATGGAGTGGGCGGCGGTCAGGATCGACCGGATCCGCTCGGCGTCGGTGGGCCGGGCGGCCGGGGTGGCGGGAGCACCGGACATGCGCATGCGGATCTCTCCATCGTCCGAGTGGGTTAGGTATGCCTAACCTAACTCATCTTGCGTCCCGGGAGTACCGGCGTGGTTCGTGTCGCTGTTGGGCTGAACGGGTGAAACGCGAGAGGATGGGGGGATGCACAAGAAGCGCGCGGCCGAGGCGGCCCGGTGAGCAGGTACGACGTCACCGACGAACAGTGGGAGGGGCTCGCGCAGGTGGTCCCCCTGCGCAGTCGCAACGAATGGCCCTCCCGGGTGGACCACCGCACGATTCCCAAGGCGCCCGGAGCGTCGGTGGCGGAGCAGCGGCGCTTCGTGGTGATCAGAGTTCAGATCTTCGCGGACGCGCGGGAGGTGGCGGAGTACCTCATCGCGCAGATCCCGGTGCTGCTCGACCTCACCGGCGCGGACAGTGAAGTGGCCAAGCGCATCCTGGACTTCAGCAGCGGCGTGGTCTTCGGGCTGGGCAGCGGGATGCACCGGGTGGACCGGAACGTCTTCCTGCTGGCGCCGGTGGGGACCGAGGTCGAGGGCATCGCGGCCGCGGCCGTCCCCCGATCGTAGGAAGGTCCCCGCGAGGGAACGGTTCGCCGGGTCCACGGGGGGTCCGGCGGCCCGTACCGTCCCGCGCATGGACGCCACCTTGGACGCGGCGGTGGGCCCGGCCCCCGCCGCACCCGCCCTCGCCGCACCTGCCCTCGCCCCCGCCGCACCCGCCCCCGACGTCGACCCCTCGTTAGCCGAGGGCGCTCCGGCCGACGGCGCGTGGACCGACGGCCCCACCGTGCCCGCGCAGGCCGCGCCGACGCGCGCCGAGTCCCCGAGGCAGCAGCCGCACCGGCGGCCCGTGGTCACCGAACTGCGGCTCTCCGCCTTTGGACCGCACCGGTCGGCGGCCTTCCCGCTCGGCCCCGTCACCCTCTTCGCCGGGCCGAGCGGCAGCGGCAAGTCCCAGGCCCTGGCCGCCTACGAGGCCCTGGCGGGGCTCGGTTCCGGCGCCACGCTGGAGGAGGCCTTCCCGGACCCGCGCGCCCGCATCCCCGACCTGGCCGTGCCCGACGCCCAGCGGCGGCGCGGATTCCGCCTCGGCTGCACGGTCGACGGCCCCGCCGGACCGGTCCGGCTCGACCTCGCCGTCCAGGCCGAGCCCGCGCTGCGGATCGTCGGCGAACGGCTCTCGCAGGACGGGCAGATCCTGCTCGCCACCGCCCTGCGCGACCCCGGCCGGCGCTCCGTCCAGGCCGCCTGGCTGACCGGCGGCGCCATCGGCGTCACCCGGGCCCCGCTGCCCGACGACCGGCTCGGGACGGCGCTGCTCCCGCTGCGCGTCGCCGGCTCCACGGCCGGCCAGCGACAGGTCCTGGCCGCCGCCGAGCAGGTCGTGGTCGCCCTGCGCTCGGTGTTCCCCTGCGACCCCCGCCCGGACCGGATGCGCGCCGCCGTCCCGCCCGGGGAGGGCCGGCTGCTCGGCGACTGCGCCAACCTGGCCGACGTACTGCGCCGGACCCGCCACGAATGCGGCACCCGCCACGCGCTGCTGGCCGGAGCGGCCCGCACCGGCTGCGCCGGGCCCGTCGCCGGCCTCGACGTACGGGCCCCCGCGGGCGGCGGGGCGGTCACGGCCGTACTGGACCGCGGCCCCGCCCGGCCCGCCACGGAACTGGCCCGCCTCGGCGCGGGCGAGCTGCGCTTCCTCGCGCTGGCACTGGTCCTGCTGACCGGCCCGGGAGTGCTGGCCATGGATCCGGCCGCCGAACTGCTCTCCGCGCAGCAGGCCCTGACCGTGCTGGCCGACGGCTTCGACCGCGGCCTGGACCGGAACCAGAGCGCCGAGCTGCTGCGCCTGGCCCTGCTGTCCGGGGCGCGCGGCCACATCCGGCTGGTGGCGGCGGTGGGGGAGGGTACCGCGGCGGCCGCCCGCCGCCTCCCGGGCGTCGCGATGGTAGACCTGACGGCATGAACGAGAACCAGGAGCCGCAGCCCGAGCCGCGGCCCGAGCAGCGGCCCGACGAACGGCTGGACCGACTGCAGCGCCGGCTCGCGGAGTTCGCGGCCGCACGCGGCTGGGAGCCGTACCACACGCCCAAGAACCTGGCCGTGGCGCTGAGCGTGGAGGCGGCCGAACTGGTCGAGATCTTCCAGTGGCTGACACCGGAACAGTCGGCGAAGGTCATGGAGAAGCCGGAAACCGCCCACCGCGTGGCCGATGAGGTGGCCGACGTGCTCGCGTATCTGCTGCAGTTCTGTGAGGTCCTCGGGGTGGATGTGCTGGATGCGCTCGCGGCGAAGATCGAGAGGAACGAACTCCGCTTCCCCGTGACCGGTACACCGACACCGAATCGTCACTCTTCGGAGTGATGGACTCATCCACAATCACGTTTCTGTCCACATTTTCCGAATACCCCTGGCTTTACTGGCTTGTTGCCCTCACTCTGGGTAGTGGTGAGGACGGCGGGATGTCGTGCGGACGGGGGACGGCATATGGATGCGGTACGGCTCATCGCGGTCGGTCGGCACGCGCTGGCACAGAGTGGGGCTGCGTGGGACATCGTGGGCGAGGCCTGGCAGGCCCAGGCGCTCGCGCAGGGGATCGGGAGCTATCTGGCGGTCACCGGGCCGCCGGAGCTGAGATCGGAGGCACGGGGACTGGGGGAAGCGGGAGGCAGAGGATGCGGGGTGCTCGACAGAGCCGCCCTGCGCGGCGAGGGCAGTGCGCCCGAGTATCCGCCGCGGGCGGCGCAGCTGAGCGAGGTCTCGGACGTCCGACAGGTGCTGCTCGGGCTTCAGGCGCTGCTGGGCGAAGTGGGGATAGCCCTGGTCGGGGTGGCCTGCGGCACGGACGACGAGACCCTGTACTGGCAGTGCATAGAGTCGATCGACGCGGCTGACGAGTCGAGCGACCGGGTACGGGCGATCCTGCGCCGCATGGTGGTCCGGGAGCGGGGATCCGCCTCGGGCGTGGCCTGAGCGGACGCTTCGACGGCGCGGGTGAAGCGAGTGGGCCCCGCCGTGCGCGGCGGGACCCGCACGGTCAGGACGACCGGTAGGACGGGCGCTCGCCCTCGGCGGTGCGGTCCGTGGAGGACTGGAGATCGGCGTCGAGCTGGGAGAGGTCGGCGTTCAGCGCCGCCAGCAGCTCCTCCATCTGCTGGAGCAGGCCCTGCGGCGCGCCACCGCCCTGGGCGGGTACCGCGGGCTCCTGGTGGGCGTACTCGTGTGCTGCCTGTCCGGCCGGTCCGTTCGGTCCGGTCTGTCGTGGGGTCTCCGGCACGGCCTCGTGGGACATGGCGGCCTCCTCGGCCCTGGCCCTTCCGAGGCGGAAGGGGGCGGTGGACGCACCGGCGAGAGTCCGCCGGCGCGCGGGCCGGGCGGTCCGGCTCCGTCCGAGGAAACGATCCCCATCCGGGCTGGTCACTGGCGCCGTCCCGGGTGGACCGTCCGGTTGACGCAGATTCACCCTGCCGGGGCGGGAAGGGCAGGATGGGTACATGGATCTGCGCATTTTCACCGAGCCGCAGCAGGGTGCGAGCTACGACACCCTCCTGACCGTCGCCAAGGCCACCGAGGATCTGGGCTTCGACGCCTTCTTCCGCTCCGACCACTATCTGAGGATGGGATCCGCCGACGGCCTGCCCGGCCCCACCGACGCCTGGATCACCCTCGCCGGCCTGGCCCGCGAGACCAAGCGGATCCGCCTGGGCACGCTGATGACGGCCGGCACCTTCCGGCTGCCCGGCGTCCTCGCCATCCAGGTGGCCCAGGTGGACCAGATGTCCGGCGGCCGCGTCGAACTGGGCCTGGGCGCGGGCTGGTTCGAGGAGGAGCACAAGGCGTACGGCATCCCCTTCCCGGCGGACCGGATGTCCCGGCTGGAGGAACAGCTGGCCATCGTCACCGGCATGTGGGCCACCGAGACCGGCGCCACCTTCGACTTCGCGGGCCGCCACTACCAGGTGGAGAACTCACCCGCGCTCCCCAAGCCCGCCCAGGCGAAGGTCCCCGTCCTCATCGGCGGCCACGGCGCCAAGCGCACCCCGCGGCTCGCCGCGCGCTACGCGTCCGAGTTCAACATGCCGTTCGCCTCGGTCGCCGACAGCGAGCGGCAGTTCGGCCGCGTCCGGGAGGCCGCCGAGGAGGCCGGCCGCAAGCCCGAGGAGCTGGTCTACTCCAACGCCCTCGTCGTGTGCGTGGGCAAGGACGACGCGGAGGTGGCCCGCCGGGCCGCCGCCATCGGCCGGGACGTGGACGAGCTCAAGGCCAACGGCCTGGCCGGCTCCCCGGCCGAGGTCGTCGAGAAGATCGGCGCCTACGGGGCCGCCGGCGCCTCCCGCGTCTACCTCCAGCTGCTCGACCTCGACGACCTGGACCACCTGGAGCTGATCTCCGCCCAGGTGCTCTCCCAGCTCGGCCGGTAGGAGCCACCCCCGTGCCCCGCGCGTCCGGCCCGCTCGCCGAGGCCCTCGGCCACAGGACCGTGATCCTGGACGGCGGTCTGAGCAACCAGCTCGCCGACCAGGGCTGCGACCTGTCCGGCGGCCTCTGGACGGGCCGGGTGCTCGCCGAGCGGCCGGACCAGGTGGAGGCGGCCCACACGGCGTACGCGCGGGCCGGCGCCGAGGTGCTGATCACCGCCGGCTACCAGGTCGGCTACGAGGCCTTCGCCGCCCACGGGTACGACCGGGCCGCGACCACCGCCCTGCTGCACCGCAGCGTCGCCCTCGCCGCCCGCGCGGCCGAGTCCGCCGACCACGAGGTGTGGGTGGCCGCGTCGGTGGGCCCGTACGGGGCCGTGCGCGCGGACGGCTCCGAGTACCGCGGCCGGTACGGCCTGAGCGTGCGCGAGCTCGCCGCCTTCCACCGCCCCCGCATCGAGGCCCTGCTCGACGCCGGCCCCGACGTCCTCGCCGTGGAGACCCTCCCCGACCCGGACGAGGCCGAGGCCGTGCTCACCGTCCTCGCGGAGACCGGCGCCCCGGCCTGGCTCGCCTACACCGTGGCCGACGGCCGCACCCGCTCCGGCGCGCCCCTCCGCGAGGCCTTCGCCCTCGCCGCGGACGCCCCGGAGATCATCGCGGTCGGCGTCAACTGCTGTGACCCGGCCGAGGTCCTGCCCGCCCTCGAAGCGGCGGCCGCCACCACCCACAAGCCGCTCCTGGCCTACCCCAACGACGGCTCCGTCTGGGACGCCGCCACCCACACCTGGCACGCCCCCGGGACCCCGGCCCCCTGGCCCACGCGCGCCTGGCACCGCTCCGGCGCCCGCCTGATCGGCGGCTGCTGCCGCATCGGCCCCGCCGGGATCGCCGCGCTGGCCACCGCCGTCCACCCGGGGGAGGGCCGGGAGGCCCCCGGCGCGGATCCGGCCTGACCCCCGCCTCCGCCCGGAAAACGAGAGGCGCTCAGGGGCGGTGACCAGCAACAATCGGGCGTGTGTTCCTGACGATCTCCACCACCGGCTCCCCTGAACGATCCGCCACCGACCTGGGCTACCTGCTGCACAAGCATCCCGGGAAGACGCAGGCGTTCTCCACCTCCCACGGCACCGCCCACGTGTTCTATCCCGAGGCCACGGCCGAACGGTGCACGGCGGCCCTGCTGCTGGAGGTGGATCCCGTCGCGCTCGTGCGGCGCGGCAAGGGCAAGGGCCGGGGCGGAGCGCCCGACGCCGCGCTCGCGCAGTACGTCAACGACCGCCCGTACGCCGCCTCCTCGCTGCTCGCCGTCGCGCTCAGCGGGGTGTTCCGCACCGCCCTCAAGGGCCAGTGCGTCCTCCGCCCGGAACTGCCCGAGCGAGCGCTGCCGTTGCGCATCGAGATCCCGGTGCTGCCCGCCCGCGGCGGGGCCGAGCTGGTGCACCGGCTGTTCGACCCGCTCGGCTGGGACCTCGTACAGGCCGAGGCCCTGCCGCTCGACGGGCAGTTCCCCGAGTGGGGCGACTCGCGCTACGTACGCCTCGTCCTGGAAGGGGAACTGCGCCTGGCGGACGCCCTGCGCCAGCTCTACGTGCTGCTGCCGGTGCTCGACGACGCCAAGCACTACTGGATCGCCCCCGACGAGGTCGACAAGCTGCTGCGCGCCGGAGACGGCTGGCTCGCCGCCCACCCCGAGAACGGGCTGATCAGCTCCCGCTACCTGGCCCGCCACAAGCGGCTGACCCAGGACGCCATCGAGCGCCTGGAGCTGGTCCGCCTCGCCGAGGCCGACGGCAGCGAGGTCGAGGAGCTCGACAACGCCGTGGACGAGACGCGGGACACGCAGGAGCGGCCCGTGCCGCTCGCCGCGCAGCGGCGCGAGGCGATCCTCGCCGCGCTGCGCGCCGCGGGTGCCCAGCGGGTGCTGGACCTCGGCTGCGGACAGGGCCAGCTGGTGCAGGCCCTGCTCAAGGACCCCGCGTACACCGAGATCGTCGGCATGGACGTGTCGGTACGGGCCCTGAACACGGCTGCCCGGCGGCTGCGCCTGGAGCGGCTGGGCGAGCGGCAGAGCTCGCGCGTCACGCTCCTGCAGGGCTCGCTCGCCTACACCGACAAACGGCTGGCCGGCTACGACGCGGCCGTGCTCAGCGAGGTCATCGAGCACCTGGACCCGGAGCGGCTGCCCGCGCTGGAGTACGCGGTGTTCGGCTCGGCCCGCCCCCGCACGGTCCTCGTGACCACGCCGAACGTCGAGTACAACGTCCGCTGGGAGACCCTGCCCGCCGGGCACGTCCGGCACGGCGACCACCGCTTCGAGTGGACCCGCGAGGAGTTCCGCGCCTGGGCCGGCTCCGTGGCGGCGCGCCACGGGTACGAGGTCGCCTACGTCCCCGTCGGCGACGACGACCCCGAGGTCGGGCCGCCGACCCAGATGGCCGTCTTCACCCAGCCCGACACCACCACTGAGAGCACCACCGAGAGCACCACCGACCCGGCCGCCCACACGGACACCGCCACCGACACCCCGAAGGAGGGCGAGGCAGCATGACCACCGAGACCGGCACCGAGACCGAGACCGACACCCGGCCCCACCGCACCCGCGTACTTCCCGTCACCGACCTGTCCCTCGTCGTCCTGATCGGGGCCACCGGATCGGGCAAGTCCACCTTCGCCCGCAAGCACTTCAAGCCGACCGAGGTCATCTCCTCCGACTACTGCCGGGGCCTGGTCTCCGACGACGAGAACGACCAGAGCGCGAGCCGCGACGCCTTCGACGTCCTGCACTACATCGCGGGCAAGCGCCTCGCCGCCGGCCGCCTCACCGTCGTCGATGCCACCAGCGTCCAGGCCGACGCCCGCCGTCAGCTGGTCCAGCTGGCCCGCGAGCACGACGTCCTGCCCATCGCCATCGTCCTGGACCTGCCCGAACAGGTCTGCGCCGAGCGCAACGCGGCCCGCCCCGACCGGGCCGCACTGCCCCGCGCCGTCATCCAGCGCCACCGCCGCGACCTGCGGCGCTCGCTGCGCGGCCTGGAGCGCGAGGGCTTCCGCAAGGTCCACGTCCTGCGCACCGTCGAGGAGGCCGAGACCGCCGAGGTGGTCCTGGAGAAGCGCTTCAACGACCTCACCCACCTCACCGGCCCCTTCGACATCGTCGGTGACATCCACGGCTGTTCCTCAGAGCTGGAGACCCTCCTCGCCAAGCTCGGCTACGAGGACGGCGTCCACCCCGAGGGCCGCACGGCCGTCTTCGTCGGCGACCTCGTCGACCGCGGCCCGGACAGCCCCGGCGTGCTGCGCCGCGTCATGGGCATGGTGAAGTCCGGCAACGCCCTGTGCGTGCCCGGCAACCACGAGAACAAGCTCGGCCGGTACCTCAAGGGCTCCAAGGTCCAGCGGACCCACGGCCTCGCCGAGACCATCGAGCAGCTGGAGCGGGAGCCGGCGGAGTTCGTCGAGGAGGTACGGGAGTTCATCCGCGGCCTCGTCAGTCACTACGTGCTCGACGGCGGCAAGCTGGTGGTCTGCCACGCCGGCCTGCCCGAGAAGTACCACGGCCGCACCTCCGGCCGGGTCCGCTCGCACGCCCTGTACGGGGACACCACCGGCGAGACCGACGAGTTCGGCCTGCCCGTGCGCTACCCGTGGGCGGAGGACTACCGCGGCAAGGCCGTCGTGGTCTACGGCCACACCCCGGTCCCGAACACCGCCTGGATCAACAACACCATCTGCCTCGACACCGGGGCCGTCTTCGGCGGGAAGATGACCGCGCTGCGCTGGCCGGAGCGCGAACTGGTCGACGTACCGGCCGAGAAGGTCTGGTACGAGCCGGTCAAGCCGCTCGCCGCCGAGGCGCCGGGCGGCCACGAGGGGCGCCCGCTCGACCTGGCCGACGTGCACGGGCGCCGGGTCGTGGAGACCCGGCACCTGGGCAACGTCAACGTGCGCGAGGAGAACGCGGCGGCGGCCCTGGAGGTCATGAGCCGCTTCGCGGTGGACCCGCGGCTGGTCCCGTACCTGCCGCCGACCATGGCGCCCACCGCCACCTCCCGTGAAGAGGGCTACCTGGAGCACCCGGCCGAGGCCTTCGCGCAGTACCGCGCGGACGGCATCGCCCAGGTCGTGTGCGAGGAGAAGCACATGGGTTCCCGCGCCACCGTCCTGGTCTGCAAGGACGCCGACGCGGCCCGCGAGCGCTTCGGCGCCGACGGCCCGACCGGCTCCGTCTACACCCGCACCGGGCGGCCCTTCTTCAAGGATCCGGAGGTCACCGAGGAGGTCCTCACCCGGCTCCGCTCGGCGGTCACCGGCGCCGGCCTCTGGGAGGAGCTCGGCACGGACTGGCTGCTCGTCGACGGCGAACTGCTGCCCTGGTCCCTGAAGTCCGGCGGACTGCTGCGCAACCAGTACGCCGCCGTGGGCGCGGCCTCGGGCGCCGTCTTCCCGGGCGCGATCGCCGCCCTGGAGGCGGCCGCGGCCCGGGGCGTCGACACCGGGGAGCTGCTGGAGCGCCAGCGCGGCCGGGCCGCCGACGCGGCCGCCTTCACCGAGGCATACCGCCGCTACTGCTGGACCACCGACGGGCTGGACGGCGTACGGTTCGCTCCCTTCCAGCTGCTGGCGGCGGCCGGGCGGTCGCTGGCCGCCGTGCCCCACGACGAGCAACTGTTCTGGCTGGACCGCCTCGTCGCCGCCGATGAGGCGGCGGGAACCGGGCTGCTGCGCCGCACCGGCCGGATCCTGGTGGACACCGCGGACGAGGACTCCGTACGGGCCGGCACCGACTGGTGGCTGGAGCTGACGGCCGCCGGCGGTGAGGGCATGGTGGTCAAGCCCCTCCAGGCGTACGCCCGGGACGGGAAGGGCCGCCTGGTGCAGCCCGGGGTCAAGGTGCGCGGGCGCGAGTACCTGCGGATCATCTACGGCCCGGAGTACACGCGGCCGGACCACCTGGAGCGGCTGCGCGAGCGGTTCCTCGGGCACAAGCGCTCACTCGCCCTGCGCGAGTACGCGCTCGGGCTGGAGGCGCTGGACCGGCTGGCGGCCGGGGAGCCGCTGTGGCGGGTCCACGAGGCCGTCTTCGCGGTGCTCGCCCTGGAGTCGGAGCCGGTGGACCCGCGGCTCTGAGGGGGCGGGGCCGGCCCCAGTCAGCACGACCCGTAAAGGAGCGGCCCCCGTACGGCCGCTAATTAGGTCGTATGGGGGAACTTTCGCGGAGAACTCCGGGAAACCCACCGGCGGGATCGTTCAACCAGGGCAGCGGAATGTCCGCGACCCTGGAAGGACGGAACGTCACTTATGAAGATGACCGCGCGCGGAAGCATTGCGGCGCTCATGACCTGTATGGCCGCGGCCGGCGCGGCCACCCCGGCCGCGGCGGACTCGGTGCCGGTCGGTGTGCCGTTGGACGCCGTGAAGACCACGCTGGGCGTGGACACCCCGCGCGTGGGCACGGGCGTGCCGGTGCCGGTCGTGGGAGCGCCCGAGGCGCCCCGCTTCCACAAGGGGGACATGCTCCCGAGCCCACTGCTCCCGGTGCTCCCGATCGGCACCGAGCTCGGCCGCACCCTCGTCACCTCCCCGGTGCCGAACCTGCTGGGCAAGCCGGAGACGGACGGCGAGGGTTCCGTGGAGGCCCCCGCCACCGACCTGCTCGCCCGGACCCCCGGGCTGGTCGCCGGCGGTCTGCTGACGATGCCGGACGCCTCCAACTCCGGGATCCCGAACCTGGCCGCGCCCGAACTGGGCCTGACCACCCCGGAACTCACCGGCGCCCCTTCGGCCCTTCTCGGCCTCGGCACCCCCCGCTGAGCGGACGCCACCTCAAAAGGCCGCCCGGTCTGCGAACGTGTACGGCATGGGATTCCATGTCGACTCCGAGACCGGGCGGCTTCGCCGCGTCATCCTCCACCGGCCCGACCTGGAGCTGAAGCGGCTCACACCGAGCAACAAGGACGCGCTCCTCTTCGACGACGTGCTGTGGGTGCGCCGGGCCCGCCAGGAGCACGACGGCTTCGCGGACGTGCTGCGGGACCGGGGGGTGGAGGTCCACCTCTTCGGGGACCTGTTGTGCGAGGCCCTCGACATCCCGGAGGCCAGACACCTCGTACTGGACCGGGTCTTCGACGAGAAGGAGTACGGGCCGCTCGCCACCGACCACCTGCGGTCGGTCTTCGACGGGCTGCCCTCGGCCGAGCTGGCGGAGGCGCTGGTCGGCGGGATGACCAAGCGGGAGTTCCTGGAGCGGCACGCCGAGCCGGTGTCCGTGCGCTTCCACGCCCTGGACACCGACGGCTTCCTGCTCGGGCCGCTGCCCAACCACCTCTTCACCCGGGACACCTCCGCCTGGATCTACGACGGGGTGTCCATCAACGCGATGCGCTGGCCGGCCCGGCAGCGCGAGACCGTCCACTTCGAGGCGATCTACAAGCACCACCCGCTCTTCACCTCCTCCGGCGCCTTCCACTACTGGTCGCAGGGGCAGGCGGACTACCCCTCGACCATCGAGGGCGGGGACGTGCTGGTCATCGGCAACGGCGCGGTGCTGATCGGGATGAGCGAGCGCACCACGCCGCAGGCGGTGGAGATGCTGGCGCGGGGCCTGTTCGCCGCCGGCTCGGCCACCACCATCGTGGCGTTGGACATGCCGAAGAGCCGGGCGTTCATGCACCTGGACACGGTGATGACGATGGTGGACGGAGATACGTTCACTCAGTACGCGGGGCTCGGCATGCTCCGCTCCTACACGATCGAGCCGGGTGCCGGGCCGCAGGAGCTGAAGGTGACCGACCACCCGGCGGAGCACATGCACCGGGCCATCGCGGCGGCGCTCGGCCTGGACTCGATCCGGGTGCTGACCGCGACCCAGGACGTGCACTCGGCGGAACGCGAGCAGTGGGACGACGGGTGCAACGTGCTGGCCGTGGAGCCGGGGGTGGTGGTCGCGTACGAGCGGAACGTGACGACCAACACACACCTGCGCAAGCAGGGCATTGAGGTGATCGAGATCCCGGGCAGCGAACTGGGGCGGGGCCGTGGCGGTCCGCGCTGCATGAGCTGTCCGGTGGAGCGGGACGCGGTCTGAGGCCCCGGGCGGCCACCGGCCCGGGGAGAGGGGGCGGGGGAGGGAGGGGTCTCTGTATATCAATACGGAGCATCGTATAGACTTCCAGCATCCCCTGTCACCGTGACGCTGGAGCGACCCCATGGCCACCGACCTCGCCGGCCGTAGTTTTCTCAAGGAGCTCGACTTCACGGCCGCCGAGTTCCGCGGCCTGATCGAGCTCGCCGCCGAACTGAAGGCGGCCAAGAAGGCCGGGGTCGAGCAGCGCCTGCTCCAGGGCAGGAACATCGCGCTGATCTTCGAGAAGACCTCGACGCGGACCCGCTGCGCCTTCGAGGTCGCGGCCGCGGACCAGGGCGCCCACACCACCTACCTCGACCCCGCCGGCTCCCAGATGGGCCACAAGGAGTCGGTCAAGGACACCGCGCGGGTGCTGGGCCGGATGTTCGACGGGATCGAGTACCGGGGTGACAGTCAGCAGGCGGTCGAGGAGCTCGCCGCCCACTCGGGCGTCCCCGTCTTCAACGGGCTCACCGACGACTGGCACCCGACCCAGATGCTGGCCGACCTGCTCACCATGACCGAGCACACCACCAAGCCGCTGGACCGGATCGCCTTCGCCTACCTCGGCGACGCCCGCTTCAACATGGGTAACTCGTACCTGGTGACCGGCGCACTGCTGGGCATGGACGTACGGATCGTCGCGCCCAGGGCCTACTGGCCGGCCGAGCCGGTGGTGGCCGCGGCGCGGGAGCTCGCGGAGGGCAGCGGCGCCCGGATCACGCTGACCGAGGAGGTCGCCGAGGGGGTGGCGCAGGCGGACTTCGTGGTGACCGACATCTGGGTATCCATGGGCGAGCCCAAGGAGGTCTGGGACGAGCGCATCGCGGCCCTGTCCCCGTACGCCGTGACCATGGACGTGCTGCGGGCCACCGGGAACCCGGACGTGAAGTTCATGCACTGCCTGCCGGCCTTCCACGACCTCGGTACCCAGGTGGCCCGGGAGATCCACGAGCGGCACGGGCTCGAATCCCTGGAGGTGACCGACGAGGTGTTCGAGTCGGCGCACTCCGTCGTCTTCGACGAGGCCGAGAACCGGTTGCACACCATCAAGGCCGTACTCGTCGCCACGCTCGCCCGGCCCGGCCGGAGTGACGCATAGTCATACGCCGCAGGGGCGGCCCGCCCGCGGCGATGCGTGTCGCGTTTCTGTGACGGAAGTCAGGATCTGCTGATACCGTCGGTCGTGTGAGCCCCTTCACCGGTTCCACAGCAGCGACCGAACGGTGGCACCACCTCCGGGTGACCCGGCAGGACGGCGTGGCCACCGTCACCTTCGACCGCCCCGAGAAGCTGAACGCGCTCACCTTCGGCGCCTACGCCGACCTGCGCGATCTGCTCGCCGAACTGTCCCGCGAGCGTTCCGTGCGCGCCCTCGTCCTGGGCGGCGAGGGCCGGGGCTTCTGCTCCGGCGGCGACGTGGACGAGATCATCGGCGCCACCCTCGCCATGGACACCGCCCAGCTCCTCGACTTCAACCGGATGACCGGCCAGGTGGTGCGCGCCATCCGCGAATGCCCCTTCCCGGTGATCGCCGCCATGCACGGCGTGGCCGCCGGCGCCGGCGCCGTCCTCGCGCTCGCCGCCGACTTCCGCATCGCCGACCCCACCGCCCGCTTCGCCTTCCTCTTCACCCGCGTCGGACTCTCCGGCGGGGACATGGGCGCCGCCTACCTGCTGCCCCGGGTCGTCGGCCTCGGCCACGCCACCCGGCTGCTGATGCTCGGAGAGCCCGTACGCGCCCCCGAGGCCGAGCGGATCGGCCTGCTCAGCGAGCTCACCGAGGAGGGCAAGGCCCACGTACGGGCCGCGGAACTCGCCGCGCACCTGGCCGCCGGCCCCGCCCTCGCCTACGCGCAGACCAAGGCACTGCTCACCGCCGAGCTCGACATGCCGCTGGCCGCGTCGGTGGAGCTGGACGCCGCCACCCAGGCCCTGCTGATGAACGGCCAGGACTACGCGGAGTTCCACGCGGCCTTCACCGGGAAGCGGCCGCCCGCCTGGAAGGGCAGGTAGCCGGATGCCAGCGTGCCGCGTGTCTCCGGGCGCCATGCGGGTCGCCGTCGTCGGCGGGGGGCCGGGCGGGCTGTACGCCGCCGCGCTGCTGGCCCGCCAGGGGCACACCGTGGAGGTCTGGGAGCGGCGCGCCCCGGACGACACCTTCGGCTTCGGCGTGGTCCTCTCCGACGAGACCCTCGGCGGCATCGAGCGGGCCGACACCGTCGTCTACGCCGCCCTGAGCGCCGAGTTCGTGCGCTGGGACGACGTGGACGTCGTGCACCGGGGCCGGCTGCTGACCTCCGGCGGCCACGGCTTCGCCGCCATCGGGCGGCGCCGGCTGCTGCGGATCCTGCACGAGCGCTGCGCCGGGCTCGGCGTCCGGCTCCGCTTCCGCACCGCGGCCCCCGACGTGCGGGACCTCGCCTCCGCGTACGACCTGGTGGTCGCGGCGGACGGGGTGCACAGCGCGATCCGGGAGGCCCGGGCCGCGCACTACGGGCCGACGCTGACCCCCGGGCGCTGCCGCTACATCTGGCTCGCCGCCGACTTCGCCTTCGAGTCCTTCCGCTTCGAGATCGCGGAGACCGAGCACGGGGTCATGCAACTGCACGCCTACCCCTACTCGGCGGACGCCTCCACGGTGATCGTGGAGATGCGGGAGGAGGTCTGGCGGGCGGCCGGCCTCGACCTCTGCGACGAGGACGAGTCCGCGGCCCGCTGCGCCAAGACCTTCAGCGAGGCCCTGCGCGGCCGGCCGCTGCGCGGCAACCGCTCGGCCTGGACCCGCTTCGACACCCTCGTCAACGCCCGCTGGTCACACGGCAACGTGGCGCTCCTCGGCGATGCCGCGCACACCGCCCACTTCTCCATCGGGTCCGGCACCAAGCTGGCCGTCGAGGACGCGCTCGCGCTCGCCGAAGCGGTGGCCGGCGCGGAGGGCGACGTACCGGCCGCCCTCGCCGCGTACGAGGCGGCGCGCCGCCCCGCGGTCGCCAGCACCCAGCGGGCGGCGGCCGCGAGCCGGGCCTGGTTCGAGGAGGTCGCCGGATACGTCGACCAGCCCGCCCGGCAGTTCGCCTTCAACCTGCTCACCCGCAGCCGCCGGGTCACCCACGACAACCTGCGGCTGCGCGACGAGCGCTTCACCCGGGCGGTGGAACGGGACTTCGGCTGCCCGGACGAGCACACCCCGCCGATGTTCACCCCCCTCACCCTGCGCGGTCTGACCCTGCGCAACCGGGTCGTCGTCTCGCCGATGGACATGTACTCGGCCGCCGACGGCGTCCCCGGGGACTTCCACCTCGTGCACCTGGGCGCCCGGGCCCTCGGCGGGGCCGCCCTGGTCATGACCGAGATGGTCTGCGTGTCCGCCGAGGGGCGGATCACCCCCGGCTGCGCCGGCCTCTACACCCAGGAGCAGGCGGCGGCCTGGCAGCGGATCACCGACTTCGTCCACACCTCCGCACCCGGCACCGCGCTCGGCGTCCAGCTCGGGCACGCGGGCCGCAAGGGCTCGACTCGGGTCATGTGGGAGGGCATGGACGACCCCCTCCCGGAGGGCAACTGGCCGCTGGTGGCCGCCTCCGAGCTGCCCTACCGGCCAGGCGTCTCGGCGCTCCCGCGCGCCCTCGACCAGGCTGACCTGGTGGCGCTGCGCTCCGACTTCGCGGCCGCCGCCGTGCGGGCCGCCGATTGCGGGTTCGACCTCCTGGAACTGCACTGCGCCCACGGCTACCTGCTCTCCGGCTTCCTGTCCCCCCTGACCAACCACCGCACGGACGACTACGGCGGCTCCCTGGAGAACCGGCTGCGCTTCCCGCTGGAGGTCTTCGACGCGGTCCGCGCCGTCTGGCCCGAGGACCGCCCGATGACGGTCCGCCTCTCGGCCACCGACTGGGCGCCCGGCGGCACCTCGCCCGAGGAGGCGGTGCGGATCGCGGCCGCCTTCGCCGCGCACGGCGCCGACGCCATCGACGTCTCGACCGGTCAGGTCGTCGCGGACGAGGTCCCGGAGTACGGGCGCTCGTACCAGACCCCGTACGCCGACCGGATCCGCAACGCGCTCGGCGTCCCCGTCATCGCGGTCGGCGCCATCTCCTCCTGGGACGACGTGAACTCCCTGCTGCTGGCCGGCCGCGCCGACCTCTGCGCCCTCGGCCGCCCCCACCTCTACGACCCCCACTGGACCCTGCACGCGGCCGCCGACCAGTCCTACGAAGGCCCGGCCGCCCCCTGGCCGGCCCCGTACCGCGCCGGCAGCCGCAAACCGCCCACCGGCCGGGGCTGAGCCTGCCGGCGTGACGCACGGCGGCGTTGCCTCACCTTGAACGTGTTCAGATTGAAAACATGTTCAAGCGGGTTTCGACCGGTTCCCCCGCCTCCGCCGCCGCCCCCGCCCGCTCACACCGGGACGACCTCGGCGCGGTCCTCGACCGGGGTGTAGCCCAGGCGCTGGTAGACGCCGTTGCTCGTGGGGTTGGCCAGGTCGGTGAAGAGGAGGACCTCCGTGGCACCGGCCGCGTGCGCTGCCCGGGTCGCCGCGTGCGTGACCCCGGCGGCGTAGCCGCGGCCGCGGTGGGCGGGCGGGGTGTAGACCGGGCCGATGCGGGAGGCCGAGCCGATCGGGCGGAAGAAGCCCGCGAGGGAGACGGGCTCGCCCTCGTGCTCCCACAGCAGGGCCCCGCCGTACGAGATGCGCTCGCGCAGCGCGGTCTCGGAGGCGGTGCCGTGCCCGCCCGCTTCCTCGTGGAAGGCCTCGATCCACTCCATCAGCAACGGGAGGTCCGCCCCGGTGGCGGGGCGCGCCCGCCCGGACGGGGCGGGATCCGGGGCGACCAGGCCGGCCAGCCGGTACAGGCGGAGCTCCTCCGCGATCCGGGTGGGCCGCCCCCAGGCCGCGGCCAGCGCCTCCGCGTCCGGGCGGCGGGCGTTGAACGCGCGGACCCCGGCGAGCAGCGGCTCGGCGCGGAGCGCGGCCCCCAGCGCCCGGACCGCCTCGGCGGGAACCACGCCGAGCACCATCGGGAACGGCGGGGTGCACAGCAGCCCGCCGACGACGGTCCGGTCGGGGCCGGTCCACCAGCCGAAGACGGGGGTGCCGTCGCCGTAGGCGCCGCCGCCGCGCCGCCGCAGCCCGTCGGCCACGGTCAGCAGAAGGGTGTTGGAGACGGGCTGCGCAGCCGCGGCCGGACCCGCCGCGGCCAGATAGGCCGTCAGGTCCGTGGTGAAGGTCCAGGTCATGGCCCATCCTGGCAGGACGGGGAGCGGCCGCGCACCCGGATTTCCGTCAGGTCGGCAGCCAACGCGGCCACCACGGCGGCACGTTGTCGGGCCCGCACCGCTCCAGGTTCCCGGGATATCCGTCCAGCGTCCCCATCGTGGCGAAGGACACGAGCACCACCAGCGCGAGCACGAGCAGGAACGGCACCGGGCGCAACAGCATGGGCAGCTCTCGGCTGAGGGAGGCGGTCACCACTGCGAGGAAGGCGCATCCCGGCACCATCGGCATCAGCAGGAAGGCCATCTCGAACCGCCCGGCCGGCTCCCAGGCGGCGTCGCAGTAGGCGCGGGCGCGGGAGGCGAGCGCGATGGCGGAGCACCCGGCCGCGGCTCCGACCAGCGCCGCCGTCACCAGCAGCAGGGCCGTGGCCCCTCGCCCGGGCGGCCTCGCGGGGCCCCGGTACGAGGGCTGCGGCTGGGACGGCGGCCGAGCCGAGGGCGGGGGCTGTGGCGGCGGGTACGGAGGAACAGGGGAGTGACGCGTCGCGCCACCTCGTGACGCGGTCTTCGCCGCCTACGGTTCCGCGAAGGCCGCCCCGGAATCGCGCAGCCGCTCGTGCAGCCCGGCGAAGACGGCCGCCGCCCGGTCGCCCGGCCAGTCCGCCGGGAGCAGCTCGCGCGGCATGCCCGGGTCGGCGTACGGCAGGCGCCGCCAGGAGTCCAGCGCGAACAGGTAGCCGCGGTAGGCCTCCTCCGGCGTCGGCTCCGGGCCCGACTGGAGGGCGCGCAGGGCCGGTTCGTGCACATCGAGGAATTCCTCGTGCTGCTTGGCCAGGGCCGCCAGGTCCCACCAGCGGGCCACCGCCTCGGCGCTCGGCGCGAAGCCGAGGTGGGCCCCGCGGAACAGTTCCACGTACGGCGTCAGGTGCAGCCGCTCCAGCGTGTGCGCGGTCTCCTCGGCCAGCCGGGCCGGGGCGATCCACACGCCCGGCGCCACCGCGCCGAAACCGAGCCGGGCCAGCCGGGAGCGCAGCAGGTGCCGTTTGCTCCGCTCCTGCTCCGGAACGGAGAACACCGCCACCAGCCACTCGTCCGACAGCGGCGGACTGCCGTAGATCCGGCGGTCGCCGTCGTCCAGCAGCTGCTGGGCCTCCTCGGAGAGCCCGTACGCCGCCGAACCGTCCGCGGCGCGCGCGGGCAGCAGAAAGCCGCGCCGCTTCAGCCGGGACACCGACGAGCGGACCGACGGGGCGTCCACGCCGACCGCGCCCAGCAGGCGGATCAGCGCGGACACCGGGACCGGGCCCTCGAAGGCCCGCCCGTAGGCTCCGTAGAACGTGACGATCAGGGATCGCGGGGTGTGCTGCTCGACCACGGCTTCACTCTAGGCCGTCGGGCCGGTCGGGCGGGGTTCCATGATCCCGCAGCCGGAAGCGCTGCAGCTTGCCCGTCGCCGTGCGGGGGAGCACGGGGAGGAAGACGAAGGAGCGCGGGCACTTGTGCGGGGCCAGCTCCGCCCGCATGAAGGTGCGCAGCGCCTCCTCCGTGAGGACCACGCCGTCACGTGTGACGGTGTACGCCACCACGACCTGCCCGCGTCGCTCGTCCGGGCGGCCCACCACCGCCGCCTCCACCACGTCCGGGTGGCGCAGCAGGGCTTCCTCCACCTCCGGGCCCGCGATGTTGTAACCCGCCGAGACGATCATGTCGTCGGCCCGGGCGACGTAGCGGAAGTAGCCCTCCGGATCGCGCACGTAGGTGTCACCGGTCAGGTTCCAGCCGCCCTGTACGTACTCCCCCTGCCGAGGATCGGCCAGGTAGCGGCAGCCCACCGGGCCGCGTACGGCCAGCAGCCCCGGCTCGTTGTCCGTGACGGGACGTCCGGCGCGGTCCACCACCCGCGCCTGCCAGCCAGGGACCACCCGGCCGGTCGTGCCGGGCCGGATCTCCTCGTCGGCGGCGGAGATGAAGATGTGCAGCAGCTCGGTCGCCCCGATGCCGTTGATGATCCGCAGGCCGGTGCGCTCGTGCCAGGCCTGCCAGGTGGCGGCGGGCAGGTTCTCCCCGGCCGAGACGCAGCGGCGCAGCGCGGACAGGTCGTACGTGCCCACGTCGTACGGCCCCAGGGCGTCCAGCATCGTCCGGTACGCGGTGGGGGCGGTGAACAGCACCGTCACCCGGTGCTCCGCGAGGGCGGGCAACAGCCGGCGCGGCACCGCCTCCTCCAGCAGCAGCGCGGACGCGCCCGCCCGCAGCGGGAAGACGACCAGGCCGCCGAGGCCGAAGGTGAACCCGAGCGGCGGGCTGCCCGCGAACACGTCGTCCGGGCGGGGGCGCAGCACGCTGCGGGAGAAGGTGTCGGCGACGGCGAGCAGGTCGCGGTGGAAGTGCATGCAGCCCTTGGGCCGTCCGGTGGTCCCGGAGGTGAAGGCGATCAGGGCGACGTCGTCGGCGGAGGTCGGGGCGGCCTGGTAGGGCCCCTCGTGTCTCTCGGCCAGCCGCAGCAGGTCGTCCTGCGCCACGCCCCCATAGGCGGTGATCCGCAGCCCCGGCACCTCGGCCTTGACCAGGTCGTCCAGCACGTCGGCATGGCACAGGGCGTGCTGGACCCGGGCCATCGCGCAGACCGTGGCCAGCTCCTTCGCGCGCTGCTGGGGCAGTACGGTAACCGCCACCGCGCCCGCCTTCATGACCGCCAGCCAGCAGGCGGCGAGCCAGGGGCTGGTGGGCCCGCGCAGCAGCACCCGGTTGCCGGGGACGACGCCGAGGTCGACGGTGAGTACGTGGGCGAGGCGGTCCACGCGCTCGCGCAGCCCTCCGTACGTCCACACCTCGCCCGCCCCGCTGCGGAAGGCCGGGCGGTCGGCGCCCCCGGGGCGGAACCGGGCGATGGTGGCGTCGAGCAGCTCCACCCCGCAGTTCAGCCGGTCGGGATAGGCCAGTTCGGGCAGATCGAAGACGAGCTCCGGCCAGGTGTCGGCGGGTGGCAGATGGTCACGGGCGAAGGTGTCCGTGTGAGCGGAAGGCATGAGGTCCAAGGCGGGTCGCCCCCTGCAGCGGTCCGGAGTGGGGTGGGGCCGGCCGTGCTGTTGCCACACGAGCGTATCGTGATGGTGACGGCAGTCAACAGGACGCGATAGATGCGGGGACATTCGGATGACCGGATTCGCGCTCGGGGTGGACCAGGAGGAGTGGTGCGGGCAGTTGCGCGCACTGGCGGCCGACAGGCTGAGGCCGCTGGCCGAGAAGGGGGAACCGGGCAGGGTCAACCGGCCGCTGCTCGCCGCGCTCGGCGAGCTGGGCCTGCTGGAGCGGGTGTTCGCCTCGGGCGCGCTGGAACTGTGCCTGCTGCGCGAGTCCCTCGCCTACGGCTGTACGGAGGCCGAGACCGCACTCGCCCTCCAGGGACTGGGCGCGTACCCGGTGCTCCGGGCCGGGAGCGAGGCGCAACGGGAGCGCTGGCTGCCGCAGGTGCGCGCCGGGCGGGCGGTGGCGGCCTTCGCCCTGAGCGAGCCGGGAGCCGGCTCGGACGCGGCGGCCTTGGCGCTTGCGGCCGCGGCCGACCCGGACGCCCGGGGCGGCTGGCGGCTCAGCGGACAGAAGTGCTGGATCTCCAACGCCCCGGAAGCGGATTTCTACACCGTGTTCGCCCGGACGGGTGAGGGGCCGGGGGCCAAGGGGGTCTCCGCCTTCCTCGTCCCGGCCGACCGTCCCGGACTCTCCGGCGAACCGCTGGACATGCTCTCCCCGCACCCGATCGGCTCCCTGACCTTCGACGGGGTCCCGGTCGGGCCGCGGGACCTGCTCGGCGAACCAGGGCGGGGCTTCCGCGTCGCGATGGACACCCTGAACCTCTTCCGGCCGAGCGTCGGCGCCTTCGCGGTGGGCATGGCCCGGGCCGCGCTCGACGCGACGCTCGCGTACACGGCGGGCAGGGCGGCGTTCGGCGGAACGCTGAGCGACCTCCAGGCGGTGGCGCACCGGGTGGCCGAGATGGCCACCCGCACGGAGGCGGCCCGGCTGTTGGTGTACGCGGCGGCCGGGGCCTACGACCGGGGCGCCGCGGACGTTCCGCGCCGGGCGGCCATGGCGAAACTGCTGGCCACGGAGACGGCCCAGTACGTGGTCGACCACGCCGTCCAGCTGCACGGGGCGGTCGCCCTGCGCCGGGGCCACCTGCTGGAGCACCTCTACCGGGAGGTGCGGGCGCCGAGGATCTACGAGGGGGCGAGCGAGGTGCAGCGCACGATCATCGCGAAGGAGCTGTACGGGACCCTGCCGGGGCCGCCGGCCGGGCCGTCGGCCGGAGAGGCGGCCGGGCGATGAGCCTCGACCGGATCAACCCGGCGGAGCTGTCGCCGGCGACGGGCTTCTCGCACGCCGTCGCGGCGAGCGGATCCCGGCTGGTGTTCCTGGCGGGCCAGACCGCGCTGGACGGGTCGGGCAAGGTGGTGGGGGAGGGCCTGCCGGAACAGTTCGAGGTGGCCCTGACCAACCTCCTGGCCGCCCTCGCGGCGGCGGGCGGCTCCCCGGCGGACCTGGCCCGGGTGACGGTGTACGCCGTGGACGTGCCGGCGTACCGCGCCTGCGCGGCCGAACTGGGCCGCGTCTGGCGCCGGCTGGCGGGCCGCGACTACCCGGCGATGGCCGTCATCGGAGTGGTCCGCCTCTGGGACGACCAGGCCCTGGTCGAACTCGACGGCATCGCGGTGCTCCCGTAACCGTCCCAGAGGAGCGGACCCCTACCGCTCAGCTCCGCGCACGGGTCCGGCGGTACTCGGCCGTCGTGACGCCGCCGACGCCCCAGTCTTCCAGAGCGACCTCGTCGATGAGCACGAAGGTGGTGGCCGGGTCCTTGTCGAGGACCCTGACCAGCAGGTCGGTCACACCGGCGATGATCTCGGCCTTCTGGGCGGCGGTGGCGCCCTCACGGGTGATCTTGACGTTGACGTACGGCATGGCGGTGGATGTCCTTCCGATGGGCGGGGAGTGCGCGGAGTACGCGGGCGAGCGGCAGGGGTTCAGACGGCGCGGCCGGTCACATGACCGCCGTCCACGCGCAGGGCGTGGCCGGTGACGAACGTGGCGCCCGCGAGGTAGAGCACGGCGTCGGAGACCTCGGGGGCCTCGCCGACCCGGTTCAGCAGGGCCAGTCCGCCGAAGGAGTCCACGTCGGAGCCCGCGTGCAGTGGGGTGCGGATGATGCCGGGTGACACGAGGTTGACGCGGATCCCGTCGGCGGCGAGCTCGGCGGCCAGGCTGGTCGTCAGCGCGTGCACTCCGGCCTTGCTGACCACGGGTGCGGAGGCCGGGAAGCCGGCCAGCGCGTGGTCCACCAGGACGGTGCCGATGTTGACGATGCTGCCGCCGCGGCCCTGGGCGCGCAGCGCCCGCACCACGGCCTGGGTGGTGAGGTAGGTCCCCTTGAGGTTGCCCGTCAGGAATCCGTCGAGCTCGGCCTCGGTGACCTCGGCGAAGGGCTTCGAGGCGAAGGTGCCCGCGTTGTTCACCAGGACGTCGATTCCGCCGAACCGGTCGAGCGCGGTACGGACGAGGGCCTCGCCGGTCTCCGGTTCGGCGATGGCACCCGCGACCCAGGCGGTCCGCTCCGGGTGACCGAGACCGGCGGCGGCCTTGGCGAGGCGGTCGGAATCCCGGCCGTTGAGGACGACGTTGGCACCACTCGCCAGGAAGGCGCGGGCGATGTCCAGCCCGATGCCGCTGGAGGAGCCGGTGACGATTGCGGTGACGGCGTTGGAGCTGGCGTTGGCGTTGGCGTTCATGGTGTGTGCCTTCCGGGCGAGGGGTCCGTCCTGCTGACACCAGAAAACCTACGAACCATCAACCCATAACACCACGACGAAAATTGAAGCATGCCATAATCCCACGTTATGGATGTGGATCTGCGCGACCTTGAGCTCCTGGACGCCACCGCCGAGGCCGGCTCGCTGACCGCGGCCGCCGAGAGGCTCTACGTGAGCCAGCCGGCACTCAGTCAGCGGCTCACCCGCCTGGAGGCCCGCCTGGGCATGCCCCTCTTCGACCGCAAGGGCCGCCGCCTGGTCCCCACCCCCGCCGGCCGCCGGATGCTCGTGGCGGCCCGCCAGGTCCTCGGCGAACTGGCCTCGGCCTCCCGGGACTTGAGGGAGATCCGCGACGGGCGCGACCGGCGGGTCCGCTTCACCGCGCAGTGCAGCACGACCTTCCCCTGGCTGCCGCCCGTACTGCGCGCCTTCCGCGAGCGCGCGCCGGACGTCGACGTACGCCTGGAGACCGTCCCCGACGACGCTCCGATCCCGGCACTGCTCGCCGACCTGGTCGACGTCGCGCTGGTCACCAAGCCGGATGTGCAGATGGACCGGGTGTCCCTGACCAGGCTGTTCGACGACGAGATGATGGCCGTGGTGCCGGCCGGGCACCCGTGGGCCGCGCGGGCGCACCTGACCGCCCGTGACTTCGACGGCGTCGACCTGGTCCTCTACGACGGCTACGACCAGAGCCGCATCCCCTCGACGCCGCTGCCGATCCCGCCGGGGTCCCGGCCCGGCCGGATCACCATCATGCCGGTGGTCACCGAACTGGTGGTCGAGATGGTCGCGGGCGGCCAAGGCGTGACGGTCCTGCCCAACTGGGTGGCCGCCCCGTACGTCGCCTCGCACGGCCTCGCCCTCGTGCGGATCGGCGCGAAGCCGATGACCCGCACCTGGTTCTGCGCCACCCGGACCGGGCCGCGCCCGCCCCACCTGGAGGCCTTCGTCGAGGAACTCACGGCGTGCCTGACGGCCCCCCGGGCCGCGCTCCCGGGCGGAGGCTGAGAGTCCCGTCCGCGTGCCGATCCCGCCCCTCGCGGGGCGCCGGCAGCGCCCCCGGCAGCGTCCAGGCGTACGGGTCCGGGGAGAAGGCGTGCAGTCGCTTGACGAGCCTGGCGGTCGACCACGGCCAGGAGAACGTGTTGACGCCCGGGACGCCGAAGTAGTAGCCGGACCCGTTGGCGGGGCTGTAGACGGTGGTGCGCAGCGCCTCGCGCAGGGCCCGCTGGTGGGCTTCCTCGGCTTCGGGCCTGACGTCCATGGCGGCGCACCCGCTGGCCCGCAAGTGGGTGAGGGCGCCGGCGATGTAGCGGAGCTGGGCCTCCAGGACGGTGGGTACGGCAGTGGTGCCGGTGAGCAGGTTCGGCCCGACGAGGAGGAAGAGGTTGGGGTATCCGCTGACGCTGGTGCCCAGGTAGGCGCGGCGGTCGTCCGCCCAGGTCCGGGCCAGCGGAACGCCGCCGGTGCCGTGCAGCCGGCCGGCCAGGGGGATCTCGCCGACGTGGTAGCCGGTGGCGAGGACGATGACGTCGGCGGGTGCGCGCCGGCCGTCGGCTCCGATGACGTGGGAGCCTTCCACAGCGGTCGCGCGGGTGGGATGCAGGCGGACGTTGGGCCGGGTGAGGGTGGGGTAGTAGGTGTCGGAGGTGATCAGACGGCGGCCCCCGAGGCGGTAGTGGGGAGTGAGCGCCTCGCGCAAGGCCCGGTCCGGCACGGAAGTGCGCAGGTGCAGGCGGGCCACGGCCTCCAGGGGCCGCAGCAGGCGGGGGTGGCGCAGCGGCAGGCCGACGGCCTCCTGGGTCCAGTGGTGCATGCCGCGCAGCGCGCGGCGTGCGGCCGGATGGCGCCCGAGGAAGCCGTGCAGCCGGGCGGGCAGGGGGTAGTCGGGCTTCGGGAGCACCCAGTGCGGTGTGCTCTGGAAGACGTCGAGGCGAGCGGCCTCCGGCTGGATCTCGGGCAGGAACTGGACGGCGGACGCCCCGGTGCCGACCACCGCGATACGGCGCCCGGCCAGTTCGGCGTCGTGGTTCCAGCGGGCGGAGTGGAAGACGGGGCCGGGGAAGGCGTCGAGGCCGGGGATGGCGGGACGGCGGGGCCGGTGCCAGGGGCCGGTGGCGACGATCACGGCCCGGGCCGTGTACGCACCTGTCGTGGTCTCCAGGTTCCAGCGGTGCGCCCCGGGCTCCCAGCGGGCGTCCAGCACCTCGGTGCCGTAGCGGATCGCGTCGTCCGCGCCGTGCGTGGACGCGGTGAGCCGCAGGTAGTCGAGGATCTCGGAGCGGTCGGCGAAACAGCGGCTCCAGGGGTGGGGAGCGAAGGAGTACTCGTACAGCATCGCGGGCACGTCGCACCCGCATCCCGGGTAGGTGTTGTCCCGCCAGGTCCCGCCGAGGCGATCGGCCTTCTCCAGCACCACGACGTCGTCGATCCCGGCCCGGCGCAGGGCGATCACGGCGGCCACACCCGACAGACCGGCCCCGATGACGACGACCTCCGCCGCCTGACGGTTACTGCCGGAGGTTTCCCGGGCCACGTCTGCTCCCTCCCCGCGCGGTGAGCATCACGGCCGGTGCCGGATCGCTCTCGAAAGTGACATGACGGTCACTCAGGGCGACCGATCCTAGGCCCTCCCGTCATCGGGCGGGGGGTCGCGCCGTGCACGTGGCTCGTACGAGTGATCTTGCCGGGCAGGTGAAATCCCTTGCCCCGTTCTGTGGTTGGCTGCCGGTCATGACGACGAGGGACGCACCGTCCGGGGCCGGTGGTCCGCAGCATGCCGTCGAAGACCCGGGACGGCATCTCCCGTACCCCAGCGGTTGGTTCTGTCTGGCACGCTCGCGCGAACTCGCCCCCGGCAACGTCCTGACCCGCCGGTTCATGGGCGAGGACGTCGTCCTCTACCGCACCCGCGACGGCCGGGCCCGCGCGGTGCACCCGTACTGTCCCCACCTCGGTGCCCATCTCGGGGCGGGCGGCACCGTCGAGGGCCAGTACCTGGTGTGTCCCTTCCACCGCTTCGCCTTCGCCCCGGACGGCACTTGCGCCTCGACGCCCCACGGCCCGCCACCGCGCGCCCGCCTGCAGCACCACGCCGTCAGCGAGCGCAACGGCTTCCTCTTCGCCTGGAACGAACCGGACGGCGCCCCGCCCACCTGGGAGGTTCCCGGCACCCTCCAGGCGGGGGTCGTGCCGACGGCCGCCTGGAGCACCGACGTGCGCACCCACCCCCAGGAAATCATCGAGAACACCCTCGACTACCGGCACCTGCCCGTCCTGCACCACGTGGCCGTACGGGAACTCGAACCCCCGACGGTCCAGGGCGCCCTCCTGCGCATGCGCCTGCGCCTGGGACCGGACCGGCCGGCCGCCCTGAGGCGGCGGATCCAGGCCGACCATTCGTTCCTCATGGCGGGGCTGGGACACCTCCGCGTCGAACTCCCGCTGCCCCGGCTCGGTCTCGTCAGCTACCTGTGGGCCATGCACACGCCGACCGGGCCCCGGCACACCCGCATGCTCGTGGCGACGGCCTGTGCGGACCTCCACGCGCCGGACGCCGCGGCAGCTCCACTCCCGCGGCGCGGCCTGCACCGGGCCTTCGCCCACGCGATGCTGAGGACCGCGGTCGGCAAAGTCCGCCAGGACCTGAGGATCTGGAACACCAAACGCTACGAGCCGCAGCCCCGCCTCGCCGCGAACGACGAGGCGATCGGCCTCTTCCGCCACTGGGCCCGCCAGTTCTACCCGCCGCCCTGACGCGCGTACGGGGCGCCCGGCCCGGTCGACAAGACATCCCTAGCCCTCCAGCAGGCGGCCCATCCACTCCTCGATCCCGGCGACCGTGCGCGGCAGTGCGCCCGACATCAGGCGGGCGCCGTCCGCCGTGATCACCAG
This sequence comes from Streptomyces sp. NRRL F-2580, assembly GCF_000720115.1. Classification (GTDB taxonomy): domain Bacteria; phylum Actinomycetota; class Actinomycetes; order Streptomycetales; family Streptomycetaceae; genus Streptomyces. Next base: position 35,638 of record NZ_JOIR01000044.1, read on the forward strand.
GTCGTCCTCGATGCGGACCCCGATGCCCCGCAGCGCCGCCGGGAGCGTCTCGTCGTCCGGCTGGAGGTACAGGCCCGGCTCCACCGTGAGGACCTGGCCCTCCTCCAGGACGCCCTCGAGGTAGGTCTCCGCCCGCGCCTTCGCGCAGTCGTGCACGTCCAGCCCCAGCATGTGCCCGCTGCTGCACAGCGTGTACCGGCGGTGCAGGTCGCCCTCCGCGTCCTTCAGGACGCCCCACTCCGCCAGGCCCTCCGCGATCACCCGCATGCCGGCCCGGTGGAAGTCGCCGAAGCTCGCGCCGGGGCGCAGCGCCGCCATGCCCGCCTCCTGCGCGGCCAGGACCAGTTCGTAGACCTGCCGCTGGACGGGGGAGAAGCGGCCCGACAACGGGAGGGTGCGGGTGATGTCCGCCGTGTAGAGGGTGTCCGTCTCCACGCCTGCGTCCAGCAGCAGCAGTTCGTCCCCGTTCAGCCGGCCGTCGTTGCGGATCCAGTGGAGGGTGCAGGCGTGGGCGCCCGAGGCCGCGATGGTCTCGTACCCGGTGCCGTTGCCCTCGGCCCGCGCGCGCAGGCCGAAGACCCCCTCGATCCACCGCTCCCCGCGCGGATGCGCCAGGGCGCGCGGCAGGGCCCGTACGACGTCCTCGAAGCCGGCCGCCGTGTGGTCCACGGCCAGCTGGAGCTGCTCGACCTCCCACGCGTCCTTCGCCAGGCGCAACTCCGAGAGGGCGGAGGCCAGTTCCGGGTCGCAGGCCGCGTCGCGGCCCGCCGGTGACCCCAGCTCGTCCAGGTGCGCGCAGCGGATGCCGGTGAGGCGCTGCGCCTCCGCCAGGTCCGGCCGGCGGCCCACCCAGAACTCCCCGTACCTGCGGTCCCGGAAGAACTCCTCGTTCCCGCCCGCCCGCGGCGAGCGCGGCCGCAGGTACAGCACTGCCTCGTGGGCGTGCGGGCCCGACGGCTCCATGACCAGGACGTGACCCGCCTGGTCCTCGCCCGTGAGGCCGGTCAGCCAGGCGTACGCGCTGTGCGGGCGGAACCGGTGGTCGCAGTCGTTGGAGCGGACCTTCAGCTCGCCGGCCGGGACGATCAGCCGCTCGCCGGGGAAGCGGGCCGAGAGCCGTGCCCGGCGGGCCGGGGTGACGGCGTACCCCGGTACGCGTGCGGAGTCGGGGAGCGGGGAAGTGGCCCAGTCGCCCGCCATGAAGCGGGACAACTCCGGGGATACCGGGCGGTCGTGACTGCCCGTGTTGAGGAGGGCGGGGGTCTCGGTCACGAGGCTCCTTCAAGAATGATGCGAACTGATGGGCGCACAGGTCTTGTCAGTGCAATTTCACATTACTATGTTACAGCTCACACCGCGGCACGTTAACCCCCGTCAAACGCCGTGTGACCCAGGGCAGTTCACGCACCACCCCCCACCTCACCTCTCTCCCCATCAGGAGTTCTCGGTGCTCAAGCACAGAGCTGTGCGCTCTTCCCTTCTCGCCTCCGCCGTGGCCGTGACCCTCCTCGCCACCGCGGGACAGGCCACGACGCAGGCCGCCGAGTCCGCGGCGCCGGCCCCCTTCACCGCCGCCCGGACCGCTCCCGCCCCCGGTCCCACGGGGAACCCGTTCGACGAGGTCGACCGCCTCGCCAACGCGAAGGACAACACCCCGGCGCCCGCCCCGGCCCCCGGCGGACAGGCCATCACCGGCCAGGTGCCCGGCGCGGCGACCGCCGCCGCGCCCGCCGACGACCTGGAGAAGCGCGGCAAGGCGGCCAAGGCGGCCCCCACCGCGAAGAGCGTCGCCGCCGGCGTCCCCTGCACCCTCGACGGGATCACGAACCTCACCCCGGAGCAGTTCGCCGACTTCCTCGGCGACCAGGCCGTCCTCGCCGACGGCTGCCTGCGCGGTCTCATCTGGACCTGGGACGCCCGCCTGGCCCCGGTGATGTCGGACGCGCACGTCCAGGCCGTCGCCCGCCGAATATCCGCCCTGGCCGCCGCCCACGACGGCCGCAACTCCTCCCACCTGGAGGAGATGTTCACGTACCTGCACGCGGTCGCCTACCACGACTTCTCACGCGACGAGATCGACGTCACCGACGCCCCGACCGTCGCCGCGACCCGCAAGGCCATCGACGACTTCGGCAACGCCGCGCGGACCTTCGACGTCACCCCCTCCAACGCCCGCACGCTGCGCGAGGCCCTCTACGCCGCGGGCCCCGGCCTGCGCCAGCACCAGCTCGGGCTCATCAAGAAGGTCCTGGCCACCATGGACCCGGCGCACCCCGCCACGAATCTCGACGCCACCTGGGCCGGCGCCGTCCTCGCCGCGCTCTCGACCAACTACCTGGGCGTCTACCCGGGCAACGAGGACACCGCCTTCCACGCCGCCGTCTCCGCCGACCCCGCCTACCGCGCCGCCTTCAAGGCCTTCGCCGGCTACACCCACCTCAAGGGGACCGGCAACGCCTGGGTGGCCCGCGACGCGCTCGGCGAGTACGGCCGCTTCGGCCAGGTCGACGGCCTGCGGGGCCAGATCGCCACCGACCTCGGCGCGCTGCTGGGGCCCGTCAAGACCGGCTTCGGCGACGGCAGCGAGCAGTGGGCCAAGCTCGTCTCCTGGCTGAACTTCTACGAGGCGTGCAAGCCGTACGGGGTGTGCAAGGAGGACATCGAGAAGCAGCTCTTCCCCTACACCTACTCCTACGACAACGGCGCCATCAAGGTCCGCACCGCCCTGGACCGGGCCACCGTCGACCAGCTGTACTACGCGAGCAAGCAGGTCAAGGCCCAGTACCACCGCGTGCTCGGCACCGAGCAGCCGATCGCGGGCGACCCCAACACCACGCTCAACATCGTGCTCTACGCCTCCCGCGCCGACTACGTGAACTACCACCCGATCCTGACCGGCTACGGCACCAACAACGGCGGCATCTACATCGAGAACGGCGCCACCTTCTACACCTACCAGCGCCGCGTCCCGCAGGACTCCTCCCTCACCCTGGAAGAGCTCTTCCGCCACGAGTACACGCACTACCTCAACGGCCGCTACGCCGTCCCCGGCTTCTTCGGCGAGGGCCCCTGGTACGAGGGCGACCGCACGACCGCCATGGACGAGGGCACCGCCGAGTTCTTCGACGGCGCCACCCGCGACAACGGCATCGCCGTCCGCAAGTCCCTCGTGAAGAGCGTCATCAGCGACACCTCGGGCGGCGGCCCGCGCATGAGCGTCGAGCAGCTGCTGAACGCCACCTACGACGGCGACGGCTTCCGCTTCTACAGCTACGCCGGCACCTTCTTCGAGTTCCTGTGGACCGAGAAGCCCACCCTGCTGCGCGAGATGTACACCCACCTGCGCAACAACGACGTGGCGGCGTACGACTCCTGGCGCCACCGGATGGGCGCCGACAGCTACCTCCAGCGCGACTACGACCGCTTCCTGGACGCGCAGATCGCCAAGGTCGACCAGCTCTACGTGCCGAACACCTCCTTCACCCCCAACGACCAGCTGCGCGACTCCGCGCTCGCGTCGGTGAAGTCGGCCTTCGCCAAGGCCACGTACAACACCCCGGACTGCGTGGAGAACGGCGACGCCGGCAAGCGCCGGTTCGCCTGTACCGGCCGGATCACCGCCAACCTGAAGAACTGGCGCAGCGACGACCAGAACTTCAAGGACATGTCGGAGACGGTCGACTACTTCATCCTCGACCGGGCGGGCGCGGCCTCCAACAACCTCGCCGACATGAACTGCTCCTTCGGTCCGCTGGAGATCTGGAGCAACAACAAGGCGGGCACCTCGAGTTACAGCTGTGAGGGACCGCTCCGCAGCTGACCCGGCACCGGACCGGTCCCGCGCCTGAGGAGGGTGCGGGACCGGTCCGGGCAGGTCTGGGCAGCCAATAAAGAATGTGACATATTACTGCCGTGCTCAAGAGACACTCCCTGGACGCCGTGATCATCGGCGCCGGCGTCGTCGGGGCGGCCTGCGCCTACTACGCGGCCCGCGCCGGGCTCGCCGTGGCCGTGGTCGACCGCGGAGCCGTCGCCGGCGGCACGACCGGCGCCGGCGAAGGCAACCTGCTCGTCTCCGACAAGGAGGCGGGCCCGGAGCTCGACCTGGCCCTCCTGTCCACCCGGCTCTGGACCGAACTCGCCGCGGTCCTCCCGCCCGCGATCGAGTACGAGCCCAAGGGCGGGCTCGTCGTCGCCCCGGACGACGCCACCGTGCGGGCCCTGCGGAGCTTCGCCGAGGGCCAGCGCAAGGCCGGGGTCGACGCGGTCGAGGTGCCCGCGGACGCCCTACAGGAGCTGGAGCCGCACCTGGCCCCGGGCCTGGCGGGCGGGTTCCACTACCCGCAGGACGCCCAGGTCCAGCCGGCCCAGGCGGCGGCGCGGCTGCTCGCCGCGTCCGGGGCCGAGGTGTACCTCGGCGAGGAGGTGACGGGCGTCCTGCTGGACCGGGGCGCCGTACGAGGCGTGCGCACCCCGCGCCGCGAACTCCTGGCCCCGGCCGTGGTGAACGCGGCCGGCACCTGGGGCGGCCGCATCGCCGAGCTGGCCGGCGTCACCCTGCCCGTCCTCCCGCGCCGCGGCTTCGTCCTGGTGACCGAGCCGCTCCCGCGACTGGTCCGGCACAAGGTCTACGCCGCCGACTACATCGCGGACGTCGCCAGCGGCTCCGCCGCCCTGCAGTCCTCGGCGGTGGTCGAGGGCACCCCCTCGGGCCCGGTCCTGATCGGCGCCACCCGGGAGCGGGTCGGCTTCGACCGCTCCCTCTCGACGGAGGCCCTGCGCCGGCTGGCCGCGCAGGCGGCGGCGCTCTTCCCGGTGCTGGCCGACGTCCGGGTCCTGCGCACCTACCACGGCTTCCGCCCCTACCTCCCCGACCACCTCCCGGCGATCGGCCCCGACCCCCGGCGCCCGGGCCTCCTGCACGCCTGCGGCCACGAGGGAGCCGGCATCGGCCTGGCCCCGGCCACCGGCGCCCTGATCACCGCCGCCCTGACGGGCGCCGAACCCCCGCTCCCCCAGGCCCCCTTCCACCCGGCGCGCTTCGACCAGGACCCGGCCCGATGACGGTCCGGGGAGAAGGCGCGCGCAGCGCGACCCGGTACCGGCCCGCGCCCCCCACCCGTACCGCGCCCGCGCCCGAGGAGAACCGCCGATGAGCCAGACCCCGCGCACCCTCGTCGGCGGAGCCCCCTCTGCCACGTACGTCCTGCGCTTCGACGGCCGCGAACTCACGGCCCAGGCGGGCCAGAGCATCGCCGCCGCGCTCTGGGGCGCGGGGATCCTGGCCTGGCGGACCACCCGCGAGGGCGGCGCCCCGCGCGGCGCGTTCTGCGGGATCGGCAGCTGCTACGACTGCCTCGTCACCGTCAACGGCCGCCCGAACCAGCGCGCCTGCCTGGTCCCGGCCCGCCCGGGGGACACCGTCACCACCCAGGAGGGAACCGGCCGTGCCGACCTCACCGTCTGACCCCGCCGCCTTCACCGACGCCGCCTCGGCCGACGCCGCCTTCGACCTCGCCGTCGTCGGCGCCGGGCCGGCCGGGCTCGCCGCGGCCGTCACCGCCGCCGGGCTCGGCCTGCGGGTCGCCGTGCTCGACGCGGGGGACCGCCCCGGCGGGCAGTACTACCGTCACCCCGCCCCGGGCCTCGGCGCTGCCCGCCCCGAGGCCCTGCACCACGGCTGGGCCGACTTCGCCCGTCGCGAAGCCGCCCTGCGCGTCCACGAGTCGGCGGGCCGGATCACGTACCTCCCGGCCCACCACGTCTGGGCCGTGGTCCCGGACGGCGGCGGCTGGACACAGCACGCCGTCGCCGGTCCCGAGGAGGCCGCCGCCGCCCTGCGCGCCCGGGCCGTGCTCCTCGCCACCGGGTCGTACGAGCGGCAACTGCCCTTCCCCGGCTGGACCCTGCCCGGCGTGGTCGGGGCCGGCGGGGCCCAGGCCATGCTCAAGAGCGGGCTCGTCCTGCCCGGCAGGCGGGTCGTCGTCGCCGGGAGCGGTCCGCTGCTGCTCGCCGTCGCCGGCTCGCTCGCGGCCGCCGGGGCCCGGGTGCCGGCCGTGGTCGAAGCCGCGGCGTACACCGCGTACGCCGGCCACCTCCCCGCCCTGCTCCGCAACCCCGGCAAGCTCGCCGAAGCCGCCACGTACGGCAGCGCCCTCGTGCGCCGCCGCATCCGCCTCCTCACCCGGCACGCCGTGACCGAAGCCCACGGCACCGACCGGGTCGAGGCCGTCACCGTGGCCCGGCTCGACAGGGACTGGCGGCCGCTGCCGGGTACCGCCCGCCGGATCCCCTGCGACGCCCTCGCCGTCGGGCACGGGCTCGTCCCGCAGCTGGAGCTGGCGACCGGCCTTGGCTGCGCCACCCGCCGGACCGCCGACGGCACCGTCGCGTTGGCGCTGGACGCCCAGCAGCGGACCTCCGTCCCCGGGATCTGGTCCGCGGGGGAGACCGGCGGCATCGGCGGCGCCCAACTGGCCCTCGTCGAGGGGGAGATCGCCGCCCACGCGATCGCAGGCCGGCCCGCGCCCGCCGCCCTCACCGGCCGCCGCGCCCGCCTGCGCGGCTTCGCCGAGGCCATGGGCGCCGCCCACCGGCCCGGCGACGGCTGGACCGGCTGGCTCCGCGACGACGCCGTCGTGTGCCGCTGCGAGGAGGTTCCGGCCGGCCGGATCCGCGAGGCCGTCGCCGATCTGGGCGCCCGGGACGCCCGTACGGTCAAACTCCTCACCCGCTCCGGAATGGGCTGGTGCCAGGGCCGCATGTGCGGACCTGCCGTCGCCGCCCTCGCCGGCGGCGAGCCCGGGCCCGACCGGCGGCCCCTGTCCTGCCCGGTCCCGCTGCGCCACCTCGCGCAACTGCCCCCGGCGGACGACTGATCGGGCGGCCCGGCCTCTTGTGGCCGCTCCACACCCACTAGTAAAATGTCACACATCACTCTAGGGAGCTCTCTCATGACCGACGCGCACACCCCCGCGCCCACCACCGGTACGGACACCCGCACCCGCCCCTGGCACGGCATCATGGTCGCCACCGCCCTCCCCCTGCGCGAGGACCTCACCGTCGACTACGACGCCTACGCCGAACACGTGGCCTGGCTGATCGCCAACGGCTGCGACGGCGTGGTCCCCAACGGCTCCCTCGGGGAGTACCAGACCCTCACCGACGAGGAGCGCGCGCGGGTCGTGCGCACCGCCGTCGAAGCCGCCGGCGACGGCGCCCGCGTGATGCCCGGCGTCGCCGCGTACGGCAGTGCCGAGGCCCGCCGCTGGGCCGAGCAGGCCGCCGAGGCCGGCGCCGGCTCCGTACTCCTCCTGCCGCCCAACGCCTTCCGGGCCGACGAGGAGACCGTACGCGCCCACTACGCCGAGGTCGCCCGCGCCGGGCTGCCCGTCGTCGCGTACAACAACCCGTACGACACCAAGGTGGACCTGACCCCGGCCCTCCTCGCCCGGCTGCACACCGACGGCTCCATCGTCGCCGTCAAGGAGTTCAGCGGGGACGTGCGCCGCGCCTACGAGATCGCCGAACTCGCCCCCGGCCTCGACCTGCTCATCGGCGCCGACGACGTCCTGCTCGAACTCGCCCTCGCGGGCGCCGTCGGCTGGATCGCCGGCTACCCCAACGCGCTCCCCAACTCCTGCGCCACCCTCTACCGGGCCGCCGTCGCCGGGGACCTCACCACCGCCCTGCCGCTCTACAAGTCCCTGCACTCCCTGCTGCGCTGGGACTCCAAGACCGAGTTCGTCCAGGCCATCAAGCTCTCCATGGACCTGGCCGGGCGCCCCGGCGGCGCCACCCGTCCGCCCCGCTTCCCGCTCACCGGCGACACCGAGGCGGCCGTCCGCGCCGCCACCGAGAAGGCCCTCGCCGAGGGCCTCAACTAACCGACTGGAGGGGACGCCAGATGCGTACGCGCCACGTCTACCACGCGGTGGACTCGCACACCGAGGGCATGCCGACCCGGGTGATCACCGGGGGAGTCGGGGTGATCCCCGGTGCCACCATGGCCGAGAAGCGGCTCCACTTCATCGAGCACACGGACCACGTCCGCACCCTGCTCATGTACGAGCCGCGCGGGCACTCCGCGATGAGCGGCGCCATCCTGCAGCCCCCCACCCGCCCCGACGCCGACTTCGGCGTCCTCTACATCGAGGTGTCCGGCCTGCTCCCCATGTGCGGGCACGGCACCATCGGTGTCGCCACCGTCCTCGTCGAGACCGGCATGGTGCCCGTCGTCGAGCCGGTCACCACGGTCCGGCTCGACACCCCGGCCGGACTGGTGAGCGTCGACGTCCGCGTCGAGGACGGTGCGGCCACCGCCGTCACCCTCACCAACGTCCCCTCCTTCAGCGTCGGCCTCGACCTCAAGGCCGAGGTCGCCGGCTTCGGCACGGTCACCTACGACCTGGCCTACGGCGGCAACTTCTACGCCTTCGTCGAACTCGACGCCCTCGGCCTCCCCTTCGACCGCGCCCGCAAGGACGACCTGCTCGCCGCCGGACTCGCGGTCATGGACGCGATCAACGCGGGCGACGACCGGCCCGTCCACCCCGAGAACCCCTCCATCGCCGGGGTCAAGCACGTCTACCTCGCCGCCCCCGGCTCCGACGCCCGCCGCTCCCGGCACGCCATGGCCATCCACCCGGGCTGGTTCGACCGCTCGCCCTGCGGTACGGGCACCAGCGCGCGGATGGCCCAGCTGCACGCCCGCGGCCTCCTGGAGCTCGGCGCGGACTTCGTCAACGAGTCCTTCATCGGCACCGAGTTCACCGGGCGGCTGGTCGCGCGGACCACCGTCGGCGGACTCCCGGCCGTGGTCCCCACGGTCACCGGCCGGGCCTGGATCACCGGCACCGCCCAGTACTTCCTCGATCCGGCCGACCCCTTCCCCGGAGGCTTCCTCCTGTGATCACCGTCCGAACGGTGGACTACCACACCGCCGGCGAGCCGTTCCGGATCGTCGACTGCGGCGCGCAGGGCCCGGCGGTGCCCGGTGATACCGTCGCCGAGCGCTGTGCCACCGCCATCGGCCCGGGTGGCTCGGGGACCGCCCCGCGCCGGGGCGCGCTCGACGACGTACGGCGCCTGCTCGTGCAGGAGCCGCGCGGACACGCCGGGATGTACGGGGGGTTCGTGGTCCCGGCCGACGACGACGGGGCCCACTTCGGCGTGCTGTTCTGGCACAAGGACGGCTACTCCACCGCGTGCGGCCACGGCACCATGGCCCTCGGCGCCTGGGCCGTGGACACCGGCCGGGTCGCCGCCCCGGACGACGGCGACGCCCAGGTGCGCATCGACGTACCGTCCGGGCGGGTCACCGCGACCGTGCACCGGGACGGCGGCCGCACCACCGGGGTCACCTTCCGCAACGTGCCGGCCCGGGTGGGCGCCCGCAAGGTCCCCGTCGCCACCACCCTCGGCCTCGCCGAGGTGGACATCGCGCACGCCGGGGCCTGCTACGCCTCCGTCCGCGCCCGCGACCTCGGCCTGGACGTCTCCCGGTCCTCCCTGCCCGCCCTGGTGCGGGCCGGCCGGGAGATCCGGGCCGCGCTCGCCACGCACCCCGCCACCTGGCACCCCGACGGCCCGCTGCTGTCCGGGGTGTACGGGGTGATCCTCCACGAGGAGCTCCCGGACACTCCGTTCGGGCCGCACCAGCGCAACGTCACCGTGTTCGCGGACGGCCAGATCGACCGCTCGCCCTGCGGCTCCGGCACCTCGACGCGGCTCGCCCTGCTCGCGGAGGACGGGCGGCTCGGCCCCGGCGAGGACCTGCTGCACGAGTCGGTCACCGGCACGATGTTCACCGGACGGATGCTGGACGGCGGGGTCACCGAGGTCACCGGCACCGCCTACCGCACCGGCGAACACTCCTTCGTGCTCGACCCGCACGACGCGCTGGGGACGGGATTCCCGTGGTGAGGCGGTCCGATGTGGGGAGGTCCGCCGGGCCGGCCCCGGCCGCGTCGGCCGCCGCGGCGCCGGCCACGGCCCCGGCGGGTCCGGTTGCGGGCGGGCTCCCGCAGTTGGGCGCCGACGCCATGGCCGAGCTCCTGACCCCGGCGGCGGCGGCGGATGCCCTGGCGGAGGTCCTTCGGGCCGGGCTGGATCCCGAGAACTGTCCGCAGCGTACGGCGCTCGCCGTACCCGGCGGCGAACTGCTGCTGATGCCGGCCGCGTCCGGCTCGTACGCCGGGGTGAAGATCGCCGGGGTGGCGCCCGGCAACCCGGCCCGCGGGCTGCCCCGGATCACCGGCTCCTACCTGCTGCTGGACGGGCCCACCCTGCGCCCGCTGGCCCTGCTCGACGGAGCCGCCCTGACCACCCTGCGCACGCCGGCCGTCTCCGCCCTCGCGCTGCGCCACCTGGCCCCGGCCGGCCGCCCGCTGCGGCTGGTGCTCTTCGGCTCCGGACCCCAGGCCTATGGGCACCTCGAAGCGGCGCTCTCGGTCCGGGAGTTGGCCGAGGTGGTGGTGGTCGCCCGCGACCCGGCGGGCGGGGAGCGGCTCGCCGCGCACGCCCGCGGCCTGGGACTGCCCGCCCGGACCGGTACCCCGAAGGCGGTGGCCGACGCGGATCTGGTGATCTGCTGCACCACCGCCCGGGAACCGCTCTTCGACGGGCGCCTCGTCGGCCCGGGCGCCACCGTCGTCGCCGTGGGCTCGCACGAGCCGACCGCCCGGGAGACGGACACGGCCCTCGTGCGACGCGCGGCCGTGTACGTGGAATCCCGCGCGGCGGCCCTGCGGGAGGCCGGTGACCTGCTGGTCCCGGAGGCGGAGGGGGCGATCGGGCCCGGCCACATCACCGGCACCCTCGCCGACCTGGTCGCGGGGCGGATGCCGGCGGGCGGAGCGCAGAGTTGTCCACAGCTCTTCAAGAGTGTGGGCATGGCCTGGGAAGATCTCGCCGTGGCGGTCGCGCTGTGGGAGGCCGCCGGAGTGTGAGCAGCGCAACGTGACATTGTACGCTGTTCCTCTGCGCGTCGGTGGTGTCGGGGGTCTCGGAGGAAATGCAATGGGTGACCTGAAGCAGCACAGTCTCATCAAGGCCCAGGAACGGCTCCGCGACCAGGTAGGCCACGCACTGCGAGCCGCCCTGATAGCGGGTGAGCTGCGCCCCGGCAGCGTCTACTCGGCTCCCGGCCTCGCGACCGAACTCGGAGTCTCGGCCACCCCGGTGCGCGAGGCGATGCTCGACCTGGCCCGGGAGGGACTGGTCGAGCCGGTCCGCAACAAGGGTTTCCGGATCACCGAGGTCAGCGAGCGCGACCTGGACCAGTTCACCGAACTGCGCACGATGATCGAGGTGCCGACCATCGGCCGGATCACGAAGATCGCCACGACGGAGCAGCTGGAGGCGCTGCGGCCGATCGCGGAGGAGATCGTCACCAGCGCGCGCGAGCACAACCTCATCGGTTACCTGGAGGCGGACCGCCGCTTCCACCTCACGCTGCTCGGGCTCGCGGGCAACGACCGGCTCGTCGAGACCGTCGGCGACCTGCGCAAGCGGTCCCGCCTGTACGGGCTGACCGGCCTGGACGAGGCCGGCAAGCTCGTCTCCTCGGCGGAGGAGCACATCGAGCTGCTCGACCTGATGATCAGCGGCGACGCCGCGGCGGCCGAGGCCTGCATGGTCCGCCACCTCGGCCACGTCCGCTCGCTCTGGGCCCAGGGCCGCGACGAACCGGTCGGCCGCACCCCGGGCGGCCTCGGCTCCGGCCTCTAGACCCGGCGGCAGCCGCCGGTCCACCGCCTATCCTGTGGGGATGATCAAGCCGGTAGAGCTCGTGATATTCGACTGCGACGGTGTCCTGGTCGACAGTGAACGCCTCGCGGTACGCCTCCAGGTGGAGCTCGGGGCGGAGTTGGGCTGGCCGCTGACCGCGGACGAGGTGGTCGAGCGCTTCATCGGCCGCTCCAAGGAGTCGATCGTCGAGCAGCTCGCCGAGCGGCTCGGCGTGCAGACGGCCGCGCTCTGGTGGAAGCGGCTCATCGAGCGGCACCGGGACGCGGTGGACCTCGGGCTGGACCCGGTGGAGGGGCTGCCCGAGGCGCTCGCCGCCATCACCCTGCCGACCTGCGTCGCGTCCAGCGGCTCGCACGAGAAGATGCGGCACACCCTGGGGCGCACCGGTCTGTACGGCCACTTCGAGGGCCGTATCTTCAGTGCGAGCGAGGTCTCCCGGGGCAAGCCCGCCCCGGACCTCTTCCTGCATGCCGCCCGCACGATGGGCTTCGACCCGCAGGTGTGCGCGGTGGTCGAGGACAGCGGGCCCGGCGTCCGGGCGGCCAGGGCGGCCGGGATGCGCGCGTTCGGCTACTCCGGCGGCCCGACGCCCGCCGGGCGGCTCGAAGGCCCCGGCACGATCGTCTTCGACGACATGCGCAAGCTTCCGGAACTGCTCGCCGCGATCTGACACCCGGCCCCGTCCCCCGGGTCGCGTCCGAGCCTGCCTCCCCACACCGAGCCTCCCAACACCGCACCGGGCAGAGGGATTTGGACACGGCTGAATAACGGGCCGCTCAACCCCTTGTCAGTACAATTTCACATTACTATGTTACCGGTCACACCCTAGAGCGCGGCCCTTCACTGGAGTGACCCATGACCAAGCGCACCCAACTCGCCCTCGCCACCGCCCTGGTGGCAGCACTCGCACTCGGCGCCTCGGGCTGCTCCGACACGAAGAAGGGCTCCGCCGGCGCCGGCGCGTCCAACCCCGCCGCCGCCAACGACGGCAAGATCCTCGGCGGCGCCCCGGTCAAGGGCGGCACCCTCACCGTCCTGTCCAACCAGGACTTCGCCCACCTCGACCCCGCCCGCAACTGGGTCATGCCGACCATGGACTTCGGCACGCGCCTCCTCTACCGCACCCTCGTCACCTTCAAGGCCGAGCCCGGCAAGGCCGGCAGCGAGCTGGTCCCCGACCTCGCCACCGACCTCGGCACCCCCTCCAACGGCGGCCGCACCTGGACCTTCACCCTCAAGGAGGGCGTGAAGTACGAGGACGGCACCCCGGTCAGGGCCCAGGACGTCAAGTACAACGTCGAGCGCTCCTTCGCCCCCGACCTCACCGGCGGCCCCGACTACGCGGCCCAGTACCTGGCCGGGACCGAGGGCTACAAGGGCCCGCTCCAGGGGCAGCACCTCGACTCCGTCAAGACCCCCGACGACCGCACGATCGTCTTCGAACTCAAGCGACCGGTGGCCGAGTTCTCCGCGACGGCCACCCTGCCGACCTTCTCGCCCGTGCCCCAGTCCCAGGAGAAGGGCACCCAGTACGACGCCCGCCCGTTCTCCTCCGGCCCTTACAAGATCGAGTCGTACGACCGCGACAAGAAGCTGGTCCTGGTCCGCAACGAGCACTGGGACGCGAAGACCGACACCGTGCGCAAGGCCTACCCCGACAAGTTCGTCGTCGTCATGGGCCTCAAGGGCGGCCAGGTCGACGACCGCATCATCGCCGGCGAGGGCCCCGACGCCTCCACCGTCCAGTACGCCGACATGCGCCCCGAGAGCGCCCCCAAGGTGCTGCCCAAGCCGGACGTCAAGGCGCGCCTGATCGCGGAGTCCAAGGGCTGTACCGAGATGCTCTTCCTCAACAACTCCCGCGCCCCCTTCGACGACCCCAAGGTCCGCGAGGCCGTGCAGTACGCCGTCGACAAGGAGGCCGTGGTCACCGCCGGCGGCGGGCCGGCCCTCAACGAGATCGCCACCGCCTACCTGCCCCCGGCGCTGACCGGCGGCAAGCAGGCCGACACGCTGAAGATCGCCCCGGCCGGCGACCCGGCCAAGGCCAAGGAACTGCTGAAGGCCGCCGGCAAGGAGAAGCTCAAGGTCTCCCTGTCCGTCTCCACCGGCGACAAGAACGTCGCCGAGGCCATCCAGCAGGGCCTGTCCCGCGCGGGCATCGAGGTCGTCATCGACACCGTCGACCCGGGCGCGTACTACGACGTCATCGGCGATCTGTCCACCACCCCCGACATGACCTTCACCGGCTGGTGCCCCGACTACCCGTCCGGCTCCACTTGGATCCCGTTCGTCTTCGACGGACGCACCATCAAGGACAAGGGCAACCAGGGCAACTACAGCCAGTTCCGCGACGAGGCGACCATCAAGCGGATCGACGAGATCAACAACATGGCCGACGCGAAGCAGGCCAACCAGGCCTGGATCGACCTGGACGCGGAGCTCATGAAGAAGTCCCCGTCCATCCCGGTCCTGCTGGAGCGCAAGCCGCTGCTCGTCGGCCCCAACATCGCCGGCGCGTTCGGCCACCCGGTGTGGACCGGCGAGATCGACTACGCGACGGTCGGCCTCAAGGACCCGTCGAAGAGCCAGGGCTGAGGGCCCGAGGGATCCCCGCAGCCATGACCACCACCGCACCGGTCCCGGACGACCGGGCACCCCTGGGCCCTGACGGCACCCCGCCCCCAGGTGCCGCCCACGCCGTCGGCAGCGCCCACGCCGTCGGCAGCGCCCCGGCCCCCGGCAGCGCCCCGGCCCCCGGCACTGCCCCAGCC
>NZ_JOIR01000045.1 GCF_000720115.1 Streptomyces sp. NRRL F-2580
TGCGTGCCATGAGCGCGGTGCCTGTCCGCGGGGTCAGATGAGGGCGGCGGCCAGCAGGGCGAAGGCAACGATGATGACGGCGACGCGGACGTAGTGGAAGCGGTCCCAGCGGTTCATCTGCTGCTTCCAGTCGGCGGGCCGGTTCTCGGGGGTCCACGTCTTGCTCTGGTTGTTGATCGGGACGAGCAGCAGGAGCGACATGATCACGCTGAGGATCAGCAGCGCGCCGGCGGTGGCGACGAGGCCGGCGCCGGGGCGGTGCCATCCGGCGATGGCCCATACCGCGACGAGGACGAGCGAGCCGATGTACCAGACCGGCATCACGGCGCCGAGCATCCGGCCCCCGTGGGCGCGGCCGAGTTGGCCACTGTCCTCGGGGAGGGCGTTGAGGATCGGGTTGATGACGAAGGCGACGGAGAACTCCACCCCCACCATCACGCCGACGACCACGGTGGTGAACACCTCGAGTGCGTTGAGCATGATGACCCCTCAAATGTCTAGCGCTGCTAGCTGATGGGGCAACGCTAGCGCTGCTGTCGCTCGCTTGTCTAGCGATGCTAGGATCGAATCATGTCGGTACAGGAACGCAAGCAGCGCGAACGGGCGGAGCGCGAGCGCCTCATCGTGGCCACAGCCCGCGAAATCGCCGAGCAGCAGGGGTGGGACGCGGTCACCACCCGCCGGCTCGCCGAGCGCATCGAGTACAGCCAGCCCGTCCTCTACAGCCACTTCCGCGGCAAGCGCGAGATCATCGGCGCCGTCGCCTTGGAGGGCGCCGCCGAGATGGCCGCGGAGCTGCGGGCCACGGCCTCCGCCGCAGACGGCCTCCGCACCCGGGTCACCGCTCTCGCCCGCGCTTACCTCGACTTCGCCGAGCGCAACCCGGCGGTCTACGACGCCATGTTCCAGCTCGACGGCGGTCTGGCGTTCGCGAGCGAGGACACCCCGGAGCCGCTGAAGGACGCCTTCGCCGCCCTGCTGGAGACTCTCGGCGAGGTCGCCGGCGACGGCGTCCACCCGGGACTGTTCACCGAGGTGTTCTGGGCGGCCCTACACGGGCTGGCCACCCTGACCCGGGCGGGACGGCTGCCGCCTGGAGACGCCGAGCGGAGGGTGGAACTGCTGGTGGACCGGCTCGCCATGGTCTGACACACCGTCCCGGCGGGCACGCAGCCGGGGTCCTCGGGCCCCGTTGCCTGCCTGCGGCATCGCTTCCGGTCACTCGCGCCCACACGGCGCAGCCGCAGATCGCCGGCTCCATACCCTGGATGATCCATTCCAAGGGGTGTCGTGTGACTGAGCATCACAGCTGCGTGCGCGGTCGCTGTCATGGTGTTCAGCGGGCCGGGTGATCCCGCTGTGGTGCGCTCAGCTGACGGCAGAGAGCTGGCGGGCGAAGCGGCGGACGGCATCAGTGAAGGCATCTGGGTCGTCGAAGTTCGCGAGGTGTCGTGCCCGCGGGATCAACTCGACGCGAGCGTGCGGATGCACGCGGGCGAAGTCCGCCTCCCCGGCGCGGAAGACGGCGTCCTTCTCGCCGTTCAGGATGAGGACCGGAACCTTCACACAACGCATCGCATCCGCGTCGAAACGTCCGAGTACTTCGCCCCAGGCTGCTGGCAAGGTATGGAAGGCGTAGCCGGAACGGATGGTCGCCTCCACCACTTCCTGTGGGTAGAGCCGCCGCAGCAACCGGTCGTTCCACTGGGCCAGGCGATCCGCCGGCATACGAGGGACCAGCCTGGCGACCCACCGATAGGGCGTTGCCCGGAGCCCGCGGGTGGAAGCACTCGCGCCCGCGAGGACCATCCCGCGCAGGTGTTCCGGACAGCGCCGCGCGAACTCCAGCGAGGCATATCCGCCGAGCGAGTGCCCAACGACCAGAGCCGGCCCGCGATCGAGCGAGTCCACCGCGGAAGCGATGATCTCCGTCGCGGTGCTCAGGCTCCAGGGCTGAGCCGAGCGCTTCCCATGGCCGGGCAGGTCAATGGCGACTACCGGGAACTCTTCCCGGAGCGCGGCAAGCTGCATGCTCCACTGTCCCGCGCTGAAGCGCGTCCCGTGAACGAAGACTATGGGCACTGCGTCCGCTGCTGTCATCAGTCCCCCCCAGGTGACACCGTCCTCAAGGCGACTCTACCGGCGGGATTTTCGTCGCGATCAAGTGAGATGCCAGAAGACGCTCAAGCGGCCGGTTGCGTGGCGCTTGGTCACGCTGAGACGACAACGAGGACGTCCAAGATCGTTGTGTGACGAACAACTTGGACACCCTCGCGACAGCACTCTATGCGGCAACCGATGATCTGCTGAAGGAGCGTCCGGACTTGGCGCCGTGGCGGCCAGCCGTGGGAATCGCGCCGCAGCTCACCGATGCCGAGCCGGTCACCCTGGCGATGATGCAGGCCATGCTCGGTTTCAGCTCCGAGTCCAGGTGGCTCCGGCATGCCCGGGTCCACCTGCGGCACCTCTTCCCGTACCTGCCGCAGCAACCCGGCTACGACAAGCGGCTACGCAAGGCCACCGACCTGCTCCGCCGTATCAGCCGGATCCTGGCCACCAACACCTCGGTATGGAGCGACGACGCCGCCGTACCGCTGACGGTGTCGGAGGAGGGCCGCCCGGTCGACGTGCGAAGGGCTCCCGGGCGGACCTCCGTCCCCAGGCTGCCCTGTCACCGGCCGGGGCGGGGTGAGCACGGCCGCAGCCTGCGCCGAACGGGACGCACCCGGATCGGGTGACACGACTGGTGATCACCAGGGATCACGGTTTGAGTGGGGGAGCGCGGGCGGGCCACGGTCCGCGCCCCGCCGCCCCGACCCGATCCGCGCCCCGCCGACCCCGACCCGAACCGACCCGAGCCGACGACGACACCGGTGACCGCATGGAGAACCCCGCAGGGCCCGATTCCCCCGTGCGTCCGCCGCCGTCCGGGAGCCCGGCACCGTCCGGGGACCCGATGCTCACGGCGCGCTTCGCCGTTCCGGCCGTACCGCGGCTCCTCGTGCACCGGCCCGAGCTGCTGAAGCGCATGACGGCCGGGGTACAGGGGCCGCTCACCCTGGTCAACGGTCCGGCCGGTTCGGGCAAGACGGTGCTCGCCGCCCACTGGGCGGCCGGCGGGCTCGCGCCGCGTCCCCCCGTGTGGCTGACCGTCGAGCCGGGCGACGCCCCCGGCGCCCTCTGGGCGTACGTCCTGGAGGCCCTCCGCCGGGGCGGGGTGGCACTGCCCGCCGGAGTGGGCCGGCCCACGAGGGCCGAAGGAGTGACCCGGTCGTTCCTGGTACGTCTGGCGGAGGGGCTCGCCGCGTCGGCGCAGCCCGCGGTCCTCGTGCTCGACCAGTTCGACACGGCGCAGCCCCCGGCGGCGATGACGGAGGGACTGGACTTCGTGCTCCGGCACGCGGCCGGCGGCCTGCGCATCGTGCTCACCAGCCGCACGGACTCGCTCCTGCCGCTGCACCGCTACCGGGCGGCCGGTGAGATCACCGAGATCCGCCAGGCGGACCTGAGGTTCACCCCCGAGGATGCCGAGGCGCTGCTGGCCGAGCACCGGCTGGAGGTCTCGCAGGAGGGGATCCGGCTGCTGGTGGAGCGGACCGAGGGGTGGGCGGCCGGGATACGCCTGTGCGCCCTGGCGATGCAGCACAGCGCCGACCCCGAAACGTTCCTCCGCCAGTTCGCCGCCGACCGCACGATCATCGCCGACTACCTGCTCAAGGAAGTGCTCGACGCCCAGCCACCGCCCACGCAGGACCTGCTGCTGCGGGTCTGTGTCACGGACCGCGTCCACCCGGACCTCGCGGACGAGCTGACCGGCCGCGACGACGCCGCCCGGACCCTCGCCGGACTGGCCCGCGACAACGCCTTCCTCGAACGGATCGACGCCTCGGCCTGGTACCGGCTGCATCCGCTGTTCGCCGAGGTCCTGCGCGCGCACCTCCGGCAGCGCCGTCCCGGCCTGGAGCCCCGGCTGCACGGGCGGGCGGCGCGCTGGCTGGCCCGGACGGGCCGGCTCACGGAAGCCGTTCTCCAGGGCGCCGCGGCCGGTGACTGGCCGTTCGCGGCGGCGCAACTGGTCGACAGCCTGGCGATCGGCCGGCTCTTCACCGGCCTGGACGCGGATCGGCTGGGCCGGGCGTTCGCCGGCATGCCGGCCGATCAGACGGGCGCGGCTCCCGCACTGGTCGGGGCGGCCTGCCGGCTGGCCGAACGGGACCTCCCCGGATGCGAGGCCGGGCTGCGACGGGCGGACACGCACCTGGGCCCGGACTCCGGCCCGGCGGCCAGGCTCGGCCGCGCCTTCCTCGGCGTACTCGCGGGGCGACTGGCGGACGACCTGACGGCCACCGAACGTGCGGCGGCCGACTTCGGCCGGCTGCTCCCCGAGCTGCCGCCGCACCTGCTCGCCGAGCGCCCCGAGATCCGCGCCCTGGTGCCGACGGCCCTCGGCGCCGCCGAGCTCGGCGCCGGGCACCTCGACCGCGCCGCTTCCGCCCTCACGTCCGCCGTCGACGCGTGCGGGGATCCCCGTACGGAGTACCCGCTCTGTGACGCGCTCGGCTCACTGGCCCTGACCGAGCTGAGGCGCGGCCGGCTGCGGCAGGCGGCCGCACGTGCCCGCGCCTCCCTCGCCGTGGCCGAGCAGTGCGTGCTGCCGGCCGAGCGCCGGACCGGTGTCGGCCACCTCGCCCTCGCGGGCGTCGCCCTGGAGCAGGACGACCTGGCGGCCGCCCGGCGCCACCTCGACCTTGCGACCGCGGAGGCGGGGACCCGTCCGGAGCCCGTGGCCGCCGTGGCGGCAGCCGTCATCCGCGCCGGGATCGCGGCGGCCGAGGGCGACGGCGAGGCCGCGCTCGCCGCCCTCCGCGCGCTGCGGACGGCCGGGGCTCCGGTACGGCCCCACGCCTGGGCGGTGGCCGAGCTGGCCGTGGCCGAGTCGGGCGCCCACCTGGTGCGCGGTGACGCGGCCGCCGCCCTGCGGGTCCTGGACGCGGTGGAGGCCGGGGACGGAGTGCGCCCGGCGCACCTGGTGGCCCGGGCCCGCGCCCTGCTGGCGGCCGGCCGCGGCGAGCACGCGGCGCAGGCGCTGGCGGGCCTGCCGGAGGACGACGGCGCGCCCGTGGCCGTACGGGCACGGGCGCGCCTGCTCCAGGCGCAGATCGCCGCCGCGGACGGCGACCCGGAAGAGGCCCGCCGGCGGCTGGGGGAGGCGCTGGGGCTCGCCCGGCCGGAGGAACTGCGCCGGATGTTCACGGAGAGCGGCCCCTGGGTGCGCCGGATCCTGAGCCGGGACCCGCAACTGGCACGGCTGCACGGCTGGCTGCCCTCCCGCACCCCGGTCCGTGCCCCCGCGTCGACGGCCGGCGGGCGGCAGCCACCCGTCGTGGAGCCGCTGAGCGAGCGGGAGACCGAGGTGCTGCGCAAGGCCGCGGAGCTGCTGTCCACCGAGGAGATCGCGGCCGAGCTGTACCTGTCGCCCAACACGGTGAAGACCCACCTGAAGAGCATCTACCGCAAGCTCTCCGTCACCCGGCGCAGCGAGGCCGTCCACCGGGCACAGGACCTCGGGATGCTGTGAGCCGTCCCGCGGGTCGCAGGTGCGGCCTTCTCGCCCGTACCGGGCGATGCCGAGCCGCCGGGCGAGGACCGACGATGAGGACGACGAAGGCCAGGAGCGGGCAGCGCGCCGGTTCCGTTCCCCGGCCCGCGTCCCGTGCCGTCCCGTTCCGTCCCGTTCCGTCCCCAGAGGAGTGAGTGCTCTCATGCGCTACGAATTCCGCATCTCGGGCGTCGTGCCGGACACCCTCGCCGCGAATTTCCCCGAGCTCGACCGGATCCCCGTCCGGGAGCAGACGCTCCTGCACGGCAGCGTGAGCGACGAGGCCCACCTGTACGGCCTGCTCACGCGCTTCCAGTCCCTGGGCCTGCGGGTGCTCGAAATGCGCCGGCTGCCCGCCTGACACCACAGGCGCTCCCGGCGGAGCCAAGACCACCCGCTTCGGGTGATCACAAGCACTCCCGCGCCGGACGACACTGCGATGTGGGTGCCGATGCCTGTGACCCGGCCGAGCCGGAGCAGGACGGTCCGGCGCCGTACCGCCATCTGTGAGGTGAATTCCATGGGTCAGCCGACACCGACCGGGGGGAACTGGAACACCGGCCCCGCGCCGGGTAACGCACCACTGTTCCCCGGCAGCCAGGACGACGGTGCGGGGAGCATGGGCACGCTGTTCGCAGCGGTGCTCCTCATCGTGACCGGATGCCTCGCGATCTTCCAGGGCATCGCGGCCATCTCCAAGGACGACGTCTACTCGCGCATCGGCAACTACGTCTTCGAATTCGACCTGACGGCATGGGGCTGGATCCATCTCGTCATCGGCATCATCGCCGTGCTCACCGGAGTGGGCCTGATCGCCGGCTCGAACGTGGCCAGGGGCGCGGGCATCGCACTCGCCAGCCTCAGCGTCCTCGCCAACTTCATGTGGCTGCCGTACCAGCCCTGGTGGTCCGTCATCATCATCGCGATCGACGTGTTCATCATCTGGGCCCTGTGTACGAGTTGGACGCACGCGCCCGCGACCGAGTGACGCGCGGACACCCCGCCCCGGCGCGCCTCAGCGACCCTGATCCGGAGGGTTCGCGGGGCGCGCCAGTCCGTCGTGGAACAGCCGGCCGAGGAGCGCACCGCCGAACACGACGACACCGACGCCGACGAGCCAGGACTGGATGACGAGGACGGTGCCGAAGGGCCCGTACGTGACGGCGCTGGACGCGATCAGCGGTGAGAAGACCAGGCGGGAGAAGACCCGGAGCCCGAAGAGCCCGAGCATGGTGGCCACCGCTCCGGGGAGCAGGGCGGACCAGGGGATGCGGCTGGCGAGCAGCAGTCGCTGGGACCACCAGAAGAACAGGGTGGTGCCGATCGCCACCGTGACGAAGCCGCGGGCGGGGGAGTCGCGCCACGGCGGGGAGATCGCGGACAGGTGCGGACACGCCGAGCCCGTCACCGAGCCATTGAGCGAACCCCTGTCCGCCGGCTCCGGTGGCGTCCGCGCGGACACGACGATCAGCAGGGGGACCAGCGTCAGGAACCCGAGCGCGGCGAACCCGAGCGCGCGTTGCCACAGTTGCAGGTCCCGAACGTTGCCCCAGCGGCGCCCGGCCCGCACCCGGCGGATGGTGCTGCCGATCCGGCCGGCTAGCGACGGCTGCTCGGGTCCCTCGGGTCTGGTCGTGGGCATGGCCGCTCCAGCTGCTGCCCTTCCCACGGTAGGACTTCCCGCGCGAGGGCGTCCACCACGTCGCTCAGCCTCCCGTGGCGCCGGTGGGCGGCGCGCTGTGCGGCCGCGCCGCCGCCCGTGGCGCGCAGGTGGTCGAGCAGGGTGTCGACGAGGAGCAGGTCGCCCGAGGCGCCGAGTCCGGGTGCGGCCCGCTCGCGCAGCCGGTCGACCAGATCCCAGGCCGGAAGGCGCCCCCCGCCGCACGGATCCAGTCCGTCACCGTCCAGGCCGTGCAGGGCGGCGAGCCGGTGTGCCTCCCGTAGCCTTCCCCCCTCGACGTACGGGGGCGGTCGGCCTTCGTCGATCTCCGGCAGCACGGTGGCGGCGAGCCCCCGCACGAGTGCGGCCAGCAGGATGACGGTGTCCAGGTCCGCGTTCACGTCGGCGACTCGGATCTCGAGCGTCGGCACGTGCTCGGAGGGCCGTGCGTACCAGTAGATCATCCGTCGGTCCAGGAGGGCGCCACACCGTACGAGGTCGTCGGCGATGCGCTCGTAGGCCCCTTCGTCCAGGACGGGGGAGGGCCCCACGGTGGGCCAGCGGCCGTGGGCGACCGCCCGCCAGCTCGCGTAGCCGGTGTCCCGGCCGCGGTCGAAGGGGGAGTTGGCGGCGAGCGCCTGCAGGACCGGCAGCCAGGGGCGGATCCGGTTCGAGAACTCCAGGGCCTGGGCCCGGTCCTCCACGCCGATGTGCACGTGGCAGCCGCACACCACCTGGTCACGGGCCCCGATGACCGACGCGAAGCGGGTGGCCATCCGCTGGTAGCGCTCGTCGGGTGTGATGGTCAGCGGACGCTCCGGAGGGATCACGGGGGTTCCGGAGGCGAGGAGCAGGCATTGCTCGCCCGCCGCGGCCCGCCCGAGCTCGCGGCGCAGTCTGGCCAGGTCGGCGGCGAGCGCTGCCGTGCTCGACGTCGGTCTGGTGCACACCTCGACCTGCGCGGTGAAGAACTCCGGCTGGACCAGTGCGCCCAGCCTGTGCGCCGCCTCCGCGATGACGAGCGGTCCGCGGCCCACCGGGGCGCGGCTGCGGCGGTCGACGAGGATGAACTCCTCCTCGACTCCCATGGTCAGTTTCGGCGTCTGCGCGCGGGAGTCCACGGTCACGGGGCTTTCGGGCTGAACGGAAAGTAGTCCGTGTGCCGGTCGGAGGGGAGCACCGAATAGCTGGCCTCGGGGAGCTCGTTCCAGAGACCGGGCAGGTTGCCCAGGGGCTCCGACACCACGATCCGCGTCTCGTCGGAGACCTCGCGGAGGTAGTCCAGTTCCGGATAGAGGTGTCGTACGGTGTCGGCCCGGCTGCTGTAGTACAGCGACCGGGAGCAGCCCTGACTCGAATACCTGAACGCCCAGACCTGCTCGCCGTCACTCACCGCGATCGTCATCTGCAGCGGATTCGGCACCCCGTGCTGCCGTCCGAGATCCTCGACGAGACCCGCCATCCGGGCCACCGCGCCCGGGACGTCCTGGTCGAGGCCGAAGGTGACCGCGAGGTAGAACATCACCTCGGAGTCCGTGGAGCCCTCGATGGACGGGAACAGCGCGGGGTCGACCGCCATGCAGAGGTCGCGCTGCAGCCGGTGGAAGTCCGTGACCGCCCCGTTGTGCATCCACAGCCAGCGACCATGACGGAACGGATGGCAGTTCGTCTGCTGGATCGCCGAGCCCGTCGAGGCACGGACGTGGGCGAAGAAGAGGCTGGAACGCACATGGGCGGCGAGCTCGCGCAGGTTGCGGTTGTTCCACGCGGGTCCTATGTCGCGGAACACCGCCGGAGTGCCGTCGTCGTTCCCGCTGTACCAGCCGATGCCGAAACCGTCCCCGTTGGTCGATTCGACGCCCTCGCGCGAGCGGAGGCTCTGGTTGATCAGCGAGTGCTCCGGCCGGTAGAGCACGGCATCGAGCAGCATCGGCGAACCCAGGTACGCGAGCCAGCGACACATGCCACATCTCCTTCTCGGCTTCCTCCGAGCCTAATCCCGCAGGAGTCGCGGTTCGCGCCGACGAACCGCCCGCAGGGCCGTACGCGGCCGTTCGGCGCGCGGACCCGGGCAGGAGCGGTCCGCGTGCTTCCGGCTACGGATGGTGGCGTAAGGGTGATGCCGGTGGGGCCGGCGGCGGCGTCGGCATGCGCGCGGCGGCTCCATTGCCCAGGATGGTGGGGATCCGACCCGCGTGCCGTTAGGAGCCCCCGATGCTGGAGCGCAAGCTGCGCAAGGACCGTACCCAGGTGACGTTCGTCCTCCCCGCGGACAGTCCGGCCGGGACGGTGAGTGTGGTGGGCGACTTCAACAACTGGCAGCCCGGGGTCCACACCCTGCGGCCGCGCAAGGACGGCAAGCGCGCCGTCACCGTCGAGCTGCCCAACGAGAGCACGCACTGCTTCCGGTACCTGGCGGCCGGTGACTACTGGTTCAACGACGAGAGCGCCGGAGACCAGGAAGGCTGCAACAGCCGCCTGCACACCTGACCGGATCGGTCAGGATTCGAGAAGCACCGGCGGGGGAGCGGCGCCTAGCGTGAGGGGCATGACTTCTCTCGCATCCGTCACCTTCGAGGTGGCCGACCTCACCGCCGCCGACCGCTTCTACACCGCCTTCGGTCTGGGCACGCAGGTGCGCCTGCGTGCCTCGGACGCGCCGACGGCCGGCTTCCGCGGTTTCGCGCTGGCGCTCACGGTGTCCCAGCCGGCCGACGTCAGGGCCTTCGTCGACGCCGCCCTCGAAGCCGGCGCGACGACGCTGAAGCCCGCCGCCAAGTCGTTCTGGGGTTACGGCGGCGTCGTACGGGCCCCGGACGGGACGATCCTGAAGGTCGCGAGCTCGGCGAAGAAGGACTCCGGCCCCGCCACCCGGGAGATCGAGGAGCTCGTCCTCCTGCTCGGAGCCACGGACGTGACCGCGACCAGGCAGTTCTACGTCGGTCAGGGCCTCGTGGTGGCCAAGAGCTTCGGCAGCAAGTACGTCGAGTTCGCCGCCGGGCCGGGTCCCGTCAAGCTGGCACTCTACGGGCGCCGCGCCCTCGCCAAGGACGTCGGCGTCCCCGCCGACGGCACCGGATCGCACCGTCTCGTCCTCGGCAGCGGTGCCGGGTCCTTCACCGACCCGGACGGCTACGCCTGGGAGCCGGTCGAGGCCCCGGCGCCCACCGCCTGACGCCCCTCACCGCCGCGGCGGGCTGGTGGGACCGGCGGTCACCGGACCGGTGCCGGGGCCGGTGCCGGGGTCGGTTCCGGGGTCGGGCTCGCGCCACATCGTCCAGAGAACCGGCCCGCCGTCCGGCAGCCTGAGCTCGCGCGTGACGCGGAAGCCGAACCGCTCGTAGAAGGGGACGTTCGAGGCCTTGCTGGACTCCAGATAGGCGCACTGCCCCAGCCGGTCGCAGTGGGCCAGCTGTTCCCGCACCAGGGCCGTACCGACGCCCGCACCCTGCATCGCGGGGTCGGTTCCCAGGGTCGACAGGTACCAGTGGGGGGTGTCCGGGTGCACCTCGTGCAGGGCGTTCTGGACGTCCGCGGCCCGGGGCAGCCCCCGGGCACCGAAGACGCGCGCGTAGTGCGGCAAGGCCGCCAGTTCCTGTACCGCGGAGGCCTTCCAGCGGCCGGGCCCCGACCAGAGCGCGGCGGCCAGGAGCCGGCCGCCGCTGGTCGCGGCCAGCCGGACACCGCCGGCCCGCGGCCGCTGCTGGCGCCGGACCAGCTTGAAGTAGGCGGCGATCCTGGGCTCCCGGCCGGCGGGGCCGGGGACCATCCACGTCATGACCGGGTCGTCGGCGAAGGCGCGGGCCAGGAGCGCGGCGACGGCGCGCGCTTCGGCCGGCCGCGGGCACCGGATCCCGTAACCGGAGGAAGGCGGCGCTGTGCGTGCGTTCATGGGGTCACGGTAGGCAGCGGGACCGGGCCGCCCCTGCCGTCCACCGGCGGACACGCCGCACGGATCACCCGCCGACGTCCGGCGATTCATTGGCCCGCGTCCGGCCCGCCTGCTTGGATGCGGGCATGAACAGTGATGCCCTTCCGCCCGGTTATGACATCTCCACCGCCCCCGAGCGCCTCGACCGCGCACTGATACACCAGTGGCTGTCGCAGGACGCGTACTGGGCCCTCGGCCGGCCCCGCGAGAAGCAGGACCTGGCCATTGCCGAGTCCCTGAACTTCGGCGTCTACGACAGCGCCTCCGGTGCGCAGGTCGGCTACGCCCGTGTGGTCACCGACCAGGCCACCTTCGCCTGGCTCTGCGACGTCTACATCGCTCCCACTGTCCGCGGCAAGGGCCTGGGCACCGCCCTGGTCGGCGCCGTGAAGGACCACCTCGCCCCGCACGGACTGCGCCGGATCCTGCTGGCCACCGCGGACGCCCACGGGGTATACGCGGAGGTGGGATTCGAACCGCTGGGAGAGCCGGGCAAGTGGATGGTGCTGGGCGAGCAGTGAGCCCACGGGCCCTGATTGTGGGTCAACTCAGGCTCGTCGCTCCCGGCGCCTCTGAAGCCGTACGCCCCTGCCCTCCCGTTGTTCGGCGGCGGTCCTGCGGCGGCGGGCCGTCGGGCACCACCGTGGTACCGGCGCGCTCATCGGCGAAGTCTCCCGTACCCGGGCGATCGGGCGATCGGGCGCTCGACGGGCGAGGGACCGCGCGGCTGACGGTGTCGTCGGCGGCTGTGACAAATGTAATGGGTTGTCAAGGTGCCTCTGCATCCGAAGGTTGATGCCTGGTTCGTCCTGGCGGAGGAGGCAGCGCGTCGGGTACGGGGCGAAGAATCGAGGTGTCCCCGGACCGCCGGGCTCCACCGGGCCGCCGGGCCCACCGGGCCACCGACGAGGAGCTGCCGTGCCCCACACCAGTCCTGACACCAGCCCTGCCCACCGCCACGCCTCGGCCCCCGTGCCGCGACCGCGCCGCATCGCCTCCGTCGCCGCCGTCGCCATGGCCCTGCTGGCGGGCCTCGCGCCGGCCGCCAACGCCGCGGGCGAGGGGCCCCCGGCCGCGCATGCGGCGGTGGCGGGACGGCATCCCGACCGCGCCCAGCTGCAGAGGAGGCTGGAGGCGATCCACGAGGCGGGCATCTACGGCGTCTACTCCGCGGTCCGTGACGGCCGCGCCCGCTTCGACGGAGCCGCCGGACTCGCGGACGTCTCCGCCGGGTTAGCGGCCCGCCCCGACCTCCGGCACCGCGTCGGCAGCGTCACCAAGACCTTCACCGCGGTCGCCGTACTGCAGCAGTCGGCGAAGGGCCGGGTGGGCCTGGACCGGCCGGTCGGCGACTACGTGCCCGAACTCCTGCCCGGCGAGCGCGGCCGCAAGGTGACCGTCCGCATGCTCCTCAACCACACCAGCGGAATCGACGACTACATAGGGGGCGCCTTCCCCTCGCTCCAGACGGGCACCACCGGCAGCCTGGACGACCACCGGTTCCGCACGGTGCGACCCGCCGAGCTGATCGGGTACGGGGTGGGCCGGCCACAGCTGTTCGAACCCGGTACCGGCTGGGCCTACGCCAACACCAACTACGTGCTGCTGGGCGAGGTGCTCCGCAAGGTGACCGGACAGGACCCGGAGCGGCTGATCACCCAGGACGTCATCCGGCCGACGGGGTTGCGCGACACCTATTTCCCGGGCGCCGACCCGTACATCCGCGGCCCCCATGCGCGCATGTACGAGAACTTTTTCGGGCTCATCGACCCGCCCCGCGACTACAGCGCCTACAACATGACCTGGGCCGGCACCGCGGGAGCCCTCGTCTCCACCCCGCAGGACCTCAACACGTTCTACCGCGCCCTGCTGAGCGGCAACCTGCTGCCGCGCCGCCAGCTGGACGAGATGCGCACCACGATCGACGTCAAGGACGAAACGGGAGCCGTCGCCCTGCGCTACGGCCTCGGCATCTACTCCCTGGACACGCCCTGCGGGCCCGCCTGGGGTCATGACGGGGCCGTCTGGGGCGCCGGCACGTGGGCCCTGTCCAGTCCGGACGGCGCACGGCAGTTCGCCATCGGGTACAACCTGATGAAGTACCAGCGCCTCAGCGAGGACGGCACGGTCCTCCTCCCGCACCCGGCCGACGCCGCCTTGATCGACTACAGGGACCGGTCCCTCTGCGGCACCACCGCGCCGCGCGCATCGGACCCGGCCGCCGACAACCGTCCCGCCGAGGGCCCGGACCCCCGTGCCCTGCCGGTGCCCCGCGCACTGCCCCGGGTCGACGCGATGCCGCCCCGAGGGTGGGCGAGCTCCGGCCGCTGAGCTGACCGTTCTGCGTGATGCAGTAATCCCGTCCGGTTCTCTGTGTGGCGCAGGAAGTGCGCACGTGGAGGACTGCGCCGGGGCGGGAACGTGTCTACGCTGGGAGAGGCTCCCCCGGTCCGTGCGTCCGTGCACGACCACCAAGGACGGTCGATGCCATGAAGCGCCTGGCAGAGTTGCGCTCGGCCAACGGAATCCCCGCGCTCGCCACTGTGGCCGCGATGGCGGCGATGGCCGCCGCGTCTCTGATGCCCGGGTATACCGCCACGGCTGCCGCCCCGGACGACGGTTCCTGCGAGACCTCACTGGCGGACAGCTTCTGGCGCGCACCCGTGGACCGGCTGCCCGTGCACCCGGGCTCCGCCCAGTACGTCTCCTCGATCGGTTCCGCCGAGTCCCTGCACCCGGACTTCGGGTCGGGGCTCACGGAAGGCGAGCCCTTCGGCATCCCCGTCACCGTCTCGGACACGCACCTGCCGGAAACGAAGGTGACCCTGGACATCGCCGAGGAAAGCGATACCTCCGGGTACCGGATCCCGCCGAACGCCAAGATCGAGAACGGTCCGGCGAGCAGTGGGGACCGCCACGTGGTCGTCTGGGACCGCGCCCTGTGCAAGTCCTACGAACTCTGGAACGCGCGGCAGCAGGGCGACGACGCCTGGCATGCCGGGTCGGGCGCGGTCTTCGACCTGCGGTCCCACGAGCTGCGGCCCGACGGGTGGACCTCGGCCGATGCCGCCGGCCTCGCCATCCTCCCCGGGCTCGTGCGCTACGACGAGGCGGCGGCGGGGCGGATCGACCACGCGATCCGCATCACCGTGCCGCGCTCGGACCAGAGCTACATATGGCCCGCACGGCACCAGGCGGGCGCCGCGGCGGACACGTCGCTGCCCCCCATGGGGCTGCGGCTGCGGCTGAAGAGTTCGGTGGACACCTCGCACCTGGCCCCGCAGGCCAAGGCTGTGGCCGACGCACTCAAGAAGTACGGGGCCATCGTGGCGGACAACGGCTCTGCCTGGTACATCACCGGTGAGGAGAACGCCGGTTGGGACAATGCGCAGCTCGACGCCTTGAAGGGCTTCAAGGGATCGGACTTCGAGGCGGTCGACACCTCCGGACTCCAGCAGTCGCCGGACTCGGGCGCGGTCGCGCCGAAGTGATCCCATCGGTCCGTGATCATGTTTCGAAGCCGCTCCCCGCACCTGCGGGGCCGAGCCCGGCAGGGCGGGGGAGGCGGGTCTCAGCGTTCGGCGAGCTCCGAGGGGGCTTCCTGGACCACCCAGCCGTTCCCGTCGGGGTCGTTGAAGGTGAGGAAGGAGTTCCAGGTCCCGCCTTTGCCTTCCTCCCAGCCCGTCGCGCCGACGTGGCGGACGGGGGACACGTCCACCCCCCGGTCCGTCAGGTTCCTGTGGGCCGCTTCGATGTCGACGACGCACAGCTGAAGGCCGTGGAGTGTGCCGGGCGCCATCGTTCGGGTGCCGGGCGCTGCCGGCATGCCCTGGAGCATGGCGATGGAGCAGCGGGAGCCTGGCGGCGTCATCTGGATGATGCGCACGCCGGGCGCGACTTCGTCGTCGAGGTCGACCTTGAAACCGATCTTTTCGGCATAGAAGGCCTTCGCGCGATCCATGTCGGTGACGGGGACGGGGACCACTTCGAGCGTCCAGTCCATGGGTGTCTCCTCGGGGGTGTCCGGTCGTGAGTGCCGAGCTGGGTCCACGGTCGCCCACGCGGGCGGGTCGGGCACGCCGAAACGCCCGTAAGCCTCGGAGTTGCCCGGGCCGGGTGGATCGCGCGGCGCCGGTGAAACGGGCTGCTGACATGATCAGCGTGTGATCGGACATTCAGGTGGGGTCGGTGCCGAGAAGTTCGTCCTGTTCGACGTCGATGGCACGCTCATCGATGCCGTGGACAATCAGCGCAGGATGTGGGGAGTGTGGGCGCGGCGGTACGGCCTGGATCCCGACGAGGTCCACCGGGTGGCGCTGCGGACGCGGCCGATGGAGACCTTCCCGCAGGTGGCTCCCGGGCGCGATCCGCAGGGGTGCCTTGACCTGCTGCACGAGTTGGAGGACGAGGACGTGCGGACGGGGGCGTACGGGGCGTTCGAGGGTGCGGCGGAACTGCTGAAGGCACTCCCCGCCGGCGGATGGGCGCTGGTGACGTCGAACTACGAACACCGGGTGCTGGGACGCTTCGCCCGGACCGGGCTGCCGGTTCCGGAGGTCGTCGTGGACGCCGCCTGCGTGAGCGAAGGCAAGCCCTCACCGGTCCCGTACCTGCTGGCCGCTCGAAGGCTGGGCGCAGAGCCGCGGGACTGCCTCGTCATCGAGGACGCCCCCACCGGCGTGCTGTCCGGGCTGCACGCCGGCATGACGGTGTGGGGGGTCAACACGCCCGGGCCGGTGGACGGCGTACACCGGCACTACGCGACCCTGGGCGAGGCAGCCGCCGACATCCTCGCGTTCGCCTCCGGTACGCATCCCCCGCGCCAGGCAGTTCCGGAATGACCGCCGACCGGGGCCGTCGGGCGTGCCTCGACACGGCTGATCGCCCTCCCCGTGCTTCCATGGCGACGTGGAGAGCATCACTCAGGGCCTGCTGACCAAGGGGTTCGGTCAGCCCAGCGGCCTGCTCGGCCGGCTCGGCGGCCGGCTCATGGCACACGGCAACGCCGCCACCGAGCGGCATGCCGTCGCCCTCGCCCGGCCCATCGAACAGGACGTCGTCCTGTTCGTCGGGCCCGGCTCCGGAGTCGGGCTCGAGGCCGCGGCCCGCCGCTCGGCCCACGTGATCGGCGTCTACCCCTCCGACGCCATGCTCGCCATGGCCCGCCGCCGCTGCGCGTCCGCCCTCGCCCGGGACCGGCTCCGCCTCACGGTCGGCACCGCGGCGCGCACGGGCCGCCCCGACCAGTCCGTCGACGTCGTGATCTCCGTCAACAACCTGCGCCTCTGGCCGGACGTACCCGCCGGCCTCACCGAACTCCACCGAATCCTGTGTCCCGGCGGCCGCATCCTCCTCGCCGCCCACGAGAAGTGGCTCCCGACCGCCCTTCCCGCGCTCGCGCACACGGTCCTGGCGGCCGGCTTCACCTCTGTACGCAGCTGGACCTGGCAACCCCCGACCCGCATGGCTTCCACGGCAGCCCTACTGTCCGCGGTCCGCGCCTGAGGGTTCACCCGTGGACAACCCCCGGAGCGCAGCACCGCAGCACCGCAGCACGGAAACGGTCTCCGGCGCAGGCGCGCCGGAGGCCGCCGCGTCCGACATCGGTCAGACGGGGGAGGAACAGTGGCATGTCCTGGCCGACCCCGAAGGCAATGAGTTCTGCCTGCTCAAGCCCCGCCTCAATCCGCTCTGAGGCCCTCGGGTACGCCGGGCCTTCCTCTGGTCCGCCCGGTAGCTCGAAGTGACAGGTGCGGGCAGGGCGGCCTCGGCCACGCCGTGGCGAGCACCCCCGTGGTTCGCCACGGCGTGTGCGAGGCCGTCCTGAGTGGGTCAGTCGGTGGGGGGCGGTGAGGCGGGTCTCGCGGTGCCGGTGGGGTGGAAGCGGGTGATGCGCTGTGGGGGGACGATGGTGGGGAGGAGGAAGCTCCACAGGTCGGTGACGCGCGTGTGCAGGTCCTCGCGGCGGGTGCGGACGTGTGAGGTGACCTGGATGCCGGTGAAGGCGCCGACGAGGAGCGTGGACAGGGCTCGGACGTCGAGCGTGGAGTGTATGTCGCCCTGTTCCTGAGCCGGTGTCAGGCAGTCGCGGCAGGTGGCGATCCAGGTGTCGTACGGCGTGGGGTCGGGGTTGGTGAAAGCGCCGAACTCGATGACCAGACGGATGCCGGCGCGGATGCGGACGTTGGTGCGCAGTCCGTGCGCCATCTGGTGGGTGAGGTCGATGACGGTCTGCAGGCCGGGGTTCGAGATCGCGGGGACGTGTTCGGAGACCTGGAAGTGTTCGTCCATCAGGGCGCGCGCGAGGGCTTCCTTGGACGGGAAGTGGAAGTACAGGGCGCCCTTGGTGACTCCGGCGTACTTGACGACGTCGCTGAGGCTGGTGCCGTCGAACCCGCAGAGGTCGAAGGCCGTGGCGGCGCCGTCGAGTATCGCTTGGCGGGTGATCTCGGCCCGCTCCTGTCTGACCCTCGTCACGTGCTCGCCCCCAGGTCGCTGTCGTCGAGCGGTGTTCGCTGTGGTGTGTCGCCAATGTAGTCCGGCCGCCCGAAAGAAAACCAGTCGACAGGTACTGGTTTCGCGGGGTGGGCGAGCGGTTCGGGGAGTTGTGGGGTTTTTGCGTAACGGCACGGTGTGGCAGGTGAGTTGAAGCCCGTCTCCGCGAGGGGTGCGGTTGCCCGGGTACAGCGTTTCGGAGCGGAGGTGGCCGGACGCGTAGGCTCGGCGCCGTGGCTGATCAGATTCAGAAGATCGTGACCGGGTTGCCGGACCTGACGAAGGTGACCGACGTGTGGGCGGTGGCCGACGGCCGTGTCGCCCAGGGAGACCCCGCCTTCTGCGCGGACCTCGGCATCGCCCTCGCCGGAGCGTACGGCTCCGGGCAGGTGTGGCAGTACAGGAGCGTCTTCGACCACCTTCTGCGCCTGCTCACCACCACTCCGGGTCCCGAGAACGCCGCACAGGCGCTGCGGCTGGTCTCCTCGAAGGCGGTCACCAGCAGGAAGCTGGACCGACTCACGGCCTCATTGCTCGCCTCCGGCCAGGAAGCCGAAAACCTGGCCGCCGCGTTCACCGGACCCGCTTCCGAGGAGCTTCGGGCCTGCCTGGTCCACGAACTGGTGCTCAGGGGCGTCGCCGTGGAAGAGACGCCCGGTGTCGCCGGCTGGGCCACCTCACCGCACTGGAGGCACCACCCGTTGGGCCGGCTGCCCCTGACGCTGTCCGACGTGGAAGGCGTTCCCGAGCTCCCCCGTTACAGCCCGCGCGGCAGCAGCCACTCGATGCCGTTCGGACCGTCGGAGAGCCGCGCACCGGTGAAGGCCGTCGGCGCGCGCGTCCCATCGGTCGAGGAGACGACGACGGAAGCCGCGGCCACGGCGATGGCCTGCGCCGTGGCGAACTGGGCCGAGGAGTCCAATGGTCGCATCGAGGCACGGGTCTTTGATCTCGCGGCCCCGCTGGACGCCGGATCCGTCCCGAACGCGCTGCTGACGCTGGGGCTGGAGTGCCTGGGCGGAGCGGGCCGGAAGGCGGCTCTGTCGGTCTCCGTCGTTCCCCCGGACCAGGCATGGGCCGTGCTCTTCGCCGCGGCGTCGTCGGGCGGGGCGTACAACTCCGGTTCTTTCGGCGCCTACGGCCGCCTCGCCGCCTGGCAGTCCCTGGCCGAGCTGGCCGGCTGCCCGGAAGGCGCCACCACCGGCGAGGTCGAAGCACGCGTACGGGACTGCGTCTGGCACGGGTTCGACGCCGACACGAAGTGGTTCGAGCAAGTGGCCTGGGACATCGGCCTGGCCGCCCTGGCCCCGGACGGCCGGCGCCTGGCCGTGCTGGCTGCCACGGACACCGACTGATTTCCGGGGCGAAGGGGCTGTCTGGGGTGCGGGTCATGAGTGATCTCGATGAGGGGCTGCGCGGGTTCCGGCTCGACGTGGAGCAGGGCCAGCTGGACGACCTCCGTGAGCGGTTGGGCCGGGTGCGCTGGCCGGACGAGCTGCCCGGCGTGGGGCGGGCGTACGGGATCCCGCTGGAGCGGGTGCGGGAACTCGTCCAGTACTGGCGCGACGGCTACGACTGGCGCGCGGCGGAGGCCCGGCTGAACGAGTGGCCGCAGTTCACCACGGTCATCGACGGGGCGCGGGTGCATTTCGCGCACCTGCGCTCGCCCGAGCCGGACGCCACTCCGTTGCTGATGACCCACGGCTGGCCGGGATCGTTCGTCGAATTCCAGCGGGTGGCAGGCCCGTTGACCGATCCGCGGGCGCACGGCGGGGATCCGGCCGACGCCTTCCACCTGGTCCTGCCGAGCATCCCCGGCTTCGGGCTCTCCGGGCCCACGACCGAGGCGGGCTGGGAGTTCAAGCGGGTCGCGCGGGCGTTCGGCGTGCTGATGGAGCGGCTGGGGTACGGGTCCTACGGGGTGCAGGGCGGTGACTGGGGAGCCGCGATCTCACGGGAGCTCGGGCGGATCCTGCCGGGCCGTGTGATCGGTGTGCACCTGAACCTGCTGCCCGGGGGCGGGGCCACCGCCGAGCCCCGGCCCGAGGAACTGGCAGCGCTGCCCGCCGCCGAGCGGGAGCGGACACTGGCGTCGTGGGAGCGGTACCGGACCTGGGCGCGGGATCGGCAGGGCTACGCCGACATCCAGGCGACCCGGCCGCAGACCCTCGCGTACGCGCTGACCGACTCACCGGTCGGGTTGCTCGCCTGGATCGCCGAGAAGTTCGACGAGTGGAGCGATCCCGGGTGCCCGGTCGACCGGGACCAGCTGCTGACCAACGTCATGCTGTACTGGCTCACCGGTACGGCCGGCAGCGCGGCCCGGATCTACTACGAGCGGGCGCACGCCGACTACGCCGGGCAGCCGCCCGAGATGTCGCACACGCCGACCGCGCTGGCCGACTTCCCCCGGGACAACTTCATCCCGCTGCGGCACGTCGCCGCGCGCACCGACACCATCGTGCGCTGGACCTCGTACGACAGGGGCGGGCACTTCCCCGCGATGGAGGTCCCCGACCTGTTGGTGGGGGACGTACGAGCCTTCTTCCGGCACCTGCGGCAGCTACGGCAACGCGGCTGAGCGGCGCCGTCCCTGTGACGGCCGGACGTCCGGGGGGGTCCGGCATGTGAAATGGTCGAGGACCGGGCTGGTCCGGCTGTGATGATCACCCGGTGATCGATGAACAGAGGACACGGCCCGTCCTGGTGGGCGACGAACGCGCCACCTTGACCAGCATCCTGCAGCGGCAGCGGGACACCCTGATGATGAAGTGCGCAGGCCTGAGCGAGGAACAGCTGCGGATGAAGGCGGTGTCCCCGTCGGGGCTGAGCCTGCTCGGGTTGGTGCGCCACCTCGCGGAGGTCGAGCGCGGCTGGTTCCGCAACGTCCTGGGCGGCGAGGACGTACGCGGCTACTTCCCGAAGGACGAGGCCGGGGAGTGGACGGAGTTCCACGTCGACGACGCGGACGCGGCCCGGTCGTTCCGGATCTGGGAAGAGACATGCCGACGGTCGCGGGAGATCGTGGAAGCCGCCGAATCCCTGGACGTGACGGGGCACTTCGGCGACCAGTCCTACTCACTGCACTACGTACTCACCCACATGATCGAGGAGTACGCCCGCCACAACGGGCACGCGGACCTGCTGCGCGAGGCGATCGACGGGACGACGGGGGAGTAGCCCCGCCGCCGCGGCACGACACCGCCTAGAGCCGGGTGGCGGTGATGCGGTCCACGGAGTCCAGGGCGGCCGGCCACGGGAAGTGGGACGGGACGTCGGGGCCGGCCGGGCCGGGGACGAAGCCGTTGTCGCCGTAGAGGAGCTCGACACCGGCGCCGCGCAACGTGGCCAGCGAGATGTCGAACTGGGGGTGGGCGGCGAGCGCGGCGTTCGTGCAGGGCATGGCGACCGTGGGGGTGTTCTTGCCGAGGGCCTCGGCAGCGACGCCGACGGCGAAGCGGTCGGTGAGGCCCAGGGCCCAGGCGTTGATGGTGTTGAAGGTCGCCGGGGCGAAGAGGAGGGCGTCGGCCACCGGCCATACGTCGGCCTCGCCCGGGAATTTGTACTGCCAGCGCACCGGATGACCGGTGAGGGCGGCGAGTCCGTCCAGGCTTTCCGAGACCCAGTGTGCGGCGGTGGGGGTCAGCCCCAGGCAGACGTCCCAGCCGCGGGTCTGGGCGTCTTCGACGACGTGGGCGACGTCGAAGACGGGCGGGGCGGCTGAGCAGAGCAGGTACAGGGTCTTCGTGGTCATGGGGCCAATATGATCATATTGCTTGACCTCAAGTAAGGTTGAGGCGGCATGATCAAGCCCATGGACATCGAAACGGACATCGAAACGGACATCGAAACGGACATCGAAATGGACATCGAAACGGACATCGAAACGGACATCAAGGCGATCGAAGAGGTCGTCGCCACAGTCGAGCGCACGCAGCGGGCCAAGGACGCCGAGGGTTTCCTGGCTCTGTTCCATCCGGACGCGCTGTGGACGACGGCACATGGGAAGGTCCTCATCGGGTTCGAGGAGATCGCCGCCTTCACGCGGGCCGTGTTGCCGGCGGCGAGTTGGGACGGGGAGGTCACCTACGAGGTGGTCCACATCCAGTTCCTGCGGCCGGACGTCGCGGCGGTGAAGGTGCGTCAGGTCTACCACGGGGCCGACGGCGCCGGCAGCGAGGGTGCTCCGCTGTACGTGATGACCCGCGAGGCGGACGGCCCCTGGCTGCTGACCGCCTGCCAGAACACACAGGTCGCGGCGGATCCGGCCTGAGCGCCAGTTCTCCCGGGCGCGGGTGTTTCAGGCGTCCTGGCTCTCATCGCGCTGGCGGACGAGCTCCTCGACCGCGCTCGGGAGGGTCGTCTCGAAGTCGATCAGCTTTGCCCAGGTGGGGGTCACGACGATCCGGACCATGCCGTCGTAGAGCGAGCGGATCTCGGACTCCCACACGACCCGCTGCTCGGCCGTCATCTCGTACGTACTGTTCGACTGGAGGAACTCCTCCGGGATGCCCTCGACGACGTCCAGCTCGGCCCGACCGCGGATGAGCAGGATCTTCGGCGGGTGCACCTCGGTGTCGATCGTCAGGGCCACCGCCGGGTTGTGGCGCAGGGCCGGCAGCTTCGGTGCGTTCTTCGGTGTGCACATGACGATTTCCGTGCCGTTCCAGACGAACGCGATCGGAACGGCGCGCGGTGTGCCGTCCTTGGCCACGTAGGCCAGGCGGGTCAGGTCACGGGCCAGGAGTTCCCGGCTGAGCGGACGGTTCAGGACCTCGCTGATCTCGCTCGGCTGCACGGTCGGACCCACCTTCCAGTGATCGTCGGCCAGCACCACCCGGACCGGCAGATCTCAGGCGTTTCCACCATGTATGGGGTGGGGAGGGAGCGGCCAAGATATCTCCGGTGGCCTCGCTCTGTCACGTGTGACGACCGGTGCGCGCGTCCCATCGGCCGCTGCGCGCCGAAACCTCGCCGGTGGGGGAGAGTGGAGCTGTGGTCGACGTCGACGCGGTGGCAACCGAGCTGTACGGGCTGAGGCCGGAGGAGTTCACGGCAGCCCGGGACGCGCACGTCGCCGAGGCGCGCAAGGCGGGGGAGCGGGACACGGCGAAGCGCATCGCGGCCCTGCGCAAGCCCACCCTCGCCGTGTGGGCCGTGAACCTGCTCGCCCGCGCCGACGCGGACCAGGCCCGGCGCCTGCTGGAGCTCGGCCGGGAGTTGCGCGGGGCGCACCGGACCCTGGCGGGGGAGGATCTGCGGAAGTTGTCGCACCAGCAGCATGTGGTGATCGCGGCGATGGCCACCGAAGCCCGCCGTCTGGCCGGCGACGCGGGGCAGGAGGTCTCCGAGGGCGTTCAGCGCGAGGTCGAGCAGATCCTCCGCACCGTCCTCGCCGACCCCGACGCCGCCGAAGCCTGGGCGCGGGGTGTGCTGGCGAAGGCCCCGCCCCAGGTCGTGGGCTTCGCCGAACTGGCACCCGTAGACGTGCCCGGCGCGGGGCCGCCACGGAAGCGACGAAAAGCCGAGGTCGAGGTCGAGGCCAAGGAAGCCGAGGCCGAGGCCAAGGAAACCGACACCCGGGCCGAGCAGGCGCAGGCGCGGGCCCGCGCCGAGGCGGACCGGACGCACCGGGAGGCGGAACGGACCGGGGAAGCGCTCGCCACGGCGGAGTCGGCGCGGGCACGGGCTCGCGCCGGGCTCGGCGCGCTCGACGAGCGGATCACGGACCTGCGGGCCCAACTGGACCGCGCCCGGCAGGAACGCGACGGCCTCGCCGCCGCCGCGGAGGAAGCCGATCGCCGTCACCAGCAGGCCGCCCGGGAGGCGAAGGCGGCGCGAGCGGAGGCCCGGAAGGCCCAGCGCGCCCTCGACGCCGCCATCGGCGGTACACCGCGCACTCGGCGCTGACCGCGGGCCCGTCAAAGGGGGCCCCGGCCGACGAGCCGCCCGACCATGCCCTCGGACGGTCCCGCGGCGAACTGACCACCAAGATCCACCTGGCCGCCGACAGCCGCTGCA
The DNA here is from genome assembly GCF_000720115.1 of Streptomyces sp. NRRL F-2580. Lineage (GTDB taxonomy): Bacteria > Actinomycetota > Actinomycetes > Streptomycetales > Streptomycetaceae > Streptomyces. The sequence goes on from NZ_JOIR01000045.1 coordinate 23,707, forward strand.
GGCCACTGGCGTTCGTTCTCACGCCGGGCCAGGCCGGTGACGCACCAGCGTTCGTGCAGGTCATGACCCGCTTACGAGTGCTCCCGGCCGGTCGGCCGTCCTAGGATCACCCCGGACGTCGTCCCGCGGACAATGCCTACTCGTCCTGGGCGATCCGGCGTCATCTGCGGCGCCGCGGAATCCGGGCGGTGATCCCGCAGCCGGCCGGCCGGGCCGCCAACCGCAAGCGGCTCGGCAGGCTCGGCGGCCGCCCTCCGGCCTTCGACCGCGAGGCCTACAAGCAGCGGAACACCGTCGAACGCCGCATCAACAAGGTCAAGCAGTAGTGCGGCCCGGCCACTCGCTACGACAAGACCGCCCCCATCTACCTCGCCGGACTCCACCGCGCCGCCATCTTCATCTGGTCAGCCAGGTCATCCGAAGGAAACGGCCTGGAGGACGGGCCACCATTCGGCCCCACTTTCGTGACCGACGGGAGGGTCGTGCTGTTGGGAGGGCGTCCATGCCGCGCTACCTGCGGCGGGTCCAGCTTTCAAGGAGATCTCCATGTCGCGTTTCGCAAAGTCGGTAGCCGTAACCCTCGCCGCCGGTGCCATGGTGGCTGGGGGTGCCGGGATGGCCGCCGCTGACGCCGTTGCCGAGGGCGCTGCCATTGGCTCTCCCGGCGTGCTGTCCGGCAACGTCGTCCAGGTGCCCATTCACATTCCGATCAACCTCTGCGGCAACACCGTCAACGTCGTCGGCGCTCTCAACCCGGCGTTCGGCAACACCTGCATCAACAACGGCGGCGGCTTCAAGGACAGCCACCACAAGGCCGACCACAACGGCGAGTACTGACAGCACCACCCGTCGCCCTGCTGAGGGCACGGTGCCGGCCGTAGATCCGCCAGCTTCGAAAACCAGCCGCTGGGCGACCGCCCTGTAAAAACGTCCTCCCCACCCTCCAGGGGAGGACGCGGGCGTACCCGAGCGGTCGCCGGACCGCGCGAGAGCGCCGCCGACACCTAGGTCGGGTCCGGGGCCGGTCTGCCACGACCGGCCCGGACCTCACACGGCCCGGATGCGGATCGCGAGCCCGCACCTCAGTTCGGGGATCTTGCCGTAGTGGCGGCTGTGGCAATCAACGACGATGACGCCGGAGGCCGCTCGGCAGGGTAAGCGGGCGGCGCCGCCCCGTACCGCGGGCACAACTCGCGGCCGACGAGCTTGGCGGGTGATTTTGTCCGGGTCGCCGTTCACGTTGCACACGGCCCAGTCGAAGCGACCGGGGGCATCAGCCGCACCGACACCCCCCTCCCATCCGGACAGCGCACAGCGAACGGTCCTGTCGGCAGGATCTGGGCGTGTCCTGGCAGGCCTCGGTGGCGTTACAGGAATGCCGCGGTGTTCCTTTCGGGGATGCCGTTGCGTGGCAGGGAGCCCGACGGACACGGGTACGGCTCCCTGCCCATCCACGTCCTGCCAGAAGGCGGTGGCAGTCCGCGCTGTTTGCGGCGCCGGTCGGCCACGGGACGCCATCGGGGACCGAGTTGAAAGAACCGGCCCGGGCTGGCGGCAACGCTGTGACTGGGTCCGATACCTGCGAGGCGATGCCTGCCATGACCGATTCCTCACCTTCCCCACCATGCCGCGCCGCGCATCCCGAGGACCGCTCGGCGTGTGACGGCCCCCCAGACGCGGTGCTTGCCGGCGACGTCGCCGGCGCAACCGGCACCATCGAAAACCTCCACACCACTGTGCCCGCCGACCCGGTCGCAACGCGCCGGATGGACCGGCTGCGCCACGCGGTCAGCATCACCCGCTGGCGTGTGGACGGCATGACACGAGACCGGCTGCTCCTCCTTGCCAGTGGTCGGCTCCCGGCATGCGAGCGCGACCTGGTCCTCATCGCCGATGCCGCCGACGTCACCGTCGACTGGCTACTGCACGATTGAACGACGGCAGTATGTCCGGGCGCCCGGGCCGGGCGGGCCGCGGCTCAGACCGGTGTGCCGCGGTTTAGACGTCGCCCCGTGCGGTGGAGCATGGCCGAAGAGGCATCGGCCTACGCGGCAGCCGTGGCGGAGCCCATGGGATTGGTCTGTTTCGACGTGCAGGAGAACCGGCTCAGGCCGTAAGCAGGGCCGCCAATCGGCGGTAGCCGATGAGGGCTGCGGCTATACCGACGAAGGCAAGGAAGTGTTCGGCCTTGCGTTCGTAGCGGCGGTGGAGCCTTCGGCACCCGGCCAGCCAGGACACGGTTCTCTCGACCACTCACCGGTGTCGGCCCAGCCGCTGAGAGGACTCGACGCCCTTGCGGGCGATGTCATGAAGATCTGGGACGGCGAGGACGACCCAGACGAGCAGGAGACTCCTCGGTGGGGAACGCAGTGGATCCCCTTCTCCGCTCGCCGCCCTCACCCGCTTCAGGTCCTGCCTGCTCGAACGCGGTGCGGCAGCGTTCAACCTGGTCGGTCACCTGCTCCATGAACCACCGCATGATCTCGTAGGGGACGACGTACTCGTCGTGACTGTGGATGTGGACCGTCGGTTCCACATTCGGGTCCTCGTCCGGGACGAGCGCCATCAAGAAAGCAGGGCCGGGCAAGTGGGTCACCCCGGCGTCGGGGTTCTCGGCGCCCCTGGCCGGTGCAGGCACCGCCTCGCTCAGCTCCACAGACCAGGCATCGTCAGGCAAGGCGTAGTGGAACAGGACGGCGTAGTGACGGCCTGCATGTTCTCGCAGCTCCCATGGCATGTCCGCAGGCTGCCACAGCCGCGGTGTCGGAGTCTCGCGGGTATCCCCACACGGCGTGCGTGACCGTGAGGCGACCCCGCGGCGGGACCCAGCGGCGGGGCAGGGCGACGGACTCTTTCGCGTCCTTGGGCCGGCTCACCGTCTTGACCGTCAGGTTCAGGTACCTCTTCGCACAGGCCACGAGCTGTCCGGCGTAGGTCGAGTCGGCCCAGGCGATCGTGATCCGCGCGGGGAAATCCGCGCGGTCATCCCGCAGCCGTCCGACCAGATCGGCCATCGCCAACGGCGAGGCCGTCACGGCGGCCGCCCGACCGGCATCGACCGCGGGCCTCCAGGCAACCCCGCGGTCCGGCGCGCCCCTTACTCGGCGCTGAGTCGGCCGCCGATCCACTCCAGGGCCGGCGGGATCTCACGGTTCCAGGTGTTGAAGCTGTGTCCTCCGCGGTCGAGCGTGATCGACGAGACGCGGGCCGGATCCTTCACCGCCTTGATGAACTGCTGGGTCGGCTTGTAGTTCTCCTCGCCCCGCAGTGAGGTCGTCACGAGGAAAGAGGACGCGCCCTGCGGCCGGTTGGCGAGATGCCACAGCAGGTCGGATCGTTTCTCCTCGTCCTTGTCGCCGTGGAAGAGATCGCCGGAGTCCTGGTCGATCTCCGGCTTGTAGTCCGCCGAGAGGCCTACCCCGGCCGCGTAGGTCTCCGGATGCTGCACCGTCATCTTCAGGGCGCAGTAGCCGCCCGTGGAATCGCCGATGATGCCCCAGTTCCGCGCCGCGCCGCCGACACGGTACGAACTCGACACGGCTTTGGGGAGGTCCGTACCGAAGAAGGTCTCGCTCTGGGGGCCGCCGCCGCGGACGTCGACGCACTGGGTGTTCTCGGCCGAGACCGTGGGCCGCATCATCACCAGGATCATCGGCTGCGCCTTCTTCTCCTTGGCCAGGGTCCAGGCCGTCTTCGGGTAGCGGAGCCCCTTCAGCAGGTTCTCCGCCGTGCCCGGGTAACCCGTCAGGACCACGGCCGCGGGGAACTTCCGCTGCTCGTTGCCCTTCTGGAAGTACTCCGGCGGCAGGTACACATAGGCCTGGGCGGCCCTCCCGGAGTGCTCGCCGTGCAGGTTCACCTTCTCGATCACACCGCTCACCAGCGGATTCCCGCCACCGGGCACGCCCGGAGCCTGGCGCCCCAGCACCTCCGCGGCCACCCCGGGGCGCACGGCCTCCTGGCGCGCCCGCCCTGCCAGGTCCGCCCAGGAACCGTAGATCAGGAGGCTGCGGTTGGCCGCGAGCGCGACCGAAGCGAACAGGAACACTTGCACGAGGACGAGCAGTCCCGCGCGCCCCGCCACCCGTCCCCGGCTGCCACGGGCCAGCCGTGGCCAGAGCCACACCGTGGCCGCGAACGTCAATGCCGTGCAGAGCACGACACACAGCAGGAGCGCACTACTTGTCAGACCCATGGATCAGCGGAACCCTCTACGACGTCTCGATCCGGACGCAGCGGTCCAGAGCACCGCCAACCGGTGCGCACCAGGCTAGAGAGGTGCTGGGGCCGAAACGTTCCACTGAGCGGCGGCGGAGTCTGCGATCGGAGCCCGTGGTCGGAGTCAGCCGCAGCCGCATCCGCCGCAGCCCCCACCACATCCCCCACCGCAGCCTCCGCCGCAGCCGCCCGTGGTGGAGTCCGAGTTCTTCGACTCCGCGCGTGCCCGCTCCTGTTCCCGCCTCCTCTCCTCGGCCAGGCGTGCCGCCTCCCGGACGGCCTCGCGGTACGAGCGCCGGGCCGGCTTCCAGCCGCGCAGCCCGTGCCGGCGGCGCGGGAGCAGCGAGGCGGCGGTGACGTACGAGACGAGGCGGGTGCCGCCCTCGTAGACGGCGCTCCCCAGGACGACCTCGGCCCCCTCGTGCGGGGCTCCGTACAGGACCGCCTCGAAGGGTTCCGCCTGGGCGTCGATGTCGTGGTGGGCCGTGCGCAGGGTCCGTTCGGAGCCGGAGAGGAGGACCCGCCGTCCGGCGAGGACGTCCCGGGCCCGTGCCCGGTGGGCGATCAGGGGAGGCCCGGCCGGGGTGTCGGCGTCCGAGTGGAGCCAGTGGTGTCCGGACCGGGAGATCCGTACGCCGACCAGGAGCGCGGGCTGCGGCCGGCCGTCGAGGCGGCGCGCGGCCAGGCGGCGGGCCAGGCCCCGGCCGAGCACGGTCGTACCGGGGACCAGGAGCACGAGGGCGAGCATCTGTAGGCCCCACGGGTCGTACGGGTGCGCGCTGCCCGACGCCCGCACTTCGAGGAGGGCGCCGACGGCGAGGGCCGCGGCGGCCCCGAGGCAGCACGCGGAGCCGATGGCGATCCCCGTCAGTCCGCGGCGCCGGTGTGCGGCGGGCAGCGGGTCCGGCAGCGGGAAACGGGCGGGTCCGGCTGCGGCGAGGGCGAGTTCGCGCTGACGCCGGCGGGCGTGGAGACGGGCCAGCGCCCCGGTGAACGCCCAGGCGGCGAGGGCCAGGACCAGGCCGTGGCCGACCGCGCCCGCCGCGTGGTCGGCGGCGGGAACCGCACGGGCGGCGTCCACCGCGAGGACGGGTGAGGCCACCAGGGTGGCCATGGGGAGGGAGCGGAACCAGAACGGCAGGGCGATCAGCAGGACGCCCATGGCGTAGCCCCGCCAGTCCTCTCCGTGCTCGGGCTCCACGTCGGCGAGCGACGTCAGCACGATCGACAGGACGACCAGGCCGCCGAGGAGCCGGCCTCCGGCGACGGGAGCGAACGCCGCCGGGACGCGGGCGCGGAGCCAGCGCCCGGCGTTGTCGACGCCCCACGCCATGACCCCGCCCTCCGGTATCGCGGCGGTCGGCACGTGCTTGACGTAGTCGGTCACGGCGCCAGTATGGGAGCGCCGTGCCGCGGCCCAGAAGGGGCGGCCGCGGCATGGAATCGCTACGGCCGCTTCCTGGCCGGCGTCGGGACCGGGGCGGGGTCGCTACCGCGGGGCGGACCGGGGTCAGGCGTCGAGCACGGCGAGTTCCAGCTCGTCGAGGCGCTCCGGCTCCGCGACGACGTCGATCTCGGTGATCAGGCCGTCCTCGACGGCGAAGCGGAGCACCAGGAACAGTCGTCCCAGTGGGGCCATCGCCAGGCCGACCACACCGTTGACCAAGGCGGGTTGCGTGTGCTGCGCGCGCTGCATGGCGGCCATCGCGCCGGTGGCGACGGTGACGGCGCCGGTGAAGAAGAGGGGGGCGGGGGTGGGGCCGACGGCCTTGTCGGCGCGGAGCACCACGTCGGGGTGGAGCAGCGAGACCAGCGCGTCGAAGCTGCCGCCGCGGGTGGCGGCCAGGAAGGCGTCCACGACACGGCGCTGGCGGCCGAGATCGGTCTCGGACACCAGCGGGACCCCCTTGACCCGGCGGCGGGCGCGGCTCGCGAGCTGGCGGGTCGCGGCCGGGGTCTTCTCGATCAGCGGGGCGATCTCGTCGAAGGGCACGGCGAAGAGGTCGTGCAGCACGAACGCCAGCCGCTCGGCCGGCGCGAGGGTGTCGAGCACCACCAGCAGGGCCAGCCCGACCGAGTCGGCGAGTACGGCCTCCTGCTCGGGGTCGACCGTGTCCTCACGGCTGACGACGGGGGCGGTGGGGAAGGCCTCGATGGAGTCCTCGCGCCGGGACTCCCGGGAGCGCAGCATGTTCAGGCACACGCGCGACACGACCGTGGTCAGCCAGCCGCCGAGGTTCTCGACCTCGCTGATGTCGGACCGGTCGAGCCGTAGCCATGCCTCCTGCACGGCGTCCTCGGCCTCCGCGAGCGAGCCGAGCATCCGGTAGGACACCGCTCTCAGATGAGATCGGTGCTCTTCGAACTGCTCGGTCAAACCGGAACGGTCGTCCACGGGGTCACCTTCCTTCCTCACGGCCCTCACAGCGGATCCTCAAAATAGATCATGAGGAAATCACCCGGGTGAGGGGGGAGTTGGGCCGGTGGTCGGATTCCGTCCCGCCGGGACCGGTCAGCGCGGGGCGGGGCGGGCCGCGACGCGGGCCACCGCTGCCGGACGACTGCTGGATAATGGTGGCGAACAGCAGAAGCACCGGAGACGCCGGGGACACGTGGTGGTCCGGCAGGAGAGGGAGCCCCCGATGGAAGCGCAGCACTTCGAGCGGATCACCGCGTTCATCGAGGCACGGCTCACCCCGCTGTTCGACGCCGAGACGGGCAGCGAGTACGGCTTCGGCATGGACGACACCTCCCGTGCGCTGCGCGCGCTGCGCAACTCCGTCCTGGAGGCGTCCGCCGTCAAGGGCCTCATCGAGCAGCGGGCGACGGCCGAGCCGGCCACGCGCCGCGTCATCGACCAGTCGGTCGAGCACAACTGGGACGTGCTGCGCGGCATCGCCCGCCAGTGGGAGGACCACGCCGACTTCCGCCACGAGTTCAAGCACCACGCGTGGGAGCTCGACCACCACCACGCCGCCGCGGAGGCCTGAGCCCCCGGCGGCCTCACCGCGGCGGCGGTGTGCGGACGGCGTGTTCGGCGCGTTCGGTGCGTTCGGCGATGACCGCGCGCAGGCGCGCCGCCGCTGCCGCCGCCTCCTGCGGCGACGGCGACAGCACACCGTGCTCGGTCATCAGCGCGTGGAACTGCTGCTGCTCGTACGGCACTCCGGGCGGCAGCGCCGCGATGTGCCAGTGGAGGTGGGTGTTCCCCTGCTGGCTGCCGAGGGAGTACAGGTAGGTCCGCTCGGACGCGTAGAGCTCCTCGACCGCGAGGGCGATCTCGCGCACCACGAGCATGATCCGGGTGTACGCCGCCGCGTCCAGATCGCGGACGGCGTGCTCGACGTGTGCCTTCGGCGCCACCAGGACCTTGCCCGGCAGCGTGGGCCACCGGTCGAGGAAGGCCACGTGGTGCTCGTCCTCGAAGACCGTCTCGTGCGCGTACTCCGGGTCCCCCGCGAGGAACGCGCAGACGAAGCACGGCCCGCCGCGCGCCCGCTCGACGTACCACCCGAGGTCCATGGCCGCGCGTTCCACCGGTCCGGGTCCGGGTCCCGGTCCCGGAGTCGGATCCGCGGCCAAGGCCTAGCCCGCCGTCTTGCGCGGGGTGGTCTGCTGGACCGCCCAGCCGTTGCCGTCCGGGTCGGAGAAGTAGACGAAGGAGCCCCACGGCAGGTCCTGGATCTCCGTCACCTCCACGCCCCGGCCGCGCAGGTCCTCGTACGCCTCCTCGATGTCGGTGACGACGACCTGCATGTTGTCCAGCGATCCCGGGGTCATCCGGGTCAGCCCCTTGCCGATCGCGATCGAGCACGCCGACCCCGGCGGGGTCAGCTGCACGAAGCGGATGTCCTCGCTGACGGTGACGTCGTGGTCGGCGTTGAAGCCGAGCTTCTCGTAGAAGGCCTTGGCCCGGTCGACATCGGTGACGGGGACGGCGACCAGTTCGAGTTTGATGTCCATCACGGCATCATGCTCCCGGCACCGGTGCCGCGCCGCCCGAGGCCAGGTCGGCAGGCGTGTCCGCCGCCGCGAACTGCGTGCGGTACAGCTCCTCGTACCGCCCGCCCGCCGCCAGCAGCTCGGTGTGCGTGCCCCGTTCCACGATCCGGCCGTCTTCGACCACGAGGATCAGGTCCGCCGCCTGTACGGTCGACAGCCGGTGCGCGATCACCACCGCCGTCCGGCCCGCCAGCGCCTCGCCCAGCGCCTCCTGCACCGCCGCCTCCGAGGTGGAGTCCAGGTGCGCGGTGGCCTCGTCGAGGATCACCACCCGCTGCCGGGCCAGCAGCAGCCGCGCGATGGTCAGCCGCTGCCGTTCCCCGCCCGACAGCCGGTAGCCGCGCTCACCGACCACCGTGTCCAGCCCGTCCGGCAGCGAGGCGACCAGCCCGTCGAGGCGCGAGCGCCGCAGGGCCTCCCAGACCTCCTCCTCGGTGGCCTCCGGCCGGGCCAGCAGCAGGTTGGCCCGTACCGACTCGTGGAACAGGTGCCCGTCCTGGGTGACCATGCCGAGGGTCTCGCGGATCGAGTCGGCCGTCAGGTCCCGTACGTCGATCCCGCCGAGGCGCACCGTGCCCGCGTCGGCGTCGTACAGCCGCGGCAGCAGCTGCGCGATCGTCGACTTGCCGGCGCCGGACGAGCCGACCAAGGCGATCATCTGGCCGGGCTCGGCGCGGAAGGACACCTCGTGCAGCACCTGCGTACCGCCCCGGGCGTCGAGGGTGGCGACCTCCTCCAGGGAGGCGAGCGAGACCTTGTCGGCGGCGGGGTAGCCGAAGGAGACCCGGTCGAACTCCACGGTCACCGGCCCCTCCGGCACCCGGCGGGCGTCCGGCTTCTGCGCGATGAGCGGCTTCAGGTCGAGGATCTCGAAGACCCGCTCGAAGCTCACCATCGCGCTCATCACCTCGACGCGGGCGCCGGCGAGCGCGGTCAGCGGGGCGTACAGCCGGGTCAGGAGCAGGGCGAGGGCGACGACGGAGCCGGCGTCCAGGGAACCGCGCAGGGCGTAGAACCCGCCGAGCCCGTAGACGAGCGCGAGGGCCAGGGCCGAGACGAGGGTGAGCGCCGTGATGAAGGCCGACTGGGCCATCGCCGTACGGATCCCGATGTCCCGCACCCGCGCCGCCCGCGCCGCGAACTCCGCGGACTCGTCGGCGGGCCGGCCGAACAGCTTGACCAGCGTGGCGCCGGGGGCGGAGAACCGCTCCGTCATCTGGGTGCCCATCGCGGCGTTCAGCGCGGAGGCCTCCCGCTGCATCGCCGCCATCCGCGCCCCCATGCGGCGGGCCGGCAGCACGAACACCGGCAGCAGCACCAGCGCCAGCAGGGTGATCTGCCAGGAGATGCTCAGCATCACGGTGAGGGTCAGCAGCAGGGTCACGGTGTTGGAGACCACCCCCGACAGGGTGTTGCTGAAGGCCCGTTGGGCGCCGATCACGTCGTTGTTCAGCCGGCTGACCAGCGCCCCCGTCCGGGTGCGGGTGAAGAAGGCGACCGGCATCCGCTGCACGTGGTCGAAGACCGCCGTCCGCAGATCCAGGATCAGTCCCTCGCCGAGGGTCGCGGAGAGCCGGCGGGTCAGCAGCCCCAGCCCGGCCTCCGCGACCGCGATCAGCGCGATGAGCAGGGCGAGCCGGGTGACGGCCGCGCCGTCCCGGCCGTCGACGATGGCGGTGACGACCCAGCTGGCGAGCACCGGGGTGGCCACCGCGAGCAGCGCGGTCACCACGCTCAGCAGGAGGAAGAGGGTGAGCCCGCGCCGGTGCGGGCGGGCGAAGGCGGCGACGCGGCGCAGACCGGCCCGGGAGAGCGGGCGACGGTCCTGCTGGGCGTTGATCGCGCTGTGCAGCGAGGTCCAGGCGGTGACTTCCATGTCCATGACCGGAACGCTAGGACCTCAACTTGACCTGAGGTCAAGGTTTCGGTGCCGGACCGCCCGCAGGTGTCGCCAACTCCGCCCCGTACGAAGGATTTTCGTCTTCCGTGTCCACTGTCGGTGCCCGGTGGCATCATCGGTCCATGACGCAGGGATCCGAGTCCGTACGCTTCGGCAAGCGAACCGCCGACACCGTCCTGCACCGCTTCGAGCAGTGGGCCCGGGACACCCCCGGGGCCCACGCCCTCATCGCCGGCCCCGAGAGCCTCACCTACGGGCAACTGGACGAGCGGGCCGACCGGCTGGCACACCGTCTGCTCGCCGCCGGCCTGCCGCCCGGCGGCCTCGTCGCCATCGGCACCGCCCGGCAGGCCGAACTGGTCGTCGCCGTCCTCGCCGCCCTCAAGGCCGGCGGGACGTACGTGGTCGTCGACGCCGAGACCCCGCTCACCGGGCAGCGCCAGCTCACCGCGGCCGATCCCTTCGTCCTGCTCACCCATCTCGCCCACCGGGCCGCCCTCGACAACGGCAGCGGCCTGAAGGTGATCCGCCTCGGCGCGGAGGCCGGCGGGATCGCCGGACAGCGCGGGGACCAGCCGGCAGATCGGCCCGAGGCGCAGGCGCCCGCGCTGCCGTCGGCCCCGGCGGCCGGCCACGGCGCCGCCCTGCTGTTCACCGGGGCGGCCGAACCGCGCGCCGTCCCCGTCAGCCACGGCCTGCTGCTCGCCGCCCACGACAGCTGGGCCGAGGTGGCCCGGCTCACCCCGGCGGACCGGCACCTGATCACGGCCGGCACGGACGTCACCGCCTTCGCCGCGGGCTGGACCGGCGCGCTGTGCTCGGGCGGCGCCCTCGTCCTTCCCCGGCAGTCCCCCTGGAAGCCCGACGACATCCGTGCGGCGGTGGAGGGCGAGCACGTCACCGTCCTGCACACCGACCCGGCCACCGCCCTCGACCTGCTGAGGGGCGAAGAGGGGCCGGGCACCGCCTACCGTTCGCTGCGGCTGCTCGCCGTCTCCGGCGACCGCCTCTACCTCGACGACCAGGCGGCCCTGCAGGTCCTGCTCCGGCCCGGCGCCCGGGTGCTCAACGTCTACGGGCTCGCCGAGAGCGCGGGCACCGGCGCCTGGTTCGAACTGCCGCAGCTGCCCCGCCCGCTCGACGACCCGGAGGAGCTCTCCCTGCTCGGCACCCCCTTCCCGGGCCACCGCGTCGAAGTCCGCGACGGGCAGATCCGCCTCACCCCGCCCGGCGCCGGTGACGCGATACCCACCGGCGACCTGGGCCTGCTCCGCGAGGACGGACTGCTGGAGTTCGGCGGCCGGCTCGGGGACCGCATAACCCTGCCCGGCGGACGCTCCGTCCACCCCTACCCGATCGAGTCCGCGATCCGCAGCCACGAGGGCATCGGCTCGGTGATCGTGAACGGGGTCGACAGCGCACGCGGCCCGCGCCGCCTCGTCGCCTACGTCGCCCCGCCCACCGGCGGCTCCTCGGCACGCCCGGCCGCCCCACTGCCCGACATCGAGGAGCTGCGCGAGCACCTGTCGGGGAAAGTGCCCAGGGAGGAGACCCCGCGCACCGTGATCCGGCTGCGCGCCCTGCCCCGCAACCGGGCCGGCCGGGAGGACCGGGCCGCCCTGCCGCTGCCCGTCCTGCCCGCCGCCAAGGCGGTGGCACGCGGCGGGAGCACGTCCGGGAAGTACGGGTCCGCCCCGGCCGGAGAGTCACTCCCGGCCTCCTGCGTGGGCTGCGGGGGAGTCGGCCTGGGCTTCGTCGCCCTGATCCTCACGAATCTCCTCTGGCCCGGATCGACCGACCTCACCGGGGTGCCGCAGCCCTGGGCGTTCCTCTTCTCCGTCCTCTACCTGTTCGAGTGCGCCGCCTTCGGCGTCGGGGTGGTCTTCCTCTTCGGGGGCCGCGCCCGGATGCGGAGCCGGGGCCGCGGCCGCCGCATCACCGCGGCCGCCCATGTGGCGGTGTCCTACCTCCTGCTGGCCTGGTGGCCGCAGGACAACCTCTACCGGCTGGCGGCCAAGCAGGACTGGCCGCGGCAGGCCGCGCTCGTCTACTCCTTCAACATCCCCCTGATGATCGCGGGAGCCGTCGTCGCCGCCTACCTCGTCGCGAAACCGGCCGATCCGTTCGACTTCGACGAGGACGACGACTGAGTGGTCGGGGGGCCCGCGGGCGGCCCGGGCTATCGGGTGAGCGTGCCGAAGTCCGCGCCGACCGCGCGGGCGCCGGCCCGTACCAGGGCCTCGGCCGCGTCCAGCGTGTCCCTGTCGTGCGCGGCCACCAGCACGCCCAGCCAGGGCTCCGGTTCGAACGCCCCCGTCGGGATGGCCGGGACGAACACGGCCCCGAGCCCCGCGCAGCCCCGGGCCAGGCCCGCGCACAACTCGTCCAGCTGGGCCTCGGGCAGCCGCGCGCCGAGCTCCACCCGGTCGGCGATCCGTACGAGGTGCCCCGCGCCCCGCAGCACGTCGAGCCGGGCCGCCACCATGAAGGCGACGGACGGTCCCGTCAGCCGCAGGTTCGTCTCGGTCGGTGCGAGCCGGCCGGCGCCGTCGGCGACGAAGTCCACGTCGAACCAGCCCCGGTAGCCGGACTCCGCCAGTTCCCGGCCCACCGCCGCCCCGAAGGCGGCGAGCGGCTTCTCCGCCCACGCGGGCACCACCCCGGGGCCGACCGTGGCGCCCCGGTAGCAGCCGTCCGTCACGTCCATCACCGCCCCGCCGACCTCGTGCACCCGGCCCTCCCCGTCCACGAATCCGTCGTAGGTGAGGTCTCGCGGACCCTCGCCCTCCGCCGGACCGGCCACGTACTCCTCCACCAGCAGCGGCCCGCGCGGCAGCCGCCGCAGCACGGCGCGGGCCCCGCCCACGGCCCGGACCCGATCGGGGGTGACCACCGTGGTGCCCGAACCCCCGACACCGTGCTCCGATTTCAGAACAGTGCTCTCGCCCGCCCTGGTCCGGGCCGCCAGCAGCCGGGCCGCCGCCCACCGGCCGGCGGCCGGCCACTGCGCGGGGAGCACGATCCCGGGATGCCCGCCGTCCGCCAGGATCCGCCCGAACAGCGCGTGCGCCGCGGACTTCGACTCGTAGCGCAGCTCCCCCTCCCGCCACGGCCGGCCCGCGAGCCGGCCGAACGGCCGGGTCCGCCCCCACGGTACGAGGGGCAGCCCGGCCCCGGTCAGCAGCGCGGCCAGGGCCGGCCGGGCCCGTGCGGCATCGCACAGGCCGGGATCCCCTTCCGCCAGGCCGTCGTACACCTCGACCTCCGACCAGCCCAGCTGGCGGCCGACCAGCTCGGTCCAGCCCTTCGGGACGGGTCGGGGCAGGAGCAGAGCGGCCGGGTCCGGGCTGTAGAAGGCGGCCAGGCAGGCGTAGTGGTGCGCGGCCGCCTGACCGCGGTCGAGGGAGGCGTCGGCGAACTGCGCGTTGAACTCCGCCACGTTGCCCACGTGCACGGCCCGCCCGCCCCCGGTCCATGCCCGCGCCCAGCCGGCGAGCGCGACGGGAGCCGCCTCGAACCGCACCAGGGCCGTCGCGTCCTCCGGAGCCGTCGCGTCCGTCGCGTCCTCCGGAGCCGTCGTGTCCGCCGGAGCCGTCGCGTCCGCAGGACCGGCCACCGCCACCGCCCCCATGGCCCGGTAGAACCCGGCCGCGTGCGGATCGGCGTCGATCACCAGCCGGCGCACCCCCAGCTCCACGGCCCGACGCAGCGCGTCCCGGTACAGCAGCCGCCCCACGCCCTGCCCGATCGCCGACGGTTCGACGAAGAGCAGTCCCAACGCGGCCAGCGGGGGAGCCCCCTCCAGGGAGGCGACCCCGACGACCTCCCCCCGCCCGTTCTCGGCCACGACGATCCGGCGGGCCGTCACCTCGCCGGGGCGGATCCGCAGTTCCGGCGCGCACGTGGCGAGGAAGCCGGCGCCGTACCCCCAGTGCGCCTTGGACCGCATGACCAGCTCGGTCAGGCCCCCCGCCTCGACCGCCCGCGCGGCCCTGACCTTTACCATTTCCTGACCTCCCCATGGTCCGCCGCAAGGCCGTGCGATAGATTCGGCCTCCCCACGGCACATACTTTCCCACCCACGCGGAGACAGGCTTCTCAATGAGCGACATCATCAACGGGCTTGGCCGCACCAGCGCCTACGGCGCCCTCGGCCTGGTCCTGCTGATCCTCGGCATCGTCCTCGTGGACGTGCTGACGCCCGGGAAGCTTCCGAAGCAGATCTGGGAGGAGCGCAACCGCAACGCGGCCCTCTTCCTCAGCTCCGCGCTCCTCGGCATCGGCGGCATCGTCTTCACCTCGATCTGGACGACCTACCAGGACTTCGGCAAGGGCCTGGCGTCGACCGCGGCGTTCGGCGTGCTGGGCCTGCTCCTGATGGCGGTCGCCTTCCTGGTGCTCGATCTGGTGACCCCGGGCAAGCTCGGCGCCATCGTCGTCGACCCGGAGCCCCACCCGGCGGTCTGGGTCTCGGCCGCCTGCAACCTGGCCGTGGCCGCGATCGTCGCCGCCTCGATCGCCTGACGCGGAGCACCCGTACGCGACGAGAGCGCCGCTCCCTCCGGGGAGCGGCGCTCTCGTCGTAGGCGGGGGCTACGCGAGACCCAGCGCGAACACCGCGAACCCCGCCGCCAGCAGCCCCGCCACCGTCCGGCGCAGCGCCCGGCCCCCGCGCACTCCCTCCGGCGGACGCTCGAACCGGCGCGCGTACCGGGCGATGCCCACCAGCAGCGCCGCGAACACCGGCATCCACGCCACCCGCGCCGCGATCCAGCCCAGGCTGTCCGGAGCCGTCGTCAGCCCGGCCGGCCCGCCCCCGCCCACGAACGAGCCGGGTACGGCCGCGGCCAGCATGGCCGTCTGGTGCCAGCACAGGATCGTCATCGCGCACAGGTTGATCACGACCACCGGGGCCCACAGGACCGGCCGGGCCAGCAGCTTCGCCAGCCGGTCGCGCAGCAGGATCGCCGCACCCGACTGGGCCGAGGCCAGGGCCAGTACCAGCAGCGACGGCGGATGCGAGTTGGTCCGCGCGGCTCCCGGTACGCCGACCATCGACGCCGGATAGTGGAAGACCGTCAGCAGCGCCGCGAACAGCAGGGTCCCGCCGGCCAGCAGCAGCCAGGCCCCGCGCCGCCCGATCCGCCGCTCGCCCCACGAGACGCCCAGCTGGTACGCGAACAGCCAGCCCGGCAGGATGTTCACCAGGGACAGCCAGGACGGTACGGAATCGGCGAGCGGCCCGTAGCGCAGGAAGTCCACCACGGCCACCGAACCGAGCAGCGGGGCCGCCGCCCAGCCGCCGAGGCGGCCCGCCGCCCGCACGCAGTACGGGGTCAGCGCGGTGACCACCACGTACACCCCGACGAACCAGAGCGGCTGGATCACCAGCGTCGCGCCGGTGCGCAGCGAGGCCTCCGGCACCCCGGTCGCATACAGCACCGGCGCGGCCAGCGCCCACACCGCGGTGACCCCGAGCACCGGCCGGCCCAGCCGGACGATCCGGCCCTTCAGCCAGGCGCCCGCCGAACCGGGGCGGCGCCCGTAGGAGAGCGCCGAGGCGTAGCCGCCGACCAGGAAGAAGATGCCGAGCATCTGGAGCACCCAACTGGCGGGCGCCAGAGCGCCGAAGGCCGACAGCGGGCTGGCGTTGTGCAGCCCGCCGTCGGAGTCGAGGGTGAAGCCGCCGAGCAGCCAGTGGCCGGTCGGCACGGCGAGCAGCGCCAGGGCGCGCAGCCCGTCGACCGCCCGGTCGCGGTGGGCGGGGGTCTGCCGGTCGATCCGCTCGGCGGCCTTCCTCAGCGGGGCCAGGGCGGCGGAGGGGCTCATCGGACCTCTCCCTTCGCGATCGCGGCGAAGGCCTCCAGGGACTGGGTGCCGGGCATGAAGTAGCCGGTGTGGCCCTGGACGTCGGCGGCGGGCACCGGGCGGGCGCCGAAGCGCGCGGAGGTGGGGTCGGCTCCGTGGCCGATGTCGGCCAACCGGACGTTCGGGACGTCCGCGATCCAGTCGGAGGGGCCCCGGGCCGCCCACACCCGGGCGCCGGTGCGCAGCCCGGCCGCGGTGTCGGCGCGCATCCCGGGGGAACCGAAGGCCACGAGGTCGGAAGCGTCCGTGTGACGGGCCGCCAGCCCGCAGACCACCGAGCCGTAGCTGTGGCAGAACAGCACGGGGTCGGGCGCGCCGACCGCGTCGAGCCCGGCGGTGAACCGGGCCAGGCGAGCCGCTCCGGCCGTGGCCAGCCGGCCGTCGGCCGCGTCCATGCCGACACCGACCGGGGTGGTGTAACCGGTCCACGCCACGACGGCCGTGGACCCCCCGGCCGCCTCGCGCAGGGCCCGGGCCATCCCGGCCGGGCCGGTGTTCGGCGTGCGCCGCGCGTCGTGGGTGGTGGCGTCGTTGTCCGACCCCGGCACGATCACCGAGACGTGCTCCGCGTGCTCCAGGTCCCCGAACACCTCGGCGACCTGGCCCCGGCCGCGCGGGTCGAAGGCCAGGATCCGCCGGTCCGGCGCGGCGAGGGAGGCGTACCGGGACTCACCAGTGGCGGCGATCGCGATCCGGTTGGCCTCGTACCGCAGGGGGAGCGGCGCCCCCTCCAGATTGCCGACCACCAGCGGGTGGTCACGCAGGAGTTCCCGGCGCGCCGCCTCGTCGAGCCCGGCGAAGAACCGGGCCACCTCGCGCGGTGGCGCGGTCGCCGGGTCGGGCAGCGCCCGGCCGGACGCCGTATCGGCCCGCCAGCCGGCGGTGCCGGGCGGTGGCCCGGTGACCGCCTCCTGGCTCTCGCCCGAGGCCCATCCGGCGGTCCCCCCGACGATGGCCACCGCCAGCGCGGCCGTGACCAGCGTCCTTCCGAAGCGGCGCATGCCCCTTCTCCTCTCCTCGTGACGAGGAGGAAGGTAGGAAGGAGGTGCCGGCGCGCACGTCGGACCGTGGTGCCAAGTCGGATGTCATACCCCGGTAGGGGGTGGAGGAGGACGGGGGCCGATCCGTCCCCGCCCGGGGCGGCCCTGCTCCGCCCTGCTGCGCCCCTCCGGTCAGGCCGGGTCGCCCGGCCGCCGGCTCAGGCGGAGTCGCCCGGCCGGACCAGCCCCGCTTCGTAGGCGAAGATCACGGCCTGGGCCCGGTCCCGCAGGTCGAGTTTGGCCAGCACCCGTCCGATGTGGGTCTTCACCGTCTGTTCCGCCAGCACCAGATGGCCCGCGATCTCCTGGTTCGACAGTCCGCGCGCGATGAGTTCCAGTACCTCGGTCTCACGCGGGGTGAGGCCGTTCAGCCGCAGCGCCGGGTCCTTGCGCGGAGCCGGCCGCTGCTGGACGAAGTCCGCGATGAGCCGCCGGGTCACCGAGGGCGCCAGCAGTGCCTCGCCCGAGGCGACGACGCGTACCGCCGCGATCAGATCGGCCGGCGGGGCGTCCTTCAGCAGGAAGCCCGAGGCGCCGGCGCGCAGCGCCTCGTACACGTAGTCGTCGATGTCGAAGGTGGTCAGCATCAGCACCTTCGGCCGGTGCACGACCCCGGGCGGGGGATCGAGGATCTCTCGGGCCGCCGTGAGCCCGTCCATCTCCGGCATCCGCACGTCCATCAGCACCACGTCGGGGTGCGTGGATCGGGCCACCTGCACGCCCTGCCGCCCGTCGGGCGCCTCGCCCACCACGTCGATGTCGGCCTGCGCCGACAGCAGCGCGGCGAACCCCGCCCGCACCATGGCCTGGTCGTCGACGATGATCACACGGATGGTCAACTTGCGTCCTCGGCCGGGTCGTTCAGGGGCAGGCGGGCGGCGACCCGGAAGCCCCCGTCGGGCAGCGGACCGGTGTCCAGCGTCCCGCCGGTCAACCGTACGCGTTCCCGCATCCCCACCAGACCGTGCCCCGTGCCCGAACTCTCCAGCTCCACCACGGCGTCCCGGGCCGGACCGTTGACCACGAGCACCAGCACCTCGTCCTCGTCGACCGTCACCGAGACCCGGGTGCGCGCGCCCGGCGCGTGCCGCACCACATTGGCAAGGGCCTCCTGCACGATCCGGTAAGCCGACAGGTCCACCGCCGGCGGAGCCGCCCCGGCCGCCCCCGCCGCCAGCGACAGCTCCACCGGCTGCCCGGCCCGTACGGTCGCCTCCACCAGCTGCTGCAGCCGGTTGATCCCCGGCTGCGGGGCCCGTTCGCCCTCCGCGCCGCCGTTCGCCCCGTCACCGCGCAGTACGGTCAGCAGCCGCCGCATCTCGCCCAGCGATTCCCGGGCGCCGGCCGCGATCGCGGCGAACTCCTCCTGGACCGCCTCGGGCATGCCCGGCAGCCGGTACGGCGCCGAATCCGCCTGGACGGTGATCACCGACATGTGGTGGGCCACCACGTCGTGCAACTCGCGGGCGATCCGGGCCCGTTCCTCCAGCAGGGTCCGCCGGGACCGCTCCGCCTCGCTGATGCTCTCCTGCTCGGCGATCCGCTGCTGGGCGTCGCCCAGACCGCGCAGCGCGCCCGTCAGCACCAGCATCACCCCGCTCAGCACGAACAGCAGGGCTGCGGAGTTCATCACGCCGTCCGGCTGGGAGAAACCCAGCGCCGCACCGAGCGCGCCGGTCACCAGCCACACCCCGACCAGGGTCCGGATGGATTCGCGCAGCCCCAGGCAGGCCATCAGCACCAGGTAGCCGACGATGGTCATCGGCGGCCACGGCCAGGAGTGCCCGGCCACCTTGTCGGCACCGATCAGCAGGACGGCGCCGGCGAAGTCCGCCGCCAGGACGAGGCCCCAGGCGGGCAGCGGCCGGACCACCGCGAGGAGCAGCGGCACCGTCTGCGCCACCCCGAGCGCGCCCGCCCAGCCGCCGTCCAGCCCGTAGTCGTTGCTCAGCACCGCGATGGTCACCGGAAGCAGCGTCACCACGCAGATGCCGACGACGAGGTACGGCAGCATCCGCTGCCAGCGCTTGGCCGCCTGCCCCAGCAGCGGCTGCGCCGGCCGGGCGGGCGTGCGCAGCAGCACGGCGAGCTGGCCCAGCGCGCCGGGCACCCGGGCACCGGGCGCGCCGGTCGAGGAGGCGCGGGTGCGGTCGCGTTTCCGGCCGCCCCGCCAGGTGCGGGATCTGTCGCTCATGATCGGACCAGCCTATGCCCGGCCGGACCCCGAACCGCGGGTAAGGGTAGGCTGCTCGCCAAGCGATCACGGGGGAAGAGAGCATGGGCGGGGCAGCCGCGCTGGAGAAACTGGTGCCGGTGCTACTGGCCTTCGGCGGCGGGGTGCTGCTCGCACGCCGCAAGATCGTCCCGGCCGAGGCCTCCAAGGTCTTCTCCGACTACGCCTTCCTCTTCGCCGTCCCCTGCTACCTCTTCGGCAACATCTACGCCAGTGACCTCGCGGCCCTCTTCAACTGGCGGGCGATAGGCGGCTACGCCGGGTCGGCGGCCCTGGCGGTCGCGGCCGTCGCCGTGGCGGCGGTCGCCCACGGCATCCGGGAGCCCCGGGTCGTGGCGCTGCGCGTGATGGCCGGGGTCCAGGTCAACACGGCCTACTTCGCCGTCCCCGTCTTCATCACCGTCTTCGGGACGGCGGCCCCGATCTTCCCGATCCTGCTGTTCCAGGTCTGCGTGCTGTCCCTGGTCGTCATCGCCCTCATGGAACTGGGCCGTGCCGGGCCGGCCGCGGGCGGCCCGGCACGGCGCCTCGCCCGCGCCGTCGGCGCCTCCCTCACCACCCCGGTGGTCCTCGCCTGCAACGCGGGGATCCTGCTCAACCTGCTCTCGGTGAAGATCCCGGCCGTGGTCCTGGACGGCGCCGCCTTCGTCGGCGACAGCGCCTCGCCGGTCGCCCTGTTCGCCCTCGGTCTCCACCTCGGCGGCCTCGGCCTGGACCTGCGGGGCACCACGCGCGAGGAGCTGGCCCTCGTCGGCTTCAAGTGCCTGGCGTTCCCGCTGCTGACCTGGGCGGTGTGCGGGATGCTCTTCGGCGTCCGGGGCGAGTGGCTGGCGTACCTCGTCCTGATCGCGGCGATGCCGACCCCGCAGAACCTGTTCATCTTCGCCCAGCGCTACGACGTGGGCGTCGACCTCTCCGCGTCGCTGGTGATCAAGAGTTCGCTCGTGTCGCTGCTCCTTCTGCCCTTGTGGCTGCAGACGGTCGCCGCATAGGCGTCAGAGCCCCCTCAGAGCAGGGGACGGATTCCGGGCTCCGCCCCGTGTTCCATGGCCCGGGCTCCGGATCCGTGCCGGCCGACGGGCAGGGCGGGACGGCCCCCGGTGTCCTCCAGGGCGAAGGCGGTGGCGGCGTAGAGGGCGAGGAGCACAAGGGCCAGCCCCGCCGCGCCGGCCGCGTCCTCCCAGGCGGGGGAGCGGGTGAGCTGGTGGATCCCGGCCAGGGCCAGACGTACGGTCGCGCAGGCGATGACGGCCGAGGCGGCGAGCTTGGTCGCGCCGGACGCGGCGAGGGGAACGAGCAGGGCCGCGGCCGCGGTGACGAGGAACACGCCGAGCGTGTGTCGGGCCTCGGACGCCGGGCCCGCCGCGAGGAGTGCGCCCTGGACGAGCCAGCTCGCGGCCAGTACGGCCATGGCGGTGGCGAAGGCCGTGTCGCGGCCGCGGAAGCCGAGGAGCGCCGCGAGCAGCTGGAGCGGGAAGGCGAAGGAGAGGAGGACGAGTGCCACCGCGTGGTGCTCGTGGAGCGGGATCCAGCCCAGCTGGAGCGCGGAGACGGCCAAGGCGCCTCCGGCGAGTCCCAGGAACCCCACGGGCAGCGGGGTGCCGAGCGGGCGGAGCACCGTCGCGGTGGTGTGCGGCACGGGCGCGGTCATGGAGGTGCCTTTCTCGCACCGGCGTCGCGGCGCGGGGGCGGGGCGGGCACCGGTGTGGAGGCGGTGGTGGTGGGGGCCGGTGCCGGGCCGGAGAGGGGGGCGGCCGCGGTGATGCGCGCGGCGCCGGTCTTGAACAGCGGCTGTTTGGAGGCCGGGTCCCAGGTGGTGGGGGTGAGTTCGTTGGCGGCCCGGTGGTGGCCGGTCCCGTCGGGGGCGTCCCAGTAGCCGTAGTGGAAGGGGAGGAACAGGACGCCTTCGCGGATGCCGGTGATGCGGGCTCTGGCGCGGACGGTCCCCCGCCGGGTGGACACCTCCGCGAGGTCGCCTTCCCCGATGCCGGCGGCTGCTGCGTCGTTCGCGGACATCTCGATCCACATGTCGGGCGCCGCGTCCCGTAGTTCGGGCACGCGGCCCGTGCGGGTCCGGGTGTGGAACTGGTACAGGGTGCGGCCGGTGATGAGCCAGAACGGGTGGTCGGCGTCGGGCTGTTCGGGCGGCGGGACGTACGGGGCGGTGCGCAGGACCGCCTTGCCGTCGGGGTTCAGGGAGCGGTAGGCGTCCTCGTCGTGCGGGGTGCCGGTGAGGAGGTCGCGGCCGTAGGTCTCGCAGTCTTCCGGTCTGCTGCGGAAGTCACCCGCGGTGTAGAGGCGCTCGGTACCGTCGGGGTGTTCGGCGGTGCAGGGCCACTGGACGCCTCCGCGTTCGTGCAGCAGGGCGTAGCTCAGTCCGCTGTAGTCGCAGGGGCGGCCGCGGCTGCATTCCTTCCACGCTTCGAATACCTCTTCGGGGCCGCCCCAGGGGACGAGGGGTGCGTCCGAGCCGTCGCGCAGGTCCATACGGCGGGCGAAGTCCAGGAAGACGTCGAGGTCGGGGCGGGCCTCGCCGGGCGGCTCGACCGCCTTGAGGGAGAGGTGGACGGTGCGGTCGGCGTTGGTGAAGGTGCCGGTCTTCTCGCCCCAGCCGGCGGCGGGCAGCACCACGTCGGCGAACTCGGTGGTCTCGGTGGGGAAGAGGTCCTGGACGACGAGGAAGAGCCGGTCCTGGCCGAGTACGGTGCGGACGCGGTCCAGTTCGGGGAGGGAGACGGCAGGGTTGGTGCCGGAGACCCAGAGCATGCGCAGGGAGCCTTCCTCGGCGAGGCGGAGCATTTGCATGAGGTGCGTGGGCGGCCCGTCGTGCGGGATGCGGTCGGGAGTGACGTTCCAGATCCTGGCGAGTTCTTCGACGTGGCGGGGGTTGGCCCAGTTGCGGAAGCCGGGCAGGTCCCCGTCGGCGCCGCATTCGCGGGTGTTCTGGGCGGTGGGCTGCCCGTTCATCTGCAGGACGCCGCAGCCGGGCCGTCCGAGCATGCCGCGGATCAGGTGCAGGTTGTTGACCTGGACGGCGGCCGCGGTGGCCTGGTGGGACTGGTAGAAGCCCTGGAGGACCGTGGACAGCAGCCGTCCGGCCTGGCCGAGCAGGCGTGCGGCGGTACGGATCTGCTCGGCGGGGATCCCGGTGGCCGCGGCGGCGGCCTCGGCCGGGAACCCGGCCACCTGACGGGCCAGGCGGTCGAAGCCGGTGACTTGCGCCTCGATGTACGCGGGATCGGTCCAGCCGTGTGCGATGACCTCGTGCAGCAGGCCGTTCATCAGGGCGAGGTTGGTGCCGGGCCTCGGCTGGAGGTGGAGGGTGGCGGCTTCGGACACGGGGCCCGGCCGGGGATCGACGCACAGCAGGACGGGCGGTTCGGGACCGGCGATACGGTCCAGGATCCGGCTCCACAGCACGCCCTGGGTCTCCGCCATGTTGTGTCCGAAGAGGGCGATGGTGTCGGCGTGGTCGATGTCGGCGTACGAGCCGGGCTGGCCGTCGCAGCCGAACGACTCCTTGAGGGCTTCGCCGGCGGTGGCCGTGCACAGCCTGGTGTTCCCGTCGAGGTGCTTGGTGCCCAGACCGCCGCGGGCGATGACCGCCAGCGCGTAGTACTCCTCCAGGAACAGCTGACCGCTGGTGTAGAAGCCGATCGAGGAGGGGCCGGGGCCGTCGAGGAGCGCGCGGGTACGGTCGGTGATCCGGGTCATCGCCGTGTCCCAGTCGGTCTCCCGTTGAATGCCGTCTTCGCGGACCAGCGGCCGGGTCAGGCGGTCCGGCGAGGCGATGGCCTGCCAGCCGTAGAGGTCCTTGACGTCGAGGCGGCCGCGGTTGACCCGGTCCCGGGCCACCCCGCGGACTCCGACGAGCCGGCCGTCCCTGACCGCCAGCTCCATCGCGTCGCCGTTCGAGTGAAGGTTCGAGGCCGTCGGAACCCATCGGTCGACACGGACGGCGCCGTCGGCGTCGGGGTCCGCGGCGAGGTACGAGTCGACCCGCACGGGCCAGGGCCCGCCACGGCCGTAGGGAGTCCGTGGGCCCCACGGCTCGGCGATGCGATCAGGAGCCGGATCGGATGTGGCCATGCCCGGCACCTTCCCCGATTCAGGACCGCCACGCCCCGGCCCGACGCCCGGCCGGCGGCCCAGGGGCGACGGTTCGGGGCCGGAGCCGTTCGGCCCGGCGAGGATCTCCGAACGGGTCGCCCGGATCCGGGCCCATGCCCGGCCAGGGGCAGGAACCGCGTGACCTGGTCGACGAGGTCACCATCGAGCCGGTGCGCCACTCGACGCCGAGGAGCAGTACCCGGACCAGGCGGCTCGCGACTTCGTCACCGGCCGCGGAAAGTCCTGACCGCATCGACAGCCGGGGTTTGCGGCGCGTGGCGGCGCGGCCGCGCGCCTGCGGCCCCCCCCACGCGCCCCAGCAGGGCGGCGTGACGCAGGTCACCCCGCAGGATGTGGCCGCCGCCTACACTGGGCGGTCACGAGCGGGGCAGTGCGGCTCCGTACAGAACAGCTCACCGCCGGCCAGCCGGTCCCGGGTGGGCTCGCCGCTGAGGACCGATCGCCCGTGCCCGCCGACCTGACCGCGCTCAT
>NZ_JOIR01000046.1 GCF_000720115.1 Streptomyces sp. NRRL F-2580
CCCTCCCCACCTAACCGGCACACCCACCCACCCGCCCACCCGCCAAGCCGGAGAAGTATCGGTTTGCGGGTTTTCCAATCCCTTCGGGGGGCTGCGCCGAATCCTTCACGAGGCCCCCCGCACACGCAGGGGCCGACCACCGGCTCATTCGTGAGGCAGAAGGCAGAAGGAGGTGAGACCCATGACCGCTTCCGTTACTGTGCGGGCCCGCAGCCTTCTCGCGGGCGCGGCCGTGGCCGGCCTGCTCTCGGGCGGAGCCACACTCGCAGCCACCGGCACGGCCATCGCCGCATCCACACCGGCATCGGTGGCCACCGCGGTGAACAGCGGAGACCATGACCGGCAGGAGCACCGGGACGGCAAGGACCACCGGTCCGACCGCTGCGCGTGGATCAAGGGACACTGGAGCAAGACGTGGGTCAAGGGCCACTACGAGAAGAAGTGGCCCCACGGCACCTGGCACCCCGGCCACTGGGACCACCGGGGCCACTGGCACCCCGGCTGGTACAGCCACGGCTGGTCCCACGACCACTGGGTACCCGGCCACCACAACACCCACTGGGTACCCGGCCACTGGAATTGCCACAACAAGTGGTAACCCACCGTAAGACCGCGAGGGGCACCGGACATCCCGGAGCCCCTCGCGCCCATACCCGACCGATACGGCGGCAACCGCCCACCCGGACACGGAGCCCGACGGTAACCAACCCGTGAGTAGACCCTTCCCCCACCCACCGGACGGGGCTGGCACCGGCCGGGGCCGGCCGGGGTCACTCCGCCCGCGGCCGGGGGTGGCTACGCGACCCCTGCGGCCCAGATCCCCAACAGGCAGCCTTCAAAGTGCCTTGGGCGGCATGTCGGTCATCGCTTTCTCGTACCAGGCCCAGAAGGCGATCAGGCTTCCGTGGTCCGCTTCAAGCTGCGGCACGATCTTCGAGTCGTGGCCCGGCAGGAACTTTCCACCACCAGGAGAGCCAACGCACCTGCAGCCGCAGACTCGACTCTCTTTCATCGTCATGGCCGGCATCCAGCCGTGAGCCCGGCCAGTCCCGCCACGGGCCGCACCCTGATGCGGGTGCGGACAGGAGCTGTCGATCGTGGGAGCCGTCCGGCGCTGGGAGCGCGAATCTCGGTGCGGCCGCGCTGGCCCGCCCGCCACGGCTGCGCACGGCCCCGTTCCGGGCAGCCCCCGAGGTCCCCCCATTCCGGTACGTACGCCGCCGCGCGAAGGGCCCCCGCGTGCGCCCACCGGCGTACGGCTCAGTCTGGCTCTGGCAGCAGCACTTCGTGGCTTGCGACCATCCCACTCGGCCGGGGCACGTCGGGGACTGCCGGGACTGGCCGGAGCCCGTCGGGACGGCCGGTGCATGTCGGGGCCGGCCGGGGTCAGTCCGTCGGCGGCCCGGTGTGTCTACGCGACCCGTGCGGCCCGGGTCCCTTCAATGGGCAGCCCCCTACGGAAACGGGCACCGTATGACCCCCTCCGCACTGCACACCCGCCGCTCGATCCTCACGGGCGCCCTCACCCTGGCCACCGCGACGGCACTACCCCTCGCCACCGCCGGGCGCGCGCACGCCGCCGCCGGCCCCGACATCATCAGCTGCGCCGCATGGGGCGCCCGGGCCCCCTCCGAGCCCGTCGTCGTCCTCGCCAACCGCCCCGAGCGGATCATCGTCCACCACACCGCCACGGCGAACGTCACGGACTACTCCAGACAACGCGCCGTCGCCCTGGCCCGCGCGATCCAGACCTACCACATGGACGCACAGGGCTGGATCGACACCGGCCAGCACTTCACCATCAGCCGCGGCGCCTTCGTCCTGGAAGGCCGCCACAACAGCCTCACCGAACTACGCGCCGGCGCCCGCCAAGTCCGCGCCGCACATTGCATCGGCCAGAACAACGTCTCCATCGGCATCGAAAACGAAGGCACCTACAGCACCCAGACCCCACCAGCAGCCCAGTACGCAATGCTGACCGCCCTGTGCGCCCATATCTGCGGCCAATACGACCTGCCCCCCACCGAGATCTACGGCCACCGCGACTTCAACGCCACCTCCTGCCCCGGCGACCACCTCTACGCCCTCCTCCCGACGCTGCGCAAGGACGTCGCCATCCGCCTCGGCACCCCCCTGCCGGACCCGGAGCCACAAACTGACCCCGACCCCCTACGGGACCTGATCCACCACACCCCCGACCAACCCGAAACGGACTACACCGAATACCTCCCGACCAACCTCCTCCCCTGACCCAACACCTGTCCACCACCACCCACATCGCCCACGGCCGCCGCCCGGGGCCGCCGCGCGTCAACACGGTGGTCCGCGGCTCATCCTCCTGACCGGCGGCATCCTCGTGGTGGGGCACGGGGCGCCGGGCCCGCCCGCCACCGCGCAGATTGCGGGGCGGGCGGGCCCCCCGACGGCCGCCCACCAGCCGGATCCCACCCGCGCGCAGCCCGACACGTGTGCGCAGTGGATCACTTTCGATGCCACCATGCGTGACGCACCAAGGGGGGCGGCGCGGCGAACACCGCACAGGACGAGAGGGAGGACCGTGACGCCTCAGACCGTGGCGGATCACGAGGTCGATGAAGCGGCTCAGCCCATTCCCGGGCAGAGCAGAACGGCCACCGACCGGCCCGGAACCGTCGACGGAACCGCAGCCGTTGCCGGAACCGGGGCCGGGACTGCGACTGCGACTGCGACTGCGACTGGGACTGGGACTGGGGCTGGGGCGGCCGGTGATCACGGGTCGCAAGGACCCGACGCGCAGCTCCTGGTCGCGGCGTCCGTGCTGCTGGCCGACGCGGCCCTCACCGCGAAGCGGGCGGGTGCGGAACTGACCGGGGCACTCAGCAGCTGGCGGCTCCCCCTGGCCGCCCTGCGCCGTCCCGGGTGGGCGCTCGGCACGGCGGTGTCGTGCGCCCGGGCGCTGGCCAGTCCGTCGGGGCTCGGGTTCGGCCCGAACGGCGGGCTCGTCGGGGAGCTGGCCCGGATGGCGGGCAGTGTGACCTACCGTCGCCCGGCCGCGGTGTCCATGGCCGTCGACGCGTTCGCACTGCGGATCGAGGCGGCGGTGACCGAGCACCCGAACCTCGACTCGGCACCGGCCAGACGCCTCACCGACGCCATGGTGGAGGGAAACCGGTGGGAAGCACTGCGGGCCCTGCACGCACTGGTCGAACGGCTCGGTGTGACCCGCGCCCTGACGACCGTGAGCCCCGTCATCATGGAACTGCTGGCCCTCCTCGGGCTGCTCGACGAGAACCCGGTCAACGACAGCTTCTCCTGGGTCACGCTCGCCGGCGGAGTGCCGACCACGGATCCCTTCCTCGGACTGCCCAGTTCACTGCTCGCCCTCCTCAACCCCGGCCCCGGGCGGGCCGAGCGGACCGAACCGGACCCGATCCTCGCCCAGGTCCTGGCAACGTCCCGCAACGACATCGTCAGCTACATCAACGACATCGGCGCGCTCGGCAACCACGGGCTGGTACTGCTACGGCGCGTCGAGTGCGCCGACGGCCACGTCCGGTACGTGCTGCTGCTGCCCGGCACGAGCTTCGTGCTGCCGAGCAACAGCACCCCACAGGACCTGATCGGCGCGTTCGACGGCTGCCTGCGCTCCGACACGACGTACACACGCGCGGCACGGAAATTGCTGCGGCGGGCGGGCGTACCGGCCGGGGCGGAGGTGATGTTCGTCGGACACAGCCTGGGCGGACTCACAGCGATGAACCTGGCGATGGACGTGGAACTGGCCTCCGCCTACCGGATCACCCACGTGGTCACACTCGGCTCCCCCATCGACAACAAACGCCCGGCCGACCACACCACCCAGGTGATCAGCCTCGTCAACAAACACGACGTGATCCCCATGCTCGACGGACGCGGGCCCGCCTCTCCCAACGACATCC
Source organism: Streptomyces sp. NRRL F-2580 (assembly GCF_000720115.1). Classification (GTDB taxonomy): domain Bacteria; phylum Actinomycetota; class Actinomycetes; order Streptomycetales; family Streptomycetaceae; genus Streptomyces. The sequence goes on from NZ_JOIR01000046.1 coordinate 3,918, forward strand.
CCGCCTCCTGGACCGAACTCACCTGGCTGGACGAGTCCTACGACTACCCACTGTCACACGCGCCGCAGGCGTACTCCGACACCCTCCGCGGAGAGATGACACACCACCGGGACCGCGTGAACGAACTGATCAGGGCCTACGACGGCGAAATCGTCGGGAACCAGCCCTACATGCTCCGTGACAAGTAACAACGGACAAGTGGCGAGTGAAAAGTGGCGAGCAACGAGTGACCCGCGAGCCTGTGACCTTGAGGGAGAGCGACCGATGACCCATGCCGACGGCCAGGCCACGGCGGCACGGCCCGAGACGGCCTGGCCCCTGGAGAACATGCTGTTCAGCGCCGCGCTGATGGCCCGGCGGATCCCATGGGCGGACCTGCCCGCACGCACCCTCGGCCTGGACGCACTGACCCATGACGGACTGACAAGCCGGCTGATGGCCCACCTGAGGAGCAGCCGAAACGGACACCCGGTACGGCTGCGCACCCCCTTCGGACCCTTCCTCGTACCCCTGACCCGGACCGATGCCGAGACCCTGCTCACCCACGGCGCCAACGCCGGGGCACTGGGAACCCCTTGTGCACTGGCCGCCGACGGCCGCCGGCACGGGCTCTCAGCCCACCCGGCCGCCGGCACAGCAGCCGCAGGCGCATGGGAGGCGGTGGCACCCGGCGGCCCGGACGGACTGAGCGAGCTGAGCGGCCCGGACGGACTGAGCGAGCTGAGCGGGCTGGGCGGGCTGTGCGACCAGGTCGCCGAGCACCTCGCCGCGGTGACCGGGGCCCGGCGGGAGGACGGCACTCTGGACCGGAGCCTCTGGGAGGCCGGCACTCAACGGCTGAGCCGGCACGTCGTACTGGGCGTCGGCGCCGTCGAGGACACCCTGCTGAGCGCGATGGTCTCGGCGGCGGCGGGCGCCGTCGGCGGGCGTGCCTACGAGGCACGCGCGGCGGCCCTGCGACGGCGGATGGCGCCGTACCTGGCCGACCCCGAGCCCGGCTGCCTGGCCGGTCGGCTGACGGCCGCCGGCCCGGCCGGGTGGGAGCCGCACCCGGCCCTCGCGCACGCACTGGCCCTGGTGTCGGCAGCCACCGGCGCAACGGCGCTGAGAGCCCTGACCCTCCTCACCGCGGATACGGACATGGCCGCTTCCGGAGCGCGCACGGGTGCCACGGAACCGGCACCGCCCGCCACGGAGGCAATCGGCCAGGCCATGGACCGGGCCGTGGAGCAACACCCCGTGCAGTCCGCCGTGGTGTATCCGGTGCACGCACCGTTCACCGCGCACGGCCAGACGATCCAAGCCGGGGAAGAAATCCTCTACGACCCGGCACTGTTCGGACCGCGCTGCCAGGGCCGGCGTACGGATCCGGCGTGGGCGCTGTGCGGAAACCCCTCCGGCTGCCCGACGGCGGACTTCGCCGTGCACGTCAGCCGCGAGGTCATCCGCCAAGCCACCGCCAGACCCGCGGCAATCGGCGCGATCGTCGGGACCGGCGGGACCGGCGGGCAGGTCGCCGGCGGGGTGCGGCCGGTGTTTCCCGGCGCACGGTCCGCGGTGGACCCCCTGCCGGAAGGCGCCGACTCCCGGTTCGCGGCCATGACCGCGCCGCTCGCCGCGTACGGGACGCGGGGGCGGGCCGACGCGGACCGGCTGGACCGGCATGCCGAGAGCCTCAGCGCCTGCGCGGCCGAGACCGGCTGGAACGCCGGCGAGACCGGCGAACGGTTCCGCATGGTCCTCCTCGCACACGCCGAGCGGTGCGCAAGGGCAGCCGACGACGTACGACGCGCCGCCAGGTGGCTGGCGGACTGATCCCCGCCGACACTCAAGCCGCCCGTCCGCGGAACCGCTCCCGCCCCTGGGCCCTCGAACGGAGGACTTCGCACGGTTGCATCCCGTCCGGCCGTGATCAACAGCGCCCACAGCCGTTGAACCGGCGCAAACACCGTCTCGCCCGCCGCGAGTCGGCCGATATGTGATGCGAGAGCGAGGCCCGGACGTGCGGGACAGCGTAGTCGAGATGATCAAGGCCACCGGAGCAGAACTCAGCTCCGCCAAACGGCTACTCGGGGAAGCCGGCGAGGTGGCATGGGACCGCCTCCTCGACTGGCTCGTCGACGACTACTTCCGGGTGGTCGCACTCGGCCTGGAAAACATCCCGGCACAAGGCCCGGCCGTGATCGCCGTCAACCACTCCGGTGCCTGGGGCCTCGACGCATTCGTCCTGGACAAGGTCCTGGGCAGAGCACTGGACCGTCGCGTACGCTTCCTCGCCGCCCCGTTCGTCTTCCGCACCCCCATCCTCGGACGCCACGCACGCCGCCACGGCGCACTGCCGATCGGCCCGACCGCCGGCGTCGAGCACCTCAACGCCGGGCAACTCGTCGGCGTGTACCCGGAAGGCATCGCAGGCCTGGAGAAGCCGTTCACCGAACGCTACCGGCTACGGCCCTTCAGCCCCGGCTTCGCCGTCGCCGCCATCCGCGCGAGCGCCCCCGTCATCCCCGTCGGGATCGTCGGCGCGGAGGAGGCGTGCCCCAAGCTCGGCGAGGTGCCGACCCTGGCCCGGCTGCTGGGCGTGCCGTACTTCCCGGTCACCACGCCCTTCCCGCTGCCGTCCAACTGGACGATCACCATCGGAGAGCCGATCCCGGCGCCGGCCCGCCCCGAAGGCCTGGCCGCCCGCCGGGACGCCGCCCGCACGCTCAGTGAGACCACCCGTGGCGCGGTTCAGGAGCTGGTCGACCGCGAACTCGCCGATCGGGAACACCTGTTCGATTGAGCGCGCGCCGCGGGCACGGCGCGCCCGTCGGCCCTTTTGGCCTTTCGGCTGGTGGGGTCAGGTGGTGGGGCTGGTGCCGGCACGGGGGCCGGGTGGGCGGGTGAAGCGTACGGGGACTCCCGGGGAGTAGAGCACGCTCACGGGCGGGCCGGCCGGCGCGGGCAGGCCCGCGGCGACCACCAAGTCCTCGTCGCAGGCGAGGAGTTCGGCGCGGTGCAGGCGCCAGCGCGGGTGGGTGTTCGGCAGGTACAGCAGCCGGCCGAAGAAGTCGCTGTGCATGCCCCAGCGAGCGGTCAGGAAGTGTTCGAGGGGGGTCGGCTCCGCGATCGGTTCGCCGGTTCGCACCGTGATCGTGCTGTGCGCGCCCCGCGGTCCGGGCCGGCGCCGGGTGCTCGTGTAGGTGAGCGTGGCGCCCGCGTGACGGACCGTCATCCGCGACCATCGGTAGGGGAGGCGGAACACGGACCGTGCGACGGCGACGGGGATCAGGCGGGAGGCGTCGAGGGAACGGAAGACCACGCCGCGGCGGCCGTGGGCGTCCACCGAGTAGAGGCGGACGTTGGTCTCCGGGAAGGAGCCCAGATAGGGGATGCCGGGCAGGCCGAGCCATCCGATCCGGTGCATCCGGAACGCGGCGAGGCCGACGTAGGTCAGTCCGTCCAGCGTGTCCGGTTCGGTCCCGGCGGGCAGCAGCGGGGCGATGTCGGAGGGATCGGCGGCCCAGTGCAGGAAGGTCAGGTCGAGCCAGGACTGGGTGAGAAGAGGCCGGCCCGCACGGTGGGGCGGATCGGCCGTCACGGGTTCGGGAGGTACGGGTCCTGGGGGTACGGGTTCGGGGGGCACGGCGGGCGGCGTGTGCGGCATTGCGCCAGTATCCCCGAGGGCGCTGCGGGCGCAGGGGTGAGGGCATGGATGGGTGGGTGAGCAGATGGATGGGCGGGTGAGCGGGTGCATGGGGAGGCGGACGCGGTGCGGCTCAGCTCGTGGGGCGCGGGGTGGAACAGAATTCGGCTTCCATGATGTCCCTCAGGTTGGCCGCGTTCCAGTCGCCGTTACGGTTGAGGGCGAGCTGGTGACGGCCGTCCTCGGTGGTGACGGCCAGGGATGTGGAGCCCACCATGCCTCCGCCGTGGCCCCACAGGGTGGTGCCGCAGCCGGTGCGAAATCGTGTGAGGCCGAGTCCGTAGGCCAGATCGGGCTGCTCGGGCATCGAGACGGTGGTCTTCATGGCCTGGAGCTGCTTCGGCGGGAGGAGTTCACCGCGCAGCAGGGCGTTGTAGAAGCGGTTCAGGTCGCCGGTGGTGGAGATGATGTCGCCGTCGGCCCAGCCCTGCGACCCGTTCATCTCGGTGACGTCGTCGATCCGTTCGGGTGCCGACGCGAACAGTTTGGAGTAACTCCGGCTGCTGGGGCGGGGGATGTGGATGCTGTCGCCGGGGTTGGATGTGGCCTTCAGGCCCAGGGGTTTGATGATGCGGTCGCGGACCTCGGTCTCGTAGGTCCGCCCGCCCGCCCTTTCGATGATCAAGGCGGCCAGGATGTAGTTGGTGTTGGAGTACGAGAAGCCGGCGCCGGGATCGAACAGCGGCGCATGGGAGAGGGCCACCCGCACGTGCTTCCTCGGCGGCAGGGTGTCGTAGCGGTGCTGGAGGTAGCCGCGGCCCCGCATGTAGGTGTCGAGGTACTCCTCGTCGGCCAGGTAGTCGAAGAGGCCGGAGGTGTGGCCCAGGAGGTGCCGTACGGTGATCTTGTCGCCGTCGTTGCCGTTGCCCCGGACCAGGCCGGGGAGATGATGCTCCACGGTGTCCTCGAGACGGAGCGTGCCCTCGGCTTCCATCTGGAGCAGGACCGTCGCCACGAACGTCTTGGTGATGCTGCCGACCCGGAAGCGGTCGCCCGTGCCGCGGGGCGTGCCGGTGGTCAGGTCGCCGACACCCGAGGTCGCCTTCCAGACGCCGTCCGCGTCGCGTGCCTGGGCGGTGATGCCGGGGATGCCTGCCTCCACGTCCGCATCCATGGCCCGCCGGGTCGCCTCGTGTCCCGGCGGGGTGGGGGCGGGTCCGGATGATGCCTGGGCGGGGGCGGCGAAGGCGGTGGCCGCCAGCACGGCCACCGCGAAAGCCGTCACGCCGAGCCGTCCGGTCTTCCGTAACCTCGTCATGCCCTACTCCTCCTCGTTTCCTGGGGGTCCGGTTGCTCCGTTTGCTCCCCTTGCACGACAAGACCGCGAACGGCCGGCGGATGGTTGAGCGGACGTGGGGAACGGCCGCTTCACCGGCGTGTACGCCGGGGGCGTACGGGGGCGCGCCTCGGGGCGTCTTCGGCGGCGTTCGGGGGCCTCGGGAGCGTTTCGGGGCGTGTTTTTTTGGGGGGGTACCACCATGGTGGGAGCGGGCCGCCACCCCTGGGGGTAGGCGGGAATCACCTCCTGGTGGGACGACAGGGCGAACGACCGGCGGCTACGTTGTCGCCCGTCGCGCAACGCCCATGACGGAGGTTCGCCGCATGCAGACCCGTTCGGCTGATGGCTCCCGCAAGCAAGTGGTGTGGGGGATATCCCTTGTCCTGATCACGGTCGCCGCACTCCTGGGGGTCTCGCCCGGGGCCGCCACGGCGACGGTCCCCACCGCCGCGACCGCGCCCCCGCCCGTGCCCGTTCTGTCCTGGGGTCCGTGTGCCGGCCTGGCGGACGGTTTCGAGTGCGCGACCGCCCAGGTCCCGCTGGACTACCGCCGCCCCACCGGTCCCACGATCCCCCTCGCGCTCACCCGGCGGGTCGCGGCCGAAACGGCCCACCGCTCCGGTGTCCTGGTACTTCACCCGGGCGGACCGGGCAACTCCGGTGTGGATTTCGCCCGCAACAGCTACGCCGCGCTTCCCGCGTCCCTGCGCGACGCCTTCGACGTCGTCGGGTACGACATGCGCGGCGTGGCGCGCAGCGGTCAGGTGGAGTGCTGGGACGACAGGGAGTACTCGGCCGCCGTCGACGCCGCGCGCGGCGTACCCGGACCGGGGGCCCTGCAGAGCGCGATCCGGCAGGGCGCCGACTTCGCCGAGGCGTGCCGCCAACGCTCCGGTGACCTCGTGCCGTTCATCGGCACCGCCTCCAACGCCAAGGACCTCGACCTGCTGCGCCAGGCCCTCGGCGAGGAGACGCTCTCCTTCTACGGCCGGTCCTTCGGCAGCTACGTCGGCACCGTCTACGCCGCACAGTTCCCCCGGCGGGTGCGTGCCATGGTCCTGGACGGGGCCTACGATCCGCGGCGTTACGCGGACGTGCCGTACGCCTACGACGCCGCGCAGTTCGTCGCTCTGGACGCGGCGGTGGGCCGGTTCCTGGACTGGTGCGCGCAGAACGCCGCCGCCTGCGGGTTCGGCGAGGGGCGGCCGCGGGAGGCCTTCGAGCAGCTGAAACGGGCGCTGGACGCGGACCCGGTCATCAGCGCGAGCGGGCGTCCGGCCACCGGGTACACGCTCGCGTACCGGCTGATGTTCAACATCAACGCGGGCAAGGAGATCTGGCCCGAGCTGGGGCAGGCCCTGCGGGCGGCGCAGGCGCGCCAGGGTTCGTTCCTGCTGAACCCGCCCTCCCCCGCCTCGTTCGACTTCCTCAACGTGAACATGGCCGTCGAGTGCGCCGACCGCGTATACCCGGCCAACCGGCTGCTCCTGGGCGCGTTGGTCCGTGCCCATGTGGCGTCGGCGCCACTGTTGGGTCCGCCCATCGGGCTCGGGCCGCCCACCTACGACCACAACCACGCGCCGACCTGCGCCCAGTGGCCCGCGGAGCGCCCGAGCCGCTACGAGGGCTCCTACCGGGCGCAGGGTTCCGCCCCGATCCTGGTCCTCGGCACGACAGGGGACCCCGACACCCCGTACCAGGACGCGGTCGCCCTGGCCGGGACACTGGCCAACGGACGGCTGCTGACGTTCGACGCCGAGGGACACACCGCCTACAACCGCAGCGCGTGCGTCAGCGCCCTGGTCACGGACTACCTCGCCACCCTGGCCCTGCCCGTACGGGGCACCGTCTGCGCGGACGAGACACCTGCGGGGGCGCTCGGCCGCCGCACTGCGGACATCGAGGTCGACGAAACCCGCGATGTGATCCCCACACTGCGCTGAGCACCATGCGCCGTAAGTCCCCGCCCCGGCCGGGTGCGCCGGGGCGGGGCGTGTGGGCTTAGGATGCCGGGCGGACGGAGCCGTAGCGCAGAGGTCGACGCGCGCGGTCTCCAAAACCGCGAGGACGCCGGTTCGAATCCGGCCGGCTCCGTCCAGCCGACCGCCGCGTCAAGGCAGACCAGGACGTATTCGCGGGCGCGCGTCGGCCGACTGTCCGTGGCTGGTGAACGGGCACACTGGGGCGATGAACGTGAGCGGCGATCTTCTGGCCGGGGCGCGCGTGGCGGCCCGGCTTCCCGCCCGGGATCTGGAACGGGCCCGGCGCTTCTACGCGGAGCGGCTTGGTCTGGAGCCTGTCGACGAGCGGCCCGGCGGCCTTCTGTACCGGTGCGGGAGCGCGGAGTTCGTTCTCTTCCGGTCCACGGGAGCCTCGCCCGGCACGTTCACGCAGATGGCGTTCGAGGTCGAGGACCTCACGACCGTGGTCGCGGAGCTCAAGCGGCGGGGCGTGGCGTTCGAGGACGTCGACGTGCCCGGGTTCAAGACGAGGGACTCGATCGCGGAGATCGAGGGGAACTATCCGAGCAAGGGCGCCCGGGGCGAGCGCGGCGCCTGGTTCCGTGACAGCGAGGGCAACCTGTTGGGCATCGGCGAACCTGTCGCCTGAGCTGTGCACCATCAAGCGAGCGCGCGGAGCCGCCCGACATCGGAGAGCGGCCCCGGCACCCGACGGTCCGTTCGGATCGGGCCGGATCGAGCCGGATCGGCGGGCAGCTTCCGACCTGGGCGGGTGTCTGTCGTCGTGCACGGACCACGGCCGCTGCCCCGGCCGCAGCCGCCTCGGCGGACCGAACCGGGCTCACCGCCATCGAGCTGACGCAAGACATCCACCCTCGCGGAACTCCTCGACCGCTGATCACGGGTGGCGGGAAAGAGATCCTCGCCGCCCTCACGAGGCGCAAGATCCCTATGCTGACGGCATGCTCGACATACCTCTTTCAGCGCTGGAAGTCGCCATGGTCCAGACGGGCACCCGGGCCGTGGAGACCCTGCGGGACACCGCGGCCTTCGCGCAGGGCGTGGAACGGCTCGGCTACCACCGGCTCTGGTACGCGGAGCACCACCACTCCCCCGCGATCGGCGCGTTCCCGCCCGTCGTCCTGACCGCGCACGCCGCCGCGTCGACCGCGCGCATCCGCCTCGGATCGGGCGGGGTGCTCGCCCCCAACCACGCGCCCATCACGGTGGCCGAGCAGTACGGAACGCTGGCCGCCCTGCACCCCGACCGCATCGACGTGGGCATCGGCCGCGGTCCCGGCACCTTCGACGAGGCCACCGCGCGGGCGCTGCGCCGCGGAGCCGGGCCGGCCACTGACGCGGAGTACCAGCAGGACGTCGCCGCGATCCTGTCGTTCCTCGTCGACGAGGTCGCGCTCGGTCCGTTGCCGGAGCCATGGCTGCTGGCCTCCAGCCCCCAAGGGGCCGCTCTCGCCGCCGCCCTCGGCCTGCCCGTCGCGATCGCCCACCACATCCGGCCGGACAACACCCAGGCCGCCTTGGAGAGTTACCGGGCGAAGTTCGCCCCCTCCCGTTGGTGCGAGCAGCCCCGGGTGCTGCTGTGTGTGGAGACGGTGTGCGCCGAGACGGACGAGGAAGCCGCGTGGCGCGCACGCCCGATGGAGGTCGTCAAGGCCGGTCTTCTCAAGGGACTGAGCCAGACGCCCTTCCCCACCCCCGCACAGGCGGCCACCCACCCCTTCACCGCCGAGGAACGACAGGCACTGGCGGGATTCCGTGCGCAGCAGGCCGTCGGGGCGCCCGGCGCCGTCGTGGCCCGGCTCGCGCAACTGGCCGCCGAGACCGGAGCGGACGAGCTGATGCTGACCACACCCGTCCATGACCTCCGTGACCGCCTCGACTCCTACGAACTCATCAGGAACCACTCCGGCACCCCGGCCACGACGACCGTGCCCTAGGAAGGCGCGGGTGTGGCGGTCAGCAGGGTGGGGCGGTCGGCGGGACCGGGGACGAACACCATTGCCGCCTGCGGGTCCTGGGGAGTGAGGCCGTCGCCGACCGCGTCCGCTTCGATCCGCACTCCTTGCTCCGCTGCCCGTGTCGCCGCACCGGTGAACGGCAGCACATCGGTGATCTCGTACGCGGCCGCGAAGGGGGTGGGGCGCAGTTCGTCGGAGGTGAGGAGCGTGCCGCCTCCCTCAAGGGGCCCCGCGGCGAGGTCCTGCGCGAGCTCGGGGAGCAGGCGTGCGTGAACGACGGCGAGGTCCGGCACGTACAGGTAGCGGCCGGCCGCTCTGACGGCCGGATGCGGCAAGCCGCGTCCGGTCAGCGACACGTCGGCCGGCAGCAGGGTGGCCTGGCGTACCGGGTCGGGCCGGGGTGTCCACACCTCGTCCACGCCGAACCACAGGACCGCTTCCTGGACGTACCCGTCGTAGGAGATCCACTCGGCCTCATGGGCCCCGCCCAGGCCGGGCACAGCCTCATCCGGAAGGCCCGGGGCGAGTCTGATCCAGCCGGCCCCTGTCGTGCAGCCGCTCCAACGCTTAGGACAGCGGCGGGTCATACGACTCGGGGCCGTGCTCGGGGTCGTCGGGCCGGTGGCTGGGTCCCGGCGGCCACATCAGGTCGATGAAGACGGCCTCGCCCTGGCTCCCAGGCGGTCCGCGGGACGGGTGCGGCCCGGTTGCCGCCCTGCCGTCCCGGTGAGCGGCCCCGCCCAGCAGGGGCCACACCCGGTCGGCAGGGGCTCGGTGGCCACGGCAAAGGCCTCGGTGCGGCCCCGGCTCCCCCCTGTCGCTGCTGCCGCGGTGTGGTGGTGCTGGTGGCCGGACTGCGGGCCGTGGCGGGGCGCTCCACAATGGGACGAGGGCACGCGTGCGGCCGTGGGCCGTGTGCCGACGGCATCGGCTGAGAGGAACGCCCTCATGCGCGCTGCGTCTTCGACGGCCGCGCGGAGGACGGGGGCCTTCGTTGCGGTCGCCGTCGCGCTGTTCTGCATCCAGCTCGACTTCTTCGCACTCAACCTCGCCCTTCCCGGTATCGCGGAGGAGCTCGACGTCACGGTATCGGCCGCGCAGTGGACCCTTTCCGCGTACATGCTCGCCATCGGCTGCTTCTTCATCATCGGCGGCCGGGTGGGGGACGTCTTCGGGCGGCGCGGCACCCTGCTGGCCGGGACCGCCCTGTTCACGGCCGGTTCGGTGGGTTGCGCGCTGGCTCCCGGCCTGGGCTGGCTGGTCGCGGCCCGGATCGCGCAGGGGGTGGGTGCGGCGTTCGTCTTCCCGGTGTCGGTGTCCGTGATCACCAACACCTTTCCCGAGGAGTCCCGCGGCCGGGCGCTGGGGGCCGTGTTCGGCGTCGCCAACATCGGGACCGCGCTCGGGCCCTTCGTGGGCGGCGGGTTCACCGAGGGGCCCGGCTGGCGGTGGATCTTCTGGCTGATGGTGCCGCTGAGCCTGCTCTCGCTGCTCACCGCGCTCGTGTACGTGCCCGACTCGCGCGACGCGTCGGCCCCGCGCGAGCTGGATCTCGCGGGCTGCGCGCTGGTCGTGTGCGGGCTGGCCGCGCTCACCCTGGCCGTGGAACGCGGGGACGCCTGGGGGTGGGCGAGTGCTCGTACCCTCGGCTTCTTCGCGGTGGCGGTGGTAGCCGGCGCGCTGTTCGTGGTGCGGGAGCGGCTGGCCCGGCACCCGCTGATCGATCTGCGGCTGTTCCGCAACGTCCCCTACGTCCTGGTGACCGGGATGGGTTCGCTCTCGAACATGGGCTACGGCGTCACCGTCTTCCTCGCCACCCTCTACCTGCAGGACGTACGCGGCCTCTCGCCGCTCCTGGCGGGCACGGTGTTCCTGGCCCCGGCCCTGCTGGTGGCCTTCAGCGGGCCGCTCGGGGCGCGGCTGGCCCGCCACATGCGGCCGACCGCGGTGATGGCACTCGCCGGGGCGGTGGCGGGCACGGGGATGTACGCGTTGGCTCAGGTCAGCGCCTGGTGGCTGTACGTGCCGGTATTCGCGTGGTGCGGGCTGGGGCTGGGGCTGGGCTGGACCTTCTCCAGCGTGGCCACGCAGCAGGTGGTCGCCCTGGAGCGGGCGGGCGAGGCCTCCGGGGTGCTGCTGACGTTCCTGGTCACGCTCGGAGCGATCGCCCTGGCCGGGGCGGCCGCGGCGATCTCGGCGATGACCCCGCAGCGGCCGCCCGAGGAGGCCTACGACGCGATCCTGGAGCTGGGCGGTGTGGTCATCGCCGTGACGGCGGTGGCCGTCATGGCCGTACGCCACCGGCTGGTGGTGCTCGGCAGGATCGCACCGCTGTCGATGCGGGCCCACGGTGACGCCGGGCAGGAACCGGGCCGCCAACCCTGACCCCGCCCCGGCACGCGCGGCCCGCCGCAGCGGCGGTTCGCCAGCGGCGGCGGCGGGGCGGGGCCTCGGACGGGCGCGGTGGGTCAGGGGGTGTGGCGCCGGTACATCGCCGTCAGACGCACGGTGAAGTGGATCGCGGCGGCCGCCGCGGCGAGGTCCAGGACGTCACCCACCATCAGCTGGACCACGGCGTCCCGCAGGTCCGGGATCCACTCGGCGCGGTCGTACGCCCACACGGTGTACTGGTTGAACGCTCCCGAGGTGACGAACAGCCCCCACCACAGGCCCACCGGCCAGAACGCCGCCTTGGCCGCCTTCGCCGCCTTGGCCGGCTGCCCGGGGGCCGGAGCCTGATCCGGAGCGGCAGCCGCAGCCGTTACGCAGACGCCCCACATGTCCAGAGCGATCCGGAAGGGCCGCCAGAGGTTGATCAGCGGGAGGAACCAGGCCCCGATCGCCCAGCCGGTCCCCGTACGCAGCCGGTCCGGCGCGAGCGCGACCGCGCTCCGGTACATCTGGTGGAACCAGGCGATGAACACGATGCCGCAGACGAACGTGGCCTGGCCCTGGAAGGTCCAGGCGCGCTGGTAGCGGGCATCGGCGGCGGCCCAGTCGTCCATGGAGACGTAGGCGAAGCCGCCTTCCCAGTCGAGCAGGGAGTGGGCCTGTGTCCCGGCGTACAGGGAGAACAGGTCGGTCAGGATGACCGCGGTCAGTGCCACCACCACCGCGGCCGGCAGGAACCACGGGGGCTGCGGTGTGCGGGCCGGCAGCAGCGGGCGTGGCTTCAAGTTGCTGGTTGCGGACATGACGAGGGACCCCCCACGGGTACGGACGGAGTGACGCAAGAGTGGCTCACCGAAGTGGGAGCGCCGGTGGACCATATGCCGTCGGACGCCGTCGCGTCCATGACGTACCCGCAGGTCGGAGGGGCGGGTCCGGTTCGGCGCCCCCTTCGGCGGGGGCCGCTGCGGGGGCGGCAGGAGGCCGTGGGTGTGGTGCGGGGCGGGGTGTCAAGACACGAATGTCCGAGTCATGACGTGAGGGCTTTCGGTCACGCCTACTGAAATCTCCTGCCTCACTCGGAGCGTGTGGGGCCCGCCGGAGCGTGTGAGGAGTCGATGGGTGATGAATTCCGAATGCCGTGCTCACCAGTGTGCCGATCAGCCCAGCGTCGGTCCGTGCCCGTTGACTTTCGAGGAAGTGGAGCGGTGGGCGGCCGCCGGGCAGGTCGACGGCGATCTGGACGGGATTCACCTGGCCCGGGTGATCACGGAGGAGGTGAGGCGGGCTGGGAAGCATTTTCTGCCGCGGCCTTTCCTGCTTCAGCTGAGTGAGATCCGCCGCCGGCACGCCACCGGCCGCCGGCCTTTTCTGCGGGCCTTTCTCGACTGCCTGCTCGACAAGCACGAGGAGCGTTACTGGAACCGGTCGTACCTTTCCCTGCCGCTGCTGGAGCTCATCTCGGACGAGCCGGGGCACGGGCCGGGGCCGAACCGGCTGGCGACCTGGCTCATATCCGATGTGGTGCGTTTCGAGATGCAGAGCGCGGCCGCACCGCAGGAACCGGCGGACTCGGCCTGGGACCGGGACCGGCCCGGGGCGGTGACCTTGCGCAAGCGGCTGCGGCACGCCCTGCGGTTCGTGGCGCACGACCACGACGGACTGGACGTCGAGGACCTGAGCCCGCGCGCCGCCGAGCTGCTTCCGCGGCCCGCGGCGACGGAGGCGGGGCGCTGGTTCGAGGTGACGGTGCAGCCCGTGTACGTGCTGCACGACGAGTACTTCTTCATGCGTGCGCTGCAGGCCCACGAGATGGTGTTCACGGCGATCGCGCAGGACATGCGGGCGGCGATCGCGGCGTTGCGCGACGGCTGTCTGGAGCCGGCGGCCATGTGTGTGGACCGGGCGGCCGCCTCGTTCGAGCGGGCTTCGGCGCTGTTCAGGCTGGTGGCGACGATGCGGCCGGAGCATTTCGACGGGTTCCGGGAGTTCACTCAGGGCGCGAGTGCCATTCAGTCCGAGCAGTACAAGCGGTTCGAGATCCTGTGCGGCCTCCCGCACGCCGAGCGTCTGGGATCGGAGGCGTTCACGAGTGTTGCGGCCGTACGGGCCGAGGCGCAGGACGAGGGCCATGACACCGTCACGCAGGCGTATCTCGACCTTCGCCGCAGGGCTCGTTTCAGCTGGACGGACTGGAACCTCTTCCGCACGGCGCTGGGCGGGCTGGAGGAGCGGCACCAGCGGTGGAAGTCCACGCACCGCGGTCTCGCGACGCGGATGCTCGGGAGTGCGCGCGGCTCGGGTGGCACCGAAGGAGTGCCGTACCTGACGCAGTGCCTGGACAACCGGCTCTTCGGCCGACTGGGCGGTCAACGCGATCCCCGATGCGGGCAGGCCGAGCCCGGCACGAGCCACTGACGACACGCGGCGCGTACGGGGCGGCGGGCTGCGGCGGCAGCCCACTGTGGCGGAGGTGGGACGGGCGGCGGGCCTGTGGTGGCTGAGAGAGCGCGGCTGAGGCGTGGGCGGGCCTCCGGATGAGGGTGCGACTGCCGCCACCGTCCGTATGCTCGCCGTCCCGGGCGCCACCCTCCACTTCCAGAGCCAGGGCAGCGGCCCGGTCCTGCTCCTGTCCCAGAGCGGCGAGGGCGACGCGGAGCGCACCGCCGGCCTCGTCCCGCTGCTGGCCGACGCGTTCACCGTCGTCACCTACGACCGCCGCGGCCGTTCGCGCAGCACCCTCGACTCCCCCGCCCGGCCCGTCACCATGGCCGACCACGCCGACGACGTCGCCCGGCTGCTCGCCGAGGTCACCGGCGGGCCGGCCCTGATGGCCGGGTTCAGCACGGGCGCCGCGATCGGCCTGCAGGCCGCGGTCCGCCACCACCGGGGCCTGCTGCGCACCCTGATCGCACACGAGCCGGTGATGCCGGGCCTGCTGCCCGAGGCGGAGTGCGCCGAGCACGCCGGCGAGCTGACGGCCATCCAGGCCCCCTACGCGGCCGGGGGCCTGACGGCGGCCCTCCCCGCGATCACGGCGCACCTCGGCATCGACGCGGCGCCCGACGAGACCGGCCACCGGCCGCACCACCCGCCCCACCGTCCACACGTACCACAGCGCACGGGCACTGGCCGCCCCGACTGGGCACCGAGCCCGTCGAGTTCCCCGGCGGCCGCAACGGCAACACGGCCTTCCCCCGGGCAACCGCACAGCTCCTGAAGGAACTCCTGCTCGCCCGCTAACACCGGGGACGGCTACACCTCAGCCTCCGATCCCGCGCCGGTCGGGACGCTGGGCGGGGCATGTCGTCCGGCACGCCCTAAGGGACCGGACGGCAGCGGGCCGGATGGTGGAGAGGTGGGCGCGCCGCTGCCGACGGCCGATCCCGAGACCACGCTGAGCCCCGGCGCGTGGACGCTTCCTGACGGCCTCACGCCTGTCGGTCAGCCCAGGGCCGCGGCGGACGGCACGACCATGCCGTACAGGTCCTCGACCGTGGCGAGCGCCCCGTGGTGGAGCTGGATGGCCGGCACCTCGACACCGGCGGCCCCCAGGGGGCGGGTGGCCGAGGCGTCCGCGACCACGGTGGGCCGGTTGCCCCGCAGGAACGCGCCGGCCGCCGTGTACTGCACGCACATGTGGGTCATGAACCCGGCGAGGACCAGGTCGGTGTTCCCGGCACGGTCGACTACCTCGCCCAGGGTCGTCTCATGGAAGGCGTTGGGGGTGGTCTTGACGACGACCTGCTCACCCTCGGCCGGCGCCACGGCCGGGTGGATCCGGCCGATCTCGGCCCGGATGTCGTACGGGGTGCCCTCGCCGCCGTCGTTGACGACGTGGACGACGGTCGCGCCCGCCTCCCGGGCCCGGGCCAGCAGCTCGACGGCGGCGTCCAGCGCCTCCTTCCAGCCCTCCAGCTCCATCACACCCCGGGTGTAGGTGTTCTGGTAGTCGATCAGGACCACGGTCGCCGCAGCCAGGGAGGCCGGGCTCTGGTCAAAGCCGTTCAGTTCACGCAGGGTCGTCGAAGACATGCCACACCGTTCCGGATCGTGTATCGAAAAGAGGGGACGGGCCACACGCGGTGGCGCACCACCCACGCTACGAACCCCGTCCGCATGGCGGCAATGTCACGCAACTTGCAGATACCGACATCACCGTGATGTCGTGCCACCACCACCCCCACCCCTGCTTCTCTCCGCCTGCACCTTCGGCTTCGGCTTCGGCTTCGGCTTCGCCCCTGACTGGACGGACATCCCTATGAGCAGCCTGAACCGGCTCTTCGTCGTGCTCCTCTTCGACGGCGTCGACCTGCTCGACGTCACCGGCCCCCCGGAGGTGTTCGCCCTGCTGCAGCGGGAGACCGGCAGCGCGCAGGGCTACCACGTGGTGCTCGCCGCCGAGACCATGGACGCCGTCACCACGTCCGCCGGGGTGCGGATCCTGCCCGACCTCACCTTCGAAGAGGCCGCGGCGCGCAGCATCGACACCCTCATGGTTCCCGGCTCCGTCGAGATCGACGGCCAGTCGCGCGTCCACGCCGTCACCGATGCGACCGTGGTGCACTGGGTGAAGGAGCTGGCGGGCAGGTCCCGGCGCATCGCGTCGGTGTGCGTGGGGGCGCACTTGCTGGCGGCCGCCGGGCTCCTCGACGGCAGACGCGCCACCACTCACTGGTCGACCGCGCAGCAGCTCGCCGCCGAACACCCGGCCGTCGAGGTCGACGCCGACCCCATCTTCATCCGCGACCAGGACGTGTGGACCGGAGCCGGGATCACCGCGTGCCTGGACCTGTCGCTGGCACTGGTCGCCGAGGACTTCGGCGAGGCGATCGCGCTGCGCGTCGCCCGGCAGCTGGTGATGTACCTCAAGCGTCCCAGTGGGCAGAGCCAGTTCAGCGTCCCGATCGAGCCGCTTTCCACGACCCGGCGCATGGACGGCATCCGCCATTACATCACCGGCAACATCGCCGGCCGGCTCACCGTCACCGACCTCGCCGAGCACGCCCATGTCAGCGAACGGCAACTCACCCGCATCTTCAAAACCGAACTGGGCACGACACCGGCCGCCTACATCGAAGCGGCCCGCGTCGAGGCGGCGCGCAACCACCTCGAATCCACCGACGACACCCTGGAACGCGTCGCATCAGCCTGTGGCTTCAACACCCCCGACACCCTCATCCGTGCGTTCCGCCGCAAACTGAACACCACCCCCACCGAATACCGCAGCCGCTTCCGCCACACCCCATGACCATCCACTCCCCTCCCACCGCCATTCACCTCCGCACACCTCGCTCACCAGCCCTGATGGCAGCCATGAGGGGCAGCTGTGAAGGTGTGGTGAGAGTCGGGTGAGGGTGAAGGCCCCACGAAAGCGGCAGTGCGGGCGGCGGTGAGTGCCCGGACAGGGGTGGTGTCCCGGCTCCGGGGCCTCGACCAAAGGGGACATAGCGGTCAGAAGGCCGGGGACGGCGGGTAGTGGATGTCCTCGGCGAATACTGACAAAACACGCCCGGTTCCGGGGGCTACGGGTGCAGGGCGCCGGGCCGGTCAGCGATGCGCAGCGCCTCCAGCCGCCGCTCGGCCAGACGCAGATGACGGGGGTCCGGCAGCGGCAGGACCCGCAGGAGAGCGACCAGGTCGGGACCGAACTCCCGTACGAGGGCACGGTCCCTGAGCTGCGCCCAGCAGTACAGGGCGCCGGCCGCGGCGGCGTGCACCTCCAAAGCACCGGCGCCCTGGCGTGCCAGACGGGCCTGACCCGCACTGATCCACAGCCGGGTCGCCGAGGGGAAATCACTCGCCATTCGCGCCAGATCAGCACGAATCTCTGCCCACCCGATGGCCTCCGCTGAGGCATGCCCGCACGTCCGCAGCACGTGCTCCTCCCACATCCGGGCAAGCTCGGCCGCCTCCTCATGACGACCGTCCACGGCCAAGGCATGAATGAACGGCCGCGGATCCCCACCCCCACCACGAACCAATTCGTACCCCGAAGCCGGTCCGGAGTCCGGTACAGGGGCAGGTACAAGGGCCGACGCGGAGCCCGGCACGGAGACCGGTGCGGCTGCCGGCTGCTGCGGCTGCTCGGGGTGTGGTGACTGGTGAGGGGCGTGTGCCTGTGGGGGGTGTCCGGGTTCCTGCTGCGGGCCGGGGCGCATGCCGAGCTCACGCGCGGTCGGCAGGACGAGCGTTCCCGGGGGCAACGCCGCCGCCGACACCGCGAGCGCATGCACCTGGACATTGGCCGGCCGGCCCGGCCCGCGGCGCAGCTGCTCGATCCAATGCCGGGTGTAGCCGCTCACCGCAGCGCCCGCCGCGGCCGGGGCGAAGGCCGGCGGGCAGACCACCCCGTACACCTCCGCCGACTCGGAAACCGGCAGACTGGCGTACTCCTGAAGCAACGGCCACGCGCTCTTGTCCGCGACGAGGTCGACCACCACCGTGGTGAGCCCCGCCGGACGCCCCCGCAGCTCAGCACCCAGCCACTCCCACGGCAGCGCGCTGTAACGGACCGTGCCCGCCGTCGTCCCGGCCAGCGCGAAACACAACCCACCGCCACGACGATCCACCGTCAGCCGACCTGAGAGATAGACCAGCAACGGGCCACGCGTCGCGGCAGCCGCCCGCAACCGCGTCAACACCGTATTCGGGTCACGCGCCCCGTCCAAACAGACCGTGTCACACGGCACGTCACTACCCAGCAGTACCGAACCCGGCACCATCGCGAGCGCCGCGACATTGGCGCTCGGCGCCAACTGCACAACACGCCGACGCACGGCCACATCACCCGCCACCACGAGGACATGCCCCCGCCCCTGCCCCTGCACGTGCCCCGCTCCGCTCAAGTACATGAACAGACCGTACTCACACCACACACCGCCGCATCACCCGCACGCCCAAACCCCCTTCGCCGATGGCGCGACCAACGACCGGCCGGACCACACCCGCCCCGGACGCCCGCCGGCTGGTCTACCCTCGGACAGGTGATCGAGCGCGTGAATCAACTCGGCGGCCAGCCACCACACATCGGACCGGCCCCCACCGACAGCACCCCCGTCGTCTGGGCCTGGGACACCACCACCGACACCCTCGGCGGACACCCCGTCAAAGACGCGGCAACCATCCTCGACGCAGACGAACGCACCCGCGCCGAACGCATGGTCAAGCCCGCAGACCGGCACCGCTACCTCGCCGCCCACCTCGGCCTACGCATCATCCTCGCCGCCTACCTCAGCCTCCCCCCGGAACGCATCCGCCTCACCCGCGAAGACTGCCCCACCTGCGGAGGACCCCACGGCCGCCCCACCACACCCGACAGCCCCCTCCACTACAACCTCTCCCACAGCGGCAACCTCGCCTACCTCGCGCTCGCCTCACGCCCCATCGGCATCGACATCGAACAGACCCCCACCCCCCAAACCGTCACCGACGTCCTCCACACCCTCCACCCCAAGGAAACCACCGAACTCCGCAACCTCCCCGAAGCCCAACGCCCCCAAGCCCTGGCGCGCATCTGGACCCGCAAGGAAGCCGCCCTCAAAGCCACCGGCCACGGCCTCGCCCAAGGCCTCACGCACCCCTACGTCAGCTCCCACCCCACCCCCGCCACGATCCCCGGCTACACCCTCACCGACCTCCCCGCCCCCCACGGCTACACCGCCGCCCTCGCCACCGCGAACGACCCCGAAGAGACCGGTCAACTTCCTCCGGCGGTGAGCGAGCCGGTCACGGTGTTGGCCATGGCGCGGGCCATGCGCTCGTAGAAGCGCCACAGGAACGGGTCTCGGGGGCTGGGAGCGCCGAAGTAGCCCTGCGGCGTCACCCTTCGGGCGTGTTCGCCGCCCTTGCGCCATTCCGCCAGGTCCGCCGGCCCGAGGCCGGTCGGCTGGAGTCCGGTCATGGCCTCGTAATCGACGAGCTCGGGGAACCAGCGCATCATCAGCGCGCTCTCGATCTCTTCGGCATGGACACCGAGTTCGCCGGACAGTGCCAGCCCTTCGAACAGAGGCCGCATGGCGAACGTGGCCAGAGCGGACGACTTCGCCGCCTCGCCCAGGCGGTCGGCGATGAAGTCGGGCTCGATGAGGACGACTCCCGTGCTCCCTTCCTCGTGTCGGGCCGTCACGACGTCGAGGAGCATGCGATTGTGCGCGATGTCGCCCTGATGGTTGATCACGAAAATGTGCCGGAATCCGTCGGTGGCGAGCGATTCCAAGATGTCGAAGTGCAGGGCGGCCGCTGTCTCCGGGCGGGTGCGGAACGTCCCGGCGAACGCGCCGGACACCTGGTTGACGCCCCAGAACACGGGCGGGGCGATCAGCGCCGGTACCTGCTGCCGGTCGAGCTCGTCCTTCACCATCCGGCACAGCTGGTAGGCGCCGTACGCGTCGGTGCCCAGCGGCAGATGCGGGCCGTGCTGCTCGATGACGCCCGTGGGCAGCAGGACGCACGTGCCTGCTGCTGCCGCTGCCTCCACCTGCGGGTAGGTGAGGTCGGCCATCGTCCCGGCGAAGACCGAGTATCCACTGTGCATGCACTTCCCCCGTACTCCATGTCCTGACCGGCCGGACCACCGATCGTGATCATTTTTGCCAGGACACGAAGCAGGTCACGAGCGGCGCCTACGCCGGAAATCGTTCCTGCGACTTGTGGGAACATCACAAATGGCCTCCGCCGAAATCGACTTCCCGTGGGCGTGACCCAATGCCCGGTCCGTCGTTGAACCGGATGGTCAAGCGAAGTGCACAACCAGGCCCCGGGACTCTTGTTCCGGGGCCTCGTGCGTGGCATCAGCACGAGCCGGAGGCGCCCAGCCCCCGGACTGCGGGCGTCCGCAACGCGCTGGTACGGTGCCGGTGTCCGGTTGATCCCGGACCTGACCCACAGACAGGGACGCACCTCGCAAGGGCGATCCTCCCGTTCGGTCGCCCCGCGAGCTCCTCACAGGCCCGCCTGCCGCGCCCCCGTGCACGGGCCGGGCCGCGCCCGGGCCGGACGTACGGGGCTCGCCGAAGGTGCACCGCGCCGGGGCCGTACGGCAGCGCCGAGCCGCCCGGCGGGACGGGCCACGCCCCGTGTGAGCGACCCACCACCCTCACCACTGCCGAAGGAAGCACGCATGACCGACCAGACTCCCCCCACCGCCACGGACACCGCCGCGGACCCGCTGCGCAACGTCTACCTGCGGCTGGCCGCCGCCGAGTCCATACCGCCGGAGGCCACCCACCAGTTCGGCTACCTGCGGCCCGTCGCCACCGACCTGCTGGAGGGCATCGCGTACGACACCCCGGACCAAGTCCGCCTGCTGGACGACCAGGACGTCGCCCGGGTGGACCGCGAAGTGCTCTACGCGGCCGCACGCGCCAACCTGCTGGCCGAACCGGTGGGTTACGACACGATCGAGCGGCCCGGTGGCGCCGTCCTCCACATCATCGGCGGCGATTCCGTCTACGCCGCCAGCAAGGCGCTCGTCTTCGAGGAGGCGGTCCGCGCCGCGGGCGGGCCCGAACTGCCCGCTGAGGGCGTTCTGCTGACGGTCCCGAACCGGCACAACCTCGTCTTCTACCCGCTCGCCGACCGCCATGTGGGCGAGGCCGTCAACGACCTCGCCCAGTTCGGTCTCGGCGCCTACGAGGACGGCCCCGGGCGCCTTTCGCCGCGGGTGTTCTGGTGGCGGGCGGGCAGGCTGACCACGATCACCGTCTTCGACGAGGAGACCAAGATGATGAGCATCGCCCCGCCGCCCGAACTCATGGACACGATGCGCCGCCTCGCCGGCACCGGGGCCTGACCTGTCGCTTGGTGACTTCGGTGCACTCGGCTCCGGGGCTCGTCCGGGTGGACGCCGGTGTCCACCCGATCCCCGGGGTCCTGACGCAGCAGGCGGGGAAGGTCCGCGGCTGCCGTACCCAGGCCGTGGGGGCGGGCCGACACCACATGGGGGTGGGGGCGTTTGTGCCGCCAGGCCCCGGGCCGGTAGCGGGTGGTGCGCGCGTGCCAGGCGTAGTCGCCGGCGAGCCAGTCCTTGAGGCCCTGGAGATAGCGAGCCTCGTGCAGCCGCTCCATGGCCGGCTGTTCGCGCACAGCCGTGGCAGGTCGAGACCGAGGGCGCGTCCGACGAGCTGCGCGGCCCAGACGGCGCCGCCGGCTCTGCCCCGCATGCCGATGTGGTCCACCAGGTCGGGGATCCGACCGAAGGCCAGGTTGTCGACCTCCCACAACGCGTCGTCGAACACGTTCGGCAGCCGCCCCGTCAGCCTCTTCCGCCAGGCCGTGTCCCTGCCCGCGCAGGTGCGGCCCATCAGATCCGCCGGCCCTCGCTCCACCGGGTTCGAGGGATCCGCCGCCCTCGGGTCGGCGGCGACTCGCCCCAGGTGGTCGAGGAAGACGCGCGCGCCTGCGGAGTCGCGGGAGCGTTTGAAGCGTTCCACGATCAGGTCGTCCAGGTACCAGCTCCACGCGTAGGAGCCGGCGAGGAGCTCCAACTCCGCTCCTCGGGCATCCGGGTGGGTCAGCGCGGCGAACAGGGCAAAGTCCGTTCCGGCGAACTCCACCTCGTCCCACACCCGCCATCGCGCATCGGGATGGCCCAGGATCCCCATCTCGACGACCCAGAGCAGGCCGTGACGGCGGGCCTCGTCGACATCGGGCCTGCACCGCGGCGGGTACGGAGGCACGAGATCACCGAACATGCCCCCACAGTGCTCTGCGGCCCCCCACGCCACCATCACACCCAGGAGTGACAACGGCCGAGGTGGGGACCGAGTGGTCGTCGGGCGGTACGGTCAGCGGCGGCATGGCCGGCACATGACGGGAACGGAAAATGTTTTCCGCAGACGCCTATCGAAAGGCCGTTCGCTGGGCATGCTGCGTGTGATCTCCCGCCGCTGCTCGACGCCCCCCACGGCGTCGCCCGGGCGGGCCTTCCGTTCTGAGCCCTCGGGAGGTAACACGCCATGCAGTCGATCCCCACACCGCCGTCGGCCCCCAGCCGGCGCGATCTGCTCACCGGCCTCGGTCTGGCCGCCGCCGCCCCGCTCGTCCTCGGCGTCACGGCCGGTCCCGCGCTCCGCGGCCGCCCCGCCCAACAGCCCGTCCAAGTCGACCAGATCGCCCAGTACGGCCAGGTCGGCGACCCCGTCCAGGGAGACCGGACGGTCCTGCTCCGCGGGGCCTCGCTGGTGCTCACCATGGACCCCGCCGTCGGAAACGGCCCCCTCGGCGCCGTCGAGAACGCCGACGTCCTGATGCAGAACGGCACCATCACCGCCGTGGGCACCGCCCTCCGGGCGCCGCGCGGCGCCCGGGTGGTGGACGCCTCGGGCAAGCTGGCCATGCCGGGATTCGTCGACACCCACACCCACCTCTGGCAGGCGGTGATCCGCGGTGGGTGTACCGACCGCGACCTGTTCGGCTGGTTCGAGGGGTGTACCGACCCCCAGCGCGGCCGGCTGACGCCCTCCGCCGTCCACAGCTTCGTGCGACTCGCCGCCCTCGACGCCGTCCAGTCGGGCGTGACCACGCTGGTGGACTGGGTGGACATCTTCTCGTACGACCTCATCGAGAGCTACGTACGGGCCCTGGCCGGCACCGGGGTGCGGTTCACCTACGCGATGTTCCCGCCCAAGCCCGACGGGGTGCTGGTCACGAGGGTGAAGAAGGAACTCGTCGACCCGGTTCCGCTCGGGTCCTTCCAGGTCGCCACGCATGCGGCCCGGGCCGTCCAGGACCTCAACCGCGCGCACTGGGACATCGCCCAGGACATGGGCGTCATGCTCAACTCCCATGTCCTGGAACGCCCCGAGCAGCGCGCCGACGACCCCATCGGGGTCCTCACCGACATCGGCGCGCTGGGGCCGCGGC
Source organism: Streptomyces sp. NRRL F-2580 (assembly GCF_000720115.1). Classification (GTDB taxonomy): domain Bacteria; phylum Actinomycetota; class Actinomycetes; order Streptomycetales; family Streptomycetaceae; genus Streptomyces. Next base: position 27,078 of record NZ_JOIR01000046.1, read on the forward strand.
TCCTCATCAACCACGCGATCCACCTCACCGACGCCGAGATCGCCGCAGTCGCCGAGCACGACGTGCGTGCGGCCCACTGCCCGCTGAGCAACATGCGGTTGGCCTCCGGCATCATGCGGCTGACCGAGTTCGGACGGCGGGGCGTCAAGGTCGGGCTCGGCCTGGACGGCGGGACCAACGACAGCTCGGACTTCCACGCGCTGATGAAGACGGCCATCGGCCTGCAACGCGCGCGGGCCACGGACGCCGGCGTCTTCCCTCAGGTGCACGACGTCCTGCGGATGGCCACGCTGGGCGGCGCCGAGGCCCTCGGCATCGCCGACCGGGTGGGTTCCCTGACCCCCGGCAAGCGGGCCGACGTCGTCGTCGTGGACCCGGCCGCCCTGAACTTCGCGCCGCGCTTCGACTGGGTCGGCCAGGTCGTCTTCAACGGGCGGCCCGAGAACGTCGACGCCGTGTTCGTGGACGGACGGGCGCTGAAGCTCGGCGGCCGTCTGGTGGAGGTCGACACGGACCGCGTCGTACGGGAGGCCGAAGCGGCCGCCGCCCGCCTCCGCGCCGCCGGCCAGGCCGGATAATGGCATCGCCCGGGGCCGCCGCCGTGCGCGTACGGGGTCGCGGCCCGACCGACCGGAGAGATGAAGGATCCATGACGCTCGAACAAGGCCAGCGGGTGAAACTGGCAGCAGACCTCAGGCTGTCCGGGTCGGTCGTTCTGGCCGAGGACCCCGCGGCGGACACGGGTGCCGTCGCCGGCTCGCTTTCCCTGGCGTCGGGCATCGAGGGCACCGTCGAGCGGGTGAACGATCCGCGGCAGGAGGAACAGAGCCATGAGGTCCGCGAGTACGTACGCCTCAAGTCGCTACTCGACGACTTCGGCCACCAGATGCCCACGGGGACCAGGAAGCAGCTCGAAGAGCAGGTCAGCGCACTGGAACCCGAGTGGGTCGCCCATCAGGAGCAGAAGCTCCGCGTGACGGTCCGCGTCCGGTTCGACAACGGGTTCGTCCTCGACGACGCGCACGAAGGGGTCTTCGCCTCCGCCTGACCTCCCGGATCACGGTCTTGTGGTGCTCCGAGAGGGCAGGGGGCACTTCAAGGACGCACCCTCTCGGGTGAGGCGACCACACGCCCGACACGCGCGGCGGGCCACGGAGGGTCCGCCTCCGCGCGGCCCGGGTGAAGGCGCGCCTTCGTGGCCGCCCGGCAGCGCGGCCGGTGGCACTCTCGCCGTGTCCTGCCGCGCGAGCGCGCGATACCCGCGTCCGGCAGACGACACTGGACCCATGAGCGAGCACCGCTTCACCCTCGAACGCACCAGCGACGGCATCGCCCCGGCCGCTGCCCGTACACGCCACTACCCACACAACCTCCGATACGAGAGGCCGGCGGGTACCACCCGGACCAGCCCCGAGGGCCACACCCTGCGCGCTCTGTCCGACCTCACGGTGGTGACCTGTGCCTGCGGCCTCACGACCCCGGCGCTTCCGAACGACGACGCGCGGCTCCTCTACGAGGAGCACCGCAACGTGATCCGCGACGAGATGGCCTGAGGGCCGGCTCTACGGCCCACGCCTCGACGGCCACGGCCCAGGAAGGCCGGGCAGGGAGGGAGCGGGGCTTCCCGCTCCCCCTCCCGCCGCCCCGCGGCGCGGGGCGGGTCAGGTCCGCGCCGCGGCGCGGGCCCGAGCAGGACGCGCTCGGAGGGACCGCATCGCGGTGTGGAGCAGCCATCCGGCTGCCGCGCCCACCGAGTACCACAAGAGGTCCGGCGGGTTGAAGGTCGAACCGAGCACGAGGCGGGCGAGCGTGCTGCGTCGGGAGAGGTCCGCCGGCACCGAGCTGAGCTGGAGGAACTCGACCATGCAACTGACCGCCAGCGCACTTCCGGCGGCCCTCAGGGGCGATACCCGTGGCGCCACCAGCACGACAAGGCACAGCAGGAGCACGGTGTAGAGCGCATCTCCGCCGTACTTGGCCACGCTGCCCGTCGCCACGGCCCTGAGCCCCAGCCCCGCGCCGACGACCAGCAACGCGGCGCCCGATGCGGCCAGACGGGTCCGTACCCGGTCGGCGGCGGCACGGTCGCGGGTTTCGGGTAGGAGGGCCACGAGGTCATATTGCCAGCCGTACCGGCTCCGCCCTCCCGGGAGTCTGAGCACGCGGCCGCCCCGATCTGAGTACGCGCACTCATCCGTTCCCCGCGGCCTACCCCCACAATGATCACATCACCGCAGATCAGCGCCCGGGGATCCGTCATGTGCACGGCGCCCATGAAGCAGAACCCGGGCGCGTGCCGACGCACCTCCGCCTGGGGATGCGTCGGCACGCACGAGCAATCCTGGAGAACCGTTCACCATGGCAACACCGCAGCACCACGCGTCCGGCCAGGGCCCCGTACCGGGCAACCCCTACGGTGCCGCCGGAGGGTACGGCCAGACGCCGGCGGCGCCCTGGAACCAGGCGCCCGCGCCGGGCGGTTACGGAGCCCCGGCGGCCCCGACCCAGGTGCCGCGCTCGTGCCGCGCGTGCGGCGGGCAGTCTGCCGAGGACTTCAAGGTCCGGTCCCACGTGGGCATCCTCATCATGATGAAGTTCGAGCACCTGAACGGACCGTTCTGCCGCGCCTGCGGCATAGCGGTCGTCCGGCAGATGACCACCAGGACCCTGTGCCTGGGATGGTGGGGCCCGCTCTCCCTCGTGATCTTCAACCCGTTCACGCTCGTATGGAACCTGCTGGCCTACCGGAAGTTCAGCAAACTTCCCCCGTCGACGCCCGCCCCGGGACGCACCCACCTCGACACGGGCCCGGCGGTGCTCCGTCGGCCCCAGGCCTACGTGACCCTCATCCCCATCGCCTGGGCCGTCTGGATCATCTCCCAGGCACTGACACACTCCTCGTAGGCGAGCGCCGGCTCCGGCGGTCGCGCGGCACGAGTGCGCACGAGTCGGCACGAGTCCGACCACACCACCCAGCAGAGCGAAAGAAGAACACCACCGCATGGCGCACCACTCGCAGCCGCACCCCGCCGAAGTCCGCGGTCCCGTACCGCCACCGCGGAGCGGCGGTGCCGCCGCAGGCCGTCGCGCCGGTGTGATCCTCACGCCCCCGGGCCTCGACAAGACGAAGGGTCCGGAGCCCATGACGTTCACCCGTGAGGGCCGCCTGGCCCGGGTCGTCCCGTTCGCCTCCGGCGCCGGCCCGGTCCAGCTGAACCGGAGCAGACGCCTCGGTCGCACCGACCGTTACGACATCGCCTTCGACGGATCCACGGCCTACGTCGTCGCGGGCGACTCCATGAGCAGCAGCTCGGCACTGCCTCAGATCGTCGCCTTCGCCAGGACCCGGATCAGCACCGTGAAGGCACCCGACACGGCCCTGTCGACGGGCGGGGTCGCCGTCGACTACAGCGCCGGCAGCCTGGCCCTGACCGAACCGGGGCGGTACTCGTACGGAACCGTCATGTTCCGGTCCCCCGGCCCTTGACGGGCCGACAGCCGGCCGGGCTGAGCCGCGCGCGGGCCACTGCCGCCCGGCCCGGTGCGTCCCGGGCCGCACGTCTGATCACCGACGGGCTCGATCCCAAGACCTGGATCATCGCCGACACGCTCCTCATCGGATGGCACACCAGCCGCTTCGCCGGGATCGGATGGGGGCTCGGCGGCTGCCTGTTCGCCGCGGTCATTCCGCTGGCCTTCATCAAGTACGGCATTCGCCGCGGCCGCTGGGCCGACCGGCACGTCGGCCAGAGGCAGCAGCGGATCGTCGTGATGGCCTTCATCATCGCGTCGGTCGCCACCGGCACCGCGTTGCTGTGGGCCTTCGGCGCCCCCCAGACGATGATCGCGCTGATCGCGGCCATGCTGAGCACCCTGGGCGCGCTGCTCGCCGTGACCCCCGTCTGGAAGATCAGCGTGCACGCCGCCGTGTCCTCCGGAAGCGTGGCCATGCTCGCTCTGGCGTACGGGCCGTGGGTGCTCCTCGCCTGCCCGGTGGTCGCCGTCGTCGGCTGGTCACGGGTGGAGCTGAAGGACCACACCCCTGGCCAAGTGCTGGTGGGCGCCGCGGTGGGCGGGGCGGTCGCAGCCGGCACCTTCGCCCTGCTCCGGTAGCTCTCGGTTCGTCGGGGTGGCCCGTACGCCGACGGCACCTCGGGACCCCGGCGACCGCGGCGTTCCTCATCGGGAACGTACGTCCCCGAGGCCGGGGGTGGGGAGGGGGTCCGGGCGGTCGCCGTCGGTGGGTGACGGAAGGACGAGTCGGACCTCGAAGCCGCCGAGGGCGCGGGGGCCGGCGGTGACCGTCCCGCCGTAGATCTTCGCGCGTTCCCTCATCCCGATCAATCCGTGACCAGGTGTGATCACCTTGTCCGGCACCGAGTTGCCGCTTCCCTCGTCGGTGACCGACACCACGAGGGCGCGGCTCTCGTAGCGGATGGTGACGGCCGCCCTGGTCGGCCCCGCGTGCTTGAGCACGTTGGTCAGTGCCTCTTGGATCACGCGGAAGACGCACAGCGCCATGCCCTGCGGGAGTGGCGTGGGGGAACCGATGACCTCCATCGTGGCTTGGACCCCCGCGCCCCGCACCCGCTCGACCAGCCGGTCCAGCAGGTCCAGCCCGGGGGCGGGAGCGTAGGCACCGTCGTCCTCCGGCCCGTCGTCGGCATCGGCATCGGCATCGGCGTCGCAGTCGGAGTCGGCGTGGGCGTCGGCCGGATCCACCTGCCCTTCCGGTGGCCCTTCCTGGCCGACGCGGAGCAGTACGAGCATGCGGCGCATCTCCTCCAGCGCCTCTCTGCTGGTACGGGCGATGGTGTCCAGGGCCTGCCGGCTCACCGCCGGGTTCGTGGGGAACACGTACGAGGCCATGCCCGCCTGGAGCGAGATGACGGACATGTGGTGCGCGACCACGTCGTGTAGTTCCCGCGCGATGCGCACCCGCTCCTCCGTGAGCGCCTGGCGGGCGTTCTCCTCCTGTTGTCTGCGCAGTTGGAAGGTCAGTTCGGCGAACTGCCGGTTCCGCTCGGCCAGTCTTCCCGAGCCGCGCCCGACGACGAACACCACGGCCGGGAACAGGACGGCCTGGGCGAGGACGGTCGGCATGGAGCTGTTGTCGGCATTGCCCAGCCCCGCGTACACCCACGTCCCGGCCACGACCACCGCGCACACCAGGGACGTGCGCAGGTGACGGGTCGCCGCGACCGTGTACAGACCCAGGAGCGGGGGCATCGAGTTGATCACCGGCCAGTACCCGCAGGCGATGAACAGGATCCACAGCGCGCTGCTGGTGGCGAACACCCCGACGGGCGCGATTCGGCGGGCCAGCAGGACGAGACCCACCAGTACGGTGAGGACCGCCCCCAGCCCGTCCACGGCCTGCCATCCGGCGGGCGGCCGCTCCTGCCCCAGGAGCAGGCCCGCGCCGGCGTAGCCCAGCGCGAGCAGCGAGTCGACGACCAGCGACCGGTACCGCCCCGTGAGCTTGCCGAGGAACCCGATTCCAGCGCGCATCGCCGCAGCCTACGGGCCGCGGCCGAGGCAGGTACCCGGAATCCCGTCTCAGGCCGGCTGTGCCTGGACCTCTGCCGGCCTGTCGAGGCCCCACGCCCAGCCCGGCGGCACCACGCTCAAGATCGAGCGGCCACCGTCGAGGGGCGTCGGGTGACCGCGACGAAGATCCCGTTTCCGGGACGGCCTACCGGCCGACCGGTGACACTGCTCACACGTGAGGGGACACCGCGCGCCGCCCGACTCCCGCGGCGCGGGCGCGAACGCGGGTCAGGGCCTGCCTCACTCCCCCGGCGGGGCCGTCGAACGGGCCGATCGGACGAGGAACGGGCCCGGAGGGCATGACCTAGCCTGGATCGGCAACGCGAGATCCGGGGGGCCGAGCGCAAAGGAAGAGCGCGTCCATGGGCAAAACCACCAGTTCCGCACGCCGTCTGCGCGCGGGATCCGCCGCGGCGGCGGCCGTCCTCGGCCTCCTGGCGGCAGCCGGCACCCCGGCCCTGGCCGCGACGGACGACTCGGCGGGCCGGTCCCCCGTCACGCCCCCCGGCCGCCACTCCGCGGCCGTCGGAGGCTCGGGATCCGTCCAGGGCGTCGCCGGGGTCCCGCTGGGGATCTCCAGGCTGGCGCAGGGCGCGGGCCGCGACGTGGCGATCACCATCGACGACGGACCGGACCCCCGCTGGACGCCCCAGGTGCTCAAGGTGCTGCGGGAGAACCACGTCAAGGCCACCTTCTGCATGATCGGGACGAAGGTGCAGAAGCACCCGGACCTGGCGCGCGCGGTCGCCGCCGACGGGCACCGGCTGTGCAACCACTCCGTCGACCACGACGTGACGATGGACCACAAGCCCGTCGCCTACCAGCAGCAGCAGATACTCGATGCCAAGGCCATGATCGAGAAGGCCGTGCCGGGTGTCCCCGTCGGCTACTACCGCGCGCCTGGCGGAGCCTTCACCCCCGACAGCCGGGCGATCGCCGCGGCCAGCGGGATGCGGCCGCTGGGCTGGAGCGTGGACCCCAAGGACTGGAGCCGTCCGGGCCTGCCCGCGATCATCTCCGCCGTCGAGGACAAGCTCCCCCAGCAGCCGACCGTCCTCTTCCACGACGGGGGCGGAGACCGCAGCGAGACCGTCGCGGCGCTCAAGGAGTACCTGCCCTGGCTCACCGCGCACGGCTACACCTTCTCCTTCCCTGCCCGCACCACGCCGTAGTCCTGTCAGTGGTGGCCGGTACCGTGGGCCACCGGTGAGCGGACGGCGCGTGCGGGGCGGTACTGAAGGATCTCTCGGGGGAGCCGGAGGGCGAACGGAGGCGCATCGCGCACCGGGCGGTGCTCGATCACCTGCTCGGCCTCGTCGCCGGGTCGCCGTTGGGTGACGACCTGGTGCTGCGCGGGAGCATGGTGATGCCGGCGTGGGTGGGGGCCGACGCGCGGGAGCCGGCGGACCTCGACTGGATCGTTCCCCGGCCCCTGCTGATGCCGATCGATACCGGGCACCCGTATCCGTACGTGGAGGGGGTGGAGGTCGTCCAGCAGTGGCCGGAGGCCGCGGACGGCGCGGACCGGTACGAGATCTGGAAGTTCGAGGAGTTCGACACCAGGGGCCTTCGGCCCGCGGTGCCGCCCGAAGGGCTGCACTGGATCGTCGAAGCCGAGCCGGAGGGCTGCCCACCGCACGAAACGCTGCTCGGCCTGGTGCGTGAGCGTCCGGTGGCCGCGCCGGGGGTGGTCCTCGATGCGGACGCCGCCCGGGAAGACGGCACCTGGACCTACTGGGAGTACGACACTCCGGGCATACGCCTGAGCATCCCGTGGGAGGCGGAAGGCCTCCCCCCGGGCGAGGTGCGGCTGGACTTCGCCCGCGACGAGTGGCTCCCGGAGCCGCCCGTCCTGACGGCGATACCCCGTGGTGACGGCACCGGCCCCACCGTCGTGCGCACCGCGAGCCGTGAACTGTCGCTGGCCTGGAAGCTGCTGTGGCTGCACGCCGACTGCGCCTCGGAGGGCCGGGCGCGGGCGAAGGACCTCTACGACGCCGTACTCCTCGCGGAGGCGCAGGCCACGGGACTGTCCCCACGGCTGCTGCGCAGGGTGCTCCGCCACGAGCCGGGCCGCACGGCTGCCGCGGACGCCCCGCGCCTGGACGCGGTCGCGCTGCGGTCCGTGGACTGGGAGGCCTTCCGCGCGCACCACCCACGGGTACGGGGCACGGCGCAGGAGTGGCCGCGGCGCCTGGGCCGGGCGCTGGAACCAGTGTGGGGCCGGTAGCCGGTGGGCAGAGCGGGAACGGTTCCTGGCAGGGTGGCCTGCCGTGGACGTCCCTGGCGGCTCAAGGCCGCTCTGCGGGGACGGGCCGGAGCGTGGGCCAGCGGGCGAGCATGCGGTGGCGCATGGCGGTGCAGGCTGCTCAGGCCGGTGAGGGAGGCGTCGTCGGCCGTCATCCGGCCGACGACTCCGAGCCGGTGCACGAGCCGTTGGCGGGCGGTCGCGGTGCCCCACGTCCAGTCTCGGCGGGGAATCCGGGCCAGGTGGTCCGTGCCTTCGCGGTGTGCCCGCTGGACCAGCGCGTCGCCGCGGATCAGCCAGCCGGCACACGCGTCCGCGAGCCCGCCTTGGACTTCCGAGCCGGTCGCGGTGCGCCACTCCTCGCGGTAGGCGCTCTCGGCCCGCTCCAGCAGCGGCTCCGCCGCCGAAGTGACGCACCAGCAGGTCGGAAAGCCGATGCGGAGGTAGGCGAGCTCCATCAGACCGCTGCCCAATGACGCTTGTTCGAAGTCGATGAACCTGATCCCCGAGGCCGTGTGGAGATCGTTGCCGGGGCAGGGGTCCCCGTGGAGGAGGGCATGTCCGGGTGCCTGGCCGAGCCTGTCGACGAGGGCGTCGAGTTCGCCGGACACGCCGGACGCGACCGGGACCTCCAGCGCACCGGCCAGGCGCGGGTCGGGCCCTGCCACCGGGGAAGCACCCCGGCGTCGTCCGGGCGGCCCGTGGCGTGCAGCCGCGCCAACGCGGCCGCGTAGTCGACGATCCAGTCGCCGGCCGGGCGTTGGTGTTCCAGATCCTCCAGTACCAGGACCCGCTCGGCGGGGTCGGTGGCCAGCAACGCCGGCACCACGGGCACACCGGATCGGGCCGCGAGCCGCAGGGCGGCCACCTCACGGGCGTACCGCTCGTCGGCCTCGGGACCGCCGACGAGCTGCTTCACCACCGCTGTTGACGCCGGCAACTCGACGCGCCACACCCGCGAGCGGGGGCTGCTGCCCAGTCTGAGAGGGCTCTCGGGCACTCCCAGCTCGGTCCGCAACGCGTCTCCGAACGGCAATCGTGTCCCCATCAACTCATCCTCCCCCTCGCACGAACCGGCGGAGCGTCGCCTGCCACATCTCGCACCACAGCACGCCCTGTACGACGCCGAGGGCCTGCGATCGGCAGGATACGTCCGTGGTCGGCGGCAGCGCCGCCTCGATCCCGGGCAGCAGGTCCTGCGCGAACTCCGACGGCGGGTCGAAGGCGAGGTACCGGCTCCTGCGGGTGGCCGGTTCCACGGCGAACACCTGCGCATGGCGCTGCCGGGTGGCGGCGTCCGTCGACTCCAGCAGTTTCCGCGCGTGGTCGACGGTCACCTCCCGCAGTCCGCACGTGTCCGTCCGGCCGCCGTCGTGCTCGTGGCTGAGGCAGTGGGCGCGCAGGGTGCCCGCCAGCAGTGCGGCCGGATCGGCGGCCAGTGCCTCCTGTACGTGGGCGTCGAAGTGCTTCGCCGCCCCGGCGACGACGAAGGGCTCGACATGGAGCAGCAGGTCCTGGAGGGCGAACAGCCCTCCCGTGCCGCCCTCCCGCACGCGCCGTGCACGTTCGTCGAGGATCCCGGTCATCAGCTCCCGCAGCGGTTCCAGCGCGGCCACCCGCTTCGTGACCTTCGGGAACGGCGTGAGGCCGTGCCGTGTGACGGTGTAGCCGTGGCTCCCCCGCACGGCGCCGATCAGTTCGGTGCGGATGGTCTCGCGGAACGCGGGATCGCCGAGTACGGATTCGACACCGCTGGTCCCCCGGCGCTGTATCCACTGCAGGGCGAAGACGCGCTGACCGTCGCCGGGTTCGGCGAGCGGCATTCCCACCCGCCGCATCAGGACGAGCAGTTCGAGGTCGACGCCGACGCCCCAGAAGTCACCCCCGAGCGATCTGCTCTCCAGCCCGAGCAGCGGGTCGCGGGTCTCGCCCGCCTCGCGCATCCGGGCCGCGATCGACGCCAGCACCGGTTCCAGGCCGGCGACGGGCTGGCGCAGGCCCGCGTACTGCCGGAGGAACAGCGTCAGCCAGGCGTTCGCTGCCTTCGCCGACGCGGCGGAGTCCGGCTCCGCCCCTCCGGTGAGCCGGTCCAGCTGGCCGAGGCGTGCCATCAGGGCGAGCCATGCCTCGGCGGCCGCGGTCTTCGCCACGGCCGAGGAGCCCCGGGGCTCCGGCAGGTGGGTCCTCAGGTGTCCGGCCGTGTCGGGGTGTTCCGCGAGGTCCCGCTCCAGCGGCGCTGCCCAGGCTTCCCACACGGGCGCCTGGGCCGTCGCCAGTGCGCCGCCCCGCAGCAGCAGGTGGAAGATCTCGGTGTTGGTGTCGTCGGCGACCAGCGGGCCGCCGCCGATCCCCTCCGCCAGCTCCACGGCGAAGGACGCGGGGATGTCGCGCTGCCGGTGGTGCGTGACCCCGTCCCGGACGAAGGAGGTGGGGATCCTGCTCTCCCTGCGGCACGATTCGAGGACGAGCCGCCGGTAGCTCTCGTACGCCTCGCCCGCCGACGAGCGCGCGGCGAGGTCGTCCCGGTACTGCCTGAGCAGCTTCTCGTCGACGACGCCGAGCGCGCGGAACTCGGAGACGAGATCCCACAGAGCACTCTCGTCGATGCCGCCCTGGCGCTTCTCGGCGGCGCGTGCCTCGGTGTAGAGCGGCCTGGCCATCGCCACGCTGCCCGCCGCGGCCACGATCCGCGCACCCTCGTCCAGGGCGAACGGCAGGAGCTCGGGATGAGGCGCCGTCAGCTTCTCCAGGCTCGTCGAAAGCTGGGTCGCGGCCCGGCCCGGTTTCGTGTCCGCCGTCTTCGCGCACGTGCGCAGCGGCGCGAGCAGCCCCATCGCCTGCCGTGCCAGCTCCGGGTGCACCCGGCAGATCCGGGACAGGAAGTCCAGGGGACGTACGGGTGTCCGGCCGACCGGCGTGGCCTCGCCCGCGTCGGGCTCCAGGCCCAGCGCCCGCGCCACCGCGTCCTGTGCCCCGACCGCCCGCGCCACGACCAGCCGTACGAAATGGCCGCCGTCCTCCAGCAGCGGCGATCCGTAGCGGCGCGCGGTGAGCAGTTCCTCGTCGGGGCCGGCGGGGTCGCCCGCGAGGACCGCGCCCGCGTCGAGGAGCCGGCGTGCGTCGGCAGGCTGCCGCGCCTTCGCCGGGCCGGCGTCCGGAGCGCCCGCCGCGGCGTACTCCGCGCACGCGACGAGGAAGGACTGGTACCCGGAGGCCCCGTCGGCGGGCATGGTCCCGAAGGAGCGCACCTGAGAGGCTTCCCGCTCGTCGTAGAGGGCCGTGATCGCTCTGATCCCCTCGGACCAGACGGTCCTCGGCACCACGTCGTACGTCCCCGCCCCCTGCCGGCCCCGGACGTCGCTGAACCAGAAGTCGTGCAGGCTCACCGGAGCCATGGGTCCCTGGTAGCGCAGGTCCGCCACCATGCCGTGTCGGCGTCCCTGGTGGCCGAAGGTGAATCCGGCCCGCTCCCCGCTGACGCGTCCGCCGAACCGCGCCACCGAGCGCTCGAAGCGGGCCCCCGACTCGTACGAGGCCCCGTAGAAGACCGTGATGCCCCCGCGGGTGCTCCGCGCTCCCGGGGCGGGCGCGGGCGAGCAGTCGGGCCGTACGTACACGGCGCGGTGCAGTTGCTCGATCCCTTGCTCCCCGCCCAGCGGATCCAGCAGCTTCCGCCAGCGTTCGAGCAGCCCGGTGCCGCGCGGGTCGAGGAGCACCGGATGCGGGATCACGGCCACGGCGTCGTCCAGCTCGTGTTCCCCGTCGAGTCCCGTCACCACGAGCGCACTGCCGCCCGGGCGCGGCGCGAGGCCCGTGAGCACCCCGGCGCGCCGCACGTCCGGCTCGCCCGCCGACCCGTCACCCGACCCGTCACCCGGCCCGTCGTACGGCGCGATCACCGCGTACCGCAGAGCGCGCTGCCAGTACGGGTCGGGCCACACCTGCCGTATCAACGCGGCGGGCACCGGCAGGCATTGGGTCATCCACCGCTCGACGCTCGTCCGCGCCTCGACCGCATGGTCGCCGATCCATTCCGCCAGCGCGGTCAACTCCCGCGCCAAGGGGTCCGTCTTGAGCGCGGGCGGCACCTTCTTCAGCTCGCGCCCCGCCGCGGTCCGGCAGCGGAGCACCGGCTCCGGCCCGGCCCAGGGATCGAGTGTCAGCTCATAGTCCCCGGCAGCCCTCCATGCGGCGGTCGAACTCATCGCGTGTACCCCCGTGGTGCTTCGATGCCCGCGCACGTACGAGCGGACGATCACAACCTACCGGCCCCCACTGACAACCGACCGCCTGAGCCTCACCGGCCTGCCGTCCCGAGATGCCGAGCGGCGGGTGGGTGACTAGTATCTTCCGTAGGTAACTGTGGCAATTGCGGGAAACACACCCTTTGCCTGCAGTGATGCGCCGGCACGCGTGGCGTGCGAATTTCGCACCAGCCAGCCCCGAAGGTCCGTGGCCCCAACGAGGCCGCGTCGACGGCGGGCGCGCACTCCACACATCACATGTACCTGGGAATTCATGGGCACAGGTGCGGCGCGTGCATCACATCTCATGTGTGAGGAGGAAAAGAAGTCTTCGTGCTCAAAGCAATTATGAAGGGTTCTGAAACCATGCGAGCAATGAGAGTGAAGCGACTCTTCGCGGTGTCTGCCATCGGCGTTCTGATGGCCGGCGGCGCCGCCCTGGGAGCCGCAGGTACGGCTTCGGCGGCAACCCCGACCCACTCCGCCACGTATGTGACCGGCGGCGGCTGGGACCACGACAGGGGCGGCCACGGCTGGTACGACGACGACGATGACGACGACTGGGGCGGCTACGGAGGGTACGGAGGGTACAACGACGACTGCTGACCAGCCGGAAAGGCGCTGTGCGGCTCCAACGCGGGCTGCACAGCGCCACATTTCAGTGCGCGAGCCGTCCGCTTGAGGCGTCCGGACCCACCGCGCCTTCCCCTTCCCGGGGGCGCCACGTGAGGGTGACCGAGATCGCGGCCTTGGCCTCGCCGTCCGCCAGCAGGGCGACGGCCTTGCCCGGCTTCGCCATCAGCTCGATGCCGAAGGTGACGCTGACCTCGTCGGGGCCGGCGGCCAGCGCGGAGTCGAGCACGGCGGAGCCGATGCCGCTGACCAGTTCGTTCAGCTGGTCCACGCGCGCGGTGAGGTGGTCCAGGGCGCCCACGTCCTCGTAGGCGGGTTCGTCCGATCCGCGGGGAACGTCCTCGGGTCGCATCACGCTGACGCGGGCCAGTACGGTCTCCCCGCCCGGCAGTTCGATCTGCTGGATCCGCCGTTCCATCGGCTCTCCCCCTGCCACGGACAACCGGTTTACGCCTGGGCCTCGTCGACCTCGCCGAAGGTCATTGTGCCCCGCCGTATCCGGCCCGTGCAGGGAGATCGCCCGATCCCTGCGCCACCGCGGCCGGACCCACCCTCCGGGTTTCGGCCGTACGCCCATGCCCCACGCCGACGCTCCGACGGCTGCCGCCCCCGCCGGAGCCGCCGAGGACCGGCCGGATATCGTCGTACGGGACGTCCCCGGCCCACCCTCGCCCCGGGCCGCCCCTGCCCCTGGCAAACCCGCCCGGGCATCCCCCGCCCTGCCCCGGCCCGTCGGCCGCCTATCCCGGACGTTCCCCACACACATGAGCACCGACACGATCCTGCGCCCCGAGCCCGCGCCCGCGCCGGCATCGCCCCCATCCGCGAAGGGAGCCGGGCGGGCCCCCAGGCCCACCCCGGCGGCGGCCCTCCACAGCATCTGCGCGGCGACCGCCGTCCTGCTCGGTCTCGTCGCGATCGGCGCGATGATCCACGAACCGGTGCTGATACCCCCGCTGGCCGCCAGCGCCGCGCTGGTCCACAGCGCCCCCGCCCTGCCGCTCGCCCAGCCGCGCAGCGTCGTCATCGGCCACTTGGTCGGCTGCGCCGTGGGCTATTGCGTACTCGCCGTGGCGGGCAGCAGCGCCTGGGCGGCGGCCGTCGCGGCTGGTATCACGCTTGCCCTGAACATGACTGCCCGCACCCCGCACTCGCCTGCCGTGGCCACCGCAGTGATCATCCTGCTCCAGACGCCGGACCCCCGCCGCTTCGTCCCGCTGCTGTTCGGTTCGGCGGTCCTGCTGGTACTGACCGGATACGCCGCTTCCCGCGTTCGCCGCGACGCTCCGCGGTACCCCGCATACTGGTGGTGATCCGGCCAGGGGCCGATCGGTGGTCCGGCCCGGTGGTTTTGACCCGCTGGTTTTGACCCGGTGGTGTGGTGCTCGCTTTGATGGCGCCGGCGACGTGAGGCCATTCGTACGGGGGAGCCAGAGGGCGGGGGCGCGCTGATCATGGTGGGTGGGCGCTCGCTGGGGCGGCGGTTCGGGTGGCTCTGGGCGGCGTACGCGGTCAGCACCCTCGGCACGTGGCTCGCGTTCGACGCGTTCACCTTGATCGCGATCCTCGTACTGCACGCCGGGGCGACCGAGGTGTCGGTGCTGGCGGCCGCGGGGCTGGCGATCGGCTCGGTCGTGGCGTTGCCGGTCGGCCCGTGGGTGGAGTTCCGGCGCAAGCGGCCGGTGATGATCGCGATGGACCTCGTCCGGTTCGCGGCGTTGATGAGCGTGCCCGCGGCGTTCGCGCTCGGCCGGCTCGGCTTCGCCCAGCTGCTCGTCGTGTCGGTCGTCGTCGGCGCAGCCGACATCGCCTTCACGGCGGCCAGTGGCGCATGCCTGAAGGCACTCGTCCGGCCGGAGGACCTGCTCGTCGCGAACGGCCGGTTCGAGTCCACGACCTGGACCGCCACCATGCTCGGCCCCCCGCTCGGCGGTGCCGCGATCGTCCTGATCGGCCCGGTGATGAGCGTGGTGGCCAACGCGGTGAGCTACCTGCTCTCGGCGGCGGGGATCCGCGCGATCGGCGGGCAGGAGGTGCGCCCCGCGCCTGCCAAGGCGCGGCCGCGGCTGCGCGTCCGCGACCTGGCCGAAGGATGGCGGTACATCCTGACCGACTCCGCGCTGCGCCCGCTGTTCGCCAATACGGTCCTGGTCAACGGCCTGATCATGGCGGCCTCGCCGCTGCTCGCCGTCCTCATGGTCCGCGACCTCGGGTTCACGCCCTGGCAGTACGGGCTCGCCTTCGCCGTGCCCTGCGTCGGCGGCCTGATCGGCGCACGGCTGGCTCCCCGGCTCGTCGCGCGGTTCGGCCGCCACAGGGTCATGGTCACGGCCGGGACGCTGCGGGCGTGCTGGCTGCTCGGGCTGGCCCTCGTCGGCCCCGGGACCGCCGGGCTCGTGCTCGTCATGGCCGTGGAGCTCGGGCTGATCACCTGCATGGGCGTGTTCAACCCCGTGTTCGCCACCTACCGGCTCGACCGGACCCCGGCGGACCGGGTCGCCCGCACCCTGTCCGCGTGGTCGGTCACCAGCAAGGCGACCATCGCCGCGCTGACCGCGCTGTGGGGCCTGCTGGCCGGCATCACCAGCGCCCGTACCGCGATCGTGATCGCCGGTCTCCTCGTCATGGCGACCCCGTTCCTCCTCCCCCGGCACGACGGCACGCCGCGGCACGAGCGGGAACCGGTTCGAGACCGCACCTGACGCACCTGACGCACCCGCGGTTCACCGCCGGGGCCTGTCGGTTGGCAACGGCCGGCCGGTCATCGGGCCGGCCAGCACCTGGCCGTCGTAGGGCAGGGTCGGGGCGGTGGCCTCCCACGCGGCCCAGACAGGTGTGCGCCGCATCCCCGCGATGGCTTCCTCCGGCAGGGCCGGCCCGGCGGTCAGGAAGCAGGTGAGCGCCTCGGCCCTGTTCCCGCGCGCGAGGAACTCCTTCACGCGGTCGACGTAGTCGGCGGGCAGCGGCGGGCGGCTCCCCCGACGACGAACGGCGGCTCGTACAGGGCCAGGGCCAGGGCCGCGCTGCCCCTGGCCACGGCCTCCAGGGCGAGGACCGCCCCGGAGGACATCCCGAAGAGCAGCACCGGCAGCGAGGCGAGCGGTGCGTGCGGTGCGTGCGGTGCCCGGGTCATCCAGGTGCCGCCGACGAGGACCAGCGTCGGGCCCGCGTCGCCGTGCCCCTCGCACGCGATCACCGTACCGTCGGACGAGACCACCTCGAACACGTCGCTGCTCCCCAAGCCGCACGGGCCGGGCGGTCAACGGCCCCCATCGGTCCGGTACGTTGGGCATGCCTCGCGGTGACCTGTACGGACGGACAAGATCACGACGAGGTCACCTGGTCGAACCGGCACACCGCCTCCCTGGCGGCCCCGGACCGACCGTCCCGCGCGGCCGGAGCCCTCCTCGGACCGCCCTACTCCAGGAGTACCCCGTGGCGCGCTCGCTCGACGGCCTCGTCTTCGTCCCCGTGGCCGACCAGGCGCCCGGGCAGGTCGGTCGGCAGACCCGGTTCGAGTACCGCGAGCAGGACGGCCGGGTCTGGGCCGAGTACGGCGGCGGGGACGTGCTCAGGGGCTACCTCGTCGGCACGCGGGCGGACGACGCCGTCGACTTCCGCTACGTGCAGCTCCGCCTCGACGGGACGACCGCGTCCGGGCACTGCACCTCGCTCGTCACGGAGCTCCCCGACGGCCGCCTGCGCCTGGAGGAGACGTGGACGTGGGAGTCCCAGGAGGGTCACGGCACCAGCACGGTCGAGGAGCCGCTCGGCTGAGGGCCGGCCGCCGACGCTCACGCCACGGCCGGCCCGCTCGATCACCGGGCCGCAGGCTCCGGACGCCGCTGCGACCACGGCCGGACCGTCTCCAGCTGCGCCGCCACCCGGAGCACGGTCACCTCGTCGTCGCGGCGTCCCACCAGCTGCACGGCGAGCGGCAGCCCGTCCGGCCCGTGGCCCGCCGGGACGGAGGCGGCCGGGTGGCCGGTGACATTCCACAGCGCGGTGTAGGCGACCATCGGGCGCGAGCGCGCCAGCGCCGTCAGCAGCCCGGCGCCGTCCAGCGCGCCCACCGGGCGAGGGCGCTCGGCGATCACCGGGGTCAGCAGCAGGTCCATGGTGGTGAACATCCGGTCCGCGCGTACCGCCAGCCGCTCCCCCGCCCGGATCCCGCGCTCCACGGCGGATTCGGGGACCAGCCGGGCGAGCGCGAGGGTGTTGCGGGTGCGCCGCTCCAGCAGGTCGGGGCGCTCGACGGCGGCGGCCTCCGCCCGTACGCCGCCGCAGAACTGGGCGGCGAACGGGGCCGACGCGTCCGGGTAGCGGGGGTTCACCTCGCGTACGTCGTGACCCAGTTCGCGCAGGGCCCGAGCGGTCTCCAGCATGGCCTCGACGTGCGCCGGATGCGGGCGTACGCCGGGCACGGCGGGCTTGGCGGAGTAGCCGATGCGGAGCCGGCCGGGCTGGGTCTCCAGGGCCCGTACCCAGCCGGTGGCCGCGGGGCGGGCGCTCCAGCGGTCGGTGGGGGTGGTGCCGGCGAGGACGTCGTAGAGCAGGGCGCTGTCGCGCACCGTGCGGGTCAGCGGTCCCACGGTGCCGAGTGCGTACCAGAGGTGGGCGTTCGGGGCGGTGGAGACCCGGCCGCGCTGGGGTTTGAGGCCGAAGAGTCCGCAGCAGGCCGCCGGGATGCGGATCGAGCCGCCGCCGTCGCCGCCGAGCGCCGCTGCGACCAGTCCGGCCGCGACGGCGGCGGCGCTGCCGCCGCTGGAGCCGCCGGGGGTGCGGGTGGTGTCCCAGGGGTTGCGGGTGTGGCCGTGGGCGACGGACTCGGTGAAGGGCCATTGGCCGAACTCGGGCATCGTCGTCTTGCCGATGACGACGGCTCCGGCCGCGCGCAGGCGGCGTACGGCCTCGGAGTCGACGGTGACGGGGGTGTGGTTGGCGGCACCGCCGAAGGTGGTGACCTGCCCGGCGACGTCCAGCTCGTCCTTGACCGCGATGGGCACGCCGTGGAGCGGGCCGTGCGCCCCTTCCGCGTCCCGGGCGTCGGCCTCGGCGAGGGCCTGCTCGGCGAGGACGATGCGGAAGGCTCCGAGGGCGGGGTCGATCCGGGCGATGCGGCGCAGCGCGGCCTCGACGAGGGCGCGGGAGGTGGTCTTGCCGGTGCGGACCAGTTCGGCCTGCCGCTCGACGGACTGGTACATCAACTCCGCATCGTGCCGGGCCTGTTCCTCGCCCTGTCCCCCGTCCGGCTCGCCGCTCTGTGCGCCGTCCCTGTCCATGGCCACCCCTCCCGCTTACCAGTCGGTAACTCCGAGCAAGGCTGTCGTCCCACCGCCTGCACGTCAAGCACCCGTTGTCGGCCCGTAGTGCGGCGACATGCCCTGTCACACGCCTGTGACAGTCGGCGGACACGGCCATGAAGTGGCGCGGGCAATCTCTTTATCAGGGACAAACACCGCATTCCGGAAAGCCTCGGAAAGCGTCCCCTGCTTCCGAGGTCGTGAGCAGAGATGACCGAGACGACGCCAGCAGGTGGGGGGTCTGCGGGCGCAGGCCCACCAGCGCCTGCTGGGCCTTGGGCCAGGCCGTCTCCAGCTTCGCCAGGAGGTCCTTGGACATGGTGGCCGGCGCGGCGAAGGGTTCGGTCTTGGTGAGCACCGCGACCGGGACCGGCGGGAGCGGGCCGCCGCGGTCGATGGCGGTGACCACGCCCTCGATGTCGACCTGCTCGAAGGCCGGGTCCGCGTCGAAGGGCGTGCCCGGATGCCGCAGCGCCTCGACGTACGCCGCCCAGTCCGCCCCCATCGCGGGCTTCAGCGCGGGCCCCAGCGCGTCGACCAGGACCAGCCCGCGGGTCCGCTCCGGGTGCTCCTGCGCGTACCGCAGGGCGAGCATCCCGCCGAACGAGTGCCCCACCAGCAGGTACGGACCCGGTACGTGTCCGGCGGTCAGCACCCGGTCCAGGTCCTGGACCATGGCGGGCAGTTCCCGGGTGCCCCGTACGGGCGTGCTGCGGGTGGTGAGCGTCGGTGGCTGCGTGTAGCGGATGGTGCCCGGGCGGTCGTAGGTGCAGACGCGGGTGAACGCGGCCACGCCCGGCAGCACCGCCGGCACCTTCGGAACGGGCGGGGTGGTGTCGGTGAGGGACCACGGGTCGGAGGCCTCGTGCAGCCCGGACAGCAGGACGACGGTGGGGCTCCCGGAGCCGGAGCAGTGCAGGTACAGGCTCCGCCCACCACCGACGTCCACCCGCTGCTCGGTATCCCCGCCGCCCGGCCGCGGTGTGCCCGCCACCAGCAGGACGACGGCTACCGCGGCGGCCGTCACCCCGCCCCGTACGCGCCTTCGCATGCCCCCAGCGTCCCGCGGCCTCCGACACCCCGCCAACCGGACCCGGCCCGGCCCGCCCGGGTGAGCCGCGTCTCACCTGGCTGCCGGCGCTTGTCTGTGCAACAAGTTGCATAGCAAGATCCCGGCATGGCGCTCGAACACGCGATCCTCGTCTCCCTGCTGGAGAAGCCGGGCTCCGGCTATGAGCTGGCCCGCCGCTTCGACCGGTCCATCGGCTACTTCTGGACCGCCACCCACCAGCAGATCTACCGCGTCCTCAAGCGCATGGAGAGCGACGGCCTGCTCACCGTCCGCACCGTCCCACAGCAGGGCCGGCCGGACAAGAACGAGTATTCCGCCGCGGGCGCGGGCCGCGCCGCCCTCGCCCAGTGGCTGCACGAGCCGATCGAACCCGAGAGCCTGCGGCACGACCTCGCCGTGAAGATCCGCGGCGCGGCCTTCGACGAACCGGCCTCGCTGATCCGCGAGGTCGAGCGGCACCAACAGGCGCACCGGGACCGCCTCGCGCGCTATCTCGCCGGGGAGCTGCGCGACTTCACCGGGCCGGACGCCCCCGCCCCCCTCGACGCCGGTCAGGAACTCCAGCACGTCGTCCTGCGCGGCGGAATCGCGCAGGAGCGGATGACGATCGCCTGGCTCGACGACGTCCTGGCGACCCTCCACCGGCTCGCGCGGCCCGCGACCGACTGACCCGCACCGCACACGCCCTCAGCCCCACCCCCTCCCTCCGCGCGTCCGCGCGGCCTTCGACCCCAACCCCTCGGAAGGTGAATCGCCATGTCCGACCCTCTGCTGTTCCACCCGCACACCTACGACCCCGCGCACTTCGACCCGGAGACCCGCAGGCTCCTGCGCGCCACCGTCGACTGGTTCGAGGCCCGCGGCAAGCGCCGGCTCATCGAGGACTACCGCTCCCGCGCCTGGCTGGCCGATTTCCTCGCCTTCTCCGCCGAGGAAGGGCTCTTCGCGACCTTCCTGACCCCGGCCCCCGCCGCCGGCGAGGGCGAGCCGGACAAGCGCTGGGACACCGCGCGCATCGCGGCCCTCAACGAGATCTTCGGCTTCTACGGCCTCGACTACTGGTACGCGTGGCAGGTGACGATCCTCGGCCTCGGCCCGGTCTGGCAGAGCGACAACGCCGCCGCCCGCGCCCGCGCCGCGCAACTCCTCTCCGAGGGCGAGGTGTTCGCCTTCGGTCTGTCCGAGAAGACCCACGGCGCCGACATCTACTCCACCGACATGCTGCTGGAGCCCGACGACGACGGCGGCTTCCGCGCCAGCGGCTCCAAGTACTACATCGGCAACGGCAACGCCGCCGGCCTCGTCTCCGTCTTCGGCCGCCGCACCGACGTCGAAGGCCCCGACGGCTACGTCTTCTTCGCCGCCGACAGCCGCCACCCGGCCTACCAGCTGGTGAAGAACGTCGTCGACTCCTCCAAGTACGTCAGCGAGTTCCGCCTCGATGACTACCCGGTGTCCGCCGCCGACGTCCTGCACACCGGCCGCGCCGCCTTCGACGCGGCCCTGAACACCGTCAACGTCGGCAAGTTCAACCTCTGCACCGCCTCGATCGGCATCTGCGAGCACGCGATGTACGAGGCCGTCACGCATGCCAGCAACCGGATCCTCTACGGCCGCCCCGTCACCGCCTTCCCGCACGTGCGCCGCGAGCTGGCCGACGCCTACGTCCGCCTCGTCGGGATGAAGCTCTTCAGCGACCGCGCCGTCGACTACTTCCGCTCCGCGGGACCCGACGACCGCCGCTACCTGCTCTTCAACCCGATGACCAAGATGAAGGTCACCACGGAGGGCGAGAAGGTCATCGACCTGATGTGGGACGTCATCGCCGCAAAGGGCTTCGAGAAGGACAACTACTTCGCCCAGGCGGCCATCGAGATCCGCGGACTGCCGAAGCTCGAGGGCACCGTCCACGTCAACCTCGCGCTGATCCTCAAGTTCATGCGCAACCACCTGCTGGACCCGGCCGAGTACACACCCGTACCGACGCGTCTCGACGCCGCCGACGACGACTTCCTGTTCCGGCAGGGACCGGCCCGCGGTCTGGGCTCCGTACGCTTCCACGACTGGCGTCCCGCGTACGACGCCTACGCCGCCGTGCCCAACGTCGCGCGCTTCCGCGAGCAGGCCGACGCCCTGTGCGAGTTCGCGGCCACCATCGCCCCCGACGAGAAGCAGAGCCGCGACCTCGACTTCCTCCTCTCCGTGGGCCAGCTGTTCGCGCTGGTCGTGCACGGACAGCTCATCCTGGAGCAGGCCCGCCTGACGGACCTGGACGAGTCCGTCCTCGACGAACTGTTCTCCGTCCTCGTGCGCGACTTCTCCCAGCACGCCATCGAGCTCCACGGCAAGGACTCCACCACGGCCGAGCAGCAGGCCTGGGCGCTCGGCGCGATCCGGCGCCCGGTCGTCGACGAGGCCCGCGCGGCCCGTGTCTGGGCGCGCGTCGAGGCGCTCTCGGGAGCGTACGAGATGGCCCCGTAGGCCCGGGGTCCCCTCGCCGGCCTGCCGCCACGCCACCGGCGAGCAGGCCGGCGTCGGGACAGAAGGTGTCAGGACGTGGGTCCGACTCAGGTGGAGACGACGTCGCGGGACAGTGCCGTGTGCAGGGCGAAAGCACCGAGCAGACCGCCTGCCGTGAACCGCTGGGCGGTCAGGATGCGGGGCCGGGTGGCCAGGAACTTCGACATGCGTCCTGCGCCCAGCATGATCAGGCCGTTCACTGAGATGCCCACGACGATCTGCACCGCCCCGAGTTGAAGCAGCTGCCCCCAGGCCGGGCCTGCCTGCGGGTCCAAGAACTGGGGCAGCAGTGCGGCGTACATCAGGGCAATCTTGGGGTTCAGCAGGTTGGTCAGCAGCCCCATGGAGAACAGGCGGGCGTCGGAGACCGGAGGCAGGTCCTGGGCCGGGGCAAAGGGCGAGCGGCCCCCGGGCTTGAGCATGTCCCAGGCGAGGTACGCCAGGTAGGCGGCCCCGGCGAGCTTGACCACCATGAAGGTCACCGGCACGGCGGCGAACATCGCGGACAGGCCCGCAGCTGCGGCCAGGAGATAGCACACGAAGCCCACGGCGGTCCCGCTGAGGCTGACCAGGCCCGCCCTGCGGCCTTGGGTGATCGCCCGCGAGGCGAGGTGGATCATGTTCGGTCCGGGAGTCAACGCCATGCCCAGTTCGACTAGGGCCACTCCTCCGACTGCGGTCAGAGTGATCACCGGTCAACCTCCCGTTGTTCGTCGGGAACCCCGTACGGAGGGGCGCCCGGTTGCAGAAGGCGGGGTAGCGCACGAGCTGCGCCTGCCTCGCCCGGCTCAGCATATGGCTTCGCCGCTCGGCATCTTTGTGCACCCCGTGCCTGGCCCGACATCAGATGCTTTCCGTGGGTCGGGCCGCCGTGTCGTGGCGGCTATTCCGTATGCAGAACTGTGGCGATGGTGGTCCGGGCCGCCGTGCGGGCGGGGATCAAGGCACCGAGTACGGCGATCGTCACTCCGGCCAGGAGCATCGCGGCCAGTTGGGGCGCGTGCCATACGTCCTTCATGTACTCGGGGAAGTCGACTACGCCGACGTGGTCCACGACGAGGCGGTGGGCCGCGATCCCGAGGGGGATACCGAGCAGTGCGCCCATGGCCCCGAGTCCGGCGACCGAGGTGACCGTCATCAGGATTACCTGACGGGGTGTCATGCCGATGGACTTGAGCATGCCCAGGTCCCTGCGTCGTTCACGGGTGTTGAGCAGGACGGTGTTGAAGACGCCGAGCGAGGCCACGAGGGTGAGGAGTACGGTGAAGACGGTGGAGAAGGTGATGACGGTGGTGGTGCCGGCGTTGCCGGGGTCCAGTACGGAGGCGTGTACGGCCGGGTCGAGTTTCCCGGCGGCCGCCGCGTAGGCGTGGGCGTCGGCGTCGGGGGCGAGACGGACCGTGTACTCGGTGGCTCGGGCGTGGGGGGCGAGTTGGGTCAAGGTGTCCCAAGTAGTCTCCAGGGCGAGTGCGTTGCCTTCGATGACCTGGCCCACGACGGTCGCGGTGATCTTCTTTCCGTTCAGTTCGAGGGTGGTTCGGTCGCCGACCTTCAGGCCGCGTTGGGTGAGGAAGGCCGGCCCGGCCACGATCTCGCCGGCCGCCTTCGGGGCGCGGCCCTTGACGATGGTGTGCTCGTAGAGGGAGTTGTCGCCGCGGTAGAAGTCGGCGAAGACCGGCTGGTTCTGGCCGGTCATGTTCGCCTGGGACAGCGCGCGGGCTCGTACCCCCTGCGCACCGGGCAGGGCTCGCAGCTGTTCCTCGATCTGTGTGTCGCTGAGGCGGGCCGTGTTGGCGTCGTCGGACCCGCCGGTGGTGACCTGGATGCGGGCGCCCCCGTCCTCCTTGCCGACGTTGCCGTAGGCGACCAGGGTGCTGGTCAGGCCGGTGGACAGGGTGACGGTGGTGACGCCGAGGACGATGGCGGCCAGGGTCAGCAGACTGCGGGCGGGGCGGGCGAAGGGCTGGCCCATGCCCAGACTGACCGGGCGTGGCAGGCGGGTGGCGCCGAGCATCCGCTGGACGCGCAGTCCGCGCCCGGTGCGGGGTGCGCCGCCGGCGCTGATGGCCTGTGCGGCGGGCAGCCGGTGGGCCCGTAGGGCGGGGATCAGTGCGGTGAACAGGACGAGGGCGGGCATGCCCAGCAGGCAGGCCACGGTCACCCACGGGCTGACCTCACCGACCGTGGCCCGGCCGACGTCGATGCCGGTGAACGCCACCTTCATGATCGGTCCGGCCAGTGCGTTGCCGACCAGCGTGCCCAGCACGCAGCCTGCCACGGCCGGCACGGAGAGCATGGTCAGGTAGACGGCGACGACTTGGTTGGGGGTGAACCCCAGCGCCTTGAGGACGCCGATGTGCCGGTATCCGGAGACGACCGCCCCGCTGACCACGTTGCCGACGATCAGAACCGAGACCAGCAGGCCAAGGACGCCGAAGAGGGTCATGAAGGGGAGGTAGGAGTCGGCCAGTGCGGAGAACGCCTGCCTGAGGGCGAGGTAGGTCTGCGCGCCGGTGAGAGCGTCCTCGGGCAGTCCGGCGGTGGCCCGGTCCAGCGAAGTGCTCAGCTGGGCTTCGGTGTCGGATTCGGTGAAGCGGTAGAGCATCTGGGCGGAGGTGGGGTGCAGGACGGTCATCTGCGCGGGTGAGACCCAGGCGCTTGCCGACTTGCTCATGCTCGTGGCGAACCCGACGACGGTCAGCGTCCCTCCGCTCGGTGTCTTCAGCTTCGTGCCGAGAAATTCGGTGCCGGGAGAGCCCTGCACGGACCAGTTGACGACGATCTCGCCGGTGCCGGTGGCCCACCGGCCCTCCAGCAGGTCGATCCGGTCCACGGGACCCGCCGAGTCGGCCCGGCCCACCACGCTGAGGGTGCCGCCCGCCATCCACAGCCAGTCCTTGGGGATGTCGACGACGGCTTGTCCGAACGGTCCCGCAGCGGCCTCCACTCCGGGCTGCTGCGCGGTACGGGCCAGTTGTTCCGGGGTGACCTTCGTGGTGTCGAAGGAAGCGGCCGTGTGTGCACCGCGCTGCTCGGCGTACGCCTTGTCGAAGGGGCTGGAGGCGGCAGTGAGCAGGGTCAGCGCGAGCAGGACGGTGGTGGTGGAGCAGAGCACCACCAGCCCGATCACGAAGGTCTGGACCCGACGCCGCTTCACAGCCGCCCGGGAGGCCCTCCATACGGCCCTCATGCCGACACCTCCAGCGTGCGCTCGCGGGCGACCTGACCGTCGGCGACTTCGATCAACCGACTGGCGCAGCGGGTGGCCAGCTGGGGGTCATGGGTGACGATCAGCAGGGTCTGGCCGATCTGATTGAGGTCGATCAGCAGGTCCATCACCTGTTCGCCCGACCGGCTGTCGAGAGCGCCGGTCGGCTCGTCGGCGAGGAGAAGAGCGGGACGGTTCATCAATGCCCGTGCGACAGCCACACGTTGGCGTTCGCCGCCGCTGAGTGTCGCCGGGTAGTTGTTACGGCGCTCGGCGACACCGAGTTCGTCCAGCAGCTCCAGGGCCCGGCGGCGCGCCTGCTTGGCCGGGGTACCGGTCAGCTGCGCGGCCAGTGCCACGTTGTCCAGGACGGGCAGGTCGTCGATGAGGTTGAAGAACTGGAAGATCATGCCGACGTGGCGGCGCCGGAACAGTGCCAGCCCCCTTTCGTTCAGCTTCCCCAGGTCGTGGCCCTGCACCTCGACCGTGCCAGAGGTCGGCCGGTCCAGACCGGCCACCATGTTGAGCAGAGTGGACTTGCCGCAACCGGAAGGCCCCATCACCGCGACCGCGTCGCCCGCCTTGATCTCCAGCGAAAGCCCGTCCAGGGCCTTCGCATCGCCGTATTCCTTGTGTACGCCGTCCAGCCGCACCACTGTCTGCCGGACCCCATCGTGATCGTTCGTCATGCCCCGAAACCTAGGCCCGGCGGCGATCACCGCGCGTCGCCCCCCGGATGTATCCGTATGCGCAGGTCATCCTGGGGATGTATACGGGGATGTACGCGGAGGATGTGCGAGGCCACGTCCAGGAGGCCGGTGCACTGCACCACGGCGCCCCTGGGAAGATGACCCCATGGGGGAATCCTGGACGACCTTGCTGATCATCGCGCTGGCTGTGGCAGTTGGCGCTGCCGGATGGCTCGCCGTGGCAGCGGCGCGGGCGCGGCGCCGCCACCGCAAGGCCATAGAGGAGCGGGGCTGGCTGCTGGAACGTGAGCGCGAGAGCGCGACACGGGCTGCGGTCGATGCCGAACGGGCGAGGATCGCTTCGGAGTTGCATGACATCGTCAGTCACAACGTCAGCGTCATGGTGGTCCAGGCCGGTGCCGCCCGCGAAGTACTGGCCACCCTGCCCGAGGAAGCCGCGGCCGCGATGAGGGCCGTGGAAACCGCCGGCCGGAGCACGATGACCGAGCTGCGGCACCTGCTCGGCCTGCTCGCCCCCGCACAGAACGGCGAGGACGAACCCTACGACGTGGACCTGTCGCCGCAACCGAGCCTGAGCCGGCTCGGGCCGCTCATCGACAAGATCGCCTTCGCCGGTCTGCCCGTCGACATGCGGGTTTCGGGCGAGCCTCGCCCACTGCCGACCGGGATCGACGTCACCGCCTACCGGATCATCCAGGAGGGCCTGACCAATGCACTCAAACACGGAGACGGGGCGAAAGCCGAAGTGACGGTGCGCTACGCGGACAACCACCTGCGCGTCGAAGTACTCAACAGCGGGCCGAGCGTCCTGTCGGGCACCGCGCCCGCTCCGACGGAGCCGGGCCGGGAGAAGGCGGACGGCACGAGACGGGGGCTGCTGGGCCTGCGCGAGCGGGTTTCCGTCTACGGCGGCGACCTCGACGCACGCCGCCGCCTCGGCGGCGGCTACCGCGTCCGGGCCCGCATTCCCCTGGACCGCCCGTGACCCAGCTCTCCGAACCCGCCCCGCGCGTGGTGATCGCCGACGACCAGGAACTGCTGCGCACCGGCTTCCGCATGATCCTCACCGCCCGCGGCATCGACGTGGTGGGCGAAGCCTCCGACGGCGCCGAGGCCGTCACCGTGGTGCGGGAACTGCGGCCAGATGTCGTGCTGATGGACATCCGCATGCCCCACATGGACGGCCTGGAGGCCACCCGTCGCATCCTCGCCCAGGCCCCGGACTGCCGGGTGATCATGCTGACCACCTTCGATCTCGACAAGTACGTGTATGCCGCCCTTGCCGCCGGAGCGAGCGGGTTCCTCCTCAAGGACGTCACCCCCGCACACCTGGCCGCCGCCGTACGCCTCGTCGACACCGGCGACGCCCTCCTCGCCCCCGCGATCACCCGCCGCCTCGTGGAACGCTTCGCCGCCGATCCCCCGACGCCGGTCCCGGCCACCGGCCCGGAGCGGGCGACCCCAGCGGTCCACCGAGACCTGGCGGCACTGACACCACGCGAGCGGGAGGTGCTGACGTGGATGGGCCGGGGCCTTTCCAACACCGAGCTCGCCGGTCGACTGACGCTCAGCGAAGCAACGGTGAAGACCCACGTCGCCCGGATCTTCTCCAAGCTGACCCTGCGCGACCGCGCCCAGGCCGTCGTCCTCGCCTACGAGACGGGACTCATCTCCCCGGGTGACGGCGGCGAAAGCGTCAGACCTGCGTGACGTGCTCAGTGCGGCGGAGCCACGAGTCCCCACTCGTAGGCCGTGATCACGAGCTGGACCCGGTCCCGGGCACCGAGCTTGGTGAACAGCCGCGACACATGGGACTTGGCGGTGGCCACCGTGATGAACAGGTCTTCCGCGATCTCGGTGTTCGACCGGCCCTGCCCGATCAGAGTGAGTACCTCCTGCTCGCGCTCGGTGATGCCCTCGACCGGCCGCAGGGGACGCCGCGGAACGCCTCCGCGGTGTTCGACGAAGTCCGCGATCAGACGCCGTGTCACCCCCGGTGCGAGCAGTGAGTCCCCCGCCGCGACCACGCGGATCGCCGCGACGATGTCGTCCAGCGCCATGTCCTTGACCACGAAGCCACTGGCACCTGCGCGCAGCGCGGCGTAGACGTGGTCGTCCTCGTCGAAGGTGGTCAGGACCAGAACTCGGGTCCCGCTCGTGCCGGCGGTGATCAGGCGGGTCGCCTCGATGCCGTCCATGCCGGGCATGCGGATGTCCATCACCACGACGTCCGGCCCGACTTCCGCGACGCGTTCGACCGCTTCGACACCGGTCGCGGCCTCGCCGACGACCTCCAGTTCCGGGTACTCGCTCATGATCATGCGCAGGCCGGACCGCACCAGCGGCTGATCGTCGGCGAGCAGCACGCGTACGGTCATCGGCTCTCCAGCACGACTGAGGTGGTTCCCGGCAGTGGCAGTCGGGCCGAGACCCGGAAGCCGCCGTTGTGGCCGGGGCCGGCACTGAGGCGGCCGTTGAGCAGGGCGACCCTCTCCCGCATGCCGACGAGGCCGAATCCGTGGCCGGGACGCGGGCCCGGGCCGCCGGGACGGGAGCCTGGTTCGTCCCCTGGGCCGAGTCCGTCATCGACGACCTCGACGGACAGTTCGCCGGGCTCGTGTCCGATGGTCACTTGGCAGTGCCCGGCGCCGGCGTGCCGGACCACATTGGTGAGCGCCTCCTGCACGATGCGGTAGGCGGACAGGTCGATGTCGGGCGGCAGCGGGCGCGCATCACCGGTGCGGCGTACGTCGACGAGGACCCCGGCGGCGGCGGTGCTTGCCGCCAGCCGCTCCACGTCGGCGAGCCCCGGTGCCGGCGGCAGCGGTGACGTACGTGGCGCCTCCGGTTCCGCCCGGCGGAGCGAGACCAGGGTGCGCCGGAGACCGGAAAGCGTTTCCCTGCTGGTGTCCTCGATGGCCTGCAGCGCTTCCTGAGCCTTCGCGGGCTGTGTGCGGATCACCCTGCTGCCCGCACCTGCCTGGATGGCGATGATGCCGATGCTGTGCGCGACCATGTCGTGCAACTCCCTCGCTATGCGCAGCCGTTCAGCGGTGACGGCCTCGGCCACCTCCTGCGCCCGCAGGGCCACCGCATGCTCACGCCGCTCGCGGACCAGCAGACCGGTCGCACACGATGCGACCAGTGCCAGCAGCGTGATCAGCACGTTGACGATCATGCTGTTGCCGCGGGAGAAGACACCGGCCATCAGCAGGGGCACGGCGCCGGTGACGGTCGCGGCGGCGATCGCGGTCCGCCGCGGGCGGGTGGCCACGATGCGAGCGAGGACGAAGTCGGCCGCCAGATAGGCGAGGAACTGTCCCTGGTAGGCGACCGACGACCGCGCCCCGGCGGGACTCGGGTCGCCCGCGATCATGAAGGTGACCCCCGACAGCACCAGCGCCAGTGCTGCCACGGGCGCGCGTCGCACCACTTCGGCGAGCAGGCTCAGGGCCAGCAGGGATCCCACCGCCCGCACCGAACCGGAGGTCTGCGTGGCGGCCCCCACCAACAACCCGTGCACCAAGACGTGCAGGAAGCCTCCGGCCCACGCTGCGGCTCTCGTTCTCATCGTGTGTGCGCCTGCTCTGACGTGCAGTGACGGTCCGCTCCGCAGGGGTACGAGGAGGCGTTTCGATCTGGTGTTCACCCGGAGAGATTAGCCATCCCGCGACGGGCGGTCACCATTCCCCGGGCTTACACCCGGGGGATGGAGTGGGCAACCGAACTGCCATCCCTGGTCCGATGCCCGCACGCAGCTCCTGACGGAGTGTTGTCCTCGTGATCGAAGTCAACGAACTCACCAAGCGCTACGGCAGCAAGACAGCCGTCGACCAGCTGACCTTCACCGTGCGGCCGGGCCGGGTCACCGGATTCCTCGGCCCCAACGGAGCGGGCAAGACCACCACCCTGCGCATGATCCTCGGCCTGGACGCACCCAGCAGCGGCACGGCCACCGTCAGCGGCGTCCCCTTCCGCAGCCACGCACGCGGACTGCACCACGTGGGCGCCCTCCTGGACGCCCATCAGGTGCACGGCGGACGCAGCGCCAGGTCCCACCTCTGCGCCCTCGCCGCCGGCAACGGGATCCCGCTGCGCCGAGCGGACGAGGTACTGGGGGAAGTGGGGCTCGCCGACGCCGCCGGCCGCCGCGTCGGCGGGTTCTCCCTGGGCATGAAGCAACGTCTCGGCGTGGCCACCGCCCTGCTGGGCGACCCGCCGGTGCTCATGTTCGACGAGCCCGTCAATGGCATGGACCCGGAGGGCGTGCTCTGGATCCGCCGCCTCTTTCGCCGCCTGGCCGCCGAGGGCCGCACCGTCTTCCTCTCCAGCCACCTGATGTCGGAGATGGAGAACACCGCTGACGACCTGGTCGTCATCGGCCGGGGCAGGCTCATCGCCGCCGAACCGGTACGGGACTTCGCCGCCCGCGGCACTCGGGGCACGGTGGTGGTGGGCACGCCACAGACCGCCGAGCTGACCGGACTCCTGACCGCCGCGGGCGCGGCAGTCGCGCCGGAAGGCTCCGCAGGTACCGAGAAACTCACGGTGACCGGGCTGTCCGCGGACCACGTCGGCGCGATCGCCCGCGACAACCGGATACTGCTGACCGAACTGGCGACCCGTACGGCCTCGTTGGAGGCCGCATTCATGGAACTCACCGCCGACAGCGTCGAATACACGGCAGGAATCACCTCATGACCACCCTCAACCACCGAACGGTGACCCCTTCGACCGCCCGCCCCGGGCGCCCTCCCCGCTTCGCCGACCTGGTCCGCTCCGAGTGGATCAAAATGCGGTCACTGCGTTCCACCTGGTGGACCGTCGCTCTGATCAGCCTGTTCGTCATCGGCTCCGCCGCCGTGGCGGCGATCGCGAACAACAACGTCGCCGCCCCCGGTCGCAGCGGCCAGGAGCCCCCTGCCTTCCAGCCCTTCACCGCCTTCCCCGCGGCCGGCTACATGACGCTCATGCTCGTCGCCGGCGCGATCGGCGCCCTGGGAGCGGTGAGCGAGTACAGCAACGGCATGATCCGCACCACCACGGTCGCCGTCCCCGCGCGCGGCACCGTGGTACTGGCCAAGGCCGTGACCACCGCCGGGCTGTGGGCCGCCGTGGGAACGGTCATCTCCCTCGGCTCCTTCCTGACCGCCCAGGCCATCCTCGACGCGGAACACGCAGGAGTTCCGCTCACCCACCCCGGCGTGCTGCGGGCACTGGCCGCCTCCGCCCTCCTGGCCCCCCTCTGCGCGCTCGTCGGTCTCGGCCTCGGATTCCTGCTCCGTCACGGCGCCGCCACCATCATCGCCAGCACCTTCGTCCTGCTGATCCTGCCCACGCTCTTCTCGACGAGCACCCGATGGTCCGCCACCGTCAACCACAGCACGCTGATGGCCGCCTGGAAGCGGCTGGTCCAGAACTGGGGGCCCACACCGGACTCCCTTGGCTTCATGCCCACCGTTTCCGGCTCCTGGCTCGTGTACGCCCTCTGGCCGCTGATCGCGCTGACGCTGGCCGTGGTGCTCGTGCGGCGCCGCGACGTCTGAGCGGGCGGACCGGGGCAACGGGGCGGGTGCGGTCCTTCCCGCTCGCCGGAAGCCGGGCCCGGTGACGGGCCCTCACCCGGCGTGGCCCGTTGCGTGCCGGACGCCACGGGGTGGCTGGCCCTTCCAGGGCCGGTGCACGGACCGGCATCAGCTCCGGAGAGGAAGAGAGAGCCGAACGGCGACGTTCTGCGCAGCCCGGTTGAAGGCGTGTATCTCAGGTGCGGTGTGGGTGACGAGCCACGTGGGTGCCCATTCCAGGGGCGCTGCATCGCTCAGCGGCAGATAGGTGACGCCGGGGCGCGCGTAGAACCGCGACACCTGGGCGCCCATGACGAAGGCACCTTCGCCGGCGTCGATCAGCGCCAGAGCCTCCTGGAGCGTTTCGAAGTGGGGGCCCGGTTCGATGGGGCGGCCCGTGGGCGTCAGGCGGGGTGTGCGGTCTGCGCGCCAGTAGTCGGGAAAGGCTCCGGCCACCTGCAGCATCTTGACCGCAGCCAGGTCTTCCAGCGAAACGCTGTCACGACGGGCGAGCGGGTGGCCGGACGACACCCCCAGGACCCGGGGTTCGGAGAACAGGACCGGCCCGGTGACCATGTCGGGTTCGTGGTGCGGCAGGCTCACGACCAGAAGGTCGACATCGCCTGCCCGCAGCCGCTGGAGGCCGTCGACGATCTGCATTTCCCTGAGCCGGGCCCGCCAGCCGGGGTGACCTTGGTCGAAAAGCCGAGCGGCCTGTGCCATGAGCTGCCCTGCGGCGGCGCCGAGGAACCCGACCCGGAGAAGGCGGTCAATGCCGCGTGCAGCGTTGATCGCCTTCTCCACCCCGGCCTCGATCTGGTCGTAGGCCGGGCGCACGTCCTCGTGCAGCAGTCGGCCGGCCTCGGTGAGGCAGACATGCCGGCTGTTGCGTTCGAACAGGGGTGTGCCGATGTGACGTTCCAGCCTCTTGATGGTCTGGCTGATCCGAGCGGTGCTCACGTGCAGGCGTTCGGCCGTGCGGCCGAAGTGCAACTCCTCGGCCAGCGTCAGGAACGCCTCCAGCTCAAGTCGCTCCAGCACTCGGTCCTCCGGACGTTAAATCCACCTTAACGACCGTTGCACTATGCCAGCTTGTTGGCGCATCCGTCCCGTAGGAGTCTGAACGGGCCCACTTCACACGGCACTTGCGGCCCTCCACTGAGGCTCCCACCCTGTCTCTCCGACCGGCCGCCTCTCCGGACGCGAGACCTCCGCTCTTTCCACCCGCACGGCCGGACCACCACGGACGGCGTGCCGGACACAAAAGGAACCTCACCATGCGCGCCATCGGGCAGGACTCCTTCGGCGGACCTGACGTCCTGAAGATCGTCGAGGTGCCGCGCCCGGTGCCCGGCCGTGCCGAAGTGCTCGTCCGGGTGTGTGCGGCGGGGGTGAACCCGACCGACTGGTGGCACCGGGCCACCGGAGGGCTGGCGGGCGATGTTCCGATCCGCCTGGGGTGGGACGTCTCCGGTGGGGTCGAAGCCATCGGGCCGGGTGTCACCCTGTTCGGGCCGGCGACGAGGTGTTCGGCATGCCGCGGCAGTCGGCCCCTGCGGGTACCTACGCCGAGTACGTGGTCTCTCCCGCCCGGCACTTGGCTGCCAAGCCGCCGGGGCTCTCCCACGTGGAGGCCGCAGCCCTCCCCCTCGCCGCGGTCACCGCGTGGCAGGCTCTGGTCGACACGGCCGACCTCCGCCCCGGTCAGAGCGTGCTGATCCATGCCGCGGCCGGTGGCGTCGGACACCTGGCCGTACAGGTCGCCAAGGAGCGTGGCGCCCACGTCATCGGCACCGCTCGTATCGCCAACCACGACTTCGTACGAGGACTGGGCGCCGACGAGGTCATCGACTACACCCACACCGACTTCACCACCGCCGCCCGGGACGTCGACGTCGTGATCGACACCATCGGTGGCGACTACGGGCCGCGCCCCCTCAAGACGCTGCGCCCGGGCGGCATCCTCGTCTCGCTCGCCTCCCCCGCCGAGGCGCACCTGGCGGACCGGGCCCGAGCGCTCGGACTCCGCTCCACCTTCATGATCACCGAAGCCGACCAGGCGGGGCTGAAGGAGATCGCCTCCCTCGCCGCGTCCGACCGACTGCGGGTGCGCGTCGACACGGTCCTGCCGCTCGAACAGGCTGCCAAGGCCCACGAGATGGGCGAGACCCGCCGTACCGCCGGAAAGATCGTGCTCTCCGTCTCCGGCTGACCCTTCCCTCGCCACGACGGAGCACTCCGGCCCGAAGTCCCTTGCCCGCGCCCCTTGTCACGAGAGCAGGACCATGCGTTTGTTCCTTTCCTCCTGGAAATTGGGAGACTCCCCCGAACTGCTGGACGACCTCGCCAAAGGTGCCGGGCCCGCAGCTGTCATCGGCAACGCGCTGGACGCCCTACCCGCCCCGCAGAGACAGCAGGCCACCGGCCGGGAGATCGCCATGCTGCGCGACCGCGGCTACCGCGCGACCGAGGTGGACCTGCGGGACCACTTCGGTGATGCGGGCACTCTCGCCGAGCGGCTGTCCGGTTTCGGCGTCGTCTGGGTACACGGCGGCAACCCGTTCGCCCTGCGGCTGGCGATGGCCCTCAGCGGTGCGGACGAGATCCTGACCGACCTGCTGTATCGCGACGCCCTCGTCTACGCCGGCTGGAGTGCCGGCGCCTGCGTTCTGTCGCCCAGCCTGCGCGGCCTCGAACTCGTGGACGACCCCGCCGACGCCGTCACCGCCTACGACCGACAAGTGCTTTGGGAGGGTCTCGGCCTCCTGGACTACGCCTTCGTTCCCCACTACCGCTCACCGATCCCCGAGAGCGAGTCGATCGAGCGCGTCGTGGAGCGCTACGACCGCGAAGGAGTGCTCTACCGCGTTTTCCGCGACGGCGAGGTCACCGTCGTCTCCTGACCGCCGACCCCGTCGATCCGATGACCCCCTCGAAGCCACCTGCCCCTGGGGCGTCAGCCCTCCCCCCGCCCTCGAATTGGAGCCCTCCCATGCGCGTCTTCGTCACCGGAGCCACCGGCTACATCGGAGGTACGGTCGCCGATCTGCTCCTGCGCTCCGGACACCAGGTCGAAGGTCTCGTCCGAACCCAGGACAAGGCCCGCGAACTGGAGCGCCGAGGCATCACCCCCGTCCTCGGCACGCTCGACGACAGCGCACTGCTCACCGCGCGGGCCCGCGCGGCCGACGCCGTCGTCAACGCCGCCGACAGCGACCACAGGGGTGCCGTCGAAGCGCTCGTCGAGGGGCTGGCGGGCACCGGCCGCCCCCTGGTGCACACCAGCGGCTCCAGCATCGTCAGCACCGACTCCCGAGGGGAGGCCGTGGACGAGATCTTCACCGAGGCGATCGTCGCCCCCGGGTCCAGCTGGCAGCCCGTCAAGGAGAAGGCCGCCCGCGTCGCCCTCGACCGATTCGTCCTGGACGCGGCGCACAGCGGCGTGTGTTCGGTCGTGCTGTGCAACTCCCTCGTCTACGGGCACGGCCGGGGAATGGCCCGCGACAGCGTGCAGATCCCCGTGCTCGCACAACAGGCCCACGACAGCGGAGTCGTGCGGTATGTGGAAAAGGGCCGCAACATCTGGTCGACCGTCCACATCGACGACATGGCCGACCTCTACCTGCGCGCCCTCACGCACGCCGCGCCCGGATCCTTCCACTTCGTCGAGAACGGCGAAGCCTCGTTCGCCGACATCTGCGCCGCGCTCGCCTCAGCACTGGGCCTGGGCCCCGCCGAGTCCTGGGACGCGGACACCGCCGTCGCCTTCTGGGGGCACGAACTGGCCTTGTACGTACTCGCCTCCAACAGCCGAGTACGAAGCGGAGGCGCCCGACTGGGCTGGCGTCCGGCCCACTCCTCCGCCCTCGACTGGATCGAGAAGGAATACCTGCACTCCCGCTGACCCCCTTGCCCGAAGCGACTCGCCCACCGCGCCACCCCTGGGCCCCGTGGCCCGGCCCCGCACTCACTCACGGTCAGGGACATGATGAAACTCCTACCGCCCGCAGGGCCCCCACGCACTCTCGCTCTGGCCCAGTTGAGCAACTCCGTCGGCGACGGTGCGTTCTACGTGACCTCCGCGCTCTACTTCACCCAGGTCGTCGGCCTCGCCCCCGCCAGGATCGGTGTCGGCCTCGCGGTGGCCTGGGCCGTCGGCTCGATCGTCGGAGTACCGATCGGGCGCCTCGCGGACCGCAGGGGCCCGCGCGGTACGGCCGCGCTGCTCGCCTTCGCCACCAGCGCCTCCGTCGCTGCGTTCCTCGTCGTACGGGACTTCCTGCCGTTCCTCCTGGTCGCCTGCCTCTACGCCACCGCGCAGTCCGGCCTGGCCGCCGCCAGGCAGGCACTCCTTGCCGGACTGGTCGCCAGGGAAGAACGCACCGGCGCGCTCGCTCACCTCCAGTCCACCCTCAACGCGGGCCTGGCCGTCGGCGCGGCCCTCGGCGGCCTCGCCCTCTCCGCCGGTACCCGCGGCGCCTACCTGGCCGTCTTCGCAGTCGACGCGGTGAGTTTCCTGCTCTGCGCCCTCGTCCTGCTGCGCCTGCCGACGGTAGCCGCGCTCCCCGCGCCGAGGGGGGTCAAGCTCGCGGTGCTGCGCGACCGCCCGTACGCCGTCCTCACCCTGCTCAACACGGTGCTGCTGCTGCGGATGCCCCTGCTCAGCCTCGGCCTGCCGCTGTGGATCACCGAACGCACCACCGCCCCCGCCTGGCTGGTCTCCGTGCTCTTCGTGCTCAATACCGTCGCGGTCATGCTCTTCCAGGTACGCTTCGCCCGCTCCGTCACCGGCACGCGCACCGCGGTCAAGGCCGTCCGCCGCTCCGGCGCCCTCATGCTCCTCACCTGCGGAGTCTTCGCCCTCTCCGCAGGAACTCCGGCCTGGGCGGCAGTCGCCGCCCTGCTCGCGGGCTCGGTGCTGCTGGTCGCCGGGGAAATGCTCCAGTCCGCGGGCTCCTGGCAACTCGGCTTCGACCTGGCCCCGGCCGACCGGATCGGGGAGTACCAGGGCTTCTTCGGTACCGGCGTCACCGTCGCCCGTACCCTCGGCCCACTGGCGCTCACCACTCTGCTGATGGGCGTGGGAGCCATGGGCTGGCTCCTGCTCGGCGCTCTCTTCCTGGCTGCTTCCTGTGCCATGGGCCCGACGGCCCGCCGGGCGGCCGGAACCCGCCCTCTCCCGGTGCCCGCCGTGATCGAGGCGGCCTGAACCGAAAGCGCCCCGTTTTTCGCTTCGTGCACGGACGCGACGCTGACCAGGGCTGTTACCGGGGAATGACGACCGGGCCGCAGGCCTGGGTGGGGCTGTCACACGCCTGTGACAGTCGGCGGACAGGGTCATGAAGTCGCGCGGGCAATCTCTTTATCAGGGACAAACACCGCATTCCGGAAAGCCTCGGAAAGCGTCCCCTGCTTCCGAGGTCGTGAGCAGAGATGACCGAGACGACGCGCCGACCGCCGAAGCCGCCCTCCTCGCCCCCCGCGAACAGGAAGCCCTGCGCCACATCGCCGCCGG
>NZ_JOIR01000047.1 GCF_000720115.1 Streptomyces sp. NRRL F-2580
AGAAGACGGCATACGAGATTCCTCTACGTCTCGTGGGCTCGGAGATGTGTATAAGAGACAGCTCCCGGCCCGCACCGCGGTACCAGCCGGCGTACTGACCGAACGCCTCCGAGAACCGCGCCCCGGGGGAGGCCTCCAACTGCCCCCACAGCCGCCCGCTGTCGTACCAGTGGTCCACCGCCAGCAGCGAGACCTGCCGCCGCACCACCGCATCCGGACCGTCCGGGCCCCCGACCAGCTCCAGCGCCCCGGACAGGTCCACCTCCCCCCTCGGCAGCGGCAACCCCAGCTCCCGCGCCACCGTCCCCACGAGCTCCCGCGCGGTCACCGGCTCGGGATGGCCCGCGTGCAGCACCCCGCCGACACCCCCCTCCCGTACGGCCAACTCGGCGATCGCACCGGCCAGCGCGTCCACCGACACCAGGGACATCCGGGCCCGCCCGCCCTCCACCCAGTGCGGCAACCGCGCCAGCAACCGCACCAGCGACGGCACCACCCAACGGTCCCCCCTCCCGTACACCAGATGGGGCCGCACCACCGCCCCGCCCGCCGCCAGCACCATCCGCTCACCGACGAGCCGGGTCACACTGGTCACCGACCCCGGCTCCTCGGCGAGCTCCCCCTCCATCGCACCCCGGTGCGCGCCCTCCCGGTACACCGCCGCCGTCCCCAGCTGCACGATCCGCCGCACCCCGGCCCGCTCCGCCTCCGCCAACAGCGCCCGCGTGCCCTCCACGTTGACGGCCCGGCACTCCTCGGCCGTGCCCCCGATCCGCGCGGCGAGATGCAGCACGCAGTCCACGCCCTCGCACAGCCCGCGCAGCGACCCCGACCGCACCAGGTCTCCCCGCACGCCCTCCACCCCTGACGGCACATCAGAGCGGTGCGCCAACGCCCGTACTCCCACGCCCTCCTTCACGAGCCGCTCCACCACCGCGGAACCGACGAATCCGGCCGCTCCGGTCACCAGCACAACGCTTCTTCTCATCACACCCCCCATCCCATCGTGTTACGGTCGCGCCGTGACGGGGGAGAGCGGCAATTCTCTGATGGCAGGCAGATCGGCGCTGATCACGGGCGCGAGCGCGGGCATCGGCGCGGCCGCCGCACGCGTCTTCTGCCGCGAAGGCGCCTCGGTGACCCTGGTGGCCCGTCGCGAGCCCCAACTCGCCGCCCTCACACAGGAACTGCGCGCCGCCGGCCACCAGGCCCAGTACGTGGTCGCCGACGTCTCCCGCACCGAGGACGTGGCCCGCGCCGTCGACGCGGCCGTCGCCGCCTACGGCCGCCTCGACGCCGCCTTCAACAACGCGGGCGTCGGCGCGACCCCGCAGCCGATGCACCTGCTGGACGAAGACGCCTACGACACCGTGATGGACACCAACGTCCGCGGCGTCTGGAACTGCATGCGCCACGAAATCCGCGCCATGCTGGCGGGCGGCGGCGGCTCCATCGTGAACAACAGCAGCACCGCCGGCCTCGTCGCCACGCCGGTCACGGCGACGTACATCGCCTCCAAACACGCCGTCCTCGGTTTCACCAAGGCCGCGGCCTGCGAGTACGCCACCCACGGCATCCGCATCAACGCCATCGCCCCGGGCTCCACCCGCAGCGAGATGATCGACAACTGGCTCCAGCAGAACCCGGCGATGGAAGAAGTCCTCCTCCAGTCGGCCCCCCTGCCGCGCATCGCGGACCCGACGGAAATCGCCGAGGCGGCCGCCTGGCTCTGCAGCGACCGCGCGTCCTTCGTCCTGGGCACGACCCTCTCGGTGGACGGCGGCTGGACGACCCGCTGAGCCCGACACCCCCCTTTCCCCTCACCCCCCTTTCCCCTCCACCCCCTTTCCCCGTCGCACCGAACCCCGTCCCGGCGGGGGCCTGTCACATTCGGCGGGCCTGATCGGTCCCCGCTCCAGGGGGCGACCGACGAAAGGGACGCTGATGAAGACTCTGCTCGTATGCACGTCCGTATCCCACGGCAACACCCGCCGCATGGCGCAGGCGATGGCCCAGGTCCTCGACGCCCGCGTGGTCACACCACAGGAAGCGACGGCCGTCGAGCCGGCGGACTACGACCTGGTGGGTTTCGGCTCCGGCATCTTCTCCCAGCGCATGCACCCGGACCTGCTCGGGTACGTCCGCACGCTGCCGGCCTCATCGGGGCGGGCCTTCGTCTTCGCCACCAGCGGCCTGCCGGAACTGCCGTTCGCGCCGTTCACCCGCCCGCTGGTACGCCTCCTCCAAGCCAGGGGCTTTCACATCGAGCCCACCTTCACCTGCCGCGCCTTCGACACGTGGGCGCCGTTCAAGCCCCTCGGCGGCATCAACAAACACCGCCCCAACGCGGCCGACCTGACCGCCGCCCGCGCGTTCGCCCGACGACTCGCCAACGGCTCCACCACCGCACCCTGACCGGCCGCGGACACGCGGGAACGACGGAGAGGGGGTGTACCTGGATACACCCCCTTCGGCAGCCACGTACAAGGACGGACCGCACTCCCACCGGCAGAGTCGCAGGCGGGGCGTGACAGCCGCGCCCCGGCGACCGACGGGGGAGACCGGGCAGCATGCCGGACCACAAGCACAACCAGAACCAGAAGCAGAACCAGGGGCCGGGGGGAGTGCAGCGCAGCGGATGGGCGGCGCAGGCCGGGGCGTTCCTCGCCGTCGCCTTCATCGCGGCGGGAACATGCGGAGCCCTCCAGCCCGCGAGCGGGATACCGCCCGAGGTGGTGCAACTGACCCAGCTCGGCCCCGCCCTCGCCGTGGCGGCCGTGGCACTGCTGTGGCCCGCCCGGACCAAGGACCTGCTCGCGGGAGCCCTGCCCGCCCGCGGCAGCCGCCCCGCAGGCCGCGCACCGCGGACAGCGGCCACCGGCCGGTCCGCCCTCCTGCCCCACCTGCCCCTCCTGCTCACCCCCGCCCTGATCATCGCCCTGTCCGCAGGCGGCATCCTGCTCACCTCCGGCACGCTCCCCGTCCCCGCCCCCCGGGCCCTGGCACACCCCCTGGCCCTGCTCGTGGCCGCCCAGCTCCTCGGCGCCTGCGCCGAGGAGATCGGCTGGCGCTGCTACCTCCAGCCGCTGCTGCGCACCCGCTTCGGCCCGGTCACCGCCTCCGTCCTGGTCGGAACCCTCTGGGGCCTGTGGCACGTACCCGTCCTCGCACGGGAGCCGGCGTACGCGGCCGGATTCCTGACGGCCACCGTCGCGATGTCCGTGATCCTCGGCCTGGCCCTGGAACGCGTACGGCACAACCGGCTGCTCCTCGCGGGCGGCTTCCACACCCTGGTCAACCTCGGCATGCTGTTCGTGACGGACGAGACGTCCCCGGCGGCCGCGCCGATGGTGGTCCTCGGCGCCGCCTGCCTGGCCGCAGCCCTCCCGTGGCTCGCCGCCGCCCGCCGCGCGGCGACCGCGCCGGATAAGATCACCGCCACAACAGCGCCCGGAACGCGCTGACATGACGGAACCACAGGTGGGCATGGCACAGGCAGACATACGCCCCGGCAGCCGGGGCGCGCTCGCCGCCCTCGGCCGCTGCCAGCTGCTCTCGCTCGCCGCGCTCGCCGTATGCGGGGCCGGCAGCCTCGTGGTCGGGGCGCTGCTGCTCCTGCCCGTCGGCATCGGCTTCCTCCTGCTCCCGTCCGCCGCGGCGGTCCTGCGCCGCATGTCCGATCGCTACCGCGCCTGGGCCGCCCGCTGGACGGGCACCGTGATCAGCCCGCCGCGGTCGCTCCCGCCCCGCCCGGCCGCACCCGCGAGCACCGCCGGCCGCCATCGGCAGGCCCGCGCACTCCTCGGCGACGACGGGTTCTGGCACGACCTGCGCTGGGCCTGGGCGGAGCCGTGGACGGGCGCACTGCTCGCCGCGGTGCCGCTGGCCCTCGCCGAGTACGGCCTCTTCGGCGCGGCCGTACAGCCCTTCGTCTGGCAGCTCCTGGGCGACGGCAATTGGTACGCCTTCATCCTGGTCGACTCCACCCCCGCGATGCTCGCCGCGCTCCTGCTCGGCCTCGGATTCACCTTCGCCGGGATCCGGCTGGCCCCTGCCACCCTGCGGCTGCACGCACGCTGGAGCGGGCGACTGCTGGCCGCCCCGCACACCACCGAACTCGCCCGCCGCATCGAACACCTCGCAGGCTCCCGCGCCGACGTCCTCGACGTCCAGGCCGCCGAACTACGGCGCATCGAGCGCGACCTGCACGACGGGGCACAGGCCCGCCTCGTCGCCCTGGGCATGACCCTGGACGAAGCCACCCGGCTCCTCGACCGCGACCTCCCGGCCGCCCGCGCACTCCTGCGCGACGTACGGGCCACCTCCGAGCGGGCACTCCAGGACCTCCGCAAACTCGTCCACGGCGTCCTGCCCCCCGTCCTCGCCGACCGCGGCCTCGGCGACGCGGTGCGCTCCCTGGCCCTCGACAGCCACCTCGACGTGCACGTCGAGGCCACCCTGCCCGGCCGGCTCCCCGCCCCCGTGGAGTCCGCCGGCTACTTCGCCGTCGCCGAACTCC
This sequence comes from Streptomyces sp. NRRL F-2580, assembly GCF_000720115.1. GTDB lineage: Bacteria > Actinomycetota > Actinomycetes > Streptomycetales > Streptomycetaceae > Streptomyces. Next base: position 4,520 of record NZ_JOIR01000047.1, read on the forward strand.
TCGCCAACGCCGCCAAGCACTCCGGCGCCCCCGAGGTCCGCATCCGCCTGCACCACACCGACGGCGTCCTGCGCGTCACCGTCACCGACGACGGCCGCGGCGGCGCCGACCCCGACGGCAGCGGACTGCGAGGCGTACGGCGCCGACTGGACCCCTTCGACGGAACCCTCGTCCTGCACAGCCCGCTGGGCGGCCCGACCACCGCGACCTTGGAGATACCGTGCGCGTCGTCCTCGCCGAAGACCTCTTCCTCCTCCGGGACGGACTGACACGCACCCTGCGGGAACACGGCTTCGAGGTGGTCGCCGCGGTCGACAACGGCCCCGCCCTGCTCAACACCGTCCTCGCAGAAGAACCGGACGTGGCCGTGGTCGACATCCGCCTGCCACCCACCTTCACCGACGAAGGCCTCCAAGCCGCCCTGGAAGCACGCCGATCACGACCCGCCCTGCCCGTCCTCGTCCTGTCCCAGTACGTCGACCAGCTCTACGCACACGAACTCCTCGCCGGAGGCCAAGGCGCGATCGGCTACCTCCTCAAGGACCGGATCACCCGCACCACCCAGTTCATCGACGCGGTACGCACCGTCGCCACCGGCGGTACGGTCATGGACCCCCAGGTCATCGCACGCCTGCTGGCCCGCAGCGACGCCCGCGGCACCACCGCGCAACTCACACCGCGCGAACTGGACGTCCTGGCCCTGATGGCCGAGGGACGCTCCAACACCGCCATCGCGCAATCCCTGTTCATCAGCGAGAGCGCGGTCGCCAAACACACCGCCGCCATCTTCACCAAGCTCCGCATCGAACCCTCCGCGGACGACAACCGCCGCGTCCTGGCCGTCCTGGCCTACCTGAAGCGCTAGAGCGGCGCGGCTACGGCTTGAGCTGGAAGTACGCCGTACCGCGCGCGGCGGTAGCCCAGGGACTCGTTCACCATCCGCATGGGGACGTTCTCGTCCGCCACCGTGGTGGCATGCGGCGCAGCGCCGGGTACCGGACGGCGGCCTGGGCCGCCGTGTGCAGCTTCACGGCGCGGCCAGGCCCCGGCCGCGGTGGCGGGGGTGACCACCGTGTCGTACTGGAGCGTGCGCGTGCCGCAGGGATCCGGGAGGACCAGTTCCGTGGAGGCCCCCACATCCCCCTCCGGGCTCAGCGCCGCGACCGTGGTCAGCTCTCCGCCTCGGTCCAGGACCAACTGCTGCACCACGTGCAGCCGCCGCGCGATGCGCCGGCCTCAGTCGTCGCGGTCCCATCGCAGAGCGGCGAACGTGGCAGGGAACGCGATGAGCGCCCAGATGGCCACCGTCATGCCCGCGGCCACCCAGGCGTCCCACATCGTGAGGCAGAAGAACGACACGGCGAGAGGGACCACCACCACGCACAGGATCTTCGCCATGCCGAAGCCGCCCCGCGGCGTGACGGGACGGCCGGTGGCACGGCAGCGGGCCCGGCGGCCACTGCCGAACGCGGCGATGAAGGCCACCCCCGTCATCCACACGCCGACCAGCGTGATCCCCACGTACATGGTGGCCTCGTCCGGCAGCCCCGGCAGCGTCTCGCTGACCCCGCCCTGACGGACGGAGACCTGCACGTCCCGCCAGGTGACGACCTCCACCTCTTCACCGGGCTCGACGAGCCGCGACAGTTCGCCATCGGGATCGAGGTGGAACGGCCGATCGGCGGGAGCCGGAACGGGGCCCAGCAACCGCACCTGGAAGACGGTCGCCTTCTTCGCGCCGCTCTTGGCGGGCTGAGCGGACAGCACGGTGGCACGGGTCGTGCGCAGACAGGGGTCCGTCCCCCGCTCCGCCGCCGCCCCGGCACACGGCCGGGCCCCCAGGAACGACTCCTCGTAGGCGATCTGCCCCGGGACCAGGCTGCCCCCCGCGACGGAGAGCGCCGCCAGCACCACCCCCAGCAGCGACCAGCCCACCGCCTCCCACCACTCGCTCCGGGCCCGGGCCCGGTCCCCCGCCTCCGTCGTGTCCAGAGCCATGCCGTCATCCCCCTTGAGCCATGGGCCAGTTCCCCACCCCCCTGCCCGAACGTCCGGGCCCGGCACGCGCCCGCGGCCGGCCCGTCGAGGCGGGCGGGCGGGAACGCGCCCTGATCCATACGGACGGCGGACGAGACACGACGGTTCCCCGCAGGCCACCAGCGGCCCCAGCGGCCCCAGCGATCTCAGATGGGGACAGCCGCCGCTACGACTCTCCGGCTGCCGCAGGGAGGTTGTGCCACGCGTGTCCGCAGGCGCCCTTGCCGTACGTCTCCCTGCGGCGGGTATCGGCGACGGCGAACACGGAGACGAGCACCCGGAAGGCTTTCACGTGCTCGTCGGCCGGGAGGCCGGAGGACCCGCTGCGGGGCGGGTCCATGCAGATCATCACCGCAGGATTGGCCGTGGGCTTCACCCCGGACCGCGCCACCCCGGCGCGGCCGTCCGCGGCCGTGATGTGAGCCTGCATCGCGTACCCGCCGACCTCCCGCAACACCTGCCGCCGGTCCGCGGAGCAGAGGCCGGAGAACCAGGCGGCACCCTCGTCCAACGTGCGGAGCTCCTGGGCCACTTCGTTGACGACCCGCTCGGTCTCGCGCCAGAGGCCGGCGCCGTCCTCACTGCTCGTTCCGGTCATCTGCTGATCGTCCCACGCCGCCGCGCACCGCCGTGGGCGCCGCCCTCCACGGCGGTCCCGGGCCCGGCCCCGGTGGGGGAGTAGGCGCACCGGGCGAGGGCCAAGGCGGGACGGGCTCTCGCAGCCTCTCGGGCGAAATCCCCGCCCGTACGGGCCCGTATCCCATGACCGCGCGACGCCGACGGCGTTGGGGCGGGCAGTACCCACCACACCGCCGCCCGCGCCGCGGCGACCGCAGCCCTGACCATCGCCGTCGCGCTTGCCTGCGCTCCCGCCGCCCAGGCCGCAGAGCGTCCCGGCGGCGGCACCGGCGCCCTGGCCGGCCCCCTCAGCCTGGACAACCTCTTGTCGCTCGGCTTCCTCGCACCGACGGTCCAGGACGCGAAGCAGCAGATCCTCGGCCTCACCTCCGGACTGTCGCCGGCCAAGACGGGTGAAGCCGATCTGGGCCGCCTGCTGAAGTAGCCTCCGCGCCCGGCGGCCATCAGCCGCCCGGAGCAGGCCCGGAGCAGGCCCGGAGCAGGCCCGGAGCAGGCCCGGAGCAGGCCCGGAGCAGGCCCGGAACGGGCACTGCCGTCGGTGATGTTGGATGGCGGCATGGTCAGAGGCAAGAAGGAGAAGAAGCAGCGGCCCGCCTTCGGTCTTCCGAAGGGGCTCGTCCTCTTGGCGACGCCGGAGGGCTGGCGCACGAGCGTTCTCACCGCGGAGGGCGGCATGCTCTGCGGGCGCCTGAGCGTGCCGGCCCGCACCGACCCGCACGACGCGCGGGCCGCGGCGGCGATCATGGTGACGGAACTCGCGCGCGACGTCCACGACACCGACGTGGACGTGCACTGGGATCCACCCCGGGAGCCCTGGTCGTGGACCGCCCAAGTCGCTCTCACCGCCCGCTCCGAGAACGAACCCGCCCCGCCGGAGACCGAAGGCCGCACACCGGGCTGACCGGCGGCCGACGCCGGGTCAGGGCGCGCCCGGCACCACGCGCGCGTTGTCGACGTACAGACACAGCGCGCCGTCCTCGGGGCACCTCAAGCCGACCGAGATGCCCCGTACCGCCCCGTCCTGCGCGAACGCGAGCGCGACCGCCACCTGGAACACGGCGTGCCCTGCGGGGCAGTGGGGGAGGTCCGACGGTTCGAAGCCGGGGCCCGGCGAGGCGGGCGGCAGCGGCGCCCCGGACGGTTCGAGCGTCCACGGGTACGCGTCGGGGCACATGTCCCCGTCCGCGATGCCGACCGGTATGCAGCAACCCACGCAGAAGCACTCGCCCTTGGCGACTTCGAACTCGTCCGCCCCGGCACCGCACAGCACGCACTCGGCGACCAGAGCCTCCACGCGCCCGCCCGGCTCCGCACGGGCGGCACCGCGCACCATGCGCAGGACGTCCCCGGGCCCCGCGGAGGGCTTCCCCGCCGCCCCGTACGTCCACAGCGCCTCATGATCCATGGTGCGGATCCTCGCACGCGGCCCCGCACGCCACGCGCCCGCGTCAGGAGGACGGCCGTTGTCAGTGGCGGGCGCGAGGATGCGGGCACAGCGCCGAACCGGCCACCGTCCGAGGGGTTTTCCATGTCTTTTTCCGTTTCCGGGCCCGCAGCCGACACCGCGGCGGCCGCCCCGTTTCCCACCGGCTGGTGCGCCACCGACCTGGGACGCTTCCGGCCCTGCGCCTCCACCTACGACGTGTACCCCTTGGAGAGCCTGCCGCCGCTGGACGCCGTACGACCCGACGACAGGTTCGACTGGCTCGGCGGGGCGGACGGGCCGCGATCGGAACACGAGGAGCACCTCGCGGCCCTGGCACGCGACCTGGCCGAGGCCGGGCTGGCCCTCCCCGAGGGCTTCGCCGCCTTCTACGCCGACGAGCGCCTCCACCGCGCCTTCGACGAGGTCTCGGTGACCGCGTGCTGGAGCCACCTCTCCGGCCCGCTGCGCAGCCCGGTGGAGGAAGGCGCCCGCCTCGTCCGGTTCCTGCGGGACCAGCAGGACTGCGTCATCTGGTACCTGTACCTGCGCCCCTGCGGCGAGGCGTTCGTGGTCTTCTCGCACGTGGAACTGGAGTCCGCCGGCTGGTGGGCGGACGGGGAACCGGCCGAGGAGGTCCGGGCCGCGGTGGCCGCTTCGCTGATGCGGTGCGCCGACACCTTCGAGGAATTCGCGTACCGCTTCGTCGTGGAGAACGAGCTGTGGATGCGGGTGAACTCCACCGGCGCCGACGGCCCGCTCCCGGCCCGCCTCCAGTCGTACGCCGACCACTACACACCCGCCGGGTAGGGGGCGCGCCCGCGCCCGGCGGCGTCGGCACTGCGCCAACCCGGCAACGGTTCGCGGACGTGTCCCCGTGAACACCGGTGGACGGGCCGATTCCGACGTACGGTCGAGCAACCGGCCGAGCCCTGCCGCCGGCACCGCACACCTGGCCGGGGTCGGCTCCTCGACGCCACGACAGGAACGGGAGCAGCCGATGCCTCTCTACGCCCAGACCCCAGCGCGGCGCAACCGCCAGATCCTCGCGGACCTGATCGCCGTGGTCCTGATCGCCGCCGCGGTGTGGTTCGCCCTGGCCGTCCACGACGCGATCATGCTGCTGGCCGAGCCGGGACGGAAGGTGGAGAGCTCCGGCAGGAGCCTCGCCACCGCCCTCGGCGACGCCGGTGACACGGCCTCGGACGTGCCGCTGGTCGGCGACCTCCTGAAGAAACCGTTCCGGTCCGCGGCCGACGCCGGCACCGGGATCGCCGACGCCGGACAGTCGCTCCAGGACACCGTCAGCCAGTTGGCGACCCTGGCCGCGGTCGCCCTCATCGTCGTCCCCGTGGCGTTCGTACTCCTGCTGTGGCTTCCCCTGCGCCTGCGCTGGATCCGTCGCAGCGCCTCCGTCCGGCGTCTCCTGGACGCACCCGGCGGCGCCGACCTGCTCGCGCTGCGCGCCCTCACCGGACCGCCGGGCGACCTCCTGGCGATCCCCGCCCCGCCGGGCGGCCTCGCGGACGCCTGGCGCCGCGGCGACCAGCAGGTCGTCGCGGCTCTGTCCGGGATCGCACTCAGGCGAGCGGGCCTGCGGCCCTGACGGGCGCGCCGGCCGAGCCCGCCGCCGCCCGGCCCGGAGCGTTCCGGTGGGGACACGGACACGCCCCGGACCGGGGCCGTTCAGTGACGGGCGGTCGCCGGCGGCTCCGCGCTGGCGATCCGTGACCACACCCAGGCGCCCGCCGCCGTCACGGCCGCGGTCAGGAGGAGTTCGGCCCAGCAGTGCGGGCCGGCCAGTACGCGTTACGAGGGCCAGGACGAGCACGGACAGGGCCGTCGTGGCGGCCTTGGCCGCCCACCGGAGCGCGGTGCTCATACGAGCCCGCTTCAGGGCGAACGGCACCCGTCGAGCGGCTGGTTCCTCCCGCCACGCGGCGGGCCCGCACCAGCCGTCGGGGGCCGGCGGCCGCAACCTCAGCCGTGCGAGGCCCCGGCCGCCTCGACCACCTCCAGGCCCTCGCGGCGCATCCGTTCACCGCCCCAGGCACCGAGCGCCCCGAGCGCCTGGTTGAGCGTGCGCCCGTCCTCGGTCAGGGAGTACTCCACCCGCGGCGGCACCTCGGCGTAGACCTTCCGGTGCACGAGTCCGTCCTCCTCCATCTCACGCAGGTGCTGGGTCAGCATCTTCTCGCTCACTCCGGGCAGACCCCGACGGAGCTCGGCGAAGCGGCGTACGCCATGGGCGTCGAGCTCCCAGAGGATCAGTCCCTTCCACTTGCCGCTCACCACATCGAGCGCGGCGTCGATGCCGCAGATGTAAGGCCCACGCCTCGGCGCCTTGGACATCACTGCTCCCCCTTACTAAAAGGTAAGTACCCCAGAAAATAGTGGGTACTTCCGAGACTAGAGGCGCTCTCCGAGCATGGAGGGGTGAACGAACAACAGCACCACACCACCAGCCGGAACAGCGCCGTCACCGTCATCGGGCTCGGCCCGATGGGCCAGGCGATCACCCGCACACTCCTCACCGCCGGCCACCGCGTCACCGTCTGGAACCGCACCGCCGGCCGGGCCGCCGGCGTCGTCGCCGACGGGGCGACGCTCGCGGCGACACCGGGCGAGGCGGTCGAAGCCAGTGAACTCGTGATCCTCAGCCTCACCGACTACCAGGCGATGTACGACATCCTCGACAGCACCACCGCCTCACTCGCCGGCCGGACGCTGGTCAACCTGAGCTCGGACACGCCCGACCGCACCCGCAAGGCGGCGACATGGGCGGCGGGCCACCAGGCCGCCTTCCTCACCGGCGGCGTCATGGTCCCGGCGCCGATGGTCGGCACGGAGGCGGCCCACGTCTACTACAGCGGCCCCGGGAAGGTGATGGAGCATCACCAGGCGGCCCTGGCACGGGTCGGCCTGCCGAAGTACCTGGGCGAGGACCCCGGCCTCGCCCAGATGATGTACCAAGCCCAGCTCGCGGTGTTCCTCACCACCCTGTCCGCGCTGATGCACGCCACCGCGATGCTGGGCACCGCAGGAATGAAGGCTGTGGAAGCGCTGCCGGAGCTGCTCGCCTCCGCCGACTCGATCGGCGCCATCCTGCGGGCCGGAGAGGAGACCCCCGGCGCCGCGCTGGACGCCGGCGAGCATCCCGGCGACCTCAGCACGGTCACCATGATGGGCGCGACGGCCGACCACATCGTCGAGACCAGCGCGGCACTCGGCCTCCACCTCGCTCTCCCGCTGGCCGTGCAGGCCCACTACCGGCACGCGATCGAGAACGGCCACGGCGGCGACAACTGGACCCGCATCATCGACGGCATCCGAAGCACCCGAAGCGTCCGAGAGCCGCACTGACCGCGGGCCGACCGTCCCGCCGCTCGCTCGCGCCCGCGATGCCGTCAGGGTGACGGCGCTGCTTTCCCCGGGTGGTGACCTGCGGAAAGGGCGGGCCGGGGTGGATGGACAGGTCGGAGACCGGCGCGGTGATCCGGGTGATGGTGGTCGACGACGAGGCTCTCGTCCGGTCCGGGGTCACGATGATGCCCAACGCGTCGGCGGACATCGAGGCGGTGGCGGCCACCGACGGCCGACGGGCCCCGCCCACCCCGCGGTGACCGTCACCCACCGTCCTGGACGCCTGGTTCCGGACCGTACAGGTCCCGCCAGGACGGGAACAGGCCGCCCGGACCGTCGAAACCCTCCGCGGCCCGCACCGCGTTGACCACGGCCCGGCACACGGCGTCCGCCGCCGCCCCCAGCACCTCGTTGAACTCCGCCATCCCGGCCAACGGGTGCGCGCCCAACGCGAGCCCGAAGACGGTGTCCCCGTCGTTCATCAAGTGCACGGGACGGATCGCCCGGGCCAGCCCGTCATGGGCCGTGCCGGCCATCTTCTGCACCTGGGCCCGCGTGAGGTCGGCGTTCGTCGCCACCACGGCGAGGGTGGTGTTCATCACCGCCGCCGACCCGTCCTCCGCGGGAGCGCCGCGCCGCGACCGCGTCGTGGCACGGGCCTCGTCCAAGGCCCGCCGCGCCCGCTCGTGCACTTCCGGCCGCGGCCACACATCGCGCCGGCCCGCATAGAACTCCCCGTACAGCGCACCCGACCCGGGATCGACGACCGACCCGGCCGCGTTCACCACCACCAGGGCCCCCACCACCGCCCCGCCCTCCAGGCACACACTGGCCGACCCGACCCCGCCGCGCAGACCGCCCGCCACCGCACCCGTCCCCGCCCCGACCGACCCCTGCGCCACCGCGGCACCCGCCGCCGCGGCCGAGGCCGCCTCCACCGCGCGCCGGCCCAACGCCGGCCCCGGGCGGAGCCCGAAGTCCCCGCCCCGCCCCAGGTCCAGCAGCGCGGCCGCCGGCACCACGGGAACCACCTGCCCCGCCACCGGCCCCACCGGCACGCCCCGGCCCCGCTCCTCCAGCCACTCCATGACGCCGTGCACCGCGGCGAGCCCGTACGCACTGCCACCGGTCAGCACGACCGCGTCCACCCGCTCGACCAGAGCCCGCGGGTCCAGCGCGTCCGTCTCGTGCGTCCCCGGACCCCCACCGCGCACGTCAACCGCCGCGACCGCCCCGCCCGGCGGAACCAGGACCACCGTCGTTCCCGACAGAGCCCCCTCACCCGTCAGCGCGGCATGCCCCACGCGCACACCCGCCACGTCCGTTATCGCATCGACCCGATCCACGTTCCCCGCCCCCGATCGCACCATCACCCGCCGCGGCCGCCCCACGCGCCGCCGCCGCTCACCCCCGTCACCCTCTCACCCCACCACCGCCACCGCCCGCCCCGCGCGCCGAACCGGACGCCTCTGCGGCGGAGTTGAGCCAGTCCCGGCGGCTGCGCCCGGGGTGCCTGGTGAGGGCGACAGCCGCTATGTAATGTCACATCGCATGATGTTCTTACGTCGTGCGGCATCGGCCGCCGCCCTCCTCGTCACCGTCCTGCCCATGGCGGTCGCCTCGCCCGCCCACGCGACCGACGGCGCCACCGCCTGCCGCCCCCCGGCCTCCGTACCGCTCGACGCCGAACAGGCACGGCTCGCGGACGCCCGCACCACCGCCCTGGTCGAACGAGCCGGGCTCGCGGACTTCGTACGGCGCCTTCCCGCCGCCCTGTGCACGACGCGCGGCCCCGCCGAAGCCGAACGCCTCCTCCGGTCCTGGGGCGAGGCCCTGTGGCAGGCCTCCGTACGGCGGGCCCAGGAACAGCGGCCCGGCGGCGACCTCGCCCCCGCAGACGACCGGCCCCTGTACTGGGCACGGCTCGCCATGACCGCCGAACTCGCCCGCTGGCAGCCGAGGTTCACCGTCGACCGGGCGGCGCTCCGCGCCCGCTTCGAGGACGCCTCCCGCGGCCTCACCGACAATGCCTTCCAGGCCGCACCCGGCGTACGCCGCCTCTTCATCAGCGGCTTCGACCCCTTCGGACTCGACGCGGAGATCCGCCGCGCCAACCCGTCCGGATCGGCCGCCCTCCAGCTCAACGGCCGCCGCGTGACCCTCGCCGACGGCAGCCCCGCCGAGATCCGCGCCGTCGTCCTGCCCGTGCGCTACGCCGACTTCGACGCCGGCCTGGTGGAGCGGGCCTTCGCCCCGCGCCTGGCCGCCGGCCCCGCCTCGGCCGACATCATCACCACCGTCAGCCAGGGCTACCCCGGCATCTTCACCCTGGAGGACTGGGCCGGGCGGGCCCGGTCCGCCGACCCCTACCCCGACAACGCACGCGCCCTCTCCGGCGGCACCCGCGAACGCCCGGTGACCGCCCCCGGCCTCGGCCCGGGCCCGGAGTTCATCCGCACCACCCTCCCCGCCGACGCCGTGACCGCCGCCGTGCAGAGCCCCTACCCCGTCCTCCTCAACCCCGACGTCACCGAGATCCCGGCGGGCGCCACGGCCCCCGTGGACCGGACCGACGGCCCCACACCCGGCTCGCGCGCCGTCGCGGGCGGCGGAGGCGGCTACCTGTCCAACGAGGTCGCCTACCGCTCCAACCGGCTGCGCACCGAACTCGCCCCGCACCTGCCCGGCGGCCACCTCCACACCCCCGTGCTCACCGGCCTGCCGGCCGACCCCCAGCAGCTGACCGGCCCCGAGTTCGAACGCAACGAGAGCGCGATCACCGCCGAGGTCCGCGCGGTCCTCGAACACGCCGCCGTACGACGCTAGGCCCTCTCTTCCGCATCTCGCCCGACCCGCCCCGCCTGCGGTGCGTCACCCCCCATGGGGCAGGATGGCAGCCCGTTCCGGACGCGTACACACGCCCGAACGCGGCTTACAGCACGACGAACTGACAGGTGACAAGGTGACGACACACCTCATACGACGCCCGGCGGCGCCCGCCGCCACGCCCCCGGGCCGGGGACGCGCAGCGGAGGAGGTCCGTTGAACCGGGATCTCGTCCTCCACGACTGGCTGGTCGCCGGCATCGCGCTGGCGGCCGGCGCCGCCGCCGGACTGCTGCTGCGCGCCCTCCTGCGGTGGCTGGGCCGGCACGCCGAGCGGACCCGGTGGAAGGGCGACGACGTCATCGTCGACGCACTGCGCACCATCGCCCCCGGCGCCGCGCTCATCGCCGGCGCCGCGGTCGCCGCCACGACCCTGCCGCTCACCGCCCGGGTCTCGGGGTTCGTGAACCAGTCCCTGACCGCGCTGCTCATCCTCATCGCCACCCGCAGCACGGCGCGGGTCGTCGCCGGCCTCGTCCAGTCCGTGGCCGGGACCCGCACCGGGGTGGCCGCGTCGGCGTCCATCTTCGTCAACATCACCCGGATCGTGGTCCTCGTGATGGGCGTCCTCGTCGCCCTGGAGACCCTCGGCGTGTCCATCGCGCCCCTGGTCACCGCCCTCGGAGTGGGCGGTCTGGCGGTGGCCCTGGCACTCCAGGACACCCTCGCCAACCTCTTCGCCGGGGTGCACATCCTCGCCTCGAAGACCGTGCAGCCCGGCGACTACATCCGGCTCACCAGCGGCGAGGAGGGGTACGTCGTCGACATCAACTGGCGCAACACCGTGGTGCGCAACCTGTCGAACAACCTGGTCATCATCCCCAACGGGCGTCTCGCCCGGACGAACATGACCAACTTCACCCAGCCGGAACAGCAGTTCTCGATCCTGGTCCAGGTGGGAGTCGGCTACGACAGCGACCTGGAGCACGTCGAGCGGGTGACCCTCGACGTCGTCGACAGCGTGATGGCCGACATCAACGGCGCCGTCCCCGACCACGAAGGAGCCGTCCGCTTCCACACGTTCGCGGACTCCCGCATCAACTTCACCGTGATCCTGGGCGTCGGCGAGTTCAGCGACCAGTACCGGATCAAGCACGAGTTCATCAAGCGCCTGCACCGGCGCTTCCGTACGGAGGGCATCTCCATCCCCGCCCCGACCCGCACGGTCGCCCTGCGACACGACGAGCACCCCGCCTCGTCCCCGCACGCACCCGTGCCCCACCAGCGCGGGGCGTCACCCTCGACCGCCACGGAACGCACGGACCTCACGGAACTCACGGACAGCGGCCGCTAGGTCGACGGAGGACGTGGTCACCGCGAGCCGGCCGGGTCCGGCTTCGCCACCGACAGCGGCTCGGCGATGTCCTCCAGCGAACGGCGCTCGGCCTTGACCGCGAGGAAAGCCGCCACGAGGCCGGCGGCGCACATCAGCGCGGCGCCGATCCGGAAGGCGAGCGCCGTGTCGCCGACCACGCCCGACGAGGTGAGGTCGGCGAAGATCAGCGGGCCGCTGATGCCGCCGGCCGCGGTGCCGAGCGCGTAGAAGAAGGCGATGGCCATGGCCCGGGTCTCCATGGGGAAGACCTCCGAGACGGTCAGGTACGCACTGGAGGCACCCGCCGACGCGAAGAACAGCACCACGCACCAGCAGGCCGTCATGGTCGTCGCCGTGAGCGACCCCTGGTCGAACAGCCACGCCGTGCCGAACAGGAGCACACCCGAGAGCAGGTAGGTCGAGGAGATCATGATCCGGCGCCCGACCGTGTCGAACAGCTTGCCGAGCAGCAGGGGCCCCAGGAAGTTGCCCGCGGCGATGACGGCGAAGTAGTAGCCCGTGCTGCCCGTCGGCACGTCGAAGAACGTCGTCAGGATGGTGCCGAAGCCGAAGGTGACGGCGTTGTAGAGGAACGCCTGGCCGATGAAGAGCGCCAGGCCCAGGACCGCGCGGCGCGGGTAGCGGCCGAAGACCGTCCTGGCGATCAGGCCGAAGCCGACGCTCTTGCGCTGGTGGATGGTGATCTCACCGGTCGGCGGCGGGAGGGGTTCGCCCTTCTCCCGCTCGATCCGCTCCTCCACCGATGACACCAGCTCCTCGGCGTCCTCTTCCCTGCCGTGGATGAACTGCCAGCGCGGACTCTCCGGAACGTGCCGGCGTACGAGCAGGACGGCCAGGCCGAGGACGACACCGAGGGCGAAACTGAGCCGCCAGCCCAGGTTCTCGGGGAAGATGTCGGTGTCGAGCATCACGACGGACAGCAGGGCGCCGCCGATCGCGCCCAGCCAGTAGCTGCCGTTGATGATGAGGTCGACCCGGCCCCGGTAGAGGGACGGGATCAGCTCGTCGATCGCCGAGTTGATGGCCGCGTACTCGCCGCCGATGCCGAAGCCGGTGAGGAAGCGGAACAGGAAGAACCACCACGACTCGAACGACAGCGCGGTCATCGCCGTCGCGCCCAGGTAGACGACCAAGGTCACCATGAAGAGCCGCTTGCGGCCGTAGCGGTCCGTCAGCCAGCCGAAGAAGAGCGCCCCCAAGCAGGCGCCCGCCACGTAGAGGGCGGCGGCGACGCCGGTGACCTGGGCGGCGGTGATGTCGAGACCGCTGCCTTCCTCGGCGAGGCGCCCGGCGACGTTGCCGACGATGGTGACCTCGAGTCCGTCGAGGATCCAGACGGTGCCGAGGCCGATCACGATCATCCAGTGCCACCGGGACCACGGCAGGCGGTCGAGGCGGGCCGGCACGGCCGTGGTGACGGTGCCGGTGGTGGCCGGCACGGCCACCGGCGACGAGTCGGATGCCATGGCTTCCTGTTCCCTCCTTCTCGAACGCCCCCCTGCCCTGCCGGGTTCCCACGAACCGGTCGGACATGCGGCCGCGATCACCGCCGGCCGCCCGTGGCCGCCTCCCAGCTTGCGCGCACGGCGCGGACACACCCGCCGCGACACACCCGCCGCGACACACCCGGCGCGGCCCGAACGGTCCCGGCGGGACGTTTCCGCAGCTGTGACGGCCGGTCACCACCCACGTACACGGGCGTCGTTGTCAGTGCCGGCGGTTACGTTCGCAGTGTTGCAAGGGCCTTTCCCGACAGGAGCGGACGATGACCGAGAGCAGTGTTCAGCCCACGCTGAGGGTGGTGCTGACCGACGTGAACGAGCGCGTGGTGGAGGCATGGCGGGCGGCGTTCGCGGACACCCCCGGCATCGAGATCCGCCGGGGCTCGATCCTCGAAGAGGACGTCGACGCCTGGGTCACCCCGACGAACTCCCGGGGCCGGATGGACGGCGGGGTCGACGCCGCCGTCAAGCGTCACCTCGGATCCGGCATCCAGGTACGCGTGCAGCGCGCGATCCGCGATCGGTTCGCCGGAGCCCTCCCGGTGGGCAGCGCGGTCTGCGTCCCGTCGGGGGCGACCACCCCCCGGTACCTGATCTCGACGCCGACCATGGTCCAGTCCTCGCAGAACGTGAGCGCCACACTGAACGTGGCCCTGGCATGCGCCGCCGCGTTCCAGGCCGTCCACCGGCAGAACCGGCAGAAGCCGGGCAGCATCCGCTCCGTGGCCCTGGTCGGGATGGGCGCACAGACCGGCAGGGTCCCGGCCAGGGTCTGCGCCAACCTCATGTGGACCGGCTACACCCTCTTCCACGACCACTGGTTCGAGGACGACGACGAGCTGCGCGCCACCATCGTCACGCAGCTGAACGGCATCGAGAACGCCCCCGCCGAGGAACGGGTGCGCATCGTGGTGCCGAAGGCCGCCCAGCCCGCCCCCGCCGGCCACCCCGCCGGCCACGTCCCCGCCCCGACCACGACGAACGAGAGCCCCTCTGCCATGACGGACGCGAACGACCCCCTGGCTCTCACCGAACTCTTCGACGGCGGCGGCGAGCCCTGGCTCCCGCTCCTGAAGCCGGTCATCGAGGGGCTGCCGGACGCCCCCCGCTTCATCGGGAAGGGCCGCAGCCCCGAGGTCGTCCCGGTGCGTGAGCTGACCTTCCAGGCCCTCAAGCCCCACCCGCCGCACAAATGGAAGGTCGTCGCCTTCGGCCAGAACCCCTACCCGCGGGCGGAGAGCGCGACCGGCATCGCCATGTTCGACAACACCTTCAGCGACTGGAAGGACAGCCAGTTCGGCAGGGTCGTCAGCATCCGCTGCCTCATCAAGGCGGCGGCGATGTGGAAGTACGGCATAGCCAAGAAGACGCCCATCGCCGACGTGCGCGCGCTGCTCAAGGAGCAGGACACCGTCCAGCCGCCCGAGTGGTTCCAGGCGATGCTCACGCAGGGCGTCCTGTTGCTGAACGCCTCCCTCACCGCCAGCGGCGACGGAGCGATGGGCGCCGACCAGCACACGGCGTTCTGGCGGCCCGTCGCCGAACGGATCGTCGAGGAGATCCTCAAGGCCAAGCAGGACGCCGACGAGGAGGACCGCGGGATCGTCTTCGCCTGGTGGGGGGCGCACGCCCGCAACCTGAAGCGGGTCGTCCTGCGGCTCCAGGAGAAGTACCCGGACGTCGAGGTCCGGCACATCGACCACGCGAACCCGGCGGCGCAGGGCGACATCTTCTGCGAGGGCGACCACTTCGCCCTGGTGAACGAGGCCCTCACGTCACTGGGCGCCGACGTGATCGACTGGCTGCCCAGCAAGGGATGGAACGCGGGGACGGCCGGCGCCGACGGGGCGGTCGCGGCACGCATGGGCGCCTTCATCGAGTCGACCATGAACCTGCACCAGCTGTACCTGGAGCGCCTCACCAGCGTCAAGGACGAGGGCCTGGTCCTCCCCGCGATCACCGGCGTCTTCGACACCCCGCTGATGGACTTCCAGGACGCCGTCGCACCGGTCGCCCGGACGCTGTCCGGGCTCGCCGGACACATCGACCGCTCACGCGACTTCGGCAAGCGCCGGGCGGACGAGATGTCCGCCAGCCTGTCCGCCGACGCGATCGCCGCGCTCTACCTCTACACCTGCGAGTCCGCCTTCTACCGCGAGATCAACGCCGTCCTGCGCTCCCCGGACCGCAGCCGGGTCACGCCCTACCTGCCGTACCTGCGCCTGCTGTTCTCGGCGGTCTCGGGGCTGCCCGCGCACACGCAGCCGCTGTGGCGCGGTGTGTCGCTGGACCTGCGGGCGCAGTACCCGGTGGGCCGGACGGTCACCTGGTGGGGCGTCTCCTCGTGCACCTCGCAGCTGAACGTGGCGCGGTCCTTCCTGGGCAGCCGCGGCAAGCGGACGCTCTTCGAGGTGACGCCCGCCAAGGCGGTCGGGATCCGGAGCTTCTCCGCCTTCACGGGGGAGGAGGAGTACATCCTCACACCGGGCACGCAGCTCAAGGTGACGGACGTGAAGAGCGAGCGCAGCGGCCTGTACACGGTCAAGCTGACCGAAGTGGACGCCGCCCCCGTGGTGTCCTGACCCGCTCGGCCGGCCGGGCACCTGCTGGGGCAGGTCGGGCTGCCTCCTCCCACACGAAGGAGGACTGCACCACGGCCCGCCGACAACGGGCCCCGGCCGGGCGCCCGGCCCGGCCTTCCGCCACCCGCCGTGCGGCATTCGGGTACGTGCGCGTGGCCTGCTTGACCGCTCGGGCCGCCGGACGCAGAGTCGGAACGCGGTGTCGTGACAGCGCCGCCCGACCCCGTCTCCGGTCCACCCGTCCGAAGGCGGCAGACGGCCTGGCCTCCGGGAGTGACTGCGCTGATGGTCCTCGACCTGGTCGTGATCGGTACGGCCATCACCCTGGGGCCCCTGCACAACAGCGCCTTCATCCTGCTGCTCTCCTCACAGCGAGGCGTCCGCAAAGGCATGGCGTTCCTGCTGTCGTGGCTCGCCAACCTGGTCGTGGTCATCGCGTGCGTGGTGCTGTTGACCGGCGGCGAACCCCCGGCCCGCCACAGCGCGCCGTCGACCGGCGCGGCGAGTGCGAAACTCGCCATCGGCCTGGGGATGGTGCTGTACGCGGCGCACCGGCGCCGTCGGCCGCCCCGTCCGCACGGCCCGCCGCGCTGGACCGCCCGGGTGGACGGCGCCTCACTGGTGACGGCCGCCGGGCTGGCCTGGCTGCTGCAGCCCTGGGCGCTGGTCGGCGCCGGCGCGGCCACGGTCGTCGCCGCGGACCTCTCCTCCCTCACCGACTGGCTGGCACTGACCGGCTACTGCCTGCTGGCCACGCTCGGCCTCATCGTCATGGAGATGTACACGGTCTGGGCACCGGCCGCCGCGGGCGCCCGGTTGGACGCCCTGCGCACGTGGCTTGCGCAGCACCAGGAGCAGCTGATCGTCACGCTCTCCCTGCTCGTCGGCCTGTGGCTGGCGGCCCGGGGCATCTATGAGCTGGTCGCCTGACGCGTACTGATCCGCCCGACGGGCCGAGCCTCACCACCGTGCCCCGGCCCCGGCTGCCCGCCCCGATAAACGCTCGGGGAATTCACCGAAATCAAGCCGGTCGGCGCAATTTCCGCGCCCCGTACGGGAAATGCGGCCGCTTACGCTCCGGCGGGGCTCGAGCGACCCCGGGGAATACTGGGGAGCGGCCGAAACCTCGGCCGGAACACCCCCGTGGCCGGATTTCATCGGCGGCAACGTGACGAAGTAGAACCGGACTTGCCCAGGTAGCGCGCGGAAGCCCCGCACGCTTGCCGTCGTCCGGACGACCTCGCAATGCTTTCCGAACGATCCTGCCGACTGAAGTCCAGTGCACCCTCGGCTTTCCGCTTCCACACCCCGGGAGACTTATATGTCCGACACCGCACGTACCCCCGAATTCGAACTCCACGACCTGGAGCTCGATCTCGGAGACCTCACCGTCACCTCGATGCGGGACACCTCCGCACTGCCCGAGGGCGGGGCGTCCTGGGGCTCCTGCTCCTGCCAGGGATCGTCGTCCTGCGCCCAGCCGCAGTACTCCGTCGCCCTCGAGGCCTGACCCCGCCAACGAGAGGAAACCCCATGACCGACCGCACGCAGTCCTCCGGTTTCGACCTCGACGAACTCGACCTCGGTGAACTCACCGTGACCTCCATGCGGGACACGGTCGCGCTGCCCGAGGGCGGCGCGTCCAACGGCGGCAGCTCCTGTTCCTGCGGCTCGTCCTCCTGCGCCCACCCGCAGATGCCCGAACTCCCCGTGTAAGGGGTACGGGCGCGCCACCGCACGACGGCACCACCACACGACCGCACGACCGCACGACGGCACGACCGCACGACCGCACGACCGCATGACGGCACGACCGCACGACGGCACGACCGCACCACCGCTCGGCAGACGCTTCCCGCCGTGCCACGCGCCCGGCGGGGAGCCCGCGCGCCGCCCCCACCCACAGGACGGAAACCCATGCCGCAGCCGCACTCCACCCCCGGCGCCGACGGCTACCGGGTACGCTCCGCCCCCTACGCGCTGGCCCGCGCCACCGTGCTCGCCCACCCGGCCCAGCACCCGGCCCCGGCCGCCTTCCGGGACCTGCTGGCCCGCCTCCACCGGCTCGACACCGAACTGGCCCTGACCGCCGCACCACTCTGCGACGACCTGTACGCCGCCCGCGACGGCCACCCCGCCGACTTCCACCGCGACGTCGCCCTGCCCCTGCGACGGGCCCTGCACAACGGCCGCGAACCCCGCCCCGCCCTGCTCGCCCGCCTCGGCGACCTCCCCGCCCGCCTTCCCCGGCTCGACGCATGGCTCACCCTGCGCGCCGACCGCGAGGCCCTCCTCACCGCCCTCGACGCCGCCACGGGCCCCGCCCTCGACGCCGAACGCGCCGCGCTCGCCGCCCTCTGCCGCGAACCCGCCCTCGCCAAGGCCACCGCCCTGACCAGCGCCGACCTGCTGCGCGCCGTGAACCGCGCCGCCACCGGCGCGGCCGACCGCCGGGCCCGCAAAGAGGAGCCCACCGTGCTGCGCTACGCCTTGCGGGCCAGCACCAAGACCAGCCCGCTGTCATGGTTCACGGCCGTCGGATGGGGCCCGCTGGCCGGCGCCCCCGCCGACGGCCCGGTCCGCCCGGTGACCTCCTGGGGCGCCGCACCCGTCCTCGACGGCCCCCTGTGCCCCGTCGTACGGGTCAACCGCACCCTGACGACCGCGCTGACCCTCGCCCTCCTCGACGCTCCGCACCGCCGCACCACGCTGCCCCACCGCATCACCAGCACCGCACGGACCGCCGACGGACGGGCCGCGTACTCCCGCGACCGGCCCTCCTTCGCCGGCGGCCGCTACCTCGTGCCCGGCGAGGACGAGGCGGAGGTGGCCGCCGGCGGACCGCTGCGCCTGCTCACCGCCCTCGCCGAGAACCCCGTACCGCTCGCGGAGCTGACAGGGCGGCTGGCCGCGGCGCTCTGCCCGGCCGACGCCGACACCGACGCCAACGCCAACGCCAACGCCAACGCCGACGCCGACGCCGGTGGCGGTGGCGGCGGTGGTGGTGGTGGCGGTGGTGGTGACGGCCGGGCCGCGGCCGCCGCCTTCCTCGACCAGCTCGCCCAAGCCGGCCTGCTGGTCCCGCAGGACCCCGTCCCCCCGCAGGACCCCGACCCCCTGCACCGCCTCGCCGCCTGGTTGCGGTCCTTCGCGCCCGGCCACCCCGAGGACGCCGAACGCGCCGACCGGATCGCCGAACTCGGCTCGCTGACCGCCCGGTTCGCCGCCGCACCCGCCGCCGAGCGCCCCGACCGGCTCAGCCTCCTCACCCAACGCTGGACCGCCGAGCTGGCCGCCGCCGGCCGGCCCGTCCCCACCGCCTCCGCCCCGCTGACCGTCCTGTCCGAGGACGTGGTCGCCCCGCGCCCGCTGGCGCTCGACGGCTTCCTCGGCGCCGCCGACCACGAGGCGCTCGGCGAGGTCACCGCCCTCGCCGAACTCTTCGACCTCGGCCATCTCGTCCGCCGCGCCGTCCGGGACCGCTTCGTCGAGCGCTACGGCGCCGGCGGACGCTGCGCGCACCCCTGGGAGTTCGGCCCGGACGTCACCGCCGCCTGGGAGTCCGCCGGACGGATCGCCCTCCTCGACCCCGCCGACCAGGGCGCGTTCCCCAGCGCGACCGAACCCCTCGCCCGGCTGCGGGCGGAGGTCGCCGACGCCCTGCGGGAGGACAACGGCCCCGCCGGCCGCGACACCCCCGACACCCCCGGCCCCTCCGATCCCTCCCGTGTCCGCGACGAGGCGGTGCTCCCCGCCGACACCCTCAAGACCCTCGGGGAGCGGCTCCCCGCGCCGACCGTCGAACGGCCCCTCAGCTACGCCTACTTCCTCCAGCGCGACCCCGCCTCCGGGCTGCTGGCCGTCAACCACGTCTACGGCGGCTGGGGCCGCTTCGCCAGCCGCTTCCTGGACTCCCTGGACCCCCGCGCCACCGCCGAGGTGTCCGGGCAGCTCCGACGCGGCCTCGGTCCCGGAGCCCGGCCCGCCCAGATCCGCCCCGTCGGCGGGTTCAACGCCAACCTCCACCCCCTCCTCGTCCCGGACGAGATCGGCCCCGACCGCCGCCGCACCCCGATCGCCGAGGCCGACCTGGAACTCGTCCACGACGAAGCCACCGACCAGATCCGGGTACGCCTGCGGACCACCGGCGAGATGCTCGACGTGCTGTACCCCGGCTTCCTCGCCCCCGTGCTGCTGCCGGCCCGCATCGCGCCCCACCTCGCCGACCACCCGGGCGGCGTCGTGGACTTCCGGTCCCTCGCCCCCCGCCGGACCCTGGCCGCACCCGGCGGCCACGTCACCGTCAGCTCCCGGCTCCGCCACCGGCACGTAGTGCTCCAGCGCCGCCGCTGGCTGCTGCCCTCCGGCGTGGTGGCCCGGCTGCGCGCCGACCTCGCCGCCGACACCGGCCCCGGCCGGGTCCCCGCGGCCGCCGCGGCCCACTGGCGGGCCCTGCTCGGCCTGCCCGAGCAGGTCTTCCTGCACCCGGTGGCCGGCGCCCCCACCGGCCGGGCCACCGAGGACTTCCTGAGCGGACTGGCCCGCCCCAAACCGCACTTCGCCGACCTCGGCAATGCCCTGCACCTGCGCTGCCTCGCCAAATGGCTGTCCCGGCACACCGACGGCGTCGTCCTCGAAGAGGCGCTGCCCGCACCCGGCGGCCTGGCCGCACCCGCCCGGGCCGTCGAACTCGTCCTGGAGGTCTACCGGGACGGACGCCCGCGATGACCCGCCCGCCGAGCCGGCCGCGTCCACAGAGCCGGCCGCGTCCACAGAGCCCGCCGAGCCCGCCGAGCCCGCCAAGCCCGCAGCACCAGGAGAGGAGCCTGCCGGACATGCCGTCCCCCGACCCCCGAGCCCCCGCCGGAGCCCACCCGCGCGACAGCGGCGCGCTGGACGTCGTCGCGTACTACCACCACCCCGTCAAGGCCCCGCTGCTGCGCGAGGTGATGCTGCCGCTCGCCGCCGACGCCGCCGCGGACGGGACCGCGGCCCACGTGGAGCGGCACTGGCTGCACGGCCCGCACCTGCGACTGCGCCTGCAGGGCACCGATCCCGCCCAGGTCGCCGACACCGCCGCCACCGCGGCCGGGCGCATCCGCGCCTGGCTGCGCGCGCACCCCTCGCACAGCGACCTCACCGAGGCCCAGCTCCTCCAACGGGCCGCCGAGGCGGGACGGGCCGAACTCATCCCCCCGCCCTACGAACCGCTCCTCCCCGACAACACGGTCCGGACCGAGCCCGTCGACCGGTCCTCCGTACGGGGACTGCTCGGAGCGGACGGCACCGCCCTGCGGGAGGACCTGCTGCGGTCCGGCCTGGACGCCCTGCGGGCCGGCGCCGGCTTCCTCGGCCGGCACGGCGACACCGGCCGGGCCCGGCTCCGCCTCGCGGTGACCGCCCTCGCGGCCCACGCCTGCGCCCACCCCGGCGGCCTGACGGGCGGGCACTGGTCCTACGTCTCCCACCTGGAGGATTTCCTGCTCCACGACGACCCGGACGGAAGGCTGCGCGCCACCTTCGAACGGCACGGGGAGCAGGCGGAGGACACCGTGACCGCCCTCGTCGGCCGGATCGCCGACGGGCGCGCGGACGACTGGGAACAGGCCTGGGCCGGCTTCTCGCAGGGCGCCTGGCGGCTCACGCAGGAACGTTACGACGCCGGCGCCGACCTGCACGGAGATCCCCTCGCCTACCGGGTCCGGGCAGCCGCCACCGGCGACGCCGCCGCGCACGAGCGCTGGAACCAGGACATCCGCACCCGCTACAGCGAGTTCCACCGACTGCTGCGCCGCGCCGACCCGCAGGGCGCGATGTGGAGCCGCCCCGACTACCTCGTCCACCGGGCCTGTACGAACGCCCTGTACCGGCTGCTGGCCGTCTGTGACGTCCGCCCGCTGGAGCGCTACCTCGCCGCGCACCTGGTCGTCCGCGCCGTGCCCGCCCTGACCGGCTGCGACTGGCGCACCGAGATGGGCGCCGTCATCGACGCGGTGGAGGCCCGGACATGACCGGCTCGGACACCGGCAGGAGCCGCGGCGCGAGCGGCGGCGACAGGCTGCGCCCCGGCACCGCCGTCACCCCGCTGCGCGCCGGACTGCACCTGCGGGGGCGGCGCGGCAGCGTCACCCTGGAGGGCAGCACCGCGGTCCCGGTGGTGTGGGGCCTGTTGGAGGAACCCCTGCGCGCCGGCCGTCTCACACAGTTCCGGGAGGGCCTGGAGCCGGGCTCGGCCGTCCGCGTCGCCGTCGACACCCTCGTCGGCCAACTCGCCGCCCACGACCTCCTCGTCCCCGGACCATCCGCCGCCGGGACCCCGTCCGCCGCCGGGACCCCGGACCCCGCCGGCGCCGTGGACCCCGCCGTCGCGCGGTGGATCGACGCCACGGCCGCCCGCCCCGCCGACGCGGCCGCCGCCCTCGCCACCGCCCGGGCCGAGGTCCTGGCCCGCGACCCGGCCGCCCCGCCCGCCGCCGCCGCCGTACGGGCACTGGAGGCCTGCGGTCTGCCCGTCACCCGCACCCCCGACCCGCGGCTGCCCGGGGACCGGGTCCTGCTCACCGTCCGCGGCGCCGGCACCGGCCGGGACCGGGCGGTCGCGGCCGGACGGGGCGGCGCCACCGGATACGTGACCGCTCCCGGCAGCGCCGCCCAGGCACGCGCCGACGCGGCGGCCCTGGAGACCCGGCTCGCCGACGCCGCCGGGGACGCTGCCGCGCCGCAACCCCCCGGGGTCCCGGGCGCGTTCGCCGCGCTGCTGGCCGGCGCCGCCGCGCACCGGCTGCTGTGCGCGGCCGCCGGACTGCCCGACCCGGCCGCCGAGGGAGACGACCCGCGGCTGCTCCCCGGCATCCCCGCCGTCCTCCTCGCCGACATCCGCCCCGCGCGCGCCGACCACCACAGCTGGCTCGGCCCCGAGCGCATCGACGAGGACCGCCGCGTCCGCCTCGCGCCCCCGGCCGGGCTCGGTGAGGCGCTGCGGCGGATCACCGCCCTCGGGGAGCACCGCTGCGGACCCCTGCCCGGACCGCTGCCGGGGGAGCTGCCCCAACTCCCGGTGCCCCTCGCCACCTGCACACTGCCCGGCCCCGCCACCGGGAACGCCGGGCCACCCCGCACACTGACCGGCGGCGGGCCCCGCCTCGACCTGGCCCGGCTGGAACTGTTCTGCCGGGCCGCCGAACTGCTCCTCGGGGACACCGGGTTCACCGTCGGGGCCGACCCGGGGCACGCCCGCGGCCGCGCCCTGCGCCACGCTGCCGCACGCCGCCTCGCCGCCGCCGTCCCGGACGGCCGCACCGCGGTGGACCCGGCCCGATGGTCCGGCCACCCGCAGCTGCGCCACTGGTGGACGACCCTGACCGACCGGCTCGCCGTCGCCGCGCGCCTGGAGGTGCACCGGGCGGCCCCCCGTGCGCAGGCCTACCGGGCCGTGGTCCGCCGCACCCCGGCGGGACCGGGGCGCGAGCCGGGCCCGGTGCTCGGCGAGGCCGTCGAGGCCACGCCCGGCGACGCCGCGTCCTTCGCCGCGCTGGCCGCCGTCACCGCCGCCTGCACCGCCGCGACCGGACCGTCCGCCGCCCGCCCCCGGCCCTCCGGCGGAGCGTCCGCCCCGCTGGCGGCCGAAGGCGCGCGCACCGCCGCCTGGGAGGACCTCGGCTGGACGGGAGGCTGGCTCGCCGACCTGGCCGGGCGCGAGGAAGCCTTCCAGGACGCCCTGCACCGACTGTCCGGAGCCGGCCCCGCCGCCCTCACACCGGCCTTCGCACCGGACCCCGAACCCGCCGGCCTGCTGCGCTCCTTCGGCTTCACCGTGCTGCGCACCGCCGAGGAGGCCCGATGACCGGCCCCGCCGTCGCCCCCGCACCCATGGGCGCCCCCGCACCCGTGGGCCCCGCCGTCGCCCCCGCCCCCGCACCCATGGCCGGACCTCTGGCCGCCGCCGGTCCGGGTGCCGTCCCCCTACTGGACGCCCCCGCCGCCCTGGCGGCCACCGCCGGCCGGGCCGCGGTCCTGCTGACCCGGTGGACGCTCGGCCTCGCCGAGGAACTGAGCCGCCATGCCCTGCGCCGGCCCGTGGTCCTGGTCCCGGTGCGCTTCGACGGGGCGCTGGCGGTGGTCGGGCCGGTGCTCCGGCCGGGCGCCGCGGCCTGCCTCGTCTGTACCGAGTACCAGCGGCTGGCGACCGCGGGCGGCCGGGTCCCGTGGCAGAGCCCGAAGCTGACCCTGGCCGGAGTGCCCTCACCGGCCCTGACCCCGGCCGTCGAGGCCCTGGTACAGGAGCTCCTCGACCACCCGGATCCGAACCCGGATCCGAACCCGGACCCGAACCCGGACCCGAACCCGGACCCGGGGGGCCCGGACTCGGCCGTCGTCCACGTCGTCCACCAGGGCCGCGGCACCTGGTCCACCCACCACGTCCGCCCCGTCGGCGGCTGCGACGTGTGCCGCCCGCTGCCGTCCGACGCGCAGACCCCCCTCAGCCCGCTGCCCTCGGGGCCGCGCCCGATGCCCGACCCGGCCGTCCTGCGCGGCCCCAACCCCCGTACGAGCGGCGCCGCACTGCGGGCCGCCCTGTACGACGCGCGGTTCGGGCCGGTGCGGCTGCTGCGCCGCTCCGAGGACTCGGCGTTCAGCCTCACCAGCGCGATCGTCACCGACGGCCGGTCCGTCGACGACGGCGGCCACGGCCGGGCCCGCACCTTCGCCGACAGCGAGCGCACCGCCCTCTTCGAGGCCGTCGAACGGTACGCGGGCATGCGCCCGACCGGCCGCCGCACCCACCTGCGGGCCTCCTTCGCCGAACTGGGCCCCGACCAGGCACTGGACCCCGAACGGCTCGGCCTGCCCGACCCCGCCCACCACGGCCACCCCGGCTCGCCCACCGTCCCCTACACCCCGGACCTGCCGCTGCACTGGGTGCGCGGCTGGTCCCTCACCCACCACCGGCCGACCGCGGTCCCCGAGCACGTCGCGTACTGGGACGTGCCGGGCCCGGACCGGACGCGCGTCGTGTACGAGTCCTCCAACGGCTGCGGCCTCGGCAACAGCCCCGAAGAAGCCGCCCTGTACGGGCTGTTCGAGGTCGCGGAGCGCGACGCCTTCCTCATGGCCTGGTACGCGGCCACCCCGCTGCGCCGCGTCCGCCTGCCGGCCGAGGACACCGACACCCTGCTGCTCGCGGACCGGGCGGCGGCCGCCGGCTACCGGCTCCTCCTCCTGGACGCGACCAACGACTTCGGCATCCCGGCCGTCCTGGCCGTCTGCCGCTACGAGGGCGGCCACCCGGACGCGCCGCGGATGTTCCTCGCGGCCGGCGCCCACCACGATCCGCGCGCCGCCATCCGCTCCGCCGTCGCCGAGGCCGTCACCAACGTACTGGAGGCACCGCACCGCTCCTTCGCCGAGGGAGGGCCGCGCGATCCCGCACGGCTGCGGCCCATGCTGGAACGCCCGGAACTCGTCCTGACCCTGGACGACCACGTCGGGCTGAGCACCCTGCCCGAGGCGGCCCCCCGCCTGGAGTTCCTCTTCGCCGACACCCCGACCGTGGCGGCCGCCGAGGCCTGGCCCGGTGCCCCCGCGCCGGTGCCCGACCTCTCCGACCTCCTGACGCGCACCGTCGAGCGGCTGGCCCGCGCCGGACTGGAGGTGATCACCGTCGACCAGAGCGAGCCGGGGCTGCGCGAGCGGTTCGGCCTGCACTGCGTCAAGGCCGTGGTCCCCGGCGCGCTGCCGATGACCTTCGGGCACGTCAACCGGCGCACCCTCGGCCTGCCCCGGCTGCTGGACGTGCCCCACCGCCTGGGCCGCACCGCCCGGCCCGCGCGCCACGAGGAACTGCCCCTGCACCCGCACCCCTTCCCCTGACCCGACCCGACCCGACCGACATGCGACGACGAGGACCGGACGACGTGACGACGACAGACACCGACACCGACACCCACGCGGGCCCCGGCACGGGCACCGCCGCCGGCACCTGGCAGAGCCACCACCTCTTCCTGCACTCCACCACCGAGGACACCGACCGCTTCCTGGTCGGTGACGCGGCCCCGCTCCTCGACGGCCTCGTCGCCGCCGGCGAAGCGGCCGACTGGTTCTTCATCCGCTACGGGGAGGACGGCCCCCACGTACGCATCCGGGTCCGCACCACCGCGCGGCTGCCCGAACTCCCCGACCTGCTGGCCCGTCAGGCCCGGCAGGTGCCCGCCGTGCCCGGCCCCTGGCCCTCCCGGCACGGCGAGGTCCGCGCCGTGCCCTACGTACCCGAGACCCGGCGCTACGGCGGACCGCGGGCGCTGCCCGTCGCCGAGGCGGTCTTCGGCGCCTCCACCCGCACCGCCCTCGACGTACTGGGGGCGCTGCCCGCCGCGGGCACGGCCGCGTCCCGGCTCGCCGCGGCCGCGGACCTCGCGCACACCACGGCGTACGCGCTCGGCATGGACCGGCTCGCCGCCGCGCGCTGGCTGCGCGCTCAGGCGGCCGGCTGGCGCTGGGTCACCGAGGTGCCGCTGCTGCCCGCCGCCGCCGTCCACAGCCGGGTCAACACCGTCCACGCGGCGCAGCGCACCGCCCTCGGCGGGCGCGCCACGGACCTGCGCGACCGCCTCCGGGCGGGCACGGCGGCGCCCTGGCTGGCGCGCTGGGCCGAACGGGTCCGGGAGGCCGACGCGACCCTCGACGGCCTGGGGGAGCGGACCCGGGCCGGGGTCTGGGGCTCGCAGCTGCACATGCTGTTCAACCGGCTGGGCGTGAGTCCCGACGAGGAACGGGCCGTGTGCCGGCTGGCCGCGCGCACCCTGCTGGAGACGGACGCTCCGGCCGGGTTCTTCCCGCCCGACCACACCGCCCCCGACGTGCAGTACCTGGAGCGCAGCAAGTTCCAGATCGGCCGCGGCGAGGACTCGGCACTGCGCCCGTACGCCCCGACCGACGACGACCAACCGGCCCCGGCCCCGGCCACGGCCCCGGCCGCCGAAGAAGTCCCCCTCCCCGCCGACCCGTTGCCCGCGGTGTCCCTGGGTGCCGTCCTCGCCGCTCGCTCCTCGCTCCGCGGCGCCCTCACCGGCCCCCTCGACGCCGGCACGCTCGGCGCCCTGCTGTGGCACTCCCTCGCCGAGAGCGGCCGCAGCGAGCAGCGCCTCGCCGACGGCACGACCCGTACCCTGGCCCACCGCCCCTACCCCAGCGCGGGCGCCCTCCACACGGCACGCGTCCGCCTGCTCGTCCTCGACGTGGCCGGGCTCCCCGCCGGCACCTACGACTGCGTCCCCGAGCGCCGGACCCTGCGCCGGATCGGCCCGGTGGCACCCCTGGAGGACATCACCGCCCTGTCGACCTACCTCTCGCGCCCGTCCGCCGACCCGGACTGGATCGGCGTCGAACAGGCACCGGTCCTCCTCGCCCTCTACGCCGACCTCGGCCTGCTGCGCCGCCGTTACGGACTGCGCGCGCTGCGCCTGGCCCTGCTGGAGACCGGCCACCTGGCCCAGACCCTGCTGCTCACGGCGTCGGCCCTGGGCCTGGGCGGAACCCCGCTGGGCGGCTTCCACGACGACCTGGCCCACGAACTCCTCGGCCTCCGCGACCCGGACCAGCCCCTGCAGTACCTCCTGCCCCTCGGCCGCCGACCGCACCGGAGCGCCGGCTGACCCCGTCCGCCCCACGTCGGCCCCGAAGGTGCGTTTCCCGCCGAATATCGGATCTTGCCCGCCCTCCCGGTGGCCAGTGGGTAGCGTCGTCCGTCATCACCCGGCCGGAGCATGAAGACGGCCGGGGCCGTCAAGAGCCGAGGGAGCGAGTACTGATGGTGAGTGTCGAGACGTCTCTGAAGGAAGCGATGACCTCGATCGAGGGGAGCGTGGGGGCCGCACTGGTCGACTACACGAGCGGCATGGCCCTCGGAACGCTGGGCGGGGGCAAGGACCTCGATCTCACGGTGGCCGCGGCCGGGAACACCGACGTGATCCGGGCCAAGCTCCGCACCATGGAGATGCTGGGCATCGAGGAGGAGATCGAGGACGTGCTGATCACCCTCGGCAGCCAGTACCACCTCATCCGGCTGATCAAGGGCCGCGGGGGCAACGGCCTGTTCCTCTACATCGTCCTGGACAAGGGCAGGGCGAACCTGGCCATGGCCAGGCACCAGCTCAAGCGCATCGAGGCGGAACTGGAGTTGTAACCGTCCTTCTGCTTCCCGGCTCCGCACGCCCAGGAGTTGAAAGACTCTTCAACTCGGCACATCTGAATGTGATCAGCAGAGGGTGGACCGGAGCCAGGGGGCGGGAGGATGGAGGTCTGGCCGCCAGCTCATGAAAAGCCGAACCCGGGTGGGAGTGTTGTCGCATGCAGGTGCCGCTGTACCAGGCCAAGGCGGAGTTCTTCCGCATGCTCGGACACCCCGTCCGCATCCGCGTACTGGAACTGCTCCAGAACGGCCCCGTACCGGTACGCGAACTGCTGAACGAGATCGAGATCGAGCCGTCCAACCTCTCCCAACAGCTCGCGGTACTGCGCCGATCCGGCATCGTGGTCTCCATACGTGACGGCTCCACCGTCAGCTACGCCCTCGCCGGCGGCGACGTCGCGGAACTCCTGCGGGCCGCACGACGCATCCTCACCGAACTGCTGGCCGGACAGAGCGAGCTGCTCGCCGAACTCCGCCACGCCGACACCTCCGTACACGCAGGTCCGACCAGACTGTGACCGCCCACCCCTCGGCCGGCCGCGCGTCCGAGGCGCGCACGGGCCGGGGCAGGGGTTGTCGATCACAAACCGCACAGCCGGTAAAGCCTTGGCCCCTATGGAGTGAATGCCGCCAGGATCCCGCGACCCTTGGCCGGAACCTTACGTACGTTGGCCCCTCTTCTCGCTCATCACCACAACTGGGGGGCCGGTGCGCAACCACCGACTCGTAATGACCGCTGCCCTCGTGGCAGCCGGTCTCGGCATCATCCCGGGCACCGCGCAGGCGGCGGATCCCGTACCCGCCGCGGCCGGCGTGGCCGAGGCGATAGCCAAGGCATTCACCTCCGAGGGCTTCCACAGCCCGGCCGACCGCACGATCCGCACCACCCTGCCCGGCGCCGCCGCCGCGAACGGCAAGACGAACGCCAAGACCGCCACACCGCAGAGCGCCCAGAGCGCCCAGAGCGCGCCGGCCGCAGTGGCCGCGGCGGACGCGGGGGCCAACCCGGCCCTCGCGGTCGACGTCAGCGGCACCAGCCACACCGCGCACGGCATCGAACTCACCACCCTGATCACGAGCGCCGACTTCGCCCTCGGCGTCGTCATCGACTGGGGCGACGGGAAGACCGACACGGCCACCGCCCAGGGCAACGCCGAGCTGCACCACTCGCACACGTACGACAAGTCCGGCGAGTACCAGGTCAAGGTGACGGTGACCGACACCGCCAACGCCGTCCAGGCCGCCAACGGGGGCGCCTTCCTCACCCCCGGCTCCGACTTCACCCCGCACACCCCGACCCGGCTCCTCGACACCCGCGACGGCACCGGCGCACCCGCGACCAAGGTCCCCGGACTGGGCTCCGTCCGGGTGAAGATCGCCGGCAACGCCGCCGTCCCGGCCGGCGTCACCGCCGTCGCCCTCAACGTCACGGTCACCGAGACCGTCGACAGCGGGTACGTGACCGCCTGGCCCGGCACCGGCTACGACCGCCCCGGCACCTCGAACCTGAACTACACGGCCGGCCGGTCCGTCCCGAACCTGGTGATCGTGCCGGTCGGCGAGGACGGGTACGTGGAGCTCTACAACGGCGGCCCGCAGCCGGTCGACCTCATCGCCGACGTCACCGGCTACTTCACCCGGGCCTCGGCCGGCGGCTACACCTCGATGACGCCCGCCCGGTTCGTGGACACCCGCGAAGGCCTCGGCGCGCCCCGGGGCAAGCTCGCCGCGCGCACCGCGTTCACGACACGGATCGGCGGCCTGGAGAGCGTGCCCCAGGGCATCACCGCCGTGGCACTGAACGTCACGGTGACCGAACCCGGCGGGCCGGGCCACCTGACCGCCTTCTCCGGCGACGGGCCGGTCCCCACGGCGTCGAACCTGAACTTCGTACCCGGCCAGACGGTGGCCAACGCCGTGATCGTGCCGGTGGCCACGGACGGGACGATCAAGGTCTTCAACGGGTCCTGGAGCGCCGCCCACGTGGTGGTCGACGTCGTCGGCTACTACAGCAAGGACAGCAAGGCCGCCTTCCTGCCCTTCACCCCCTTCCGGACCCTCGACACCCGCGAGGAGGCCTACGGCTGGCCCGGCGGCCGGTTCCGGGCCCGCGAGTACATCACGCAGGGGTTCACGCCCGAGGCGGCGACGGGTGTCGAGGCCTACGTGCTGAACACTACCGTCACCGGCACCGGCGGCACCGGATACCTCTCGGTGGCACCGAGCCCCCACCCGCTGCCGGCGGAGGGCGGACCCGCCGCGCCCACCGCACCGCGCCCCGGCTCCTCCACCCTGAACTGGACGGCCGGCGAGACCGTCCCCAACCTGGTCCAGGCGAGCGACGGCGACCACGGCGTCATCACCTTCTGGAACCAGGGCTACCAGGACGCAGACCTGGTGCTCGACGTCTTCGGCGTCTACCAGTCGAAGTGATGCCCGCGGGGTGGCCCGCACCGGCGGGCCACCCCGCCCACCCCGACAGGTGAAGGTGACGGGGGCAGCGCATTGGAGTGGCCCGCGTCGCCGCCGATGGCGTGGCTCCGGACCGGCCCGCGGGCGCCGCCTAGGGTCGACGCGACCGGGCCGGCACCGCAGCCGGCCGGCCCTCGCGGAAGAGGTGGGTGCATCGTGGAACGCGTCCCGGCCGACTCACACGGACAGGAACCTCCAGCGCCCGCCCGCCGGATCCGCCGGCCGCTGAACCGCGGCCTCGCCGCCGTCACGGGACTGCTGCTCCTGTGCGTGCTGCCCGCGCGCGCGGTGGGCGTCACCCAGCCCCACGACGCCCGCCCGCACACCTCCCTGCCGCTGTACGTCTCCGACTACGGAAACGACCGCGTGGTCACCCTGCCGCCCGACGGCGGCGGCCCGAGCACCCTCCCCCTGGACGGCCTGGTCCGCCCGACGGGCCTGGCCTTCGACCGTACGGGCAGCCTCTACGTCTCCGACACCGGCAACAACCGCGTGGTGCGGCTGCTCCCGGACGGGGGAGGCCAGTCCACCGTCCCCACCGACGGCCTCTCGCGCCCCCTGGGTCTGGCCGTCGACCCCGCCGGCGACCTCTACATCGCCGACAGCTTCAACGACCGCGTGGTGAAGGTGCCCGCCGACGGCACCGGCCAGACCACCGTCCCCACCACCGGCCTGCTGCACCCCTGGGGCCTGGCCCTGGAACCCGACGGGGACCTCTACATCTCCGACTTCGTCAACGACCGCGTGGTGAAGGTGCCGGCCGACGGCACCGGCCAGACCACCGTCCCCACCACCGGCCTCTCACAGCCCACCGGACTGGCCCTGAGCGCCACCGGAGACCTCTACGTCTCCGACAGCGGCAACAACCGGGTGGTGAAGCTCGCCGCCGGCACCGGCGCCCAGACCACCGTCCCCGCCACCGGCCTGAGCAGCCCGCTCGGCCTCGCGGTCGACCGCCGCGGCACCCTCTACGTGGCCGACGCCTTCAACAACCGCGTCCTGCGCGTCCGCCCCAACGGCACCCAGAGCACCCTGAACTCCACCGGCCTCAACACCCCCACCGGCCTGGCCCTTCCCCCGGACACCCGCACCACCCCGCCGGCGGCCCCGGCGCGGTGACCGCGCACGGGACTGCGCACGGGACTGCGCACGGGACTGCGTACCGGGACTGCGCGCCTCAGGGCTCGCACAGGCGTACGGCGAGGGCGGCGATGTCGTCGTCAAGACGTCCCCGGCTGTAGCTCAAGAGGTCGCCGTGAAGAGCCGTGAGCAGTTCGCGGGGCGGCGTCGGGGGCTGCCGGCCCATCCACGCCGCCAGCGGGAAGAACTCGCCGTCGCGGGCGCGGGCCTCGGCGATCCCGTCGGTATAGAGGAGCAGCAGGTCACCGGGGGTGAAATCGAAGGTGTCGACGGTGTAGTGATCGCCGATCAGCTCCGCGAGGCTGAGCAGCGGCGAGGGGGTGGCGGACTCCAGGACACGGAGCTTCCCGCGGTTCAGGAGCAGTGGCGGGGGGTGTCCGCAGTTGAGGACGTCGATACGGCCGCCCTCGCGCGGGATCTCGACGAGCAGGGCCGTGGCGAAGCGCTCCATCGGCCCGTCGGGGGCGAAGGCGGCGTTGTAACGGGTACTGCTGGCGTCCAGCCTGCGCGCGACCTCGACCATGTCGATCTCGCCGTAGGCCGCCTCCCGGAAGGCGTTGACGATCGCCGCGGCCGCCCCCACCGCCGGCAGGCCCTTGCCCCGCACGTCACCGATGAGCAGCCTGACCCCGAACGGCGTGTCGACCACCTCGTAGAAGTCCCCGCCGATGCGGGCCTCCGCCGCTGCCGCGAGGTACAGCGACTCGATCTCGATGTTCCCGACGCGGTGCGGCATGGGGCTCAGCACCACCTGCTGCGCCGCGTCCGCGACGAGCCGCACCTGGAAGAGGGTGCGCTCCCGCTGGAGCCGGACATGGCTTCCGTAGGCGGCGGCCACGGTGACCGCGATGATCCCCGCGGCCGTCCACCACGTGCCCAGATCGGGGAAGAGGAAGCCGAGGCCGATCATCAGGAAGAGGCACACCGTCCCGAGCAGGACGGTGGGCAGGACCGGCCACATGGCGGCGGCCAGGGCCGGAGCAGCGGGCAGGAGCCGGCTGAAGGCCATCTCCCGCGGGGTGCCGTAGGCCAGGCTGGCGATCACGACGGTCAGAATGACCGGCGACAGCCGTACAAGCCACCCCCGGCCGTAGTGCCGACGCAGCCGCAGCCGTCCAGACTCGATCACACTTCCCAGAGTATGTGCGCAATGAGGGCACAGCGCTCTGGCGAACGGAGCCGGCCCCCCGCCCCCGCCCCCCGGCCGGGTGTCATACCGCGCCGATCCCGCGATCCATCGCGGACCGAAACTGTCCGCAAGCAGGGACGCTCCGAGGTTGCCCGACAGGCTCCCCGCCCGCTTCGGCCGGACGGCCCGACCCTCCGACCGGGCGAAACCGGCGCGGCGCGGCGATGAGTACGCGGGCATCCGCAGGTCTATCCCTTGACGGAGACAACCCACTCACCGGGAGCACGCCATGGGCCTCATCGAAATCGAGCTGTTCGCGACCCTCGACCTCGTCGGGCAGGCACCCGGCGGCCCCGACGAGGACCCGGCGGGGTTCCCCTTCGGCGGCTGGCAGGCACCCCTGCTGGACGAGGTCGCCGGGGCGCAGGTCGGCGCCGCGTACGAGGGCACCGACGCCCTCCTGCTCGGCCGGCGGACGTACGACATCTTCGCCGCCTACTGGCCCCACCAGAAGGGCGGCGAGGACGGCGAGATCGCCACGCTCTTCAACAGCGTCCCGAAGTACGTGGCCTCCCGCGGCAGGCCCGACCTCCCGTGGGCCGGGTCCACGCGGCTCGGCCCGGACCTCGCCGACGCGGTGCGCGAGATCCGCGACAGGCACGAGCACGTGAAGGTCGTCGGGAGCCTGACCCTCGTGCAGACCCTCCTGCGCGAGAAGCTCTTCGACCGTCTCGACCTCTGGGTGCACCCGATCGTGCTCGGCGTCGGGAAGAAGGTGTTCGAGGACGGCGCGGTGCCCACCAACCTCACCCTCCTCGCACCCCCGGCAGCCGGCCCGAAGGGCACCGTGTACCTGCGCTACGGGCTCGCCGACGGCATCCCCGCCACCGGCGACATGAGCGCACCCGACCGCGGCGTCGGACGCGACGCCTGAGCGCTCACGCCAGCCCTGGCAGCCCGCACGGGCATCGGCGCGGGGGGACGTTTTTTGTCCGCGGGACAGAAGCTTTCCCCAGAGCCGCGCCCTGCGCGATAGCCTCCGCAGAGGGGCCGCCCTCCGGAAAAACTTTTCCGAAAGCGCGTGTTCGGGCGCGCTGCACTCGAAATCGACCGGAACTCGCGGCCCCTCCGACATCATGCACCTGCCGTCGTCCGCGCACCGCGCACTCCCTGGAGGGACACACGTGAAGGACTCGAAGGACAGGCTGGAAGCGCTGCGGGCCGAGATCGAGCGCCGCAACCCCGCACAGCCCGAGTTCCACCAGGCGGTGCGGGAGGTACTCGAAACCCTGGCCCCTGTCTTCACCGCCCGGCCCGAGTACGCCGACCCGGCCGTGGCCCTGGTGGAACGGCTCACCGAGCCCGAGCGGCAGATCCTCTTCCGCGTCCCCTGGCAGGACGACCGGGGCCGGGTCCACGTCAACCGCGGCTACCGCGTCGAGTTCAACAGCGCCCTCGGCCCGTACAAGGGCGGCCTGCGCTTCCACCCGTCGGTGGACATCGGCGTGGTGAAGTTCCTCGGCTTCGAGCAGATCTTCAAGAACGCCCTGACCGGCCTCGGGATCGGCGGCGGCAAGGGCGGCAGCGACTTCGACCCGCACGGCCGCTCCGACGCCGAGGTCATGCGGTTCTGCCAGTCCTTCATGACCGAGCTGCACCGCCACATCGGAGAGCACACCGACGTGCCCGCCGGTGACATCGGCGTCGGCGGCCGCGAGATCGGCTACCTCTTCGGTCAGTACCGGCGCATCACCAACCGCTGGGAGGCCGGCGTCCTGACCGGCAAGGGGCAGAACTGGGGCGGCTCCGCGATCCGCCCGCAGGCCACCGGCTACGGCAGCGTCCTGTTCGCCGCCGAAATGCTGCACGTCCGCGGCGCATCCCTCGACGGCCTGACCGCGGTCGTCTCCGGCTCCGGCAACGTCGCCCTCTACACGATCGAGAAGCTCCAGCAGCTCGGCGCGAACCCGCTGACCTGCTCGGACTCCCAGGGCTACGTCGTCGACGACAAGGGCATCGACCTCGCACTGCTCCAGCAGATCAAGGAAGTCGAGCGCGGCCGCGTCAGCGAGTACGCGGCGCGGCGCGGGTCCTCGGCACGGTACGTGCCCGGCGGCCGGGTCTGGGAGGTCCCCGCGGACGTGGCCTTCCCCTCCGCGACACAGAACGAACTCGACGCGCAGGACGCCCGCACCCTCGTCGCGAACGGCGTCAAGGCGGTCTCCGAGGGCGCCAACATGCCGACCACCCCCGAGGCCGTACGGATCCTGCAGGACGCCGGGGTCGCGTTCGGGCCAGGCAAGGCCGCCAACGCCGGCGGGGTCGCGGTCAGCGCCCTGGAGATGAGCCAGAACGCCGGCCGGGTGGCCTGGAGCGCGCAGCGGGTGGAGGACGAGCTCGCCGCCATCATGCGCTCCATCCACGCCGTCGCCCACGAGACCGCCGAACGCTACGGAGCCCCGGGCGACTACGTCACCGGCGCGAACATCGCCGGCTTCGAGCGCGTCGCCGACGCGATGCTGGCGCAGGGCGTCATCTGACCCGACGACCACGCCACCCGCAGGTGCTGCCGCACCCGGCGGCAGCACCTGCGGAGGACCGCTCGCGTGACACTGGGTGTCGTGCCCCCACCACAGGACAGGTCCTGCCTCTCCCTCTGCTCCAAGGACTCGATCCTGTCGACCGGGTCGGTGGGTTCGGTGCTGTCGATCGGGTCGGTCGGCTCGGTGCTGTCGGTCGGCTCGGTGGGCTCCGCCCTCTCCGCCGCGTCCATCGGCTCCTCCCTCTCCCCGCAAACCCTGCACGCCCTGCATCGCCGGGGCCGGGCGTGAGGCCTCCGTAGCCGCTCCCGAAGGCTCTCCGATCTTGAACCCACCCCTCGGGTAGGGTGACGCGACAGTTCACAGGGGGAGCGAAAGATGAAGTGGCAAGCGCTGCGAGCAGCCGCCGTGTTGGGTATGTCCGGGCTGCTCATCACGGGATGCAGCGACTCCGAAGGCGCGAAGCCCTCGGACCACCCCCCGGCCGCCACCGCCGCATCCGCCGCCGCCCCCTCCTCCGCGCCGTCGGCGGAGCCGGTCTCGGCGAGGGCACAGGCCGCCGAGAAGGTGAAGCTCGCCGTCGAGAAGCGCATCTCGGCGGATGAACGGCAGTTCGGCTCGGGTGTGAACTCCCCCTGCTCCACGTCATCGCCCCAGATGCTCACCGCCAAGTGCAAGGCAGCAGCCGATGCCACATCCGACGCCGCCGGCCTGGCCCTGACCGAGATCGACGGCCGCCAGGGATTCGCGACGCTCGACTCCGCCGCCCGCAAGCTCCAGACCGCGGTCCGTACCTACGAAACCCTGGGATGCGCCACCGAGCCGACGGCAGCGGACACCCGCACGGCGTGCCTGGAGCCGGCCGCCGTCATCGCGCAGGGCTTCGCGGACCTGCGCGGCGGGGCCAACGCGGGCCTGGCCGGCAAGTAACCCCGGCAGCGGCACGGGAACCGCAGGCGCTGCTCCTCGACACCGTGCGGCCCATCACGCCCCCGGGGACCCGAACGACGCCTGTTGATGCCGGGACAGGTGCGCACGCCGTGGTACGGGATAACCGAAGCCATCGGCCGTGATCGCGAAAGGGTGCCGCCTGTGTCCCAGGAGCAACGTAAACGCAGGCAGAGGATGCGGCTGCCCGTGAAGGCGGCCCTGCCCGGCGGCCACCCCCACGAGGACAAGGCACCCGTCACCGACAAGGTGGTCTTCGGCGTGACGGCCGTGCTCACCCTGGGCTTCGTGATCTGGGGCGTCACGGCCACCAGCTCGCTGGAGAGCGTCTCCGACACCCTGCTCAACGGCCTGATGCACAACGGCGGCTGGGCGTTCGTCCTGGCCGCCTCGGGGTTCGTCGTCTTCGCGCTCTGGCTCGCCATCAGCCGGTACGGACGCATCGAACTGGGCCAGGAACACGAGAAGCCGGAGTTCAGCACCGTCTCCTGGGTCGCCATGATGTTCAGCGCCGGCATGGGCATCGGCCTGATGTTCTACGGCGTCAGCGAACCCCTCGCGCACTTCACCACCCCGCCGCCGGGCACCGACCCCGCCGACTCGGCGGACGCCATGCAGACGGCGCTCGCCACCACGCTCTTCCACTGGACGCTCCACCCGTGGGCCATCTACGCGGTGGTCGGCCTGGCCATCGCGTACAGCACCTTCCGGCGCCGCAGACGGCAGACGATCAGCGCCGTCTTCGTCCCGCTCCTCGGGAAGGAGCGCGCCGAGGGCGCACCAGGCCGGGTGATCGACATCCTGGCGATCTTCGCCACGCTGTTCGGCTCCGCGACGTCCCTGGGACTCGGCGCGCTCCAGATCGGCAGCGGCATGCACGAGGTGGGCTGGCTGAGCAAGGCCGGGACGGGGCTGCTCGTCGCCATCATCGGCGTGCTGACCGTCTGCTTCGTCTTCTCCGCCGTCTCCGGCGTGGAGAAGGGCATCCAGTGGCTCTCCAACATCAACATGGTGCTGGCGGTCATCCTCGCGGCCTTCGTGTTCGTCGTCGGCCCCACCATCCTGGTCCTCGACCTGATCCCCACCTCCCTCGCCGCGTACTTCGAGGAGCTGCCCCAACTGGTCGGCCGCACCGAGGCGTCCACCGGCGGCGGTGACGTCGCCGACTGGCTGAGCAGCTGGACGGTCTTCTACTGGGCCTGGTGGATCTCCTGGACGCCGTTCGTCGGCATGTTCATCGCCCGCATCAGCCGGGGCCGTACGATCCGTCAGTTCATCGGCGGCGTCATCCTGGTGCCCAGTACCGTGAGCCTGGTCTGGTTCGCCATCTTCGGCGGCACGGCCATGCGCCTGAAGGAGCAGGGAGAGCTCGCCGGCGCGACCACGCCCGAGGCGCAGCTCTTCGGGGTGCTCCAGGAGTTCCCGATCGCCGGCGTGATGAGCCTGCTCGTGATGGTCCTGGTCAGCATCTTCTTCGTCTCCGGCGCCGACGCGGCATCGATCGTGATGGGCACCCTCTCCCAGAAGGGCACCTTCGAACCCGCCCGGTTCATCGTCGTCTTCTGGGGCGTGGTCACCGGTGGCGTGGCCGCCGTGATGCTGCTCGTCGGCGAGGGCAAGGGCGACGCCCTCGCGGGCCTGCAACACCTGACGATCCTCGTCGCGGCCCCGTTCGTCCTGGTGATGATCGGCATGTGCTGGGCCCTCCTGCGGGACCTCCGCCAGGACCCGCTGATCGTCCGCACCGAACTCGCCGAGGAGGCGGTGGAGGAAGCCGTGATCGCGGGCCACGAGAAGTACGCGGGCGACTTCGAGATCCGCATCGGCCCGTCCCAGGACGAGCCCCCCGGGAAACCACAGGACGACCGCGACCACACAAACCCGGAACCCCCACCCCCGACCCCCTGACGGACACCCCCACCACCGCCGCACGGCCCGGCCGGACGTCGTGGCAGCCCACCCAGGATCAGTGCGGCGCGCGGCGCGCACAGCGTGAGCATGAGCGCAGGCAAGCCACGGTCTGGGAGGACCTCGTCGTGATCTTGGCGAAGACGTCCGCCAACCCCACGGATGGGGGATCCCCGTCCGAATTCGGCAGTCGGGTGGAGGACTGGCGGGGCCGGCAGGGACTCGATGTCCAGGCCCCGCGTACCCGCAGCCGCCCCGTCCACGTGCACGGGGCGCGTTCGCTCACGCGCTCCCTGTGGGACCAGCCCCGGCCTGGTGGGAGCCTCGGGCTGGTCCCCCGTGCGGCTGGGCGGCAAGCGTGACTCTGCCGGCGCAGGGGCCTGTCACGCGCCTGTGACAGTCGGCGGACAGCGTCGTGAAGTGCGGGAGTCAGTCTTTTAACCAGACGGACAAAACAGACATTTCATGACTGTCCTTCGATTCTTTCCCCCACCCCCCTTTATTGGAGTAATTCTCATGGCTCGCACTTCTCGGAAGCAGCGTTTCTCGATGTTCGCCGTCTCGGCC
>NZ_JOIR01000048.1 GCF_000720115.1 Streptomyces sp. NRRL F-2580
GGTCCGTACCGGCCAGGTGGCCCGACGTCGACTTGTAACTCCACACATGTTCAGTCACGCGAAAACAACTCCTCGGTCAATGGGGGACGGCGGGGAAATTCCCTCTCCGCCCATCCTCGATCTGCGCTGTTGTCGTACGACTACCAGCGATACCAGCGGCCGCTACCGCCCTTCGGGCGGGCGACAAATCCGATCAGCCAAAGGATCAGTACTGCGATAGCCACCCACCAGAGAATCTTCACCGCGAAACCCGCGCCGAAGAGGATCAGGATCAGCAGGAGAACGAGAAGCAGGGGAACCATAGTTATCAACCTCCGAAGCGTCATCTGCCCGACCGCATCCAGGGCATGCATGCGATTCTTATTCGTTTCTTATCTCTGTGGCAGGGCAGGAGAACTCGCCTGGTTTCCACGGAAGTCCGGGATGGCACTTCGACGGCAGTGTGTCACTGGCCGGCATGTCCGGCGAGACGGCCTTACGCCGCTCGGCCCATTCGGCCGGCCGACGGATCGCCTTCTCGGGCAGAAGATCACCATGGACGGCGATCGTGGGATTGGAAGGCGCCTCAGCGGCCTGCCGCGTAGCAGATCGTGCAACGGAGACGGCCCGAGAAGCCTGCCGTGCGGCGGCCGGCGTTCTCCGAACGGCTCAAGCACCGCGTGTCGAGGCCGGACGCGGGGAGCCTGCGGCCTCGGTGGCGCCATGCTGGGGT
The DNA here is from genome assembly GCF_000720115.1 of Streptomyces sp. NRRL F-2580. Taxonomy (GTDB): domain Bacteria; phylum Actinomycetota; class Actinomycetes; order Streptomycetales; family Streptomycetaceae; genus Streptomyces. The sequence goes on from NZ_JOIR01000048.1 coordinate 713, forward strand.
GCATGGGTCCGATCACTGGTTGGCTGTTGGCAGGCACGGTGTGCCTGGCCGCATCGGGGTGCGCCCCGGTCGGTGAACGGGCCGAGGCCGCCGAGACCGCGGCCCAACGCTTCGAGCGCGCCCTGATGGCCGCCGACGACGTACGGGTGTGTGACGCGCTCGCGCCGGCGACGCGGGAGGAACTGGAGGCCGAGGCGCCGTGCGGCCCGAGCCTGGCGGCGCTGCGGCTGCCGGCCGCGGCCGGCCGAGCCGAACGGGTCGACGTCTACGGTTCCCAGGCCTTGGTGGTATTCGCGCAGGACAGCGTCTTCCTGGCCTCCTTCCCGGACGGGTGGCGCGTCACGGCTGCCGGATGCACCCCCCGGACAGGGCGGCCGTACCACTGCGAGCTGAAGGGGGACTGAGTGGCCCAGGTGCGCGTGCTGTTCGTGATGTTCCTGGTCGGGGTGTTCGGCGGCCTCGCCTACGCCTTTGCGGTGGGGCTGATGCACCGATGAGCGCCAGCCGGCGGTTCCTTCGCGACAACGGGCTGACGCTGGCGTTCGGCATCGGCTTCCTGCTCTGCCTGCTCGGCCAGGCGATCGCCGGCCACGCGGAGCTCAACAGCAGCCTGGAGGCGCAGAGCCTGCATCCGCTCTCGTTCGCCGACTACCTCTTCACCTCGGACTTCATGGTCGACGTCACGGAGAACTGGCAGTCGGAGTTCCTCCAGTTCTCCCTTTACATCATCGGCACGGTGTGGTTGGTGCAGCGGGGATCGCCGGAGTCCAAGCCGCTGGACAAGGTGGGGACGGAAACGGACGAGGAGCAGCGGGTCGGGGCACACACGCGTGCCGACTCCCCCCGATGGGCGGCGGCCGGTGGCCTGCGGCGGGCCCTCTACTCTCGCTCGCTCGGACTCGTGATGAGCCTGATCTTCCTGCTGTCGTGGCTGGCACAGTCGGTCACCGGGACCGTCGCGTTCAACGAGGAACAGCTGCGGCAGTTGCAGGAACCGGTCAGTTGGACAACGTACGTGGCGTCGGCCGAGTTCTGGAACCGCACTCTGCAGAACTGGCAGTCGGAGCTGTTGGCCGTGACGGCCATGGTCGTCCTCTCGGTCTACCTGCGCCAGCGCGGGTCGCCGGAATCGAAGCCGGTGGGCGCCCCCCACGCTGCCACCGGGATCGAAGGCTGACCGGACGGCGGTCCGCGAGACCGCGGCGCCGTTCCGGCCGCCGATGGCCTTGCCCTGCCGACACCGAGGCCGTCACGGGAGCGGTGTGAACCGTCGGCGCGTCTGACCGCGCTCAGGTCCGAACCGGCCCTGTTGCGGAAGGTGATGGCGGAGGCCGCGGCGGGCGAGGGATGTCTACCCCTCGCCACCGGCACTCCCGCCGTCCTTCTTCCACCTCGGGGGCGTCGGTGAAGGTGTCCGTCCGGTAGGCGGGGTTACTCCTCGCGGAGGACCCGGACACTCGTGACCTTGGTATCGACTGCGTCCGGTACGACCATGCCCGCCTCGACCCCGGAGCGCAGGTACCGCAGGACGTCCCCGGTGAGGCGTTCCCCGGGCAGGGCCGCCGGGATGCCCGGCGGATAAGGGGTGAGCATCTCGGCGGCGATCCGTCCGTCGGCCTTGTCCCAGGGCACCTGCTCGGTCGGGCCGAAGTAGGCGTCGCGCGGCAGGACCGCCTGCTCCAGCCGGAGCCGGGACGGAGACGGAACCCGCACGGGCTGTCCGGTACGGAGTTCCGCGGCATGGGCGGCCAGGTCGGTCAGGGCCGTCAGCAGGACGGCGACGGTGCCGTCGTCGTCGGCGTGGGTGAGCTGGGAGCTGATGCGGCGGTGGTCGGCGATGTGGAGGTTGACCCCGTGGTGGCGGCGGAGCCAGTCGGCGGCGCGGTATCCGGTGACCTCCCAGGCGCTGATGTCGATGACGATCTGCAGGGGGTCCATGTCCGCCGCCCTGCCGGGTCCGCAGAAGTCGTCCCGGCCGTGCACGCGCAGCCCGTCGATGCGGGAGATGCGGGTACGGGTCTGCGCGGCGAGGGCGAGGGCGTCGTCGTAGAGGACCCGCCCGTGTTCGACCATCTGTCGGCGCCAGCCGTCCAGCGCGGCGTACATGAGTACGGAGGGGCTGGTGGTGCCCAGGAGGTCTTCGCGACTGCGGAGCACTTCGGGTGCGACCAGGTCGCCCTGGAGGTGGAAGACCGAGCTCTGCTCCAGGCCGGAGCCCATCTTGTGGACCGAGGTGACGCACACGTCGGCGCCGGCATCCATCGCCCAGGTGGGAAGGTCGGGGTGGAAAGGCAGGTGCGCGCCCCACGCCTCGTCGACGATCAGTGGCCGGCCCCGCCGGTGGCAGACGTCGGCGATCGCCGTGAGGTCCGCGCAGGTGCCGTAGGGGGTCGGTGTGGTCACCAGCGCGCCGCGGGCGTCGGGGTGCTCGGCGAAGGCAGCCTCGAAGGCCTCTGCGGTCGGCGGGTGGGCGAGGTGGCGTTCGGCGTCCCACTGGGGGTCCACCCAGACGGGTCGTACGCCGGCGAGGATCAGGCCCGAGACGACCGACTTGTGCGCGTCCCGGCCGACCAGCAGCTTCTCGTGGGGTCCGGCGGCGGACAGCATCGCCGCCTTCACGGACAGGGAGCTGCCGCAGGTGGAGAAGAACGCGTGGTCGGCGCCGACGGCCTCGGCCATCAGCGCCTGCGCCGCCTCCACGACCGCGTGGGAGGACGTACGGTCGTCCAGGCCGCTGGTGGCCAGTACGTCGGAGCGGAACACGTCGTCGCCGAGGACGGCCCGTACCCGGGGGTCGACGCCACGGCCCTGCCTGTGTCCCGGGGGCGTGAACGGGGTCTGGCCGCTCGCGTGGTAGGCGGCCAGCGCCTCCAGTACCGGTGCCTTTGACTGGTTCATGTCCCGCGCCTTCCCAGTGGCAGCGGGCGAAAACGGTGTGTGACCGCAACCCCGTCCCTGATCGGCAGTCCGATCCCGCACAGGGCCGGGACTACCAGAGCAGCTCCGCGTGGACGGACTTGCCATCGTGGCGGGGGACGACGCGCACCCGGCGCGCGAGGGTCTGGACGATGCTCCACCCGCGTCCGCCGGTCCGGTCGGGAGTCCGGGAGCGAGGAGGGCGCGAGCTCGTGTCCCGCACGGCGATCTCGATCCCCCCGGGAACCAGACCGAGTTCCAGGACGAAGGGCCCGGGAGCGTGGCGGACGGCGTTGCTCACCAGTTCGGAGACGACCAGCAGGACGTCATCGTGAAAGGTGCGGCCGGCGGCCCGGGAGTGCTGGTGGAGAAAAGCGACGGCGGCTTCCCGTGCTTCGGCGATGCAGCCCGGCGCGCCGCCGAAGTCCATGCGCACCTCCGCATGACGGGCGCCGTGCGGAACGGCCGACGGGATCTCCATCCCCACGCCCCTTCCACTGAGTGCCTCACCGTTCGGGTGCCCGACCGCTGCCCGGGAGTTTTTCGCGCTGTCGGGGCCCTGTCCCTCGGCGTTTCCCACAGCAGGGTACCCAGCCCGATTGAAATGTTCACGGGTTCGCGTCCCCTGTTGTCGTGCGCTTTCGCGCTGATCCGCCCATGAGGTGGTGACCCGTCAGGAGAACGGGTTCTTTTCTAGTGCAGATTCACTACTCTTGGCTGGTGCCCATTACCCAGGCTGGGGGCTGCCGCATGAGAGAAGACGTAAGGTGACCGGCCCGCTGTTGCAGGTCAGCACCGCACTCGACGGCAAAGTGGCCGGTCTGCGGCTCGTCGGCGCGTTGGACCTGGACGGTACCGCGCAGTTGCTCGCCGCTGTCGCCGACTGCTTCGCGCGGCGGCCCGACCGTGTCGTGCTCGACCTGTGGGGCCTGCGGTTCTGCGACTGCGCGGGGCTCAACGTGTTGGTGGAGGCCAAGGCCACAGCGGATAGGATCGGCACCGAGCTGCGCGTGGAAGGCGCCCGCACGCAGGTGGCCCGACTGTTCGCTCTCGCCGGCGTCGAAGAGCTGTTCGCCGGAGGCGTGCCGCGTCTACCACCGAGGATCCTGTGATGGCTTCGACACCGCAGAACACACCGGATACCGTGCCGCGCGCCACCGGGGGGCGCATCACCATCCTGCTCGTCGAGGACCACGACATGGTGGCCGAGGCGATCCGGCTCGCCCTGGACCGCACCGACGACCTGGAGGTGGTCGGCCGCAGCCTGTGCGTGAAGGACGCGCTGGCCGACGCGTCCCGGCTGCGCCCCGCGGTGGTGGTGCTGGACCGGCGACTGCCCGACGGTGACGGCATCGCCGCCATCGCCGCGCTCAAGGCCGCCGCACCCGGCACCCGGGTACTGGTGCTGACCGGCGAAGGGACTCCGGCCGTGGCCGCCCACGTCGCCGAGGCCGGTGGCTCCGGGCTCATCCTCAAGGTCGGCAACCTCGACGAGCTCCAGGACGGCGTACGCCAGGTGGCGGCGGGTGAAGTGGCTTTCAGCAAGGGACTGCTCAGCGGAGCGCTGGACCGGCTGGCCGGCAGGACCGTCGGCCTGGGCACGACCCTCACCCCGCGCGAGCACGAGACCCTCTGCCTGCTCGGCGACGGCCTGGGCGCAGCCGACATCAGTCAGCGGCTCGGCGTCGCCCTCAACACCGCCAGGAACCACATCCAGCGGGTCCTGGAGAAGCTCGGTGCCCGCTCCCAACTGGAGGCGGTTGCCGTGGCCCGCCGCACGGGTCTCCTCCGGTGACCGGTGACCGTCGCCCCGGACAAGCCGGCGGCCTCGCACCGACCGAGACGGCGTTCACCCTGCTGGTCACGAGCGTCCTCGACTACGGCATCTTCATGCTCGACCCCGAAGGCCACGTGTCAAGCTGGAACGCCGGCGCGGAGCGGATCAAGGGCTTCCGTGCCGCGGACATCATCGGCAAACACTTCTCGGTCTTCTACCCGCCCGAGGACATCGCCGCCCGCAAGCCCCACATCGAGCTTGAAACGGCCATCGCCGACGGCCGGCTTGAGGACGAGGGCTGGCGCATCCGCAAGGACGGCTCCCGCTTCTGGGCCAACGTGGTGATCACCCCCCTCTTCGACGAAACCGGCGAACTGCGCGGCTTCGGCAAGGTCACGCGGGACATGACCGAACGCCGTGCCGCCGAGCAGGAGCTCACCGAACGCCGCCGCCTGTTCACCCACCTGGTACAGGCGCAGGAGTTGGAACGCCGCCGCATCGCCTGGGACGTGCACGACGACTCCATCCAGGCCATGGTCGCCGTCGGCATGCGGCTACAGCTCCTCGCCGACCAGGCCGGCGAGCCCTACGCGCATGAACTCTCGCTGCTCGACGCGACGGTGCGCGAGGCAGTGGGCCGACTGCGCAACCTCACCTTCCGGCTCCAGCCGCCCGGGATCGACCGACACGGCCTGGTCGAGGCGCTGTCCCAGCACCTCAACGACGTGGTGGCCGGGAGCTGGGGCCTTGAACCGTCCCTGGAACACGACCTGGAGAAGGAGCCGGCTCCCGAGACCGCGATCACCATCTTCCGCATCGTGCAGGAGGCGCTGCTGAACGTGCGCAAACATGCCCGGGCGCGCAGCGTGCGGGTCAGCGTCACCACCAAGAACCACGGCCTGCAGGTCGAAGTGGCCGACGACGGCATCGGCAACGCGGCGGCCGCCCCCAGATCGCAAGAGCACTTCGGGCTGATGGAGATGCGGGAGCGGGCCGAGACCGCCGGCGGCTGGTGGACGCTGCGTGCCGAGCCCGGCACCGGCACAACAGTGGAGTTCTGGGTGCCCGCCCTGCAGACCGGCGAGCTGGACGAACCACTGCCCGGTACACCCGTCGGGAGCTTCGGCTCCCTGACCGCCCCCGAGGGGCCGTCGTGACCCCGCCCGCCACACCCAGCGGCCCCCTGCGGGTGCTGATCTGCGACGACAACGACATGCTGCGCGCGGCGCTGGCGCAGGTCGTCGGGGCCCAGCCCGACCTCACCCTGGTCGGCAGCGCGGCCGACGCCGACGAGGCGATCCGACTCGCCACCGCCCAAAGGCCGCACGTCGTGGTGCTCGACGTGCGCTTCCCCGGCGGCGGCCCGTACACCGCCGAGCAGATCCTCCGCGCCGTCCCCGGCGCCCGCATCCTGGCGTTCTCCGCCTACGGTGACCAGGGCCCGCGTACCGAGATGGCTGCGGTCGGCGTCGCGGGATACCTGCTCAAGGGCGTCACCAACGCCCGGCTGATGGACGAGGTCCGGGCCCTGGGAGCCCAAGCCCGTACGAACTGAGCGCCGTTGCCGCGCCGCCCTCCTGGCCGTCATGCTCCTCGGCGGGCCGCCCCGGGCCCCCGGTCAGCGGCGGCGCCGTGCGGCGGTCACAGGAACCGGCGGATGGGGGTGACAGCGAGCTCTCGCAGTCGTTGCGCTGTCGGGCGGTGGTTCCAGCGCGCTGGATCCATCTGCTCACTGACCTGCAAGTCCTCGTCGAAGTGGCGGTCCAGGGTTGCGGTGAAGTCTTCGTCCAGGACCGCGAGCATGACCTCTTCGTCGTGGTCCAGGGAGCGACGGTTGAAATTGGTGGAGCCTATGAGCGCCGCGACCTCGTCGACGGTGATGACCTTGGCGTGCATCATCGTCGGCTGGTACTCGAATATCCGCACCCCGCAGGCGAGGAGCTCCGCGTAGAAGTTCTGCCCGGCCAGCCGGCAGACGCGCTTGTCGGTGTGGGGGCCGGGCAGCAGTATCTCCACCTCGACGCCCCGACGTGCTGCCGCGCACAGCAGCTCGATGAAGTAGGCGTCCGGGGCGAAGTAGGCGGTGGACAAGCGGAAGCGTTGCTGCGCGGATTCGATGGCGACCCGCATCAGGGTCTGCATGTCCTGCCAGCCGATGCTGGCCGAGCCCCGCACCACCTGCACCACAGCCTCGCCCTGCGGAGCGTGGCCGGTGAAGCGGTCCCGGTCGTCGAAGAGGGTGTCGTGGCACTCGGCCCAGTTCTGTGCGAAAGCGGCGGCGACGCCGTCGACGGCGGGGCCCCGCAGCCGGACGTGGGTATCGCGCCATTCGTTCTCGTTGCGGGCGTTGCCGCACCATTCCTCGGCGATGCCCACTCCGCCGGTGAAAGCCGTCTGTTCGTCGACGACGAGCACCTTGCGGTGACAGCGGTGGTTCTGTTTGAGGGGGGAGAGGTACAGGGGCTTGCGGAACCAGGCCACCTCGGCGCCCGCGTCCGCCATGAGGTCGAGCAGGTCCTGCTCGATGAGCCGGCTGCCGAAGCCGTCCAGCAGCAGCCGTACCCGGACGCCCGCGCGGGCCCGGTCCGCCAGCGCCTGGGCGAACTGCCGGGCTATCTCGCCGCGCCAGTACACGAACGTCATCATGTCGACGGTGTGTTCGGCGGCGCGGATGCCGGCCAGCATCGCCGTGAAGATCTCGTCCCCGTTGCGCAGGGCGAGCAACGTGTTTCCTTCGGTGGCGGCGATGCCGATCAGCCGCTCGAGGCGGCGCCGCATCCGCTGTTTGCGTTCGGCCACCGACTGCGCGGGGGCCACGGTCGGCCCGCCGGGCAGTCGCGACCCACTGGTTGCACTCGTCATGACTTCACCTGACCGGTCGGGGACGCCGCCCCGCACGTCCGGCAACCGCCGGGGCGAGCCGACTGTACACAGCGGCAGGCCGGGAACGGGCGTGGGGCTCCCCTCGTGGCTGTGGCCACCTGCACTGCGCGAGGCCGATTGTCTCGCTGACGAACACACGAATATCTGTCGCGGCCGGAGTGGACATCGGGTGGTGGCCTGGTTGTGGTTTCCCGCGTAGCCACGCGGCAGGGCCCGCACCACACCGGGCCGCCTCCGCGCCATCGGCGAAGCGCGCCTGATCACGCCGCTCCGCCGAGTCGTCCGGTCCGTCGACCGCGGTCTGAGGTGAGCGTGCCGCTGACGTGCGGTGGGTGCTCGTTTCCCGCTGTTCGAAAAAGTGTTGCGCCCGGGCCGTCAATATCTGTCACCGCGATGTAAGGATTTAGCGGTCCATGCGGAGAGGGTTTTTACCGCAGCGACCAGGGTGAATTGTCTTTTCTATGCGGGCCGCTATGGCATGCTACTGTCGATCTCAGTTGCAGTTGTGGTTCCCAAGACTTCAAGCGCCTCCAGCCGGTCTCCGTGCCGTAGGGGAGCGCTTTTTATTGCCGGGTCATTTTCCGGGCGGGGCATCATCACGGCGACACGGTGTCCGTGCAGTGCGGATGCTGGTGTATTGCCCCAAAGGAGATTTGACATGGCATCTGGCACCGTGAAGTGGTTCAACGCGGCCAAGGGTTTCGGCTTCATCGAGCAGGACGGTGGCGGCGCTGACGTGTTCGCCCACTTCTCGAACATCGCCGCCCAGGGTTTCCGCGAACTGGCCGAAGGCCAGAAGGTCACCTTCGACATCGCCCAGGGCCAGAAGGGTCCGACGGCCGAGAACATCGTTCCCGCCTGACGCTGAGGCGCACTTCGTAGCTGGGGCCCGCATCCTTCGGGGTGCGGGCCCCAGCTGCAGTATCTCCCGCAGTGGGTTCACCTGCGGGATTCCTCATTTTTTGCGCCTGCGCCCGCACGGGCCCCCTGCGGCCGGATGTGCTTTCGCATTCCATTCGGCCCGTTTCTTGCGATGTCCCGCACTGTTCTTCTGCGGCCGCAATTCTTTGATGCGTGCCGTATCGAGGAAGGTTCTGAATGAACCCTCTGACCCATCTCTGCAGGAGGCACGTTTTGACGTTGGTCCAGAGGCAACCCCGCTCGGTGCGTGCCAACCCGGTGCGCCAAGCCGTGGCCGATGCCATGGAGGCCGCCGGTCCGCAGGTCTGTGACGACATGACGGTCGAAGTGGCCCTGTCCGTCATGACGAGCGCCCGTGCGGGGCATCTGCTGGTCTGCGACGAGGACGGCCTGTGCGCGGGGCTCGTAACCCCGGCTCAGCTCGCCGCCGTCCGTGACGGCGACGCGTACACCGACCGAGTCCGGCTGCGCGAGGTCCTCGGTGACCGCGGGCCGTTCACCTCGCCCCTCACCACGATGGCCGAGGCCGAGCACGCGATGCGCTACCGCCGGCTCGATGCCCTGCCCGTCGTCGACGAACAAGGCAGTGCCCTGGGCGTCCTCGCCCTTGCACGCTGACCCGCCCCACCGCGATCCCCAGAGGGCGTCGACAGCGCTGACGCTCCAGACCAATGAACAGGATGACCGGATGGATATTCTCCGTAGGAACAACGTGAAGGTCACCGGATCACCCGGCAGCCCCGTGGTGATGCTGGCGCACGGGTTCGGCTGTGATCAGAACATGTGGGGCCTGGTGGCGCCGGCGTTGGCCGAGGAATTCCAGGTGGTCCTGTTCGACTACGTCGGGTCGGGCGGCTCCGACCCCTCTGCCTGGAGCGCCGAACGCTACGGCTCACTGGACGGTTATGCCCGCGACGTGGTGGAGGTCTGCGAAGCCCTGGACCTGCGGGACGTGGCCTTCGTCGGGCATTCGGTCAGCGCGATGATCGGGGTACGGGCGGCGGCCACCGCCCCCGAGCGATTCTCCTCCCTGGTCATGGTCGGCCCTTCCCCTTGCTACGTCGACGACGACACCTACCGCGGCGGCTTCAGTGCCGAGGACATCGACGAGCTGCTGGAGTCGCTCGAGTCGAACTACCTCGGCTGGTCGGCCGCGATGGCGCCGGTGATCATGGCCAACCCCGAACGTCCGGAACTGGGGGAGGCGCTGACCAACAGTTTCTGCGCAACCGATCCGGCCATGGCCCGCGTCTTCGCCCGCACCACGTTCCTCTCCGACAGCCGTGACGACCTGAAGTCGGTGGACGTACCGACCCTGGTCCTGGAATGCGCCCAGGACGTGATCGCGCCACGCGAGGTCGGCGGCTACGTCCACGCAGCCATCCCCGGAAGCCGCCTGATCACCCTGGACGCAACGGGTCACTGCCCCCAGCTGAGCGCTCCCGAGGCCACCACATCAGCCATCCGCGCGTTCCTGCGGGAGCTTCGTTGATGAGCCGCACCGCCCAGAATCCTGAGCGGCCCGAGGGTGAACAGTCCACTGAAGAGTCCGCTGAAGCCGCCACCAACGCGGTGTTCTCCTCCCTGCTGGAGGACACCGCCGAGGAACTCTACGAATCCGCCCCCTGCGGCTACCTGTCCACCCTGATGGACGGCACCATCGCCAGGATCAACGGAACGCTCCTGGACTGGCTCGGCCTCACGCGCGAGGAAGTCGTGGGCCGTAGACGCTTCACCGACCTCCTCACGATCGGCGGCAAGCTCTACCACGAGACGCACTTCGCGCCGCTCCTGCGGATGCAGGGAAAGATCAGCGAGATAGCGCTGGAACTCAAGGCGGCGGGCGGCGGGCGCCTCCCGGTCCTGGTCACCTCCAGCGTGAAGACGAGCGGCGACGGCGAGCCGACGCTGATCCGCACCACTGTCTTCGACGCACGACAGCGCCGCGCCTACGAAGGCGAACTGCTCCGCGAGCGTCAGGTGGCGGAGGAAGCCCGCCGGCAGGCCGAAGCCGACCGGGAGCGGCTGCGCGAAGCACTCGCGGTGCTCCAGCAGAGCCTGCTCCCCGCTGCCCTGCCCGAGGTACCCGGAATGGAAGCGGCCTCCCACTACCACACCGCCTCCGTCGACCGCCTCGGCGGAGACTTCTACGACCTGTTCCCGCTGGACGACAAGCGCTGGGCGTTCTTCCTCGGCGACGTCTGCGGCAAAGGCCCCCAGGCTGCCGCGGTGACGTCTCTGACCCGCTACACACTGCGCGCCGCGGCCCTCCACGACCCCGATCCCATAGTGGCGCTGACCACCTTGAACACCGTGCTCCACGAGCGGTTCGCGAACGGGGACCCGCGCTACTGCACCGCGATCTTCGGCATTCTGGAACCCGACACCGCCGCCGGAACGGTGACGGTGCAGTTGGCGTCCGGCGGCCATCCCCCCGCGCTCGTCGTGCGTGCCGACGGCCGGGCCGACTACCTCCCCACCCCCGGCGGCCTCCTCATCGGAATCCTGCCCGACCCCCGATTCACCCCTGCCGAGACCACACTCGGCCCCGGTGATTCCCTCCTGCTCTACACCGACGGCCTCACCGAGGCCCGCGTCGGCACGAACCGCGCGCTCTACGGCGATGACGCCCTGCGCGATTTCACCGCCGGCCTCGCCCCCGCAGGGGCACATGAGCTGATCACCGCCCTCACCGGTCTCCTGGACGGCTTCGGTGAAGGCCTGGACGACGACACGGCTCTGCTCGCCCTCGGCGTGCCACATCCCATCCCCCTTGCGCGAGAGCACGATCTGACATGAGCGCCCTGACGATCACCATCCGATCCGCCGCCACCGGCCCCGTACTGGAAATCGCCGGCGACCTCGACTACGACCAGGCCCCCCGCCTCCGGCAGGCCGTGACGGCCCTGAGCCTGGAACCGGGACAACGCCTCGTGCTGGACCTCTCCCGCATCCAGTTCTGCGACTCCAGCGGTATCACCGCCCTCATCGTCGCCCGCAACCACGCCGTCGCCGCCCGGGCGGACATCGCCCTGGCGGCCGTCCCCGACAACACGATCCGCATCCTGCGCATCGTCGGCCTCGACAGGGTCTTCACCCTCCACCCCGACGTCGACACGGCCACAGCACCTCGACCGACCACATGACGACGCCGGTCCCGGCACCCGCGGAGGGTGCCGGGACCGGCGTCATCGGCATTCGATCGATATTCGTTCTACTCCGTACGGCTCAATCGACCGCTCGGCGAGGCTCCTTCAGGGCAGAAGACCACCATGGACGGCAATCGCGAGATGGACCCGCAGCACCAAGTGCCTGACGGTGTCGACGAGAAGACCCTGCGTGCCCTGGGCGCGCTGTCGAAGTCGCTGGAGACCACGGAGCGGGCCCGCGGCCACCTCTACGGCTTCCACCAGCTGACCGGGACCGCGGACTTCGAGCTCGGCGACGCCGTCCGGCTCCTGCGCGAGGCGGGCCACGAGGAGCAGGCCGCACGGGTCGAGCGCGACATCGTGGGCCGCAACGTCATCCCGGGCCACTGGACGTTCCAGATCATCGAGGCCTACAACTCCACCTACCACGAGCCGTTCGCCGCGATGGAACGCGACATCGTGGACGAACTGGCCGGCGGGCGGGAGCACCTTCTGGAGGCCCGCCTCAAGACGCTCCGCCGCACCCACGACCATCCGGACCACACCGCCACGCCGCCCGCCTCCTGAAACGAAGGCCCGGCCCTGCCGGAGGGGTCATGCGCTCGGGACGGCCAAGGGATCGGTCGGGGCGGTCTTCTTCGCCGTCTCCATCTGTTCGCCGAGTTCGATGAGGCGGTTGCGGCCCATCGCCTTGCGGACCTCGGGGAACCACTCCTTCTCCTCCTCCTCTACGTGGTGGCGGACGTTTTCCATGAGGACGGTCATCTTCGCGTCGAACCGCTCGTCGCTCGCGTCGAGGCCCTTGAGTTCGGAGAGCATCCACAGCACGACGTGGTGCTCCTCGACGCTTTCGAGGACGTGGTCCTTGGTGTCGGGAGCGGCCTCGCGGGCAGCGGGGTAGAAGAGCTTCTCCTCGATCCAGGTGTGCGTGGTGAGTTCCTCGATCACTTGGTCTGCGATCTTCCGCTTGGTGGCGTGCGCGTTGTCACCGGCTTTCTCGAACTGCTTGAACAGCTTCTCGACCGTCTTGTGGTCTTCTTTGAGCAGTACGATCCCGTCCACCGGGGCCTCCTTTGGTCGTCCATGGGGCGGGCAGCCGACCGCCCTGACCCCGTGTACCCGGTGGGGCGGTGGTGACACTGTTCACCGGAGGGGATGCCTCGTACAGGCGACTTTCCCTACGCCGAACGCTGACGCACTGATCAGAGGGCGGCGGGGAAGCGGTCCCAGGCTCGGTGCTCGGCCAGCGCCGACGCGAGCGCGGCCACGACCGCGCTGCCGCTGTCGGCGACGGCGATGCCCGGTTCGTGTGCCGTGATGCCGGCGGATTCCAGGAGCCGCTCCGCGCCGTTCCAGCCGCCGATGGCCTTGCCGTGCCGGTGCGCCTCGGTGACGAGCAGCAGGACGCGCGGGTCGGGGGCTTGCGGGGGCTGGGCGGTGCCGGCCTTGGCGTCGCGGGCGCCGTAGGCATCTGCGCCCGCCTGGGGTACTCCGGCCAGGAGGAGGGCGTCGAACTCGACGGAGCGGGCGGTGGTGAAGGTCCGCTGGATGGTGATCGGGTCGCCGCCGTCGGGGTGGAGGGTGCCGCCGGTGGGGGCGATGACGAGGGGCATCATGCCGGTGTCGAGGATGGCTTGGCGGGCGTCACGTACGCCGTCCAGGTCGCAGGCGGGGTCGGCGATGATGCCGATGACGCGGCCGTCGGTCGGCCAGGTCCTGCCCGTCTGGGAGAGGGCGGGGCTGGGGTTGGGCTCGGCGAGCGGCTCGGTGGCCGCGGGGGCGGGGAGGCCGAGGCCGGTGGCGACCTGTTCGCACAGCTGCGGGTCGATGTTCGCGAGGACCTGGAGGGTGCGTTCCTTGATGGCTTGCTCGTAGCACTTGTTCAGTTCGAAGGTGTAGGCGGCGATGATGTGTTCGCGTTCGGGCGGGGTCATGCTGAGCCAGAAGAGCCGCGGTTGGGTGAAGTGGTCCGAGAACGAGGCGGGGGCCTCGCGGACCTTGCTCGCCGCCGGAACCTTCACGGGCGTTTCGGTGAAGGCGGCCGTGTCGGCTCCGGCGAGGAAGGGGCATCCGCCGTCGAGGCTGTTGGGGTGGTAGGGGGCGACGCCGGTGTGGACGGCGGTCTGGTGCATGCCGTCGCGGAGCATGTCGTTGACGGGGGTGTGGGGCCGGTTGATGGGGATCTGGCCGAAGTTGGGGCCGCCGAGCCGGCTGATCTGCGTATCGAGGTAGGAGAAGAGCCGGCCGGCGAGCAGCGGGTCGTCGGTGACGTCGATGCCGGGGACCAGGTGGCCGGGGTGGAAGGCGACCTGCTCGGTCTCGGCGAAGTAGTTCTTGGTGTTCGCGTTCAGGGTCATGAGACCGATCGGCTGAACGGGTGAGAGTTCCTCGGGCACGATCTTGGTGGGGTCCAGGAGGTCGATGCCCTCGAAGGTCTGCTCCGGGGTGTCGGGGAAGACCTGGATGCCCAGCTCCCACTGCGGGAACGCGCCGGATTCGATGGCGTCGAAGAGGTCGCGGCGGTGGAAGTCGGGGTCCATGCCGTTGATCAGTTGTGCTTCCTCCCAGACGAGGGAGTGCACGCCGAGCTTCGGCTTCCAGTGGAACTTTACGAGCACGCTCTCGTCGGCCGCGTTGACCAGGCGGAAGGTGTGGACTCCGAAGCCTTCCATCATCCGGTAGGAGCGTGGGATGCCCCGGTCGGACATGTTCCACAGGGTGTGGTGGGTCGCTTCGGTGTGCAGGGAGACGAAGTCCCAGAACGTGTCGTGCGCGCTCTGGGCCTGCGGGATCTCGCGGTCCGGATGCGGCTTGCCGGCGTGGATGATGTCACCGGCCGTGCCGTACCCCTGGAAGACACCGTGCGCGGCAGCGCCCCGCGCGTGGACCACCCGCTCCGGGATCCGCTCGTGGTCGAAGTGTGTGATCCTCTCCCGCAGATGATGGTCCTGGAGCAGGACGGGGCCGCGCGGTCCGGCCTTCAGGGAGTGATCGGTATCGGGCAGACGTGTGCCTTGGGCAGTCGTCAGGTACGCACCGCTCTGCGCCACGCGCGCCTGCTCCGCTCCCGTCGCCTGCCCGGTCGGCCCCACCGTCTCGGGTCCGTCCTGGTCGGGCTTGGGGGGAAGGGGTTCCGTGGGCTCCGTCGGCTCGCTCAGAGGCGGAGACTCCGGGCCGGGCTTACCCGGCAGCTCGTTCTTGGCGGTGTCGGCTGTTGACTGCTGCTTCGTCATGATCGTTCTCCTTGGGGTCGCCAGGTATCCGATGGCCGCAGGTCAGCTCGCCGGGTAAGGGGCTGCCTTGAGGCGGCGGGCGAGGTGGGCGGTGTTCGCCGCCAAGGTGGCCGTGGTGGCGGCGGTCTTCTCGGGGGTCTTGTCGAGGTCCTGGTAGTCGGTGTCCTGCATGGCTTCGCCGACCCAGTAGGTGACGGCGTTGGGGGCGAGGGAGAAGCCGACGTCGTTCAGGCCCTGGAAGAGGTCGGCGCTGACCTTGTGTGCGCCGTCCTCGTTGCCGACGACGCAGACCGCGGCGGCCTTGCCGTCCGTGCTCGGCGAGGGCAGCCATCGTCTGCTCGGCCAGCAGCTGGGAACTTGACGGCGCGGGCGAGGGTGAGAGGGTGCAGACGAGCGCGACAGCACGGAGCGGAGTGTGATCGTTGAGGTCCATGGGGTCCGGCTACCCGCCCACCTCTCTTTGATGTCGTAAGGGATGCGATTCATCCCCCTGGCCCCGTAGCGCGGGTGCGGAAATCGCGCAAGCGCGTCCCTGCCTCCTGGATCGGACACCTGGCCGGGTGAGCGCACGAAGGGCCTCCAGCGACCGACGGCAGGATCGCGAGCGGTCCGTAGGCGCGCATGACATCGGGGTGGCGGCGCAGGCCTAATGGCGACGGCGTCGGGCTTCCTCTACCGCTCCTTCCGCCGCAACGTCCGGCTCTGGAAAAACCGGATCCGGGGTACGGGCATGAGTGGCGCTGCGGTGGAAAGCCGCCGGGTATGACACCTCTACCGAACCGAGCTCAAGGCAGCGACCGTGATCGTGCCGACACCGGGCGGGACTCCCCCGCGGGCCCGAGCGAGCTGGTCGAGGAGAGGGCCCCGGACCAGCCTTCCGACCTGTCCGCACGCTCCTGGAAAGCAGTCCTGCGCGGCACGGTCAAGGAGTTCCGCAACGACGAGCTGGCTGATCGCGCCGCCGCCTTGACCTACTACGGGGTGCTGGCGCTCTTCCCCGCACTCCTGGTCCTCGTGTCCCTGCTGGGCCTGGCCGGGGAGTCGACGACCGCGCGGCTGTTGGACAACGTGCAGCAGCTGACGCCCGGCTCCGCCCGGGACGTGATCAGAGACGCGGTCGAGCAGCTGCAGGGTCGCAGCGGGGTCGGGTCGCTGATGGCGATCGTCGGCCTCGTCGTGGCGCTCTGGTCCGCCTCCGGCTACGTGGCCGCGTTCATCCGCTCCGCGAACGCCGTCTACGACGTCCCCGAGGGCCGTCCGGTGTGGAAGGTGCTGCCCCTGCGCCTGGCACTCACCGTCACACTGATGGTCCTCGCCTGCGCCGGCGGCCTGATCGTCGTCTTCACCGGCGGCCTGGCCCGGCGTGCGGGCACCGCCCTGGGGCTCGGCGACAGCGCCCTGACGGCGTGGTCGATCGCGAAGTGGCCGGTCCTGGTGCTCCTCGTCACGATCATGATCGCGCTGCTGTACTGGGCGGCGCCGAACGCCAAGGGCCGTGGATTCAGGTGGGTGACGCCCGGCAGCTTCCTGGCCCTGCTGATCTGGATGGTCGCCTCGGCCGGATTCGCGTTCTACGTCGCGAACTTCGCCTCCTACAACAAGACCTACGGCACGGTCGCCGGTGTGATCGTCTTCCTGGTCTGGCTGTGGATCACCAACCTCGCGATCCTCCTCGGACTCGAGTTCGACGCGGAACTGGCCCGTCGGCGGGCGATCGCCGGAGGGATGCCCGAAGACGAGGAGCCCTATGTCCAGCCCCGCGAAACGCGCGCCTGGAGCGACCAGGACCGCCGCCGCATGGAGCGGTGACGGCACAGGACCGCGCTGCCCGGTGCGCAAGCCTCTGCTCGCGGCATGGGTGCTCGGCCGTTTACCGGGTAGGCGCGCCACGACAACCGCGTGCGCATTGTAAAGGGGGACACTCCGCATGAGCACGATAGAGCGGCAGACCCACAGCACCGATGAATCCGTGAGCGTGCTGGTCTCGCGAGCTTCCCAGCAGATATCGGAGCTGGTCCGCGAGGAGATGCAGCTGGCCCGGGCGGAAATGACCCAGAAGGGGAAACGCTTCGGGAAGGGCGGCGGTCTCTTCGGCGCGGCGGGCCTGCTCGGAATCCTGGCAGCTCAGGCCCTGGTGGCGACCTGCATCGCAGCCCTCGCGCTGGTACTCCCGGTGTGGGCGTCGGCCCTGATCGTCACGGCGGTGCTGGCGGTGATCGCCGCAGTGACCGCCATGGCCGGGAAGAAGCAGATCGTCGAGGCCGGCGCCCCCGTCCCGGAGCAGACCATCGACAGCGTCAAGGCCGACCTGGCCGAGATCAAGGAGAGAGCGCACCGATGAGCAACGAACCCCGAACCACTGTCGGCACGCCTACGCCCGACGAGCTGCGTGAGCAGGTCGAGCGCACCCGCGACGAACTCGGACAGACCATCGAGGCACTGGCGGGCAAAGCCGATGTCAAGGCACAGGCGAAGGGAAAGGCGGCTGCGGTCAAGCAGCAGGCCGCCGAAAAGACCGCTGTGGTCGCCGGCCAGATCCGTGCGCAGGCCATGCATGCGGCGCAGCTGGTGAACGACACGGTGCCCGAGCAGGTTCTGGACAAGGCGGGTCGGGCCGCGAGGGTGGCACGCGCCAACCGCACGCCGCTGCTCGTGGCCGGCGCCGCGCTGCTCGTCTTCCTGATGGTGCGGCGCAGCCGTCGAAGCCGATGAAAGCGTCCAAGGTCGCCTACAAGCCCGTCGGGCTGGCCCTCGGCGCCGCCAGCGGCATGATCGCGGGGGCCGTGTTCAAGCAGGTGTGGAAGATCGTCGAAGGCGAGGGCGACGCTCCGAGCGCCACGGACGAGGGCCGCTCCTGGAAGCAGATCCTGATCGCCGCCGCCATCCAGGGCGCCATCTTCGCCGTGGTCAAGGCCGCGGTCGACCGCTCGGGCGCCGTGGCCACCCGTCGCGTGACGGGCACCTGGCCGGGCTGACCGCCCGCGCCGCGGGCCCGCGCCCCGGGCCCGCTCCCGGGCGGGCCGCCCGCGAGGCGGGACCCCTCCCGCGCCGCTTCGGACGGCCACCCCGAAGTGCCGGGATTCCGGTAGGGAAAATCTCGTACGCCCGCCGATTCCGGGTAGGCGACCGTCATGATTCCTACCGAAATTCTTGCGGCCGAAGGCCAAGGAGCGCTCTTCCTCATGCTCGCCGGCGTGGTGGTCGTCGTCCTTTTGATCGGCGCGTTCTGGTACGGCAGCCGGCGCAGCGCGCGTCGCCGGGCACCCGCCCGGCCGGGCGAGCAGAATCCCGTGGCCAGGGGCCGCGAGGACTCGTGGCAGACACCGGACGGCAACGCCGACGACCAGGGGCCCCGGGTGTGAGCCGGTGAGCCGGCCGCCGGCCCCGTGCGTGAGGAGTAGGGGAGCCGGGCAACCCCCTCCTGGCCGGGTCAGGGGGTTGCCCGCGGGGGCCGCATTCAGCGCGGAGCGGTTCGGTGGCCGAACCAGTGGCCCCGACGGCGAGGGGTCTCGGCCACCGGAGCGCCCGTGTCGGCGCGGGCGTCGTCGCGTTCCTCGATCAGATCGTCGCGTCCCCGCTCGCGGTCGACGACGGCGGCCTCACGGCGTGATGTGCCGGCTTCGCGTCGGGCCCGCGCCGAGCGACGGGCCGAACGACGGACGCCGATCATGACCAGAGTCAGACCCAAGAGTGCTACGGCTCCCACGATGATCCCGCTCAGAAAGAGGGACCCGGTCGAACCGGTCGCGTGGTAGCCAAAAATCGAGAAATCGCCGCCGACGCCGAGCTCGTGCCCCGCGCCGGTATTGCCGAATAGCCCGGCCAACCCGACGACGAGGGCGGCGATCAGAAGGATGAGCCCGAGGATGAGAATCATGGAATTCTCCTTGGATCCGCGCCCGATGAAAGTCGCCGGACACGGCTGGCGCCTACCCCGATCGGGAAACCGTCAAGCCACTGCGGAGGACATTCCATTTGTCCCCGGGCAGCGTCGTCAGGGAACGCGCAGCGCCAGCACGGCGACGTCGTCTCCGGCGGCCGGGTCCGCCCGCCCGTCGCTGATCCGGGGGAGCGGTTCGGGCAGCGGACGGTCACCGTGGCGGGCGAGCAGGGATGTCGATCAGGGTGGTGATGGTGTCGGGGTTGTCCGCCATGCCGGCCCACTGTCCCTGCGCGGTGAAGACGGGCACCGTGTCGGTGTCGGCGTCGAACACCACGACGTAGTCGCCGTACCGGTCGAGGACCATCCGGTTCTCTGGCGCAACCGGCCCTGGGGGCCTCCGTCGCGGTGACGTACTTCCGGTGCACGCTATGCCGCGCGATGGCGATGACGCTTCTTGAAAATGGCTCTGGCCGAAGTTCCGTGAAATCCCAGGTCAGGACGGCTGCGGGGTCGGCAACGGCTGGAGGAACCGTGTCACCAGTGAACGGGGCGCCCGATCGCCCGGCGGCCGGTTCAGGCGGTGCGGCGCGGCTTGCTCTTCGCTGTCGCCTTCTTCGCCGTCGTGTTCTTCGCGGCGGCCGCGCCGGCTGTCTTCACCGTCTTGTCCTTCTTGTTGGCGGGCATCGGGTGCACGGTGGCGGGCTCGCCGCGGGTAGCCTTCGCGTCTTGGACGGGCCTTTCCAGCATGGCCATGAGGTCGACGACCTCCGCCGACGCCGGCGGAGCTTCGGGGGCAGGTGCCGGACGCGTCCCGGCCGCCTTCGCGGCGATCAATTCTTCATCAAGAACGGACGGCTCGCAATGTCAGGGAACCAGATCACCTGGGACGACGAGCGAACCGGACCAGGTCATCTGATTGAGGCCAGGCCGACTGAGACGGGACATGGGTCTCGCAGATACGACCATTTGTGCGAGTCACTCGCTGGCATGGGCCGCGGTTGTGACTGTGCGCCACACCCGGCGGAAGCCGCCGGGTGTGGCGCACAGAATCCGAAATCGACGACGGAGCCCTTCGGACAGCGCCTCGGCTGTGGGATGACACCTACCGTTAAAGCGGTGGACCAAGCCCGGCGGTAAAGAAGTCACCCAGGGCCTCGGAGAGCGGACCGGGAGCTTCCTCGGCCACATGGTGGCCGGCATCGATGCCCTGGCCCCGGACGTCGTCGGCCCAGTCACGCCAGATAGCGCGCGGATCGCCGTACAGGTCCGCCAAGTCGTCCCGCAGGGACCATAGAACCAGGGTTGAACACGCGATCCGTGCCCCCCGGTCCCGGTCCTCCTCCTCGTGGCGACGATCCACAGTGAGCCCGGCGCGGTAGTCCTCCAGCATGGCGCGCACGACGTCCGGATTCCTTGTGGCGGTCTGCCACTCGTCATAATTCTCCTGCCCCATCGCCGAGGGGTCGCCGCGGTACCAGGCGTCGGGGTCCGCGTTGATGACACGCTCGGGTGTCTCCGGCTGGGCAAAGAAGAACCAGTGCCACCACGCAGTGGCGAACCGGGCATCGGCACGGGCCAGGTGCTCGCTCAGAGGCAGGCCGTCCAGAAACGCCACCCGGGTCACCGCAGACGGATGGTCCAGCACCAGCCGGAGCGCCACCGCCGCTCCACGGTCGTGACCCGCGACCCCGAAGCGCTGGTGTCCAAGCGCCCGCATGACCTTGACCAGGTCCCCGGCCACGGCACGCTTGGAGTGCGGTGTGTGGTCGGCGGCGGGCGCGGGGCCGCGGGAGCGCCCGTACCCACGGAGGTCGGGACAGACGACGGTGAAGCCGCGCCGGACCAAGAGGGGCGCGACCCGGTGCCAGGTCGCCGAGGTGCGGGGATGCCCGTGCAACAACAGGAGGGGCGGGCCCTTTCCTCCGTATCGGACGAAGATAGATGCCTCGCCGGTGTCCACCGTCCTGGCGACGAAGTTCTCGAACACAGAACACTCCTTTCGCTCTGGGGCACGACCCGCGGTCCTCCCCGGCATCCCGCCTGCCCAGGACGGTCCCCGGCACATCGTCTGGGCGGCCGATATGCCGGAGCGCCATCTTTAGCGGCCGGGGCAGGGCGTCCGCCGTTCCCCACGGACCTCTCACTGCGCCGCCCAGCTCACACGAGTCGTCGCCCGGGAGAACAGCAACGGCTCCTTATCCTGGAGCCTTCCGTGGGTCGCGCCATGCCCGTTCCCTCCCTCACCCGGGCCTCCCCGGCCCTCCGCTTCTTCCCACGATCGAGCAGCCCGCCCTGGACGCGCCAGAGGGCTCTCGCGGTCTTCTCCAGCCGGTGCCGTCCTCGTCGTCGTCGAGTTCCGGCGCTTCCGGGTCTCGCAGCGGGCGCAGGGCGCCGGCGGCCGGGGTGGACATCGCGCGCCTGTCCCCGCGCAAGCACCGCAACCTGAACCTGCTCGGCCGCTACAGCTTCGCCAACGCGCCGATCTCATCGACCCGCTCCAGCGACCGCGCGAAGGCCGTGCCCGTCGTCCGCGTCGGCGGCCGGCGCAGCCGCTCCAACTCCGAGAACCGGGCACCCTCCGGCGTCACCAGGTTGCCACCAGGTCACCGGGCAGCGCCGCGTCCGCTCGGTGCGCCGCCCTGGCGACCGTGGCGTGCAGCCGCTTCTCCGCGACCGTACGAACCTCCGACACCTTCCGGGCCAGCACCGACACCCCCGGCAGCAGCACCCGATGACGGCGCAACCAACCCACCGCCTGATTGAACAAAGCCACCGGCCCCTCGGCATGCGTCCACGCGCGGCCGTGCAGGAACGTACGGAACTTCCGCCCCCACTGCGCATCGTCGTACTCGTGGTACGCGTAGGCGTCCCGAATCTCCCACGCGTGCTCGTACGCCGTCGGCTTGCGCTCGGTGTACTGCTTCACGCAACTGACGTCCTCGATGCCGAGCTGCCCCGCAAGGTACTCGACCACCACCTACGGAACGTCCAGCGGATCGTCGGGGAGGAACCGGCCGATGGAGCGCACCGTGCACATCTGGAGCGCGAACCCGAGCCAGCTGTGGTCACCGCGCCGCTTCGCGATCAGCTTGCGGTCCTCGTCGTCGAGGAAGAAGAACCGCTCCAGCTCCGGCCGGGTCGGCTCTTCATTGAACTTCCCGTACGAGGCCGCCTGCTCGTCGGTTAAGAACTCCACTGGCATGAACCTGACGCTAATGAGGTCCACAGCCGGTCAGGGATCTTCCATCGAACTCCGGCACAAAGCCGACTGCTTGTGCTAAAAGTCCATGATCACCGGCTTAGCGTTGGCGAGCTGACGCCGCCGCCCGGACGGGCAGGGATGATTGAACCGGTGATCCAGGCGGCGGTCGATCACGGTCGGCTGCCCGTAGTCGTGCACGGATCCGCCCCGACCACGGCGGACGATCTGAGCACGCTGTCAGCGCTCGCCGGCCGGTATCCGACGGTTCCGCTGGTGGTCAGCCAGCTCGGAGGGCTGCAACCAGCCTGGCCCTGCTGGCCAGGGCTAGAGCACTATCACCGCTGATAGCGGCCTGGCCCTACCCGCAGGGCCGGACCTGGGAGACTAGGCATCATGACCGACCGTCGACCGCTCTCGCTGCCCGCCTTCTCCGAGCCCGCTTCCGACGCTCCCGTACCCGCCCAGGCGGGTGGGCGCCGGCTGATGCCGGTCGAGCAGGGCGCCGACTTCCGCCAGCCGCCCAGCGAGACCGAGCCCGAGCCCGCACCCGCCCCGGCCCGACGTCCGCTCGCCCCCGGCGGCCTCACCTTCTCAGACCCGGACCGCCATATCTGAGCGCTACCACCACGGGTTGCGCCACGTCCAGGACCAGCTCACCACCTAGCCCCACCGCCCGGTGTGCCAGCCCCTCCACCTGGACAGTGGTCGTAGCCGGCCCGGCTCCCGCCTCGGAT
This sequence comes from Streptomyces sp. NRRL F-2580, assembly GCF_000720115.1. GTDB lineage: Bacteria > Actinomycetota > Actinomycetes > Streptomycetales > Streptomycetaceae > Streptomyces. The sequence goes on from NZ_JOIR01000048.1 coordinate 23,411, forward strand.
ACCGTGTTCCTCTACGGGGTGCCATAACGGATGTGACGCCCCCCACCGAAGGTAGTCAGCGTATGAGTTCAAAGCGCAGCAAGAATCCAGCCCTGCCCGTACTTGACGACGCATTCCGACTCGAGTCGGTCAAGGACGCCGAAGAGTCCACCCGTGACTTGGCCGCGCGGCTGGCCACCACCGAGCTGCGCCGCGTTTCCCACCCGGGCCGGGTCACCTGGGAGCCCACCGATCAGGCCGAGCCCGTACCGGTCCCGCCGACTGTGGTCGACGGTGACGGGGACCTGTGGCTGCGGGACCGGGGCACTGGCACCTGGACCATGCCCGAGTTCAACCCGAAGGAGTTCCCGGCCCGCTGTGGCGAGGTTCTGACGTGGAACCAGCTTGCCCGCGAGTTCGGCCCGCTGACCGCACTGGCCGACGACCGCCGCATCGGCGGCGGCCGGCGCTGACCGCGCAGCCTTCTGGGATGACCGCGCCCCTGAAGCGCCCGTTACGGGTAGCTGGGAGCTCCAGCTGGCCGCCGAGCTCGACGATGGCGGCGAGCAGGTGAGCGTGGTGGTGGCGTGCGACGGCCTCGAGCAGCGTGGTGCGGGCCTGGCGCCACCCGATGTCCTCGGTGCGGCCGGCGTCGGCGGACCAGCCGGGTAGCGGTCGGCCTTCAGTTGCCGTGGTGAGCGCGCGGCCCAGCTCGCCGATCGACTGCTGCCAGTCGGCCAACTACCCGAGCAGGCCGCGCACCAGCTCGTCGACGGCGGCCGCCGGGCCGGCGCCGAAGGCCCGCGCTTCGGCGGCGGCCTCGGCGAGGACGTCTTCGTCCAGGTCCTCGAGGGCCTCACGCCGAGCGGCCGCAGCGTCGAAAGCGGCCAGGGCGGCGTGCAGCTCGGCGTCGAGAGAACCTCCCCGCGCGATGGCAAGCCCACCGCGCTGTGGAACAAGATCGGCCAAGACGAGGTCTCCGACGCCCTCATCGACACAAACAGTGACGGCCCCGTGACCCGGATGTGCGACCGCACCTGACGATCAGGGTGGGGCCGTGATGGTCGCCTACGACCGATCTCAGCTGCGATGACGGCTCAGACGACGAGGGCCGGGCACCCTGGAGTCGAGGTGCCCGGCCCTCGTCGCCGAGGTCCGAACAGGCGCGCGCCCGTGCCGTACAGGAGGGCATGGGAGGCCGGAACGGACTGGGCTGTGCTCGTCATGAGCGCCCATGGGTGCACATGGGACAGACACGTCAGTCCTGGCCGTGAACCAAGGCGCCAACGATGTCGGCGCCAAGGCTGTATCCGGGGCTGTCGTCGAGCAGTTCCTTGCGTCGGTTGTAGAGCTGGGTGGTGCGGGAGTCCTTGTGCTCGGCCCACTGCTGCACCTTGTGCGGGCGCGCGTTCGGCTTCGCCAGGGAATGGGTGACGGCGTCGCCCTTCACACCGTGCGGACCCCGCAGGGGGAGCCCAGCTCGCCTGGCCAAGGACTGGGGGAGCTTGCACACGGCCGGTTCGTCGAGCTGGTCGTCGGCGGCTGCGGCTTGAGCGTGACCTATCATCCCGGCAGGAGGGGATGATGAGCCGGTTGATGACGTGTTGAAGCGGACCTGGGTCGACTGGGTGGTCTGTGTGTTGATGGCGGCAACCGCTGCCAACTGCAAGAGCTCGATTTTCGTTGTCTTCTTTACGGCCATGGCGTTGACGGCCGCAGGCGTCGGTGGCCGCAAGACCTGGCGGATGGTGATGGCCGCCAAGTCCGCCGCTTGAACTGAGCCTGGGACGCAGCTGCTGCAGAAGCTGAGGCCGTCCGAAGATGAACTCACCGCCATGTTTCGGCGGGTGACCACCCTGCGGCGGGTGCCAAAGGCGACCAGCTGCTGGACGTGACCAGCGGGAAGGCCCGCGCCACCATGCCGCCGGGGATGCGCGCGATGAGCTGCACCCACGACCGCGGCCAGACGCTGGTGTGCACGCACGGTTTCGCGGTCGTGGCCGTGGACGCGGCCACCGGCAAGCTGCTGTGGGCGCTCAAGGACGGCGACCAGGGCCGCACTCCCCAACCGTGACCACGGTGTGGCACTGACGGGTCTACGGCCGGGGAGTAGGCGGCCCTGTCGTTCTGGACGCGCGGACTGGCGCCGACATGCCCACCAAGCCCGAGGCCGCACCGCTTCTCGTGAACGAATACGCCGGCCTCGTGCTCGACGACAACCGCCTGTTCAGCTATCCGGCCGGAGGCTGAACGGCCTCATCACTCCAGACGGGCAGCACCTCCAGCTACGGGCCGATGGCCGCGTGGCTTTGTCGCCGGGAGCCAGCAACGTTTGTTGGGCACCGCTGGGAACGGCCCGTCAGTGGCAAGAAACGTATTGCTGAGTTCGGAGATCGGGCAGCACTTCGACAGCGGTTCGGGAGTCACCAAAACACTGAGGCGGCATCGGATTGTTCACGAGTTTCGGCAGCGCGGAGCCGAAACCTCGAGGAGCACGGGCGTTAGCTCGTTCATGACCAAGACGTGTATCCCCGCTGTTTGCTATGAGGTCCGGGTTGCCTGCCTTGCTGTCCGGAATCGGTAGACGGCCCAGCCGGCACCGATCGCTGCGGCCGTCCAGACCATGGCCTCGGCCAGGACGATTCCCGGGGTCAGGGTCATGTGCGGCCGGGGCGGCATCAAGATCATCTGCACGGCAGCACCAACCGGCACCGTCAACGCGGCGAGCAAACCGATTGGCCCAGGGCGCCTGATGACTGCGCCCACCACGCCCAGGACCGTTCCGAACAGCACGCTTGCCGCCCACCACAGGGCCAGATCCGACTCGTACCAGGCCAGCGGTTCATCTCGGGCAAAGGCGTCCGTCACGTAGTACGCCGCTGTGGCCGAGATCAGCGCCAGAGCGCCGACCAGCGCGCCTCTGGCCCATGTCCTGGCCCGCCAGCCCGTTGCCACCGCGAGCGCGGCCCATGCCCAGCCAGCGTCCATCAGCAGGCTGAGTACCTTGGCGGCGCCGGCCCAGAGGGTGCCCGCTATGGGGGTCCCGAGGGCCGAGTACGCGGAGGAGAGCGCGTTGACGAGCGAGGTGGCTGCCCCGAATCCCACCCCGACCGCGACACCAGTAATGATCTTCACACCGGGAGAATATCCACGCCGCTCGAGCAGCGATGACGGTGTGACGGGCCGTGGCCGCCAGAACCCCGTGAACTCATGACTGAGGCAAGCTTGGGATCCTTGAGACGGGCGTGGCGACAACCTCGTGCCGACCAAATGATTTCGGCACCATGGTCGCCACGCGTGAGACCGGCTTACTAGCCGAGTGCAAGCTGGAGTGAAGCAGTGAGACCGGTGCATCTTCGATGAGACAGGACATCACTCCGGCCTTCAATCCGGCAATTCGCCGATCAACACCCGAAAAGCGACGCCCAGAATGGGCCCTTCAGTCGACGAAGTCGGCGCACCCGGTATGGGATCCGACCTGTGATCACCTGGGAGGCCCGCACGTGGCCTCTCATGGCGTTCTGAGCTCGCGGGTGGGCCGTCGGCTACGGCAAACGGGTGTTATGGCGCGGTCAGATGTGACTGACCGCCGCAGTTGGCGGATGAGCGTCCGACTTGGCGGGCCGAAGCGTTTCGGTTGGCGGACGAGGGGGTGATTACGGTTCTCACCTGCGAAAGCTCAGCGCTGCACGGAACTGGGGCGCCCGACCTCCGGTCTTACTTTGCTTCGTTCTCGGTGGCGGTGATCGTCTGGCGTAGAAGGCGGCGGGCGGTCTCCAGGTCGGCGGCACGTTGATCGAGGACGTTCAGCTGGTCGCGGAGGCTGGTGAGGACGCCGGGGCAGGGGCGCAGTGCCGCCTCGTCAAAGGTGCAGGGCAGGATCTGGCGGATGATGCGGGTGGGCAGTCCGGCGGCCAGCAGGGCGCGGATGCGCCGCACCGTCTCCACCGTCGGGTTGTCGTACTCGCGATAGCCGTTGGTGCGGCGCTCCGAGTGGATCAGCTCCATCCGCTCGTAGTAGCGCAACAGCCGCTCGCTGACTCCTGTGCGACGTGACAGCTCACCGATCAGCACTGACCGGCTCCTTCCAGCTTGACCTTGCCACCGTGTCAGGGAGCAACAGTGCACTGGTCGGCCGCATTCCGGGCCGATCATCAAGGATGGAGTGGTCATTGATCATCGATGCACACAGCCACGTCCACGATCCGGTCGAGGCACATGTGGGGGTGCTGGACGAGGCCGGGGTGGACTGTGCCGTGCTGTTCGCCACCCGCCCACATCCGGAGCGGGCTGGTGACCTTGCCTCGCTGCGGCGGGAGATGGCGATCCTGGACGAGGCCATCGGGGGTCGGGCCGGCACGGCCGAGGGGTATCGCGACGCGTGGCGGGAACTGGACGCCGCACTCGCCGCATGGCCGGAGCGGTTCATCGGCTTCCTATCCGTACCGCTGGACCTGGAGCCAGAGCAAATTGCCGCGATCGTGGAACGCGAGGTCGTTGGGCGTGGGCTGCACGGGATCGGCGAGCTGACGCCGCCGCCCGGACGGGCAGGGGTGATCGAACCGGTGCTCCGGGCGGCGTCCGATCACGGCGGGCTGCCCGTGGTCGTGCACGGATCCGCCCCGACCACGGCGGACGATCTGGTAACCCTGTCGGCGCTCGCCGGCCGGTATCCGAAGGTTCCGCTGGTGGTCAGCCAGCTCGGAGGGCTGAACTGGATGCAGGCTGTCGAGCTGGTTCGGGGCACGCCGAACATGTATCTGGAGCTGTCCACCGCCAACATCGTTTTCGCGGTCCGGCTGGCCATCAACGAGATCCCGGACCGGATCCTGTTCGGCTCGGACGCCCCGTACGGCGACCCGGTCTTGGCCCGGGCGATGGTGGAGCGGGTCACCAGCCCGGGCGAGATACGCGACCGGGTGCTCGGTGGGACGATCGCCGAATTGGTAGGGCTCGCCTGAGGCAGGCCCGGCGTCCCCAGGTGCGACCCCGACAGATTGAGCGCTTCAGTTGGCGAACTACGCCAACTGAAGCGCTCCTTACCGTGTTGGCGGGTTGATTCCGGTCCTTCGTACGATCGAGAGACCCGGGGGTTTGGGTGTGGCTGAAAACGCTCATGCCGTAGGTGTGGCTTTGACTGATTGGCCGCCCAGTGCCCCGCGACGACACGGCCACTCATTGGGATGAGCGAACGAAGATCGCTTCGTAAGGACACGTCGGCGTGGTCGTCTGGAGGGTCCAGTCAACCGATCGACAAGGGAGGCTCGGTGCCCGAGCTCTGGGCGGGGACGGATGCCGGCAAGGCCGCGCATCACTGCACGGTGATCGATACAGATGGGACGAAAGTTCTCTCGCGCCGGGTTCCCAACAACGAGGCTGAGCTCTTGGAGCTGATAGGCGACGTCCTCGCACTGGCTGGACGACCCGGTGACCTGGGCAGTCGACCTGAACGCGGGCGGAGCCGCCCTGCTCATCGCCTTGCTCGCCAGTCACGGCCAACGGCTTCTCTACATCCCCGGCCGCACCGTTCACCACGCCTCCCGAAGCTACCGAGGAGACGGCAAAACCGACGCCAAGAACGCCTACGCCATCGCCGACCAGGCCCGGATGCGCCGAGACCTGCAGCCGCTGCAAGAGTGGGACGAGATCGCGGTGGACCTAAAGATTTTGACCGCCCGCCGCTACGACCTGGCCGCCGACCGCACCCGGGCCATCAACCGACTTCGAGCCCAGCTGCTGGAGTACTTCCCCGCCCTGGAGCGGGCGTTCGACTACGCCGCCTCCAAGGGCGCCCTCGTCCTGCTGACCGGATACCAGACCCCGGCCGCACTTCGCCGGATCGGTACGAACCGGCTGTCGAGCTGGTTGAGGAACCGGAAAGTACGCGGCACCCAGGCCGGCAGACGCCGCCGTCGCCGCGGCACAGGCCCAGCACACAGCCGTCGCAGGCGAGACCACAGCCGCCGCTGCGGTCTGCCCCCTGGCCAAGGCCGTGCTGGCACTCGACGCAGAGATCGCGGGCATGGACCTGAAGATCGCGGCCCGCTTCCGTGAGCACCGAGACGCGCAAGTGATCACCAGCATGCCCGGTATGGGCCCGCTGTTGGGGGCGGAGTTCATCGCCTGGACCGGCGGGGACATGGACGCCTTCGGCAGTGCGGGACGCCTTGCCGGAGTCGCCGGCCTCGCACCGGTCCCGCGGGACTCAGGCCGGATCAGCGGCAACATGCGCCGACCACACCGCTATCACCGCCGGCTCCTGCGCGTCGTTTACCTCTCCGCCCAGATTGCCGCCCGCTTCTGCCCCACCTCGAAGACCTTCTACGACCGCAAACGATCCGAGGGCAAGAGCCACAAGCAGGCGATCCTCGCCCTCGCCCGCCGACGCCTCACGTTCTATGGGCACTCATACGTGATCGGCGAACCCTTGAGGTTCAGCCTCCTCAGCGGGTCTCACCGCGGCTTGAGCCTGCGGCACGTTTCAGGGCGCGAAGAGCGGCTCGTAGGGGTGTCCCTCTGGGGTGAAGATCAGAACGAAGTCTCCCGCCAACCGAGTGGCCGCCTCCCGCAGGCGGGCCAGGACCTCTGCCTGGCCCGGACGGCCGAGGCCGAGGGCTGCGGCGGCGCGGTCTCTCCTAGCCCCGAGGTTGAGCAGGAGCGCCGCCGAAAGGCACGCGAGGCCCGGGAGGTGGAGGCACACGCTGCGGCAGCCGAGACCGCGGGCACGCCCGAGATGAGTGGCGGCGCCGCGGTCACGCTGGCCGCACCGCCCGCTACACCGGTGACGCAGGTTGCTCAGCGTCCGCAGCCCTTCACGCCGGACCTCCTGCCGTCGACCGAGGCCGTGGATGCATCGGGGGAGCTTTCTGCGGACGAACTGGACGAGCTGGACGAGCTGGACCGCTGCGAGCGCGCGTTCGCCAATGCGGATCAGGCCCAGTGGATGCGGGGAGTGGCGCTGCACGCGGTGCGAGACCGCAGGTTGTATCGCCATGGGGGTTGCACCTGGCCGCAGTACTGCGAAGAGATCGGCCTGAGCGAGTCCGACGCCAACCGCATGATCCAGGAGTACCCGCTGGCCCGGGCGATTGCTCAGATCTGGGTGAGTCCGAAGATGGTGCCGGCGTCTCACGTTCGGGCCCTGCTTGAACTGGTGCCTGTCTTCGACCTGGAACCCACTGCCGGGGCTACGTGAAACTGCGGGCCTGGGCGCAGGAGAACGGCCCCCGAGTGACTGCTGCAGACCTCGCCGCGATGACCAAGCAGTCCGCCCTCGCGGCGCCTGCCTACGAGACGCAGCGGCGGGTGGCCGGCATTGGACCAGGTCAGCGTCCAGCCGGGACGGCCGTCGGCGAGGTCGAGGGGGGCATGCACCAGTGTGCTGCCGGCGTCTATCGGCAGGACCGAGCACGCCGCGTCGAGGGCGGTCAGCGCGGTGGCGGCGCTGTACGGCGGGTGGTCGAGCGTGGCCTGCCGCAGCATGCTGCGGATCTGGCGCGTGATCGTGGCGGCGGGCATGTCGTGGCCGGTATGTCGCCCACCGTGACCATGAGCGCTCCGGGCTCACCGCCTCGCAAGGCGGACGGCAGGTGGTGGGCGTCGTACCAGTCCCCACCGGTCACTTCACTGTCCGCGGCAGGCTGGTACAGGGCGCTGATCTCGACGCGGTCGGTGAGGGGAAGATCGGTGAGCATGGCTTCCTGTAGCTGCCGGGCCACGGAGATGCGTTCGTCGAGGTAGAGGGCGCGCTCCACCGCCTGCGCGATGTAACCGGCCGCGGCGGTCAGAGTGGCCCGTTCGCCGTTCGGTGACGCCCCCTTCGTGCCGCTCGGCCCAGCAGACCGCGAGGACGCCCAGCAGGGCGCGGCTGCCCCAGAGGGGCAGGCGCAGCACATCCGGCATCGGATGCTGCCGAAAGACCGGCCGGCCTCAAGGCGCGCCACAGCCGCCCGCCCCGGGCCCTCCGGAGCCGACGCGACCGCTCGGGCGAACGGTGGGAGGATGGCAGAACCAGCGGTAGGGCGCTTGAACCAGTGCGCCCACCCCGAGACAGACAGCAGGCCAGGCCATGACCAAGCAGCCGAAGCCGTCCCAGCCCGCCCACGGCGAGGGGCCGAGTCGCCACGAGGGCACCAAGCAGCACGGCTGGTCGCCGGATGTGGACGAGACCCGTCAGCAGGACAACCCGAGCGCTCACCGTTCCTTCCATCCGGACGAGTACGCCCCGGAAAAGGGCCCCGGCCGGACCGTTTCCAAGGAAGAAGCCGGAAACCCCCACGGCAAACCGGTGAAGAGCCACGGCAAGCGAGGCGAGGACCAGAGCAAGGGCTCTGGGGAGAAGGGCATGCACGACCTGGGTTCCCGGGGCCGGTCGCAGCGGCCCAGCGGGACGAAGGACGCTTCCGCCACGACGGGCGTGGATCCTCAGGACCCGCCCGGCAAGCGCAGCGCCGGATAGCGCGGCGTCCCGTACGGCCCGCCGGGCAAGGGACCGCCGGCCGAGGCAAGCACATGCGGCCGGCGCGCGGTTCAGCGCGCGGGCCCGGCACCCCCGTCTGCTCCGGTAGAAGGACTTCTCTCATGGCCGTCCGAAACCAGCTGATCCGTCGGTCCCCCCAGGCGGTGTGGTCGGTGCTCGCCGATCCGACCCGGTACGGGGAGTGGGTGGTGGGCCCGTCCGAGTCCACACCGCTCGATCAGCTCTGGCCGGATGTCGGATCCCGGCTCCGCTACACCGTGCGGCTGGGCCCCTGGTCGACCGAAGGGGTGACGACCGTACGCCACCGGGACCCCGGCCGCGAGCTGGAGCTGGAGGCGTCGTTCAAGGCTCTGGGCACGGCGAGGATCTTCCTCCAGCTCCGGCCGTGGGGCGAGGAGACCCTCGTCGTCTGCGACGAGCACCCCCTGCGCGGCATCGGCGGCACCCTGCACAACCCCGCCGTCGAAGTCCTGCTCCAGCTCCGGCATCGAGGCATGCTGGCCCGCCTGGCCAGGATCGTGGAACACGATCACGTCACGGCCCGCCATGCCTGACGCGGTGGTGATCGGCGCGGGCCCGAACGGGCTGGTGGCCGCGAACCTGCTGGTCGACGCCGGCTGGAGCGTGGAAGTCCTGGAGGCACAGCCGGAGCCCGGAGGCGCGGTACGCAGTGACCGAGGCGTCCACCCCGACTACGTCTCGACCTCTTCAGCGCCTTCTACCCCCTGGCCGCCGCCTCCCCGGTCCTCGCCCACCCGACCTCGCCGCCGAAGGCCTGCGATGGAGCCACGCCCCGTCCGTACTGGCCCACCCGCTGAAGGACGGCCGGTGCGCCGTACTGGAGCGCCGCGTGGAAGAGACCTCGGCCGGGCTGGCGGGATTCGCGGCGGCTGACGGGGACGCCTGGCGGGACATGTACCAGGTGTGGAGCCGGGTCGGTCCCGACCAGCTGCGCCCGTTGTCCCGGTCACGGCATCATCGCCCGGGATGCTGCCCTCATGAGGGCGCGTTGACGACTCCGAACGGTATGTGAACGCTGGGGGTGGCCGGCGCGGTGCCCTTCAGGTGGGAGACCTGGTCGTCGAAGAACACGTGTGGATCCAGGACGCCCATGACGGCGGCCTTGTCGACGCCGCCGAGGAAGAAGGCGTCGTTGACCAGTAGCCCCCACCGCTTGAGGCTCAGCAGGGCGCGCTCATGGGTGGGGGCGTCCCGAGCGGTGACCAGGGACACCCGGAGGCGGGGCTGGTATCCGGGATTCCTGCGGCGCTCGTCCTCCTCACGGCGCTGGATGCGGTTGATGCCGGCGAGGAACTCGCCCAGCGGGCCTGGATCGTGAGGCGTGGTCGCATTGCGGACCTCGTGCGCACGGAACGCGTCGAGGCCGGCCCCCTGGAAGATCCGCTCGGCGGAGTCACCCGCCAGCACCCCGTCGAAGTCGAAGGCGATGCGGAGCTCGGGGTCGGTCTCGTCGTCCACCCGTGCGGTCTCGAGTACGTGCCCCGCCGGTAGTCCGTCTGCCACCGCTTCACGCACGTCAGCCTCATTGGCCGACAGGAACAACGACATGTTCAGCGCCGGCATGAACCGGTGGGGCGAACGACCCTGGCGAAAGACGGCCCGACTGATGCGCAGGCCGTGCGCTTGGATCGAACGCATGACCCGTAGCCCGGTGTCCGGGTCGTTCCGCGACAGGATGATGACCTCGACCAACGGATCGGACGGGTCCGCGAGGTCGTTCAACGACAGCAGGCGCCGGACGAACGGGAAGGCCGCACCCTTGGCCAAGACCACGTCCACGTGAGCCTCTTGGTGAGACCGGTACGCGTCCTCTCCCTGCTCGCGGAACACCGCGTCGCAGTCGGTGAGGTCGAACAGGGCGCTAGAGGCGATCCCCATCACCAGGCGACCGGACAGGTCGTACTTCATGACGCCCCCAGCTGGCGTGCGCGCAATGTTGGGATGGTTATCACCCTGGCGCGTGTCCGAAAACATGTGCGGCACTTGGGCGGGGAGATGCGGTGGACCGCCCGTCGGGGCCGCCGGGTCGGCCCTCGGGCTCAGTCGCCCGCCCTTCATGGGCTCCGCCCGGACTTCCTCCAACGGCTGCGCGAGGACCCACAGCTGCTTCGGGGCCCCGCTGGCACGCCTGGAGGCGCAGCTGGCGCTGAGCGAGGTGAGCTGCCGGCTGGAGAACCCGTGACTGCCGGAGGACCCGCCGCCGTATCGCCACAACGCGGTCCTGCCCGGCCCGCGCCACCTGCCGATCGCCTGCGACGGCATCCGCGCGGCCTGAATCGCGAGCAGGCCGGCGCTCGGCCCGGGGTGGGGCGGCGCGTCGTCTAAACTTCGAGGCGGTTGCGGGGCGGAGATTCGCCGTGCGTGGCAACTGCGGAACGGTCGGTCGGTCCGGCCGGTCGCGGAGGGGGGCCCGGGCCAGGGCCTCGGTCCGGGACAGGGACCACATGGCGCCGATCATGAAGATCTTTGGGAATCCGATGACCGCCGGCACACGTCTCAGCGGTGTGGGGTGTCCGGCCCACCCGCCCGCGATCAGAAGAAACCCCAGGGAGAAGTGAGGTATGTCGGTGATCTGCGTCGGAGGCATGATCGGGATCGGCAAGACGAGCGTTGCCGAACTGCTCGCCAAGGAGCTGGGCAGCGAAGTCTTCTACGAGAGCGTCGCAGACAATCCGATCCTCCCGCTCTTCTACACGGCGAGCCCCGAGGAGATCCAGGCGAAGCGCTACCCCTTCCTGCTCCAGCTCTACTTCCTGCAGACACGGTTCGCCTCGATCAAGGAGGCGTACAAGCAGGGCGACAACGTCCTCGACCGGTCCATCTACGAGGACTGGTACTTCGCCAAGGTCAACCACGACCTGGGCCGGATCAGCTCCCTCGAGATGCAGGTGTACGACGGACTGCTCAACGAGATGATGCGCGAGATCGACGGCCTGCCGTACCGCAAGGCACCCGATCTCATGGTCTACCTCAAGGCGGACTTCGAGACGGTGCTGCATCGCATCGGGCTCCGGGGCCGCGATTTCGAGCAGGACGAGAGCCTCGTCGAGTACTACCGGACGCTGTGGTCCGGCTACGACGACTGGGTGCACAAGCACTACTCGGCCAGCGAAGTCCTCATCATCGACATGAACCACACCGATGTGGTGAACAACGCCGAGGACGCGGCCCGCGTGGTGCAGGAGGTCAAGAACGCCTTGGCGGCGGCCAGGCTCCGGGCCTGACGCCGTTCCACGCGGGCACCATCGCCGCCCGCCCGCCCGCCCGCCCGTCGGCCGAGCCGTCCCTCCTGGGGCTACCGGCTCACCCAGGGGCTGCACGTGGCGTCCGGGATCGCCGCGATCCCGCTGCTGCCGGCCAAGCTGTCTCCCACTCCTTCGCGGTGCCTCCCCCTTGCGTGAGTGAGGTGCCGAGGGCGGGGCAGGCGGAATGCGAAGGACGACAGGCAACCGCTCGCTGTCTTCCCCTCCTGCCCCGTTCGACCCCGCGTGCAAGGAGACCTGTCATGCACAGTGCCCCGTCGGAGCCTGAACTTCCGAATCGCGTACCGGAGAAACGCGACGCCGTCACACCTGACCTGCCGCCCGTCGGCCCCCGCGCCCCCGACCTCCCGGGCGCCGCGGCCGGACGGCCCCGGCGCGAGGACCCCGCGAAGGGCAGGAGCGAGGAGGGCGAGCAGCCGGCCCCCGGCCCGGGCAACGCCAAGCCCCAAGAGCCGACCGACTGACCCGAGCCACCTAGCGGAAATCCCAGCCGAGGCGGAGTACGGCCAGGTCGTCGGTGTGTCTTCCGGCGTTGAGCGCTCTGGTCTGGCGGATGAGGCTGTCCAGGTGCGCTGCCGGGTCCGCGGACGGTGTGGTGTTGATCAGGGGCAGGAGCCCCTCGATGCCCAGCCGGCCGCCGGCGTCACCGTTGTGCCCCTCGGTGAGGCCGTCGGTGTAGAGGGTGAGCGCTCCGGCGTCCGGGAGGGAGATGACCGTGGCGGGCCACTCGCCGTGGCCGGGAACTATGCCGAGTGCGATGCCGTGCTCGGCGGGCACCTCCAGGGTCTCCTCCACGGTGGTGAGCAGGGGCTCGTGGTGGCCCGCCAGGTAGAGGGTGGCAGTGGAGGCCTTCTGGTCGAGGGTGAGGAGCGTGCAGGTGGCGAAGAGGGGCTGGGTGCCGCGCTCCGCCACCAGCAGGCGTTCCATCAGGTGCAGCAGTTCCGTGCCGTGGTGTCCGGCCAGGACGAGCGAGCGCCAGGCGATGCGCAGGCAGACACCGAGGGCCGCGGCGTCGGGGCCGTGTCCGCTGACGTCACCGACGACGGCGTGCAGCAGTCCTCCGTCACCTTCGACGACGTCGAGGAAGTCGCCGCCGAGCAGGGCCTGTTCGGCGCCGGGCAGGTAGCGGGTGGTCACCGTGACCGTGGAGGTGTCGAGGAGGGGCCGCGGCAGCAGTCCGCGTTCCAGGCGGGCGTTCTCCTCCGCCCGCTGCCGGGCCGACTGGGCTTCGGCCGCCGCGCGCTCGGCGTGGCTCCGGTAGACGGCGTAGCGGACCGTGCGGCGCAGCAGGTCGGCTTCGACCTTGCCCTTGACGAGGTAGTCCTGGGCCCCGGCGGCCATCGCCTCGGAGCCCGCCTGCTTCTCGGACAGGCCGGTCAGGACGATCACCGCGGTGTGCGGGGCCATGGCGCGGACGGTGGTGACCGCGTCGGTGCCCGACACGTCGGGCAGGTGCAGGTCGAGGAGGATGCAGTCGAAGGCGAGGGCTGCGAGTTCCGAGCGGGCTCCGGCGAGCGAGGTGCTGATGGCGAGCTCGAAGCGCAGCTCGGTGTCGTGGAGGAGCTCCTCCACGAGTAGGGCGTCGGCGGCGTCGTCCTCGATGAGGAGGATGCGGTAGACCGGTTCGTTCGCGGCGATGCCGCTGACGTGGGGGAGGGTCGCGGTCATGGCGCCGGCTCCGCGGCGGCCCGGGTCGCTTCCGCGATGGTGGACGGGGACAGCGCCGGGGGAGGCTCGGAGGCGAGGGTGAAGCTGATGCGCGTCCCGTCCCGGTACTCCGGGTCGACGGCGATGTCGCCGCCGTGGAACTCGACGATCTTCTTGCACATCGCCAGGCCGATTCCGCTTCCGGGATAGACGTCCTTGGTGTGGAGCCGCTGGAAGATCACGAACACCTTGTCGGCGTACTCGGGAGCGATGCCGATGCCGTTGTCGGTCACCGTGAACCGCCACAGCTCCCCCTCCCGGGCCACGGCGACACGGATCTCCGGTGCCAGGTCCGGACGGCGGAACTTGACCGCGTTGCCGATCAGGTTCTGCCAGAGCATGCCCATCTGGGTGGGATCGGCGACCAGGGTCGGGAGCGGATCGTGCGTGATCGACGCGCCCGCCTCCTCGATGCCGACGCTCAGTGCGGACAAGGTCCGTTCCATGACGTGGTCGAGGTCGACCTTTTCGGGAGCGTGGTGGACGCGGCCCACCCGGGAGAAGTCGAGAAGGTCGTTGATGAGGGTCTGCATGCGGTTGGCGCCGTCGACCGCGATGCCGATGTACTGGTCCGCCTTGGCGTCGAGCTGCCCTCCGTAGCGCCGCTGGAGGAGCTGCGTGAAGCTGGAGACCTTGCGCAGCGGCTCCTGCAGGTCGTGGGAGGCCACGTACGCGAACTGCTCCAGCTCGGCGTTGGACCGCTGCAGGTCGGCGGTCTGCGCGTCCAGGCGCAGCCGGGCCTCCTCGCTGAAGGCCAGCTCGCGCAACAGCCGGCGGCGCATGAAGTCGATCTCGCCGCTCAGACGCCGCAGGTCCGCCGGACCGGCCGAGGAGATGGGATGGCCGAAGTCACCTTCGGCGACGGTGCGGGCGTCCGCCCCCAGCTGCTCGAGCGGCCGGGTGATGCCGCGGCGCAGGCCTTCGAACACCAGCCCGGCCAGCAGGGCGATCACGACGGCGATCGCCGCGAACACCCAGTTCCGCAGCCTCATCGTGGCGGCGAGGTCGGCCCGTGTCCGGGCCCGCTCCGCGCGCAACCGTTCCTGCTGGTCGCCCATGGCCTGACGCAGGGCGTCGAACGCCGCCTTCGCCTCGGCGGCGCGTTCGATGGCCAGGGGAGAGGGCGCCCCGGGTGGGGAGGCGGCGACGGGGCGGGCGATCCTCTCCTGCCACGTGGACAGCGCGTCCTGGACGCTCTTCAGGTCGTCGAGCGCGCGGGAGTCGCCGCGCAGGAGTTGCGCGAGCTGCGCGGCGTACGTGTTCTCGTCCGTGAGCCCCCGCCGGTACGGCTCCAGGAACTCCGGGGTTCCGGTGAGGCCGTAGCCGCGGATACCGGTTTCCTGGTTGAGGAGGGCCGATTCCAGACGGAACGCGGTCGACAGCGCGGGGGACCGTACGTCCACGAGCTCGTTGCTGATCCTCGCCGTACGCCCCAGCACCCACGCTCCGGTCACACCGAGCACGGCCAGCACCACCAGCGACACCGCCACCCCGACGCGGAGCCACCGCCGGGTCGTCCACGCGGAGAACCTCGGCGTACGCGGCGGCCTCGTCATGCCGGTCATCCTCTGATTCCCTTCCGAAACGGCACCCTTGAACAGATGGCGCAGCGCTCACTGTAAAGGGCATCGGACAACAATTGTTGTCGCCCATCGGGTCGGGGGCCTAGGGTGCGGGGTATGCCGGGCAAGAACTTCCACCTGCGGACCACCCCGAAGGAGACGGCTGCCGTCGCCGACGCGGCTGTCGCCGACCTCGCCCGGCGCCTGACCCTCCAGCTGCAGAAGGACCTCTCCCACCCGGCAGCGGACGACCGTGCGCAGGCGCTGGCACGCCTGCACGTACTGGACCACCTTCAAGCGGCCGCAGAACGTCTGCAACGCGCGGCGGCCGCGGATGCCGCGCGTGCAGGAGCCGGATACCCCCAGATCGGCCGCGCATGCGGCATGACCCGCCAGGGCGCCCGCCGCCGCTGGCCGGGGCTCTTCAACCACACCGACGAAGCATCCACGGAGCAACTGACGATGAACGCCCCCGCCCGCCCGATCGATGTCCTGCTCGTGGAAGACGACATCGCCGACGCCATGCTCATCGAGGAGGCCCTCGCCGAGCGCGGGGCCCGCAACCTCGTCCAGGCCACCGACGGCGTCGCCGCCCTGGAACACCTGCGCAACCCCGACAGCCCGCGCCCCGACCTCATCGTGCTCGACCTGAACATGCCCCGCATGAACGGCCGTGACCTGCTCCGCATCCTGAAGAACGACGCCGACTTGCGGACCATCCCCGTCGTCGTCCTCACCACGTCCTCCGCGCCCGACGACGTCGCCGGCGCGTACACCAGCCACGCCAACGCCTACGTGACGAAGCCCGTCAACCTGGAGGAGTTCGAGCAGGCCGTCCAGAGCATCGACTCCTTCTACCTGGACACCGCAACGCGCCCGCCCCGCGCCTGACATCCCGGTGGCGGTGGCCGGTTCGGCGCCGCCGAGCAGGCGGCCGGGGTTCAAAGGTGATCGGCGGGGTAGGCGACGGCCACTTGATCGATCCGCCGGCGAAAGGCAACCACCGATGTTGATGGCTCACCCGGCCGTACTCCCCGGTCTCGTCGACCGCTACTGGGCACTGTCCGTACTCGATGCCGGGGAGGGCGACTCGCCCGTGCGCAAGGAGATCGAGGATGTCGAGCGAGCCTTGTGCGTGGCCACCGGCACGACGGACGTGCACGCCGCCCTGATCGCAGCCCGCCACCACCTGCCCGGCACGGGCACCCTCGACGACTCCGTACTCGCGTCCGGCTGACCGGGCCGGGCGGAGAACGAAGGTGTCCTTGGTGCGGAAGAGCCGGGTGGACGCGCGCGTCCACCACATGGCCGGACGGGCGGACCGGCCGACGTACCAAAGGCCCTCAGGCCGTGCGGTTTGTCCGGCTTCTCCCTCGACCGGGCCAGTGTGGCCGGGGTGAAGCGGGGCAGACGACCGCAAACGTGGAGCCGATCCCGGAGGCCTGTCGATGTCCTGTGTGTCTGCGTCTGTTCTGATCGCTGTCCGCCTAGACGCACCGTGGGGCGGTGTGCCGCTCCTCGCCCGCTTCTCGTACGACGCCGAGGACCCGTACGCGGTCCAGGCCGCGTTCTTCGACGGTCCCACCACCCTGGCCTGTTGGCACTTCGACCGGCAGATGCTCGCCGAGGGACTCCACCACCCGGTGGGCGAGGGAGACGTCGCCTTCAGCCCCCACACGGCAGCCGACGGCGACGAGCTCCGCGTCTCTTTGGGAAGGTGCGGCGCGGAGGATCAGGGGAACGCCGTTCTCTTCGTGGACGCCCGCGCGCTGGCAGGCTTCCTGGAGCAGACGTACGCCGTCATCGGCCCGGGGGAGGAATTCCTCGACCTCGACAAGCTCCTCGACGAGTTCCTGGCCCGCTGACCTGCGACTGATCGCCTACATCGTGGGCGGTCTGCCGTCGATCCGGCGGGCGGACCCGCCGCGGCTCGTGCAGCAGCGCGCTGTCGTCGCTGTCCGCGTGGCCCACGCCCATCCGCGGGTGCCCCTTCCACAGTGCCGTCATCGAAGGCGCCGCAGAGCTCCCGGAGGTTGCTCGCCTCGCCCAGCGGCACAAGCAGGCTTCGCCCTGGGCCCGGCGGCCGGAGCCTGAACCGGGGCGGGGGCCGGCGCGTGAACGCACGCCGCCCACCCCGTGTCGGCGCGCCCGTGTCCCCACGGCTCCGCCGGACCCCGCCCGGCGCGGCGGTCTAGCATGAAGAGCGAGGCTTCATCTCCAGGCCCGGGCCACAGCGGCAGGGAGGCCGGTATGGCGTTCGACACGGCTGGTTTCGAGCAGGCGGACGGCGGCCGTTACGTCCCGATCGCCGAGCACGGCCTGATCGGCGATCTCCGTACGACCGCCCTGGTCGGTACGAACGGCACCATCGACTGGTACTGCTGCCCGCGCTTCGACGCGCCCAGCGTCTTCGGATCCATCCTCGACGCCGACAAGGGCGGGTCGTTCGAGTTGGCCGCCGAGGTCCCGAGCCGCACCAGACAGTTCTACTTCCCCGACACGAACGTGCTGATCACGCGGTTCTTCGCCGCGGACGGCGTGGCGGAGATCCAGGACTTCATGCCCGTGGTCGACGACTCGCGGGAGGCGGCCCGGCACCGGCTGATCCGGCGGGTGATCTGCGTCCGCGGAACCCTCCCGTTCAGGGCCCGGATCGCCCCCCGCTTCGGCTACGGCGCCGAAGCGCACACCACGCACCTCGAAGGCCACACGGCGGTGTTCCGCTCCCCGTCACTGACACTCGCGCTGACCTCCACCGCCCCCCTGGAGAGCGACGGCCTGGACGTGGGGTCGCGGTTCAAACTCCTGGAGGGCGAGTCCCACGTATTCGCCCTCGACCAGATCGGCGACGGCCTCCCGCCCCGGTCCTGCCCGCGCGCCGAGGCACAGGAGCAGGCCGAGGCGACCGTCCGGTTCTGGCGCCACTGGCTCGCCGGTTCCCGCTACCACGGGCGGTGGCGGGAGATGGTGAACCGCTCCGCGCTGCTGCTGAAGCTGCTCACCTACGCGCCGACCGGTGCGATCGTCGCCGCACCCACCACCAGCCTCCCCGAGCAGATCGGCGGCGAGCGCAACTGGGACTACCGCTACGTCTGGGTCCGCGACGCTGCCTTCTGCGTCTACGCGATGCTGCGCCTGGGGTTCACCTCGGAGGCCGAGGGGTTCATGGGGTTCATCTCCGAGCGGGGCATCCTGCGGGGCATGGGGGAGACCGGTCCGTTGCAGATCATGTACGGCATCGACGGGCGCGCCGACCTGCCCGAATACGAGCTTCCGCACCTGGAGGGATACCTCGGCTCCGCACCGGTCCGGGTGGGCAACGCCGCCACCGGCCAGCTCCAGCTGGACATCTACGGTGCGCTGATCGACTCGATCTACCTCTACGACAAGTGGGGGCAGCCGATCAGCAGTGACCGCTGGGACGAGGTCGGTTCCGTGGTGGACTGGCTGTGCGAGCACTGGGACCAGCCCGACGAGGGGGTGTGGGAGACCAGGGCGGGCCGGCGGAACTTCGTGTACTCGCGTCTGATGTGCTGGGTGGCGCTGGAGCGGGCGATGCGCATGGCGAACCGCCGCGGCCTGCCGGCGGACCTGCCCCGCTGGCGGGAGTCCCGGGACGCGATCTACCGGCAGATCATGCGGCGCGGCTGGTCGCCCGAGCGAGGAGCGTTCGTCCAGGGGTTGGACGACCACGTGCTGGACGCCTCGCTGCTGATGATGCCGATGGCCAAGTTCATCTCGCCCACCGACCCCAAGTGGCTCTCCACCCTGGACGCGCTCTCCACGGACCTGGTCTCCGACTCACTGGTCTACCGCTACGACGCGACCGCCAGCCCGGACGGCCTGCACGGCCCCGAGGGCACCTTCTCGATCTGCTCCTTCTGGTACGTGGAGGCGCTGGCCCGGGCGGGCCGGCTGGAGGAGGCCCGGCTCGCCTTCGAGAAGATGCTCACCTACGGCAACCACCTCGGCCTGTTCGCGGAGGAGATCGGCCCGACCGGAGAACAGCTGGGCAACTTCCCCCAGGCCTTCACCCACCTCTCGCTGATCAGCGCCGCCTTCAACCTCGATCGCGCGCTGGGCTGACGCGGCATCACCGCCGGGACGTGAACGACAGGAGTTCGGCATGACCGAAGAGCTCGACTGGAACGCGAAGATCATCGACGAGTTCCGCACG
Source organism: Streptomyces sp. NRRL F-2580 (assembly GCF_000720115.1). GTDB lineage: Bacteria > Actinomycetota > Actinomycetes > Streptomycetales > Streptomycetaceae > Streptomyces. The sequence continues at coordinate 42,599 of NZ_JOIR01000048.1, forward strand.
AACGAGGGCAGGGTCGGCGGGGCCTTCGAGGGCGCTCCGCTGGTCCTCGTCCATCACCGCGGCCGCAGGAGCGGGCAGGAGCGTGTCAGCCCGATGATGTACCTCTCGCACGAGACCGAGCCGGACATCGTCTACGTCTTCGCGAGCAAGGGCGGAGCGCCCACCGACCCGGACTGGTACCGCAACCTGCTCGCCGCCGGCGAGGGCGCCGTCGAACGGGGCACTGAGACCTACCGGGTGAGCGTCCGCGAGCTGGACGGAGCGGAACGCGACCGCGTCTTCGCCGAACAGGCGCGGCGTTACCCCGGCTTCGCCGAGTACGCCCGCCAGACCGCCGGAATCCGCGTCATCCCCGTGCTCGAACTCCGGCGGGCGTAGTCCCGCGCCGGCTCACGGGGGGCCCAGCGCGTGCTGCTTCAGCGTGCCCGCGAGGCGGCCGGTTCCACGCCGCGTCGAACATCCAGCGTCCACGCCCGGCGGCGGTGGCCGGGTCCTACTTGGCGTCGATCTCGGCGATCAGGCCCTCGATGAGGCCCTTGATCTCGTCGCGGATGGGGCGGACGGCCTCGACGCCCTGGCCTGCCGGGTCGTCGAGCTGCCAGTCGAGGTAGGTCTTGCCGGGGAAGTACGGGCAGGCGTCGCCGCAGCCCATGGTGATGATGTAGTCCGATGCTTGCGCGGCCTCGGGGGTGAGGACCTTCGGCTCCTGGTCGGAGATGTCGATGCCCAGCTCGGCCATGGCGGCCACGGCCGAGGGGTTGATCCGCTCGCCGGGCACGGAACCGGCGGAGCGGACCTCGACGCGGTCGCCCGCGAGGTGGCGCAGGAACCCGGCCGCCATCTGGGAGCGGCCCGCGTTGTGGACGCAGACGAACAGGACGGAGGCGGCCGGGGCGGAGGGCATCTGTTCTTCCTTGGGGTGAGGTGACTGATGTGAAAGTATCAGCCCATGATGACGTCAGTCGACACTGATCTGATGCGGGTGCTGGCCGACCCGCTCAGGCTCAAGATCGTGACCCTGCTCGCCCGCGAGACGCTCTGCACCACCCACCTCGTGGAGGAGACGGGTGCCAAGCAGACGAACCTCTCCAACCACATGAAGGTGCTGCGGGAGGTCGGGGTCGTGGACACGGAGCCGTGCGGCAGGTTCGTCTACTACCGCCTGCGCCCGGAAGTCATCGAAGCCCTCGCCGGTCAGTTCGCCGACCTCGCCCGGACCGCGCGGTCCACCGTCGAAGCGAACGTCAAGCGGTCCTGCCCATAGCCTTTCGCCCTGCGCCTCACCTGCCCGAGGAGAACCTGCCGTGACCGCCACCGAGCCCGTCGGCATACCCGTACCCGCCGACGTGCCCCAGCCCGCCCCCGGCGCGCCCTCGTCCCGTACCCCGCTGATCGCCCGCGCCGCCGCCGAGCTGGTCGGTACCGCGGCCCTCGTGGCGGTCGTCGTCGGCTCGGGCATCCAGGCCACGAGGCTCACCCAGGACGTGGCCCTGCAGCTCCTGGCCAACTCCACCGCGACGGTCTTCGGGCTCGGCGTCCTCATCGCACTCCTCGGCCCGGTGTCCGGCGCCCACTTCAATCCGGCCGTGACGCTGGCCGAGTGGTGGACCGCCCGCCGCGGCGGCGCGGGCGTCGGCGCCCGCGAAGTGGCCGTGTACGTGCCCTCGCAGATCGTCGGGGCCGTCGCGGGCGCGGTCCTGGCGGACGCGATGTTCGGCGAGCCGCTGGTGGAGTGGTCCACCCACGACCGCTCCGCAGGGAATCTGCTGCTGGGTGAGGTCGTGGCCACCGCCGGTCTGATCCTGCTGATCTTCGGGCTGGCGCGCACGGACCGGCTGCGCCACGCCCCGGTCGCGGTGGCCTCGTACATCGGCGCCGCGTACTGGTTCACCTCCTCCACCTCCTTCGCCAACCCGGCGGTCACCATCGGCCGCGCCTTCACGGACACGTTCGCGGGCATCGCCCCGGCCTCCGTGCCCGGCTTCATCGGCATGCAGCTCGTGGGCGCCGTGCTGGGCCTGGCCCTGGTGACGGTCATCTTCATGCGCGCCAAGCCCGCGACCGCCGGAGCCGCCGGGGGATGAGGCGGCGGAACTGCATGAGGCGGCGGAGAACGAACGCCGGTTCTACGGCGTCATGCGGGGGTCGAGCGGGTGAGAAGTCGGCCCATGGTGGCGAGAACGGACGGCTCGACGCGGTAGTAGACCCAGGTTCCGCGCCGCTCGGAGGACAGCAGCCCGGCCTCGCGGAGCTTCTTCAGGTGGTGGGAGACCGTCGGCTGGGAGACGCCGACGTCGGAAATGTCGCACACGCACGCCTCCCCGTCCTCATGGGACGCCACCAGGGAGAACAGCCGCAGCCGCACCGGGTCGCCGAGGGCCTTGAACATGACCGCGGTCCGCTCGGCTTCCTCGGCCGTCAGCGGACGCTCCGACAGCGGCGGGCAGCAAGGCGCCGTGGTTTCCGGCTGCAGCAGCGGCAACGCGTTCGTGGTCATGCGTCCATCATCCCGGGAAATTCGATCAATGTCTATGTTGACGAATGTCGATGTCCGGTGTCACGCTGGAACCCAGGACATCGACAACTGTCGAATCAAAGGGGTACCCCGTCGTGAACGCATCCACTGAAGTCCTGCCCGTCGTCGTGATCGGCGCCGGCCCCGTCGGACTCGCGGCAGCCGCCCGGCTCGTCGAGCGGAACATCGAGCCCCTGGTCCTGGAAGCCGGGCCCGCCGCCGCGACGGCGGTGCGGGCCTGGTCGCACGTACGGCTGTTCTCCCCCTGGGGCGAGGTCGTCGACCCGGCCGCCGAGAAGCTCCTGGCCCCCACCGGCTGGGTCAGGCCCGAGCCGGCCGCGTATCCGTCCGGCGCGGACTGGGCGGGGCTCTACCTCCAGCCCCTCGCCGACGTCCTCGGCGCGCGGGTCCGCTACGACGCGACCGTCACCGGCGTCTCCCGCGCCGGCCGCGACCGCATCGTCGACGCCGACCGCGAGAGCCGGCCCTTCCTCGTTCGGTACGAGAGCGGCGACGGTCGGGAACAGCGGGTCCTGGCGCGCGCCGTCATCGACGCCTCCGGTACGTGGTCCACTCCCGGCCCGGCCGGCGGCAGCGGCCTGCCCGCCCTCGGCGAGAAGGCGGCCCGGGACCGGATCTCCTACCGCGTCCCCGACCTCAACGACCCCGCCGTCCGGGCCCGGTACGCCGGCAAGCGCACCGCCGTCATCGGCTCCGGTGCCTCGGCCTTCACCGCACTCGCCTACCTCGCCGATCTCGCCGGCCTCGCCAAGGAGGAGGGTGCGGGAACGCACGCGGTGTGGATCCTGCGCCGAGGGATCTCCGGCTCCACCTTCGGCGGCGGCGAGGCCGACCAGCTCCCCGCCCGCGGCGCCCTCGGACTCGCCGCCAAGGCCGCCGTGGACGGCGGGTACGCCGACGCGGTCACCGGATTCCGCACCGACGCCATCGAACGCGACGGCGACGGCCGCGTGTTGCTCGTCGGGGACGACGGCCGCCGCCTGGACCCGGTCGACGAAGTCATCGTCCTCACCGGCTTCCGACCCGACCTCTCCTTCCTCGACGAGCTCCGTCTCGGTCTCGACGCTCGCCTTCAGGCCCCGACCGCGCTCGCACCGCTGATCGACCCCAACCGGCACTCCTGCGGCACGGTCTACCCGCACGGCGTGAACGAGCTCTCCCACCCGGAGAAGGACGTCTATCTCGTCGGCATGAAGTCCTACGGCCGCGCCCCCACCTTCCTGGCCATGACCGGCTACGAACAGGTCCGCTCCATCGCCGCGCACCTCGCCGGTGACCAGGAGGCGGCCGAGCGCGTCGAACTCACCCTCCCCGAGACCGGAGTCTGCGGCGGCGCCGGCCTCTTCGACCAGCCCGAGCCCGCGCCCGCGCAGGACACCGACGGCGGGTGCTGCGCAGCCCCGACCACGCTCTCCCTCGGTGTCGGCGCCCCGGCCCGCTCCGGCGGCTGCTGACCGAAGCGACCGTGCTCGCCCGGTTCCGGTCCCGGTCCCGGTCCCGGGCCCGGGGCCGCAGCCGGAGAACGGCTGTGAACGTGCGGGGAAGTCGGCTACTTTCCCGGGGTGGAGCACCAGGACGAGACCAGGGCGGCCTACGACGGGGTCGTCGAGTTGTACGCGTCGTTGTTCGCCGATCGGCTGGAGACGCAGCCGTTCGCGCGGGCCATGATCGGCACCTTCGCCGAGCTGGTGCGCGGGACGGGGAACCTGCGGGCGGCCGACGTCGGGTGCGGGCCCGGACATCTGACCGCCATGCTGCACGAGCGGGGCCTGGACGCCTTCGGGCTCGACCTCTCCCCGGCCATGGTCGACCACGCCCGGCGGGCCCATCCGGCGCTGCGGTTCGACGTGGCGCGGATGGAGGCCCTGCCGGTGGACGACGGCGTGCTGGGCGGCGTACTGGCCCACTACTCGATGATCCACACCCCGCCCGGGGAACTGCCCGCGCTGATCGCCGAGCAGGTACGTGCCCTGGCGCCGGGGGGCCTGCTCCTGGTCTCGTTCTTCGGGACCGACGGACCGGACCCGGTCCGCTTCGACCACAAGGTGACGCCCGCCTACAGCTGGCCCGCGGACCGTTTCGCCGACCTGCTGACCGGCGCCGGACTCGTGCCGTTCGCCCGGCTGATCCACGACCCGGCCTCCGAGCGCGGCTTCCTCGACGCCCACGTGCTGGCCCGCCGCCCTTAGCGGGTTCTGCTCGCCCGCCTCCCCTCATCTGAGCACGACGACCTGCTCGTGGGTGCGGTCGTTCAGGTCACCGGGATGATGTCGGGGGCGCCGAGTCGGACCGCGTCGGCGGTGCGGTCGTCCGGTTGCTGTTGGGCCTCGCGCTCGGCTGCCACGCGTTTGAGGTAGTGGTCGACCTCGCGGTCCTGTTGTGCCCGGTCCCACCCCAGGTGGGGTGCCATCAGCCGGGCCACGGTCGGCGCCGCGTCCACCCCGCGGTCCCAGGACTCGATGGAGATCCGGGTGCGCCGGGCGAGGACGTCCTCCAGGTGGCGGGCTCCCTCGTGGGTCACCGCGTACACGGCCTCGACCCTGAGGTAGTCGTCGGAGCTCGGCAGGGCTTCGCCGAGCGCCGGGTCGGCCGCCACCAGGGCGAGGAGTTCGGGCGCCAGGGAGCCGTAGCGGTTCAGGAGGTGCTCGACGCGGGCGACATGCAGCCCGGAGTGCTCGGCGAGCCGGCGCCGGGAGTTCCACAGCGCCGGGTAGCCGTCGGCGCCCAGCAGCGGGACGCGGTGCGTGACGCAGTCGGGAACCTTCTCGTCCAGGCCCCGTACGGCCTCGTCGACCGCGTCCTTCGCCATCACCCGGTACGTCGTGTACTTGCCGCCCGCCACCACGACGAGTCCGGGCACCGGATGGGCGACGAGGTGCTCCCGGGACAGCTTGCTGGTCTCCGCCGCCTCGCCGGACAGCAGCGGGCGCAGACCGGCGTAGACGCCTTCGACGTCTTCGGGGACCAGGGGGGTGGCCAGGACGCTGTTGACGTGTTCCAGCAGGTAGGTGACGTCCTTGGAGCTGAGGGCCGGGTGAGCCTTGTCGAGCGTCCAGTCGGTGTCGGTGGTCCCGATGATCCAGTGCCGGCCCCACGGGATGACGAACAGCACGCTCTTCTCGGTGCGCAGGATCAGACCGGTACGGGAGTTGATGCGGTCACGGGGGACGAGCAGGTGGACGCCTTTCGAGGCGCGGACGTGGAACTGGCCGCGGGTGCCGGCCATGGCCTGGGTGTCGTCCGTCCACACCCCGGTCGCGTTGATGACCTGCTTGGCCCGCACCTCCGTCTCGTCGCCGCTCTCCAGGTCCGTGACGACGGCGCCGACCACCCGCTCGCCCTGGCGCAGGAAGCGGCTGACGCGCGTGCGGTTGGCGGTCAGTGCCCCGTACGAGGCGGCCGTACGGGCGAGGAACATGGTGTGCCGGGCGTCGTCGACCTGGGCGTCCCAGTACTGGATGGCGCCCACCAGGGCGTCCGAGCGCAGCGCGGGCGCCTCGCGCAGGGCCCGGCGCCTGCTCAGGTGGCGGTGGAGGGGCAGGCCGCCGGAGGTGCCGGAGGCCCGGGCCAGCGCGTCGTACAGCAGCACGCCGCTGCCGACGTACGGGCGTTCCGTGACGCGGTGTTGCAGGGGGTAGAGGAACGGCACCGGACGTACCAGGTGGGGGGCGAGGACCCGGAGCAGGAGGCCCCGTTCCTTGAGCGCTTCGGCGACGAGGCGGAAATCGAGCATCTCCAGGTAGCGCAGGCCGCCGTGGATGAGTTTGCTGGAGCGGCTGGACGTACCCGAGGCCCAGTCGCGGGCTTCGACGAGCCCGACGCTCAGGCCCCGGGTGGCGGCGTCCAGGGCGGCCCCGCCGCCGACGACGCCGCCTCCGACGACGAGGACGTCGAGTTCGCCCCGTCCCATGTCGGCGAGGGCCTGTGTGCGGGCTTGGGGTGAGAGGGCCACCGGATCGACCATGGTCTCCTCCTCAGTGCTGTGGGCGAACGCGGCCGGAACTCCCCGGTCCCTGTTCGGCCCCTTTCCGGCCTTGTCCGGCCTTGTCCGGCCCTCTCCGACCCCTATTCGACCTTGGCCCAGTCGAGCGTGCGCTCCACCGCCCGCTTCCAGCCGTCGTACCCTTCCGCACGCCGTTCCTCCGACCACTCGGGGCTCCAGCGCTTGGACTCCTGCCAGTGGGTGCGCAGTTCGTCCGTGTCCCGCCAGAAGCCGGTGGCGAGCCCGGCCGCGTACGCGGCGCCGAGCGCGGTCGTCTCGGCGACCACAGGACGGCTGACCGGTACGCCGAGGACATCGGCCTGGGTCTGCATGCAGAGGTCGTTGGCCGTGACTCCGCCGTCGACCTTGAGCACGTCGAGGTGGACGCCGGAGTCCCGCTCCATGGCTTCCACCACGTCGCGGGTCTGGTAGCAGATGGCCTCCAGGGTGGCCCGGGCCAGGTGTCCGCTGTCGTGGTAGCGGGCCAGGCCGACGATCGCGCCGCGGGCGTCGGAACGCCAGTACGGGGCGAACAGGCCGGAGAAGGCGGGCACGAAGTAGATGCCGCCGCTGTCCTCCACGGTGCGTGCCAGGCGCTCGCTCTCGGCGGCATCGCCGATGATCTTCAGCTGGTCGCGCAGCCACTGCACGGCGGAGCCGGTGACCGCGATGGATCCTTCGAGGGCGTAGACCGCGGGTTCGTCGCCGAACTGGTACGCCACCGTGGTCAGCAGGCCGTGCTGCGAACGGACCAGTTCCGTCCCGGTGTTGAGCAACAGGAAGTTGCCGGTTCCGTACGTGTTCTTCGCCTCGCCGGGCGCGTAGCAGACCTGCCCGACGGTGGCCGCCTGCTGGTCGCCGAGGACGCCGGTGATGGGAATGGCCTCGCGCAGCGGCCGGGAGGTGCGGGTCCGACCGTACGCCTCCGGGTGGGAGGACGGGTTGATGGTGGGCAGCATGGCGCGGGGTATGCCGAAGAAGCCCAGGAGTTCGTCGTCCCAGTCGAGGGTCTCCAGGTCCATGAGCATGGTGCGGCTGGCGTTGGTGACGTCGGTGGCGTGGACGCCGCCGTCGGGGCCGCCGGTGAGGTTCCACAGCACCCAGCAGTCGGTGTTGCCGAAGAGGGCATGGCCCTGCTCGGCGGCCTCGCGCACGCCGTCGACGTTCTCCAGGATCCATTGGACCTTGCCGCCGGAGAAGTAGGTGGCCGGTGGCAGCCCCGCCTTGCGGCGGATGACGTCGCCTTGGCCGCCACGCTCCAGCGCGGCGGCGATGGAGTCGGTACGGGTGTCCTGCCAGACGATGGCGTTGTAGTACGGGCGGCCCGTGCGGGGGTCCCAGACGACGGTCGTCTCGCGCTGATTGGTGATGCCGACGGCCGCCAGGTCGGAGGCGTCGAGGTTGCCGTGCCGGAGGGCGTTCTGGATGACCGAGTTGGTGCGTTCCCAGATCTCCACCGGGTCGTGTTCGACCCACCCCGAGCGCGGGAGGATCTGGGAGTGCTCCAGCTGGTGCCGCGCCACCTCGTTGCCGGCGTGGTCGAAGATCATGAAACGGGTGCTCGTGGTGCCCTGGTCCACTGCGCCGACGAAGTCAGCCATGGGGTGCCGCCTCCTCTTGGGATGCCGTGTGTGGGGCTGTCATCCGCGACGGGACGGGACGGGACGGGACGGGAAAGGCATCGTGTCGTGTGTCCGTGTCCCGCCCGCCGCGGATGCGATCAGCTCTCGTCCGGTGTCGGTACGCGTCCGGGAGGCTCCGGCTCCGCGGTCGGCAGGAACCGGCCGATGAGGAGCTTGTAGATACCCGCTCCCAGCACACCGCCGATGAACGGGCCGATGATCGGCACCCAGAAGTAGAGGTTGCCGTACTGATCCCTCCATGCCCCGCCGTACCCGGTGAGGAAGCTGGCCAGCCGGGGGCCGAGGTCACGGGCCGGATTGATCGCGTACCCGGCGTTGGTGCCCCAGGCCATGCCGATCGCCACGACGATCAGGCCCACGATGAACGGTGCCAGGTTGGCGCCGGGCGGCGTGCCCAGCAGGTCCGTGACCGCGAAGATCAGCATCAGGAGGAGTGCGGTGCCGATGATCTGGTCGCGCAGTGCGCCCCACTCGGTCACCGGCAGGTTCGGGTTTCCGTTGGCCGGCAGCGTGGAGAAGACGCCCTGGGTCTTGATGGTGCGGCCGGGGTCGGCCTTCGCCAGGGCCTCCGTGTAGTTCCAGCGGACGATCAGGGCCGCCACGAAGGCTCCGGCCAGCTGGGCCAGAGCGTAGGGGGCCACTCTCTTCCACGGGAAGCCCTTGAAGGCGGCCAGTGCGACGGTCACCGCGGGATTGAGGTGGGCGCCGCTGAGCCTCGCCGCGACATAGACGCCCAGGGTCACACCGAGACCCCAGGCCCACGCGATGCTGTCGTGGTTTCCGAGGCCCCCCGCCGGGTCGGTCAGGGCTCCGCCGGCGACCACCTGGGCCACGACGCCACAGCCGAACAGAATGAGGATCATGGTGCCGGCGAATTCGGCGGAGAGTTCGCCGACCAGCCCTGATGCTTTGAGGCGCTCCTTCATGGGTGCCCGCTTCCCGCCGGTCCGAAGACCGGCATTCGACTGCCCCGAGTCCCCCGGGTTCAGAGTAAGACGGGTCGCCCGTACCGGAAAGGCGAGAGCCGTCCGGTCCCGCGGAGGCCCATCCCCCCTTGGGTTCCCCCTGGGGTTCCCCTCTGGGGTTCCTCGCTCCTCCTACGAGGCCGTCGCCCGGGTGCTCGCCAGTTCTCGCGGATGTCCGTGGCGTGGCAGCACACTGTTCGTATGGCGTGCCTTCGCTGACGCGCCGGACGCTCACCGTCGGCTCCGACCGGGAGGCACACGATGAAGATGCTGATCAACAGTCCCGAGACCGTCGTCGCGGACGCCCTGCGAGGGCTGGCCGCGGCCCACCCCGACCTGGACGTGGATGTCGAGGCCCGGGTCGTCGTACGGAGGGACGCGCGGCAGGGCGGGCGGGTCGGTCTCGTCTCCGGTGGCGGCTCCGGACACGAGCCCTTGCACGCCGGCTTCGTCGGACACGGAATGCTGTCCGCGGCCTGTCCGGGCGAGGTGTTCACCTCCCCCGTGCCCGACCAGATGCTGCGCGCGGCCAAGGCCGTGGATTCCGGCGAGGGGGTGCTGTTCGTCGTCAAGAACTACACCGGGGACGTACTGAACTTCGACATGGCGGCCGAGCTCGCCGAGGAGGACGGCATCCGGGTCGAGCGGGTCCTGGTCAACGACGACGTGGCCGTGACCGACAGCCTCTACACCGCCGGGCGGCGCGGCACCGGGGCCACGCTCTTCGTCGAGAAGATCGCCGGGGCGGCGGCGGAGGCGGGCGCACCGCTGGAGCAGGTCGCCGCTATCGCCCGGCGGGTCAACGAGGCTTCGGGCAGCTTCGGCGTGGCGCTGAGCGCCTGCACCACTCCCGCCAAGGGCAGCCCCACCTTCGACCTCCCGGACGGCGAGCTGGAGCTGGGCATCGGCATCCACGGCGAGCCGGGCCGGGAGCGGCGCCCGATGTTGCCGGCGGGGGAGATCGCGGAGGTCGCGGTGGGCGCCGTGCTGGACGACATGGCGAGCACGGCCCCGGTCGACGGGCCGGTACTGGCCCTGGTGAACGGGATGGGCGCGACGCCGCTGCTGGAGCTGTACGGCTTCCACGCGGCGGTGGCCGGGGTGCTGGAGGCCCGGGGCGTCCAGGTGGCCCGGGCCCTCGTGGGGAACTACGTCACCTCGTTGGACATGGCGGGGTGCTCGGTGACGCTGTGCCGGGCCGACGAGGAGATGCTGCGACTGTGGGACGCGCCGGTCCAGACGGCAGCGCTGCGCTGGGGCCGCTGACTCCGGCACCACAGGCACCACAGGTACCCCGAGCATCCGATTGCGGGCTGCCGCGATCGCGAGGAACGTCCCACCGCTCCACTCGGCTTGATCCTTGTGCCGGCGTGGCCCGTCAGGCGGCTGCACAGTGCCTGGGTGCGGGCCGGTCACCGGGACCGTGCTGCCGCCGGCCGAGGCCGGCAGCAGCATCATCACCAGGGCCGTCTTGGCCGAGGCCATCGTCCCCCAGCAGGAGCAGTGGACGCCCGCTGCGGACCGAGCCGCTCAAGAAGGCGTAGAACGAGCCGCTCAAGAAGGCGTAGGACCGGTCCAGTTCGGCGTCGCGGCCGACCAACGGAAGGCGGCCTAGTCCTGCTTGATCGCGGAGATGTCGAACTCCAGGACGATCTTGTCGCCGACCAGGACGCCGCCGCCTTCCAGGGCCGCGTTCCAGGTCACGCCGTACTCCTTGCGGGAGATGCCCACCGATCCCTCCAGGCCGACGCGCCGGTTGCCGAAGGGGTCGACCGCCGTGCCCGTGTACTCGAAGTCGATGCTGATCGGGCGGGTGGTGTCCTTGATGGTCAGGTCGCCCGTGACGCGGTACTCGGTGTCGGAGCGCGGCTCGACCGAGCTGGTGCGGAAGGTGATGTCGGGGAAGCTGGGAACGTCCAGGAAGTCGTTGGTGCGCAGGTGCTGGTCGCGCTGTTCGACGCCGGTGTCGATGCTCTCGGCCTTGATCACCATCTGGGCGGTCGAGCGGGCCGGGTCGGCGCCGTCCAGGTGGGCGGTGCCCTCGAACTGGTGGAACGCGCCGCGGACCTTGGTCACCATGGCGTGGCGGGCGATGAAGCCGATCCGGGTGTGGGCGGGGTCGAGGACGTAGTCCCCGGTGAGCTCGGCGAGGGCGGGGGACGTGGTCAAGGGTGCCTCCGTAGGGCCTGGATCCCGGCGGTGGTCCGCCCGGATCGTCTCCCGGCCCACGCTAGGGCGTGATCGGTTCGAGGCGCGGCCTGACGCACGGGGCGGCGGCACAGTGCACCCTGCCGATCGATCCCGAGGCGGGACCGGCGCGGGCCGGGAGGGGCGGGCCCTGCTGACGGAGGCTCACGGGTCCCGTCCGCGGAGCGGCCCCGGCTCGTCATCGGGGCCGGGGCCGGGGCCGGGGCCAGGGCGGGGACGGTGTATCGCGGGTCCCCGCCCTGGCCTCAGTGGCCGGCGAACCGGCTCCGCTCGCTCAGCCCACGCGCTCGACGCGTGCGCGTCGGATGAGGTTCTTGCCGGGCTCGCGTACCTTGTCGAAGGCTGCGTTGTTGAGGAGGACGCAGCTGCCCGAGGGGCCGTTGACGGTCACGGTGGTGGCTTGGCCGTTGTCCAGGTTGGTCACCTTCAGCTTGGTTCCCACCGGGAACGTCCCGCTGGGAGAACGCAGCTGCCCGAGGGGCCGTTGACGGTCACGGTGGTGGCTTGGCCGTTGTCCAGGTTGGTCACCTTCAGCTTGGTTCCCACCGGGAACGTCCCGCTGTCCTTGTCGCCGCATTACAAATCCGGCGGTGAGGAGGTTTCGCGTGCTGCGCGGGGCATGCCGCGGCGGGTCGAGGCTCGTGGAGCACGGTCAAACACGCAGGTGGACGCCGTCCCGGTGAGGGCGATCGGAGCATGTCGGGCTCGTACCGATCCCCTTGATCGACGCGGGGACGGGAAGACCGCAGGCAGCCTTAAGGTTCGTTTGATTCCCCCTTAATGCTCCGCCTCAATGCTCCGCCGGACTTCTGCGACTTCCCGTCGGTCAAGCCGGCGGCAGGTTCTGTTCGGACCAGACGGTCTTGCCGCCCCTGGTGTAGCGGCTGCCCCAGCGGTGTGAGAGCTGGGCGACGATGTACAGCCCGCGGCCGCCTTCCTCGGAGTTCCTCGCACGCCGCATCCTCGGCTGGGTGTTGCTGGCGTCAGAGACCTCGCACGTCAGCGTGTCCGCCCGGATCAGGCGGAGGCGGACCCGGCCGCCTGCGTGCCGGATGGCGTTGGTGACCAGCTCGCTGACGATGAGCTCCGTACTGAAGGCGAGCTCGTCGAGGTCCCAGGCGGTCAGCTGGTCCAGGACGAGATGGCGCGCGTCGCCGACGATCGCCGGGTCGGCGTCGAGCCACCAGGTCGCGAGGCAGCCGGGATCCACCACCCGGGTACGGGCCAGCAGGAGGGTGACGTCGTCCCTGAGCCTGCCCGGTGGCAGCCCTTCCACGATGTCGTGCCGGGCCTGGCGCAGCGGCCGGCCGATGACGTCCGCGCGCCGCAGGCGGTCCGCCAGGTCGTCCATGCCCTGGTCGATGTCGCCCTCTCCGCGTTCGATCAGGCCGTCGCTGTAGAGGGCGAGGACGCTTCCCGGCGCCAGTTCGCGTTCGACCGGCTCGAAGGGCCAGCCGCCGACCCCGAGGGGCGGGCCGGGGCTCAGCTCGACGTACTCCACGCTTCCGTCCGGGCCGACCACGGCCGGCGGCGGGTGCCCGGCACTCGCCATGACGCACGCTCGGGTGACCGGGTCGTAGACGGCGTACAGGCAGGTGGCCCCGGCCGGTCCGCTCGGCACCGATATGCCCGCGTCGGAGTCGTCCGGGTCGTCGCTCTCGGCCTCGGCGGCGACTTGGAGCACCATGTCGTCCACGTGCGCGAGCAGTTCCTCGGGTTCCAGTTCCAGGTCCGCCATGGCGCGTACGGCGCTGCGCAGGCGGCCCATCATGGCCGTGGCGTGCAGCCCGTGACCGGCGACGTCCCCGACCACCAGGGCGACCCGGGCCGACGAGAGGGGGATGACGTCGAACCAGTCGCCGCCCACTCCGCTGTCCGCGTCGGCGGGCAGGTAGAGGCCGGCGGCCTCCAGCGCCGGCCTCTCCGAGGTGGCCGGCGGCAGGAGGCTGCGCTGCAGGCCCACGGCGGTACGGCGTTCCTTGGTGTACCGCCGCGCGTTGTCCACGGCGGCCGCCGCACGGGCGGCGATCTCCTGCAGGAGCGCCAGGTCGTCCTCGTCCAGCGGGGGAGCGTCCCCCGTGCGCCAGAGGGTCAGCCTCCCGAACCTGATGCCCCGTGCGCACAGCGGCGCCGTCATCGCCGAATGCGCACCCGGGACGGTCGTGGCCCACTCCGGAGCCGCCTCGTCCCCGGGCCCCGCGGGCTGGGTTCCGAGGCCGCTGATCAGCTCGCCCCGGCACGCCCGCTCCCCGTGCGCCCCCGGTTCGGGCACGCCCGCCTCCGTCGCGGTCGGGTGGGGAGCGGCCGCGGCGATCGGAGCCGCGAACTGGGCGGTCCCCGTACGCAGCGCAGCCGAATCCGCTCCGGCGACGGCCAGCCGGATCAGCGGCAGCGTGAGACGCCCGTCGGCGGGTGGTTCACCGCCGGTCAGAACGGTCTCCGCCAGATCCACCGCGGCGCAGTCTCCAAGCGCGGGCGTCAGGACCTTCACCAGATCCTCCACGGTGCGCAGGACGGACAGTGAACCGCCCAGCGCTCCGGTCGCGCGGTACAGCAGGTCCAGGCGCCCACGCGACCGCTCGTGGTCGGTGACGTCGGTGAACACCGTCGCCACACCCATCGGGTGTCCGGCGGGTTCCTGCAGCCGGAACGCCTGGATGGTCACGACCCGGCCGCCCCGCGGGTCGTCCAGGGTGCGGACGGTCGTGTTGAGACCCACCAGGGGGATCCCGCTGCGCAGGACCTCCCGCAGCCGGTCGTCGATGATCCGGGCGTCCTCCGCCCACAGGAAGTCGGCCAGGCGCCGGCCGGACAGGTCGACCGGCACCCCGGTGTACGGCAACAGGTGCGAGTTCGTCCGCAGCAGGCGCAGCTCCGCGTCGAAGACGGCCAGGCCCACCCGGCCTTGCAGGAACAGTTCCTGCGTGAAGGCGTGGTCCTGCCGCCATCGGGCGACCAGCGCCAGGGGTGCGCCGAGTACGAGGCAGCGGGCCGCCGGGCCACCGCTCGCGCCGTCGTTCAGCGGGATGACGCGGAAGCCGATCTCCAGCTCACGTCCTGAGCCGTGCCGCAGGGTGGCGCGGCCCTCCCAGCCCGCCGGGCCTTCCCAGCCCTGCGGACCCTCCTGCTTCCCCCGCCCGCCCTGGGCCAGGACGGCTTGCCAGCTGCCCGCGTCCGCCAGGAGGTCCCGTGCCGGCCGGCCGCACACGTCCGCGGACCGGCGGTCCAGGAGGGCTTCGGCCGCCGGTGTCCAGGCGAGGACCGTCCCGGCGTCGTCCAGCAGTGCCGCGGCCGTGTTCGCGGCAGCGAAGGGATAGTCCTGGTTGCTCTCGGTGGCGCGCATGCGTGCCCATCTCGTCCGCCGGTCCCGCTGCCCTCATGCTGATCGATGTCCGGAACGGGAGCCAGGGGCGTTGCGCCATCCGGTCCCGCTTCAGGCGTCGGTCACAGTGTCTCGCGAGCGTGCCCCGGGCGGGAAGGCCGGCGTCCGCGGCGCGGCGTCGGCCTTCCCGCCCGGGCGCGGCCCTACGGGCAGCTGATGCGGGCGTCGCCCGGGTCGGTCGTGCAGGTGTCGCTGCCAAGGCCGCCGTTCGCGGTGTCGTTGCCGGCGACGCCGTCGACCGTGTCGAGCCGGTCGTTGCCGTGGTTGCCCGGCAGGGTGTCGTTTCCGGGGCCGCCGACCAGCGTGTCGTCGCCGTAGCCGCCGTCGATGTTGTCGTTGCCCGCACCGCCGTGGACGGTGTCGTTGCCGTAGCTCGGGCGGATCGTGTCGTTGCCGCTGAGCCGCCCGGCGCGGCGGGGACGCGACGCGCTCATCCGCGCGGAACCGGCCCGGCGCGCAGTTCCCGTTCGGCGACCACCCGGAAGGGGCTCGGCGGGCGGCCGGTGAGGCGCTCGACCGTGTCGGTGGTGCGGTCCTCGGCCCCTTCGGCGATGGCGCGGTCCATCGCGGCCAGCATCGCGGCGAACTCCGGCGGGATCACGGCGGCCAGACGGTCGCGCATGTCCTCGTAGGCCAGGGGGTGGTGAACCACCGGGCGGCCGGTGACCCGGCCGACGATCGCGGCGATGTCGTCGTGACTGAGTGCCTCCGGTCCCGTCAGGATCAGATCGGCGTTGGGCGCCCGGTCGTCCGTCAGGGCGCGTACCGCGACGGCGGCGATGTCTTCGGCGTCGACGAAGCCGACCCGGCCGGTCCCGGCCGCGGTCCGGATGAGTCCTTCGGTACGGATGCTGTCGGCGTGCGCGTGCGTGCCGGTGAAGTTCTGCATGAACCAGGAGGGCCGCAGGACCGCCCACTGCTCGAACAGGCCGGGCAGGGCCCGGTGCACCGCTCCCACCGCCGGGCCGCCCTCGGGGATGGCCGAGGAGCTGAGGAGGACCGCGCGACGTACACCGGCGGCGCGGGCCTCCCGGAGGAAGGGCATCATGACCGCGGCCGGATCCGGGTCGCCGATGGGCGGGACGAGGTAGGCGCGGTCTACTCCGTCGAGGGCGTCGCCGAAGGTGGTGGCGTCGTACCAGTCGAAGCGGACCGGGTCCGCTCCCGGGAGCGGGGTGGCTCGACGCCCGGCGGCCCGGACGCGGTGGCCGGCGGCTGTCAGCCGCGCGGCGGTCCGACCGCCGGTGGTGCCGGTGGCGCCGATGACCAGGGTGGTTCCGGTGGGGTTCATCGGGCGCCGCTCCCCGTGAAGTCCATCCCGGGCGCCTGGACGGCGAGGGGGTTCCAGTAGTCGCGGTAGGAGGTGAAGCGTCCGTCCCGGACGGTCACGACGGCGATGTACCTCATGTCGAAGGGGCCGTCCGTCGCGACGAGGCGGCCCACGCCGCGCATCTCGACCACGATGGTCCCGGGGTCGGTGCTCTCGTGGATCCGCACGTCGGGGAAGTCGTGCAGGTCGATGTGGTCGGGGTAGTCGCGCATGTAGGCGGCGATGGCTTCCCGGCCGTCCAGCCGTTCGGGCCGGCCCGGGGGAGCGAAGGGGAACTCCATCACGCCCTCGTCGGCCCACAGGCCGACCCAGCCGGGAATGTCCTTGGCCAGGAGCAGGCGGAGGCTGTGGCGGTACAGATCCGCCGGTGTGGTGGTCGTGGGCATGGGGGTACTCCGTCCCGTACGATACGGACCAGCGGTCCGTTTCGTCGATGAACGATACGGACCGCCGGTCCGCATCGCAACCGGAGGATCCCGATGACCGAACAGCGCAGTCCGCGCAAGGACGCGGCCCGCAACCGGGCAGCCGTATTCGCCGCCGCCGACGAGCTCTTCGCCCACTGCCGGAGCCCCGAGGACGTGACCATGGCCGAAATCGCGGCAGCGGCCGGCGTCGGCAAGGGAACGCTCTTCCGCGCCTTCGGCGACCGCACCGGACTGATCGGCGCCCTGTACGAGGCACGGCTCGAACCGGTCAGGAGCGCCGTCGAGGGCGGTCCGCCACCGCTGGGGCCCACCACTGCCCCGCTGCAACGCGTACCGGCCCTGCTGGACGCCGTCCTGTGCTTCAAGCTCGACAACCGCCACCTCGCCCTGGCCCTGGAGGGGACGGGCGCGGACAGTCCCTACCGGACGGCGCACTACGAGTGGTGGCACGCCCTGCTACGGGACCTGCTGGAGCAGATCCCGGGCCCGGCCGACACCGGCTTCACCGCCCACGCCCTGCTCGCCGCCACCCGGGCCGACCTCGTCGCCTATCTGGCCGGAGACAAGGGGGTGCCGCGCGAGGAACTGCGCGAGCAGCTGGCGGAGTTCACCGCCGGGATCCTCGACACCCGCACCCGACGGGGTTCGTCCGATACACCGTGACGCCGAAGCACCGTGTCGGCGCACCGTGACGCCGGCGCCACCAGGGCGCCGGCGCACCATGACGCAGGTGCCAGCAGGGCGCCGGCGGCCGGGGGCGTTGCCCCGCGCGCCGTCACAGCCGCCAGTAGGTACCCGTACGGGAGTCGACGTGCACCACGTGTCGGCCGACGCGTACCACGTGGTGGTCCGGACCGGACCAGGAGCCGGTGACACCGTCGGCGCCGGCGAGCGGGGTCCAGACCTCCAGGAAGGTGCTGCCGTCCGGGTTGGTTCCCCACTCGACGAGGTTCGCACCCTCCCGTCGGAAGGAGCCGGTGTCCTCTCCCGGCTCGCCCGTGAGGTGGTGGAAGTGCACCTGGGAGCCGTTGAAGGACGTCGTACCGGCGAAGCCGCGGCTGTCGGCGTAGTACGGCCCGGCCTGCAGCCACACCACTTCGCTGTCCTCGATCAGGGGTCCCCCGTCGCGGCTGATGCCGCGCCGCAGCCAGGCCCCGTGCTCGGGCACCGGGACGCCGGGTCCGCCCGGGACGGGCCCCGTCGGCAGCGGCTCAGGCGCGGTCATCGGCGGCGGGGCCGTCCACGGCCAGCAGCGTCAGCGGGACGTTGCCCCGTACGGCCTGCGCGTAGGGGCAGACCGCGTCCGCGCGGTGCAGCAGGGGCTGGAGGTCCGCCGCCCGCCACCCCGGCAGGCTGACGGTGAGGGCCACCGCGAGGCCGTAGCCCGCGGGGGTGTCCGTGGTGCCGAGCTGCACTTCGCAGGCCACGCGCGCGGCGGTGGCGTCCGCCCCGAAGTCGGCGGCGACCTCCGCGAGCGCGGAGGTGAAGCAGGCGGCGAAGCCGGCCGCGAACAGCTGCTCCGGGTTGGTGGTGCCGGGGACCTTCTTGCGCGGCGGGGCGAGGCGGACGTCCAGGCGCCCGTCGTCCGTGCGGACGGAGCCGGTACGGCCCCCCGCCGCATGCGCGGTCGTCCGGTACAGGCTGCTGGTGAGTGGCACGGTCATGGCGTTCGGCCCATCCTGCTCGACGAGGACGCCGCCCGGGTACGGACAGCGTAAGGCGCTGCTGATGCAGCACCTCGCGCGTCGTCGTGCGTAACCGGGTACGGCGCGTCTCGTCCGGGGCCTCGGATCCGGCCGCCGGACAATCTAGCAACGCGGACGGTCGGCCGGAGCCCCGCCCGCGGTGAAGTACCTCACCCGCCGCCGGCCCCGTCGGGATCCGGGGGCGCGGGCCGGTGCCGGACGCGGTACGCCCCGGGAGGCATGCCCTCCCACCGGGTGAAGGCACGGACGAGAGCCGTCGCGCCGCTGAGGCCGACGAGGGGGGCGATCCGGTCCAGTGGCAGGTCCGTGGTCTCCAACAGCCGCCCGGCCCGGCCGTGGCGGGCGGCGTCGAGGAGCGCCCGCCACGACGTGCCCTCCGCGTGCAGGGCCCGCCGCAGCGTCCGGACGCTGAGGTTGAGCTCCTTGGCGGGGCCCTCGGGACCCGCGTCCTCCAGCGCGGCGTGCTCCAGCCACCGCCGTACGCGCCCGGCCACGGTCGCGCCCGCGGACAGCTGGTCCAGAAGCCGGTCGGCGTAGGCCCGGTGCAGGGCGTTGAGCGCGGGATCGTAGAGCGGACGGCGCCGGTCGAGGTCCTCGTCGGCGACCGTGATCGTGTTCTCCCGGGTGTCGAAGGTGACGGGGCAGCCGAGGACACGGGCGTAGGGCTCGGCCGAGCCCGCACGCGGGTGGGCGAACGACACGGCCAGGGGCGCCCAGTCGTCGCCGGCGATCCAGCGGGCCGCCCGCACCATGATGCTGACGACCGCCTCCACCTGCTGGGGGTGCATGGCAGCCGGGGCGACGGTCGGCCGGTAGCGGATCCGGCCGACGCCGCTGCCGCGGTGCAGGGTCACCGTGCCCGCCTGGCTCACCAGGGGGTGGTAGCGCTCGGCCGCCCGCGCGGCGTCCGCGAGACTGGCGCAGGTGAGGACGAGGTGGCCGAGGATGTGCAGGCCTTCGGGCCGGATGCGGTCGCCCACGAGGAGTCCGGTGTGCGGGCCGGCGTCCCGGGCGTCGAGCACCGAGTCCCACAGGGCGCGCATCTCGCCGTACTCCAGCCGGTCCGTGGGCAGGGCCCAGGAGGAGGAGGCCGGCCCGCTTTCGCCCTCGGCCGTGGCGTTCAGGACGGCGAGGGCGTAACACGCGGTGACGGAGGGCGACTCGGTGGCGGACACGGCCGCCAGTCAATGCGGGCGCACCACCCCCGTCAACACCGTCCGCGGGACGGCCGCCGGCGGGTGGGTCCGGAGAACGGGTCCGAGGAGCGGGTTCGGGGAGCGGTCCGGAGAGTCAACGGATTGGCCGCCGGAGTGAATGACGGCGCCGCGGGCCGCTCCTAAGGTCGGCCTTCGGACACCGAGGGATCAGGGGCCCGCGGAGTGCCGGGGAAGCCGGGGAAGCCGGGGAAGCGTGCTGCCCTGATCACCACCGCTCAGAGGAGTACGCCGTGATTCTCTTCCTGCTTCCCGCAGGCGACTACGACCCCACCGAGGCGGCGGTGCCCTGGGCCGCACTGCGGGACGCCGGCTTCGAGGTGCGGTTCGCGACCCCCGGCGGGAAGGTCGCGCTCGCCGACCCCCGGCTCACGGACCTCGGGTTCTCCTGGCTGTCGCCCTGGCTGATGACCCGCCGCGCCGAACTGGCCGCCTACTGGCGCCTCACCGAGGACCCCCATTTCCTCGCCCCCTCCTCGTACGAGGAGTACGCGCGGTCCGCGGACGAGGACCCGGCCGCCATCACGGGCCTCTTCGTACCCGGCGGCCACGCCGCCGGCATGCGGACGCTGCTCGAAGACGCCACCGCCCAGCGGCTGTTCGCCCGGCTCTTCACCCAGGGGCTGCCGGTGGGAGCCGTGTGCCACGGCGTGCTGCTCGCGGCCCGAGCCAGGGATCCCGCCACCGGGCGCTCGGTCCTCCACGGCCGGCGGACGACGGCTCTGACGTCCCTGCTGGAGCTGACCGGATGGAACCTCACCCGGCTCTGGCTCGGGCGCTACTACCGCACGTACCGCACCACCGTGCAGCAGGAGGTCACCGCGGCGCTCGCCGATCCGCGCCACTTCCTGGCCGGTCCGCCGCTGCCGTTGCGCGACACCGCCGCCCGGCCCGGACGGGGATTCACCGTCAAGGACGGCAATTACGTCTCCGCGCGGTGGCCCGGCGACTGCCACCGCCTGGCGGCGGACTATCTGGCCCTGGTCCGCGCCCATGCGGCGGGAACGGTGCACCGGGCGGGCTGACCCCCGCCCCCGCAGCGCGCGGGCCGGCGGCCGAAAACCATCTCCGCAGTGTCCTGAACGCTTCGTGAAAAGGATGGGCATGGATCGACGAAGAGCCTTCGGACGAGACCGGTACGCCTTGATCGGCCTGGTCCTCGCGATGGTCACCCTGGTCCTCGGCCCCGCGTCGGCGGGCGCGTCAGCGGACGCGTCGGCGCGCCCGCAGTGGTGGGAGCCCGTGGCACGCCCGGCCCCGGACTCGCAGGTCAACGTCAGCGGGGAGCCGTTCACCGGGACCGACGCCCAGGGCCGGGTCCGCGGATACGTCGACGCGCACGTCCACCTGATGTCCAACGAGGGCTTCGGAGGACGGCTCGTCTGCGGAAAGGTCTTCTCCACGGCGGGGGTGGCGGACGCCCTCAAGGACTGCCCCGAGCACTACCCGGACGGCGTCCTCGCCCTCTTCGACATGATCACCAACGGCGGTGACGGCCGGCACGACCCCAACGGCTGGCCCACGTTCCGCGACTGGCCGGCCCACGACTCCGCCACCCACCAGCAGACCTACTACGCCTGGGTGGAGCGCGCCTGGCGGGGCGGCCAGCGGGTCCTGGTGAACGACATGGTCACCAACGGAGTCATCTGTTCGCTCTACTTCTTCAAGGACCGCGGCTGCGACGAGATGACCGCGACCAGGCTCCAGATCCAGAAGACCTACGAACTCCAGGCCTACGTCGACACCATGTACGGCGGCGCGGGCAAGGGCTGGTTCCGGGTCGTCACCGAGCCTGACCAGGCCCGCAAGGTCATCCAGGAGGGCAAGCTCGCCGTCGTCCTCGGCGTGGAGACCTCCGAACCGTTCGGCTGCAAGCAGGTGCTGGACAGCGCCCGCTGCACCATGGCCGACATCGACCGCGGCCTGGACGAGCTGCACCGCCTGGGCGTGCGCAGCATGTTCCTGTGCCACAAGTTCGACAACGCCCTGTGCGGCGTCCGGTTCGATTCGGGCACCCAGGGCATGGCCGTCAACGCCGGCCAGTTCCTGTCGACGGGCACCTTCTGGAGCACGGAGCCCTGCGCCGGCCCCGAGCACGACAACCCGATCGGCTTCGGCCTCGCCGCAGGACTCGCCGCCGAGGGCCCGGCAGAGGCCGGGGCGGGGGCGGACACCGAGGCGGCCGCGGAGGCCCGGATCCGCGGTGCCCTGCCGGAAGGGGTCGAACTCCCGCGGTACGGAACCTCCCTGCAGGCGGCGCAGTGCAACCGCCGGGGCCTGACCGCACTCGGCGAGTACGCGGTACTGGGCATGACCAAGCGCAACATGATGCTGGAGATCGACCACATGAGCGTCAAGGCGGCGGACCAGGCGCTGCGCGTGCTCGAGGCCGAGCGCTACTCCGGTGTCCTGTCCACCCACGGCTGGATGGACGAGAACTGGACCGAGCGGGTCTACCGCCTGGGCGGCTTCATCACCGGCCACATGTACGAGGCCCCCGCCTTCGCGGCCGAGGCGCGCGAACACGCCGCCCTGCGCGCCAAGTACGGCGCCGGGTACGGCATCGGCACCGATATGAACGGCTTCGCCTGGCTGCCCGGCCCCCGGGCCGCCGCCGGAAACCCCGTCCGCTACCCCTTCCGCAGCCCCGACGGCGGCTCGGTCCTGGACCGGCAGGTCACCGGCCAACGCGTCTGGGACGTCAACACGGACGGCGGCGGCACCCACTACGGCCTCGTACCGGACTGGATCGAGGACATCCGGGTCACCGGGGGCCAGGACGTGGTGGACGAGCTCATGCAGGGCGCCGAGGGCTACCTGCGCACGTGGGAGCGGACCCGCGGCCACACCAGCCCCTACGGTGCGAGGGCCAACAGCCCCTCGGCGCGGTCGGATACGTGTACACGAAGCCGGTACCGGGCTCGGTGCCCCTCTACCGGTGCTACATACCGTCCGTCTTCGACCACTTCGTCTCCAACAGGGCCGACTGCGAAGGGCCGTACGTGAAGGAGGGCCTGCTCGGCCACGCCATGGCCGTGAGCGGGCCGTAGCGGCGGACACAGGGGTGCCCCCGGCACGTGCGGCCCGGGGGCACCCCTGCACCCCTCAGGACCGGGCGCTTTCGAAGGTCCGGAGCAGGTCCGCCGCCACGCTCAACGCGATCGTGGCGGGTTCCTTGCCGGTGATCCCGGGGATCCCGATGGGGGTCTTGATCCGGTTGATGGCGGCGGCGTCGTGCCCGCCCTCGGTGGCCAGGCGCCGGCGGAACCTCGCCCACTTGGCGGCCGAGCCGATGAGTCCGATCGAGCCGAGACCGGCGGTGCGCAAAGCGGCGTCGCAGAGCGCGGCGTCCTCGGCGTGATCGTGGGTCATGATCAGTACGTGGGTGCCGGGCGGCAGCTCCCCGAGCACCTCCTCGGGAAGCAGCGGCGTGTGGTGCACGTGGATCTGCGCCACCGCGTCCGCGAGCACGCCGAGCCGTTCGTCGGTCAGCATGTCGGGGCGGCTGTCGATCAGGTGCAGATCGAGGTGGTGGCGGGCCAGGACGCGTGCCAGCTCCAGCCCGACGTGCCCGACGCCGAAGACCGCCACCGCCTCGACCACCGGCAGCGGCTCCAGCAGTACGGTGACGGCTCCGCCGCAGCACTGCACGCCGTGGGGACCGGTGACCTTGTCGTTGAGGGCGAACTCCATCAGTTCCGGCTCCGGCCGGGCCACGCCGTTCAGCTCGCGCGCCCGGTCGATGGCGACGGCCTCGATGTTGCCGCCGCCGATCGACCCCCAGGTCTCGGCCCGTCCCACGAGGAGCTTGGCCCCGGCCCGGCGGGGCGCGTGGCCGCGCACGGTCGCGACGGTCACGAGCACGCCGGGTTCCCGGCGCTCCCGCAACCGCGCGACCGCGGCCACCCACGTCATGTCAGACATTGCTGAAGGCGCTTGCTTCGGCGTGGGCCTCGCCGGCGCCGGGGGCGTGACCGCCGTGCCGCGCACCGCCCCCGCGGACCGCTTCGATCGCCCAGTACACCGCCTCCGGTGTCGCGGGGGAGGCGAGTTCCACACTGACTCCGGCGGGCCCGAACTCCCCTGCCGCCTGCCGCAGGGCCTCCCGCACCGAGAACGCCAGCATCAGCGGAGGCTCACCCACCGCCTTGGACCCGTAGACCGCGCCCTCCTCGGTGGCGTTCTCCAGCAGCCTGACGTGGAACTCCTCGGGCATCTCCGAGAAGCTCGGCAGCTTGTAGGTGCTCGCGGCCTGGGTCAGCAGACGGCCGCGGTTCGGCCCGTCGCCGGCGTCCCACCGCAGGTCTTCCAGCGTCAGCCAGCCCGCGCCCTGCACGAAGCCGCCCTCGACCTGACCGATGTCGATCATCGGGGAGAGGCTGTCGCCGACGTCGTGCACGATGTCCACCCGCCGGATCCGGTACGCGCCGGTGAAGCCGTCCACCTCCACCTCGGTCGCGGCGGCGCCGTAGGAGAAGTACTTGAACGGGGAGCCTTGGAAGGCCTTCGCATCCCAGTGCAGGCCCTCGGTCCGGTAGAAGCCGGCCGCCGACAACTGGACCCGCTGGAAGTACGCGGTGCGCACCAGCTCGTCCCAGGCCAGCTCCTTGTCATTGCCGAGGACGCGCGCGACGCCCTCGACGATGCGCACGTCCGAGGCGTTCGCACCGAGCTGGGTGCCGGCCACCCGCAACAGCCGCTCGCGGATCTGCTCGCAGGCGTTCTTCACCGCCGCGCCGTTGAGGTCCGCCCCGGCACTGGCGGCGGTGGCGGAGGTGTTGGGCACCTTGTCCGTGCGCGTCGGGGCCAGCCGCACCTTGTGCAGCGGGACGCCCAGCGTGGTGGCGGCCACCTGCAGCATCTTGGTGTGCAGGCCCTGTCCCATCTCGGTGCCGCCGTGGTTGATCAGGACCGAGCCGTCCTTGTACACCAGCACCAGCGCGCCGGCCTGGTTGAAGGCGGTGAGGTTGAACGAGATGCCGAACTTGATCCCGGTGACCGCGAGCGCCCTCTTGGTGTGCGGGTGAGCGGCGTTGAAGGCCGCGATCTCCTGCCTGCGATCGGCGATGGCGGCGTCCTCCCCGACCTGCCGCCAGACGGTGGAGATCCGTTCGGGGTGCAGGACCGGCTGTCCGTACGGCGTGGACTGGCCCTGCCGGTAGAAGTTGCGCTCGCGCAGCTCCATCGGATCCAGGCCGAGGAGCGGAGCGCACCGGCCCATGATGTCCTCGATCACCAGCATGCCCTGCGGTCCGCCGAAGCCGCGGAAGGCGGTGTTGGAGACCTTGTTGGTCCTGGCGATGCGCCCGGCGATGCGGGCGTGGGGAATCCAGTAGGTGTTGTCGATGTGGCACAGCGCGCGGGCCACCACCGGCTCGGACAGGTCCAGGCTCCAGCCGCCGTCCGCGGTCAGGGTGGCGTCCAGGGCCTGGATGCGGCCCTCGGTGTCGAAGCCGATCTTCCACGTGGCGTGGAACCCGTGGCGCTTGCCCGACATGGTCAGGTCCTGGGTCCGGTTGAGCCGAACCCGGACCGGCCGGCCGGTCAGCCGGGCGCCGAGCGCGGCGATGGCCGCGAACCCGTGCGGCTGCATCTCCTTGCCGCCGAAGCCGCCCCCCATCCGCAGGCACTGCACGGTCACCTCGTGGCTGTGCAGGCCGAGGACGTGCGCGACGATCTCCTGCGTCTCCGAGGGGTGCTGGGTGCTGCTCTGGACGAACATCTGCCCGTTCTCGTCGACGAGGGCCAGCGCCGCGTGCGTCTCGAGATAGAAGTGTTCCTGGTCGGAGAACTGGAACTCGCCGGTGAACACGTGCGCGGAGTCGGCGAAGCCGGCGTCGACGTCGCCGGTCACCATCACGGGCCGGGCGCCGTGGAAGCTCTCCGCCGCGATCGCTTCCGTCAGCGTGATCACGGAGGGCTTCTCGTCGAGTTCCACCTCGACGGCCGCCGCCCCGAGCCGGGCCGCCTCCAGGGTCTCGCCGAGCACCCAGGCGACGGCGTGGCCGTGGAACATGACCTCGTCGGGGAAGAGCGGTTCGTCGTGCTTCATTCCGGCATCGTTGACGCCGGGTACGTCGGCACCCGTCAGCACGCGGACCACACCGGGCACGGCGAGCGCGGGCCCGGTGTGCAGCGCGGTGATCCTGCCGTGGGCCTTCATGACCTGGACCGGGCGGGCGTGCAGTACGTCCTTGGTGCGGTGGACGAGGTCGTCGGTGTAGAGCGCGGCACCGGTGACGTGCAGGTTCGCGCTCTCATGGGGCATCGAAAGGCCGACGACGGGCTTCTCGGGGCGTTCGGACAACTGGCTCATGACGACACCGCCTCGGTGGTTCGCGCGTACATCTTCAGCAGGCTCTGGCCGAGCATCGCGGAGCGGTAGCCGGCGCTGGCGCGGTGATCGTCCATCGGAGTGCCCTGAGCCCGCAGCACCCGGGCCACGGCCTCGACGGTCTCCGCCGTCCACGGCTCGCCCTCCAGGGCCGCCTCGGCGGCGAGGGCGCGGATCGGAGTGGCGGCCACGCCGCCCAGGCCGATGCGTGCCTTGCGTACGGTCCCGTCCTCGATGTCGAGCGCGAAGGCGACCGCCACGCTGGAGATGTCGTCGAAGCGCCGTTTGGCGATCTTGTGGAAGGCGGTGACCGGCGACAGCGGCAGCGGGACGCGCACGGCGCGGATCAACTCGCCGGGACGGCGCACGCTCTGCCGGTAGCCGGTGAAGTAGTCGCAGAGGGGTACCTCGCGCTCGCCGTCGGCGTCGGCGAGCACCAGCGAGGCCTCCAGCGCGAGCAGTACCGGCGGGCTGTCACCGATGGGGGAGCCGGTACCGAGGTTGCCGCCGAGGGTGGCGCTGTTGCGGATGAGCCGGGACGCGAACTGGGGGAACAGCTCTGCCAGGACGGGGACGCTGCCGTCGAGGCGGCGTTCGATCTCCGTGAGCGTCAGCGCCGCCCCGATCTCGACGCGGTCGGATTCGACCCGCAGTTCCCGAAGTTCGGGCAGACGGTCGACCGCGACGACGCAATCCGCCCGGCGGGACCGGATGTTGACCTCCACGCCCCAGTCGGTGCTTCCGGCGACGACCACCGCGTCAGGCCGCTCGCGCAGCAGCCGCAGCGCGTCGGACAGGGTGCCCGGCCGCAGGAACGCGCGGTCGTCGCGGGTGTACGCGGTGGCGACGGGTGCGGGCGGGGACTGCTCGCGGCGCTGCGCCAGGGGGTCGTTCCCGAGGGGGGTGCCGACGGCGAACGCGGCATCGCGGATCGGGCGGTAGCCGGTGCAGCGGCACAGGTTTCCGCTCAGCGCGTGCAGATCGAAACCGTTCGGACCGTGCTCGGAGTCGGCGGCGGTGCCTTCGGCGGCCTCCGCCTCCGCCTTCGGGTGCGCGCAGCGGTCGGGCCGGTAGTACTCGGAGGCCATGCTGCAGATGAACCCCGGTGTGCAGTAGCCGCATTGGGAGCCACCGCGGACGGCCATCTCCTCCTGCACGGGGTGCAGCGCGGCCGGCTCGCCGGACGCGCCGGCGGTGGCGAGGCCCTCGGAGGTGATGACCTCCTGGCCGTCGAGCGCCGCGACGGGGACCAGACAGGCGTTGACCGCCACCCAGTCCGTGGGCTTGTTCACCCCGGGACGTGCCACCAGGACGGCGCAGGCGCCGCATTCACCCTCGGCGCAGCCCTCCTTCGTGCCCGTGAGACCGCGCTCGCGCAGGAAGTCCAGCACCGTGGTGTGGGGTGCGGCCGGTGAGATCGGTGCTTCTTCCCCGTTGACCGTGATAATCGCCATGTACAGGAGCTTTCTCTCTTCGTGGTCGCGGCTGGGCATACCGGAGCGCGACACATCGGCACACAAGGAAGTGCCGTGGGTGAGGGCAGAGATGAGAAGGCGCCGGGGCCGCGATCGGGCACTCCGGCGAGGGGGCTGTTCAGCAGCCGTGCGCTACACGACCCGGAGCCCAGGCGATCTGGTGTGCGGGGCGGGGCAGTTCGGAGAAGGTGGACATCCGGCCTCGCCTCCTTCCAGCAGCTCATGGGCGGGTGCGGTCGAAGTTACGTTGCCGTTGGTTGATCGGTCAAGCCGCTCTGGGGCGATTCCACGAAGGCCGGCCCGCGCGTGCGGCGGTACTTCGTACGCGCAGCCAGTTGTGTCCCCATCGACCCCGCCGCATCCTTCCGTCACACTCACTTCACGCAGCGTAGTGGCGTCCGGCCCTCCGCACCGCGTTCCGACTCGCCCGAACCGTCCCGGACGCGACAGCATGGAGGGAGACGGCGTACCGCGGGACGCCCTCGGCAGGAGGCGACACGGACGGTGACCAGACATCGCTTTGCGTTCTGCGGGGCCGAGCTCGCCGCTGTCTACGTGGTCGCCGACCAGGACAGGGAACTCCATCTGGCCGAGCTGACCGGAAACCGCGGGGTCCTCTACGGACTGCCCGCGATCCTCGCCGTGGCCGGCCATTCGCCCGCCGCCAACGCGTTCCGCTCCGGCCGCCCGCTGTGGCTGACGCCCAAGGAGCTCGCCACCTTCATCGAGGAGGATCCCCACCACATCCCCACCCGGGTCGGCAACGGCGCCCCCCAGTCGCCGGCCAGGATCTCGCTGGGCGCGCTGCCGCTGGGACACGGCGACCAGGAGCTCGGGTGCCTGATCGTCGCCGGCGAGGTCGGGGACGGCTTCAGCGCCGACGACCGCAGCCTCCTGGAGCTCTACGCCGATCAGGTGGCCGCCGGACTCGAATCGGTCGCCGCCCGCTTCGCCGGACGCAAGGCCCCCCAGGCACATCTGGGCCAGTCGCTGGTGCCCGACCAGGGCGGCGCGTTCATCCTGGAACTGAGCACTGGCCGCATGGAGGCCCACGCGCACGTGCTCGAACTGCTCGGTCTGCCCCCCGAGCAGTTCGACGGGCAGGTGGAGACCCTGCTCGCCTGCGCCGTTCCCGACGACATGCCCGCACTGATGGCGCTCGTGGAGCCGGACCGGCTGGCCGCCGCGGGCGGACAGCAGCTGGCGTTCCGCATCCGCCGGCCGAACGGCGAGCTGCGCTGGCTCGGGCTGCGCTGCCGTGTGGAGGTGGACCCCACCGGCACACCCCGGCGCGTCCTGGGCGTGGTGGCCGATGCCACCTATCTGCGCCCCAGTGCCGACGAGGTATCCGTCGTGCAGCGGCTGTCGGCCACGCTGGCGGGCGCGGCGACCATCCGCGAGGTCAGCCGACTGGTGGTCGCCGCCCTGCGCGAGCCGCTCGGCGCCTGCCGGGTCGCGGTCGGCGAACTGGAGCTCGAACGGCTCAGGGTCACCGCCCTCGACCCTCCCGAGCCCGACGCCTGGCCCGAGGTCTGGCGCTCGGAGTGGCGGTCCGAGTGGCCCGACGTCGCGCTCAGCGACCTGCCCACCCTGCAGAGCGCGCTGCGCGGCGGACACATGAGCCTGTGGCCGCCGGGCGCGGATCTCGAACCAGGTCTGCTGGGCGTCGGGCCCGGTGGTCTCGCGGTGCTGCCGCTGCCCGCCGAAGGCCGGATGATCGGGGTGTGCCTGGTGGGGTGGGCCACGGAGCACCGGTTCGGACCCGAGGAACGGTCGCTGCTGACCGCGACCGCGGGGCTGGCGGGGCAGGCACTGGTGCGCGCCCACGCACTGGACGCCGGGCACGAACTCGCCACCATGCTCCAGCGCAGTCTGCTGCCCCGCAAGCTCCCGGAGCTGCCGGGCGGGGTCGCCGTGGCCCGCTACCTGCCCGCGACGGCCGGCCTCGAGGTCGGCGGCGACTGGTACGACGTCATTCCCCTCGGCGACGCGCATGTGGCCTTCGTCATCGGGGACGTACAGGGGCACAGCGCGGGGGCCGCCACCATCATGGGCCAGATGCGCACGGCGGTCAGGGCCTACGCGGTGGAGGGCCACCCGCCCGACGTGGTCGTCGCGCGGGCCAACCGGCTGCTCGTCGGCATGGAGACCGACCTGTTCGCCACCTGCGGGTACGTGGACCTCGACATGGAGGAGGGCATCGCCCGGGTCGTACGGGCCGGCCATCTGCCGCCGATCCTGCGCCATCCCGACGGCGTCACCGAGGAGATGGCGGTCGAGGGCGGGCCTCCTCTGGGCGTGCTGGAGGCAGCCGAATTCCCCATGACCGAGATCGGGTTGCTTCCCGGGACCCTGCTCATCCTGCTGACGGACGGTCTGGTCGAGTCCGCCAGGCTGCATCTGGAGGAGGGCATGCGGCGGGTGTGCGACGTGGCCGCCGAGGCCGACCCGCTCGATGTCGGAGGACTGGCCGATGAGTTGGTCATGCGCGTGGGCCGTCGCGATGACGACGTGGCGTTGCTGCTGCTGCGCTACGACGGCACCCGGGGCCGGCCGAAGCGGAGCCACTGGACGGTGTGGCGGCTGCCCAAGGCGGTCCTGCACGCGCGCCGCTTCACCGCGCGCACCCTGCGGGCCTGGGGAGTGGTGGAGGAACTCGACACGGCTCTGCTGATCGTGTCCGAGCTGGTCACCAACGCCATCGCGCACACCCAGGGCGAGGTGGGGATGGATCTGACCCTGTCGACGGACCGGCTGCGGATCGCCGTGAACGACGCGTCGCCGCGCAGCCCCGTCAGACCGGTGTCGGTGAGCTGGGAGGCGACCGGCGGTCGCGGGCTGCTCATCGTCGAGGCGACGGCGATGGCCTGGGGCTCGGTGCCGCTCAGCGGCGGCAAGCAGGTGTGGGCCGAGATCCCCTGGCGCCACGAGGACCCGGCTCAGTGAGCCCATGGCCCCGGCGGTGCGTGCCCGGCCGGGAGCGCGCCGGGTGCGAAGCGGACCGGGGCCTGGAAGCGGGCCTGGCGGGCGGCGCGGCGGAAGACGGCCGGTGCTGCGGGACGTGGACCTGACCGTCGAGGAGGGTGAACTGTGCCTCGTCGTCGGCCGCACGGGCGTCGGCAAGTCCACCCTGCTCGGCGCCGTCAACGGCCTGCCTCAGCCGGCCCTCAGGGCCGCGAGGAAGTCCAGCCTGGTCTCCAGCCCGGCCAGGCTCCGGCCGGTGAGCCGCTCGATGCGGGCCACGCGCTGGCGCAACGAGTTGACGTGCAGGTGGAGTCGGGCCGCGCAGGCGGTCCAGGACCCGTCGCAGTCGAGGAACGCCTCCGGCGTGGCCAGCAGCTCGGTCCGGTGGTGGCTGTCGTGATCGCGCAGGGGGCCGAGGAGACGGGCGGCGAAGGCCCGCCGGGTCTCGGCCGGGATGAGGGGCAGCAGTGTCAGGATGTGCGACGTGAGGTCGTCGGGGCCGCGCGTGGTCACGCGCTCCGGGCCCTCATGGGCGACCCGCAGCGCGGTGCGGGCCTCGTCGAGGCTCGGCGTGCGCCCCCGGGCTCCGCCACCGGGAGCTGACGCCGACGGAGACGCTGCCCGACGGGCCGAGCCAGCGCCCGAGCACCGCGGCGAGCCTCCGCTGGAGGGCGGCGCAGTCGAGGCCCGGTTCGGGGAGCGCCCTGGCCGACCCGAACGCCCCGTACGGGGTGCGCGGGATCGGCGAGGCCCCGACCCTGTCGTCCACTCCGGCCGTGGTCGCGGCGGTCCGGAATGCGACGGGGCTGGAGCTGAACAGGACGCCGGTCCGCCCTGAGCACCTCACCGGGACCTGACCCGCCCCACGCCGGACCGGGCGCTCAGGACGCCTCGGCGCTACCAGCGGACATGTCGCGCGCGGCGGAGCGAGCCCCGGGCGCTGCGCGACGCCGACGGTGACGGCTCCGCCGACGCCCTGCTCGGTCAGTCGAACTGACCGGAGCGACAGCGTGGCGGCATACGGCGCCGTCACCCGCCCGCTTGCCCGGGGCCGGCTTGCCCGGGGTCGGCGCTACCGGAGGGCCTCGAAGGAGGCGACCAGGTCGGTGGGGGAGGGGAGCGCGGATATGTCGGCCTGGATGGTGGCGGCGGCCTTGCGCAGGTCGTCGTCGGTGAGGAGGCGGGCGAGCAGGTCGGCGTCCACGCTGTCGCCGCTCGCGCGGAGGGCGAAGCCCAGGCCCGTCCCGGCGTCGACGTTGATGAAGTGGTCGGCGCCCTGCGGGAGGATCAGCTGGGGGACGCCCCTGGCGGCGGCGGTGAGCATGGTGCCGGAGCCGCCGTGGTGCACGACCGCGTCGGCGGTGTCCAGCAGCTGGGCCAGCGGCACCCAGGGCAGCGGGCGGACATTGGCGGGGAGGGTGCCGAGCGGGCTCAGGTCGGTGTCGCCCACGGCGAGCAGGAACTCGGCGTCGACGGAGGCGGCTTCGGCGATCACTCGGCTGACCGGGTCGACGCCCGCGAAGGCGGTCACCACCGTACCGAGGGTGACGGCGATCCGGGCCCGGGAGCCCCGGGCCACGAGATCGCGGGGCACCGTGCCGCCACCGTTGTAAGGGACGTAGCGGACGCGCAAGCCGGTGCCGTCCCCGCCGAGGGAGGCGGGCACGACGTCGAGGACCGTACGGGTCGCCGGGCCTTCGAGCCCGCGGGCCCGGTACTCGTCCGCCAGGACGTCGGCGAGCCGGCCGACCATGTCGGAGCCGGACATCACACCGAAGTTGTGCACCACGGCGGGTATGCCGAGGGCCGCCGAGACCAGGGGTGCGGCGGCCTGGAAGGCGGCGTGGACGATGAGGTCCGGCTGCCAGGCGGTGGCGACCGCGAGCAGGCCGTCGATGGTGACCCGGCTGTGCTCCGCGAAACCGGCCGCGGCCTGCCGCTGGATGTCCTCCGGGCTCTTGCCGTCCGTGACGAACTGCGGCTCGGTGCTGTCCGAGGCGCGCCGGAAGGCCTCCATCAGTGTCGAGCCGTCGCCTATCTCGACGGTGGGGATGCCGGTCTGCCGCAGCTGGTCGAGCGGGGCCGAACCGGCGAACAGCACCTGGTGCCCGGCGGCCTGGAGCGCCTGGGCGGTCGGCACCATCGGGAACAGGTGGCCTGCCGCAGCGGGGCCGGTGAACAGTACGCGCACGGCGTTACTCCTCGGGTGGAGCTCCTTGATTCTTCTTCCAGATCTTCGAACGCGCGTGCCGCGGCGTCAGTTTCCGCTCGGGTGGGCGAATTTCAGCCGATTCTGGTAGGCGCTGACCGACACGCTTCACCGAGGGACGAACGCGCCCCACGGGAACAGCGGCACCGGGTCGGAGCGATGCGAGCTCCCGGTTCCGGGGGACCGCATCGGCGAGCAGGCGCGCCCGCGTCGTATACCAGGGTGAACAGGGCGAACGGGGTGGCCATCAGCCGTGCGGCGCGGCGCGGGGGAAGCGCGGTGAGGGGCATCGGCGGGTCACCAGTGGGTGCAGCGGCGTCATTGACTACGGATGTAGACGGTCTACATCGCTGTAGACGATTGGGTGGGGTTGTGCCCGTGGGTATGCGAGCGCCCCCGTAGAGTTGGCTAAGGCAAGGCATACCTATTCATCGAGCAGGGCGGTTTCGGGATGGTCGAGGACGGCGCGGACGCGAGGCGTCCGCACGGTGAACTCGTCGCGGACGTGCTGGCGGTCCTGTGGGCGGCCGAGGGGCCGTTGACGCCGCAGCAGATCAACGCCGCGCTCGGCCGGGACCTGGCGAGGACGACGGTGACGACGATCCTGACCCGCCTGTACGGGAAGGGGACGGTCGTCCGCACCCGCCAGGGCAGGGGCTTCGCCTACGCCGCCGCGGACGACGCCGCCGGTCTGGCGGCCGGCCGCATGCGCCGCGAGCTGGAGAAGGAGCCGCAGCGCGACCTCGTGCTGAAGCGGTTCGTGTCCTCGCTCTCCGGGGACGACGAGGAGGCGCTGCGGCGCCTGCTCCTGGAGTCCGAGGAGGGCTGATGGCCCTGGCCCTGGCCGTGGTCGTGCTGACCCTGGCGCTTCCGCGGGGAGCGGTGCCGGCCACCCGCCGGCTCGCCGCTCTTCCTGCCGCCGCGGGAAGCATGCGCGGCGCTGACCGGGGCCGCGCTGTTTCTGGCCGGCGGCGCCGTGGCAGCGCCCCGGGTCGGCGCGGGCGCGGCGGCCGGGTCGTGGTGACCAAGGGCATCGTGGAGATGCTCGGCCCGGCGGAGCGCGCGGTGTTGTTCGCCCACGAGCAGGCCCACCTGCGCGCCGTCACCATCTGCTGTCCGCCGCCGCCCACCTCGCCGCCGCGGTGCATCCCGTCCTGCACGCTCTGAGCCCGGCCCTGGACTTCCACCTGGAGCGGTGGGCCGACGGGTCGGCCTCCTCCTCGGTGGGCAACCGGCGGCTGGCGGCGACCGTGATCGCACGCGCGGCGCTGGCCGCCCGAACTCGCCGCCGAAGGCCTGCGGGCTCGCCGAACCAACGAGTGACGACTTCGATGTAGACCAATTGACGGGGTACAAGTAAGCTCAGGCTGGGTTTATTTCACCTGCCTCCTCAGGCCGGAGCGCCTGCGAGTCCGTGTGTCCTGGGTCGGAGGTGACGTCCCCCTCCCCAGTGATTGGATGCGACGTGTACGACAGGGGGAGCGGATCGTCGAGTCCCGCCGAGCAGACCGTGCACCTCCTGGCGGCGGCCGGCCGGGCCGTGGACGTGCTGCTGGCCGAACGTTCGGACGCGCGCGGGATGAGCCCTCGCCACGTGACGGTCCTCAGGACCCTCGCCGACTTGGGGCCGCACGCCCGCCGCGATCTGGCCGAACGGATGGACGCGCCGCCGGCCGACGTCACGCGGGTGATCGACGACCTCCTCGCGCAGGGCCTCGTACAGGACATGGTCGTCACCATCGGCGGCCGGCACGAGGTGGTGACGCTCACCCCGGCCGGTACGGCGGCGCTGGGGGCGGTGCAGGACGACACGCTGTCGGTGCAGAACGTACTGCTGGCCTCCCTCACCAAGGGTGAGCGCACCCAGCTGCACTACCTGCTCCGACGGGTGTGCGCCACGGCCGCCCGCGCCGGCGCCGCGCGCTGAGAACCGTCCCGCATATCGTGAACGTATCGAAAACCGCATACGCCCCTGCAACGGCCCTCCGACTCCAATGAGGGCATGAACCACACCGCATCCCGGTCGGCACCGTCCCGCCGCGCGCGCCGGACCGTGCTCATCGGCCTGGCGGTCCTCGCCTTGGCGAGCGCCCTGTTCGTCATACGGCGACCGCTCATGATGTCCGCTCCGACGTGCATGGCAGGGCGGTGGCACGGCTGCTTCGACACGTTCAACGGTGTGGTGCTGATGACGCTGGTCGCGCTGCCGGCGGCCGCGCTGGTGGCGTGGGCGCCGGCACACCGTCGGCGTGCCGCCGGCGTCGGGTCGGCGTGGCGGATGTCGCTGGCCGAGGTGGGCATGGTCCACGGGACGGTGCCGTTCGTCTGGATGACCATGATGCCGGGCGGTGGCGCCGGCGTCGCCCCGGCCCGGGTGAGCCTGGTACCGCTGCGGGACCTGGTCACGATGGGGCCGCTCGGGATCGGCGGCAACCTGCTGGTCTTCGCGGCGCTGGGGTTCTTCGCCCCGATGCGGTTCGCCGCACTGGCGTCCGTCCCGCGGATCCTGGCGCTCGGGGCGGGCTGCTCGGTCCTGGTCGAGACCGCGCAGTACGTCCTGCGGCTGGACCGGGTGTCCTCCGTGGACGACGTACTGGTCAACGCCGTCGGCGCCGTGCTGGCCGGGCTGGCGTCGCGCCGCTGGTGGCGCACCCCGGCTCAGGTGCCGTCGGACCGGCCTCGCCCCGTGCCGGAACCGGTTGCCTAGGCTTCGGACATGCGCGTCCTGATCGTGGAGGACGAGCCCTACCTGGCGGAAGCCGTCCGGGACGGTCTGCGGCTGGAGGCGATCGCCGCCGACATCGCCGGCGACGGCGACACGGCCCTGGAACTGCTCAGCGTCAACTCCTACGACCTAGCGGTCCTCGACCGCGACATCCCCGGACCCTCCGGCGACGAGGTCGCCCGGCGCATCGTCGCCTCCGGCAGCGGCATCCCGATCCTGATGCTCACCGCCGCCGACCGGATCGACGACAAGGCCTCCGGCTTCGCACTCGGCGCCGACGACTACCTCACCAAACCGTTCGAGCTGCGGGAGCTCGTCCTGCGGCTGAGGGCGCTCGACCGCAGACGCGGGTACGCCCGGCCCCCGGTCCGCGAGATCGCGGGACTGCGGCTCGACCCCTTCCGCCGCGAGGTCTTCCGCGACGGGCGCTACGTCGCGCTCACCCGCAAACAGTTCGCCGTGCTGGAAGTCCTCGTCGCCGCCGAGGGCGGGGTCGTCAGCGCCGAAGAGCTGCTGGAACGGGCCTGGGACGAGAACGTCGACCCCCTCACCAACGCCGTGCGCATCACCGTCTCCGCACTGCGCAAACGGCTCGGCGAACCGTGGATCATCGCCACCGTGCCCGGCGTCGGCTATCGCATCGCCACCCGGCCGGAGGCCGGAGACGAGGGAGCGGACCGTGGATAGGGCGCGCGGGCTGAGCGTCCGCTCCAAGCTCACCCTCAGCTACGCCGGATTCCTCATGCTCGCCGGTGTCCTGCTGCTCGCCGCGGTGTGGGTGTTCCTCCTGCGCTACGTCCCCGACCGCGCACTCATCGTCCCCGGCTCCACCGGCAACCCCACCCACGGCGTCTTTCCCGTCCGGTCCAACCTCCTGCGCGTGTTCGCTCCGAGGGCAGCCGCGGTACTGGCGTTCCTGCTGGTGCTCGGGCTCGTGGGAGGGTGGCTCCTCGCCGGCCGGATGCTCGCACCTCTGACGCAGATCACGGATGCGGCACGGAAGGCCGGGAGCGGGTCGCTGTCCCACCGGATCCGCATGAGGGGCCGCCGGGACGAGTTCCGTGAACTCTCCGACGCGTTCGACCTGATGCTCGAACAACTCGAGTCCCGCGTCGCCGAGCAGCGGCGGTTCGCCGCGAACGCCTCCCACGAACTGCGCACCCCCCTCGCCATCTCGCGCACGCTCCTCGACGTCGCCCGCAAGGACCCCACGCGGGACCGGGACGAACTCATCGAACGCCTGCACGCCGTCAACACGCGGGCGGTCGACCTCACCGAGGCCCTCCTGCTGCTCAGCCGCGGCGACCGCGGGAACTTCCGCCGCGAGAGCGTCGACCTCTCCCTCATCGCCGAAGAAGCCGCCGAAACGCTGCTGCCCCTCGCCGAACAGCGCCGGATCACGCTCGACGTCACCGGCGGGGCGGCCCGGACCAGCGGCTCCGCGGAGCTCCTGCTGCGGATGGCGACGAACCTCGTCCAGAACGCCGTCGTCCACAACCTCCCCGCCGACGGCACCGTGACGGTCCACACCGAGGCGTACGGCGACACGAGCGTGCTGCGGGTCGAGAACACGGGCCGCGTGCTCCCGCCGGAACTGGTACCGACCCTCGTCGAACCCTTCCAGCGCGGAACGGAACGCGTACGTACCGACGAGCACGCCGGTGTCGGCCTCGGCCTGGCCATCGTGCACAGCATCGTCCGCGCCCACGACGGCACCCTCGACCTGGACGCCCGCCCCGTCGGCGGCCTCCTCGTGACGGTCCGGCTGCCCGGCACGCCGTAGGCATCGTCGCGACCCGCGTGGCGCCGAAGTCCCGCAGCCGTTCCCTGCCCCGGTTGACATCCCGGTCGTGGGACCGGCCGGTGGAGTCGAGTGTCGCCTCGAACGTGGGGGGCGGTTCGTTGTCCGGGTCCGGAGGCCGGAGGTAGAACGCCGCCACGGCCGCCACCGCCGCGAGGGGCGCGGCCAATGCCGGCCACGGGCCCGGGCGGTTGCCGTCGCCCGCGAAGGCCGCGACGAACAGCAACAGGGCCGCGGGAACGAAGAGGAACATGCCGATGACGGCGCCGATCAGGGACCAGGCGAGCAGGCCCGCCCCGGCGGCGAGGCACGCCCGGGAGAACCCCCTTCGGCCAGTCGCGCATCAGGAGCGGGCAGGCGGCCGCGCCCGCGCCGAGGACGAAGTACCCGCCCAGGGGAAGTCAGGGGCGCCGCATGGTGTTGAGGCGGGCGGCTTGGCGGGTGAGGTGGTCGCGCTCGGCCGTGTTGGGGGCCTTGCGGGCCGCCTCGACGTACAGCCGTGCCGCCGTTTCCAGGTCGCCGTCGCGCTCGTGGAGGTACGCCGCCACCGCCGCGTGCCGGGGCAACGCGGCGTCCAGCGCCGCGAGCGCCGCCAGACCGGCGCGCGGTCCGTCGGCCTCGCCCACGGCCACCGCCCGGTTCAGCCGGACGACCGGGCTGTCGGTCAGGCGCGCGAGCTCGTCGTACCACTCGACGATCTGCACCCAGTCGGTCTCCTCGGCGCTGCGCGCGTCGCCGTGGAGGGCCGCGATGGCGGCCTGGGCCTGGAACTCGCCCAGCCGGTCGCGGGCGAGGGCCGCCTGCAGGATCGCGACCCCCTCGGCGATCGAGGCGGTGTCCCACCGGCCCCGGTCCTGCTCGGCGAGCGGCACCAGGCTGCCGTCGGGCGTGGTCCGGGCGGCCCGCCGGGCGTGGTGAAGCAGCATCAGGGCGAGCAGCCCGGCCACCTCGGGGTGGTCGATCGAGGCGGCGAGCTGCCGGGTGAGCCGGATGGCCTCGGCGGCGAGGTCGACATCGCCCGAGTAGCCCTCGTTGAAGACCAGGTAGAGGACGCGCAGCACGGTGCCGACGTCGCCGGGCTGGTCGAACCGCACGCCCGAGACGGTGCGCTTGGCCCGGCTGATGCGCTGCGCCATGGTCGCCTCGGGCACCAGGTAGGCCCGGGCGATCTGGCGGGTGGTCAGCCCGCCGACGGCGCGCAGGGTGAGCGCGACGGCGGCGGACGGGGACAGGGACGGGTGGGCGCACAGGAAGTAGAGCTGGAGCGTGTCGTCCGCGGCGGGCGCGGGGCCGGGCGCCGGTTCCTCCTCGACGAGGTCCTCGCGGCGGCGGCGGGCGGTGTCCGCCCGGGTCGCGTCGAGGAACCGCCGCCACGCGACGGTGATCAGCCAGCCCTTCGGGTCCCGCGGCTGGTCGTCCGGCCAGACGCGGACCGCCTCGACCAGCGCGTCCTGTACGGCGTCCTCGGCCGCCGCGAAGTCGGCTCCGCGGCGGACGAGGACGGCGAGCACGCTCGGGGTGAGGCTCCTGAGCAGGACCTCGTCCATCAGTGGCAGGACTCCGCGATGGTGGGGGGCGCGGCCAGGAACGGGCGCAGCTCCAGCCACTCGTGGATCGGCTCCCCGCCCGCCCCGGGGGCGGCCGACAGCTCCCCGGCCAGCTCGACGGCGCGCTCGTAGCTGTCGACGTCGATCACCATCCAGCCGGCGATGAGGTCCTTGGTCTCGGCGAACGGGCCGTCGGTGACCGGCGGCCGCCCCTCGCCGTCGTACCGGACCCACGTCCCCTCGGGGGCGAGCGCCTGACCGTCGACGAACTCGCCGGTCCCCTCGAGCCGGGTCGCGAAGTCGCGCATGTACTGCACGTGCGCCGTGATCTCCTCCGGCGTCCACTTGTCCATGGGGACGTCATTGGCGGCAGCCGGCGCGCCGCGGTAGTGCTTGAGCAGCAGGTACTTGGCCATGGTGACCCTCCTCGGTGCGGTGCGACCCATTGTGGTCGCCTTCACCCCTGGGACGGAGCCGGTCCCGGGTTCTCGACATCCTCGCCCGAAGTTGTTTCCGGCTTTCCACGCCGTGCGCGTCTAGCATGCGGGAATGGAGATCAGTGTGGGCCGGGTGCCGGTCCACTACGCGGAGCACGGGACCGGTCGGCCCGTGTTGGTGCTCCATGGCGCCGGAGTCGACCACCGTGAGACCGAGGCCTGCTTCGAGCCGGCTTTCGCGGGCGCCGCGGGGCTGCGGCGGATCTATCCCGACCTCCCCGGAATGGGCCGCACGGCCGCCCCCGAAACGCTGCGCAGCGCCGACGACGTGCTCGACACGCTGCTCGGCTTCACCGACGAGGTCACGGGCGGGGCCGCGTACCTCCTCGTCGGCCACTCGGCGGGTGCGTACTTCGCGCAGGCGATGGCGGCGAGGCGCCCGGGGCAGGTCGCCGGCTTGGCGCTCGTCTGCCCCTTGGTGCCGGAACTGCGCGACGTGCCGCAGCACCGCGCCGTCGTCGGATCGGGGGAGCTCGGTGACGAGGTCTTCCGGAGCTACTTCGTGATCCAGACCCCGGAGATGCTCGAACGGTACGAGCGGTACGTGGCCCCGGCCGCCGCGCTCGTCGACGAGGCGGCGATGGAGCGCATCGGCGAACGGTGGGCCCTCACCCCCGATCGCACGCCCGGTCACCGGGCGGCCTACGCGGGTCCGACCGTGGTGGTGGCGGGGCGGCTGGACTCCACGGTCGGGTACGCCGCTGCCGTCGGCCTCCTCGACCACCACCCGCACGCCTCGCTCGCCGTGGTCGACGAAGCGGGACACGCCCTGCCCCACGAGCAGCCGGACCTGCTGCGCGCCCTCCTCGCCGAGTGGCTCGCGCGCGCCGAGCGCTGACGCGGTCGGCGCGCGCGCCCGGCCGGGCGGACCGACGTCCGTTTGACAGGGTCCGAAGCGGTGGCAGGGTGGTACATGGGGTCCTTCCCGGGAGGTTCCGCATGGCATTCGGTTGGGCATGGGATTCTCTGGCGCGGCAGCTTCCGCTCAGGGTGACGGCCGGCACCTTCTTCCTGAGCTCCGGCCTCTCGAAGCTCGGTGCGGACGAGGCCACCGCCGAGGGACTGCACCAGTTCGCGGCCACCACCTACCCGTTCCTGGGTGAGCAGGACGCGCAGAAGTTCGTCCGGCTGCTCTCCGCCGGGGAGCTCGCCATCGCCACGGCGCTGCTCGTGCCGATCGTCCCCGCCGCTGTCGCCGGGGCCGCTGTGACCGCCTTCTCCGTCGGCACCCTGGGGCTGTACTTGCGGACGCCGGGGATGCGGGAGGAAGGCAGCCTGCGTCCCACCGAGCAGGGAATCGCCCTGGCCAAGGACGTATGGCTGCTGGGCATCGGCGTGTCCCTCCTGGTGGACGGCGTCAACGGACGCGGCTGTCACCGCCGTCAGCGCCGTCACCGCTGCCACCGGTGACCCAGGTGACGCACCACGGGCACGAGCACGTCGGTCAGGTGCGCGCACGCCCGTGACAGAGCGGTTCTTCGAGCCCGGGCCACACCGCCGCGGAGTTCCGCGCCAATCAGACTCGATCCGCGCCAACATCGCGTACGGGATCCCCGACGCGACCGGCACCCAGGTCCGCGAGGCGGCCCGGCTCGCCCGGGCGGACGAGTTCATCGACCGGCTCCCCGACGGGGCACCCGGCCGTCACCTCGGCCATCATCGGACCGCGCACCTTCCGGCAGTTGGAGGCCGGCCGGGCGCCGACCGGGTGCGGTTGAGCACGGACGTGCTCGACCGCACCGACAAGTTCGTGCCGCCGGGCACCAGCCTGTCCACCCGGGATGCCGGAGACGTGCCGCCCGCGCTGTCGGACCCGCTGCTCCGGCGCCGGCCCCGCGCCTGACCACAGGGGCCGCCGTCCCCGCCGTCCCCGTCGTCCCCGCCCGGCGGGGGCGGCGGCCGGGCGCGTGTGGATCCTCTACGCGCGTCACAAGGGCCCGCCCCATGTCGGAACCCACAAGCGGGAGATATTGCGGTTGGATCATCGACCACACATGCCCCGCGAGTGGAATCAATCACTCCAACATCGGGAGATGATTCCGGCCACCGGGCCGCCGGGCACCCGCCCCCGGCCGGTGTGCGCTACGCGCAGCGACATCCGAGCGACATCAGGGGAATACACCCGTGCGACGAAAGACCTTCGGCGAGGCCGCCACCGCGGTTGTGCTCGGCCTGCTGATACCACTGTCCGGATGCGGCAGTTCGGGAGACGGGGCGGGGGACGGCGGTACGCTCCGCCTGGTGGCCGCCGAGTACGGCGATACCCCGGCCACCAGTTCCAAGGCCTACTGGGACAAGGTGACCGGCGATTTCACCGCCGCCAACCCCGGTGTGAAGGTCGAGGTCCGGCTGTTGCCGTGGGCTGACATCGACCGCGAGGTCTCCCGGATGGTCAAGGAGGGCAAGGCGCCCGACATGGCGCTCATGGGCTCCTACTCGGACTTCGCGGCCCAGGGCAAGCTCTACTCCGCGGAAGAGCTTCTCTCGGTCGGCGCCGAGGCGAACTTCCTGCAGCCGCTCGCCGAGGCGGGGACCGTCAACAGCCACCTCTACGGACTGCCCTTCGTGGCGAGCACCCGTCTCCTGTTCTACAACGAGGCGCTCTTCGACAAGGCCGGCATCAAAAAGGCCCCCAAGACCTGGTCCGAACTCAAGGCCGCCGCCAAGGCGCTCAAGGACAAGGGCGTGAAGTTCCCGTACGCCATGCCCCTGGGCCCGGAGGAGGCGCATGCCGAGGCGTTGATCTGGGAGCTCAGCAACGGCGGTGGCTACGCCGACGCCAGCGGCAACTACAGCCTCGACTCCGAGAAGAACATCCGGACCTGGCAGTGGGTCAAGGACAACATGGTCACCCCCGGACTGGTCGGGCCCACCCCGCCGTCCCGGCTGAACCGCGCCGACGCCTTCGCCGCGTTCCTGCGGGGCGAGGTCGGCATGCTCAACGGCTACCCGTCGCTCGCCCACGACGCGGCCGCGAAGGGCATCACGGTCGGCGCCGTCGCCATGCCGGTCTCCGACTCGCTCGGTACCGCGGAGAGCCCACCGACCGTGGGCGTGGCCGACTGGATGGTGGCCTTCAAACAGAACGGCAAGGGCGCCGAGATCGGCAGGTTCCTGGAATTCGTCTACCGGGACGAGAACCTGGCGGACTTCGTAGGCCGCTACCACCTGCTGCCCGCCACCGCCTCCGCCGCGCGCACCCCGGCCGGCGGCGGCCTCAGCCAGACCGACGAGGACTTCCTGAGCGCGCTGCGCACCGCCCGGCTCTACCCGGTGAACGACCCGTCGTGGGTGACGGTCAGCGACACGATCAAGCGCAACATCGGACGCGCCGTGGAACCGGGCGGCGACCCGAAGGCCGTCCTGGAGGAGATCGCGAACAAGGCGGTGGAGGTCGGCGACAAGAGCTGAAGGCCCGCCGGCAGGCGCCCCTAGTAGTGCTTGGTCAGGTGCGGCCTGCGTCTGCGTGTCGGATGCGTCGAGCGCGTTTGCGCTCGACGAACTGTTCGCTTGCGGCGTCCCCGAACGTCCGGCCTGGCTGTTCCTCTTACGATGGTCGAATCGACAGAGGAGCAGTGTGGATCTCAGACCGCCGGTACCGGCGCGGAGACTTGGACCGCATGCGTTGACCGAGGACGGGATTGCGGCGTTGCTGGCCCGTTACGAGTTCGGTGACTCCTGCGTCCGCCGGGTCATGCTTGATCAGGAATTCGGTCCACAGGCGCGGGGGCGAGTTGCCAGGCTCGTGATCGATGCCCGGGTGATGGACGAGGGCCTTCGATGGGAGCCAGTGTGCCTGGACCTGTTCGGAGTGGAGCGATTTCGAATCGACGAGAGCCGTGGCTTCGCCTGGGCACTCTACGATCCCCCGCAGTTCACCCGCTTCGACGGGCTGTTGCAGGTGGACTTGTGCGCCGAACGCTTCGGCAACCCGCACCCGAGGAACGCGCAGGAAGTCTTCGAGGGCTCCGAGTTGGTATTCGCTGCGGCCGACGGCAGTTGGAGTGCCCTCCAGCCCTGGGGATCAAGACGCTGTCCTGATCGGTTCGAGCCTTGACGCGACGCGGACTGGATTGCCGCCGGTGGAGCGTGGCGGCGGCGGTGCGGGTATGCCGCGGTGGCAGGTAGGGCAGGCGCCATTCCAAGTGGCCAGGAGGATCTGTAGTTCGCGGACGATCCTGTAGAGGCTCAGGCCGGCGCCGTGTCTTTTGGGGCTCTGGCCAGTCGTTGCAGGGTGCAGAAGGCGTGGGCGACGGAGACGAGGGTGACGTGGTGGTGCCAGCCGTTGAAGGTGCGGCCCTCGAAGTGGGCGAGGCCCAGGGCCTGTTTCATCTCGCGGTAGTCGTGTTCGATGCGCCAGCGGAGCTTGGCGAGGCGGACCAGGGTGGTCAGCGGGGTGTCTGCGGGCAGGTCGCAGAGCCAGAACTGGACAGGCTCGGCCTGGTCGGCCGGCCATTCGGCCAGGAGCCAGCACTCGGGCAGCTCCGGGCCGTCGGCCGCGTGGCGGACCTCGCGTCCGGCAGGCCGGATCCGCAAGGCCACGAACCGCGAGTACATCCGCTTCAAGCCGCTGCGGCCCGTGCCGGGCCGGGAGCCCTCACGCCACTGCACCGGCTTCGCCGCCTTCCGGCCCGCCGCGATGACGAGCTGTTTCACCGACTGCGGCTTGTCCGGGTACTTCGCCACCGGCCGGCGTCCGACCCCGGAGTACGGGTCAGCCACGGGCACCGCGTGGCCGGGCTGGGCCGAGAGGGTGGTGGAGACCCCCACGACGTAGCCCAGGCCCCGGGCCTGCAGCCCGTGCCGGAACGCCGCCGCGTCTCCGTATCCGGCGTCCGCGATGGCCAGCGGCACCTCGATGCCCCACGAACGGGTCTCATCCAGCATGTCCAGGGCCAGCTGCCACTTCTCCACATGCCCGATGTCGTCGGGAATGCCGCAGGCGGTGCGGCGGGCAACCTTGCCGGGGTCCGCCCTCGGCGAGGCGGGGTCCCAGGTCTCGGGCTGGAACAGCCGCCAGTTGACCGCCGCCGAAGCATGATCCGAGGCCAGGTGCAGTGAGACCCCCACCTGACAGTTGGTGACCTTGCCCGCGGTACCGGTGTACTGCCGCGACACGCATGCCGAGGCGTTGCCGTCCTTGAGGAACCCCGTGTCATCGAAGATCAACGTGGTCGGCCGGATGGCCGCTTCCATCTTCCAGGCCAGCCGGGCCCGCACATGCGCCGGATCCCACGGGCTCGTGGTCACGAAGTGGGCCAAGGCCTGCCGGTTCCCGTCCTCCCCGAGCCGGGCCGCCATCGGCTCGACCGACTTACGCTTGCCATCGGTCAGCAACCCGCGCAGGTAGACCTGCCCCCACCGACGCTGATCGTTCCTCGCGAACGGCTCGAAAACCTCCGCCGCGAAATCCTCCAGATCACACCGCATCGCGGCCAAGACCTCAGGCGTCACACCCAATCAACGACACAGCCCATCATCTGGACACGCCACCAGAGACGGAACCTGACCAAGCCCTACTAGGCACTGTCTTCAAAGAGTTCTGATGGGGGATCATGTGTCGCATGGTGCGTCGTCATGAGCTGTCGGATCTGGAGTGGGAAGCGTTGTCCGCGCT
>NZ_JOIR01000049.1 GCF_000720115.1 Streptomyces sp. NRRL F-2580
CTCGCCGGCATCTACGACCTGACGCTCCTGAACAAGGTCCTCAAGGCCGCCGGCAAGCCCGAGGTCTCCGACGCCGGCCTCGGCGCCAAGTAACCCGTAGCCCGGCAGACCCAGGAGGTGACGGGCATGGCTCCCGCAGAGCCCGTCACCCTCCTGGGTGCCCC
This sequence comes from Streptomyces sp. NRRL F-2580, assembly GCF_000720115.1. GTDB lineage: Bacteria > Actinomycetota > Actinomycetes > Streptomycetales > Streptomycetaceae > Streptomyces. The sequence goes on from NZ_JOIR01000049.1 coordinate 165, forward strand.
GGGGTGCGGAACGCCGCTCCCCACCACCCGTACCGACGGAGCCGCCATGAGTTCCTGCTGCACTCCCGGCCTCGGTGACGCCACCCCCCTCGCGCTCTCCCCGGCACCGCGGTCACCGGTCACCATCGCGGAGCGGGACGGCGGGCTGCTGATCGACCTGCCGGGCGGACGCTTCCTCATGGGCACCGACGACCCGGACTCCTTCCCGGCCGACGGCGAAGGGCCGGTGCGCGAGGTTGACGTCGACCCGTTCCACATCGCGCCGACAACGGTGACCAATGCTCAGTTCCCCGCCTTCGTCGAAGCCACCGGCCATGTCACCGGGGCCGAACACTTCGGCGTCTCCTTCGTCTTCGGCGGCCTCCTGTCCGACCAGGTCGCCGCCGTGTCCCCCGCCGTGGCGGCCGTGCCCTGGTGGCGGGCCGTCCCCGGTGCGAGCTGGCGCCACACCGAGGGGCCGGCTCGTCCGTCACCACGCGCCGGAACCACCCCGTCATCCACGTCTCCTGGAACGACGCCCAGGCGTACTGCGCCTGGTCGGGCACCCGGCTGCCCACCGAGGCCGAATGGGAGTACGCGGCCCGCGGCGGCCTCCGGCAGCGGCGCTACCCCTGGGGCGACGACCTCACCCCCGGCGGCCGGCCCATGTGCAACATCTGGCAGGGCGACTTCCCGACCCTCAACACCGCGGAGGACGGCTACGAGGGCACGGCCCCGGCCAAGTCCTTCCACCCCAACGGCTTCGGCCTCTACAACGTCGTCGGCAACGTATGGGAATGGTGCGCCGACTGGTTCGCACCCGGCACCAGCCGCGTGATGCGCGGCGGCTCCTACCTCTGCCACGACTCGTACTGCAACCGCTACCGCGTCGCGGCCCGCAGCTCCAACTCTCCCCGCAGCTCCTCCGGCAACATCGGATTCCGCGTCGCCGCGGACAGCCCGCGGCCGCCGAACTGACACCACCGTCCCCTCTGCCAAGGACCACGATCCGCCATGAGTGTTTCCGCAGCCCTGAGTGTGACCGAGGCGTTCCCCCGCCACCACGAGCTGACCGTCGTCGACGTCCGCACCCCGGGCGAGTTCGCGTCCGGCCACCTGCCCGACGCCCTCAACATCCCCCTCGAACGCATCGGGCGGGCGCTGCCGGATCTCCGCGAGGCCGCCGAACACAAGCCCCTGCTGGTGGTGTGCGCCTCCGGCGCCCGGGCGGAGAACGCCGTCGCCACCCTGGCCTCCCACGGCATCGACGCATCGAGCCTCACCGGCGGCACCACCGCCTGGGCCGCCGAGGGCCACCGTCTCCACTACCCGGAGGGCCGCGCGCGGAACGTCTGGGCCATGGAGCGCCAAGTCCGCTTCACCGCGGGCTCCGTCGTCCTTCTCGGCCTGGCCCTCGGCTTCCTCGTCCACCCGGCCTTCCAGCTGCTGTCCGCGGGAATTGCGGCCGGCCTGGTCTTCTCCGCCCTCACCAACACCTGCGGCATGGCGCTCGCACTCGGCCGCCTCCCCTTCAACCGCCAGGGCAAGGCCTCCCTGGACACCTAGGCCGTCTCTTTCGGATCTTGCCGGGCCCGCGACGCCCGGCACCGCGCCTCGCCGCGTTGTCGGGACGCCCAAGTACGTCCAGTACAAGGGCGCCCCCTCCGCCTTGCGATGCACGGCACCGGACGCCGCGGGCTCAGCTGACAAGATCCGAAAGAGACGACCTAGCCGAATAGTCCAAACCAGCCGTGGTCGTTCGTACGTCCGGACACGGCGCGGCGCGCTCTCAGACGGTGCCACCAGCGCAGGGTGGTGTCGTTCGACAGCTGCGCGTACACCTCGCGGGCACGCCCGTCGTCCACGCCGGCCAGGAGCTCGACAGCCCTGAGCCGGGAGGAACCGCGCCAGGTACGGTCGTGCGCGAAGGCGATCAGCATGTCATGGCCGACGGGGTCGAGGGGGGCCGCGGGCGGGGGCTCGCCGTTCGGTGGGGCCGGCTTCTCGGCGAGGTGGTCGTGGAGGTCGGCGAGCCAGAGGGCCGCCTCGGCTCGATGGCGGTGGGCCACGTCGTCGTCGTGGGCGAGCCGAGTGAGCAGTTCCACCCCGCGGTCGTCGCCCAACTCCGCGAGGAATCCGGCGGACTTGAGGCGTTTCCCGGCCGTGAGGCCGGTGTCCTGGGCCTGAGCGGCCAGTATCTCGCCGCCGTTCCTGTCGCCGAGCTTGGCCAGCCGTGCGGCGACCGGCGGCCCGCACACGCCGGAGAGGTAGGGCGAACGGGCCAGTTCGGTCAGAACGTCCAGGCCGCGCCTGTCCCTCAGAAGCAGCAGCGTACTGGCAGCCCGAACCCGGTCATCGATCACGAAGCTGGACAGGATTCGGGCAAACATGCGCTCGATTTCGGGAGCCGGATCGTCAGCGATCCACCGGCCTCCCGCCACCTTGGCCCGCCAGAGCTCGAAACGGCCGATGCGGCAGAGCCTCAGCAGGGTGTCGGTGACGGCGCGGGTGACGGAAGACGGCAGCTCCGTACCCAAGTTGTGCTGATCGGCCAGGAATCTGCATCCGTCGAGTCCACCCCGGTTCGCGAGGTGCTCCAGCTCTTTGATCACCGCGGTGGCATCGTGCTCGCCGTCGTCGAGAAGGAAGCCGAAGTAGGACTCCTCCTCCCGGCCGGGTGGGTTCCAGTACCGGCGCCCCGGCGTTCGCCCGCTGACATCCAGCTGAGGCAACACCCAGTGCCGGGACCAGCCCTTCACGAGCAGGCGGGCGAGTTCAGTCGCACGGGCCTCGGGGTTCGCGTGGCGGGCGGCGCAGTATTCGAGCAGCGTCTGGTGGAGGAAGACGATCCTCCCCGCCCTGACGGTCAACAGCCCACTGCGCAGCAGGCTCGCCTCCAGGAACGTCCGCCACTCGCCCGAGGGCACCGTGGCGGGCCGTTGCGCGGCGGGCTGCGACTCCACGAGGTCGACCGCCGACACCGTCTCGTCCCGACGACGTTCGGCGGCCAGCAGGCCGATGAGCTCGGGAAGCTTCTCCAGGGTGTGCTCGGCTCGGCCGAGGACGGCGGGTCCGTGCCTCTCCAGGCCGGCGTAGCGCTGACGGCTGTCCGGTGATGCGGCGGCGCACTGGCGCTCGTGCAGCCGCTCCGTGAACTGCTGGAAGATCATGCCGCGGCTGGTGGGCAACTCCCTGCCGGGTGAGTCGACGTGGAGTTGGCAGAGCATCGCGGCCATCAAGGGCGTGCGGGCGAGGTCGGCGATCCGCCGGAACGCCGGATCCTGCGTGAAGCGCTCGGCCGCCCGCGCCGGCTCGGGCAGCCCGAGGGCGTTGAACCAGCGGCAGGCCACCTGCTCGACGTCCTCGGGACTGAAGGGCAGCAGGCGGTACCAGGCCACGTCCGGGCCGAGAGCGCGGAACTCGCGGGTGGGCAGCGGGCGGGCGGCGATGACGAAGCGGAACAGGTGGGCGTTGTGACTCTTCGTCAGGGCCGCCAGGGCGCCGACGACGTCGTGGCGTGCCGTCGTGCTGGTGACCTCGTCCAAGCCGTCGACCAGTACGAGCCAGCGCGCCCCGGCCCGCGGCGGGTGGGTGAAGAACTCGGCGGGGAAATCGTCCAGGAGGCCGTGCGGCCTGAGGTGCTCGTTCACGGCCGTGGCGAGAGCCTTGCTGAACGTGTGCTTGACCAGGGACTCCGCCGGCACCAGGACGGGCATCTCCTCCGCTTGGGAATCAGCCCAGCGGTTAAGCCCTTGCTCCAGCCAGACGCGCAGCAGACTGGATTTTCCACCCCCCGGCCCGGCGGTGACCACGCACACCCGCTTCTCGGCCAGGGCCCCGGCGGCCGGCAGTGGTCTCGGCCCGGCACCGAACAGCGACGCCGCCGGGTTCCCGTCGTCGGGACTGTTCGGATCCACCGGGACCGCTTGCTGACCCCAGTGGACATCGCTCAGAGACGGCGCGGCGCCGGGCAGGAAGAAGGGGTGGGGGTGGTGTCGGGCGACTTCCCTGGCCGCGGCGACGTAGTCGTTGAGCAGGCGGTTCTGCGACTCCGCTCGGGCCCGGACAGGGCGGGTACGGGGTTCGGCCCGGTCCCGCAGGCCCTCCAGCTCCGCGCGTTCCTCTCCCTCGACGCCCAGAGCGGTGAGGAGCGCGTCGAGCGTGACGAAGTTCGGCGTGGTCTTGCCCCGCTCGGCCTGGCTGATCGTCCCCACGGCGATCTCCGCCCGCGCCGCCAGTTCCCTGACCGCCCACTTGCGGGCCTGCCGGGCGTCCCTGAGCAGGGTGCCGAGACGCGCCAGTGCCTGCTGCGGAGCCAGTGCTTCCCCTTCGGCCATCGCTCCCCCACGGATCTCCCGTTCATCCTTGTTCACGCCCGCGGATGAACACCGATGGCAAAGGCTGCCATGGCCTGACAGGCCCGGCCGGACCTTTCCCGGATCCGATCGGCCACGAGCCCGAGGAGAACCGCAATGACCATCATTGATCACGACCACGTGCTGGCCGCCGCTGTCGGCGCACCCGTGGTCCTCGCACTGCTGGGCCGCCTCGTCCGAGGCCGGCAGCACCCGCGGGCCGAGTTCCTGCGCGGCCTGCGCGATCTTCTGACGCTGCGTATGGTCCTGCGTGACACCACGCCCGAAGAGCGTGCCGAACTGCTCGGGGCCCACCTGTCCTGGCGACTCGGCCGCAGCGGCCGGGACAGGTTCTGACGCGCGTCAGAGGACCTTGGAGAGGAAGGCGCGCGTACGGGCGTGCCGCGGGTGGTCCAGTACGGCCGCGGGCGGCCCTGTTCGACGACGGCTCCGGCGTCCATGAACACGGTGGCGGCCCGGCGCTCATACGCCACCCCCGCCCGCAGCGCAGCCGGGCCCGGCACCGACTCCGCGGCCTGCGCCAGCATCGGCTCCACCGGCGGTCTGAGCGTCCCGGGGCCTCACTCACGGCCTACTGGTCCCTCTGCCAGGGTCCGCCAGACCAGCCGGAGGCGGCCCCGTGAACGGCGCGCGTCATCCATCCGAGGGGCGCAGCGGCCCGTCAAAGGCGCCCCGCGGGGCTCGTGCGGCACGGTGACGGCATGCGTCGCTGGCCCTGCCCCTGCTCCTTGCCGCGCTGCTCGCGGCCTACGGATGCGTCACCGTCCACCCCGCCCCTACCCGGCCCGCCGGGGCCTCGCCCGCCGCGGTCCCGGAAGACCACAAGCACCCCGTCGACCCCCGGCCCGCACGACCGGACACGGGGGCGGCGCTGCCCCTCTCCCCCACGCCCGACCCTGCGGACATGACGGAGCTGTGCCGCGCGCGCACGGCGTCACCATGCCTGGACAGGGGCTGCGCCTTGGGGGAACAGGGGCGGCAGGCGCAGCGCCGGACAATGTGCTGGAGTTTCTGGCCCTCCTGCCCGGTCAGCCTGCGAACCCGAACAGGTTGCGCCATCCCGCCTCCCCCTGCTGGTTGGAAAACTCATTTCCAACCAGCACAACGAGCAACCCGGCGAGCCTTCCCGGTCACAGCACTAGAGGCCGGAGGGTACCTTGCCACGGGTGTCTGCCCCCGTCTCAGGGTCCTTGTAGTCCGGCTTCGTCTCCGGCTTCGGCGCCGGCTTCGTCTCGGGCTTGACCTTGCAGTAGACACTGCCGCTGACGAACTTGCAGCCGGGCATGTTCTCGATGTCCCGGGCCCGGTTTCCCTTCCTCTTGTTGCCCTTTTTCTTGCCGTCACCCTTCTTGCCGTGGTCGTTCTTGCGGTGGTCGTTCTTGCCGTGGTCGCCGTGCGTCGAGGTCACGGCACCTGTGTGCGAGTTCGCAGGGGCGGCAAACGCACTCGTGGGCAGCAGAGCGCCACCAGCGGCCAGGGCGGTCGAGACGCCGAGCATCACCAGACACTGCTTCCGAGAGGTGCGAATCATAAGAGCTTCTCCTTAGTGGGGGCAGGCCACCTGCCTGCGTGAACCCGTGCCTCAAGTAAGCCCCGCCACGTAAGCCACGTCATGCCACAACATCTCGGGGCTTGACGAGATGCGGGCGTCTAGGCGTGGCCGCGGCCCAGCCGGAGGGCTGCTTCGAGGATGGCGGCGGCGTCGCAGCGGTGGCATGCCCGCACGCCAGGCCGCATGAGCGCGTCCAAGGCCTACAGGAAGTGTCCATGTCGGTCCCGCCGCCGGCCGCGTATGCGCAGTCGTGCCCGTGGATGAGCACCCCCCGGCCGCCGGGGCCTGAGGCGTGGATCAACCCGGGGCGGGGCGCCCCGCCACCCGCGAGCAGTCTGTCGAAGCCCTCGGCCAGGGGGTCGAGGCATGCGTGATCCGCCGGGCCGACTCCGGCCTGGGCATCCTGGAGGCCTAACTGATCGTTTCAGAATGAGTTGAGCTCGGGCCTTGCGCTAGATGATCTTGGTCGGCAGGGTGTCCAGGGTGAGTGCTGATCTTGTTCCTGACGACCTGTGGGAGCGGGTGGCCCCGCTGCTGCCAACTGCTCCCGAGCGGCGCCATCGCCACCCCGGGCGGCGGCGTGTTCCCGACCGAGCGGCACTCGGCGGTGTCATGTACGTGCTGCGGACCGGTATCGCGTGGCGTGATGTCCCTGCGGAGACGGTGGGCTGTTCCGGGGTGACGGCCTGGCGTCGGCTGCGGGACTGGACCGAGGCCGGCGTGTGGCCACGCCTGCACGCTGCCCTGCTGGCCGAGCTGCGCCGCGCCGGTCTGCTGGACCTGGACGACTGCGCCGTGGACGGGTCGCACGTCCGGGCTCTCAAAGGGGGGCTCATGTCGGCCCCTCACCCCTCGACCGTGCCCGCCCCGGCTCGAAGCATCACCTGATCGTAGACCGCCACGGAACCCCGACCGCCGTCACGCTCCCCGGCGGGAACCGGCACGACGTCACCCAGCTCCTGCCACTGCTGGACGCCGTCCCATCGATTCGGGGTCTGCGGGGACGCCCCCGTCGCAAGCCCCGACGGCTGTACGCCGACCGTGGCTACGACTTCGACAAATACCGCCGCCTGCTGTGGAAGCGCGGCATCAAACCCGTGATCGCCCGACGCGGCGTGGCCCATGGTTCCGGACTGGGCAAGGTGCGCTGGGTGGTCGAGCGCACCTTCGCCTGGCTGCACCAGTTCAAACGACTCCGCACCCGCTACGAACGACGCGCGGATCTGCACCAAGGCCTGCTCGAACTGGCCTGCAGCCTCATATGCCTTCGCCGTCTCCGAACTTCATTCTGAAAGATCGGTGAGGGGCGACATGCCGGAGGCGGTGGCAGGGCTGCAAAGTCGGTTCCTGCCCTTGGGGGGCTGAACTCAGTGGAAGTCGAAAGGGATGTTCACTGAACCGTCCCCGTCCGGCGCCTCCGTGAGCGTGAGAGTTCCATCCTCTGCCTCAAAGACTCTCACCAAGATCTCGCCGTTGTCCTGGCCGGGAAACACGATGGAGAAGTGGGGGTCCATCTCCATGAGGAAGTCCCAGCCCTCGCGCTGGGTCGTGTCGGGGGCACTGGCATGCCGACCGGTTGCCCGCCACGTGCCGACCGCGTCGACAGTGACGGTGATGTCGATGTCGTACTTCTCAAGGCACATCGCGTGATTGGCCCACCATTCGAGGCGGGCCTGACCCACGAATCGATCCATGAGCACACTATGCACGGTGCCCAGGCCGGATGGGCGAGTCTGTGTGGCTGCCGGCCGCCGTGGGTCAGGCTGTGAGACGGAGCCGCATGGGGCAGGCCGGACAGGTCCTCGCCTCAACCGGCCGCACCGCGTATGCCTTCGCTGCCTCCGGATCTCATTTTGAAACCATCAGTAAGACGTCATCTCATTTGGCGAGTCTGCGGTAGCAGGTGAGGGTGTAGGTGATGCTGGTCGAAGGCGAGGAAGTGTTCGGCTTTGCGTTCGTAGCGTCGGGGCAACCGGCGAGCCAGGTCATGGTTTCGATGGTCCAGTGGTGGCGGCCCAGTCGCTGCGAGGACTCGATGCCCCTGCGGGCTATGCGGTGCTTGATGCCGCGTCCGCGTGACCATCGTCGCAGGTGGGCGTAGTCGTAGCCCTTGTCCGCGTGAAGCTTGCCGGGTTTGCGTCGTCGGCGTCCGCGGCGCGAGCGGACGGGCGGTATGCCCCGCATGAGGGGCTCAAGGGCCTGGCTGTCGTGGAGGTTTGCCCACGAGATTCCGACGAACAGGGGCAGACCGGTCCACTCCGTGATCAAATGGATCTTCGACCCGAACTTGCCCCTGTCGGCAGGATTCGGACCTGTCAGGTCCCCCTTTTCAGGGCCCGCATGTTCACCGAGTCGATCGCGCAGCGGGACCAGTCCAGCTCACCCCGGGCGCCGAGTTCGTCGAGGACCAGGCGGTACAGCTTGGCCCACACCCGCGCCTCGCTCCACTCGGTGAACCGCCGGTGGGCGGTCGCCCCCGACGGCCCGAACGACGCTGTGGGCAGTTGCTGCCAGGTGCAACCCGAGGTGGCAACGAAGACGATCGCGGCCAGTACCTCCCGGTCGCCATGCCGACGCCGGCCACCGCCCTGAGGCCGCGAAGGCGCCTCCGGCACCACCCGCTGGAACAACACCCACAACTCATCCGGCACCAGCCGCTCAACAATCCCCGCCACGACCGACAGTCTACCCAAACCACCCAAATGAGATGACTTCTCAACCGCTGACACTCCGATGACGACTTTCCACTGACACTCCCCCGCAGACCATCAGAAGCGGACTGCGTGGCGGGCGGGGGTGAGGTGGTCGAGGGTGAGGAGGCGCAGTTGGGTCGTTATTGCCGCGTGGAGGAGGGCTGCCAGGCCGATGAACGCTTCGTGCGGGTGCGTCTCGCCGGAGCTGTTCCAGCGGTGGTAGAGGGTGCGTTGCTGGTCCATGGTGAGGACGGTGCCTCGGTAGCCGCGGGCCTGCGGGGCTTCGAGGGGGGCGGCCGGGTTCTGGAGGACTTGCTCCGGTGTGGTGGGCGTGGGCGAAGAACTGGCGCAGTCCTGCCGGCCAGGACGCCCTGCGGGCCGGGTTCCAGGCGAGGAACGCCTCCAGGTCTTCGGTGGTCACAGATGCCCACGCCCGGTGGCCCCGGCCTGTGACGTGGAGGGCAAGGTCCCGGACGGTGTCGAGGCGGATTTTGATGGTCTTCAGCTGGTTCGGGCGCAGCCCCAGCGCGGCGGCGCGCTCACGCTGGTTGCCCAGTGCCCGGGCGAAGGTGAGCGCACCCCCGGTGGTGTAGCCGTAGATCAGCAGACGCAGCATCAGCCGCGGATGGTAGGGCGGGTAGTCGCGTTTCTCGGTGTAGTCCGCCAGGACCGGTCCGGGGTCCAACACCTCGTCTACCAGGTCGGCGACGAACCGGGACAGGTGCCCCTCGGGCAGCCAATCGTCCAGCGATGGCGGCAACAACAGGACCTGGTGCGGGTCGAACGCCCTAAACCGTTTGTCCACCGCCGCCGGACGGCCCTGCGGCTGCCTCTTCTCGAGCGGCTCGACCGCAAAACAACCCATGTCCACCGCGCATACCGGGATGATCTCGCACGGATGATCACAAGCCACACTCGGGTTGCCGACTACGGAGTCACGCTCTTAGCGGTAGAAAGTCCGGCCAGCGGCGCCGGATGAGACCGACCAGACCTCGACAATCAACCCATCGGAGACCCTGAGGATGTCGATTCCGCTCCTGGCGACCTTCCCACCGTCCTCGGCAGCGAAGCTCGCGAGGTAGGGGCGCGCGACAAGTCCGGTCGGTGCGCCGTCGGCAGGCGTGAGATCGACGACGGCGGTCCCCTCCGCTGCGAAGAGAAGCCCGGTGCGGGACTTGTGCCAGGCAGTGACAATCTCGGCAAGCTGCTGCGGGGTGCGGATCTCGTCGAAGGCGTCTGTGCCCGCCTGTGCATAACGCAGCACGAATTCGGGCGCCATGATCTCGTTGACGAGATCGAGGTCACCGTTCCACACGGCCGTCCACTGGTCGAACAGGCCGATACCGAACGCGCGCATGCCGTCGTCGCCCACAACAACCCCCCGAGTTAAGGACCTTCGTAACGCGACGACGGTAGCAAGCACCTATGACAGTTACTGGCCCACGCTCCTAGCCGAGGCAAGCACCACGCCCCGTGTCCGGCCTGGAAGCGCCCCAAGGGGCAAGTAAAGGGTGCGGTCGGGAGTGAGGATGACGGTGGCCTCGGTCAACCCGTTCCAGCGGTGGCTGCGGCCGTTGTAGCGGGGGGTGAGGTAGGACCATTCCAGGTTCCCGGCGATCATGGCCTCCAGCGCGTCCAGGTAGACGCGGAGGCCGCTGTCGCGGCCCGCCTCGCCGGCGCGCAGCATGGTGGCGAGGTGGTCGAATTCGCTTTCAACGCGGTGGACGGTCGCGGCGACGCGGTCGACAGCTGCCTGGAGGTCGCCGCCGTTCTCGGCGAGCGCGAGCTGGATTTCGTTCATGGTGTCGCCGCTGTAGAGCTCCTTGCGGTAGGAGAAGACGTCGTTGACGCCGATCCAGTGGCGTGCTACCAGCGTGCTCAGGTGCCGGAGTTCGGGTAGCTCCTGCAGGCGGTCGCTGAGGTCGATGCCGAGGCCGAATTCGAGGAGGGGGAAGCAACACTCCCCGATCGAGCTGCCCCGGTACTTCTCGTAGGTGGGCAGGTCCAGTGCCGTGTGGTCCCGGACGAAGTCCCGTTCGGCGTGGCAGGCGTGCAAGAACTCGTGCAGCGTGCGCGCGTAGCGTCGCCAGACCCGTTCAGGCGTAAGGGGGAGGGTCTGGTCCCGCAGCTGCCGGAAAGCCCGGGTGAAGGCCGTGTCCACGGCGGGCACTCTGCCGTCGATGACATCAGACAGGTGGTAGATGCCCAACTGCCGGATCCGGGACGGCGGCGCTTGGGCAAAGACATCGTCGATGCTGAACAGGACGTCGATCCAGGCACAGACCAGTTCGATGCGGTCCTCGCGAGCGTGGGCGTAGGTGAGCAGGTTCCACAGGCTGGTGCGGTGCTCCAGGAACGCCTCCAGTTCCTGCGGGTCCCTGAAGGCATCGTGGAGGAGGACGGCGAGACGGGCCCTGCAGCGCTGCTCCAGAACCTCCAGGCCGGGCCGGCGCCGGGCGGGTGGGAACCGGGGGAAAACCGGCATCCGGAAGAAGGGGTACCCCTCGGCTGACAGCACCGTGCCGCCACCGGGGGCGGGCGCCGGAACGGGGATGCCGTCTTCGGCGTGGCCGGGGCTGCTCATCGCTCCCGTCCCGCCCCGGGCCGACGTACGGCGGGCGGGGACATGCGGGCAGTGGGGATGAGACGGCCGGCCTTGGGGGTGAGGAGGAAACGGGGCAGGGGCCGCAGTGGGGTGGCCGTGGCCCTGCGCAGTTGCCAGCGGCTGCTGATCGTGGCGAGGGCAAGGACGGCCTCCGTCATGCCGTAGTGCTCGCCCAGGCACTTGCGGCGCCCGCCACCGAAGGCGGTGAACGCCTGGCGCTGAGCCGGGGTGATGCGTTCAGGCAGCCACCGGTCCGGGTCGAGGCGGTCCGGCTCGGGAAAGACGGCCGGGTCACGGTGCAAGGCGTAGGGGGAGACGATCACGTCCGCGCCCGCGGGAACGGCATATCCGGCGACGATCGTCTGTTCCAGGGTGATGCGGCTGAGCATCCAGGTGGGCGGCCACAGCCGCAGCACCTCGGTAAGGACCTGCCGGGTGTAGGGCAGGCGCGGGACATCGGCGTAGGTCGGAGCCTGGCCGGCGAGCTCCCGATCCAGCTCATCCCACAGCCGGCGCTCCACATCCGGGTACTCGGACAGGGCGTGGAGGGTCCAAGCGAGCAGGGAGGCGGTGGTCTCCACGCCCGCGGCCAGCACCGACAGGACCTGATCACGTACCTCGACGTCGTCCAGCGGACGGCCCTCGTCGTCGACCGCGGCCATCACCATCGACAGCAGGTCGTCTCCCGGCGCCCCGCCGGAACGATACTGCGCGATCACCTGCCCGACGGCCTCCTCCAGACGGGCCTGGGCCTGCCGGAAACGGCGGTTGGCCGGCAGCGGAAGACGATGCAGCAGCGGCCACGGCACGAGCATCTGCCGGAACATGCCCTCCAGCAGCACTGGTAGGGCTACGGCCATGATGTCCGCTGCCTCACGGCCGGCCGGGGCCGCGATCAGCGTGCGCGACACCACCTGAGCCGCCAGCGCGTACATCGCCCCTTCCACATCGATCCGCTCCCCCTCCCGCCACCCGTCGGCCGCCTGCGCGATGCACTCACCCATCACCGGCGCGTAGCGGGTCACCTGGTCGCGATGGAACGCGGGCCGCATCACCGGCTGCTGACGCCGGTGATCGGCGTTGCTGCACGTGATCACCCCGTTGCCGACCAGGACGCGCGCCGTGTCCATGAACGGGCCGCCCTTGTCGAACACCGACGACACCAGCACCTGACGGGCCGCCTCGGCCTCGTTGACCAGATACACCAGACGGCCCGCGAGCTGCATACTCACCACCGGTGGGCCCCCGCGCTGGGAGGCGAGGAAGGCCAGGGGGTCACGTACCAGGTGCGGCGCGTGACCCAGCCACGGCACACCACCCGCCATCGACTGAACCTGCAAAGACCCCACCATGCTCGCTCCCTTGGACGCCTGCCGGGCAGCACACCGGACGACAATCGCCCACCGCACCCTGCGCACGAGAGACAACATCGTCCTCTTGCCGCAGAACCGCGGCCGTACCGCACCTCTCGTAACGAGGGGCCCGCCCACGGGTGTCGCGGGGCGCACAGCAGCACTCCCGCAGCGCGTGCTCACTGCGCACCCGGTCTGCAACCCCGTGCGCGCCGCCCCATCAGCGAACGTTCCGGAGAGGGTGAGCTGCCCCGCGAGTAGTTCCCTCTCTGTTTCCCCTGTGGGTACCCCCTTGCTTCCCCCTCTGAGTTCCCCTGCTGTTTCCCGCCTTGCTTCCGAATCGGGCAGCAAGGCGTGTCCGATCGGCCTCTGTGACGTTGCATAGGGCATGAAGAAGATGATCATTGCGTCGGCCTTGGCGTTCGCTGCGCTCGGAATCGCGGCCCCGATGGCCTCCGCTGCCGTGCAGCCCAGCCAGGCAGTCGCGGAGAACCTGCCCAGCTCCGGCTTGATGGATGACGACGACGGGGTGACCGGCGGCCACCACGGCCGCGGGGAGGGACTTGATGTCGAAGCCGAAGTCGAAGACGGCGACGACCTGGCCGAAGTTGAAGTCGAGAACGACGGGTCGGATCTTGCCGACATCGAAATCCTGTAAGGGTCGACCCACGTGCACGCCCCCGCCTCCTGGGCGTAGGTCACTCCACGGTGGCGACGACGACCTCGCGGTGCGCAAGGAGCGGCACGATCCGTTCCACGGCCAGCCGCCGGAAGGGGTCGCTCGCCCGGTGGGCGTCCAGGGCGGCGTGGTCGGCGTAGCGTTCGACCAGGATGGTCTCGCCGTCCAGCCCGTCGTACGCCTCGTAGCCGAGGCAGCCCGCCTCGGCGCGGGAGTCGGCGGCCAGGTGTTCCAGGGCGGCGGCGACGGTTGACCGGTTGCCCGGGCTGGGCTGCCAGCGGGCAACCACGACGAACCCTGGCCTTGTCCGGGTCGGTGGTCATCGGGCACAGGGTCCACGGGGCTGTCAGTGCGCGGGCCGCGAAGAGAACCTCCAGGCGTCGGCGGCGCTCGGCATAGGGCAGGGCCAGCAGCTCGATGCCGTCGATCTGCAGGGCGTCGAAGGCGATGAAGAACGCCGGGCTCTTCACGGCGAGCGCGGTGGCGGTGCGGCCGCGGGCGGCGGTCCGGCGCTGGAGTGCTTCGAAGGACAGGTGTCCGGCTGCGGTGTCCCAGACGACGCGTTCACCGTCGAGGACCAAGCCGTCCGGCAGTTGCTCGGCGGCCGCGACCAAGTCGGGAAATCGGTCCTGGACCAGGGAGCCGTGCCGGGTCTGCAGGAGCAGCCGGCCGCCGGGGCCGGCGGGGGTGAAGAGGATCGTGCGGTGGCCGTCGAACTTCTGTTATGCGCTGCTGGACAGTCCGCCGCTGCGGCATCGGGTCGCTCGGACCATGCCGTGCGGAATCGACTCGCCTCTCATCAAGAACCCTGGCACTCTGCCCCTCATGCAGCATGTGGACCCCATCGACCAGGCGCGACGTCTCGTCCGCAGCCGTTTCCCCGAAGCGCTCTCCGTCGTCCTCGCCGGCTCCACGGCTACCGGAAGAGCCACTGCCAGCAGCGACTTGGACATCGCGGTGCTCATCGAGGACGGCGGCGTGACCTGCCGGGAGACGATCCGGTTCGAGGAACGTGTCGTAGAACTCTTCGTCCACACCCGTACCGGTCTCGTGGAGCTCTTCGCCGCAGACGTCGCCGCGCGGCGGGCGGTGCTTCAGAACATGTATGCCTCCGGTCTCGTTCTGGTCGACTCCAAGGGCGAGGCCGGGCGCGCTCGCGCGCTGGCCGAAGCGGACCTTCGTGAAGGTCCGCCTGCATTGGAACCCGAGACAGTCGATACGAAACGCTACGGTCTGACGGATGCGCTGGACGACCTCGCTGACGCGAGCGACCCCGTCGAGCGTCTGGCCGTGGCCGGGTACGTGGTCAGCGCCGCCGCCGAATTGCTCTGCGACCACCATCACGCGTGGATCGGCGGCGGGAAGTGGTTTCCCCGCCGCCTGTTGGAAGCCGACCCACAGCGCGGAGCCGCCCTTCTCGAAGGACACCACCACTTGTGCGGCTCAGGCGAGCCCACAGCACTGATCAGCGCAGCGTCGACGGTGCTCGACCTCGTCGGCGGCCCCCTCCGCGAGGGCTACCGCAGGACCTGGCACGGCACCATCGACTCGGTTGCCGCGACGCGCTGACGCACCCCGCCAACACCGCAGCGGACACCGGACAGCTGGCAACCCTGTCCATAACTTCTGCTCCGCCGCGAAGCCGCTCGCCAGGACGCCGGAGCCGGGGACGTACTCGGCGGCCTGGGCGAGCATCGGCTCGAAGGGCGGGGTGAGAACCACCCGGGGATGGCCTCCTTACCGGCGCTCCGGGCATGGGCACCCGGCAGCCTCCCCCGGCCAGGCATGTGGACTCAGCTCGGTGATCCTGACGCCGGAGTTGCCCCAGCGCCGTGCCCTGCGGTCCGGGGCTGTGCTGCGGCCCCGCTGTCTGCCTCGGCGGCGTCGGCGAGGGCTTCGGCAGCGGCTTCCGCGGCTTTCGCAGCGTCTTTCGCAGCCTGGACGGCCAGGTCGTCGGACGACGCCTCGCGGGTGGCTGCGGACTGGGGAAGGGATTCAGTGAAGGCGCGGGTGACGTTCTGGAGGGCGGAGGTGACCTCGCCAGGTATCACCCAGAACGTGTTGCCCTGGCCCTGCGCGAGCTGGGGGAGCACCTGGAGGTACTGGTAGGCGAGCAGTTTGGGGTCGGGGTCGTTGCGGTGGACGGCTTGGAAGACCTCGTCGATGGCCCGTGACTGGCCCTCCGCCTTGAGGATTTCGGCGGTCCGGTTGCCCTCGGCGCGCAGGACGGCGGACTGCTTGTCGCCTTCCGCGGTAAGGATCTGGGACTGGCGCTGCCCCTCGGCTCCAAGGATGGCGGCACGCTTGTCCCGCTCGGCCCGCATCTGCTTCTCCATCGCGTCCTTGATGGACTGCGGCGGGTCGATGGCCTTGATCTCCACGCGGTTGACCCTGAGCCCCCACTTGCCGGTGGCCTCGTCAAGGACCCCGCGGAGCTGGTTGTTGATGGTATCCCGGGAGGTGAGGGTCTTCTCCAGGTCCATGGACCCGACGACGTTGCGCAGCGTGGTGACCGTCAACTGTTCCACCGCCTGGAGGAAGTTGGCGATCTCGTAGGCCGCCGCGCGCGGGTCGGTGACCTGGAAGTACAGGACGGTGTCGATCTCGACGACCAGGTTGTCCTCCGTGATCACAGGCTGCGGCTTGAAGGAGACGACCTGCTCACGCAGGTCGATCACCGGATAGACGCGGTCGACGTAGGGGATGACGACGTTGAGTCCGGGCTTCAGAGTGCGGTGGTAGCGGCCGAGCCGCTCGACGTTGCGTGCGCGGGCCTGGGGGACGATCCGTACCGCTCGCACCACGGTGAACACGGCGAGCACCGCGACGAGGAGGCCGGCTATGAGGAAGGCGGAAATCTCCATGGCTCACTCCCGGGGATAGACGAGCGCGGTGGTGCCCTTGATTTCCATGACATCGACGGCCGTGCCGGGAGGGATTACCAATGTCTCGTCGTAGGCACGCGCCGTCCACTCCTCACCACCGATACGGACCCGGCCGCCCAGCTTCGACACCTCCGATGTCACGTAGGCGGCCTCGCCGACGAGGGCGTCGACACCGAAGCGCCCCTCCCCGTCCGGCGGTGAAGACAGGCGACGAAGCGCCACTGGGCGGACGAAAACCACGCCGACCGCCGACACGACCGCGAACACCAGAAACTGCCAGGGCAGGGGCAAACCGACAGCGGCGAATACGGCTGTGACCAGCGCTGCGCCGCCCAGCAGCCCGAGCGCGGCGGTGAGAGTGACGATCTCCACCGCGCCCAGGACCAGAGCGACGATCAGCCAGACCAGCCAGGGCTCCATGCCTTACGCCTCCTCGTGAGTGAAGGAGAGCGCTAACTGCACCTTTTGTAGGTTTTACCCGATAATTGTGCTGAGAACCGGCCGTCCAGTTCGACGGATGCCGCAGCGTCGGAAGGTCGGCCGTCTGGGCCGAAATGCAGGTGTGAGGTGCAGGACGCGCCAACGCCTCGCTTGGGGAGAGGACGGCCTTGGGACTGACTGGTAGGCCCGCACGTCGGGGTGTCGCGTACTCGCGGCTGATGCCCACGAGCCATGGCGCTGGGGTCAGAGGTCAGGCCGGCGGGTTGTGGTCTGGCATGACCGGGCGGCGCGTGATGCGAGGACTGCTGGCCGTGGAGGCGACCTTGGGTCGGAACGCGCGAGGCTGTGTCCGACCTGCGGGTTCCCGTTGTAGGCCCCGGTCCGCGCAGCGACAGTTGGCCTATGTGACCGCAGGGTGCTGGGCCGCGATGGAGAAGGACGGCCAGCCGAGACGGAGTGCGGACAGCTTGTCCGTGTGCGGCGAGCAGTCCAAGCAGCAGCTCGGCCGGGAGTTCCCAGCCGAGCCGTTGCTGCATCGTGGATGGCGTCTTACGGCGCCGGACCGGTCGGCCTCCTTGCCGCCGCTGCCCCCGCCCAAGCCGATCCGCACGGCGAGGAGTCCGACCAGAACGTAGATCACTCCCCGGGCGCAGAGCCCGACGCGGGCCGCGACCTCAATGGCCCGGCTGTCCACCACGCGCTGCCCCGGAGTGCTGGCCTGGGCCGCGCCTTTCTCGATCTCCTTACCCGGCACCTCCCCGTACCCCCGGCGGCGTGTCGTCACAGCGGCTCGCCCCACCATGGCACCGGGCAGCGCACCCGACCAGCGCAGCCTCGAGGCACAGCGCTGGTGCCGGTGGCGGCCCGATGTCGCTCCCTGCATCGGGGCCGTGGTCGTTCCCGCCCCGGACCGAGGCGGGAACGGGCCATGACGGTGTCGGGCCTGGCGGCTCTAGGGCGGCCGGTTCGGTGAGCGGCCTCGGCCGCCACCCCGTGGGCACGTGCTCCCTCCCCCTCCGTGCGGGTGCTCACCCACAGCTCTCAGCCGACGGCCGCGCTCGGGCCTTGGGGTGCGCCGAAAGGCGGCACGTCCTCCACGGTTACGTCGAGGCGCAGTCTCTTGAAGCGGACGGGGTGGCGCCAGACGCCTCCGCGGTCGACGGCGGTGTCGGCGCTGATCTCGGCGACCAGCTCGGGGCGGACCAGGGTCACGTCCAGGATCTCGCGGGAACCCCACGCTGAGGCGAACTGCAGGCCTTCCCAGGGATGCTCTCCGGGGCCGGCCAGGGTGAGGTTGGCGCCGACGAGGTGGGCGGGCTCCGGGTGCAGCGGGACCGTCCGGCCGATCGTGCGCAGCCGGCCTGTGGTGTCGTGCCGGCCGAGGATGAGGAGGCGGGGCTGCTTCGGGGTGCCGGTGATCGCTGCGATGATCGCTTCGGTGGTGTCGCGGCGACGGAGTTTGTACCAACCTCTGTAGCCGGGCAGGTAGTGCTGGTCCAGGGCCTTGACCACGATCCCCTCGACCCCGGACACATCGGTCCGTTCCTCCAGCCATTTTCGTGCGGTGACGATGTCGGTCGTCGCGGGGCACAGCGTCCACGGGGCCGACAGCCCGTGGCTGTCGAAGAGGTCCTGCAAGGTACGGCGGCGCTGCCAGTACGGGCGGTCCAACAGCTCGATCCCGTCCAACTGCAACACGTCGAAAGCGATGAAGTACGCCGGCAGCGGCGCGGCGAGCGCGGGTGCGGTGCGGGCGCTGGTGGCAGCCCTGCGCTGCAACCCCTCGAAGGAGAGCCGGCCCGCCTGCGCATCCCACACGACGAGCTCCCCATCGAGCACCAGGCCGGCGGGCAGCTGCCCGGCCGCAGCGGTGAGGTCAGGAAACCGGTGCTGGATCAGCGAGCCGCGCCGGGTCTGCAACAACACCCGGCCGCCTGCCAGCCCCGCCGGGGTGAACAGCAGCGCCCGGAAACCGTCGAACTTCTGCTCGAAAGCCAGACCCGAGCCCGTCACGAAGGGGCCCGGCACCGCCTCCACGGCCTGCGCCAGCATCGGATCAACCGGTGGCCGCAGCACCACCCGAGCCTCCCTCACCGTCGACCTGCCCTACAACCAGCCTGCCCGCACAAACAGAGCACGCGACAAGTCAAGGGGCCGTGGCCGCACGGGCAAGCAAGGTGGCCGTGCGGGTGCCCGCGCGCGGCCGTAACCAGCCATGATCGCCTCGACGGATCACCACACCCTTCGCCCGCCCCGTAGTCGCGGGTGCGCCCGATCGGAGCGCCGGCGGCTTGTCGCGCTTCGACGTCGGGTGGGAGGAGGTCCTGTCCGCCCCGAACACGGCCACCTCCTGGCCCCGCTGGACGCCCCGCAAGCGAGCCGAGGGCAAACGCCATACCCAGGCCGTGATCGCCCTTGCACGCCGTCGGGTGAACGTCTTGTGGGCCCTCATCCGTGACCGCCGCCTCTACGAACTCACGCCGCCGCCTGTCAAAGCGTCGCCCTGATCGTCGGCCACGCTGGGCAAGCTGGGAGGTCCGTGACATCCTGCGGCAGTGCTTTTGAGTGATCATGCAAACAGCGTCGAGCTCCGTCCGCTGAGCTATCAGTTCGCTGCGGCCCAGGGCGACCGCTACGACGACAACTGGCTGGTCATCGGTGGCACGGTGACGACTCCCGACGGCGGCTGGTCCTTCACCGATCCGGCTTTGCTGACCCACGAAGCTCGCCAGATCAGCGCGTGGATGCGCGCGGCGGCCGCAGGGACGGTCGCTGTGACCCGGCCGGACGACGAGGGCTATTTGTCCCCGGACACCTGGTTCAACGAGCCAGTCCTGGCCTTCAGCCTCGCCGACCGAAACGAAACCGGGGCGACGATTCGCCTTCACCTGTCCCTGGAAGCGACGCCCCCGTGGCGCCAGGGCGATGACAGGCCGGACATCTACCAGTACGCCGTGGAAGTGCATGTGAACACAGCTGCACTGCTTCACGCAGCAGACCAGTGGGATCTTGCCCTGGACTCCTTCCCGACCCGCTAATCCACGTCAGTCTCGCCGGACGCGGTCCGCCGGGCCCCACACAGGCGCCGAGGCTTGACTTCTCCATTGGGAAGCCCCTGAGCGTTCGGTGCTGCGGCACCGGCGGCTCCGCGGCGGCTTCCCTCCCACCTCGGAGCCGACCAACGCGATCCGCCGGACCTGCCTCGACCTGCTGCGGGAGGCGCTCGGCCTGCCCGCGCTGTACCTGGGCGGCGGCGAGGTGGCGCTGCAGCCCGCGCCTGAGGCGGCCACCCTGGCCGCGCTGTACCGCCAGCTCGACCAGTACCTCGGCAAGCCGATGTCCCCGGCGCAGATCCGGCTGACCGCCGTGCTCGCGGTCGAGTGGACACCGGGGCGCGCAGCGGGGAGCCGGTCGCGCAGCGCCTCGGCCACCTGGCGGAGGGCCTCGCCGCGGTGTACGTCGAGGGACGCCGACTTCGCCCAGCTGTGGGCATGGAACCAGGGCGGGGACACCAAGGAGTGGACCCTGCGCCCCTGGCCGGCGGAGCCCGCCCGATCGTCGACCACAACGGTCGCTGCCTCACCGCGACCACCAGCGGCGAACCCCTGCGCCTCAAGACCTGTGCCGCTTCCAACACGGCCCAGTGGTACCTCGACGAAACCACCGTTACCGCAGGCCCCACACAAGGCGGAGACACCTGACACCCAGGGGCGCGGCAGCTTGAACCGGTCAGATGCGTCCCTGGCCGCGCCTGACGGAAGAGGGGGCCTGGGGCTTCTTGTCGGGCCGACCGCGAAGGAGGACGAGCCCGATCAGGGCCAGGATCACGAGGGCGCTGCCGAGCGCCACGTCGTACGCCTTGTTGCCGCCGTACACGGAGGTCTCGCCCAAGGACAGCAGCCAGGGCGACGCCACCAGCCACGCTCCGGCAACGCCGATGATCAGATCCGATCGGACCCCTGCACCCCGATAAATCCGGGAACCTGCGGCGAGCACGACGATCGTGCCGACGATGGCTTCGTTCACCTGCGCGTCCTTCGCCCCGTCCTGCTGCGCCATGGGGACGACGCACAGAACAAGGCCGATGAGCAGCATCAGGCCCCCGATGAGCTGATCGTGCTGGGCCTTGCGCAGGGCCGGCGGGGGCGGGGACCCGGACGCCGGCCTCGTAGGCACGGTGGAAACGGTCATGGTTCCTCCTCTCCGCCCCGCTGCCGCCGGGAGGTGCGACACCGGCGGTCATCCACGGACGGAACTCGTACGCCGCGACAGGACGATGCCCAGAGCGATCATGCCCAGGCCCAGAACGAAGTGGAGCCAGTTGTCGGCGCTGTTGACCGGTACGAAGTTCGCGGCGCTGTCGTGTTCGATGAGCAGGCCGTACAGCCACAGCACCAGGTAGACGATGCCCCCTCCGATCAGGTAGGTGCGGGCTGCTGTCGCGGTGCGAGCCATCGCGAGGCCGGCCACACCGAAAAGAAGGTGCACGATGTTGTGGAGGACCGACACCTGGAAGATGCCCAGGAGCTTGGCCTCCGAATGGTGCTCGGCGAAAGCGAGGGTGTCGTAGTCGGTGGTGATGCCCGGGATGAATCCCAGAATGCCGACCAGCAGGAATACGGCCCCCACTACGAGGGCGGCCTCCTGGACATGGGCCCGGGTACGCGAGTGGGAGAAGGTGGTCATGTGCTGCCTCCAAACCAGTACCAGCGGTGTACTGCACTCCGTCTTGAAGCAGCGGCTACCCACCTGTCTCGCACGCACTCACACACCCCCCCCCCGGCCCTCACGAGACTCACCGAACCACGATCGAGGAGCTGCGCCCGCCCCAGGCTGCCTCCCGGGGCGGGCGAGAGATCGCGGGGGTAACACCGCGCAAGGTGGTTCACCTGTACGCGCTTGCGGGGCAGCGGCACCCGGCCTGGTCGGGCCGGTAGACAAGTAGGAACGCGTGAGCTGCCGAAAGACGGCGGTCACGGCGCGCTGCCCGCCCCTATCTGCTGCAAAGGGTCCGCCGATGGTGACGACGACCGAACCGATCGCCCCCGTACCCACCCCCGGAAGGACTCCCGGGCAGGTGGTCGTCTCATGGCTGACGACCACCGACCACAAAAAGATCGGTCACCTGTATCTGATCGCGTCGTTCGGGTTCTTCCTCATCGGCGGCGTGCTGGCCCTGCTGCTGCGCGCCGAACTGGCCCGGCCGGGGATGCAGATCGTCTCGAACGAGCAGTACAACCAGATCTTCACCCTGCACGGCACGATCATGCTGCTGTTCTTCGCGACGCCGACCTTCGCCGGGTTCGCCAACGCGATCATGCCCCTGCAGATCGGGGCGCCCGACGTGGCGTTCCCCCGGCTGAACATGCTGTCGTTCTGGCTGTTCCTCTTCGGAGGGACGATCGTGGTGGCCAGCTTCTTCACCACCCAGGGCGCAGCCGACTTCGGCTGGACGGCGTACACGCCGCTGAGTGGGGGCGAGCGCACCCCCTACGTCGGCGGCGACATGTGGATCATGGGGTTGGCCCTCTCCGGGTTCGGCACCATCCTGGGCTCGGTCAACTTCGCGACGACCATCATCTGCATGCGGGCACCGGGGCTGACGATGTTCCGGATGCCCATCTTCACGTGGAACATCCTGCTCACCTCGGTGCTGGTGCTGTTCGCGTTCCCCGTCCTCGCAGCAGCCCTGCTGGTGCTGGAGGCGGACCGCCGCTTCGGCGCGCAGGTGTTCAACCCGGAGAACGGGGGCGCGCTGCTGTGGCAGCACCTGTTCTGGTTCTTCGGGCATCCCGAGGTCTACATCATCGCGCTGCCGTTCTTCGGGATCGTGACGGAGATCTTCCCGGTCTTTTCCCGCAAGCCACTGTTCGGCTACCTCGGCCTGGTCGGTGCGACGATCGCGATCTCAGGGCTGTCCCTGACGGTGTGGGCACATCACATGTTCGCCACCGGCGCCGTGCTCCTGCCGTTCTTCTCCTTCTTGACGTTCCTGATCGCCGTGCCGACCGGAGTGAAGTTCTTCAACTGGATCGGCACCATGTGGAAGGGGTCGATCTCGTTCGAGACGCCGATGCTGTGGTCGATCGGCTTCCTCGTCACCTTCCTCTTCGGCGGCCTCACCGGCATCATCCTGGCCTCGCCGCCCATGGACTTCCACGTCACCGACTCCTACTTCGTGGTCGCCCACTTCCACTACGTCGTCTTCGGGACGGTCGTCTTCGCCATGTTCGCCGGGTTCTACTTCTGGTGGCCGAAGATGACGGGCACCATGCTCGACGAACGCCTGGGGAAGATCCACTTCTGGACCCTGTTCATCGGTTTCCACCTGACCTTCCTCGTCCAGCACTGGCTCGGCGCTGAGGGCATGCCACGCCGCTACGCCGACTACCTCGCCGTCGACGGCTTCACCACCCTCAACACGGTCTCCACCATCGGCGCCTTCTTGCTCGGCTGCTCCACCCTTCCCTTCCTCTACAACGTCTGGAAGACCGCCAAGTACGCCCCCCGAATCACCGTCGACGACCCCTGGGGCTACGGCCGCTCCCTGGAATGGGCCACCTCCTGTCCGCCCCCGCGCCACAACTTCCTGACCATGCCCCGCATCCGCTCGGATTCGCCCGCCTTCGACCTGCAGCACCCCGAGATCGCAGCGTTCGACTACGCCGGCGACCACCAAGGCAAGCGCGACGTCCTGGACCATCCCGACAACCGCCAGGCGCCCGGAGCGGGGCCGAACGCTTCCGACCGCTGAAGAGGCGGACACCATGCACAAGGACGAGGCGGCGGCCGGCCTTGCCGAGCTGGAGGGCTACCTGATGAGCCGCGCCGCCCGCCACTGCGCGGCCCGCGAGGCCGACGCCTTCGCAGACGAGCTGCCCTGGCTCGGTCACGCGGAGCGCGAGGAAGTCGTCCGCCTCTACACCGCCCGCCACCTGGCCCGCACGCGCCAGGTCCTGCACCAGATCACCAAACGCAGCCACGAACTGAAGGAGGAATATTCTCGCCGCTACGAGACCTTGCGCTGCCGCCTGCTCGCCGTCACCTTCCTCAGCACCGTCACCACCGTGGGACTCCTCGCGATGGACCTCTGCCGACCACGCTGAGAAGACTTCTGCGGTCCGGGACGGCGCCGCACGTTCGCTGGCGCGCCGGGGCCCCAGGCCGCCTTGTGCGCGGGCAGGATGTTCCCGGGCGGGATGCGCCCGATATGCGGGCACCGGGACAGCGGTCCGTATGCCGGCCGGCACAGCGCTCTGGCCGGCTTCCGGCGAATGATCCGGCAGCGGACCGAAGACCGGCTACAGGCAGCCGCCGCCCGCACCCGTGGCCAGAGGAAGGGCCTGACCGTCCGGTAGGCAGACACGGCGGGTGAGCAGCCGCCGGGGGCCCGGCGGCCAGCGGGGCGGGGCCCTGGCGGCCAGCGGGGGCCCTGGCGGCCGGCGCCCCCGGCCGGCGCCGACGGGCGGCGCATCAGGGAGCGGGCAGAGTGTCCGGCTCCTGACCCTGGACCCGGTAGGTCTTGGTCCAGGTGCTGCCGCACTTGCAGTGGTACCTCTCGACCAGCTCACCGGCCGCAGAGACTCGCATCCCGTCCTTGAGACGGATCTGCACATGTTCGCCCATGACGGCACCTGCTGTGTTCTGCGGACGTGGATCTGCTCAGTCTGCGCCGCGCAAACGCCCGCCCGCAATGCTCACCCGACAGGCGGACGGCGCGCGGCCCACGCCACAGTGTCACGCCGCGTCGAAACCAACCCGATGGGGTGATCTCCCGAAGGGGCCGCGCAGCCCGCCTCCTGATCCACGATTTCCGAGGCATGCTGGTGTCATCCGCTCGTACCCGCAGGCCGTGCGCGAACGGCCTGCGGGATCGGGGAAGGCTCCGGCGACAGGGTCCGGTGATGGCTTCCAGTCGTTCCACCGCTCAGATGCTTACGGATCTTCTTGCTGCCAGCCACCTTGCGACGTTTGAGCGACTGCCCCCGCTGGTTAGGCACCGCGCCGCGCTCGCGGGTCTCGACCGGGTCCGCATCTACCTGGCCGATCTCCGTGAGGAGACGCTGCGGGAGATGACCGGCGAGGGACTCGACGCCGCCCGCGAAGGCGAGGAGCTCCCCATCGAGGGCACGGTGGCGGGGCGCGTCTTCCAAAGCCTGCAGATCCTCCCGGGCAGTGGCGAAGACGACGGCAGACGGTACTGGCTCCCGCTCCTGGACGGCACCGAGCGCCTCGGCGTCCTGTCCGCGGACCTCCCGCAGGAACCGGACGACGAGACCCGCTCCGCCATGACCGCTCTCGCGTCACTGGTCGGCCTGATGGTGGTCTCCAAGCGCACGCACAGTGATTCCTACGCGCGCCTGACCCGTTCGCAGCCGATGTCCGTCTCCGCCGAGATGCAGTGGACGCTCATGCCGCCGCGCACCTTCGCCGGGCCCCGGGTGACCGTCGCCGCCGCCATGGAGCCCGCCTACTCCACCGCGGGGGACGCCTACGATTACGCCCTTGCCGGCGACGTCGTCCACCTTGCGGTCTTCGACGCGATGGGGCACGACACCGCAGCCGGCCTGACCGCCAACCTCGCGATGGCCACCTGCCGAAACCAGCGCCGCCAAGGCGCCAGCCTCACTCAGGCCCGCGACGCCATCGAAGCCATGCTGCTCGAACAATTCACCCTCGACCGCTACGCGACGGCGGTCCTGGCCGACCTGGACCTTCGCAGCGGCCTTCTGTCCTGGATCAACTGTGGTCACGCCCCGCCCATCCTGATCAGGGCGGGACGCTGGATCACCGCACTGGACCGCCCGCCGACCCATCCCCTGGGAACGGATCTCGGCCTGCCCGCAGAGATCCACCGTGAGCAGCTCGAACCCGGCGATCGGATCGTCTTCTACACCGACGGGATCATCGAAGCCCGTGACAGCTCAGGGCGAGAGTTCGGCCTCGACCGGTTCCTGCAGTTCATCATCCGCCATCAGGCCGACGGTTTCCCCGTCCCCGAGACCTTGCGCCGCCTGGTCCGCGCCGTGATGGACCATCACCACGGACAGCTCGGCGACGACGCCACCGTCCTGTTCTGCGAGTGGCACGGCCACGAAATGCCGCCCCTGGCGGAATTCCTCGGCCCGCTGGCCCGCACATGACCGGGCGGCCCACGCGGCGGTAACCGGAAGTGGGCGGCGGCGATGCTCGCGAGCGGCGCCGCCTCGGTCCCCTAGTCTTCTGAGTCGGGAATTCTGTTTCGTCGAACGCTGCTTCAACCGGCTCAAACAGAACAAGGCCCTCGCCCCCCGCTACGACAAACGAGCGCACCACTACAAAGCCCTCGTCACCCTCGCCTGCCTACGACTCTGGCTCCCGAACTGACCTTGCGGACACGCCCTAGCGCCGTCGAGTCCCCGGCCGCGGCCGCCGCAACAAGGTCCGGAGACGGAGGGCCGATGGACGGGCGCGACGCGCCGACCGACGTGCTGCGCCGGATGATCGGCTCCTGGGTAACGGCGCACGATGTCGACGTCGCCCCGTGGTATACCTTGTCCGCGAGCGTCGCTTACCCTGCACCGATGCGTACACCGGGGGAACAGCAGGACGTCGGTCGCCGCCAGGTCGTGAAGTGGGTGGCCGGTGCTGGTATCGGGATCGGCCTCACCAACGCCGCGTGTGACGTCCTCGGCGGTGCGCCGAAGGAGGCCAAGCCACCGGCTCGCAAGCCGCTGTGGACCTTCGCCCTGCTGGACGAGGACGGCGGCGGCAAGGGCGTCAAGCATGTTCCGGTGGTGCATCAGGACGGCGTGCTCTACGTCAGGACGAAGAAGGACGGGCTGTACGCGGTCGACGCGGCCACCGGGCGCGAGCGCTGGCGCGCACCGTTGGGCGGTGCCCGATTCGGCGCACCGGCCGTGACGTCGGGTGCCGTGTTCGTCGCCACGGACGGCGGCGCCGTGCACGCGCTGCGTACCGCGGACGGTGAGCCGGTGTGGCGCCAGGCCCCGGGGAGCCGCCTGCGTACGCCCAGCGCGGGGGATGTGTGGACCAGCGGCTCCGTCGCCCTGGTCAGTTTTCATCCGTTCACCTATGACGAGGATCCCCACCCGCCGCCCAGTGTCCTGTACGCACTCGACACGAGGAAGGGGGACTTCCTGTGGCAGACCGAAGCTTCGCTCCTGGAGGTGCGCGACGGCCTCGCGTACGTCAACCGGCCTGACGGGAGCCTGACCGCGCTCGACCAGCGCACCGGCGTCGTCCGCTGGTCGGCGCCGCTGGAGAAGTCGGGTGGCCGGTGCACCCTGGACGTCTTCGCCGCAGGGCTGCTCTTCGGGCGCAACGGCAACGTCGGCATCGGCTCGAGGCTGGTGGCGTACGACCCGCGCACCGGCGTCGTCCGCTGGACCGCGCCGGCGGTGCACACCTCGGTGCCGGTGGCGCACGGCGACGCTGTCTACATCAGCGGCCCCGGCCCGAGCAAGCGCGACCAACAGCGGCTGCAGGCCTTCGACGCCGTGTCGGGCAAGCTCCGCTGGACCGCGCCCGCCTTCTCGACCAGGCTCTACGAAAGCCCCGTCATCGCCGCTGACGGGGACTGCGCCTATCTGTGCTGGAGCGTGGACAGCCACGAGGAGGATCACACCACGCTTCGAGCTCATGACGCGGCCACAGGGCGTGAACGCTGGCGAAGTACCCACCACGTCTCCTCCTATGCGGCGGACACGGCCCCCGGGAACCATCTGTTCATCTGCTACCTGTCGGACTGGTACTGCCATGACATCCGCACCGGCAAGGCCCTGTGGCGAGTGAGCGCGGGAGAGACGACCTCAGGACCCCCGCCACTCGCCGCCGACGGGATGCTGTACTTCGCCAACGACGAAGGCGTACGCGCCCTCCACCTATGACATCCCAGCGCTGCCCGCGCTACGCACGCCCAGCAAGCGGTGCGGACGCTCAACCCTCCGTGAGACGGGACAGGTAGCCGGTGGCGCCCAGAGCCAAGGCGACGACCCCAAGGAGAAGGAGCACAAATTCCTCAGGGTCCGGGAGTTGGGGCCAGCCGTGCTAGGGCCTGTGTGATGTCGTGATCATTCTAGGGTTCTGTCCTGTTTGCGGAGTGGAATCCGGTAGGACTGTGGTCGTGACACGCAGGCAACTCACAAATGCCCAGTGGAAGTTCATCGAGCCACACCTGCCGATCGGCAGATACGGCCCGTACCCGGAGCGGTTGCGGGAGCACTTCGAGGGTGTGATCTGGCGGTTCCGGTCCAGTGCCCAGTGGCGGGAGATCTCTGCCGAGTTCGGCCCGTGGGCCACCGTCTACGGACGCTTCCGCGTCTGGCGGGACGCCGGTGTATTCACCGCCCTGCTGGAAGGCCTGATCGCGGAGGGGGCCCGGGTGGGCACAACAGACTTGTCGCTGGTCAGTGTGGATTCCACGACGGTCCGCGCCCACCATGACGCGGCGGGGATGCACGTCAGCAAGCACCTCATGGAGGCCCTGGAAGAAGCCGCGCAGGAGCAGGAGGCAGCACGGCAAAAAGGGGCGGGCCGGAGGAACAGAACGGACAGGCCGAGCGTCGGGCCATCCGGCGCAGACGCAAGCTCCATTGGCAACCGGCCGTGCCATTCCCGCAAGAGGCCTGCCGCTACGGTCGAAAGGGCGCCCCCGGGGGGGCGAGGTGGCCAGCCTGACAGGGAAAGGATTCCGCCCTGTGGGCAGGCGGCCCTCTCCGGATCCGGGAGGGCCGCCTTTTCGTGGTGCAGATGTGCGGGATCAGATGCGGGCGACGTTGCCCGAGTAGATCCAGCCGTCCTTCACACCGTAGGTCTTGTCGACCCAGAACCAGAGGTGGCCCTTGGAGTTCGTGCACTGCCTTGTGTAGTTCAGCCTGTTGCCCCGGTAGACGGTGTCGACGGCGCGGCCGGTCTCGTAATAGGTCGTGCGCACGGGTGCGGACGTCTTGGTGACATACAGCTCGCCGGCCGCGTTTTGGCAGGTGATGGCGGCGGCCGAGGCTGGCGTGGCGGCGCAGAGTGCTGCGGGGAGAGTCAGCCCGGCCGTGAGGGCCAGGGCGGAGAGACGGCGTATGGCGCTGGCGCGCATGCTGCTCCTTCATCTTCGCTTGCAGAGAACAGCAAATGATCAAATGGATGGCATGGTCAGGTCAAATCGCCGCACTACCTCTCGCTCATAGCTCCGGGACCCATCCCGGGGCAGCACCTCCGAAAGACCGGGAACGAGGCACATCCACAGCGTCCGCCACGCCTCCTGGTCCGCTGTATCCGGCCGGTCCGGTCGCCTTGAACGTCGCCCCGGGGAAGCCCCACCGGGTGTTAGCTGTCGAGAATGCCGTCGACGAGTTCAACGAACACGCCCCGCGCCAGTGCCTGTGCACGCCCGCAGGCGACTGGGACAGCAAGCACGCCGAGTAACGGCTGCGGTCGCGGTCACGCCCCCGGATCAGTCGCCGACCGATGGGAGCGAAAGCAGCCGCACCCGGGATGGCCCTGGCCCGAGGCCAGGACCGGGGCGCGCCGGGGGGCCTACCCTGCTGTCCGGTGGGGATGAATGCGGCCACGTAGTCCTCAAACCCTTCATGTAGGCCCCATTCCTCGCGAGCCATCGCGGCTTCGCGTCTGCCTCGGGAGTCTTGGCGGCCCTTGGCGTAGAGGTGGACGATGTAGCTCGTGGCCGGGTCTAGCTGCAGAGTCGGGGCATACCCCTGGCCACCTGTAAGCCAGCCCGCGGCCGGCGCAGCCGGGCCCTCAACGCCTACGTCCAGGCGCAGCCGCTTGAAGCGGAGCGGGTGGCGCCAGACGCCGCCCCTGTCGATCGAGCGGTCGGCGCTGATCTCGGCCACCAGGTCGGGGCGGACCAGGCGCACGTCCAGGACGTCGCGGCTCCCCCAGGTCGCGGCGAACGTGACGCCCTCCCAGGGGTGTCCGGAGTCGGCGGCGGCCAGGTGCTCCGCGACCAGGTGGGCCGCCTGCGTGGGCAGCGGTACGGTGCGGCCGACCGCGCGCAGCCGGCCGTCCTGGTCGTGGCGGCCGAGGACGAGGAGCTGCGGGCGGGTGAGGGTGCCGGTGATGGCGCCGATGATCGCCTCGGTGGTGTCCCGTCGTCTGACCTTGGTCCACCCCCGAGGAGTTCGCCATCGAGGACCAGGTCGTGCGGCAACTGCGCCTCGGCAGCCGCTACGAGATCGGGGAACGCGCCCTGGACCAGGGCGCCGCGGCGGGACTGGAGCAGCACCCGCCCACCCGGCCCGGCCGGGGTGAACACCAGCGCCCGGCACCCGTCGAACTTCTGCTCATACGCCACCCCCGAAGCGAGCGGACGCACGGGCGGCATCACCTCGGCGGCCTGCGCCAACATCGGCTCCACCGGCGGGTGCAACATCACCTGGCCTCCCCTCGGCCTCCCCTCCAGAGTCCACCGCGCTGGACGACTCCCGCCCGGCAGGCCCGGCCCCGCGGTGCCCGGGATGTCATCCATCCGAGGGGTACGGCGGGGCCGTCCAGGGGGCGCCGGGCGTCCGGTGTGCGGCACGGTGGCGGCATGCGCCGCTGCCGCCGGGCCACCGCAGCGAAGCGGGCCCCGCGCCCCGCAGGCAAGCCCAAAGCCAAGGTGGAGGCGCGGCCGAACCTGCCTGCCCTGGCGCCGCACCGCCCGGCCCGACCCGCTCCCGGGACGGGAAACCGGGGACACGAGGGAGCTGTGTCGCGCGGCCCACGGCATCACCAGCCCCGCCATCGCCTCACTGTGTCACCAGACCTACCGCCGACCTGCGGTGCGTCCCCTCGCACAGAAAATCGAACACATGACCAGCCGGACCGCCCCTGTGCCCGGTGGCGCGTTGACTGCACCTTCTTCGACTTGTCAGGCGAGTGAATCCAGTGGCAGGAGGTCCGTCTTGCAGGCGCCCTACCGTGACGTGCCGCCATAACTCTGGCGCTGCGCCTTGGATCAAGCGATGAGCAGGCGCAGGCCGAGGTCTGCCGCGTCGAGGTCGGCGAGGTCGCTGTTGCGCTCGGCCCACCGGCCGGAGTCGAGGTCGTCGCTGAGGCTTCGTACGGCCCGCTGCTCGGCTTCTGGCCCGACCCTCGTCCACACCGACATGGCACGGCGCACGTGATCCTCCAGATACGCCCCGGGCCGGCGCCAGTACGCCTCGAACAGGCCGTCAGTGCAGTCCCATGGGATGGGCACCGGCTCAGCGCGGGCGCTGAGGGCGTCGGCCATCCCGGCGAGCGAGGGAAACTCTGCCAGGACGGCGGCGAACTCGGGCAGGTAGTCGCGGGAGGCTCGTAGGAGCCGGTGCCGGCTCCGACGTTCAGCACCGTCTGTGCGTCCCCGAGCGCGTCCCAGATCTGCGCGGCGATCCGCGGCTCGGTACGCCGTGTCGCGGGGTAAGCGCCGCCGATCGCGTCGTATAGCCGTGCACCGAGCATTTCCAGCTGCTCCTCCGGTGTCACCTTTAGGCCCTTCGCTCGTGCCTGAAGTTCCCTGTCGATGGCCGCCACCATGGCGTCAGCGCGATCACGCCGCTCCAGCAGCAGGCCGCGTAGTCGGCGCAGGTGCGCGACCGCGTCGGTGGATGAGTCGCCGACCAGTTCCGCAACCTCCCGCAGCCCGAAGCCCAGCCGCCGATAGGCCAGTACCTCCCGCAGCCGCAGCCGCTCCATCTCGCCCGCCGAATAGGCCCGATACCCGCCCGCAGTCCGCGCCGACGGACGCACGAGCCCGATCTCGTCATAGTGATGCAGTGTGCGGACGCTCACGCCGGCCAGCTCGGCCCCACGTCCCACGGTCCAGTGATCTTCCACGCCACCGACTATGCAGCCTGACGCCACGTGAGGGTCAAGAGCCTCACTCACAGCAGCAAGAGACAAACGCGAAGCAACGGCCCCAGGCGAGTCCTGCACGCCAGAGCGATGGTTTGGTGCAGAGAACTCACGCTCCGACATGCTGTTACGGGGTCGGGGCCCCGCCCTTGTGCGCATCATCCAAGGCCGCGCGTCAGGCTCAGGACGGGGGCTGAGCGTGTCCGTCCTGCCGCCCGACCTCCCCCGGCTGCGGACTCCTGTTCAACACCCGGTACATGGACGCTGCCGTCGCCCAGCTCCGCGCCGACGGCCACGAGGTCCGGGACGAGGACGTCGCCCGCCTCTCCCCGTTCGTACGGCACCACGTCAACATGCTCGGCCGGTACTCCTTCCACCTTCCGGACCTTTCCGGCGGTATGCGGCCCCTACGTGACAAGGACGCCATCGACGATGAGTGAGAGCCTCCCAACAGGGTCGTTCCGCAGGCGGATCCGTGCCGGGATCAGGACGTGGGAGCGGGCCAGGGAATGTCGGTGGCCACCGCGGCGGTGTAGTCGACGCCCGGGACGGAGAATCCGTACAGGCGTTGGACTTCGGCATGGAACCAGTCGAGGTCGGCGAGACCGGCGATGGTGTCGGTCGTGGCGACCTCCCAGCGTTCGGCGACCGCTGCCTGGACGTCGTCAGTGAGTTCCCAGGTGTCCAGGCGGATTCGGCCTTCGTCGTCCAGGGCGAGCGGCGTGGCACCGGTGAGCTGGTCCCACAGGGCGGCGAGCTGATGTACCGGCGGGACCAGGTTCTGTCCAAGGACGCCGCGCAGCAGGCCGGTGTACAGGGCGATGCCAGGGATGGCGGTGGAGGACTGGGTGACGGCGGCGCCGTTGACGGAGGTCACGGCCCGCCCGCCCACCGTCTTGTCGAGCCGCTCGTTCAGGGTGCGGGCGGTGGCCTCCAGATGAGCCTTGGCTGCGCCGATGGTGCCCTGTCGGTAGATCGCCGCGGTCAGCGGCGATCCGATGTACGACAGCGCGGCGGTGGCAAAACCCTCGCCGAGCAGTCCCCGACTGGCCAGGTGGTCGATCCAGCGTTCCCAGTCCGCACCGCCCATGACGGCCACAGTCTGCTCGACATCATCGCCCTCGGCCGGCCCGGTCTCGACCTCGCGCACCTCGGGAACGCCCTGGTCGTCGAAGACAAGGGTCTTGGTGCGGTTCGCCTGGCCGATCGGCTTGAGGACGGAGGTGTACGTGGTGCCGGTGTCCGGGTCGGTGCGCCGTGGCGCGGCCACCGAGTAGATCAGGTAGTCCAGCCTGCCGCCGAAACGCTGCTCGATGAGGCCGGCGACCTGGTCCTTCATCGTGTCGGAGAACGCGTCGCCGTTGAGGAAGACCAGATCCCGCCCAGCTGCACGGGCGAGGTCGGCGGTGGCGGCGGTGCGGTACCAGCCTGCCGTAGCGGTACGCCGTTCGGTGGGGGCCTTCTCAAAGGAGACCATGATGCCGCGGATGCCGGCGCGCTTGAGGCCGGCGATCGTGGCCGCCAAGCCATATCCGGCCGAGGAGCCGATGATCAGAGCCAGCGGGCCGTCACCCTGCGGGGTGTCGACAGAGTCGGGGCATGCCTGCCACATGTTGGCCACCAGCCGCTCGCAGCCCGCCGGGTGGGAGTCGAGAAAGAGGAAGCCCCGGTTGCGGGGGATGAGAACGCGCTCGCTCACGATTGCAGTCCTTGGGTCGACTGGGGCAAAGCCGCGGTAACCAGCCGGGGTCACCGCGCCCTGCAAGTCTGCGACAGGCCGGACACGGAAAGTGGCCCCACCGGGGACAAGGATCATCAGCCGATCTTGGAGTGTTCCACTACTTCCAGCAGAGCCAGACACCGCTGCGACCAGGCTCAGCATCACCGTCCAGTACTTCCCCCGTACCTCCTGATCCGCCACCGGGCCGGACTAACGGCCCGGCCCGCCCTCAGCGCCGGGTGCCGCCAGGGCGATAAGGCTCGTGAGTTCGGCGATCGCCTCGGGGACGGCTTGAAGTAGCGGCGGAAGTGGCGGACGTTCTCGGGCTTTTTGTGCCGCGATTTCGCCATGAGCATCAGGAGCGACGAGCCCTGCTCGCCGAGGGGGGTGAGGGCGGAGTGCCGGTACTCGTACAGGTCCCCAGCCCGTGCCAGGTCCGCGCAGGGCGGTGTGCTCGTCGAGTAGGGCACGGGCCTGCCCGTATGACGGGCGGGCCAGACCCGTGTCCGGGCAGACATCGCGGAGGCTGACGACCTGGCCCGGCCCCGGGCGGCGGTGGGTGACGAACACCGGTCCACGGGTGCGGCCTTTGAGGAGCCGAGGCAGCAGCCGGGCAGTGCCGGCGTCCCAGTACACGGTCTCCAGCACGTAGTCTTCGCGCGCAGATGCACCGCGCGCCGCGCGACCAAGGCGGTCGATGGCAATCTTCGAGCGGGCGGGGGTCTCGGAGTCTGGGACCGACAGCCGTTTCGCAAGCCGGAACTGTCGGTCCTTCGTGGCCGCGCTCACGGCACCAGCCGAGCCAGGACAGCACTCCCGCCCGGCGAGAATTCCATGTGTTGACCGCCGCGGTGCCCCATAGCAGTTCGAGGGCTTCGCCGATCTCGTCGTCCGCGACTGATGCCAGAGGCCGGGCCTCGCCGAGCCGTTCGGCGGTCTTGCCGACCCCGATCCCGTAGTTGCGGACCGTGTTCGGGTTGCCGAGCGAGTCGAGGAACACGTCCGCTGCCGCCCGGACGGTCAACGCCTTACTGTCCTATGTCACTGAAGTCAGTCGTTGCGTCATTCAACCCAGTCGACTGGGGGCGCGTAGTGACCCGAAGGGCGGCCGCTGTCACAGAGACCGGCTTGGCGTCACCAAGACTCCTCCCGTCCACGGCCGTATTCGGCCGCCACGGTGCAGAGACGCGTCTCAGGAATCGAGCACCGCAGCAACGGCCTCGATCTCGACGAGCTGGTCCTGGTAGCCGAGCACGGTGACGCCCATCAAGGTGCTGGGGACGTCATGGTCACCGAACGAGTCCCGTACCACCTCCCAGGCAGCCACCAGGTCCGCCCGCCGGGCCGACGCGACAAGGACCCTGGTGCTGATGACGTCCTCGAGGGACGCACCGGAGGCCGTGAGCGCAGCCCGCATGTTCTCGACAGCTTTCGCTGCCTGGCCCGCATAGTCCCCCACTGCTGCCGTAGAGCCGTCATCGTTCAGCGGACACGCCCCGGCGAGGAAGATCAGCCGCGACTCGGCGGGCGCCGTAGCTGCGTAGGCGTACTCGGCGACGTCGGAGAGGGAGGCAGAGCGGATCAAAGTAATGGCACGAGCCACGGTCATCGGGGCCTTTCTCATCGAGTGTGGAGCCCGGACATCCTGCCCATGCCCTGCTGGTTCCCGCCTCCCCTTTTCCTCGTCGGCCCGCCACGCGGTGACCGCCGGATGAGACCGACCGCGAGTCGACTGAGTTGGATCACATATCGGCTGGATTCGCTGACAAAGGACAGGTGTCCTGCGACGTCGAACCTCGCCCGGCTGCCACCGAGGACTGATCGACCACCGTCGAAGTCTGCCGCGCATAAACGTTCCGGCCGCACGGCCGCGGGCAACTGCAGGCCCCAGCTGCCACGAGCTCCCCCCGCAGGGCCTCCGAGGCGTTGGGGTGATGAACTATGCGTTCGCGCAGAGTGAACCATCTCGTGCCGGCCTTCCTCGCCTCCAAGTCGGCGAGCCAGCGCAGCGCAGTGTCCGGCAGGTTCGGGTTGATCAGCGCATTCCACTGAACCAACGAATCTTCATCCCGTGCGAGCCGATCCAACGCATCAGGCGGTGCCAAGGGACTGCGCGCCGTCCACAGCCGGACCGGTCGGATCTCATCGACCGCGAGCGAGCGCAGACGCTCAGCGGTGACGTCCGGACTCCTCGCCTCAAGGACTCGGCGGTATCCACTGAGACGTTCGGCCTGGGTTCGCACAATGCGTCCGCTCACCACCCTGATGATGCCACGGGCCCTCGACGCCGCACGAACGCCGAATCGCAGGCGTCTCACTCAAGCAAGTCCACGCAGCTCAGCGCCGTTCGGTCGACTCACTTCGCTGCGACAGGTCACTTACCGGCCGACAGCTGCACAAGCGCGGGCACCGCTTCCCCCTTGCCACAGATAACAGAGCCGCTTCGCGCAGCGGCCGGAGAACGTCACCGCAGGTGACGGATCAAGCTCCCGCAGATATTGGGGGGTTATCTCTGGGACGATTTTCAGACCGGTCCCACCGCCGCCGGCCCGCCAGCCGCCGACCAGGGAGGACGAGGGCTTGGCGCACGATCTGACGCCGATGTTCCTCAGCCCCCGTACCCACGGGACATGCTGAGCTGCGGAGGGGATTGTCCGTCAGTTGTGCCGTCAGCTGGATGCGTGGCGTGTGGGGGAGGCTGCTTCTTGGGTGGCTGCCCATGAGGCGAGCAGGCGTAGGCCCTCTTCGGAGGGGGAGGCGGGTTCGGCGGTGTAGATGGTGAGCGTGAGGCCGGGTTCGGCGGCCATGTCCAGACCCTCGTAGGCGAGGGTGAGCTCACCGACGGCCGTGTGGTGGAAGCGTTTGGTGCCGGTGCCGTGGTGGCGGACGTTGTGGGCTCCCCAGCGGGTGCGGAATTCGTCGCTGCGGGTGGAGAGCTCGCCGACGAGGTCGTGGAGGTCTTTGTCGTGGGGGTTGCGGCCGGCTTCGGTGCGCAGGATGGCGACGGTGATGTCGGCGGCGAGGTCCCAGTCGGGGTAGAAGCGGCGGGAGGCTGGGTCGAGGAACTGGAAGCGGGCGAGGTTCGCCTGGTTGTGGGGATCGGCGTACACGTCGGCGTAGAAGGCGCGGGCGAGCTGGTTGGCGGCGAGAAGGTCCATGCGGCCGTTACGGACGAAGGCGGGGCCGGCGGTAACGGCGTCCAGGGTCCACCGCAGGCTGCGGTGCGGTTTCCACTGTCGGGTGGCGCGGCGCCGGGGCCGGACGAGGGCGTCGGAGCCGTCGGCGGCCTGGGCCAGATGGAGCAGGTGGGCGCGCTCGGCGTCATCGAGCTGCAGGGCGCGGGCGACGGATTCCAGAACCGCCGGGGAGACGCCGGCGAGGTTGCCCCGCTCCAGCTTGGCGTAGTACTCGACGCTGACGTCGGCCAGCGCCGCGACCTCGCTGCGGCGCAGCCCTGGAACGCGGCGCCTGCTGCCAGCGGGCAGGCCGGCCTGCTCGGGGGTGATCTTGGATCGCCGCGAGGTGAGGAACTCACGGACCTCTTCATGGTTGTCCACGCCTTCGACCGTACGTCCGGCGCGCCGTGGCAGGGAGGTACTGCCGGTACACCCTTTGTCAGTGACTCGCTGCGCGCGCGAAGTGCGGGTTACCTGGATGACCTGGCGCTTTCCCTGCTGTTCCTTCGGCCGGGCAGGAGCGCCATGGTCCCACAGTGTTACTCCCGGGTACGCCGGCACGCGGGCCGTCCCAGGCGGTCCGGCCCCCTCGTACGCAAAGGAACTCCTGATGCGCGGAGCAATGATCTACGCCCCCGGCGACGTACGCTTCGAGAGCGTGGACGACGCCAAGATCCTGCGACCTACCGATGTGGTCATCCGTACGGCCGTCTCCTGTGTGTGCGGCTCGGACCTGTGGCCCTATCGCGGCGCGGAGCCGATCGGCGACCCGCACCCGATGGGTCACGAGTACGTCGGCTTCGTGGAGGAGGTCGGGAGCGGTGTCACCTCCGTGAAGCCGGGCCAGTTCGTCGTGGGCTCGTTCGCGACCCCCGACAACACCTGCGCGAACTGCAAGAACGGCTTCCAGTCGAACTGCCTGCACCGCGAGTTCATGTCCACCTGCCAGGCCGAGTACGTCCGCATCCCCAACGCCCAGGGCACCCTGGTCGCCACCGACGAGGTTCCGGACGAGAAGTTCTGGCCCGGGCTGCTGGCCGTGTCCGACGTGATGGGCACCGGCTGGTGGGCCGCGGATGCCGCCGAGGTCAAGCCCGGCTCGACCGCCGTGGTCGTCGGCGACGGCGCGGTCGGCCTGTGCGGCGTGATCGCGGCCAAGGAGATGGGCGCGGAGCGGATCATCGCCATGTCCCGGCACGAACCCCGGCAGAAGCTGGCCCTGGAATTCGGCGCCACTGACATCGTCACCGAACGCGGCGAGGAGGGCGTAGCCCGGATCAAGGAGCTGACCGGCGGGATCGGCGCCGACTCCGTGCTGGAGTGCGTCGGCACTGCCCAGGCCATGCAGCAGGCGCTGCACTCCGCCCGTCCAGGCGGCAGCGTCGGCTTCGTCGGCGTCCCGCACGAGGTCGTGCTCGACGGCCAGGAGCTGTTCTTCTCCCACGTCGGCCTGCGCGGCGGCCCCGCCCCCGTACGCCGCTACCTGCCCGACCTCATCGACCGCGTCCTGACCGGCCGCATCGATCCGGGCAAGGTCTTCGACCTCACCCTCCCCCTCTCCCAGGTCGCCGAGGGCTACAAGGCGATGGACGAGCGCCGCGCCATCAAGACCCTCCTCAATCCCTGACCCGCCCGCCCTCCGAAGGAGCGATCATGCAGATCACCCGTAGTTCGATCGACACGGTCAAGGGGCCGGCCGACTGGTTCACCGGCGATGTCTACATCGACCCCGTCGCCGCCGCCCCGGCCCCGTCCCGGGTCACCGCGTCCCTGGTGCACTTCATGCCCGGCGCGCGTACCCACTGGCACCGCCACCCGCTGGGTCAGACCGTCTTCGTCACCGAAGGCATCGGCCTGTGCCAGCGCCGTGGCGGCCCCCTCGAGGTCATCCGTCCTGGTGACCGCGTTCTGTTCGAAGCGGACGAGGAGCACTGGCACGGCGCTGCGCCGAACCGGCTCATGGTCCACCTGGCCATCAACGAGGGCGACGACGAGCACGACGTCGTGCACTGGCTGAACCCCGTCACCGACGAGGAGTACACCGCCGCCCCGGCCACCAGCTGAAGCCGGACAAGCCCCTCATCTTGCCGCTGGACCAGGGCGCCGAGGACTGCAAGGCCACGGCCGAGCGCCGCGTCATCAAGCCCCCTGAACCACCCCGCCCTCTTCTTCCCTCAGGGCGGGCCGGGAAGCGGCCCCCGCCCACGTCGTCCTTGAGGAGAACCACCGTGACCACCTTCGCCCCCGTCGGTGCCGGCCCCGCCCTGGGCCTCGCGGCTGCCCGCCGCTTCGGTGCCGCCGGCCACCGCGTCGCTCTCCTCTCGCGCAGCATCCAGCCCCAGGACAACCTGGCGGCCGAACTGGCGCGGGAGGACATCCACGCCCGCGGGTTCACCGCCGACGTCCTCGACCCCGCCTCCCTCACCTCCGCCCTGCGTGAAGCCGCCGACACGCTGGGGCCCGTTAAGATCCTCCAGTTCAGCCCGGTGCCCCCTGGCGACTTCATGAAGCCGGTCCTCGACACCACCGCCACCGACCTGGACGATCCGCTGGCCTTCTCCGTCAAGGGCTCGGTGACCTGCGTGCACGCCGTCCTGCCCGGGATGCGGGAGCTGGGCCGGGGCACGCTGTTGTTCGTCAACGGCTCCAGCGCCGTACGTCCAAACCTCAGCGTTGCCGGCACGATCGCGTTCGCCGCAGAGAGCGCCTACGCGGCGATGCTCCACGACGCCCTCGCCGGCACCGTTCACCGACGCCCCACGTCAGGGGCTCGACGCGCGCACACGGTGCGGCGTCGCACGCTTCTCAGCCGTTGCGGGGACCGGCTGGGCCAACGGGCCGAGTCACGGAGCGGCATGCCCCCGACGCCTGGATTGTATGCAAAGGTGCGATTGCGATCCATATTCGGAAGGGAGATCATGCTGGACGGCCCTGAGCCGGACGCCCCGGACGAAGTCCCTGCCGCCGAGTCACCGGAAGCCCCCGAGGAGCCACACAACGGTTCTGGTTCACTGCCGTGGGGGTTGGGTCTGCTGGCAATGGCAACCACGTTGCTCTCAGCGAGCCTCGGTCCGCTGCTGCAACTGTTCGGCATCAAGTCTGGCCCTGTTGCCGCGGCTCTCCTGCTCTCGGCGGTCCTCATCGGCGGGATCGTTGCCGTCAGGAAGGCATTTGCGGACCGGCCCAGGATGTCCCGCCGCGCGCGCTGGTTGTCGGTCGCTGGCCTGGGAGGCTTCCTCGTCGCCTGCACCACTCTGGTGATCGTCTTCCAGCCGCATCCGCCACCGCCGGAGCTGCACCGCTTGCCCGGGGGCCAGGACGTGGCCGTGGTCGGTTTCGAGGGCGTTGGCGCCGGCCAGGACCAACGGGTGCTCGACGATGTGTCGGAGGTCTTCACGACGGACCTGATGAAAGATCAGCTGCCCGAGGGAAGCAGGGCGTACGACTACGCCGGGGTGACCTCGCCTCCCCTGGAAGTGCTCGGGAAGGCGGGGCAGGACCACCAGGAGCTGGACGACTGGACGGACGGCTTCGTCGAACGGACGAATGCCGGGATCGTCATCGGCGGCCTCGTGACCACCGACTCTGCCGGACAGACCGGACTTCGGCCGGCTGTCTACGTGCGGGCGGCACAGGTGGAGGATGCACCCGAACTCGCCGGGTGGTACCTCAGCGGCCAGATCCGACTCGATCAGGACTGGAGCTCCGACACAGGCCGGAGACACGTGATCACCGAGTTGGTGCGCCGGACGCGCGGACTGGCCGATCTCACCCACGCTCTCGATCTCTGGCGGAACGGCAAGGTCAACGACGCGAAGCAGGTGCTGGACCGGCTACTGCCATCGGGCGCGGTCGCCGTTCGGCAGGACGGCGCCGAGTTCGTCACGCCCGATCTGGTCCGGCTCTTTCACGGGCACGCCCTCGAGCAGGTTGCCATCGGCCTCCCCGCGGCTCAACGGACGCCGTACCTCGAGGCGGCTCGCGCCGACTACCAAGCTATCGACCCGAACGGCCGGATCGGGCTGCGCGCACGACTCAGCTTGGCCGGCGCGCAGTACCAGCTGGCGCTGGGCCCGTCACCGAGCTGCCGCCCGGGGACGGTGGATACCAAGGCACTGAGTGCCTCGTCGGCCGAGCTGCGGAGGCTCTCGGTCGAAGGGCTCTTCTCCGAAGTCGGTCGGCTGCGGGCGTCCGTGAACCTGGCCCAGGTGGAGCAGTGCAGGGTGACGGCGCAGATCGTTCCCGATGACG
Organism: Streptomyces sp. NRRL F-2580; assembly: GCF_000720115.1. Taxonomy (GTDB): domain Bacteria; phylum Actinomycetota; class Actinomycetes; order Streptomycetales; family Streptomycetaceae; genus Streptomyces. The sequence continues at coordinate 40,706 of NZ_JOIR01000049.1, forward strand.
GGATCATCGACCAGGCCCTGCAACGGGTCCGCTCCGCCAAGGGGGGCCGCGCAGTCAAGGACCTTCAGGTGCTGGCCGCCTCCGTCGCAGCGGTGCATGCCTTCGAGCGCGGAGATTCGGCCGCTGCCATCTCCTACATCAAGGGAGCGATCAGAGGGGAACGCGGGTTCGCCCGGCGAGGGCTCTGGCAGGCGCTCGCAGCCTCCTGGGAGTTTCAGCGCGGCGACACGACCTCAGGCTGCCGCGACATGCAGGACTCGCTCGACCAGCTCGGCTACGCCCAGGGCAAGGGCGCGATCACGTCGCAGCGGTATGAGGAGATCGAGAACTCCGTTCAGCAAGAGGCCAAGGCCGCAGGGGCTCGGTGCCCCCGAGTTTCGCCGGGCGGCTGACCCCCGAAAGGACCGTGGTGCGAGTGACACGAAGAGTACTGATCTTGAGCATCGTCATGCTGGGCTGTGCCGTCGCAGGGTGCAGCAGCCCTCCGTCGGAGTCCGTCTCCCTGAGCCCGACCACCGGGGCGGCGTCAGCCTCCCCAAGCCGTACCACGCAGACGGCAACCCCCTCCTCCAGCACGACTACCGACTCTGCCACGGACGTCCTCCTGGCCCAGCAAATCACCCTCCTCGCGGCCGGCGACGGGGCCGCCCCGGACTGCACCGCGGACCTGGGCAGGATCGCCGGCCTCAGCGGCTCGCCCGCGGTCTGGGTCGGGAACATTCGCGGACTGGACCGGGTCACCACCCCCGACGAGGTGGCCCTGTGTCTGAGCGGCTTCTCACCTGACGAACCGGTCAAGGTGATCGTCACGGCCGCCGGTCGGCAGTTCGCGAGCACGGCCCAGCCCACCGCCTCCGAGCTCACGTATGCGCACTTCGAGCCGTCAGAGTCGCTCTTCACCGGGCAGGTACTTGCCGTGCACCCCCAAGGCGATGGAGTGCTGCAGAGCGAGAAGTGGTGGTTCGTGCCGCCCGGCGCGGCCCGCGAGGATCTCGCGGCTGCTGGGACGCTCACGATCCAGGCGACCCAGGGCTCGCTGACGGCCCAGCACAGTCACTCGGTCAAGCTCCCAGGCAAGCCCGACCGCTTGGTCGTGGACAACGGCAGTCACCAGATCCTCATCTACGGGTTCGCGCCCGGAGCGCGGATCCCGGTCGGGCTCTACAAGACCGACTCCACAACCCAATCCGAAAGCCGTGCCTCACTCGTCCGGCAGATTGGCACGGTCGTGATGCCTCGCTCGAGAACCGTCGTCTTCACCGTTCCCGACGCCGTCGTCAAAGAGACCGGTAACCAGGGCTCGTACTGCGTCACCGTACCGATGCCGGAGCAGTACAACTGCCCTCAGCCTTAGTACTCCAGTGAGACTTCGTGTCCTGAGCTGGCTTGTGTCGTTGTCAGGTCATGGCGGGGATAGATACTGAGGTGTGGGGGGTAGAGCTGGAGGCTGTGTTCGCTCGGGTGGCGGGGCGGTTTTCGCGGGTTGATCTGCGGTGGCGGATGCGCGGGTATCTGCGGGGACTGCTGGCGCCAGTCGCGCGGAAGAACAGCTGGCAGCTGGCCGAATGGGCAGGTCACAAGGATCCCGCGGGGGTGCAGCACCTGCTCGCCGGGGCCCGCTGGGACGCCGATGAGGTCCGCGACGACGTGCGTGACTACGTCGGTGAACGCCTTGGCCCAGGCGGGGTACTGATCATCGACGACGCCGGGTTCATCAAGAAGGGCCGCACCTCGGCAGGGGTGGGCCGGCAGTACACAGGCACCTCGGGAAAGATCGACAATTGCCAGATCGGGGTGTTCGCCGCCTACGCCACCGAGCACGGACGGGCCCTGATGGACCGGGAGTTGTACCTGCCCAAGGCCTGGACCGGTGACCGGGAGCGCTGCCGGGCGGCGAAGATCCCGGACGAGCGGGAGTTCGCGACGAAGGGTGAACTCGCGAAGGCGATGGTCACCCGCTGCCTGGCCGCAGGCCTGCCCGCCCAATGGGTGACCGCGGACGAGGCCTACGGCCAGGAATGGAAGTTCCGCCGTCTCCTCGAGGAACTCGGCGTCGGCTACGTGGTGGCAGTGCCGAAGTCGCAGCAGGTCAAGAGCCTGGCAGGATTCTGGAGAATCGACGAACTCACAGCCCAGGCCCCCGAGGACGCCTGGCAGCGGCTCTCCTGCGGTGACGGGGCCAAAGGGCCACGGGACTACGACTGGGCCAGCGCGCGACTGCCGTCGATCAGCTTCTTCGACGGTGACGAGCCCACCCATCACCGCTGGATCCTGGCGCGTCGCAGCCTGAACCGTCCTGACGAGATTGCCTACTACTTCGCCTACGCTCCGGTGGCCTGCACCGTTGCTGATCTGGCTCGGGTGGCCGGCATGCGCTGGGCGATCGAGGAGTGTTTCCAGGCGGCGAAGAACGAGTGCGGCCTGGACGAGTACGAAGTCCGCCGATATCCCGGCTGGTACCGGCACATCACCCTGGCCATGCTCGCCCACGCCTTCCTCGCCGGCCTCGCCGCCGGCGAAGCGCTAAAGGGGGCTGCAGAAACGACCCCACCAGCAGCTTCATCACCCTCACCGTGGTAGAGATCCGCCGGCTCCTGGACACTCTCTGGCCCCGCCCCCGACCCCAAAGCCCTCCCAGAGATCACGGACTGAGCTGGTCCAACTGGCGACGACAACACCAAGCAACCGCCCGGCACTGCCACTACAAGAGAAGAACCAGCTCAGGACACGAAGTCTCACTGGAGTACTAGGTGTTCTGTCCAGGGAGGTTGTGGACGGGTGATGCAGGTCTCGGCTGAGGGATCTTGAACGAGTGAGGGCCTTCCGGGTTCGGTGTGGATTGCGA
>NZ_JOIR01000050.1 GCF_000720115.1 Streptomyces sp. NRRL F-2580
AGACGTCGCAATCCACACCGAACCCGGAAGGCCCTCACTCGTTCAAGATCCCTCAGCCGAGACCTGCATCACCCGTCCACAACCTCCCTGGACAGAACAACTAGGCCGACTCCGGGTGCCCGGCTTCCGGACCGGGCCGGATCCGCCGGACACCTGCTCCCCGTCACCCGTGCGGGGTGAATATCCGCTCAGGGTTTTCGCAACGGGGCCCTCGCACAGCAGAGTTGCGCGGGTGCATCCAACCCGAACCACGACAACCCTGCTGCTCGGAGTCGCCTGTGCCGTTTCGGCCGTCTCCGGCTGTGTGAACGTGAGCCCCGGTCCCGTGCAGCCGGCGGCGGTCCCCGCCGCCGGCGAGCTGCCCCGCCACGAGCCGCGCGGCGGGCCCGGGGCCGCCCCCGTGGTCGTCCGGGCGCCCGCCCTGGAGGCGCTGAAGGCGGTCCCGGAGCAGCCCGCTCACCCGGCGGCTCCCGCGCCCGCCCGGAGGTCCGCCCAGCGCTCCTCCGACGGGCCCGCGCCGGACGTGCCGCCCGTCCCGGACATCCCGGAGCCACCGAAGCCGGCCGAGCCCGCGTCCGGGCGTCCCGGCGGGCGCCCGCACCACTCCCGGCCCGACGCCGAGGTGGAGCGCGAGCTGGTGCGGAAGCTGCCGGTGCGGCCGGCCGACGTGTGCGCGCTGGGCCGCCGCCACGGCCGCTGGCACCCGGACAGCCCCGAGGCCCGCATCTGCGCTGGCGTCCACGACGGCTGACCGCCGGGCGCCCGCCCCTACGGAGACTGTTCGGGGAACGGACGTGGCCCGGCGCCCGGTTCCGTGGCCAGGCGCCGCTCCAGCCGTGCGATGGCCTCCCGTACGCCGTTCCCGTACCCGTCGTCGAGGAGCGCCCCGGTGGCCGCGCGGGCCCGCGCCAGGTGGACCCGGGCGGCCTCGGGGCGCTGGAGCTTGAGGTAGTCGGCGGCCAGGCTGAGGTGCAGGGACGGGTAGAACACGCGCATCGCGAGGTGCGGTTCCCCCCGCGGCGCGGTCCCCCCGTCCCGTGGCCCGGTGGCGGGCGGGTCGCGCAGGGCTTCGGCGGCGGTCAGGGCCCGCAGGTCCCAGGCCAGTTCGTCGGCGGGATCGTCCTGAGCGTCGGCCATGTAGTGGGCGAGGGTGCAGCGGTGGAGGTCGTCCCCCTCCTCGCCGATCTCCGACCAGATCGCGCCGAGCCGGTTGCGGGCCTCCTCGCGGTCCCCGGCGTGCAGCAGGATGACCGCCTGGCCGATCCTGGTCATGACGGCGTCCTCCGACGCCTCCTGCTGCTCCGTCACCGCGGCCTCCGGCTCGCTCCGCCAGACCTGCTCCGGGTCTGGTCATCAAAAAGCTAACCGGAGGCACCGGCAATGGCGCCGAGGCGCGGTGGGACGTCAGCCGAGGTCCGGGATCCGCCAGTCGATCGGCTCATGGCCCTGGGCGGCGATGGCCTCGTTGATCTGCGTGAAGGGCCGGGACCCGAAGAACTTCTTGGCCGACAGCGGGGAGGGGTGGGCCCCCTTGACCACGACGTGCCGCTCCTCGTCGATCAGCGGGATCTTCTTCTGGGCGTAGGCGCCCCAGAGGACGAAGACGGCCGGGTCGGGCCGCTCGGACACCGCGCGGATCACGGCGTCGGTGAACTTCTCCCAGCCCTTGCCCTTGTGCGAGTTGGGCTCGGCCTCGCGGACGGTGAGCACCGCGTTGAGCAGCAGGACGCCCTGCCGGGCCCACGGCATCAGGTACCCGTTGTCCGGGACGGGCAGGCCGAGCTCCTCCTTCATCTCCTTGTAGATGTTGCGCAGCGAGGGCGGGGTCTTGACCCCGGGCTGCACGGAGAAGCACAGGCCGTGACCCTGGCCGGCGCCGTGGTAGGGGTCCTGGCCCAGGACGAGCACCTTCACCTGGTCGAAGGGGGTGGCCTCCAGGGCCGCGAACACCTGCTCGCGGGGGGGGTAGACCGGCCCGTTCGCCCGTTCCTTCTCGACGAACTCGGTGAGTTCCTTGAAGTAGGGCTGGTCCAGCTCCCCGCCGAGGACGGGGAGCCAGGACTCGGGCAGCATCTGGGTCACGGCGACAACCTCCGGTACAAGTTCGTGCAACTGCTCCAGAACCTACCGGGGGCCACTGACAGCGCGTCGGCCGCCCGGGCGGATGCCCCGGGCGGGGCCGCTACCAGCTGGTCTTGCGGTACAGCTCCCACATCTGCATGGCGGTCTGCGGGTCCAGCGCCCGCTCGGCGCCCGCGATGTCCTCCTGCGCGGCGACATACAGCTTGCCCTGCCACAGGGGCAGCAGCCGGACGTCCTCGGCGAAGATCTGCTGCGCCTTCTCGAACTGCTGGACGCCGGCGGAGCGGTCGCCGTCGCGGCGGGACTTGGGCAGCAGGTCGTTCAGGATCTCGGTGGGCTCGTACGGGGTGCCGACCGCGTTCTCCTTGCCGACGAACGGCGCGATGAAGTTGTCCGGGTCCGGGAAGTCGGGGAACCAGCCACGGCCGAAGACCGGGTACTCCTGGCCCTTGTAGCCCTCCTGGAAGGTCTTCCAGGGCTGGCTGCGCAGGGTGATCCGGAAGAGCCCGCTCTCGTCCAGCTGACGCTTGAGCTCGGTGAACTCCTCGGCGGTGGAGGAGCCGTACCGGTCGGTGGTGTACCAGAAGGTCAGGTCGACCGGCGTGGGCACCCCGGCGTCCTTGAGGATCTTCCTGGCCTTGGGGACGTCGGCGGGGCCGTACTTGTCGTAGTAGGGCGTCTTGTGGCCGACGACACCCTTGGGAACCATCGAGTACAGCGGCTCCGCGGTGCCCTGGTAGACCTTGGAGACGAGGGTCCCGCGGTCGACGGTCTGGGCGATGGCCTGGCGGACCGCCGGCTTGGCGACTGCGGGGTCCTTGGGGTTGAAGACCAGGTAGCGGATCTCGGCGCCGACGTTCTCGACGACCTGGACGCCCTGCGCGTGCGCGGCGGGGCTCTGCAGGTCCGTGATCTCCGTGGCCGACAGGCCTCGGTAGGTGGCGTCGATCTCCTTGGCCTTCAGGGCCGCGACCATCTTCTGCGAGTCCTGGAAGTAGCGGATGGTCACCGCCTTGTTACGGCGGTTGGCGAAGCCCGTGTAGCTCCCGTTGTCGCCGAGGACGGCCTCGGCGCCCTCCTTGTACGAGTCGAGCACGTACGGGCCGGAGCCGGTGATCTTGCCGTCCTGGCGCACCTTGTCGGCGGGGTAGTCCTTGGGCGCGACCAGCGAGGCGGCGGGCGAGCCGAGGACGTACGGGAAGGTGGCGTCCGAGGTGTTCAGGTGGAAGACGACCGTCAGGGCGTCCGGGGTCTCGATCTTGTCGAGACTGTTGAAGAGGTCCTTCGGACCGACCTTGGAGCCGATCGTCTTGATCCGGTCGAGGGAGTACTTGACCGCCTTGGCGTCGAGCGGCTCGCCGTTGGAGAACTTCAGGCCCTTGCGCAGGGTGCACCGGTAGGCCTGGCTCGCCCCGTCCGTGAACTCACAGTTCTGGGCGGCGTCGGGCTGGGGCTTGGTGGAACCCGTGGGGAACGCCAGCAGGGTCTGGTAGACGTTCCGGTACAGCTCCCAGGAGCCGTCCCACGCCGCGGCGGGATCGAGGGTGCTCGGTGCGCTCGTGGTGCCGACGACGATCTTCTTGACGTCGTCGTCGTTGTCCTCCGACAGCAGGCCGCATCCGGCGAGCAGGGATATGGACGCAAGGGCCGCAGTGATCTGCAGGCATCTGGTCCGGTTGAACACTTGCACGCTCCTCGATCAGCCAGGGGTGCGGCAGACCCTACCGCAGTGCCCCACGAATCCAATGGGGTGGTTTCGTGGGGCACTTGACCGGTTACGTGCATATTCAGTACGCATTTACCTCCCTTTCGGAGGCAAATATGTCCGACTATCGGTCAGTGCACACCAGCATTGAGGAACATCCCACCATCGACGACCAGAGTTTGGCCCGTGATCCATTCCGCTTGTGCAGATGTAAGAAACGCCGCCGCCCCTCCGATGTCCTCCGGGAGCCCCAGCCGGCCGAGCGGGTAGGCCGCCGCGGCCTCCTGCTCCCGGCCCTCGTAGAGCGCCTGCGCGAACTTGGTCTTGACCACCGCGGGGGCGATCGCGTTGACCCGGACACCCGGTGCCATCTCGTGGGCGAGCTGGAGGGTGAGGTTGACCATGGCGGCCTTGCTCATCCCGTACGCCCCGATGAAGGGCGAGGCGGAGACGCCGGCGATGGAGGCGATGTTCACGATCGCCCCGCCGTTGTCCTTCTGCCAGGCGTGCCAGGTCCGCTGGGCGAAGCCCAGCGCCGAGATCACATTGGTCTCGAAGACCTTGCGGGCGACCCCGAGGTCCAGGTCCGCGATCGGCCCGAAGACCGGATTGGTGCCCGCGTTGTTCACCAGGAAGTCGACGCGGCCGAAGGCCTCCATCGCGCGCTCGACGGCGACGGCCTGGTGGGCCTCGTCGTGCGCCTTGCCGGCGACCCCGATCACCCGGTCCGCTCCGAGCCGCTCGACGGCCTCCTTGAGCGCGTCCTCGCTGCGTCCGGTGATGCAGACCCGGTCGCCGCGGGCGACCAGCGCCTCGGCGATGCCGTAGCCGATGCCCCGGCTCGCCCCGGTGATCAGGGCGACCTTGCCGCTGTCGATACCGTCGTACGTCATGACGTGCGCCTGCCTCTCGTGTCTCTTCGCTCGTCAGTTGAGCGGGCCGCCGGCGACGTACATGACCTGGCCGGAGACGAAGCCGGCGGCCTCGCCCGTGAAGAAGGCGATGGCGTTGGCGATGTCGTCCGGGCGGCCGACGCGCTGGACGGGGATCTGGGTGGCGGCGGCCGCCTGGAAGTCCTCGAAGCCCATGCCGACGCGGGCCGCCGTCTGGGCGGTCATCTCGGTGACGATGAAGCCGGGGGCGACGGCGTTGGCGGTGACGCCGAACTTGCCGAGCTCGATGGCCAGGGTCTTGGTGAAGCCCTGCAGACCGGCCTTGGCGGCGGAGTAGTTGACCTGGCCGCGGTTGCCGAGCGCCGAGCTGCTGGAGAGGTTCACGATGCGGCCGAACTTGGCCTCCACCATGTACTTCTGACAGGCCTTCGACATCAGGAAGGCGCCGCGCAGGTGCACGTTCATGACCGTGTCCCAGTCGGTCTCGCTCATCTTGAAGAGCAGGTTGTCGCGCAGCACACCGGCGTTGTTGACCAGGATGGTCGGGGCGCCGAGCTCGTCGGCGACGCGCGCGACGGCGGCCTCCACCTGCGCGGCGTCGGAGACGTCGCAGCCGACCGCCAAGGCCTTGCCGCCGGCCGCCGTGATCGCCTCCACGGTGTCCTTGCAGGCCGCCTCGTCGAGGTCGAGTACGGCGACGGCCCGGCCCTCGGCGGCCAGGCGTACGGCGGTGGCCGCGCCGATGCCCCGGGCCGCCCCGGTCACGATCGCGACGCGCTGCTCGGTGGTGGACATGCTGGATCTCCTCGCCCTTGAGAGACGGCCGCCCAGAGGTGAGCAACCGCTTAGTAGCTTCAGCTGAGGAGACGCTAGGAGCCCTGGCACCCGGTGTCAACGGCGACAGGTTCCCACCCCGCTCACATCCGCCCCGTCGGCACAACTCAGCCCCGCCGGCGTTTGAGGCGCGGGGCCCGGGGCGGAGCCCCCGCGACGGCGCCGCACCCGAACACCCGGCACACGCCCGCGTCAGCGGACCAAGAGGTCCAGCAGCCGCTCCACCTCGGCGACCGGGTCGGCCGTGAGGCCGGTGTGCACCGGCCCCGGCTGCACCACCGTGCTCCGCGGAGCGATCAGCCACCGGAACCGCCGCCCGGCATCGTCGCCGGCCGCCTGCCCGGCGGACGCCCCACCCGCGCACACGCCCTCGACCCCGTGCAACGCGGCCCGCACCCCGGCCACGTCCGCCCCCGGATCCAGCGCGAGGAGCTTCGCCTCGTCGAGGTGGGTGCGCGCGGCGACGTACGCGTGCGCCCGGCAGTAGACGATCACGCCGGCGTTGAAGCACTCGCCCCGTTCCATCCGGGGCACCACACGCACCAGCGCGTACTCGAACACGTCCCGCTTGGTCACTCGTCGTCGCTCTTCTTCTTGTGGGGCAGGGGGGCGAGGCGTTCGGCCAGCCAGCCCGGCGGACCGGACCGCTGCTTGACCTCGGCCTCCATGGTGATCCTCTCGTGGATCGTGGCCGCACGCGGCAGCAACGCCTCCACGTAGGCGCGGCGCAGCGCGTCGGTGGAGTCGAAGCCCGGCTCGTCGACCAGCCACTCGTCGGGGACGTCGGCCGCGACCTGCGTCAGCAGGTCCTCGGTCACGAGCGGCGCGAGGGCGGCCGCCGCGGCCTCGATGTCCGGGCCCGCGGGGGCCAGTACGTGGTCGGAGGCGTTGTAGGGCTTGGCGGCCGCGGCCCCGGCGGTGGGCCAGTTGTGGTGCCAGATCATGGTGGCGCCGTGGTCGATGAGCCAGAGGTCCCCGTGCCAGACCAGCATGTTCGGGTTGCGCCAGGAGCGGTCGACGTTGTTGATGAGGGCGTCGAACCAGACCACGCGCCCCGCCTCGACCGGGTCCACCTGGTAGGCGAGCGGGTCGAAGCCGATCGAGCCGGGCAGGTAGTCCATGCCGAGGTTGAGCCCGCCGCTGGCCTTGAGCAGCTCCTGGACCTCCTGGTCGGGCTCGCCGAGCCCGATGACGGGGTCGAGCTGCATCTGGACCAGCCTCGGGACGCGCAGTCCCAGCCGCTGGGCCAGGCGGCCGCAGATGACCTCGGCGACCAGGGTCTTGCGGCCCTGGCCGGCTCCGGTGAATTTCATGACGTAGGTACCGAGGTCGTCGGCCTCGACGATTCCCGGGAGCGAGCCGCCCTCACGCAGGGGCGTGACGTAGCGGGTCGCGATCACTTCGGACAGCATCCGCCCAGGTTACGGGGGTCAGGGTGCGGGAGCCCACTGATTGAGGAGCTCTTCGGCCGTGGTGATGGACGCCACCAGGGCGAGGGAGTTGCGGATCACCTCGGCTGTGCAGGAGGCGGGCACCCCGGCGATGGCGTCGGCGGGGACCACGACCTGGTAGCCGAGGTTCACGGCGTCGAACACGGTGTTGGGGATCGCGATGTTGGAGGAGACCCCGGTGACGACGAGGGTGCGGATGCCGAGGTTGCGCAGCAGGGCGTCGAGGTCGGTGCCGGCCATCGGGGAGAGCCCGTGCAGCCGGCGGACCACCAGGTCCTGCCCGGCGACGGCGATGGGGGCGGCGACCTCCACGGCCCGGCTCCCGGTCAGCTGGCGCACGGGGAGCCTGCCCGCGGCCCGGAACAGCCGGGCGTTGGTGTTCGCCCCGAGCCCGTCGGGCCGCCGCTCGGCGACGGCGTGCAGCACCTGTACGCCGGCCCCGCGCGCGGCGTCGACCAGCGCGGCCACCCGCTCCAGCATGCCTGAGTCCCGGGCCTCCTTGGCGAGCTCGGGCAGCGCGCTCTCCTCGCCCACGACGCCGTTCTGGCACTCGACGGTGAGCAGCGCGGTGGTGGCGGGATCGAGATCCGGCATGGCTCCCCCTGGCGTGGCGACGGAAGAGCCCTCATGATTCCTGACACACAGTCAGATGTGAAGGGGTGCAGGACGGATGGACGAGTCACGAACCGGAACCTCGCAGCGGCGCGGCCGGCGCATCATGATGAGCGACGCGGAAGTGGACTCCTTCCTGCGCGAGCAGAAGACCTGCCGGGTCGCGACGGTCTCCCCCGACGGGCGCCCGCACGTGGGCGCCCTGTGGTTCGCCTGGGACGGCAGCTCGCTGTGGCTGTACTCGATCACGCGCAGCCGCCGGTGGTCCGACCTGCGCAAGGACCCGCGGATCTCGGTGGTCGTGGACTCGGGCGAGTCCTACGACGAACTGCGCGGGGTGGAGCTGTCCGGCAGCGCCGTCTTCGTGGGCGAGGCCCCGCGCACCGGCGAGCCCTGCCCCGAACTGGCGGAGGCCGAGCGGATCTTCCCCGTCAAGAACTTCGGCATCGAGGAGATGCCGCACGACGGCCGGCACGCCTGGATCCGCCTGACCCCCGACTCGATCATCTCCTGGGACTTCCGCAAGCTCTAGGCCCGGTCCGGGGCGGACGGACGGGCGGCGGACGGGCGGCGGACGGGCGGGTGGACGGGCGGCGGACTGGCGGGTGGACGGGCGGGCTACCGGAGTCCGTCGGCCGCCTGCCGCAGGGCGTCGACCGCGGCCCGGATCGAGGGCCTCCGGTCGGCGTCCGCGCGCCAGACGACGTACACGTGGCGGCGTACGGCGTCGCAGACCGGCAGCAGCCGCACCCCCGGCGGCACCGGGCCGCGGCCCAGCTTCGGCGCCACGCACACGCCGAGTCCGGCCTCCACGAAGGCCAGCTGGGTGTGGTGCTCCTCGGCGATGTGGGCGATGCGCGGCTCGACGCCCGTACCGCGCAGGGTGAAGACCAGCCACTCGTGGCAGAACTGACCCTCGTTCCAGGAGATCCAGTCGTCGTCGGCGAAGTCGGCGAGCGAGATCCTGCTCTTGTCGGCCAGCGGGTGACCGGCCGGGACCGCGATGTCGACGGAGTCGTCGAGCAGGTGGGTCCGGGTGAGCTCGGCGGGCACCGGCATCCGCTTGTTGTGCCAGTCGATGGCCAGCGCCAGGTCGAGGTCACCGCGCACGACGGCGGCCATGCTCTCCTCGGGCTCCTGCTCGCGCACCCGGGCCCGCACGTCCGGGTGCCCGGCGCGCAGCGCGGACAGGGCCTGCGGCAGCAGCCCGCGCATGGCGGTCGGGAAGGCGCCGATCCGCAGCTCGCCGACGGCGCATCCGCGCTGCGCCTCGACATCGGCCTGGGCGAGCTCCACCTGGGAGATGATCCGGGCCGCGTGATCGGCGAGCAGCCGACCGGCGTCGGTGAGCCGGACCCCGCGCCCGTTCCTGGCCAGCAGCGGCTGGCCGACCTCGCGCTCCAGCTTGGCCATCTGCTGGGACACTGCGGAGGTGGTGACGTGGAGCCCGTCGGCCGCGCCGCTGACCGAGCCGTGGCGGGCGAGGGCATCGAGGGTGCGCAGGCGCTCCAGGTTCAACATGTAAGAGATGCTACGCCGTCGACTGGAGAAACTCTCGCTTGTCCTACGAAGTTGACACGCGCAGAGTAAGGGTCATGAGCGCACCGACAGCCCCGCGGCCCACCCTCTCCACCACCGCCACCATCCCTGCGAGCACCGCCGCCGGCTGGCGCACCAAACTCCTCGACTGGCGCGTCCGGTTCGCGATCCTCTCGGTCGTCTGGGGCTTCAGCTTCCTCCTGATCAAGGTGGGCACGGAGGCGTACGCACCCTTCCAGGTGGCCCTGGGCCGGGTCCTGTTCGGCGCGCTCGCCCTCCTCGCCGTCCTGCTGGTCCGCCGCGAGAAGCTGCCCCGCGGGCTGCGCACCTGGGGCCACCTCGGCGTGGCCGCGCTGCTGCTCAACACCGCCCCGTTCTCCCTGTTCGCGTACGCGGAGCTGAGCATCCCCTCCACCCTGGCCGGCATCTGCAACGCGACCTCCCCGCTGTGGGGCATGGCGCTGTCGATGGTCGCCCTGTCCGAGGACCGCCCCACGCGCCGCCGTTTCGCGGGCCTGGGCCTCGGCTTCCTCGGCGTCCTCATCGTCCTCGGCGCCTGGCAGGGCTTCTCCGGCGTCGACGCCCGGGGCACCGCGCTCGCCCTGCTGGCCGCCCTCTGCTACCCCATCGGCTGGATCTACGTCCGCCGCACGCTGGCCGGCACCCCCGGCTCCCCGGTGGCCCTGACCGGCGGCCAGCTCATGGTCTCCACCCTCCAGCTCTCGCTGGTCAGCGCCCTCTTCACCACGGCGCCGAGCTCGTTCCCGCTCTGGCCGACCGTCTCCGTGATCGCCCTGGGCGCCCTCGGCACGGGCATGGCCCTGCAGATGCAGTACGGCCTCGTGACGGAGATCGGCCCGACCACCGCCCAGATGGTCACCTACTTCATCCCGGTCATCGCCACCGCGGCGGGCGTCCTGGTCCTCGGCGAGCAGCTGCACTGGAACACCCCGGTGGGCGCCGCGATCGTCCTGGCCGGAGCGGCCCTCAGCCAGACCCGCCCCGGCGCACGGAAACCCGTCTGACCAGTGCTGATGTCCGGGCGATCAGCACACCGCCCGGAGTGGCTTTGTACACGTCGACAGCAGCGCCTCGACAGCGGCGGGGGTCACCCTGGCTCTCGGCGCCGAGCCGTGGTTCATGACCACGGGAGGCACCGCCCACCGCTGGAAAGTCGTAGTGACGGTCTGGGCGTCCCCCCGAGGCCGGGTCCGGCCTTCTGGGCCGCCGACCTGACCTGCACGCCGCCGGGCGAAGCAGCTGGGCGACACGACAGCTTCGGACATTTATCCCCATATCCGGCACGGCCGCGTGCTAGAGATAGGGAGCAAATAATCCCAAAGCAGGAGGTATGTGACGATGCGCACAACTCTTCTCCGTGTGACGGCCGCGCTGGGTGCCGCGGCAGTGCTGGCCATCTGCGGCGCCGGCGCGGCCAGCGCCGACGGGGTGGGCAACGCAGGCGTGGGCAACGCAGGTGCTTTCAACGACGGCATCGGCAACGCAGGTGTTTTCAACGACGGCGTCGGCAACGCAGGTGCTTTCAACGACGGCATCGGCAACGCGGGCATCGCCAACTCGGGTCTGGGCAACGCGGGCTTCGGCAACACGGGCATCGGCAGCCACGGCATCGGTAACTCGGGCATCGGCAGCTCCGGCATCGGCAACTAAGACGGGCTTACGCCCCCGCACCACCAGGTCGCACGATGCGCCCGGCTGACGCCGGGCAGGTTCACCCGGGCTACCCGCTCCACCGGCGGCCGGCCGGGGTGTGTGGCATCCAGCAGCTGGCCCCCGAGGATGGCGAGCCGCGCGAGCAGAATCGGCTTCACCTCATTGCACGGGAACCTGGATGCCGTCACCCCCGGCGGCCGGCCTGGCCGCGCCACCGAGGAAGTCGTTCGGGCCGCCTGCGCGCTGGGCGTCTCACGACCCCCTGTGGCTTGCCGCCTCCCGTTCTCGTGAACATCGACATCCTGTCTCGGCGGGTGCCTCCCGAAGTCACGACGAACGGCTTCACCACCCGTGAAGAGAGCCACCGCCTCGCCCGGACCGGCTCTTCCAGTCCTGTCGGCAGGACTGGAAGAGCCGCTCCGGGCGGCCCGGGCCACGGGCCGGGAGCCGGCCCGTACGGTCAGTCGTTCCGGCCGCCCGCGACCCCCGTCCGGACCGCCGCGGCCACGGCGTCCGCCAGGCCCGGCACCTCCGAGACCCCCAGCTGCGACACCGTCAGCCGCACGCCCGGTCCCGCCTCGACCCGGAAGATCGCCCCGGCCGCCACCGCCCATCCCGCGGCGAGCAGCCGCGTGACCACCACCGTCTCGTCGGCCACCGGCACCCACACGTTCAGCCCGCTCCGCCCGTGCGCCCCCACCCCCCGCTCCCGCAGGGCCTCGACCAGCGCGTTCCGCCGCTCCCCGTACGCGCGGGCCACGGCGGCCCGGTCCACGGCGTTCGAGGTCCACAGCTCGACCACGGCGTGCTGGAGCAGCCGGCTCACCCAGCCGGGGCCCAGCCGCTGGCGGCCCCGTACGCGGTCCAGGGTCACCGCGTCGCCCGTCAGCACGGCGAGCCGCAGGTCCGGCCCGTAGGCCTTCGCCGTGGACCGGATCAGTGCCCAGTGCCCGGTGACCCCGCTCAGCGGGTGCAGCGGCAGGTCGACGATCCCGTGGCCGTGGTCGTCTTCGATCAGCAGCACCCCGGGGTGGCGCGCCAGCAGCTCCCGCAGCTCCCCCGCCCGTTCCGCGCTCACCGCGGCGCCGGTCGGGTTCTGCGCCCGCGAGGTCACCACCAGCGCCCGAGCCCCGGCGGCGAGCGCCCGCGCCACCGCGTCGGCACGCGGCCCGTCGTCGTCCACCGCCACCGGCAGCACCCGCAGGCCCAGCGCCGGGACCAGGTCGAGCGAGCCTCCCCAGCCCGGGTCCTCGACCGCCACCGCGTCCCCCGGCCTCAGGTGGGCGACCAGCACCCGTTCGATCGCGTCCAGCGCTCCCGAGGTCACCGCCACCGGGCCGGCCGGCACGGCGTCCGCGTCGAAGTCCGCCCGGGCGAGCCGGGCCAGGTCCGGCGCGACGGGATCCGCCCCGTAGAGGGTCGGGGCCTGCGCGTACCGCAGGGCGGCCGCCGCCAGCGCCCCGTCCAGGGAGGGGAGCAGCGCCACGTCCGGATTGCCCTCCGCGATGTCGCGCACGCCCGCCGGCACCACCATCCGCCGCGCGTCCCGCGGGGTGGTGGAGGGGCGCGGCCGCACCCGGCTTCCGCGCCGCCCGTCGGTTTCGATGACCCCGCGCTCGCGCAGTGTCCTGTAGGCGGCCGCCACGGTGTTGGGATTGACGCCCAGTTCGGCCGCCAGCTCCCGCATCGGCGGCAGCAGCGATCCGGGCGGCAGCGCGCCCGATGCCACGCCCGCCTCGACGCTGGCCGCGATATCCGCTGTGCCGCGCCCTGTGATCCGATACTCTACTAGCACAAACCACAGTATGCACTAGTGCAATGGAGTCGGCATCATGACCGCCACGCCCGCCACGGAGACGACGACCGAGCGCACCGGGACGACCGGCGCGTACGAGCCCACCGACCGCACGGTCCCCACCCGATCCCGTGACCGGGCGCGCTACGACCGCGAGACGGTGCACTCGATACTCGACGAGGCCTACGTCTGCCACCTCGGCTTCGTCCGTGACGGCGCGCCCGTGGTCCTGCCCACGCTGTTCGCCCGGGTCGGCGAATCGATCTACATCCACGGCTCGACCGGCTCCCGCCCGCTGCTCGCGGCCGGCAAGGCCGATCCGGGCCTGCCCGTCTGCGTGACCGTGACCCACGTAGACGGTCTCGTGCTGGCCCGCTCGGCCTTCCACCACTCGCTCAACTACCGCTCGGTGGTCGTGCACGGCACCGCCTACCAGGTCACCGACGAGGCCGAGTGCCGGACGGCCCTGGACGCCCTGGTCGACTCCGCCGTGCCGGGCCGCTCCGCCGACATCCGCCCCGCCAACGCCCGGGAGCTCGCCGCCACGGCGGTGATCCGGGTGGACCTGACCGAGGTGTCCGCGAAGCTGCGCACCGGCCCGAGCAGCGACGACGCCGAGGACCTGGACCTGCCCTACTGGGCGGGCGTGGTCCCTGTCGCCCCCGTGTTCGGGACCCCGGTACCCGCCTCGGACCTGGCCCCCGGCATCGCCGTCCCGGACTACATCACCGCGCTCTGAGGACTGCGCCGGACGGCGGCGGGCACGGCCGCCCCCGCCGGACGGCGCGATTCCGCCGCGATCAGGGCGCCCACAGCCGTCAGCAGCAGTACGGTGCCGAGCACGACGGCGGCGGTCAGCCGCTCCCCGAGGAGCAGGACGGCGATCACGGCCGCGCTCACCGGCTCGATCAGCATGATCACCGACACGGTGGCGGCCCGTACCGCCGCGGCCCCCGTGAAGTAGAGCGCGTACGCCAGCGCCGTCGGCACGGTGGCCACGTACACCAGCAGCCAGAGCACCCGCCCGATGTCGGCGGTGTGCGGCAGCAGCCCCTCCGCCGCCGCGAGCGGGAGCAGGCACACCGTGCCCACCGCGACCGACCAGGCGGTGGTCACCAGCGGGTCCCCGCCCGCACCGCGCTGCCCGAGCCACCGCGCCCGCAGGGTCATCCCCGCGTAGCCGGCGGCCGACAGCAGCGCCCAGCCGACGCCGAGCGGCCGCACCTCGCCGCCCCCGCTGCCCAGCACCAGTACGGCCAGCCCCGCCAGCGCGCCGAGGACGGCGGCCACGCCGCCGCGGCCGAGCCGCTCGCCCATCCAGTACCGGGCCCCGAGCGCGATGATCACCGGCCCGGCGCCGAGCGTGACCACGGTGCCCACCGCGAGGCCGGTCTCGCGCACGGCGGCGAAGTACGCGGCCTGAAAGACGGTGAACAGCAGCCCGGTCACGATCAGCGAACCCACCGAGGGCCGCGACCGCCCCGGCCGGGGCCGGGACCCCCGTACGGCGAGCACCCCGAGCAGCACCACGAGCCCGCCCGCGCACCGCCAGAACGACAGGGCGAGCGGGCCGAGGTCACTGGCCAGGAAGAGGAGTGAGGCAGCCGCCCCCGCGGTGCCCCAGGCGGCTCCGGCGACGACGAGGTACAGCAGACTGCGCCCGGCAGCGGGCGAATGGTTCGACACGAAACTCTCCGCGCTTGCGTGAAGGATGAAAGAAGCAGGTCATCGCTTCGCGGGCAGCACGCACCCGCCCGGGAACTCCCCGGGCCGGGTCAGATCGTCGAGGCGCCGCCCGCGCTAGGCGGCAGGAGGCGGAAGCACGGTCGAATGCATGATCGCCACCCTAGGCCGTCGTCGTCTCGCGGTCCAGCAGGGCCGGACCGCCCACGGCGGGCGGTACGGGCGGGACCGGCGGGGCCGGCCGGGAGGACTGGGCGATGAAGGCGCCGCCCAGCACCAGGCCGCCGCCGACGATCTGCCAGGTCGAGAGGTACTCGCCGAGCAGGACCCAGGCCAGCACGGTGGCGACGACCGCCTCCAGGAAGGCCACCACGCCCGCGACCTGCGGCGAGAGCCTGCGCACCGAAACCACGCCGGTCAGGTACGCGAAGACGGTGGCGACCAGCACCACCCAGGCGAGCAGCACCGGCGCGGGCACCATCGTGCCGCCCACGGAGGCCCGGCCGCCCAGCACCTGCCAGTCGATCTCCCACGGCCGGGCGATCACGGTCATCACCAGGGCGCCGACGAGCATGCCGTACGCGATCACCCCGAGCGGGTCGGGGGCGTCGTCGCCGTCGGCGCCCTGGTCGGCGAAGACGAAGTAGAAGGCCTGGCAGCAGGCCGCGGCGAGGCCGAAGAGCACGCCGAGGGGGTCCAGGCTCAGCCCGGACCAGATCTCGACCACGCAGGCCAGGCCGACGACGGCCACGGCCGCGCCCGCGGCGGCGCCCCGCGTCACGGGCTTGCGCTGGACGAAGCGGATGTAGCCGAGCAGCAGCGCGGGGCCCAGGTACTCCAGCAGCAGGGCCACGCCCACCGGGATCCGGGAGAGGGAGGCGAAGTAGAAGGCCTGCACGCCCGCGACGGCGACCAGCCCGAAGCCGGCGAGCAGCAAGGGCTTGCGCAGGACGAGGTCACGGTGGCGCCAGGCCAGCGGGGACAGCACGAGCGCCGCCCCGGCCACCCTGAGCCAGACCATGTGGAGGGGGTCCAGACCCGCCTCGATCAGCGGCTTCGCCGCCACTCCGGAACCACCGAACGCGAACGCCGAGACGAGGGCGAGGCCCAGTCCGGCATTTTTCCCTGACGCTTGCATCCGGTCATCATGACAGGGCCGGTCAGTACCGTCACGGCTGTGACACCTGTTGAGACGCACTCGATATCGCGGCCCGCCGACCCCCACGGTTTCTGACAGGTCGTCAGTATTGAATGTTCCGCCCGCCGGGGCTACGTTCCGCCGCACGTACCCGACGAGAAGGGGTGGTCGCATGGCCGAAGTCACCGCGGAATCACGCATCGAGGCGTCCGCCGCGAAGCTCTGGTCCCAGCTCACGGACTGGGACGCGTACGGCCAGTGGAGCACGACCCACACGAACTTCCCGGAGGGCGGCCCGGAGACCCTCGCGGTCGGGTCCACCTTCGCCGAGAACATGAAGATGATGGGCTTCCCGGCCGAGGTCGTCTGGACCGTCTCGGAGCTGGAGGACGAGCGCCTCTTCGCCATCACCGGCAAGGGCCCGATGGGCGTGGCCGTCCTCACCCGGTACACCCTGACCCCGGACGCCGGGGCCACCACGGTCCGCATCGACGGGGAGTTCACCGGGGCCGCCGTCTCGCTGATGGCGGGCAAGCTCAAGGACTCGGCCACCGCCGCGCTGAACGAGTCGCTGCGCAAGCTGGCCGTCCTGGTGGCCTGACCGGCCACCGCCCGCCCCCGTACACGCCCGCGCGCCCCGCGAAAAAGGACTCGCGGGGCGCGCCGCGTGGTGCCGGGACCTGCCCGGTCCTCAGTGCTCGTCGGCCAGGATCAGGTAGAGCTTCTTGCGGGCGTCGTTGATGACCCCGAGCGCCTTCTCGCGCTGCTCGGGCGAGCCGGTCTTGAAGACCTGCCCGAAGGCTTCCATCAGGCCGATCCCGGCCGTCCGGATCTCGTGCATCGCCTCGAAGTCGAAGCCGCGCCCGGCGTCGGCCCACGGCGCGTCGGGGCCCGACTCGGCCTCGGCGCGGCCGGCGTCGGTGAGCGTGAACAGCTTCTTGCCGCCCTCGCTCTCGCTCGTGATGAGCCCCTCGTCCTCGAGCAGCTGCAGGGTCGGGTAGACCGAGCCCGGGCTGGGCTTCCAGGCCCCGCCGCTGCGCTCGCCGATCTCCTGGATCATCTCGTAGCCGTGCATCGGCCGGTCGGTGAGCAGCGCCAGGATCGAGGCGCGTACGTCACCGCGCCGGGCCCGTCCGCCGCCCCGCCCACCACGCCCGCCCCGGCCTCCGAAGGGCCCGCCACCGAAGGGCGGCCCGAACGGTCCGAAGGCGGCGCGGCGCCCCTTGAAACCCTCCCGACGATCGGGCCCGCAGTGGTCGTGGCCCCGTCCGTGGTCATGTCCGTGGTCGTGTCCGTGCTGTCCGCGTGAACGCATGCCTGCGCTCCTTCCGTCACGTTGTCGTTCTTCGTGTCATCGGTCGTCCGATAGCTCCACTATCGCTGATCCATCGCGATGCGTCAACGATATATCGGAAACTCGTCAGCGACAGGTGACGCGACGGCACACTTTGGGGTGGATCGGCGACCGAACTGCTGGGCGAAGGGCGTGCGGGTGCGTGCGGTGCCGGGCCGCGAACATGCCCGAACAACCCGTGAAGGGGACATCCGTGCGCCTTTAAGGACGCCAGGAAGTGGCTCGCCGCCGCGGCCGCCGCACTGCTGCTCGCAGTGCCGGCCCCGGCCACCGCCCACGGCCCCCGGCAGCTGGCCGGGCAATTGCCTCAACCTGCCCCAGTGCGTCTCCTGCTCCGACGGCCAGCGGGGCCACCTGACCACCGTGATCTCGCTCGGGGCGGGCAGTTCTCCGCCGGGACGAACGACTCCAACACCCCCGACACCGCCCCGACCTACGGCCGCGGTAACGGGAACTTCGGCCTCGTCCCGCTGCTGTCGGGCAGGAAGGCGCTCTCCCGGACCTGAGCCGGCCACCACCCGGGCCGGTCGGCGCCTCGTCCGGCACCGACCGGTCCAGTCACCCCGGATTGGCCTTTGTCCGTGATCAAGGAACCGCCCTACCGTCGGTGCATGCGCATCCGAATCGTCGACGCCTTCACCGACCGGCCGTTCCACGGGAACCCCGCCGGAGTCCTGCTCCTCGACACCGGCTTCCCCCCGGACGCCTGGCTCCAGCAGGTCGCCTCCGAGGTGAACCTCTCAGAGACCGCCTTCGCCCATCCCCTGCCGCCCGGCGGGGACGCCGACTGGGCGCTGCGCTGGTTCACCCCGGCCGCCGAGGTCGACATGTGCGGCCACGCGACCCTGGCCACCGCGCACGTCCTGGCGTCCGCGGGCCTCGCCACGGGGCTGATCCGCTTCTCCGCGCGCTGCGGGATCCTCACGGCCGAGACCGCCGGTGACGGCACGATCACCATGGACTTCCCGACGTCGTCACTGACCCCCGCCCCGGCGCCGCCCGCCGTGGACTACGCGCTCGGCGGGGCGCCGATCCTCTCCGTGCACGACACCGCCGCGCACATCGGCGACCTCGTGATCGAGCTCGCCGACGAGAAGACCGTCCGCGAACTGACGCCGGACCACGGCGCCCTGCGCGCCTTCGCCAAGCGCGGGGTCATCGTCACCGCGGCCGCCGAGGACCCCTCCTGCGGGTACGACTTCGTCTCCCGCGGCTTCTTCCCCGCCTTCGGGATCGACGAGGACCCGGTGACCGGCAGCGCCCACACCGCGCTGGCCCCCTTCTGGGCCGAGCGCCTGGGCCGTACGGAGCTGACCGGCCTCCAGGGCGGCGCGCGCCGCGGTCTCGTACGGGTGACCCTGGCGGGCGACCGCACCCTGCTGGCGGGCCGGGCCGTCACCGTCCTCGACGGGGAGCTGTTCGCGTCCCCGCCCGGGGCCGAGCAGGCGGGGTGACCACGGGGCACGGACGCGGGCGCCGGCCCGGGGCGGGACCGGGTCAGCCCGCGGACCCGCCCTCGGCGTCCTTCCCGTCGCCCTTCGATCGCGCCTTCGCCGCCATCGCCACCGCCTTCGCACGTGCGGCACTCCGTCGCTTGGCTTCCTGCTCCACCCACGCGGCCGAGTCGATGCGCTTGCGGTAGACCTGCTCCGGCTCCGCCTTGCCCAGGTGCACCGTCCACGCCCACAGGGCGGCTGACACGACGAAGAAGACGCCCGCCAGGGCCAGGTAAGACGCGATCTCCTCGGACTCGGAGGCACCTTCCTCGTGCGCGAAACCGGGTACGCCGGTGACGAGCGCGTTCACCCACCACGCGAGCGCCCCGTTGAAGAGGACGAGGGAGATCCAGTACGCGACCCGCATGCTCTTCGCCGGGCCGCTCGCCTCCCCCAGCAGCAGGAGGCGCCGCAGCGAGACCGGCCCCGTCCGGTGGCGGCCGCCCGTGTCCGCCTTGGCGCGGCGCACCGACGCGTAGCACTCGTCCAGCCAGCGCCCCGGCTCCGGGTCCGGGGCCGGCGAGTCGGTCGGCGCCAGCTCCTTGGCCTGGATCCAGCCGCTCAGGAACTGGACCTCCAGCTGGGCCTTCTCCAGCCGCCTGCGGTAGTGGTGGTCGGAGCTGCGCGCCTCGCGGCGGTCCCGGATGAGGAGGCTGGCTCCGCCCACCAGGCCGCTGACCACGGGCACGAAGAACGGCGCGAACGGCACCAGGGAGTCCACAACAGCCACCGGGCGCGCCTCCTCACCTCGCCTTCAGCGTCGCACCGCTCCGGCCTCCACCCCCGCCCGGAGGGGCCGACCGGGTGGTCCGCCGCCTCACGGCGTGGGCAGCCAGCCCACCTTGCCCGCGAGCAGGGCGTAACCGCCGAAGGCCACGATGTCGAGGAGCGCGTGCGCGACGACGAGCGGTCCCACCCGGCCCCAGCGGCGGTAGGCCAGGACGAAGACGACGCCCATCACCATGTTGCCGACGAAGCCGCCGATGCCCTGGTAGAGGTGGTAGGAGCCGCGCAGGGCCGAGCTGGCCAGCAGCGCGGCCATCGGCGACCAGCCGAGCCGGTCCAGCCGGCGCAGCAGGTAGGCCAGCACGATGACCTCCTCCACCACGGCGTTCTGCAGAGCGGAGAGGATCAGTACGGGGAACTTCCACCACACGTCCGGCAGCGCCTCGGGCACCACCGTGAGGTTGAACCCGGCGGCCCGCGCCCCCAGGTAGAAGGCGAGCCCCGCGCTCCCGATCCCCGCGGCCACGAGAGCGCCCCGGGCCACGTCCCCCATGGGCCGGGTGCGGTCGAAGCCCAGCACCCGCAGCCCGGGGGCGCCCTCGCGGGTCAGCAGGTGCGCCACCAGCAGGACGGGGACCAGCGCGCTCGCGATGCCGAAGAGCTGCCACGCCAGGTCCAGCCAGGGCCGGCCCGGGGCGTACGAGCCGTTGAGGGTGGCGGCCTGGTCCTTCAGTCCCCCCGGCTTGGTGAGTGAGCCGATGAAACTGATCAGCGCCGAAACACCGCTCGCGCCCAGCGACAGCGCGAGGACGAGCAGCGTCTCGTCGCGCAGGAGAGCCCGCCGCCCGTCCTCGCCCAGCTCCACGAACACCGGCTCCGGATCCGCCCGCACGTCCGACTCCCGTCCTGCCATCCCGTTGCGACCACCCCATACTGCCTCCTCGGGAGACCGGGAGGATCACTGCGGGGGACAACGGGATCGACGGCATCGACGGGCCCGCCGGACGGCTCCGGCCGCGCGCCCGCTCAGCGGGGCTCCGGCACCGAGGGGCCCACCTCCTCCCCCGGCCCCACGGGCCAGGTGTGGACGGGGTCGCCCTTGTGCATCAGCTCGCTGTACCTCCGGGTGGTCGCGGCCAGCGCCTCGTCCCGCTCCAGCCCGGCCGCCAGCGCCCGGTGATAGGTGTCCACCTGCCAGGTCGCCCCGTTCACCCGCCGCCGGCAGCGCTCCTCGATGATGCCGAGGTAGTGGTCCCGGTCCGCGGGCTCGATGCCCCAGGCGTCCAGGCCGGCCGCCGCCATCGGCAGCAGCTCGTCCAGGACCAGCCGTACGGCGGGCACGCTCGCCAGTCCCCCGGCCCGGCCCCGGCGCGGCCACCGCAGCCGCGCGTCGATCCCGTACCGGCAGGCCGCGTCGAAGTTCGCCTCCGCCTCGGCGAAGGGCAGCCGGGTCCACACCGGGCGCTGCTCGTCCGCGAGGGTGCGCACCAGCCCGTAGTAGAAGGCGGCGTTGGCGACGACGTCGGCGACCGTCGGGCCGGCCGGCAGCACCCGGTTCTCCACCCGCAGGTGCGGCACCCCGTCGGCGACCCCGTAGACGGGCCGGTTCCAGCGGTAGACGGTCCCGTTGTGCAGGACAAGCTCCTGCAGCCCCGGCACCCCGCCCTCGGCGAGCGCCCGCAGCGGCTCCTCCTCGTCGCATATCGGCAGCAGGGCGGGGAAGTAGCGGACGTTCTCGGCGAAGAGCTCGTACGCCGAGTCCACCCACCGCTCCCCGAACCAGGTCCGCGGCCGTACTCCCTGCGCCTGGAGTTCGGGCGGCCGGGTGTCGGTGGCCTGCGTGAACAGCGGCGGCCGCGACTCCCGCCACAGCTCGCGCCCGAACAGGAAGGGGGAGTTGGCGCCGACGGCTATCTGCGCGGCGGCCACCGCCTGCGCCGCGTTCCACACGGCGGGGAACCGGGCCGGTGTCACCTGGAGATGCAGTTGTACGGAGGTGCAGGCGGCCTCCGGCACGATCGACCCGGAGGTCCAGATCAGCCGCTCGACCCCGTCGATGTCGAGCGTGAAGTCCTCCCCCCGCATCATCAGGATCTGCTCGTTGAGCAGCGAGTAGCGGTCCACGGCCGACAGGTTGGCGGTGACCAGGTCGGCGCGGGAGATCGTCGGCAGAATGCCGATCATCACCACTCCGGCATCGATCTCCGCGGCCTGCCGGTGGGCATAGCCCAGCCCCGCGCTGAGTTCCTCGACGAGCTGGTCGAATACCCGTCCGCCGAGCCGGTGCGGCAGGACGTTCACCTCCAGATTGAACATTCCCAGCTCGGTCTGGAAATCAGGGCTCGCTATCCGCTCCAGTACCTGGGCATTCACCATTCTCGGCAGCCCGTCGGCGCCCGCGAGATTCAGCTCGATCTCCAGTCCCATCATGTTCTTCGGGCGATCGAACCTCTTCTCCGCCAGGAGTCGCTCCAGCCCCTCCAGACACTCGTGAAGCTTCCTTCGATACCGCTGCCGATCGGACAGGTCGAATCCGCCCGCCACGACCTTCTCCCCCATCGAAGCGTCCCTCCTCGAGTGCGCCCGGCCCGGGACACCCAGGCGCGCATTACGGTCGATGATGCCCCGGCAGCGTGATCCATAACGCGGTGGGGGCGTGCGTGGCGAGGAGCGCGCGCCGGTTTGGCCGAAGGGCGCTTCGGCACATTCACCTGGCAAGTCGCCTCGCGCAAATTCCTCTTCGCCTTTGCGCGCTCCACAAAACCGATGCTTTCCAGCCGAGCCCCCGTCCGGTAACCTCCGAGGTCAGCGCGGCACGTTCGCGTGCATCCGGCATGAATGCCATGTCAGCGGGACCGGTAAGCGCCTTGTCGGCAATAGGCAGGACAGCTAGCCGAAACACTGCGTGAACACATGTCGTATAAACTCCGCAAACGAGGCAGAGAGTTGGCGCGCGGCCATTGCCCCTCGGCCCCCCTCTGGCCCCAGAATGCGACAGTGCCGTCCGCACCTGCCCCCGTTCCACAGGTCTCCCAAGTGAGAGGCGACCCACCATGCCGCTGCATGTCCCTCCGGCTCCCGCGCCCGCCCTGCGCAGCGTCCTCGCGGCACTCGGTTCTCCCACCGCCGTCCACGAGGCGCACACCCCGTCCCTGCGCGCGATCCAGGGGCCGCTGACCGCCGAACTCCCCCTTCCGGTGCACGTCCTCGACCGGCTGGGCATGTCCGCCCTCGCGGCCGGCGGCAGGCCGCCCCGCACACGGCTCACCGGCTGGCGGTTCCTGATCCGCAGCGGGGACCGTCACGTCGCGGCGGCCGACACCCGCCTGACACCCGACGGCTGGACCTTCTCCCATTTCTTCGAGGGGCCCTACGTCGCCGCCACCGAACGCGCCCTGCGCCAGGCCGAATCCCTCGGTACGAGCTACCAGCCGCGGCTGCTGTCCGTACCGGAGCTCTACATGCTGACCCTGTGGCTGCACGGGGCGGTGGGCGCCGACGCCTCCGCCGGGCTGCCCGCCGGCGAGGACCTGCTGGTGCCGCTGGCTCCGGCCCCGCCCGGCATCGCCCCGTTCCGCCCGCATCCGGTCTCCGAGCTGCTGCCCGTGCTCACCCACCGGCTGACCCCCGCCACGGCTCCCCTCCCGCCGTCGCTGGCCGCACCCGCCGCCTGACCCGAGTCGCCCATTCGGCCTAGTCCGCTCGGGCCACTTGCGAACCATCCGAAATGACAGGGGAGTTGGCCTGAACCGCCCGCACGAGTGATGCGTCATCAATCTATGAGGACAGCTGCCGGGAAATACCTGCGAAGCGGCTGTCATGGGGGAACACTGATGACACGCTCCCCGCGGGTGCGGGGATGACCCAGGGGGACGGCCATGAATTACGCATCGAGCCGTAGCACGCAGACCACACCGCAGCGAAAGAACGCATCCATGTGCCAGCACCAGCCAGCCTGCCCGTCAGCCGAATCCGCCGACCGGGAGGCCGCGCGCCCGGTGGCCAACCACCCGGAGCAGGGCTGGAGCCTGCTGTGCAATGGCGTCCTGCTCTTCGAGGACACCGGTGAGCTGCTGCCGGACGGCCAGATCATCGCCCCGCACCGCCCGCTCGCGGCCGCGTAGGCACGAAGGGCGGCCCGACGGACGCACGCCATGAAGAAGGGCCGGTCCGGGAGATTCTCCCGGACCGGCCCTTCTTCATGTCACGTTCTTCGTGTCACCGCACCGCTCGGTGTCAGTGGTCGTACTCGTCCAGCGGCGGGCAGGAGCACACCAGGTTGCGGTCGCCGAAGGCACCGTCGATGCGGCGCACCGGCGGCCAGTACTTCTCGGCGGCCGTGACCCCGCCCGGGAAGACGGCCTCGTCGCGGGTGTACGGGTGGTTCCACTCGCCGCCCAGCGCCGCCGCGGTGTGCGGGGAGTTGGCCAGCGGGTTGTCGTCGGCCGGCCACTCGCCGCCCGCGACCCGCTCGATCTCGGCGCGGATGGCGATCATCGCGTCGCAGAAGCGGTCGATCTCGGCGAGGTCCTCGGACTCCGTCGGCTCGATCATCAGCGTGCCGGCGACCGGGAAGGACATCGTCGGGGCGTGGAAGCCGTAGTCGATCAGGCGCTTGGCGATGTCGTCCACGCTGACGCCCGTGGACTTCGACAGCGGGCGCAGGTCGATGATGCACTCGTGCGCGACCAGGTTGCCCGGGCCGGTGTAGAGCACCGGGTAGTGCGGCTCCAGGCGCTTGGCGATGTAGTTGGCGCCGAGTACCGCCACCTGGGTGGCGCGCTTGAGACCCTCGCCGCCCATCAGGCGCACGTACGACCACGAGATCGGCAGGATGCCCGCCGAGCCCCACGGGGCGGTTGAGATCGGGCCGACGCCCGTCTCCGGGCCCGCGGTCGGCTGGAGCGGGTGGTTCGGCAGGTACGGGGCCAGGTGCGCCCGGACACCCACCGGGCCGACGCCCGGGCCGCCACCGCCGTGCGGGATGCAGAAGGTCTTGTGCAGGTTCAGGTGGGAGACGTCGCCGCCGAAGTGACCCGGCTTGGCGAGGCCCACCAGGGCGTTCAGGTTGGCGCCGTCGACGTAGACCTGACCGCCGGCCTCGTGGACCTGGGCACAGATGTCGGCGACGTGCTCCTCGAACACGCCGTGCGTGGACGGGTACGTGATCATCAGTACGGCGAGCTCGTCGCGGTACTGCTCGATCTTGGCGCGCAGGTCGGCCGCGTCCACCTCGCCGTCGTCGGCGGTCTTGACGACGACGACCTTCATGCCGGCCATCACGGCGCTGGCGGCGTTGGTGCCGTGCGCGGAGGACGGGATGAGGCAGATGGTGCGCTGCTCGTCGCCGTTCGCGCGGTGGTAGGCGCGGACGGCCAGCAGGCCGGCGAGCTCACCCTGGGAGCCGGCGTTGGGCTGGATGGACACCTTGTCGTAGCCGGTGACCTCGCAGAGACGTTCCTCCAGCTCGGTGATGAGCGTGAGGTAGCCCTCGGCCTGCTCCACCGGGGCGAAGGGGTGCAGCTGGCCGAATTCGGGCCAGGTGACCGACTCCATCTCGGTGGTCGCGTTGAGCTTCATGGTGCAGGAGCCCAGCGGGATCATGCCGCGGTCCAGCGCGTAGTCCTTGTCCGAGAGCTTGCGCAGGTAGCGCAGCATCGCGGTCTCGGAGCGGTGCTGGTGGAAGACCGGGTGCGTCAGGTAGTCGTCCGAGCGCAGCAGGCCCTCGGGCAGGGTGTCGGCCGTGGTCGCGTCGAGCGCCTCGATGTTCGCGGCGGAGCCGTCGACCCCGAAGGCGGCCCAGACGGCCTCGACGTCGGCGCGCAGGGTGGTCTCGTCGCAGGCGACGGAGACGTGGTCGGCGTCGACCAGGTACAGGTTGACACCGCCCTCGCGGGCGGCGGCGACGACCTCGGCCGCGCGGCCCGGAACGCGGGCGGTGACCGTGTCGAAGTACGAGCCGTGCACGATCTCGACCCCGCCGGCCGTCAGGCCCGCGGCGAGCAGGGCGGCGTAGCGGTGGGTCCGGCGGGCGATCGTCCGCAGGCCGTCCGGGCCGTGGTAGACGGCGTACATGGCGGCCATGACGGCGAGCAGCACCTGGGCGGTACAGATGTTGCTGGTGGCCTTCTCGCGGCGGATGTGCTGCTCGCGGGTCTGCAGCGCCAGGCGGTAGGCCTTGTTCCCGTCCGCGTCCACGGAGACGCCGACCAGGCGGCCGGGCAGCGAACGCGCGTGCTTGTCCTGGACGGCCATGTAACCGGCGTGCGGTCCGCCGAAGCCCATCGGGACGCCGAAGCGCTGGGTGGTGCCGACGGCGATGTCCGCGCCGAGCGCGCCCGGGGAGGTCAGCAGGGTCAGCGCGAGCAGGTCGGCGGCGACGGCGACGATGGCGCCGAGCTCGTGAGCCTGGTCGATGACCGGCTTGATGTCACGCACGGCACCGGAGGCGCCCGGGTACTGGACGAGGACGCCGTAGATGCCGCGCTCGGCGATCTCGGCCGGGATGCCGGCGGACAGGTCCGCGACGACGACCTCGATGCCGATCGGCTCGGCACGGGTCTCGATGACGGCGATGGTCTGCGGCAGCGCGTCGGCGTCCACGAGGAAGACGTTCCCCTTGGCCTTGCCCACGCGGCGGGCCAGCGTCATGGCCTCGGCGGCCGCGGTGCCCTCGTCGAGCAGCGAGGCGCCCGAGGTCGGCAGCCCGGTGAGGTCGGCGACGACGGTCTGGAAGTTCAGGAGCGCTTCGAGGCGGCCCTGGGAGATCTCCGGCTGGTACGGGGTGTACGCCGTGTACCAGGCCGGGTTCTCCATGACGTTGCGGAGGATCACCGGCGGGGTGAAGGTCCCGTAGTAGCCGAGACCGATCATGGAGGAGAGGACCTGGTTGCGGTCGGCGAGCGAGCGCAGCTCGGCGAGCACCTCGGCCTCGGTCCGCGCCTCGGGCAGGTCGAGCGCCTCGGCGGTCTTGATCACATCCGGGACCGCGGCGGCGGTCAGTTCGTCCAGGGAGCCGTAGCCCACATGGGCGAGCATCTTCGCCTGCGCCTCGGCATCCGGGCCGATGTGGCGCTGTTCGAAGGGGATGCCTCGCTCCAGCTGGGAGAGCGGAATGCGGTTGGCGGTCATGTACGGAGGCCTCCTGGTCGTATGACCTGCGAGGGGCACCACGGCGCGGGCACCCGGACGGCCTCCCCCTCTGTCATCTGCACCTGAGAGTTTCACCGGAGTCACGGGGGTTTCCCGAGCGCTCCGGCTTTCACCGTCGGTGAGGAGAGGCACCGGCACTGCGCGCCCGGTACCCGCCCCTGCTTTCCAGAGTGGCCTCGTCCGTGCGGTACGTATGCCTGAGAGATTCCGGGGAGGATTTGCTCCTTCGGCGCCTCCGTCTCGTTCACTCGGAGGACTCTCCCGCACAGGGTCGACAGCCATCACCCAGCCTACCAGCGAGGTTCTGGCCCCTCCCCGAGTGGCCTCCGCTGCCGTTATGCACTTCTGTAGTCATTACGGAGGAGTTGCGACCATTTGGAGGGACCGTGCAGACCGACATCGATCCGCGCAGCCTGATCGGCCGCAAGGCGTTCGACCGCAATGGCACCAAGATCGGCACAATCGACGAGGTCTACCTCGACGATGCCACGGGCGTCCCGGAATGGGCGGCCGTCCGTACGGGCCTGTTCAGCCGGGACGCCTTCGTCCCGTTGGAGCCGAGCGAGATGGTGGGCGACACCCTGCGGGTGCCCTTCGAGCGCTCCCTCATCAGGGACGCCCCCGACTTCGGCGTCGGCCGCCACCTCTCCCCCGAACAGGAGCTGCAGCTCTACCACCACTACGGCCTGGACACGACCCTGCCCACGGAGTTCTCGCGCGACTTCGGCCGCCTGGCGAGCGACGAGGGCTGAGCGGCGCGGGCGCGCGGGCCCGTGCGGGCCCGGTGGCGGGCCCGCGGCGGGCCCACGGCCGGCCTGAGGCGGGCCTGAGGCGGGACGCACGCCCGTCCCGGCCCCGGGATCATGCCGCGCCCGCGGGTCCCTGCTCCCCGTCCCCCACCAGCGGCAGCGGATCGGACGGCTCCAGCTCGGGGTCGTCCACCCGGAAGGTCCGCACCCGGCCGGGCTCGGATCCGGGCTGCTCGAACCGTACGGTCACCCGCCCGACCCCGCTGCCCTGCACCCACCCGGGCCCGTACACCGCGTGCCGTACGTCGCTCCCGGCCGGCCAGCGCCGCTCCGGAGCCGGCTCGGGCTCCCCGGGCTGCTCGGCGCCCGCCCGGACCCCGGAGGCCTCCACAGGCGCCCCAGTCGCTCCGGGCCCGCCGATCCCGTCCGCTCCGGCCGCCCGGCCCGCCCCGGCGGCCTCGTCCGCCCCATCCGCCCCGTCCGGCTCAGCGGCGAGCGACTGCGCGAACAGGTCCTCCTGCGTGTAGTCCGCCAGCCCCGTCACCCCCACCCCCAGCAGGCGCACCCCGCCCGTGGTGTCCACACCCTCCAGCAGCCGCGCCGCGGCCTCCCGCACCACGGCCGGGTCGTCCGTGGGCCCGCGCAGCGTCTCGGACCGGGTCAGCGTGGAGAAGTCGTACCGCCGCACCTTCAGCACGATCGTCCGCCCCGAGTGCCCCGACCCCCGCAGCCGCTGCACGCACCGGTCGGCCAGTCGCTGCACCTCGTTCCGGATCCGTACGCGGTCGTGCAGGTCCACGTCGAAGGTGTCCTCGACCGACACCGACTTCGCGTCCCGCTCCGCGACCACCGGCCGGTCGTCCAGCCCCAGCGCCATCCGGTACAGGCCGACGCCGTGCGCGCGCCCGAGCATCCGGACCAGCTCGTCCTCGCCCGCCTCGGCCAGCTCCCCCACCGTGGTGATCCCGGCGCGGCGCAGGTGCTCCCCCGTGGCCGGGCCCACCCCGGGCAGGGTCCGTACCGACATCGGCGCGAGCAGCTCGCGCTCGGTCCCCGGCTCGATCAGCAGCAGCCCGGCCGGCTTGGCCTCCTCGGACGCCACCTTGGCCAGCATCTTCGACCCGGCCAGCCCCACCGACCCGCTGAGCCCCGTGGCGGCCCTGATGTCGGCCCGCAGTCGCTCCCCCGTCGTCCGGGCGGTCCGGGAGTCGAAGGCCACGCCGCCCGCCTCCAGGTCCACGAAGGCCTCGTCCAGGCTGAGCGGCTCCACGAGCGGCGACAGCTCCCGCAGCAGGGCCATCACCACGTCGCTGACCTGCCGGTAGAGGCTGAAGCGCGGGATCAGGTAGGCGCCGTTCGGGCAGAGCCGGCGCGCCTGCGCCGTCGGCATCGCGGAGTGCACGCCGAAGCGCCTGGCCTCGTACGAAGCGGTGGCGACGACCCCGCGCGGCCCGAGCCCGCCGACGATGACGGCCTTGCCCCGCAGACTCGGCTTCGACGCCTGCTCGACCGAGGCGTAGAAGGCGTCCATGTCCAGGTGCAGGATGGTCGGCGCGGCTCTCACGGCACCGATGCTGCCCTACGGCACTGACATTTCCCCGGCCGGATCAGACGGCGCGGATCAGACGGCGCGGTTGCGGCGGGCGGCCAGCTCGTCCGTCGGGTTGTGCCCGACCAGGGTCTCGCCGGTGTCCACCCGCTCCCCGTGCAGCTGCGACAGCGCGCTCTCGACGTCCCGCCACACCACGCCCACGGCGATGCCGAAGACGCCCTGCCCGCCCTGGAGCAGGCTCACGACCTGGTCCGGGGAGGTGCACTCGTACACGGTGGCGCCGTCGCTCATCAACGTCATCCGCTCCAGGTCCGAGAACCCGCGGTCACGCAGGTGCTGGACCGTCGTACGGATGTTCTGCAGCGCCACCCCGGTGTCCAGGAAGCGCTTGACGATCTTGAGGACCACCACGTCGCGGAAGCTGTAGAGCCGCTGCGTGCCCGACCCGTAGGCGGCCCGCACGCTGGGCTCCACCAGCCCGGTCCGTGCCCAGTAGTCCAGCTGCCGGTACGTGATGCCGGCCGCCGCGCACGCCGTCGGCCCGCGGTATCCGATCTGCTCGGGCGCCGGGTCACCGCCCACCGGTCCGACCGGCGTCGACTCCGGCTGACGGCGCGCGGGCCCGACCGCGCCGCCGTGCAGCGGGTACGGCCCAGCGTCACTCCGTACGGGGGTGCCCCCGGTCGTACCGTCGCCCGTGATCCTCACGCCGACCCTCCGTCCTTGACCTGCCACCTTGAAGGTAGGCAGTCACCAGGGGTGCGTCAACGATCGCCACACTCGGCACGCCGAGTGATAATCACCCTGAGAGTGGTTTCCCGTATCCCGTTATGGGGAAAGGCTCATCGAATGGGCTGAAAGTCCCCCGCGGATCGCGGGGACGACGCGGCCCCACGCCTCACTGCGGGCCGGTGCCGAAGTCCTCGGGCGAGATCTGGTCGAGGAACTCGCGGAACTTCTCCACCTCGTCCTCCTGCTCGTCCGGAATGGCGATTCCGGCGTCGTCCAGCACGCCGTCACTGCCGTAGATCGGCGTCCCCGTCCGCAGGGCCAGCGCTATGGCATCGGAAGGCCGCGCGCTCACCTCGACCCCGCTGGCGAAGACGAGCTCCGCGTAGAAGACGCCCTCCCGCAGATCCGTGATCCGGACCTCGGTGAGTTCCTCACCGACCGCCTCCAGCACGTCCTTGAACAGGTCGTGCGTCAGCGGTCGGGCAGGAGCCATCCCCTGCTGCGCGAAGGCAATGGCGGTCGCCTCCCCAGGACCGATCCAGATGGGGAGGTACCGGTCGCCTCCCACTTCACGCAGGAGCACGATCGGTTGGTTGGAGGGCATTTCCACCCGGACACCCACAACGTCGAGCTCGTTCACACAGCAACCCTAGGACCTGCCCGGCAGGTTTGGGTAGTCGGGGCTCCACGCCGACCAGCGCGGTCACCGCAACCGGACCCCCAGAGCGGTCTGTACGAGGGCCTCGTGCAGCCGTACGGAGAGCCCCGCCAGCTCCTTCAACGTGGCCTCCGCATGCGCTCTGGTCTGCGGGTTGCGGTGTCGGCGCAGCGGTGCGACGACCTGCTCCACCAGACCCGCCTCACGGTCGGCCGCGGCCTTCATCGCCCGCAGGTGCCGCGGCTCCAGCCCGAAGCGCCCCAGATCTGCCACTAGCCGGGCCACCGTGACCGCCTCGGCGTCGAAACCACCGCCGGGGGCCTCCGCCAGCAGCCCGTACGACTCCCACTCGACCAGTTGGCCCTCGTCCACCTCGGCGGCGGCGATCAGCTCCGCCCGGCCCACCCGGGCCGCGGTCGGCCGCTCCCGCCCGACCTCGCCGTACACGGCCGCCGGGCCGGTGGGATCGTCGGAGTCCCCGTGCGCCGTGGGCGCCGGGATACGGATCTGCTCCCCGCGGGCGAGCGCGTCGAGCTGCTCGCGGATGACCTTCAACGGCAGGTAGTGGTCGCGCTGCAGACGCAGGATGCGCGCGAGGCGCTCCACGTCGTCGGTGCTGAACTTGCGGTATCCCGAAGGGGTGCGGCGCGGCTCGACGAGCCCCTCGGCCTCCAGAAAACGGATCTTCGAGATGGTGACTTCGGGGAACTCGTCACGCAGCGTGGTGAGCACCGTGCCGATGCTCACCAGCCGCCCGGCCGAGCCGGTGGTGCCGTTTCCGGCACCCCCTGTCGGATTGCGCAGCATGGGACCTTCCCTGGGAAGACCCCGGACCGGGTCCGGGGGTGGGGGTCCCCCCGGACGGAGTCCGGAAGGGGTCAGATGCCCCGCAGGCTCGCGTAGAAGACCAGCCGGTACTTGCCGATCTGCACCTCGTCGCCGTTGTGCAGGGCGACGGAGTCGATCGGTTCCCGGTTCACGTACGTGCCGTTGAGGCTGCCCACGTCGGAGACGGTGAAGCCGCCGTCCGGGCCCCGGCGGAAGTCGACATGGCGCCGGGAGACGGTGACGTCGTCCAGGAAGATGTCGCTCTGCGGGTGCCGGCCCGCGGTGGTCAGCTCGCCGTCCAGCAGGAAGCGGCTACCGGAGTTGGGACCGCGCCGCACGATGAGCAGCGCGGAACCGGGCGGCAGCGCTTCCACCGCGGCCTGGGCCTCGGGGGACAGCGAGGACGACACGTGCGTTTGTCCCGACACCTCGGCCTCGTAGGCCTCCAGGCCCGAGATCGAGATGGTAGACGTGGTCTCCGAGGCCCGCTCCGGCGTCAGACCCGGCCGCAGCGGCGCCCCGCAGTTTGAGCAGAACCGACTGGCCGCATCGCTGCGGTGTCCGCACCTGCTGCAAATCTGCTCGGCCGACATGGACGGCTCCTCGCGCCGCGGCTGCCCCGCGGAGGCGTTGGTGGCGTACGGGTCGGGGGCGAACCCTCCACCCGCAGTTGAGGTTGATGGTTCACCGAAACCTATGCCTCCGGTACCGGCAGGGTCAACGGCCGACGCGCCGTGGCCACCCTGAACATCACCCGCGCCGGCGACCTCGTCGCGAAAGAGCGGCCGGTCGCCCTGCCCTTCCACGTCCCCGTGACCGGCACGGTGCCGTGCCGAACCGCTGTCCTCGCGGTTCTTCTTGCCGAACAACTTCTCAAACAACTTCACGGGCGATTCCCCTTGACCGAAACAGACCCGCCCGTGGGGCAGGACGAACTCCGAATGCAGACACCTGCCGACCCGGACATTCTCACAACGTCCGTAACCACCAGACAGTTTCCACCACGCACCGCGACTTCGGTGCGCCGACCCCCCGCAGGCATCCGCCCGCGTGAGCCGCTCCACCCTTCACTCCAGTTCCTCACGATGACGACCGAGCGTAGTCAGGCTGCTTCGCAGCCCGCAAGGCATCCACAACGATCTTCGCCGACCGTGTGACGGCAACGGTCGCCTGCTCCTTCTCCAGCGTCTGGACGACACCGCCGGGAATGTTGAGCGCGGGCTCGAGATCCTGGGGCTTGCCGATCACCCTGAACTCGTAGGGCTGTGTGATCTTCTTACCGTCGATCGCGACCCCGCCGTTCTCCTCCGAGAAGTACGAGCCGGCCACGATGCGCACACCGTTGATCTGGATCGCCTCGGCCCCGGCCGCCCGCAGCTCCTGGAGCGTGTCCAGCAGCTGGTCGGACTGCACCTGGCCGGTCGGATCGGTGATCTTCAGCGTGATGCCCGGCCCCTGCGCTGCCACGGTACCGGCCAGGATGCCGAGTTGACGCTCCTTCTCCACGGTCTGCCTGCGGGCCTCCTCGGCCTGGTTGGAGCTGCTCTCCAGCTCCTTGCGCTGATCCTCCAGCGCCTGCTTCTCCTCCTCCAGGCGCTTGGTCCGCCCGTCGAGCTCGTCGAGGATCCGTACGAGGTCCTCCTGACGAGCCCCGCGCAGCGCACTGGACTCGCTGTTCGACCGCACCTGGATGGCCAGACCCAGCCCCAGGACGAACAGCAGCAGCGCGACGATCAGTTGCGCCCGGCTCACCCGCGGCGGCCACAGCCCGTCCGCGAGCCGCTGCCGGCCGGTCTCCTCGGGCTCAGCGGCCGGGGCGGGCTGCTGCGCGGGCTGCTGCGCGGGCTGCTGCACCGGCTGCGCGGGCTCGTCCTTCTTCGGGACGTCCTGCGGGGCCACGTCCTGCGGCGGCACGTCCCGCGGGGGCACGTCCCGCGGCGGCTGTCCCGCGGGCCCCGGACCCGACTCCTCGGGACTGTCGTTCGTACTCATCGGCCTCACGCCCGGAACACGTGCCGGCGGATGGCCGCGGCGTTGGAGAAGATGCGGATGCCGAAGACCACGACCACGCCCGTCGACAGCTGCGAACCGACGCCGAGCTTGTCACCGAGGAAGACGATCAGCGCCGCCACCACCACGTTCGACAGGAACGACACCACGAAGACCTTGTCGACGAAGATCCCGTCCAGCATCGCGCGCAGACCGCCGAACACCGCGTCCAGCGCCGCCACCACGGCGATCGGCAGATAAGGCTCCACCACGGCCGGTACTTCGGGCCGGACCAGAAGTCCGACCACCACTCCGGCCAAGAGGCCCAGTACCGCGATCACGATGCACCCTTCTGCTGCTCTACCGGTGTAGCTGTACGTACGGTCAGGCTCGACGCGGCAGGCAGCCGCACCTCGTCCGCGGCGGACAGGCTGTAGCGGATCCCGTAGCTCTCCTGCAGCACGTGCAGGTACTGGCCGTCCGCCGAGTCCTGGAAGGCCGTGCCGAGCCGCTTCTTGTCCCCCACCGCCAGCACCTCGTACGGGGGCACCAGCGGCCTGTTGTCGACCAGTATCGCGTCACCCGCGGCCCTGATCGCCGACAGCTCCGTCAGCCGCTGCCCGTTGATGGAGACGGCCTCCGCCCCGGACTGCCACAGCCCGTTGACGATCTTCTGCATGTCTCGGTCGCGGAGCCGGCCGGTGTCCGAGAATCCGGAGCTCTCGCGCGGTTTTCCGCCGCCGCCGGAGGAAGCGCCCTTCGCATCGTCCACGACCAGCCTGATCCCGGGGCCGCGGACCTCCGTGGCACCGGCCAGCAGCGCCACGAGCTCGCCCTGGCCACCGCCGGGCTGCTTCAGCGCCGCACGCTGGCGGGCCGCGACATCGGTCCTCAGGCGGTCGATGTCCCGTTCCAGGCCGTCCGCGCGCTCGTCGGCCCGCTCCACCCTGTCGATCAGCTCGTGACGCTCCTTGGCCAGCACCGGCGCGGCCAGCCGCGCCTCGGCCGCGCCGAGCGTGACGACCATGGCCGTGATCACGAGCCCGGCGGCGAGCCCCAGCTTGGCCTTGAGGGTGCGGGGCAGGCCCGCCGTTCCGTCCGCCTCGCGCCGGGCCGTGGCCTCCGCGTAGCCCTCGTCGAGACTGTGGTCCATCACGTGCGTCAGCAGCGACATGGAAGCGTCCGGGCGCGGGGGCACAGGAGACGCCGAAGTCCGGTGGTGGGGCGGCTGCGACATGCCGCACATCGTCGCATGTCGGCGCCGTACACACCCAATGCGTCCAGCCGGTGGGCCGGGGCGGGACTCCCGCACCCGGCCCACCGGACCGCTGTCCTACGCCGTCACCCGGCGCTCAGTGCCCGGCGCTCAGTGCCCGGCCCCGTCCACCACGGCCGCCCACTCGTCGAGCAGGGCCTGCGCGGAGGCGTCGTCGGGACCCTCGGCCCACAGGTGGGTGACCGCTTCCGCCGGGTCCGGCAGGACCAGCGCCCACCGTCCGTCGGTCTCGACCACCCGCACCCCGTCGGTGGTGTCCACCTGCCGCTCTCCGGCCGCCTCCACGACCCGCCGCATGACGAGCCCCTTCACCGCCCACGGCGTCGGAACGTCACGCTTGAGCACGTGGGCCCGCGGGATCCGGGCGTCGATCTGGCTCAGCGTGAGCTGCGTGCGCGCCACCAGCCCGAGCAGCTGTACGAAGGCCGCCGAACCGTCGAAGACGCTGCTGAACTCCGGAACGATGAACCCGCCCCGGCCGTCCCCGCCGAAGATGGTGTTCTCCGCCCGGCCCACGCGGGTCAGGTCGTCGGGCGAGGTCGTCGTCCACTCCACCTGCGTGCCGTGGTACGCCGCCACCTGCTCGGCGACCCGCGTCGTGGTCACCGGCAGCGCGACCTTGCCGCTGCGCTTCTCCGCGGCCACCAGGTCGAGCATCACCAGCAGGGCGCGGTCGTCCTCGATGATCCGCCCGCGCTCGTCGACCAGGGAGATCCGCTCGCCCACCGGGTCGAAGCGCACCCCGAAGGCCGCCCGCGCCGAGGCCACGATCTCCCCGAGCCGCACCAGCCCGGCCCGCCGGGACTCGGTGGTCTCCGTCGGCCTGGACTCGTCGAGCCCGGGATTGATGGTCAGGGCGTCCACCCCGAGCCGTCCCAGGAGGCTCGGCAGGACGAGCCCGGCGCTGCCGTTGGAGGCGTCCACGACCACCTTGAGTCCGGCATCGCCGATCCCGGTGGTGTCCACCCGGCGCAGCAGCGAGCCCGTGTACGCGTCGAAGACGCTGCCCGGGAACTGCAGGTCGCCGATCTCTCCGGGGAACGCACGCCGGTACTCCTGGCGCGCGTACACCCGGTCCAGCTTGCGCTGCTGCTGGAGCGAGAGGTCCGCTCCGCGCTCGTCCAGGAACATGATGTCCACCGAGTCCGGGACGCCCGGCGAGGTCCGCAGCACGATCCCGCCGGCGGTGCCGCGCGCGGTCTGCTGCCGCGCCACCGGAAGCGGTACGTTCTCCAGGTCCCGTACGTTGATGGCGCTGGCCTGCAGCGCCGAGATCACGGCCCGCTTGAGCGCTCTCGCGCCTCGGGAGTGGTCTCGGGCCGTGGTGACCGTCGCCCCCTTCTTCAGGGTCGTCGCATAGGCGCCGGCGAGCCGGACCACCAGCTCCGGGGTGATCTCGACGTTCAGGATCCCGGAGACTCCCCGCGCGCCGAACAGATGTGCCTGCCCCCGGGACTCCCAGATGACCGAGGTGTTGACGAAGGCGCCGGCCTCGATCGTCTTGAAGGGGTAGACCCGCACGTTCCCCTGAACGATCGACTCCTCACCGACGAGGCACTCGTCGCCGATGACGGCGCCGTCCTCGATCCGCGCGGAACGCATGATGTCGGTGTTCTTGCCGATGACACAGCCGCGGAGATTGCTGTGGGGCCCGATGTACACGTTGTCGTGGATGACGGCCCTGTGCAGGAAGGCCCCGCTCTTGACGACGACGTTCGACCCGATGACGGTGTGCTCGCGGATCTCCACGCCGGCTTCGATCTTGGCGTAGTCCCCGATGTACAGCGGCCCGCGCAGCACCGCGTCCGGGCTCACCTCGGCCCCTTCGGCGATCCACACGCCGGGCGAGATCTCGAAGCCGTCCATCTCGATGTCGACCTTGCCCTCGAGCACGTCGGCCTGCGCCTTGACGTAGCTCTCGTGCGTGCCCACGTCCTCCCAGTAGCCCTCGGCCACATAGCCGTAGATGGGCTTGCCTTCCTTCATCAGCTGCGGGAAGACATCGCCGGACCAGTCGACGGAGACGTCCGGGTCCACGTAGTCGAAGACCTCGGGCTCCATGACGTAGATACCGGTGTTGACGGTGTCCGAGAAGACCTGGCCCCAGGTCGGCTTCTCCAGGAAGCGCTCGACCTTGCCCTCCTCGTCCACGATCGTGATGCCGAATTCCAGCGGGTTCGGCACCCGGGTGAGGCACACCGTGACGAGTGCGCCCTTCTCCTTGTGGAAGCGAATCAGATCGGTGAGGTCGAAGTCGGTGAGCGCATCGCCGGAAATGACGACGAAGGCATCATCCTTCAAGGCCTCCTCGGCATTCTTCACACTGCCGGCGGTGCCGAGTGGCTTCTCCTCGTTGGCATAGGTGAGCTCCATTCCGAGCTCTTCGCCATCCCCGAAGTAGTTCTTGACGAGCGACGCCAGGAACTGCACAGTGACCACGGTCTCGCTGAGCCCATGGCGCTTGAGCAGCCTGAGCACGTGCTCCATGATCGGCCGGTTGGCCACCGGCAGGAGCGGCTTGGGCATGCTCGAGGTCATGGGGCGAAGACGCGTACCTTCGCCACCGGCCATCACGACGGCCTTCATGTCGGAAGAATCCTCCTTGAGAGATGACAGTCGTGCCGACTCTCACCCGTCTCGGTCGGTGACTCCGCAACTTCTCCGCGTCATCCGGCGCCGGTCGGGCTCAATCGGCCGTGGCGTCTGCCTTCACGAGACGGCGGACTTGAACCACGTAAAGGATTCCTGCCCACCAATAGAGGGTTGTACCCCATCCCGCGAACGCCCATCCGAAAACTGACCCCAACCAGGCCAACCAACCCGTGCCGTCACTGAGCAGCAGCAAGGGAAACGCGTACATCAGGTTGAAGGTCGCCGCCTTGCCCAGGAAGTTGACCTGCGGCGGCGGATAGCCGTGACGGCGCAGGATCCACACCATGACCAGCAACATCAGCTCACGCAAGAGCAGTGCTCCGGTGAGCCACAGGGGCAGCAGCTCGCGATAGGTCAGACCGAAGAGCGTCGACAGGATGTAGAGGCGGTCCGCGGCCGGATCCAGCAGCCGGCCGAGCTTGCTGATCTGATTCCAGCGCCGCGCGAGCTTCCCGTCGAGGTAGTCGCTGACCCCGCTGAGCATGAGGACGGCCAAGGCCCACCCGTCGTGCTCGGTGAGGATCAGCCACAGGAACACGGGCACGCCGGCGAGACGAGCCATGCTCAGGATGTTCGGAATGGTGAAAATTCGGTCAGTCTGAACCCGAGTCTCCTGGACCTCCACCCGGGGGCCTCCACTGTGACTGTAGAAAACGGTCGTTCGATGCCCCCTGACCCTACAGGAGACCGCACACGTGCCCTGAACGCAGAAAAGCCCCGCACCGAACCCGAAGGTTTGGTGCGGGGCTTCCCGCAATGATTGTTCGGCGGCGTCCTACTCTCCCACAGGGTCCCCCCTGC
>NZ_JOIR01000051.1 GCF_000720115.1 Streptomyces sp. NRRL F-2580
CCTGTGGTCGCTACGAGACGACCTGGAGGACCTGTACGGCGACCCGCGCACCATCTGGCGCGACTGGGCCGACGACGTCCGGGGCCACGGCATCGACGCTGGCCACCATGTGGCCGAGGAAGCCCCCGGCCCGCTCTCCGCCACCCTGGGTGACTTCTTCAACGGCTGACGCTGCCTCGCTCCGCCGCCGGAGAGGCGTGCGTCCCCCATGGCCGAGGAACTGTCCGAGAACGACGGTGGATTTGCGCACCACAGTTGGCGAAAGCCGCCAACTGTGGTGCTCAGTGTGCGACACGAAGTCGCTCCAGGTAAGTAAGGACAGCCACGTGAAGGAGGTATCGATCGGCTGAACTTCGGGCCAGTGTCCAAGGCCCGTCCCCGCGCTCCCATGCGTCGCTGGTAACGGCGGGGTGTGAAGCGGAGCGTTCAAGCCCAAGGGCACCTCGGCCATCGAGGAGCAACAGGCGAGGGGAAGGCTGGACGGGCGAACGTAAGTGAACCCTCGATGATGCCCCGTGATCATAAGACCGCGTCGATAGCGTGTTGGCGGCGGTCACAGGACCCGGTGCTGAAAGGCACCAAGCGACCTTCGGGTAACTGAGCCCGGAGGGAGGACACCGCTGGTCTCGGGGTAGAGGGGGCGCCCACCCCAGCCGCGTCTTACTGGTGCGGAACGTGGAAACCCCGACGGGGTCCAAGCCTCGGCTTGGTAGGCCGACCGCAAGGAAGGCTGAAGTCCCCGGCGGGAGAAGGAAGATCCAAAAAGCGAAGGCCGGCAGGCCGAAAGGCCAGAGGAAACCGGGAGATTGGGGCCTTCACCCGCTCTCGCATAACTCGCCGGATACGGGCCCTGGCGGCCCGGCCCGAAAGGGCGCCCACGTGGATCAGGTGAGCCTTTGAAGTCACCACTGCAAGGAAGCCGGAACCGAGGGACAAGTTAGACACCGGAGGCGAACATGCAGGTCACGGCACCTGTCGTGACGTCCCCGCCTGCGGTGAACGGACCCGAGGACGACTTACTCGACTGGCACGGCATCGACTGGGCCACCTGCGAGGAGAACGTACGGCGGCTGAGGCAGAGGATCTTCAAGGCGACGCAGGACGGGGACCTCAAGAAGGTCCGCAACTTGCAGAAGCTCATGCTGCGGAGCCGCAGCAACACGCTGGTCAGCGTGAAGCGGGTGACGCAGCAGAGCAGTGGTCGCATGACTGCTGGCATCGACGGGGAACGGGCCCTCATGCCGAAGGCGAGAGGGCTGTTGGCGGCTGAGATCCATCGGTCGTCGAAGCCGTGGAAGGCCAGGCCGGTCAAGCGAGTGTTCATCCCGAAGAGCAACGGGAAGCAGCGACCGCTCGGCATCCCGGTCATCCGTGACCGGGTCCTCCAGGCCCGCGTGAAGAACGCGCTGGAACCCGAGTGGGAAGCGCGGTTCGAGCCGAGGTCTTACGGATTCCGGCCCGGCCGCAGCTGCCAGGACGCAATATCCGCGATCTTCTGGACGGTGAAGGGCAAGAACCCGAAACGTCTGTGGGTCCTGGACGCGGACCTGTCGGCGGCGTTCGACCGCATCGACCACGACCACCTCATGACCATGCTCGGCCAGTTCCCCGCCAGGGATCTGGTCCGCGGCTGGCTGAAGGCGGGCGTGATCGACCGCGGCCGGTTCGCACCGACCGAGGAGGGAACTCCTCAAGGCGGTGTGATCAGCCCGCTGCTGCTGAACGTCGCTCTGCACGGACTGGAACAGGCCGCAGGGTGCCAATACACGGTGCGGGCCGGGCGCGAGCCCGGTGCGATGCCGGGCACTCCGGTGCTGGTGAGGTATGCCGATGACTTCGTCGTGCTCTGTCACGACGAAGCCCAGGTGAATCAGGTCAGGGCCCGGCTGGAGGACTGGCTGGAGCCGAGAGGTCTTCGCTTCAACGAGGAGAAGACCAAGGTCGTCCACCTCGATGAGGGGTTCGATTTCCTCGGCTTCACCGTTCGCCGCACGGGCGGCAAGCTGATCATCAAACCAAGCACGGCGGCATGCGCGAGGCTCCGGGCGCGACTGCGGACCGAGGTGAAGGCCCTGCACGGGTCGAATGCTGAGGCTGTGTTGCGCAGGCTGATCCCGATCGTTCGCGGTTGGGCGGCCTACTACCGGGCGTGGGCGTCCACGACGACGTTCTCATCGTTAGACAACTACATGTGGCGGCTGACCTTCAAATGGGCCAGACGTCGGCACCGCAACAAGTCTGGGAACTGGATCATGAACCGGTATTTCGGCCAGTTCCACCCGGCCCGGCGTGACCGATGGGTGTTCGGCGACCGCGACAGCGGCGCCTTCCTCATCAAATTCGCCTGGACCGGCATCGTCCGTCACCAGCTCATCAAGGGCGGAGCGTCCCCGGACGACCCCGACCTGACCGAGTACTGGCGGGACCGCCGCCGAAGGAAAGCGCCGCCGCCGATGGACAAGACGAGTCTTCTCCTGGCGGTCCGGCAGCAGGGGCTCTGTCCTCTCTGCAAACAGGCGCTGATCGTCGGAGCCGAGTACGAACCGGACAGCCCACGCGAGTGGATCAACTGGTTCGCGGCCTCGAAGAAGATGCTCCACAAGCATCACTTCACCTACCGGCGAGACGGCGGCACGGACGAGCGGACCAACCTTCGCCTCGTGCACTCCGAATGCCACCGCCAGCACCACGCTGGCGACGGCAAACGGACCACCTAACCCTGCTGACCTGCGAAGCCCTCGTGGCTTGCTTGAGCCGGATGCGGTGAAAGTCGCACGTCCGGTTCTGAGGGGGCCGGGTCACGGCAACGTGATCCGGCTACCCGACCACAGGAACTGAGACTGAGCACGAGGAGGCTGGCGCCCCGGGAGGCCCCGCCCGTACGGACCCGCACTTCACGCGGCCGGACCGGCGCGGTGCAACGCTGGAGGAGGGGGCCTGTACGTGGAGGTGCGTGTGCGTCCCATCTGGTCTGGTGCGATCTCCTTCGGCCTGGTCACTTCTCTGAACCAGTGATTACCTGTCAGCGGATAACACGGACCGCGCGCAGCCCCAGTTGCTGAGCGATCTCGACGCGGCCGTGGGAGCGCAGGGACTTTTCGCCCGGGAGGAAGACGGCATCAGCGAGGGAGGCCATGGCCTCCAGGTGCCACCCCGCGTCGAAGCTCACGGCAGGTGACGGCCACTCCTTTGGTGTGACGTCGGTCAGGTAGCCTCCCGTGTTCTCAGAGGCGTATTCGAGACCCACGCATGGCAACGGATAGTCCGCTTCTCGGGCTAGGTACTCGACCGGGTCGACGTAGCTGTCGGGGTCCGAGAGGAACGTCATGAGCATCCGCTCGCGTGCCGTGGCGAGGGAAGTGAAT
Organism: Streptomyces sp. NRRL F-2580; assembly: GCF_000720115.1. Taxonomy (GTDB): domain Bacteria; phylum Actinomycetota; class Actinomycetes; order Streptomycetales; family Streptomycetaceae; genus Streptomyces. Next base: position 3,366 of record NZ_JOIR01000051.1, read on the forward strand.
AGCTCCGCTGGCAGGTACTTCCACCCTCGTGCTTCCCGGCAGAAGGCGCTGAAGCGCGTGGTGGCGGCGCGCAGCGCTTCGAAGCTGTCTGTGTCGGTGAGAGCATCCCACTGCTTAACGAGGTCCTCGAAGGAGGAGTCCGGCGACCACCGTCCGCCAGCCGCGGCGGCTTCGATCAGTGTCCCGAGCCGCGACGCGGGGGAGGAGGCGCCATACCCTTTCTGGTACGCGCCCATCTGCGCCCATGTGATGACGGCGAGGTGGTTTCGCATGGTCGGCGGCCATTGCAGCTGCTCTAGAACCCAGTTGAGTACGTACATCCCGTGCCGGTAGACCTTCGGTCCGCTGCGGTTGGTCCAGCCGATGAACCGTTGCATGAGCGGCTCGCCCGCGTACCCTTCGATCGCGGCGAGTTGGCAAATCAACGCGGCCGCTTCCCACGCGGCGACCGCTGGGAAGACAGCTTCCTCACCATCGGTGTGCGGGCTGCGCCACAGCCGCTCGATGCGCGCATAGTCGGCCAGCGCCAGCCGGCAGGCGGTGAGCAGCACATCCTCCTCTGCCTCCAGCTCGTGGCGGCCGGGAGCGAGGTCGGTCACATCGTCCCCGGGGATCAGCGGCAGGGGCGGTGGGCGGAGTTCCTCGTTGGCGAAGGCGGACTCTGAAGCAAGGAACACCTTTCGCTCGTCCTCCGGCATCCGCAGCCACTGCTGCAGCGGTACCGGCAGGATGTTCGCGTCGCCTCGTAGCCACTTCACTGACGCCGCCGCCAGGAAACCATTGTACGAGCCGTGGATCCGCGCGCGGGTGGTGGCCGCGCCGAAAGGGAACAGCAGCGAGTCCCGGAAGTGCCGCAGCTCGTGGTCGAGCACGGTCTGTCGAGACACATCGGAGACGATCGCATCATCCCCGAGGTGCTCGAGTACGTCGGCCGGTGCACGCACAGAACGGTCGTGGTGGCTGAAGCTGTGGACATCCGACACGCTTCGGGCACGTATGAGGATGCCCGGGAAGCGCGGGTCGAACCGGCCCACATAGATCCTCGGCGTCATCAGGGCCTCGTGAGCTCCCACAGAGCCCTTCGCAGCGACTCCTCGGAGAAGTCCCCGCTCGCCGTGATCGACACCGAGCCCGTCGGAGTCTCGACCGAGATGCGGGTACCGCGGTGGCGGCGCAGGATTCCGTACAACTTCGGGATAATGGGGCCGTCGAAGAACAGCGAGCTCGCGATCCCGATGATGGTGGCCACGGTATCCAGTTCGAAGTCGGCGCCGATCCCACCGGAATCGTCCTCCTCCGTGCGCAGGTACTGCGCGTCGTCGCTTTCCCGCATCAGCGCCTCGATCTCCTTGATCACATCGGGGTCGCCCTGGATCCGGATCGGTCTTCCGTCCATGTGATGACTCCTCAGGCGTAGAAGATGCCCCGCGCCGCGGTGACCTGTTCTCCGGGGCGAAGGGGGCGACCGACGAGACGCGTTGCTGCGAGCGCCGCGGTCGCGAACGCGGCGTCCCCCTGGGAGGCGGTGAACGCGTCGGCCGACAGATCCACGAGAAGGCCGAGCGGAGGGCCAGTCTCCCGTTTGACGAGGCTCATGGAGTCGACGAGGTGCAGGCGGCCGTCGGCGGCCGGGCCCGCCGCGTCCATCTCCCGCTGGATGTCGCCGGTGAGCTCGTATCTCACGGCGACCACCCAGCCTGTGTCAAGGGAGTTGGTGCTGCGGGCGGCGATCGAGCGGTAGGTGGCCTTTCCCTCGCCGACAGGCAGCGTGATGGCGAACCCCATCAGGCGCGGGGCCATCTTCTGGAGGTGCGGCAGTCGCTCGGGCGTGGTGGAGGCGATCACTGCGGCGATTTCACCCTGGCCGACTGAGACGATTAGGCCGTCCAGGAACCCGCGTCCGACTTCGGATTCAACCAACGTGTCCACGTTGGGCAGGAACGCCCAATGGTCGGTGGTCGCGAGCTCGGTCAGCAGAGAGGTGGCACGGTCCGCACCCCCGGCGACCAGGGAAGCCAGGTCCAGCTGCAGCAGCCCGTCGATCCGCGCTGGCCGCTCGTCCCACGAGGTACCTCCGTCATGGAGGCGCAACGCGACGAGCGCGGCTGTAGCAGCCTCGCGGACGACGAGAACAAGAGGTGACGGGCTCCGGCGCAGGCCATCAAGCAGGAACAGCTGGTACTGCTCCGAGGCCGCCTCAGGGGAGAGAACGTCCAGTTCCACAAGATCAGCGTACCGCCGTGGCTGGGCCGCCGCCTTCCCACTGATCGGCCTGTCAGGCAGCGGCGAAACGTCCTGTCAGCGCTTGCTGCGAGACTTCGGCGGCGGGGTTACTGGTGAAGCGATCACGGTGAGCCCAGCCGTGGCGTTGGCATTCCCAAAGAAACTGGCTTGCTGGAAGCTGAGGAGTCGATTTGGACGATCTTGGATTCGGCGCCGGCGAGGCTGACGCGCAGCCCTTCGATCTCACCGAGCCAGTTCTCGCGCTCGGCCTCGGCGATGCGGTCGAGGAGGTTGTCGCGGATCTCGACAAGTCGGTCGCGTTGCGCCGGGTCAGGCCGCAGGAGGGAGCAGCGTACGCAGGCGTGTTCGTGGATGCAGGCGGTGCCGTAGGCGCGGGCGCAGGTGCCGACGGAGAGTTTGCGGCGTTCGAAGTGGCCGAGGAAGTCCTCCCACTCGGCGTCGGTGGGGGTGTGGTACTCCTCGGCTGGGCGCAGGGCGCGGCGGCGGGTGATGAAGGCGCGGTGGGCCTCGATGGTCTCGGTGGGGTAGACGGCGTTGTAGCCCATGGTTGTGTTGATGTTGGCGTGGCCGGCGATGACCTGGGCGATGTGGGGTGGCAGGCCGGTGCGGATGGCGTCTGTGATGAACATGCGGCGGAAGTCCTGGGGGGTGAAGTCCAGCGGATGTCCGGTGACGTTGGTCAGGCCGATGAAGGTGACGATGTCGTTCAGGGCGATGCGGATGGTCTGGGAGCTGATGGTGGAGGGCTCGCCGCCGCGGTCGTACTGAAAGAGCAGAGGCGCGGCCGGGTTCCACTGGCGTTCTTCCGGGTCGTAGGCGGCCAGCAGGGGGATGAGGCCGGTCCTGGGATCTCGGACGCGGCGGATGAGCGTGGCGAGGACGTCGGCGAGTTCGGGGCTGACCAGGAGAACACGTTCGACGTCGGTCTTGGACGGGGCGATCTGGAGGAGCGGGACGATCTCGCCGGTGCTGGGGAGGCGGTACTGGATCATCGCGTGGTGGCTGATCTCCAGCATCTCTTCGATGCGGGCTCCCGTGTGGCGGAGGAACTCGACAGTGGCCCAGCCGTAGAACGCGCGGTGCTCGGCCCGGTCCAGGTGGATGAGGTTGCCTTCCGGGTCGCGGGCGGCGGCACTGTTCGGATTGTTGCCGCGGATGAAGACGGCGCCATCGAGGGTGAACCGGCCTCCGGGCGGGGTGGTGCGGAGGATGTCCAGGTGGGCGGCGCGCATGCGGTGGTGGTCGGCGGCGGCCTGGGCGAAGGCGTCCAGCGCCGGCAGGCGCTCGCGGGTCCGCTGGTCCATGCGGGCCTTGGTCCGTGTGACGCGCTTGCGTTCGGCGGTTTCGGCGACCTTGAGCGGGCACGGTGCCACCCAGGGGCCCCAGCGGGCGGGTTCCTCCGCCGACCAGCGGGCGATGTCCAGGTAGAAGGCGCGCACCGCCATGAAGAGCGCGGTGCGGTCCGCCCGTTCCACGACCGTCTCCTCCACCGTTCCGTCGGGTCGGCGGCGCCGTTGGATGCGCGTGCGGAAGCGCTCCTTCCAGGCGGTGGAGACAGCCGAAGACAGGTGCAGGCTGTCGATGCCCGGATGGTGCGCTTCGAGATCGGACCAGAAGTTCCTCGTCAGGCTCCGGGCGAGATTGTCCAGGCTGCTGTAGTCCAGGCGGGGACGGCGTTCCTCCAGGTAGTCGATGATCAGTGCGCGGATCGCCGGGGAGACGACAGGGTGGCGGTCGACAAGCTGGGCGCAGGTGAGCTGCCCGGTGACATTTTCGAGGTATCGCAGGGTTGTCGGGGCGTCCGCCGGCAGGCTGCCCAGTTCGCGCAGCCACGCGTAGAAGAGCGTGCCGCCCGCGTGGTTGCGGTACTTGGTCTTGCGGGTCGCGTCGTCGTACTCGATCGCGTCGCCGACGGTGATGTCCTCCAGCCCGCCGCCCTTGGCCAGCATGATCCGGACCAGCGCGAGGCGAGCGCGTCCCCCCGCCGGTGAGGCCCACCGTCCCGGATCGACGCTCGCCTCCAGGCATCCGAAGCCTTCGGGGTCGCGGTACTTCTCTGCCATCGCCCGCAGCTGCACGCTGCGCAGCCCCAGCTGCCACATCGTCGGCAGCCGCACCACATCGGCCGCGGCCAACAGCAGCAGTCCGGCTTCGATGCTGGACCACCGGGCGGCGTCCGCCGTGTTCACCCACGCCTCGCCGTCCTGGCGCCACCGTTTGGGGCACGCCGCGGCCGGAGACGCCTCCCAGCGTTCCTGCCAGCTCTCGCCGTCAAAGCCCGACAGCCATCTGAGGATGGCGCGGGCACCGCTGCGGCGGTACCAGTGCGTATGGCTCTTGTCCGCGACGAACGGCGCCCGGTCCAGCAGCCCGCCCGTCGCCCTGGGAGCCGGAGGCCGAAGGGACGGTCCGGCTGCGGCCGCGCCGGTCGAATCCCGCACGCGTGCCGTCACCAGGTCCTCCCGAACAGCTCGGTCAGGGAGTCAGCCCGATAGCCAGCAGCGGGAACCGCCGGAATGCGGGCCTGACGAGCCTGCCGCTCATGATGGGCCCGAACCGCGTCGACGATCTCCTCCCGGCCCGCCGGTAGATAGATCTGGGTAGTGCTGAGGTTCGCGTGCCCCAGAACCCACTGCACGTCCGTCAACGCCAGGCCGGGATCGCGGGCCATCCGGTACGCGGCGGTGTGCCGCAGGTCGTGCAGGGTCCAGTTCGCGCCGAGCAGGGCGTTCGCCCGGTTCAGCATCGCCCGCGCCGCGTGGTAGGTCAGCGGGCGGAACGGACGGCGTAGCGTCCACCACAACCACCGGCCCGGGCCTTGCGGAACCCCAGCCCGCCGCGCCTCCTCCTGATACAGGCGCAGCCAGACGAACGCGTCCGCCGCCGACGGCAGCTGCTGATAGGCCCGCGTCCCCTTCCGGATCACACCAAGCAGCTGCTCGCCGGGCAACGCATCGCGCTGGCGGCTCGTCAGCAGCTCCTCCGCCCGTGCGCCGTTGGATACCCAGAACGCCAGCAGAGCCCGGTCCCGGTGGTGGCGCAGCGCGGCAAATAACTCGTTGAAACGGTCGTCCGGGATCCTGCGCGGAATCCGCACGGGCACCGAGGGCCGATACCGGCCTCCCGGTGACTGGCGCGCCGACCGTCCCGCCGCCACCGGCAGCTGGCGCCGCTCACGCGCAGCTGGGAACGGATTGATGATCGGCCCGGTGCCCGCGTCCAGATGGAAGTCGTAAAAGGACCTCAGCACGGTCTCGCAGTGGGCCCTCGTCGTCGGGGAGTACAGGGGCCCCGGTCCCGCGCGGCCGGTCACCGCGTTCGGCACCCCGCGCCCCGCCCGAGCCGCCGCTACGGCCGGCTTCCCATCTGGCCGGCCACGCCAGTGAGCCCGGAGCGGCTTCGGCGCGATGGCCATCCACCGGGCAAAGTCCCGTGCCTCCAACCGCGTCGCCCTGTGCCACGCAAGGCCCCACCCGTCCAGGAACCGCCACCACCGCAGCAGGTCCATCCCGTACGAGCGGATCGTCGACGGAGGACGCGAGCACGCCTGAAGCTCGGCGAAGAACCCTGCGACCGGCTCGACGACCGCCCCTGCGGCATCCAGCAGGACATACGGCTGCGCGGGGTTTGCGATCTCCACCAACGCACCCGTCCGGGGCAATACGAAACCATCCAGATCCCGAGCGGGACCACCCGTCTCAAGCATGCCCGGAAGCTAGCAGAAATGGTCTCTGACCTGCGGACATGTGCAAGTTAGTTCAGTCAACGGCACCATCCCGATCAAGGTGGTCCCGGCGACCGAGTCGCACGACATCAGCTTCCGCCAGATCCACACCGCCGACGGCGGCCGGATCCGCTACCGCAAGGTGTGCGAGATCGACGGGCAGCAGCTGCGCCAGGACGAGATCGTCCGCGGCTACGAGACCACGACGGGCACCCTCATCCCCGTCACCGACGAGGACCTCGACAACCTGCCGCTGCCCACCGCCAAGGCGATCGAGATCGTCTCCTTCGTGCCGGCCGCGAGCATCGACCCAATCCAGATCGGCGCCTCCTACTACCTGGCCGCGACCGAGACGGTGGCCGCGAAACCGTACGAGCTCCTGCGGCAGGCCCTAGAGCGCAGCAGCAAGGTGGCGGTGGCCAAGTTCGCGATGCGCGACCGCGAGCGGCTCGGCCTCCTGCGCGTCAAGGACGACGTGATCGTGCTGCACGCGCTGCGGTGGCCCGACGAGATCCGCTCCACCACCCAGGTCCCCGTCCCCGACGTGGCCGTCACAGACGACGAGGTCGACGCGGCCGTCCGCCTCGCCGAAACCCTCACCGGCACCGACGTCGGGGAACTGCGCGACGAGTACCGCGACGCACTGGAGGAGGTCATCGCCGCGAAGACCGGCACCGGCAGCATGCCCGCGCCCGCCGAGGAAGCGCCGCCCGCCTCGGCCGAGGTCGTCGACCTCATGGCCATGCTGGAGAAGTCCGTCCAAGAGGCGAAAACCACCCGCGGCGAGCCCGCCACCGTGCACCCCATGCCCGTCAAGAAGAAGTCGCCGGCCAAGACCGCCAGCACGCCAGCCGCCGCGAAGAAGACGGCCGCCAAGAAGCCGGCCGCCCAGAAGACCGCCTCGAAGAGGAAGCCTCGCAGCGCATGACCACAGCGCACAGGCCGAACGCAGGTCGCCTTGCCGGCCTGTGCGTTCACACGGGACCACCTATAAAAACGGCCTCACATGCTCCTCATACAGACGGTCGCAATCGCTCTCCTGCTCCGCTATGGGCAGGCATGATGGGGCAGCCGCTTCGACCTGATCATCTCAATCCCCCCTACGTCCCGGCGCCGGGAAACCTGCCGTCATGGGGGCCGGGACGTGCCTGGAATGCAGGCCCCGACGGCCGTGGAGTCATCGACCGGATCTGCGCGAATGCCCGCTCTCCTGTGTCCCGGCGGCAGGCTCCTCATGGTGCACTCCGGTATGTGCGGGGCTCAGCAGACGCTCGACCGACTGGGCAGGGCGGGGTTGACGCGGAGGTCGCCGCCAGGTCCACGGTGGCCTGGGGACCTGGTCGCGGTCGCGACGGGCCTGGCTGGAAGAGCAGGGCCTGGCGACCGCGGCCGAGGAACGGAGGAGCTGGTGGTCGTTCGTGCGCAGAGCCTCTGAGCGAGCCCCAGACCACGGGCGCGGCCGCGCGCCGGGTGAGCGTCGCCGCGATTCGCGGTTACCGAGACCGCCGCCCGCGATTCGGGCACGAGCCGAGCCCGCCCGGCTGGCTTTGTTCACGTCCAGCTGCAGCGTTTGTCTGCCGGTTTGGGCGTCAGTTGGTGATCACTGGGCGTCGGAATGTTCACGAGAGATAGCAGCGCATGCGGACGGCCCGCCGCCCGGAGGGCGGCAGGCCGTCGAGGCAGGTTGCGGCAGGGATCAGACCGGCCAGCGGTCCGGGAGCCCGGTCAACAGGGCGTGCCCATGGTCAGCTGGGACTGCGCGTGGAGAGCGCGCGCCATGGGAGAGGACCCGTCGGTGACGAAGGAACGGATCTGTGCCAAGTAGGCGTCGCGATCGATACGGCCGTCACCGGCTACTTCCCGGCCATCGGCCACCTCGCCGATCAGCTCTGCGCAGTTGGCCGGACCACGATCTCGTTCACGTCCACGTCCGCGGGCTGCTCGATCGCGTAGGCGACGGCCCGCGCCACCGCTGCGGGCTCGATGTCGACCTCGTCCCGCATGCGCGTGATGTCGCCGCGGACCCGGTCGTTGCTCGACGCCTCGGCGAAGTCGGTGGAGATCACGCCGGGCGAGACGGTGGTGACCCGCAGGGTCGGCCCTGCCTCTTGCCGCAGGCCTTCGCAGATGGCCCGCACGGCGACCTTCGTGCCGGCGTAGACGGCCATCGCCGGTACGACGCGGTACGTGGCCGTGGACGCCGTTGTGACGAAGTGGCCGCTGCCCTGGGCGCGGAACACAGGGAGGGCCGCGCCGATGCCGTTCAGCACGCCCTTGATGTTGACGTCGACCATGTGGTTCCACTCGTCGGTGCGTAGATCGTCGAGCGGCGAGATCGTGCCCACCCCGGCGTTGCCTACGAGGAGCCGGCCGATCCGAGCCGGCTTCACCCGCGCGGGCATCAGCGGGCGCGCCGACTGCCTCGTCTACCCCTCCACCGGGCCCTCCCCGCTGGACCTCCTCCCGTACACGCCCGACGGCAAGCCGGTCACCGGCACGTTCCGCCTCGGCGTCTCACCGGGGATGGTCAAGCACGAGGGCACCCAGACCGTGCTGTGGGCCGAGGAGCAGTTCGAGAAGAACGGGGGCCTGTTCAACATCGCCCGGAACATCAAGAACGGCCGCCCGGCCGACGACGACGGGGAGTAGACGATGGTCAGCTCGCTCGGGGACAGCCTGGACCGCGCTCTGGAGAAGGTGTTCACCCGCCCCGCCCCCAAGAGTGCCCAGGCGCAGATAAAGTACCTGGTCAAGCAGCTCAAGGGCACCAAGGCGGCCGCAGCCGCGCTCGGGGTGTCCCAGCGGACCGTGGAGCGGTACGTCAAGGGACAGCTGAAGCGGCCCCGCCACGACCTCGCCGCCCGCATAGAGCGCGAGGTCAAGAAGCGGTGGCAGCCGCAGCTGAGGGCCAAGGCCAAGAAGAAGGCCGCCTCCACCGACGGCATCGTGCTGACTACCACGGCCCGTTTCGGGTGCACCGCCGACGACAACACCACGGACGACGCCCGCGTCCGCGCCCTGCCCCCTCAGGCACTGCCCCCGCAGTACGCCGAGGCGCTCTTCACCGCCCGGGAAAACGGCGCCAGCGAGCAAGACCTCCTGAAGATCGCCGCCGAAGCCCTCGGCCAGGTCTACTTCCGCGACGGCGGCCGCCGCGCCCAGGGCCTGAAGGTGGAGTTCACCGACGGTTTGAGGTCGCGGTTGTCGTGCAGGGCCGGGTCAGCTCCCACTCTCGTCAATATCAGTCATACCGACCTGTCGGCCAGATTTGGAGCGAGAGGCGTGTCGTCCTGCTTACGAAAGCGGGCCCAGAGCCCAAATAGCAGATTCCGGGATATAACAGCGGGATAAAACGACCTCTAAAGCACTGGGCGATCTCGGCCAGGGACGGAGGTACTGATCCCGACCCGCTGACAGGTCCGGTCCCGAACCCGTGGCGCCCGCCGGGCACGACTGCCGAGGCGGCTCTCGATGGTGCTTCAGGGGAAGAATCGACGACGGGAAGCGACAGTCATGGCTGACCTGGGCGGAAAGGCGCATTTGGAGGGTCTGGGATGCCAGCGCCTTGTTGGTTGAGTACGTCTTGCATCTCTCTCGCAAGGCCCCCACCCGCCGGCTTATTGTCTCGCACCTCCGAATTCCGCTGTGATCGATTTCCCTCGGAGGGATCCGGCGGCTTCGGCGAACTCTCTCTGCGCTTCTCCGCCTCCCTTTCCGCAAGGGATCTTTTCCCTTCCGGCGTATTTTTCCATTCGTCGAATCGGCGTTGCCCCTCTGGTGTGAACCGCCCTCCCTCCCACAGGCGTTTCCCCTGTGGGGTAAGACCCTCTGGGGGTTTCGTGCCTTTGCCCTCGGCAGGAGGCTTTCCGCCCGCGCCCTCTGGGGGTTTCGTGCCTTTGCCCTCGGCAGGAGGCCGCCCGCGCCCTCTGGGGGTTTCGTGCCCTTGCCCTCGGCAGGAGGCTTCTGATCTCCCCTGCCTTCTCCATTTCGGTCAGTCACTTTCCGGTACCTTGCCGTAACTCAGACGGCCACGCACATCACATGGACGGCCAGCGAATTTGGCTCGTGGCCAAGACAAGCCCGGCCCGAATCGGTAAGATCGCTTTTCACGCACCCTTTTATATGGAAGCAAGCGTGCAGCAAGACGAAAAGTTCTACACACATCAACCTAACGCTAAACCTCAGATTCCGCGACCACGCAAACTTTGATCGATGATCACGCAGACTCCCCACGCGTTTTTGTTGGACGTCGGATAACGTTAGAAGCGAGGTGAGGAGTATGCGCCGCACTCGCGACCACACTGTCAACCGCAGCCACAACCAAGCCGCGTCAGTGGCCCATCCCGACCGGGTGTTCTGATGGTTTACGATCCAGTCACCACCGCGACTGTCGATTATCTGCAGCGCACTCAACTCGTTCCTGCTATTGCCAGCGACACGGCGACGATCGTGCCCCCGGATGTCCGGCGTATGCTGCGCGTGACAGGAGTCGGCCAGCCGACACGCACGTCTGCGCCACATGCAGAAGGCATGGCGATTGAGCCGCCAACGCTGCCGTTGCTCGTGGGCCTTTCCGGCGCAGGGGTGCCGGTCGCGTTCCTGCTCGAAGGTCAAGGCGACGGAGTGTCGGTGGGGCTAGGCACCTGGGCTCCGGAGGGCATGGGTGACGCGGCGCTCGATGCTCGGCAAGCAATGCTGTGCGGCATGCTCGACGGTTCCTATCCGGCTGTTGACGTTTCGGCCGGGAGTGCCGCGACCTCGGAATTTGGCTATGGCGCGCTAGGTCTCGGTGTGCCGGCCCCGTTGCTCGCTGACCCGCGGGACGGCGCGCTGCCGATCGACCGTCTGGTGCGATCGATGACAGGTTTGCGCTGGGCTGCGCTCGTGCTTGCGGTGCCTGTTGGTGCCACCGAGCTTGGCGCGGACCGCAATCGAGTCCTCAACGAAATGCGTGCGGTGGCCGCTGCTGTGCAAGCGTCTGGGGTACGCAGTCCCCTCGCTGAGCACTACCAGACCTTGCTACAGCGACGTCTTGACGCGTTGGCGGATGCTCAGGGGCGTGGTGGCTGGCGCACCGGTGTCTACCTTCTTGGTTCCCGCCCGCGGGATGTCGCGGCGCTGACCAGTGCCTGGCGGGCCGTATTCGCGGGCGCGCTTTCGGTGCCGGAGCCGGTACGCACGACGGCGCATCCGACGATCGCCCAACTGGCAGCCTGCTGGGCCCTGCCTGAGGGCGCGGAGCAGCCTGGCCCCAGTGGCTACCAGCATCCCTTCTCCGCACAGACGTTGTTGAGCTCGCCTCAGCTTGCCGGGTACGTGCACATGCCGGCCTTGGAAACGGCGGGCTTCGGTGTCCGCATCGTGCCGCGCTTTAATGTGTCGCCTCCACCCAGCACGGACCCAAGCGTGGCCATCGGTTCGGTGGTAGAGCGGGACCGGCCGAGTGCTACAGCGTTCACTGTTCCCATTGACTCGCTGGCTCGGCACGTGTTCGTCGCCGGTGTGACTGGCTCCGGTAAGAGCAATTCAGTTCTCCACCTGATCCGCCAGGTGGCTGCCGCCGGCATTCCGTTCCTCGTGGTCGAGCCGGCTAAGGCGGAGTACCGCGCGCTGCTGCGCGACCCGGTCGTCGGTCCGGCTCTGCGCGTGTTCACCCTAGGCCGGGAGACAGTCTCACCGCTGCGCCTCAACCCGTTCGACGTCCCCGAAGGAGCCTCTGTCGCAGCGCATGTCGACTTGCTGCGTGCCGCCTTCGAGGGCGCGTTCGGCATGTGGGCACCGCTACCACAAGTGCTGGAGCGTTGCCTTCACGAGGTGTACGAGGACCGTGGCTGGGACTTGCGGACTGACACGAACCACCGCCTGGACGAGCATGTACCGGCCTGGTCGGCCTTTCCTACCCTGAGCGATCTCGCCGCCAAGTTCCCCGCGGTCACCCGCTCGCTGGGATACGACCCGGAAGTCACCGCAAATGTCGAGGCCGCGCTGACAACCCGAATCAACAGCCTGCGCCTCGGTGGCAAGGGCGCGCTGCTTGACGTACCACGCTCCCTGTCGATGGCCGAACTGCTTGCAGCGCCGACGGTTGTAGAACTTGAGTCGATGGGGAGCGACGACGACAAAGCGTTCATCATGGGCCTTCTGCTGGTGCGGCTCGCAGAATACCGCCGCGCACAGGGGCAGCGGCCCGGGCTCACTCACCTGTTCGTCGTCGAGGAAGCACACCGCCTGCTGGGCGCCGCACAGCCAGTGCGGAGTGAGAACGTCGCCGATCCGCGGGGCAGCGCGGTCGAGACTTTCACAAATCTGCTGTCAGAGATCCGCGCGTACGGACAGGGCGTCGTCATCGCCGACCAGGTGCCGACCCGGCTGGCTCCTGAGGTGTTGAAGAACACCCTCTTGAAGCTGGCGCATCGGACGGTCGCCGCCGACGACCGTTTCGCCCTGGCCAGCACGATGAGCATGGACCAGGCGCAGTCCGACGCGCTGGTCCCGCTGGCGGTCGGCCGCGCCGCAGCCTTCGGATACGGAGCCGACGCCCCTGTGCTGGTGCAGGTGCCGCCGACGAAGGACGACAGGTTGATCCGGGAGACCGATGATGCCGCGGTGCGGAACGCCATGGCGGCCTGGCGCACGTCCGGCCGCTGGGATGATCTCTGGCTAGCCAGACACTCCTGCGTGGCAGCCTGCGTAGGTCATGCCGAGGAGTGCACTGCCGCGCGGTCGCTGCTGGACCAAGGTCTTGTGCGCCGGACGTTCACCCGCATTGTGCTGTCCCTCCTGGCGGACGCAGGCAGCCTCGAACGTACCTGGCAGGATCTCGTGCAGATCGTCCGCCCTCACCGGGCACCACCCATTGAGGAGACGATCCTATTGCGCTGCCTTGCCGCGCACGCCCCGGACTGGTACGCCGAACGCCGAGGCGCACAGGCAGGGTGGACGTATAGCGCCACACTTCACTACGCGGATCGGCTGCGGCAAGCGCTGCTCGCACCAGCGGATCGGCGCGCCTCCGCGATCGACGCCTTTCGCGCCTTTGCTATAGCTCAGCACGCCTGCGACGTCCCGCCATATCCGGCCTGCAACGAAATCTGCCCGGAACACACATGCTTGTACCGAGGAGCAGCAGCCGACCTAGTGGCCGAGGGTCAATACGACGCCTCTTGGGCGGCGGCCGATGCGACAGACAGAGGTGACAGTAGCCGGGACGCTACATGGCAAGTGTGTGATTCCGCGACGTTCGAGCTGATGGAGTATCCACCCGACGACGCATCGCCTGAACAGCGCACCCGGATCGAAGAAAGCAGAAGACGCGTAGGGCTGTGCTTCGCCCAGCAAATGCTCGCGGCCGATACTTACGAGCTTCCGCGTTCAGTGCGCAGAATTATTGGCACTCTCCTGACCCGACCCACCAGCGATGCCAGCGACGGATGAGGCATCCACCCAGTTTAAGACGCTTCAACTCTGCGTGTGTAGTGACGGCATACCGGTCCCATCGGGTTACCGGTCCCAGCAGAAGCGTCTCGGGGGCCCCGCAGCGCGGGATGCTCGCTGGCTTGTGTTGGGAAACCACATCGTTGAGGCTGGGAGGAGTCACTCGGGCTCTTCAAAGCCGGGCGGTGGACCGGAGAACATCTGATAGGCAAGCCATGCAAACACGATCAAGATTACGACGAACACGATCACTGCCAGGATGACGGCGGCTTTAGGTACACCCTTGGAACGTACGGTGGCTCCGGTGGTGAGGTTCTCCAACCGGGTCACACGAAGTGTCCCGGCGCGCATCCGCCCACTTGCCCGAACCGAGTCGCCGTCGCTCACAGAACCCTCGAATGTAAGGCCCCTCATTTCTACGGGTATGAGGGACACCCGGTTACCTGAGTCGTCGTATCGCTCGATCCGGAAGGTCCATATCGACTCTGACCCTTGATCGCCGCGCGACTCGGATCGTGCCTGCACACCGCGCACTTGACCTTCAGCGTGCCCGCTGCCAACCGGAAGGGCAGCAGAAGTGCGCCCTGGATGGGCAGCAGGTGGCGGCGGATGCGCCGCGCGCTCGTCACCATGCGTGCTTCGGTCCGGCGGAGCGCTCCATCCTTCGCCACCAGCGCGTCCCGTCCGGGGCGGGGGGTTAGGAGGCGGCGGCTCTGAGGACCTATCAACCAACGAGCTGAAGGAGTGGCCACAATAACTACAGAAGGACGAATTCGGACTGGCTTCCCCACTGCAATTGGGACAAATCCACGTATTATTCATGCGGAACACTTCCGTATTGTCCGCCTGGCTGGTACGCCTCTCTTCCAGGAGACACCCGTGGGGCGCGCAGAGCAAATCAGCGACGCGAGGGCCTGAAAGAGCGTTTTGTCCTGGCAAGGGTGTTTGGTAAGTAGCGTGGTGTCAGCGGATTGGGTCCACGCGTGGAGGCGTGTGAGGCTCCGCCCGTGGAGTGCGATGTGTGTGGACGGGCGATGTGGCGATGGCCGGCGCTGCCGGCGGTGACGCACTCGGAGATCTGGTCCTGTTGCTGGTGCTACGCCTCTACCTGTGTGGGTGGTGAGTGGTTCGAGGTCGCGCGGCCGCCGTATTTGCCCGTGGGGATGCGTTGGGAGCGGGCTGTCGCGGACGGCCTTCCCGCCGACGTCTCCCACGCCTTCGGCATTTTCGACAGGACGCTGTGCGGAATCCAGGAAGCTGGCATGTCGCCGTCCGACTACTGGTGGCTGCCGGAGCGGGAGAACGCCTGCGGCGCTTGCCGGGAAGCGGCGGGTGTCATTGATGACCGCTGGCCGCAGGCAATGAGGGACGAAAATGCGCGGGTCAGCGTGGCCCGGCGACTATGAGTCCTTCCAGTTCGGAGTCGATTCTCGTGTGAGCCTGCGGCTCATCAGGTCGATCATCGCGAGGCGGATCATGGCTTCGGAGCGGTGTGGGTGGGTTTCGTAGTCGCGAGCGAGGCGGCGGTGGTTCATCAACCAGCCGAAGGTCCGCTCGACTACCCAGCGCCGCGGGATGACCTTGAAGCCCTTCTGGCCCGGGTCACGGCGGGTGACCTCGACGTCGATGCCGAGGGTGGCGCCGTGATCGATGGCCTTGGTCCGGTAGCCAGTGTCGGCCCAGGCCTTGGTGACCCTGGGGTGTGGGCCTGGGCGATGTGCGAGAGCAGGTGGATGCCGCCGACGTTGTCGGAGACGCTGGCCGCAGTGACCCAGACGGCGAGGAGGAGGCCGAGGGTGTCGACGCCTATGTGGCGCTTGCGTCCTGCGATCTTCTTGCCCGCGTCGATGCCCTGGCCGGCGGCCGGGACGTTGGCGGAGGTCTTGACACTCTGCGCGTCCAGCACGCACGCACTCGGCTCGGCGTCCCGGCCTGCGGCCTCCCGGACCAGTCGGCGGAGCAGGCCGTTGAGCTGGTCAAATACACCGTCCTTCTGCCAGGCGGCAAAGTATCCGTAGACGGTTTCCCACGGCGCGAAGTCGTGGGGAAGGTAGCGCCAGGGGATCCCGGTCCGGTCCACATACAAGACCGCGTCCATGATCCGTCGCAGGTCGTGCTCGGGCGGCCGCCCGATGTCCAGACCCTTCCCTCGCCGCGCGCCCCGCCAGGCCGACAGAATGGGCTCGAGTAGTTCCCATCGGGCATCGGACAGGTCACTCGGATACGACCGCTGTCGAGACATGTTTCGATAGTTCCGTCGGCAGACACGCAGCCACAGGGCGCAAACAGGGGTGAGCGGGGGCGCCTTGGGATCAGACAGGAGCGAACGGGCGGAAACCCGGCCGGCAATGGCGTCAACCGTCCCTCACGTCACGGATAACGACCCCGACCTCAGCAGTCCCAGCCCACTCCGCTGCCCCAAAAGCTGCCAAACACCTCTGCCGGGACAAAACGCTCTTTAAGCCGCTGTTCGAGTCGGACGGGTCGATCAGACCGGAGCAGAAGGCCGTCCTGGAGGCGGCAAACCACTGGCTCGTTGTGGCGCTGGCCGCGCGGGACCTGTGTCCGTCACAGCGCGGCGCGAGCCTTGCCATCCCTACATGGCGCTACGGCCAGGAGCCGACCACGCCCTTTGCGACGGTGTACGCCAAGTACTTCCAGAACAGCATCCGGGAGGAGGCGCTGGTCGCGCAGTCGCTGGCGGGCATCGTGTTCGCCCGGGGCGGGGGCGGCACGCTCCGCGAGATCTTCCAGGACGTGGAGGAGAACTACTACGCGGCGAACGCGGCTCAATTCACGCCGATGATCTTTTTCGACCCCGATGCGTACTGGCAGAACGACGTGGAGGTCGACCCGGACGGCACGGTCGGACGCCGTGCTGTCAAGCTCGACCAGGTGCTCAGCCGGATCTTCGTGTTGGCCCGCGCCAAGAGCCGTGACACGCAGGAGTGCCTGGCTAAGGTCCGCTTCACCATCGACTTCGATGAGATCGTGGAGCTGCTGCGTGCCCAGGCGGACACCTCCAAGAGGCGCCTGACGCTGATGCTGGAGGGCCGCGCCGCGGAGCTGCCGGCCGCTCCCTGGAGCCGCTGAACAGCGGGGGTGGTTGATGGAAGGCCTTGTCGTTGTCCACCTCGACGTCGGAGACCCCACAGCGAGGTGCGAGAGGCCCGCCCACTGGTTCACGTAGTCCTTCGGGGAGTAGAGGTTGGTCCACTCCACCCCGGTCGGCGCGGACAGGGGCTCACCTCCCCCCCGCGGGTGAGCACTTTGCCGTGTACGCCCGACACGCCACCCCTCCCGTTCGGTGGACCGGCCCCGTCTCCGGGGTGCCCAGGGCCAAGCCCGGCGGCTCAGGGCTGCGGCAGTGGGACCGGGCGCGCCTGAGAATCGGCGAAACGCCGGGCGCGCCTCACCTGCACCATCAGCAGGCTCTGGTTACGCTGCGTGTCCCGGCCATGGAGAGCCCTGGGGGCACCTGTGACACAGATCCGGATTGCTACGTTCAACCTCGAGAACTTCGACGAGACCCTCCCGACGGAACACCCGTCGTTGGCTGAACGCATCACGCTGATGAAGCCACAGATCACGCGGCTGCGGGCGGACATCGCCTGCTTCCAGGAAGTCCACGGGCAGGAACGCCCCGGGCAGCCGCGCGACCTGCTCGCGCTGAAGGAGCTGCTCGCCGGCACCAACCTCGACAGCGCGCCCCTGGTCAGTACCAAGCCTGAGAGCGACGCGGTCTTCGACGTGCGGAACCTGGTGATCGCCACTCACCTGCCGGTTCTCAAGCACCAGCAGCTGAAGAACGACCTGGTCGCCGAGCCCCGCTATCAGCGGCTCACTGCCAACCCCCGCGACCCGGGGCCGGTCCCGATCGGTATCGAGCGGCCCATCCTGCACGCGCAGATCGACATCGATCACGCAGCCCCCGGCAGGCTGCTGCACGTCATCACCGTGCACTTGAAATCCAAGATCCCCAGCGATATCCCCGGCCAGGTGATCGACTCCCAGAAGGGCATCTGGGCCAGCGCCGACAGCTGGGCCGAAGGCAGCTTCCTGTCGTCCATGAAGCGCATGAGCCAGGCCCTGGAAGTCAGGCGCCTCATCGACCAGATCCTCGACGACGATCCAGACGCACGCATCATCGTAGCCGGTGACTTCAACGCCGAGCCCGAAGAAGTTCCCGTGCTGGCGATCTGCGGCAACGTCGAGGACACCAACAACGGAGACCTCGCCAGCCGGGTCCTGGTCCCCATTGAGCACACCATCCCCAGCGAGGCCCGCTACACCCTATTCCATCACGGCCGTGGCCAGATGATCGACCACATGCTCGTCACCCGCAACCTCCTTGCCCACTACCGCGGCTCCGAGATCCATAACGAGATCCTCCACGACGACTCCATCGCTTTCGCCACCGACAGCAAGTACCCCGAGTCCGACCACGCTCCGGTAGTCGCCACCTTCGACTTCGACTGACCCCGAACTGCTCTCCCGCCGCGTCCAAGACGGCTGGTTTCCGTGATCGAGTAGCCCCCCGGTAGCGTCGGTGCGCCTTCGTGACACCCAGCCTCCTTGGAGCAGGGCAGCACCCTACCGATGCCGGTCAGCACTCCGCCCCCTTCCTGGACGCGAAGGAGGGGGCGGCGGTGTGTGGTTCAGACGAGTTCCATCCGGATAGCGAGTACACCTAGGGCTTCCTTCTCGGGGCCGTAGATCGCGCGGATGTTGGCCAGTTGCTGCTCGCGGATGGAAGTGGGGTTGACGCGGCCCGCACCTTCGCCGTCCAGCAGGGCTTCGAAGGATGGGTACTCGGTGACGGCCAGGATGCGGACCAGGCAGCTCTCGTCGGTGCCCTTGACGGAGAACTGGATGTGGTCGCCGGCGGCCAGGTTCTCCAGTCGGGGGTACTTCACGCGGACCTCGGTTGTCTTGCGTCCGGCGGCGACCAGGTCGAAGTACTGCTTGTAGAGGTTGAGTTCGTGGATGCGGGTGTCGGGGGTTGTGCTCATGCTGCGGTACGGCTCCCTGCGGTCGTCATCAGGCGGCCCAGCTCGGCCGCCGAGTACGAGCGGAAGAAATGCCGGGGATCGGAGAACAGGCTCTCCGCCAGGGCCAGCATGCGCTCCGCGTACTCCGCTGTGGTGCCGGACCACAGCCTGGTGTCGAGCATCCACGGCTCCGCGCCCTTGGGCAATGGTGCCCGGCCTTCACGGATGAGTGATTTGGACAGCTTGGCGCCCGTGTCGGTGACGACCTGGGGGCAGAACAGCCGGGCGGGGAGCCGGCCCTGGGTGAGTCCGGCGGCCTGGAGGGCGCCGTCGACCAGGTTGGACCCGAACACCCAGTCGCCGCCCTTGACCATGACGTGCAGGGCCCTGGAGTCGGCGGACAGGGCGAGTTCCTTGACCAGGTTCCGGTAGAGGGTGGAGAGGTCCAGGTACGCGCCGTGAGGGGGCCCGATGGTCCCGCTGTAGGGCCCATGGTGGAGGCACTGCGCAGAGACGTTGACCCTTTCCTTGCCCTCGATGATGACGCGGGTCCGCTCGGCGTGCTTCTCCGCCCAGCCGCAGCCGGGTTGCGGGCAGGGCACGCGGACGTGCGGAACGCCAGTCGACGGGGCAAGCCACCACCGGCAGGCGTCCAGCCGGGGCAGCAGTCGGAGCCACGTCTGGCGATACGTCTCGGAACGCTGCTGGTCCGAGTACATCTCGACGAGGTACGGGATACCGGTCGCGCCCGACAGGGCGTCGAACATGGGTCGGTACAGGGCGTCGACCTGTGTGCTGACCTGCTGCTCTCCCAGGGCCTGGGCGTATGCACGCTGGTAGCGGTGGCCGCTGACCGGGTCGGTGACGAGTTCGTACGGCGCGTTGTCGAGGGCGCCGAACGTGACGGCGACCGGCACCCCATAGCGGTCGCGCGTCCGGGCCGCCGCCGCAAAGGTGAGGGACTGGACCAGGGAGGTGCCGATGTGGGGTGCGCCGTTGATCTGCGTGCCCACAACGAACACCATCCGGTCGGGCTTGGCGTCGTGGATGCGGGGCGCCAGGACGTCCTCGGCGTTGCCCAGGGCGTTCGCCAATACGGTGTTCGGGGAGACGGGGTACATCCTCGGTCCTTCCTCGGATGGCACTGGAAACCCCCGCATACGCCGGAGCGTGCGAGACCGGCGGGGCGGGGAGCTTGCGGGCTTATGAGCCGGGCGTGCCGACGGCGGCGAGCACGACGACCAAGGCGCAGACCAGGACGACGTAGACCAGCACGGCCAGACGCTGACGTCACCCTCGTAACGGACTCACCCGAGCACTCCGACGTTCGTCAGGGACGTCCGCAGTCGCCGCGCTCCGCACCGGGGGAGCACGCAGGCGAGTGGCACAGTCATCAGGACACCCTCGAAGTCCGGGATCTCCTCGGCGACCACAGCCATCAGCTCGCCCTCCGTGCCGCTCGCGATGCCCCGAAGGCGCCTGCCGCCGAGGGGATCCGGCCGGTAGCCGCACAGGTCCTCCGCGCTCACCGCTGCTCGGCCAGCCTTCCTGGCCGTTGTTCGGGACGGGTGCCCCGCAGGAATCGTTCCCATCCCTGCGCGGCCCGCTCCACCAGTGCCGGACTTGGGTCGGGGCTGCTGAACGCGTCCCAGGGCGCGTACTCAGGCTGATCCTGGATCTGCCGGGCCAGCGGGCGACGGCGGCAGGGGCTCGGTCATGGTGCACTCCTCGGTCGAGGGAATGCAGCCAGCCGCAGGGGACCGGGGAAGGACGTCTGCGGTCGGCTGCCGGGGGCGCGGCATCAACCTCGGCCCCACGCAAGGGGCTTGGCCGATCCCGCGAGATGAACGTACGGTCGCTCTAGGTGAGGTAGGACTGACCCTGGGTACGTGTTACCGCAAGGGCCGCACCGGGAGCGCTCGATGACCGCGAGACCAATCACCGGCACGATCGCGGGCTTTGTGCTGCGCACGGCACGGGAGTCGGTCCCGCTCACGCAGGCGGCGATGGCCGAGGCGCTGGGGGCGGACCTGGCCACAGTGCAAGGGTGGGAGTCGGGCCGGCGGCCCATCGCACATATGCGCGCGGTGGATCTGCTGGGGCTCCGGCGACGGCTGGCCGGGCTCGGCGCGGACGCGGTGATTGTCGCCCTGCTGGACGCGGCGATGGACGCGGACCGGATCATCAGCGCCACCCTCACCGGCACCGACGGGCCGCATCCTCTCGCTGAGTGGGTGCACACCCGCAACACCGCCCACATGCTCGCCTGGGCCCTCACCGGCACCCGGCCGCCCTCCCTTGCGCAGATGCCCTCCCCCCGCCGCAGGCGGTATTTCGACTGTGCGCTATTCCTCAGCTTGGGGCTGGGCTCCCGGATGTTGAGGTGCCAGTGCTCCTGACTGCTGTCAGCCGCGCGACGGCCGATGAGTTTCTCCATGATCCACAGTCATAGATCATGATGGCTGCACCGTAGCCATGGGTGTGGTCGAAGTGTGCATCGGCCGAACCTGCTGAGATCCAGACACGAGACACCGAGGAATCTGAGATGCGTACCCTGATCAGCACCGCTTTCATATCGCTCGACGGCGTCGTGGAGGGCCCGGGAGGCGAGCCCGGTTACCGCAACTCCGGGTGGACCTTCAAGGACGTCGAGTTCCTCCCCGAGGCGTTCGAGATCAAGGGCCGGGAGCAGAAGGAAGCTGCCGCGATCCTGCTGGGCCGGACCAGCTACGAGGCGTTCAGCCCGGTGTGGCCCGACATGGCGGACTTCGCCGACTACAAGGTGATGCCGAAGTACGTCGTCTCCACCACCCTCACCGAGGACGACCTGGTGTCGAACTGGGGCGAGACGACGATCCTGCGTTCGCTCGACGAGGTCGCCGCGCTGAAGGAGACCGAGGGCGGCCCGATCATCGTCCACGGCAGTGCCTCCCTGAACCAGGCCCTTTCGGACGCCGACCTGATCGACCGCTACCACCTGGTTGTCTTCCCGCTGCTGCTCGGCGCGGGCAAGCGGCTCTTCAGCGCCACCGACAAGGACACCCAGAAGCTGAAGCTCGTCGAGCACGAGGCGTACGCGAACGGGCTGCAGAAGAACGTCTTCGACGTCGTCCGCTGACAAGGCTCCCGCGCCCCCGCTATCGCGGCACTCGTCCTGGCCGGCACGCGGTGGCTCACCGCTCGACCGTGGTGCGCTGTTCGTGTACCGCACGGTCGGCTCGGACGCGGCCGAGCTCCAGGCATACGAGGTCTCGGTGATCCACGAGAAGCTCACCAAGAGCCGCCGCTTCATCACCGCCGTGGTCGCTCCGGGCAGCGGGCGCAGCTGCTCGGCGGTGACCCACGTGCCGTACTCGGCCGGCTCGACGCCGCCCCCGGCGGCCGTCTGCCAGAGGGGGACGCCGATGCGGTACATCCACAATCCGGAGTCGAGCTGCTGGCGCTCGTAGAGCCGTACCCGCTCGATGGCCTGCCCGTCGGGGAGGACCAAAGTGATCGGGGCCGACGGAGAAGCGTCGGACACGGTCAGGAGCGCGCCAGCAGCTCTTGCCGCGCCTGCTTACAGGGAACGCAGAGGGGTGACGCCGGAGCGCCGTACCGCGCGCAGGGAGATCCGCACCGGGCACAGGGGCCGGTCTGGCTGGGCGCCCAGGTGACGACCTGTGGGCGGGGCTTGGTGGTGGTCTGCTCGTTCATGCTGCTGCCTCCCCGTCCGTTGGGGCGGAGGTGTGGGTGCGGGCGGCGCGCCGCAGCTCGGCGCTGCCGGCTCGCCAGGCGGCGGGGGCCGCCCAGGAGGGGTGGGTGCACAAGGTTCCGGAGAGGGTGATCAGCCGGCGCCGCAGCGCGGTCGTACCGGCCCCGGCGGGGGCCTGCGCAAGCTCGGCGTACGTCTGCTGCCACGCCCTTTGGAGCGTGATCCGGTCCTCGGGGAAGCGGAACGGTGGTCTCACACCCCCAGTGAAACACGTGTTCGATTTCCTCCGCGAACGCCACGCTCCGGTCATCATCTAGGGCTGCTGTCCTGTCTCACCGATGGTTGACCCGCCCCAGTGCGAGACCGTCCCGCCCCGCAAGGAGCTCCCGCTCCTGCCTGGGGTGGGCCCTCCTTGCAGGGTGTCAGGCTCGCCCGTGGTTACCGCCTTGGTAGGACGAGTCGGGTGCCGGTCCAGTCCTTGGCGATGCTGACGCTCTTGGTCTGAGAAAGGCCGGCGGTCTTCGCCGCTTTGGAGATGGCGCTGGGCGCGACGTACCCGTCGCGTTCGGCCTTCGGGGTGAGGACCCAGATGACGACGCCGTCTTCGCGTTGCGCGATGGAGTTCAGCAGGGCGTCGGTGACATTGCCGTCGTTGTCACGGAACCACAGCAGTACGGCATCGACGGTGTCGGCGTAGTCCTCGTTGACGAGGTCCTGACCCGTCGCCTCTTGGATGGCCTCGCGGAGTTCATGGTCGACATCGTCATTGAAGCCGAACTCTTGAACGACCTGGCCGGGCTGGAAGCCCAGCTGGGCTGCCGGATTGATGCGCTCGCCCTGCGTTGCACTCATCGCTGCTCCCGTATGTGTGGACGCGCTGGCCGCGTTCCCAGCCTGTAGCCAATCAGACACTTAGCGTGCCGCCGGGCGGGTGGTTGCTGTGTCAAGGCGGAAGTGAGCGTGCAGTTGGCCAGACGGGCCATCTAGGGCGCTCAGTCACCCGTAGGTCTGGTGGCAGAGCGCGGCCACGGCAGGGCTGGTGACGCCGTGCGCGGCGCGGCACAGCTCCCTCATGTCCCCGGGCCCCGCCCCGGGAGCGCGTACCGGACGGTGCGGTGCGTGCGTACGGGTCGGCCGCTTCACCTTCCTGGGCTTGGGTTTGGCGGCGGGGCGCACGGCAGGCCGGGGCGGGGTTGCCCGGCGCGGCCGTACCGGGCCTTCGGCCCTGCGGTCGGGAGCCCGCCGGGCGGCCTGATTCTCGCCGGACGCCTGGCGGGCCGCGGGCGCGGGACGGGCCGGCGCGGGAGCACGACCGGCCTCCGTAGCGGCGCCGGTCGGAGGCACAGCCGCAGACTCGGGCATGGGGGAGAGGGGCAGCGCCGCTCCCGTGTCCGGCCGTGCGTGCCGGCGGTCGACGGGGTGCTTGTGGTCTTCCGAGACCGCGACGGGCGAGGCCCCGGCGGGCCGGGTAGGGACGGGGTGGACGGTGACGCATCCCGAGGCCGCGAGCAGCGCGACAAGGAGCAGGGGCAGGGACCAGCGACGCATGCCGCCACCGTGCCGCACACGCCCCGCAGGGCGCCCCTGACAGCCCCGCTGCGCCCCTCGGATGGATGACGCGACAGCCGTCCTGCAGAGCCGCCTCCGGCAGGTCTGGCGGACCCTGGAAGAAGGGGCAGGCAAGCCGTGAGGGAGGCCCTGTGACGCTGAGGCCGCCGGTTGAGCCGATGCTGGCGCAGGCCGCGGAAGCCGTGCCGGGCCCGGCCGCTGTGCGGGCGGGGTTGGCGTACGAACAGAAGCTGGACGGTCACCGGGCGCTGCTGTTCACCCCGGCCAGCCCGGGCGGCACGGTGCTGGTGCAAACCCGCCGCGGGGCGCTGGTCCAGGACCGATGGCCGGACCTGGTGGCGGCCGCCGAGGCACAGTTGCCGCACGGCCTGGTCCTCGATGGCGAACTGGTCGTCTGGGACCCCGAGGCAGGCCGCCTGTCGTTCGAGGCGTTGCAGCGCCGGGCCGCCACCCGCGCCCGCGGCGCCCTTGCCCTGGCCGCCCGGTGGCCGGCCTACCTGGTCGCCTTCGACCTCTTGCAGCAGGACGGCCAGGAGCTGTTGACGCGCCCTTACGCCGAGCGGCGCACCCTGCTGGAGAACCTGTTCTCCGAGCACGCCCTGACGGCCCCGTGGACGCTCTGCCCGCAGACGACGGACCTGGACAAGGCGCGGGAATGGCTGACGTCCTGGACCGACGTGTCCGGCGTCGAAGGCATCCTGATCAAGAGCATGTCCCAGCGCTACCTGCCCGGATACCGCGGCTGGACCAAGATCAGAAGACGGGACACCACGGAGACGATCATCGGAGCGATCACCGGCACCCTCACCCGCCCGCAGCTCCTCGTCCTGGGCCGCCACGACCAGGCCGGCCGGCTGCGCGCGGTCGGCCGGACCGTACCGCTGCGCCCGGAAGCCGCCCGACAGGTCGCCGAGCACCTCACCGCGGCCGCGCCCGGACACCCATGGGAGGGCGTGCGCTTCTCCGCGACGTGGGGGAGCCGCGACGTCCTCGACACCATCCTCGTCCACCCCCCCTGGTCGCCGAAGTCAACGCCGACCGCGCCATCGACCACGGCGGCATCTACCGCCACCCTCTCCGATTCCAGCGGCTGCGCCTGGACATGGACGCGGCGGACGTGCGCAGAGTGGGTGTCCGGGATGCTCGGCGTCCATGTCCCCCGGTCGGTGTCTGGGCTGGCCGAGGTGTCGCGGCTGGTCGGCGCGGTCGCGGACGCCGCCGAACTCACTGCGCTTCCCGGCGACGGTGCGACCGCACAGGCCCGAGCTGCACACGGCGGCTGCCCGGGCCTGTGCGGCCGCCGGTGAGCGGCCGGGGGTGGACGTGCGGGCCGAGCTGGCCGCTGTCCGCGCGGGGTGCCGGCGTGCGGCTGCCGCCGTTGGCCTGCGCGTGCCCGCGCCTTCTGACATGGATCGGAAGGCCGTGCGGCAAGGGGTCCCCTGCTCGCCTCCGCGTTAGCGGCGTGCGCGCCATGTGCCGTAGAGGGCGGCTACGGCGCTGATGACGCCGGCGAAGCCGGCTTCGCCGACGGTGAGGTAGGTGCCGGCGCAGGTGGCGAGGAGCGCGACCAGGACCACGGCGTCGGGGACGCGGTGCGTCCTGGTTTCCGGCTCCGGTCCACGGGTGGTGGGGAGCCGGTCGGGGTCGGGGTCGGGTGTCTGTGGGGTGGTGCCGGTTGTGGTCATGACTCCAGGAGAGCGGCTCTCCTGCCGGGTTCCCAGTGATTCGTACGGGCCCGCCCGGACCCGGACGGCCTTCCGTTTCGGCAGGTGGAGTTCGGGCTGGTTCCGGACGGGTCGAGGCGTTCGGAACCATTCGGAGCGTTCCGCATACGTACGGTCTCACCCCCCTCTAGCGTGGCTTTTCCGCACAGGTAGGAGGGTTTGATGGCAGCCGAAGAACGTGGGGTCGAGCCGCAGGACCGCGAGGCGATCGAGGCATACGAGCGCGCATTGGCCGCCTTCGCCGAGAAGCTGAATCTCCTCCACATATCCGGCGGCTCCCCCACCTACGCGACCATCGCCTCCGCCTCGGTGCGGCCACGCCTGACCACTACAGGCCTGAACGAGATGCTCACCGGCAAACGCCTGCCCTCCCTCGAGTCGCTCCTCGAGTTCGTCCGCATCGTCACCACCCCGCGCGGCAAGCAGGCTGCCGAGCAAGGTCGGGTCGACTCCGCGCTGATCAAGGATTGGCGCGGACACTGGGAGGGCGTCAAACTGGCTCAGCGCCGGGCCCAGTGGGCGAGCAAACGCCGGCAAATTACGGGCCAGCAGACTCCCGACGATGTCGTGGCACTCGTTGAGCCGGACGCGAACGACACCATGGCCCTATTGCAGGGCGGTGCCCAGGTAGATCCGCCTGTGAGCTCCGAGGCCCCGCTGGAGGACCGGCGCCCCGAGGCCTCCGTGCAGAAGCCTGAGGTTCCGGAGCAGGGCAGTCCTGCGACAGCCCCGGCCGGTGGTTCGCAGGACGCGGAGCCGTCCGGTCCGCAGGACCCGAAGAAGGCATTAGTGCCGGAAGGCACCGGTCAGGGCCGGCCGTCCTGGCTTACGCGTCGGCTGATCGTAGTGACCGCGCTGGTGTCGGCGAGCGCTCTGATCGCGGGCGGCGTGTGGTGGCACGTACAGGACCAGATTGCGAAGGATGACGCGGAGCGCGCACACCGGCAGGAGCTGGAGGTGCAGGAACTCAAGGCCCATTGCGGCACCAGGAATCCGGCATTGACGATCACGCCGGGCGGGTGTGCGGGGATCACCGACGGCAGTGACGGGCCGGGCATCTTCGGGGCCGGGTTCGAGCCGGCCCTGACGGTGCTCAACGCCGAGAACACGGTCGTGGAGAAGACCGACGGCTACGTCACGGTGGCGCTGATGGGGCCGCTGACCCAGGGCCCGGGCAGCCTGACCGGCGACCGCGCCGTGCACCAGGTCGAGGGAGCCCTCATCGCCGTACGCAAGGCGAACGAGGGCGACGCCTACCCGAAGGTCCGGCTGGTGCTGGCCAACATGGGCTCGGACGAAACGCACTGGCCCGGCGTCGTCGACCGGCTCAAGAAGATGACCGGCACACCCGGCACACCCGGCACACCCGGCCCTCTCGTCGCGGTGACCGGGATGGGCCTGAGCCAGCAGGAGTCGATCGATGCCGCGCGGGCACTATCGGCGGCAGCCATCCCGATGATCGGCGACGTCATCACCGCAGACGGCTTCGACACCACCGGCAGCATCGACGCCGGTGCCAGGATCGAGGGACTGGTACGCGTCGCCCCCAACTCCAGTGCCCAGCTGCAGGCGATCAGCCAGGAACTCCGTAAGCATCCCGAGCTGAAGACCGCTGCCCTCGTCAGCGCCCCGACCACCCCCGCCGGAACACCCGACTTCTACTCGAACTCCATCGAAAGGGCAGCTCGGAACCCGGCAACCGGACTCCTTCCCTACCTGCAGGCGGGAGGCATCTTCTTCAACTTCGACGTCCGGGGAGGCGCTGCGCAGACCAGTCTCGGCACCATCAGCAAGAACCTCTGCGGCAAGGTCACACCTGACGTGGTGATCTACGCAGGCCGCGCGACCTTCCTGCCCACCTTCCTGGAGAAGCTGCACCAGCGGCAGTGCCGCACCACCCCCATCACCGTCGTCACGGGATCCGACGCGGCCACCCTGGATCGCAAGCTGCCCGCCCTGAACGACCCCGGAGCACCCATCTCGGTCCTCTACGTTCCCCTCGCCGACCCGGGCCAGCTCGGAGACAAAACCAACCCCGACCACAGCCTCTACCAGGAATTCGCCGACGAATTCATCCGTGACCACCACGGTCAGAGGTTCGGCACGGGCCACCTGGACAGCGGATGGGCAGTCATGGCGCACGATGCGATCGTCACCGCCACCCTGGCCATCCGCAACGCCGTAGACCCGCCTCAGAAGCCGCCCACCGTCTACGCGGTCAGAGCACAGCTCTACCTCTTCGACACCACCAACGTCATCGAAGGAGCCAGCGGTATCTTCCGCATCGACCCGCAGACCGGCAACCGGAATAGCACCCACACCCCCCAGGTGGTACGCCTGGGCACCCCGAGCGCCTGATCGCACAGCACACGAATCCCGCTGGACGGCCCCCCGTCCAGCGGGGTTCGTATGCCCGGCATAGGAACTTCCGCCGGTCATGGCAGCGGCCGTGACCAGGCCCCGGGCCCGGTCAATGCCTGCGGGGATGATGCCCCGTCCGGCTTCCCCCGACGGGCGGGGCCTTCTTCTCTCAACCGGGCGGCGAACATCTCTCGAACCGCACGGTTTCGAACGGGTCGCCAGAGGCCGCCGTCCGATGGCGTGCCGCCCTCCGGGACTCACATGAGGCGTGCGCCGAGAAGAACTGTAAGAAGTGCGAGGGTCGGCAGCGCTCCCGCCCTGCCGCGCGGGTGAGCCGTGTGGTTCGGCCGGGCGGCCCAGTCCGGCTGCTGCGCGGTCTCGTCGTCCTGGTGAGGGAGAGGCGCGGGAGGGGCGGCCGGTGTGTGCAGGGACGGTTCGCCGTCCACCGGGGCGGGGAGAGGGCCGGCGGTCCACTCCTTGGCTACGTAGGTCACAACCGAGAACGTTTGTTGCCGATTTCCAAGAACGCTTTCTGACCGCAGCCGTGTGCGATGTCGGTCAGAAGTAGTAGCGCCAGATCGAGCCGCAAGAACGGATAGACGGTGCCGCGGGCCAGGTGGACTATTCCTCCGACAGCCGTGCCATGTCGGACACCGGTCCGAGGTGGCCAAGCTTGTCGGGGTTGGACACGGAGTGGATCGCCCGAATCACACCGTCGACGATGTCGAGCTCGACCACGTTGACCACCCGGCCCTCAGGGTCGTACGTCACGGCGCCGGGGCGGCTGTTGACCCAGGCAGGACGGAGATCGGCACCGAGGCTCCGGATCCGGCGGAACCCCCCGACGAGCAGCTGCCCAACGCGCTGCGGCTCGGCCACCGGATTCCTGGTCGCACGCGCCTTGCCACCGCCGTCCCCGTAGTACACGACATCGGGCGCGAGCATGCCGAGCAGCGCGTCCAGGTCGCCGCCCTCAGCCGCCTCGAAGAACTTGCGGGCGAGTTCCTCGCCCTCGGCCCGCTTGGCGGGGGGCGGCACGCTGTCCGCGTCCGGCCCAGCCGCGGTGATGCGCTTCTTGGCACGGGCGAAGATCTGGCGGCAGTTCGCCTCGGACTTCCCGGTGGTCCTCGCCACGTCCGTGTAGTCGTACCCGAACACCTCGCGCAGCATGAACACTGCCCGCTCCACCGGGGAGAGGGCCTCCAGCAGCACGAGGAAGGCCATGGACAGTGAGTCGGCCAGCTCGGCGTGCTCGACCGGTCCCGGCCGGTCATTGGTCACGACGACCGGTTCGGGCAGCCAGTTCCCCACGTAGGTCTCCCTCCGTACCCGTGCCGAGCTCAGGTGGTTGATCCCCAACCGCGTCACGGCTGTGGTCAGGTACGCCTTTGGTGCGGAGATCGCGGTACCCGCCTGGTGCGCCCGGGTCAGGCCAAGGAAGGCGTCCTGGACGAGGTCCTCGGCGTCGCCCACCGACCCGGTCATCCCGTAGGCGATGGAGAACATCAGCGGTCGGTAGCCGGCCTCGTCCGTCACATCCGTTGCTCCCGACATGGGACCCTCCCCCAACTCGCGGACGGCGGCGCTCAGTCCAAGCGCGCCGCCCCGCCTACCCATTCCAAGATCCACAGGATGCCCAGAGGTTATCCGAGGGGTTTCGGTCGGCCGTCGGCGGGCCATCGCAGTCCGGCGGGGAGACGCACGTCACATCAGCCCCTGTCACAGGCTGCCGGGGTGCCCTGTCTTAGAGGGCGACAACGAACAGCAGGAACAAGGAGTGCACGATGAACGCTCGACTGAACTTCATGACCAGCCCCGTCGCCGCCAAGGCCATGAAGCACATCGTCGCCGCGAGCAGGGCGCTCGCGGAGTCGACCGTCCCGGCCTCCACCCGCGAACTGATGATGCTCCGCGCCAGCCAGATCAACGGCTGCGCCGGATGCATCGACATGCACACCAAGGATGCCGCGCACGCCGGGGAGAGCGCGGTACGTCTCAACCTGGTCGTGGCCTGGCGCGAGGCCACGGTGTTCACCGACGCCGAACGCGCCGCCCTGGAGCTGACCGAAGAGGGCACCCGCATCGCCGACGCGGCCGGCGGGGTCTCGGACGCGGTCTGGGCGAATGCCGCCAAGTACTACGACGACGACCAGCTCGCGGACCTGGTGGCCCAGATCGCCATCATCAACGCCTTCAACCGCGGAAACGTCATGATCCAGCAGCCCGCGGGCGACTACCAGCCCGGCCAGCACGGCTGAGCGTCCGCCCGCCACGCGACCGTTCCGGCCCCGGCTCCCCGAGCCGACACCATGCAAGGACACATCCCATGAACCTCGCCCTGTGGATCATCACCGGACTGCTCGCCGCCGCCTACCTGCTCGGCGGCGCCTTCAAGGTGATCACGCCGAAGGAGAAGATCGCTGCCAGCGGCCCCAGCGCCCGCTGGGCCGAGGACTTCAGCGCCGGCGGTATCAAAACCATCGGAGCCCTCGAGGTGCTGGCCGCGGTGGGCCTGGTCCTGCCCGCCGTGCTCGGCACCGCACCGGTTCTGGTCCCGCTGGCAGCCCTCGGCCTGGTGCTGATGATGACCGGCGCGGCGATCACCCGCATACGGCGTCACGAGACCAAATTCATGGTGGTGGATCTGGTCTACCTCGCCCTGGCCGCCTTCGTGGTGTGGGGGCGCTTTGGCCCCGAGTCCTTCACGGGCTGACCGGGGCATTGTCCGGCTACACCCCGCTGCGTTCAGCTGGCAGCGCCTGCGCTACACGACCGTGATCAAGTGCACAGCGCCCAAGGGCTTTACCGCTGATCCTCAAGGCCGGCACACACGATGGCCACACGCAAGCACCGACGCGCTTCCGGAACTCAACAACACGCTTCCCGCCACCAGCAGGCCGTTCTCGGCACGGACCGACAAACGTTGCTGACTCTCGGCGACAAAGCCAGGGCATCGAGTGTTGACCTGCGGTGCAACAGCGGGCGGCACTCTGGACGAGCCTGAACGGGTTTTGAGAACCGGAACGGCGCTTCGCGGTCGACAGGCCATCGTGTTTGATCTTGTCGCGCAAGGGACCGGTGACCCGATTGCCGGGACTGATGAGGCGGACTGGGGGACCGGCCGGGTCCGGCTCGCAGGACCTGTCAGGTTCCGGAGGAGGACGCCGTCTGCTTGCGCCGGGTGCGTCGGCTCCTCGCCATGATGCCGTTGATGATCTCGGAGTGACGGCCCTTGAGCGCCGCGACCGGCACCTCGATGGTCTGGTAGGTCGTGTGGCCTTCAGTTCGTTCTGCCACGCTGTTCTCGTCGTGCCAGCGCAGCTCGGTGCCGCCTGCCTCGATGTACGGGATGTCCGGGACGGTCTGGAGGAGCACCCGTCCGCCCCTCGGGGCGGGGAGTTCGATCCAGAAGTGTTCGGGGACGCCGAAAGCGCCGTCCATCCGGTAGTGGCACATGATCCAGCCCGCCGGGTTCGTGGCGTCGATCCGCAGGCCGTGGGACTGTACGAAGGTCCGAACCGCCCGTTCCATGAGGGGGCGGATCGCGGCCTCGTCGTGCTGGGCGTCGAAGTTCCCCGGGTCGAAGCGCATGCCCGCGGCCGTGATGTCGTCCCGCAACCGGTCCAGATCGCTTCTGACTTCGGGCTCCACCCGGTCCAGCTCCCGTACGTCGTCCTCCTCGCTCAGGCCGATGAGGTAGCTCCAGTACTCACCCCGGTCGAGGCCGCCGGAGTCCGCGGCGGCCCG
This sequence comes from Streptomyces sp. NRRL F-2580, assembly GCF_000720115.1. Classification (GTDB taxonomy): domain Bacteria; phylum Actinomycetota; class Actinomycetes; order Streptomycetales; family Streptomycetaceae; genus Streptomyces. The sequence continues at coordinate 34,854 of NZ_JOIR01000051.1, forward strand.
CACGGCCCACTCCCAGCAGGCGGCCTCCTCGGGCGTCTTGGGGAGCTTGCGCCCCTGCCCGCCCGCGTAGGTGTCCTCCCGCCCGTCGGAGGCGGCGATCAGGTTGACCGCGTCCTCGGAAATCTCCCCTTCCGTGTTCTCCTCGCGGGTGCGCTTCATCCGCTGGATGGCGCTGCCGTCGCCCCCGCGCGCGGAGCGGTCGGCGTCGACAATCCGCGTGACGGGAGGACCGTTCATCGCGCGCCGGGCGTTGGCCTCCGCCTCCCGTTCGAAGCGGTCACTGGGGTCGGAGACGGACAGCCCGTCGCCGTTGTCGGTCCCCGAGACGGGGCCCTGGCGCTGCTGGATGACGTGCGTGAGTTCGTGCACGAGGGTGTGCTTGTCGGCGCCGCCCTCGCCGATGACGACGTGGCTGCCCGAGGTGTAGGCGCGGGCACCTACTTCTGCCGCTGAGGCCCGTGCGGTCGTGTCCGTGTGGATGCGGACGTCTGAGAAGTCGGCGCCGAGCCGGGCTTCCATCTCGGTGCGCGTGTTGTCGTCGAGGGGGCGGCCCGACGAACGCAGGACGTCGGGGACGGTGGAGCGCTGTACGGGTTGCTCGGTCTGCTGGGGGCCGCAGTCGGCGCTGTGGCGATGTCCTTCCTGAGCCCAGGGGTGCCCGGCCCGGCGGAGCATCTGGACGACTGCCGCGTTGCCGGCGCTGCCCTGGAGGGCTAAGAGCGCAGGGAGCGGCGTCGTGGCACGGCCGGTAGGTGTGCGAGCCGATGACCCGCAGTTCTCCGCCTCGTTGCTCCTTGCGCTGCCGTTCGTATGCATGGTCTTCCTCTCGTGTCGTCCCTACCGGCGTCGATGTCTGTGCCCCCTGGTTCCGACCTTGCTGCGGATTACCGCCTTCCGCGCCGGACACGGTGCCGAGTCGGGGGATCACGTTCCAGTGACGGGGCCGGTGATACATCCCTTCTGGGACGTTAGGGCATTCCGCAAGCCCATCGCCGTGGAGCGGCTCTCCTCGGCCTGATCTCTCCCCCGCGCGACCCGCTGCACGTCGCCGGAACCGGTAGCGGACGTGGCTCTACCTTGCACCGTGGGTCAGAGATAGGAGAGCAGGCCTATCGGGTGCATAGGACGGTCCGGGCCGGTTGGTAGTCCTGGAGGCGAACAGGTCGGCGGCGGCCGTCCAGATCACACGAGGGGTCGCCTATCCGCGTGGCTACGGGATCAGGGCGAAGGATCCTTCGCAGAAGGCGTCGTCGGCGGCCCATGAGCGGTAGGCGACGCCCTTCCAGTCGTTGAGGTCGTCGTGTAGGTGGCTTGCGGCGAAGGTCTTCCAGGTGGGTTCGGAGGCCGGCCGGGGTGGTGGATCGAAGCTGTCGGGTGAGGAAGTGCCGCATGCCCCTGAGGGTCTGGTTGGCCCGGCTGCTGTACCGCATCTCGTAGGCGAGGATGACGAGCTGCACCCGGTCACGTGCGTCGAGTTTCGTGAAGAGCCGTGCGAGGTGGGGGCCTGGTCGCGCCCCCACGGTGAAGTTTGCCCGTGATCAGGCCAGCGACGGACGAGCCCCTGAACGGTCTGGACCCCGAGGGAGTGCTGTGCGTGAACAGCGCGATGTACAGGTCCGAGACGTGGTGGTAAGCGGTGCCGCCCACCGCCCCGTACCGCACGGACGTGAGTTCTTCGGCGATCTCGGTGTTGGACAGGCCGCGGCCGACGAGGGTCAGGACCTCGCGTTCCCGATCGGTGATGCCGTCGACTGGCTCTGTCCGCGAGAACGGGTTCTGGCACAGCTTCCGTGCAGCGGCCACTCTGAGTGATGAACGAGCCTTGCAGGGTGGCATCGAAGTCGCCCGAAAATGTGCCGTCGTAGAGGCAGGTGGGCTCAGAGTCCGGCCCGTGGAAGAGGCTGTGCTCCGACTGAAGGAGCTGTTGCTCCCATCGATCGTGGACAGCGCGGCAAGACCATCGGTGGGGCGCGCGTCACCGACGACTCCAGGCTGTCCATGGCTCTCCACCTACGCGACCAGGAGATGAGCCTGCGGAACATCTCCAAGCGGCTCGTCAGGCGCGAAGAAGGGACTGCACCCCTCGCCCGCCGCCGTTATGCGGATGCTGCGTAAGCATGACGAGCAGGCCGCTACGGCGGCGAGTGCGTGATCACCCCCGGTACTTTGCGGCTGGTGCCTGTCTGTCAAGTCGCGAGATGTAGGGGCATTACGGGGTTGCCTGCTCAGGGCTTACTTGAAGCACGGGTCACGCAGACTAGGTGCCCCGCCGCATTTGTCTGGAAAGGTCAGGCGGGTGCGATTTACGGGACATGTTTCCCGTTGCCGAAAGGCCCGGCAGGGGCCATTTAAGGAATCCTTGACCCTATCTCACACAGGGAGAAACAATGGCTTCATTCGTAGAAGACCCCATCATCAACGTACTTAACGAGGGCGGGGGTGCTTTCTTTTTCCGCGTCTTCTATACCATCCGTTACACCCCGGAGGAAATGAATTTCGAGTTTGCGGACAGCATGGCTCTCTTCGAAGAGGATGGCGGCCTGTCCTTGGGTGATGACTTCCTGGGCAATCAGGACATACGGACGTTCTTCCCCGAGGCGATAGAGTTCACTAGGCGCTTCGAGTTTCGGATGTTTGCTGATGATCTCGGTACAGAGATCGACGGCGAAGAGATTTACGCGGTGGTACACCATCGACGCAACATTCCCACAGCGGTCAGCGCCACACGCAGGAGCGCAGTTTTCCCCATTGCCGTGTGACAGCGGCCGGGCTGACAGCCATCAACTGCTCTCACTAGAGCTACGGAACAGAAGGTCATTGACAGGCGAGACGGCCGGCACCGCGGGTTGGGAGTCCGTCTTGCTGGGGTGATCGGTATCAGTGCACGGGATATGCGTCCCGTTGTCGAAGGCCCGACAAGGCCGCTTAAGAGATATTTGACCCTTTCTTGTACTAGGAGATGATTACAGTGGCTGAATTCATAGGAATCCCCACCATCAGTATAACCAGTGAGGGCGGGGACAATTTTATTGTCCACGTTAACTACGTCATCCGCTACACCCCGGAGGAAATGAATCTCGAGTTTGCGGACAGCATGGCTCTCTTCGAAGAGGATGACGGCCTGTCCTTGGGTGATGACTTCCTGGTCAATCACGAGATACGGACGTTCTTCCCGCTCGTGCCAGAGCAAACTCACACCTTCGAGTTCCCGATGACTGGCGATGATCTCGGTACCGAGCCCGACGGCGAAGAGATTTACGCGGTGGTACACCATCGACGCAATATTCCCACAGCGGTCAGCGCCACAAGCAGGAGCGCAGCTTTCCCCCTTGCCGTGTGATGCTGCTCTGAATGCATGATGTCGGCCTGGTCTGATCCCGCTCGGGCATGGGCGAAGAACCGCAGCCCGCTGTAGGAGATCTCCGCGTACATCGGGGGCCGGCACTCCGCGCAGCCGGTGGTGCTGCGGGTCCAGCAGACCGACGGCGCCCCGGCGCGGGACTTCCCGGGGCGAGCGGCGGGGGCGGCTTGACTTTCCACACCGCCTCCCATGCCTGCCCCCACCCGACATCGGGCAGGTGCGCGAAGACGGTTCCCCACTCGGCGTGCACGGAACGGAACGCCATCAGTCCCCCTCTGGACGAACTGACGGCCGGTGGTGCGGCGGATCTTGCGTGGCCGCACCACACAACCTGAGCCAGAACCGCTACTCGCGTACATAGCCACCGTGCTCGTGGTCCGCGGCTTCAGCTCCCAGTCCTACGCCGACGTCGTCCGCGACCGCGTCGCCCACGAGCAACGCGAAGCCTGTCTACTCGTGGTCGGTGACTTCGACTGCTCGGGCGAGGACATCGAGCGGGACAGGGTGGAGCGCACCGGCTGCTGGAGCTCGGTGACCCGGGTGCTGCTCACCTACGAGCAGGTACGCACGTACGGGCTCCCGGCGACCGAGGGCGAGAGCGGCGACCCGAGGTGGCCAGCCTTCGCCCGCCGCTACGGCTTCGACCCTCGCCACCCGGTGCAGTGGGAGGTGGAGGCATTGGAGCCGGCCGAACTCCAGCGCCTGGTCCTCGCCGCCGTCAACCCCTACATCGACCGCACCGTGCTCGCGCAGCAGATCGCCCGCGAGGAAGAGCAGCGCCGTGCCCTGGCCGACTTCCTCGGCGGCTGGAGCGCGGACGGCAGGTAGTCCCGCCGCCTGCGCGCAGTCCGCCATGGTGATTAATTACGGAGGCATATGCGCGTTGTGGCCGGTTCCGCCGCTGAGGGTCCCTACCGTGGCATGCGCAAAGCAGGCATGGCCAAGGCGCCCGTCCTGCCCTCCATGTACCGACCACGAAAGGAGTGAGCGTGAACGCTCGCTTCGGTATGAAGCGGAAAGTCGTGTTTGGGGTGACGGCGCTGATCTCGATCGCTGCCGGGGTTGTCCCGGCCTCCGCCCTGCCCGGAAGCTCGCACCACTGGGGCGTCATCACCCGCAACACGATCGGCTCTCCCGTCGCTGCTCTAAGGGACGGCCCGTACGGATCGTTCGGTGTAACGGGGACCGCCGCGAGGCCGCCCTACGGCCGAGGCAGCCTCGGAATCGAGGTTGCGGACCGCTCCACTTCCCTCACTCCGCCCAGTGAGAAGGTCAGCTTCGGCAACGAGGTCGACTTCTACGGCAAGCCGGTCCTTGGCGCCACGGGTCTGAACCAGGTCGGTTTCCACGTCTTCCAGACCGGCGAGAACGTCTCCTACGGCGGCCCGACGAACATGCCGAACGTTACGTTCGAGATCAATCCGAACCTCACCGCGGCGCCGGCCACCGCCTACTCGTCGCTGGTGTGGCTACCGGCCGCCTCCCCGGTGACGAACCGCTGGAGTGGCTACCTGGACGCCACCACGACCGGTACATGGTTCCTCACGGGCAACGCGGGCACCGTGACCGGCTGCAGCCTGGCGACCCCGTGTGCCTTTCCGCAGCTGAAGATCGCGCTCAACGACGGCGGCGCACAGCCGACCATCTACACCGCTGCGGTCGGCAAGGGCCGCGACAACATGTGGATCGGCGCTGTCGACGGCCTGCGGATCAACGGGACCATCTACGACTTCGAAGCCTCCGGAGTCAAGACGCGCCGCGCCACCTGAGCCCTGACCGGCAGGGCGTTGTCGTCCGCAGCCGTGAGGCTGCGGACGACGCCATCCTCACCTCCAATCGGGTGACCGACGCGTGGGAACCTGCGGGCTGAAGCCGAGCTGGTGCATCACCTTGCGCCACACCTCCAGCCCAGAGAACCCGCTCTGCCATGAGTGCCGCGCCCGGCTCCTGGAGTCACAGCAGAAGTCGGCCCACCCCGGAGCCTGACGTCGCGGGGCCTTCTGGCCGCATCGGGCGCGCCGGACCGCGCCCGGCCGGTGACGCTGGGGGGCCAGGCCCGGAGCGGCGGTGAAGGAGGCCAACCTCGAGTGGTCCTGACCCCTCCCTTCGAGCCGATGCTCGCCCAGGCCGCCGAGTCCGTCCCTGGACCCGGTGTCCTGGCGGGCGGCCTGGCCTTGGAGCAGAGGTTCGACGGCCACCGCGCCATCCTCTTTACCCCCGCTGGCACCGGCGGCCGGGCGCTGCTCCAGACCCGTCGTGGCTCGCTGGTCCAGGACCGCTTCCCCGACCTGGTCGCCGCCGCCGCGCAGCTGCCCGACGGCCTCGTCCTCGATGGCGAACTCGTCGTCTGGGACACCGCAGCCGGCCGGCTGTCCTTCGAAGCCCTCCAGCGCCGGGCCGCCGCCCGCGGCCGCTCCGCCACCGCGCTCGGCGCCACGAGCCCGGCGTTCTTCATCGCCTTCGACGCCCTGCAGAGCGACAACATCGAGCTGCTGGCCCTGCCCTACGCCGAGCGCCGCAGACGCCTGGAGGTCCTTTTCGCGGCCGACGCACTGACCGCCCCGTGGACCCTGTGCCCCATGACCACCGACCCGGACAAGGCCCGGGAGTGGCTGGAGGGCTGGACGGACGTCTCCGGGGTCGAGGGGATCCTCGTGGAGCACATGGGCCAGCGCTATCGGCCGGGAGTCCGTGACCGCGCCTGGACCAAGATCCGACGCAGGAACACCACCGAAGCGATCATCGGCGCGATCACCGGGACCCTCGCACGCCCCCAGCTTCTCGTCCTCGGCCGCCACGATCCGACCGGTCGCCTACGCCCTATCGGCCGCACCGTCCCACTGTGCCCCGACGCGGCCCACACGCTCGCCGAACACCTCACCCCGGCCGGCCCTGGCCATCCATGGACCGGTGCGAATTTCTCCTCGGCCTGGGGCACTCGCGAGGTCCTCGACACCACCCTGGTCCGGCCCCACCTCGTCGCGGAGATCAGCGCCGACACCTCCGTCGACCGGGGCGGCGTCTTGTGCCGTCGAGGCGGTCACGGCCCAGTCGGACATCCACGCGCCCGGCACCCGATCCGGTATGTGCGCCTGCGCCTGGACGCGACCGTCGATGACGTGCCCCGGTTCGGCGGGGCCCGGCTGCAGCTGCGGGGTGACCGATGACGGCGCTCAGATGGTGAGGCGGCCGGGGGAGTGGAGGCGACCCTGCCTCCGGGCGGTGGAGCAGGGCCCGCGGCACGTTGTGTGCCGTGACGTCCCGGCGCAGCCGCTGGAACCGTATGGGGGTGCCGGAAGACTCCGCCACGGTCCTCGGCACTAACCTCCGTCACCAGCTCCGGGAGGACCAGCGCCACGTCCAGGACGTCACGGCACTCGGATCCTCACCGACGCCCACGCGGCGGGGATCGGCGTCGACCAGGCCGTCGCCCCCGTCAACACCGCGGCCGTCGCTGCGCAACTGCTCCGCTCGGCGGACGCGGCTACCAAAACTCTGCCCTGTTGGCCCAAGCAGCCGCGCAGGCACCGCGGCGCGACGAGTGCATCAGATCCCCGCGCTGGCCGCGGCCGGCAGCCGGGCCCGGGCTGTGCTTGGCCGCCGTTTGCGATGCCCGAGCGGAACTGGCCACTCATGCCCGGCCCGGACATCGCCACCACCCCTCCACCGTCTTCCCTCGTGCCCGTGACGGCTCCGGACTGGTTAGACCTTGGTGTTGGTGTACCGATCGCCCTTGAAGAGGTAGACGTGCGTGCTGCTGTTGGGGACGGCGCAGGCGGCGTCCAAGTTGGAGGCGAAGGTGGTGCCTGCCAGCTGCGGCCAGCCGGTGGCGATGGACAGCGGACCGCGAATGATCCTGTCGTAGTGGGCGTTGTAGCGCACGTACTGATCCCCCTTGAACAGGTAGAGGTCGGTGCCGTGGCCGGGGACGGGGCAGGCTGCCTGGATGTCCCGTTCGAAGATGGTGCCGGCCAGTGGTGGGAACGCTTCAGCGATCTTCCTGGGCCCCCACTTGATCTCGTCCTCGTGGTTGTTGTAGTTGACGTACATGGCGCCGGCGAACAGATAGAAGTCCGTGGGCTTGCCGGGGACCGCGCACGTGGCGTCGACCCCGCGGGTGAAGGCAGTCGACTCCAGTCCGGGGAAGCCCTCGGCGATATCCTTGGGTCCGGAGGTGACGCCTTCCGTCCGCACGTCGTACCTCAGGTACTGCTCGCCCTTGAACAGGTAGACGTCTTTGTGGGCGTCGTTCGGCACGTTGCAGGCAGCGTCCATGTCATGGCTCACCATGGTGCCGAACAGACCGCGCCAGCCAGTGGAGATCAGGCTGCCGTCGCCCGAGGGAGCGGCGCCGGGTTCGTCCCCCGTGTAGCGGACATTGAGGGAGAAGCGGCCCATGCCATAGTCTTTGCGGTCGAACGTCCACGGCATGGTGCGGTTGGGCCTGTTGTAGAGGGTGGCCATGTCCGCCCGGCCGAAGGCGAAGCCGCGTGATTGGACCAGGTCGTCTTTGTTGCGCAGGGGCTCCCACAGGGTGGCAAGAAGGCTCAGACCCATGTGCACATAACCGTAGAGGTCCAGCTTGGGGATGATGCTGGAGAAGTTGGCAGAGATCTGCAGCAGCTCGACGACCTTTGTCAGAGCGGTACCGAGCGCGTCGTACCACTCGTCGTTGGACTGGTCTTTTTCCCACAGGGTGATCACCGTGGTCCCGCAGCCGTCCAGGCGGGTGTCGAAGAAGACGTGGCTGCCGGTTACGTAGTCCCCGTAGATCGGGTACTTATCGCGCTCCTCGACCGATCCGGTGTGCGTGGTACGCGTTTTGAACGTGTAGCCCCCGGCGTTGGAGGCGGCCGTCCAGTAGATCTCGTCCCTGCCACCGCCCTGGTCGCCAACCGCCTCGTGGCAGTAGAAGGTGTCCCATTCCAGCCTGGCCCGGAACGGTTCACGCGCTTGGAGGCCGTCGGCCTCATCATCACCCTCGCCAGTGAACGTGGTGACGCCGTAGCCGTACTCGGCCAGCGCCGCGGTGAACTCCGGCGTGTCGACGCTCCCTCCGTCGGCGAGCCTGGCCCGGTCCACCACCGCAACGTTCGGCATCTGGGCGATCCGCGGCAAGACCTCCGCTACCGCAGCCAGGTAGCTCTCCCGGTCAAAGCCCTCCGACAGGCTCCGGGTGGCGACCGCGGGCGGCACGATCGCCACCGACCGCCCCTCAGAACGCTGCTCACGGTAGATACGCCCGATCGCGCCCACCTCGTCCTCGCCCAGCACCTGCTGCAGCGGAGCCAGGATGGACCGCTCCAGCTCGGTCAGCTCCAAGCCCTGTTCCGCCCGCGCCGCAGCGTGCAACCACACTCCCGAAAGCAGATTCACCGAGCCGCTCTTGGCCACACGGCTCGCCCCAGCCCCCTCCACGCCCACTCCGGACAGCAGCGCCTGCCACCGCCCCAACCTCTGCTCCCGCGCCTCAGCGGTGATCATTGCTTCATTCGTCACGGTCTGTCCCCTGTCCGTCATACGTACACGCACCGGACCGTGCGGCCCGGCCATACGCGACCCTGGAAGCGCACGGCCACTTAGGGGGCAGCTGTGCGGATAGGCGGATATCGCCTCTGTGTAGCTGGCTGGCCACCCGTCCCAACAGGCCCTGGGGGACAACTCACCCGTGCGGGCGGCTCGATTCACCGCAGAAACGAGCCTGCGTCCTCGGCCTTGCCAGGACCCAGGTAGCCGCATTCTCCGGGGCCCTGCTGACGTCCGCCTAGGCCGTTTCCTTCGGATCATCTGATCGTTGGTTGATGTGTGTCGTTGACTGACGCGCAGTGGGCGCGGATCGAGCCGTTGCTACCGGAGCGGACACCGAGGCGGGGCGGGCGATGGCGGGATCACCGGCAGGTGATCGACGCGATCGCCTTCAAGTACCGCACCGGCACTCCGTGGACGGACCTGCCCGAGCACTTCGGCTCATGGAAGGGCGCCCACAACCGCCTGCGCATGTGGGCCGCAGACGGCACCTGGGCAAAGGTCTTCACCGCGCTGATCGCACAAGCCGACATCGAAGGGGACCTCGACTGGGTCGTCGCCGTCGATTCCACCATCGTCCGGGCTCATCAGCACGCCGCCGGGGCCCGTCAAAAGGGGCTCCGGCCGGCGAGCCCGCCGACCATGCCCTCGGACGGTCCCGCGGCGGACTGACCACGAAAATCCACCTGGCCGCCGACAGCCGTTGCCGACCGCTGGCCTTCGTCATCACACCTGGACAGGCCGGTGACGCACCCGCGTTCCCGCAGGTCATGGCCCACTTAAGGGTCCCGAGGCCGGTCGGCAGACCGAGAGTGGCCCCGGACGTGGTCTTGGCCGACAAGGCGTACTCGTCCCGCGCGATCCGCTCTCACCTGCGTCGGCGCGGGATCCGGGCGGTGATCCCACAGCCCTCCGACCAGGCCGCCAACCGCAAGCGCCTCGGCAGCCGCGGCGGCAGGCCACCGGCCTTCGACCGCGAGGCCTACAAGCAACGGAACACCATCGAACGCTGCATCAACAAGCTCAAGCAATGGCGCGGCCTGGCCACTCGCTACGACAAGACCGCCACCATCTACCTAGCCGGACTCCACCTCGCCGCCATCTTCATCTGGTCAGCGAGATGATCCAAAGGAAACGGCCTAGTCGCTACGCCTTGCCTGCGGCTTTGAAGCGGAAGCCGAAGAGGCCGCCCTCTTCCTCGTCGGTGAGGCGGGGGCTACGGATGTGAGGTTCGGGGTTGAATCCGCGCTGGGCGGCGGTGCTGAGGGTGTCGGTGTTGAGGGTGACGATGTACTGCATGTGCTCTTCCTCCGTCACTTCGGCTGCGAGCGCGAGGGCTCGTGCGACCTGCCGTTCGTCGACGCCGTCGTAGAGGTGGCTGTCGTGGATGAGGAAGTCAGGGCCGCGCTCGTGGCGGTGTGCGAGGACGGCCAGGGTGAGGTCGAAGCAGAAGATGACCATGTTGTTGATGCCGCGGCTGTCGTCGGCGTCGATCCTGGGCGTGATGCTGAGGCTTGTCCGGCCGGCCTCGATGGCGAGGTAGGCTTCGCGGCCCTCGCCGTACAGGCGCTGGGCGTACCGGGAGAACAGCAGGATCGCTTCGTCTGTCTGCTGGCGGCGCTCTCGCAGGTCGAGGTCGACGGCATGCTGCAGTTCAACGCTCTTGGCGGTGATCTGGCGGGCGCTGGCTTCGAGGGCTTGCGCTGCGTCGAAGCGGTGGCGAAGTGCACCGAGAGCGGCTTCCTCCCGGCCCAGGGCTGTCTGTAGGGCGGTCAGCGCTTCCAGCGCTCCACCGTCCGCCAGCTCGCGCAGGAGGCGAGCCTGGTCCTCGCCCAGGTCGGCACGTTCCTGACGCCGGGCGGCCAGGCGGTCGGTGAGTTCCTGGATCTCTTCCTCCAGGAACCTGCGCCGGTTGCGTACGACGGAGTGGTGAAACGCCTTGGCGTCCTCGAAGCGACGCCGGACCTGGTCGTTGAGGATGACCCCGAGCTCGCGGTAGGCCGGCTCAAGGTAGGACACCTCGACGTCGGTGGTCTCGGTGACCGCGCCCCGGAGTTCTTCGAGGTTGTGCTGGTCGATCACGTCGTCCTGGGCGAGCTGCTTGATCCGGCGGCTTACCTGATCTGCGCGCTCTTTGAGGCGCTCGTACTCAGGCACGACCTGGAAGGCGGCAACCTGCGTCCGCAGCCGTTCGACCTGTGCCTCGGCGAGAGTGATCTGGCCTCGCAGATCGGCAGTGGAACCGACAATCCGACCCCATACGGGATCGTTGACGGCCTTCCTCAGCTGGTCCCTGGTCGCCTTGCGTGCATTGAGCTCGCGGTACCCGTTGACCAGTTGCCAGTCCAGCCCCAGGAGGTAGGCCAGATTCGACGATGCCTCGGCGGCCGCCTGCCTGGAGAATGTCCGGGTGGGCTCGTTGAAGCCGTGAGCGGAGACCCGGCGGATGAGGAACGACAGGAGCGTGCGACCACTCACTCCGGGATGGTCGCCATCCAACCCGAAGAGGTCCCGCTCGATGACGCGATTCCACTGCTCCACGGACAGCTCGACGTCCTGGCCGTCCGTGAAGAGCGTGTCGGTCGGCACGCCGGCTACGTCCCGGCTCAGCGACACGACCTTGGGATTTTCTCCGCGCCGTCGTACCTCAAGCGGATCGTCCTGCCACGGCCAGTCCATAGCGAGGCTGAAGGTGATGTGGCGCAGCGCCTTGTTCGTGGCCAGCGACCCGGAGGATTTGGCCCCCAGAAGGAAGTGAACGAGTTCGATCACGCTGGACTTGCCGGCGCTGTTACGGCTGTCGGTCTCAGCCGACGACGAGGTGGTGTCCGCGACCAGCAGGTTCAGTCCGGGCGAGAACTCCACCGTTTTGAACCGCGCGTCGTCAGCGCTCAGACAGCGCAGCATCCGTACTCCTTGCGACGAGAACGTCCTGGACCAGCTCCACCGCACCCATGGCGAAGAGGATGTCCAGGGCCAGAACGAACCACTCGAACGATACCGGCGAGGTATGGGCCTGATCAGCGCGCCAGCTCTTCAGCCTCGCCCACGTCTGACTGACGGTCCGCGGTTCATCGAGCTGGAGGAGAACCTGCGCGCCGACAGCGAGCAGACAGCGGTCAGGAGCGATCCCCTTCGTCGGAGTGATCACGCGGTCAACCCGATGCCCGGCTGCCAGCCGGCGGGCGGCGTCTCGAAGATGTCGCATCGTTCGAAGAAGTGCGCCAGCACAACAAGGGCGGCGCGCAACACCTTCGGCCGCGGCTGGGCGTTCCCCAGGAAGTACATCTTGAGCTGCCAAAGAACGTCGTCGGCGTCGCTGTAGTCGCGACGCACCTGCTGGTAGTACAGGCGGAAGCCCTCCGCGACCTCATCGTGCTCCAGCTCGCTCCGGGTGCCGGCGTAGAACGCGTCTACCAGGTAGCTCTGACGCATGCCCCGGAGGAGGTCCTCCCGATCCGCTCCTTCAATCCGGTTGAAGTCCAGCTTCTCCACCGGCACGTCGGGCAAGGACATCAGAGGGTTGGACTCGGCGCGGATGTCCTGCAGCTGCTTCAGCAACGGCGCCAGGTCCTCCATCCCGATGCCGAAAGTCGTGTCCTTGATGGGGATCTCGCAGCGGAGGACGTCCTCGGCCGCCATCTGATCAAGCTGCATGCACTCGTGCCACAGCCGCCGGGTGCCCATCTGCTCGAATCGCAGCGAAGGCATGCTGTCCCGCGCGCCTGCCAGCAGAGATGTCACTTCCGGATGCACACCCCGCCTGTCGTTGTGCACGAAGACAAAGGTGTCGAACTCGCCGTTTCGCTTGGCGACCGCCCCTGAGAGGTCCCCGTCGAACTTCTTGCGGATCTTGTCCGGCTTCACGGTCTGCGGTGCGTAGCAGGCGTACAGCTTTCGCGAATGCAGGCTGAGACCATCGGCCGACCTGTCACCCAGACTGCCAGCCGTGCGCACGTCGAGGAAGTCTGGATACCGCAAACACATCAGCCGATGGAAGAAGTCCTCGAACTCGTTCTCGTAGAGCTCCGCCATCAACTCGAGGAACTTGACGTGTGCATACATCCGCTGCTCAAACAGCATGAACCCCCCTTGCGCACAGAGCTGCCAGCGTAGCTGTGTGTAACTAGACCCAACACCCTTTGATCAGATCCTGTGGTTGCTCACGCCCAGTCCGCGCCCGCCTCCCCGAGGAGCGGGTGAGCTTGCGCGCCGGCTCTTCATGTCGGAGACCCACTCGCGGACGAGGGGCTGGACTCGGGCTCCGGCCACGGCCCTCGTCTGGTAGGACGTTCTCGTGCTGTCGGGGTGCGCGAGAGTTTGCCGGTCGGTGGGGCACGGTGCGAGCTCGGCGTCTACGGCCAGGCGGCGACTTCCTCGATGGTGTCCGCGATCAGTACGGGTAGGTGTTCCATGGCCCGTTCCAGAATCTTCTCGATGGGCACCGCGTGTCGGCTGCCGTCCACGTTGATGTGGTTCGCCCACTGGGCGGGCTGGTAGCGGGCGAGCATCGACAGCGCATACAGAACCGCCCACCACGCCATCAGCGGGTGGAGTTCACGTGACAGGCCCGCGACGGCGGGAAAGAAGTAGCGATGCCCGGCGTACTTCCGGGTCAACGCGGACAGGCGTTCCAGGCGCTCCTCTTTGGTGCCTGTCTCTGCGGGCATCTTCCAGTGCATGTAGAGCCAGCCAGCGTCCGGGTGGTGACGCACGTAGTCCGGCTCGGCATCGGCTCCCGTCCGGCGACGCGCGAACCGCTCGTACCCGGCGGTGCCGGGGTAGCTCTGCAGGAATTCATCCAGTGCCGTGCGACTGCCGTCGTCCACGACGCGGTCCAGGATGTCGCCGACGTGCAGGGTGAGCAGCGGGTGAAAGTCAGTGCCGTCGATCGAGTCCGCGCTGGCGTAGAGGGGCGTGAACCGCTTCCGGCCGGTCAGCGGGTACTGCAAGTTGGCAGGGAGGGTGTCCCAGACTTCCTCCAGCCGCACGACCGTGTCATTGCCCCAGACTGGTGACCGCAGCAGCTCGCTGAGCCGTACGAAGCTGCCAGCACCAGCAGGATCCGTGCGGATCTCGATGTCGGCGAAGTCCAGGTGGTAGCCAGAGGCATGGATGCCGTGAGAGGTCAGGTTCCAGTCCTCGCCCTTGAGGTCGACGGCCGCGGCCGCGATCGCTCTGCCAGCCTGACTCAGGCCGTAGAGGGCGGTACGTAAGCTGATGTCCGGTTCGGTCGTCGCTTGATCGTGTGACTGCGGGGAATCCCGGCCAATCGACGGGCTTGGTCGTGTTGGAGTGG
>NZ_JOIR01000052.1 GCF_000720115.1 Streptomyces sp. NRRL F-2580
AGTAGACGGTGCCCTGGTAGAACTTGCAGCCCGGCATGTTCTTGACGTCCTTGATCTTGCCGTGCTTCTTGCCCTGGTTCTTCTTGCCGTGCTTCTTGCCCTTGCCGTGGCCTTGGTTGTCCTTCTTGCCCTTGCTCTCATGACCGCTCTTCGCATGGTCGGCAACCAGCGTGACCGACTCGCCGACCTGCGGCTTGGCCGGCGCGGCGAATGCACTGGTGGGCAGCAGCACGCCTCCCCCGACAATCGCGGCCGAGACGGCGCGCTTACCGGAGGCTCCTCGCCCTGGCCGGCTGAGGACACCCGCCCCGCCTGCCCCCGCCCGCACGGGCACGGCTGCCGGCTTCGTTTTCCGGCTCGACTCGTGAGGATCTCTTCGCACAGCGGCTTTCGCATGCGCCGTCGGGTCGCTGAAGTAGGTACATGCCATCCACATCGGCCGCACCGACCTCCGAACCTCCCGAGGATGGAACCGACGACCATTGCGAACGGGTGCGGCGCATCCTCACCCGGGCCGGTTTCGACACGGCGTCGGAGCGGGGTGACGGCCTGCGCGTGTGGACGGCTCCGGAGGGGGTCATGGTGGGGTGGGTCGCACGGGAGGTGCTGCGGCCGACCGTTCAAGTCCACGGGCACAAAGAGGACCTCTCCCGGTTCACTTCCCTGGCCGGCCTGCACAAGGCGCTCCAGACCGCCCTCGCGCTGATTCTGCGCGAAGCGGGCCTCGATGTCGCCACCCGCGGGAATCATCTCGTGGCCGTCTGGCCCGGGACGGCGTCACCGGCGGGCGACGAGGCGGGCCCGTAGGCCAAGGGGCCGCACGCCGCACAGGACTGTGGCACTGCGGCTGGCCTGTCGTCCCCGGTCAGGACTGGGCCAGCGTGCGCCGGGGAGGACCTCCGTAGGCGGCGCGGTAGGCGGCCGAGAAGCGTCCCTGGTGGTGGAAGCCCCACCGCTGGGCGATGGCAGTCACCGTGTCGCGCGACGGATCCGCCGCGAGCAGGTCGGCATGGGCGAGAGCCAGCCGTACGCGGCGCAGGTAGGCCGTCGGAGTCGTCCCGAGGTGGCGTCGGAAGGCGTACTGGAGCGCCCTCGGGGTGACACCGGCTGCTGCGGCCATCTCGCCCAGGCCGATTTCGGCATCCGGCTCCGCCTCGATGAAGGCGACCGCCCGGCGGACGGTCTCCGGCGTCGCGTCCCGGGTGTCCGCGAGCACGGGCTCGGGGCGGGCGTTACTGGGGAAGGCGACGAGGACGGTCGCGGCGAGCATCCTGGCGAAGGCGTCGATCATCAGGGGTTCGCTCTCCCCCGGCAGGGCCAGGACGCTCTCCTCGACGTAGTTGACGGTCCTCTTCCACTGGGTGGCGAGGGCGTCGGAGGCCGGAGTGAAGCGGGTGAGGCGTAACGGGCGTGCGGACCGTCCGGGCATGCGGCCCGCGAGCTGTTCGAGCAGGGCGAGCGGGATGGTCACGGCGCGCAGCTCGGCCGCTTGCACGCGGCCCGCGTAGGGAAGGTGCGGTTGCGAGATCGCCAGGACGTCGCCGGGCCCGGCTTCGGTGACGTCGTCCGCGCACTCCCGGGCCATGCGGCCGCTGACCACGTGCGTGATGGCCACCGCTCCCAGGGGGTCAGTGGTGTAGGCGTAGTCCGTCGGCAAGGACAGGGTGCTGAGCGACACGGGACCGGCGGCGGTGCGGGTGTACCAGAAGGAGCTGTGCGGGGCGGGTGCCTTCATGCGCAGGCTCGTTCCGTACGCCGCCTTCAGCCAGTCGCGGGCGACGTCCACGTCGGTGGTCCGAACGCTCCTGACGCCGGGTGGGTCCGCGTACGGCTGAAGAGGCATGGTGAGGGACCTCCTTCGGCAGCGAGCGCGGCACGGGCGGCACGGCGAGCAGTGCGGGCCCCAGCGTACGTCGCGGAACGGGTGCAGGTGTACGTCCAGGCGTCCTCCCCGGGGCGCAGGCCTGGGCGACCAGGCAGATCGCCACGAGGGGGCCCTTGGCCCAGCCGCGGTTGAGGAGGCGGTACGGACCCACCCCGGAGCCGGTGCTCGACTCTCTGGGCGGGGTCTCGCCCGGCGGTACGCCGCCGCCGTACCGCCGGGGCGCGTTTCACGTGCCTGGGTCTGGACCATGTGCAGACATGTCTGCCTCCTCGCCACGAAAGCCGGGCCCAGCCTTCCGGCAGGTCGGCCGGGGCTGTCCCACCCCCTCGCGGGCCAGTCCCCCGGACCGCCCGGCCAGACCGAATCCGAGGGGCCCGGGGCACGGCGCCCGAGCAAAGCCCGGGCCGCCGAGGGCCCCCGTCCTGGCCGGGCGTAGGCCGTACCGGTGAGGGTAGGCGCCGCGTATGAACGCTTTGCGTCCGCTGGCCGTCGTCACCGGCGCCTCCAGCGGTATCGGCTTCGAGCTGGCAACGGAGGCCGCGGTCCACGGTCACGACCTGGTCATCGCCGCCGAGGAGCACTCGATCGAGGACGCGGCCGCCCGTCTGGAGGTTCACGGGGTGGAGGTCCGGGCGGTCCAGACGGACCTCGCCACGTATGCGGGCGCCGAGACCCTCGTCCGGCAGGCGCGGGCCCTGCGGCGGCCCGTACGCACCGTGGTGCTCAATGCCGGGATCGGCCACGGCGGCGCCTTCCTGGACGCCGACCTCGCCGGACTGACCCGCGTGATCGATCTCAACATCACCGCAACGGTCCATCTGTGCCGGCGGCTGCTGGAGGATCTGGTGGCGCAGGGCGAGGGGCGGCTCCTCATCACGTCCTCGGTCGCGACGCAGGTTCCCGGTCCGTATCACGCGGTGTACAACGCCTCCACGACGTTCCTGCGCTCCTTCGGCTTGGCGCTGCGCACCGAGCTCCGCGGTTCGGGTGTCACGGTCACCGTCCTGATGCCCGGGCCCCCGCACACGCGGTTCTTCGTACGGTCGGGTCTGCTCAGCACGCGGCTCGGGCGTTCCCGCAAGGAGGATCCCGCCTTCGTGGCCCGACAGGCGTACGAGGCCTTGGTCTCCGGCCGCGCCCAGGTGGTGGCGGGCTCGCTGCACACCCGAGCGCAGGAGCTGGCCGCGCACGCCCTCCCCGTACGCGCGAAGGCGACCCTGCACCGCCGACTGGCCGAACCGGGCGGTAGCCGGAGCCACCTCTGAGAGTCGGGGACGTGGGACGCCGCCCGTGGACCTTCTACGCGCCGCGCCGTAGTGGACCTGTCGTCGGAACCCTCAGCCGCCCGCACCTGCTCGTCCGACGGACCGGCCGGGCGCCGCCGACACTCGGCCGCGGATCTGCCGCGCTCCGGTTCAGGACCGGCGGCAGGGGAAGGCGCGCAGGGACCGAGTCGCACGCCGGGCCCGAGCCGGCGCGACAACCGCCGCGCCTGCGCCGACGCGGCAGCGGCGGTCCACCGGGGTGACCGACACCCCGACGAAGGGAGTGAGCGACATGCGCATCGCGTTTCTGACCGCCCCGGAGGGTGTGGAGGAGGTCGAGCTCACCGTGCCCTGGAAGGCCGTCGAGACGGCCGGCTGGGTCCCGCAGCTCGTATCGACCGAGCCCGGACGGGTGCAGGCGTTCAACCACCTCGACAAGGCGAACACCTACCCCGTCGACCACCTGCTGGCCGGCGACACCTCGGACGCCTTCGACGCACTCGTGCTGCCGGGCGGTGTCGCCAATCCGGACGCCCTGCGCATGAACGAACGCGCCGTCGGGTTCGTCCGGAGCTTCTTCGATGCGGGCAAGCCCGTCGCGGCGATCTGCCACGCGCCCTGGACCCTGGTCGAAGCCGACGTCGTACGCGGCAGGACGCTGACCTCGTGGCCCAGCCTGGCGACCGACATCCGCAACGCGGGAGGCACCTGGGTCGACGAGGAAGTCCAGGTCTGCCGCGCGGCTCCGGCGACGCTCGTCACCAGCCGCAAACCCGACGACCTCGACGCCTTCTGCGCCACGCTCGTGAAGGAGTTCACCCTCGCCGCGCAGGCGTGACGGCACAGCGCCCGTCCTGGAGCGAGGGCTGCGGTGTCGCCTCGGCGAACTCCCGCGCGAGGCCGTCCCGCGCCGGAGCACGGTGAAGCGCGGGCGTCAGCCGACATGGCCAGGACGGGCCGTGCCGGTCGTCACGGGGTGGCTCCCGTGCGCTCTGGTTGCCATCGGCGTCCACGAAGGCGCCGTGGCGGCCATCACCCGGCAACGGCGCCAGAACGTCGAGCTCGGGCCAGGTCGCTCCCCCGCTGTCCTTGCGCAGGTCGACGACCCACCCGCAGGGCCTGGAGACGTCGAGCGTGCGGACCACCTGTGCACCGGGCCGGGTGTCGGCCCGGTCACGGTGCGGGTGCCGTACGCGACCAACGCCCGGTGGTGCAGCCAGGAACGCGCCCGGCCGGCCAGGGGCCCGGACCACCAGGACGTACGGCTGCCTGGAGCACCGCGAGGGGGCCGGCACGGCACCGTGGACGGCTACCTCCTCCGCCATCCCCATGGATCCTCCCGAGCTGCCGGCGATCACCGCGCACCGAAGCAGCAGAGATATGTCGAGGCTGCCCGCTGCAAGATCGGGTAGGCGGTCCCCACAGGGTCTCGTACGGGAATGGTGATCGGCTTGCTGGGTTGGACGGGGATCGACGTGGTGTACGCCTGCGCGGGCCTGGGGGCGTTGTGCGCGGCGGTGCTTCCGACTGCCCTGGCGAAGCGGCCCCTGTCCTTGCCCATGGTGTTTCTGGCGGCGGGTTTCCTGGTTTTTCTGCTGCCGCTCGACGCGCTCCCGGCACTCGATCCCGTCCGGCACCGGAGCCTGGTGGAGCATCTCACCGAGGTCTGCGTCGTGGTCGCGTTGATGGGCGCCGGACTGGCCATCAACAGGCCTCCGGGCCGGCGTGCCTGGTCGACGACGTGGCGGCTGCTGGGCTTGGCCATGCCCCTGACGATCCTGCTCACCGCGGCCGTGGCGGGCTGGTTGGTGGGGTGGCCGCCGGCCGTGGCCCTGCTTGTGGCGGCTGCCCTCGCTCCCACGGACCCGGTATTGGCCGCAGAAGTACGCGTGGGTGAGCCGACGGACGAGGACGACGATGAGGACGAGGTTCGCTTCGCGCTCACCAGCGAGGCAGGGCTCAACGACGGTCTGGCCTTCCCCTTCGTCCTGGCGGCCATCGCGCTGACCACGGCCTCGGCGACGGGTTGGTCCACGGATGGGCTCTGGCACTGGGTGTGGAGCGACATCCTGGTGCGCAGCGTGGTGGGATTGGCGGTGGGGCTCGGCGTCGGACGGCTCCTCGGCTGGATGTTCTTCCAGGCCTCCTGGAAGGCGCTGCGGCTCTCCGAACACCGCGAGGGCTTCGTCGCGCTCGCCGCGACCTTCACGGCCTACGGGCTGACCGAACTCCTCCACGGCTACGGTTTCCTCGCTGTGTTCGTCGCGGCCTGCACGATCCGCAACGCAGAGCGCGCCCATCGGTACCACCGCGTCATGCACGCCTTCACCGATCAGGTCGAACGGCTCCTCACGGCCGTCATCCTCTTCCTCGTCGGCGGCTTCATCGCCGACGGTGGCCTCGCCGCACTGACCTGGCGTGGAGCCGTCCTGGGGCTCGTGCTGTTCCTGCTGATCCGCCCGGCCGTCGGCTGGGCCGTCCAAATGCGGGGCAGTGCCACGGGGAAAGAGCGCATGATCATCGCGGTGTTCGGCATCCGGGGCATCGGATCGTTCTTCTATCTTGCCTACGCATTGGGCGAAGCCGAGTTCGCCGCGCCCGCGCGCGAGCTGTGGGCCGTGGTGACGTTCACCGTGTTGCTCTCAGTACTCCTGCACGGCATCGCGGCGACACCCGTTACGGCCCGGCTCGACCGCTCGGCCCCGGAGGGATGAGAAGAGCCGAGCACCGATGGTCTCCTCGCGTGCTCGGTCCGCGGGCGTACCGCACGGCGAGATCAGTCGTCGATCGGGCGGGGCTTCCGGGCCCGGAGCCAGGCCGTCCCTGTCAGTTCTGGGCGCGGCCCGTGTCCGAGCGCGGGTAGAGCGGGGCGATGCTCGCCCAGTACCGCTCGAGGTGCGCGTCGGCTGTCCGCAACGCTTGATTGCCCGGCAGGTCGAGGAAGGCGGCGTGCGGGCCGACCCCGCGGTCGTGAACCGCGCCGGCCCCGGAGGATGTGGCCCGGCTCCATGGCGCGCGGGCGGCGTCGGCGCCGTGCCCGCTGTGGCGTCGTGCGCGAGTGCGCCACCAACGCCCCGTGAGGACGCCGGTGGTGACGGCTGCCGCGGCCACGGCGGCCAGGACCTGCAGACCGTGTTGCACGGCCATGACTTCCTCCATGAGAGGAACGTTGTCGGCAAAGGGTGTGGTGGGGGCGGTGCCGGCCGGCTCGGGGAGAGTGGCCGGCACCGCGGCTGGTCAGCCCGGCCAGCTGCCCGTCAGACGCCGTACGGCCACAGCCCCTGACCTGTCGACCGAGGCCTTCACCACGGCGAAGATCGCACCCTGGATGGCTGCGGCGAGCAGGATCTGCTTCCAGCTCCGGTCCTCGTCGGTGGCGTCGGGAGCGTCGCCCTCTCCCTCAATGGTCTTCCACGCCTGCTTGAAGGCGGCGCCTGCGATCAAGCCGCTGAGGGCGCCCAGGGCCAGCCCGACGGGCTTGTAGGCGATCTTGGATGTCTTCATCGGCGACGTCCCCGGCTGCGGCGGACCAGCAGGAGGACGACTACGGCGGCTCCGGCCACCAGGAGCGGGGTGCGGTTGGCGCGTGCAGCCGTCGCCGCCTGACCGGCCTTCTCCAGGAGCGGGTCGGGCGTCTTGTCCGCCGCGTACTGGCCCGCCTTGGCCGCACTCTCCCGTACCTGGGCTGCGGCCTGCGCGGTCTTCTCCAGGAGCGGGTCGGGGGTCTTGTCCTTCACCAGCTGGGCGGCGGCACCCGCCTTCTCGCGGATCTGGTCGGAGACCAGCACTGCCTTCTCGGCGGCCTGGTCCTTGACGGCGGCCGTCTTCTCCTTCGCCTGGGCCTTGATGTCGGCCTTCGCAGCGAGGGCCTCGACGGTCTGTCCCAGCTCGTCGCGGGTGCGCTCGACCTGATCGCGTAGTTCCGCCGAGCCGGAGTTGCCAGGGGTGGGGGCGGGGGTGCCGATGTTGGTTCGGGCGTCGTCGTTCATCGGTGTGCCTTCTCCTTGATCTCGGCCAGATCGGCCTTGACGCTGTCAATGGTCTGCTCGGGAGCCGGGATACCGGCCCGGGCGATCTGCTTCTTTCCGGCCAGGGCAGTCCCGCCCGCCACGATCCCCAGGACCGCGGTGATGATGACGGCGGACGCCCACACGGGAAGAACCAGCGCGAGAGCGGCGATGCAGGTTGCCACCAGCGCCTGAAGTGCCAGGATGCCGGCGATTCCTGCGGCGCCGAAGAGGCCGCCGCCCTTCCCGTAGCGCTTGCTCTTCTGCGTCATCTCCGCCCGGGCCAGCTGCATCTCTTCGCGCACCAGCTCGGACATCTGTTGCGAGGCGCGTGAAACCAGGACGCCCACCGATTCGTCGGCGGCGTGGGACTGCCGCTCTACCGTGGTCATGGTGCGGACACCTTGCCCTTCTTCGCGTTCGTCGTCACGACGCGACTACCCCGCAACCGCACCGTCACCCGCGCGGCAACCGGCGTTGTACGAAAGGCGGCTTGCCAGCGACCCGCTCGTGGCCGGTACCCCCGCGATCGTCGTCTCCATCGGGGCCCGGCGGCGCCGGCTGCTACAGCCAGCCGTTGCGGCGGAAGGCACGGTAGAGGGCGCCTGCCGCGAGCGCCATGAGACCGACGGCGAGCGGGTAGCCGTAGGTCCAGCCGAGTTCCGGCATGTGCTCGAAGTTCATGCCGTAGACGCCGGCGACCATCGTGGGAATCGCGAAGATCGCCGCCCACGCGGAAATGCGTCGCATGTCGTCGTTCTGCCAGGTGCCCACGCGGGCCTGCTGCGCGCCGAGGACCGAGTCCAGCAGTTCGTCCAGGGTCCGCACCTCGATGTCCGTGCGGTGAAGGTGATCGGCGACGTCACGGATGTACGGTGCGATCTTCGGCTGGTGGTTCTCCTCACCCGGGCCGCCGGGCAGGAGGCCTTGGACCACCGGAACGAGCGGCTGCACAGCGTCACGGAACTCGCGTACCTCCCGCTTGAGGGAGTAGATGCTCCCGGTGTGGTCGACGCGGGAGGTCGAGAACACCTCGTCCTCGAGCCGGTTGAGCGTGGCGCGCACGCTTCGGGCGGCGTCGCTGTACGCATCGACGGTGACGTCCAGCACGGCGTGCAGCACAGCCCAGGGGCCATGGCTCAGCATGTCCGGATCGGCGTCCAGCCGGCGGGCGGCCTCGGTGCAGGGATCGATCGTTCCGTGGCTCACGGTGAGAACGCTGCGGGGTCCGACGAAGATCATGACGTCGCCGGTCTCCACTGCCGCTTCTTCTTCCACGTACCGGAGGGTCTTCAGCGCGACCGCCAGGACGTCGCCGTATCGCTCGCGCTTCGGACGCTGTCGCCCGTGGAGCGCGTCCTCGACGGCCAACGGGTGAAGGCCCAGTTCCTCGGCCAGCTGGGCCAGTTCGCCTTCCGAGGGGCCTGCCAGTCGGACCCACGCGAACTCACCGTCGCCCAAGCCCCGCAGCCGCTTGAGGACAGACTGACAGGCGTCGTCCGGCAGCTCGCACTCCACGCGCTCCGACCGGCCCGAGACCTGGTCGTACATGACACATTCCATCTCCCGCGCATGCTTCACCAGCCCCGTTTCATGCGCCCGCAGCCGGTTCTCGTTCTGCGGGCGCCGTGTGGCGGGAGACACCGGAGCAGCTCGTGTAGGCGCGCGGACGCGGGTAAGGAGCAACCCCATGAACGCGTCGAGTGAACTGTTGTCCGAGTCCGGGGTGCGGGAGCTGATCGGATGGCTGGTGCACGTCATCGAGGCGGGCGGCGCGCTGATCATCTTCGCGGGCGCCGTCTGGGCCTTCGCCCGGTTCGCCACGACCGGCCTGCGCAGACGCTCCCTCATCGTCGAGTTCAACAAGATCCGCCTCAGCCTGGGCCGCTTCCTCGTCCTGGGACTGGAATTCCAACTGGCGGGCGACGTCCTGCGCACGGCGGTCGCCCCCAGCTTCACCGAGATCGGCCAGCTGGCGGCCATCGCCGCCATCCGCACCATCCTGAACTTCTTCCTCACCCGCGAGATCGCGCAGGAGCGCGCCGAGATCGAAGCCGACCAGAAGGAGCCGGTGCAGCGGACCGTAGCCTCCTGACCATTGCGCTCCGCCACCGGTGTTTGACACCGGTCGGCGGGGAACACGGGCTTGCGAGGTGATCACTGTGCCCACACCCACACGGGACGAAGTACGCAGCCGAGTGCGGGCTGCTGTCACGGGAAAGATCGAATACCTGCGGCGTGCCGCACATGGTCCTGGAAGCGAGCGGGACGATCTGATCCTGGTCATCAAGTCCGTGGTCGCCGCCATGGCCGCGTGGGTGATCGCCCGCTACCTGCTCCCGCCGACCGTTTCCACGTTCGCACCGTTCACCGCGCTGGTCGCCCTGCAGGCCACGGTGTACCGCTCGGTGCGCGAGTGCGTCCAGTACCTGCTGGCGATGGCGGCGGGAGCCGCACTCGCAGCCTCCCTGGCGGCCGTGGCGGGGATTCACGGGTGGACGTTCGGACTCCTCACCCTGATCGCGCTCTTCCTGGGAAGGAGCGAGCGGTTCGGCCAGCAGGGCACCCAGGTCGCCATCATCGGCTTCTTCGCGTTCTCCTCCGGCCAGGGACGCATCGATTACATCGGCCACCTGGCCGCGTCGGTTGCCGTCGGTGCGCTCTGCGGCCTCACCGCCCACCTCCTCCTCGCGCCCGCCCGCCACGTCCACCACCGGCAGCAGGCCGTCGCCGACCTCTACGCCGCGATGAGCCGACGCCTCGACGACCTGGCCGAGATCCTCGAAGGAAACGACGCCGACACCCAGCGCATCCGCCACTGGCGACGCGACTGGCGCAAACTCGCCGCCTCCTGCGAACGCATCCGGAAGACCATCGACACCGAGATCGAGAACAGCCGCTTCCATCCTCGCCGCACCGTCGACAGCGCCGACGCCGCCCTGCCCCGTGCCCGCGACGCCGTCACCGTCGCCGAACGCACGATGGACCACCTCCGCTCCCTGACCCGCACCCTCGACTACGCCCTGGACAGCCGCGAAATCGAGAACCTGCCGGAGTCCTTCCGAACCGCCTCCAGCTCGCTGCTGCGAAGGGCGGCCACCGCGATGCAGAAGATCGGCCAGGTTTCCCTCACCGACTCCGGACAGCTGGACGACCTGATCGACGACGCGACGGCAGAACTCGACCGCGTCGAACGGCAGGAGCGCGCAGCCACCGACGCCGCACCGGTGGTGCACACCCTTCAGGGAACCCTTCTCACCGACATCGGCCGTGTTCTGGCCGAGCTCCGCTCGGGCCGCCAAGACCTCACCCCGAAATCCTGACCGATGCCGCCGGGGTGCCGGCACGGCCGGAACGCCCTGGCAGCGCGTATCGCTTCGTGGTCTGGGAACACGAGCGGTCATGTACGGACGACATGCACGTCCCACGAGCAAACCATTCGGCCCGGCACCCGCAGCCAAAGCGCCCCCGCCCGGCCATGACGGCGCCAAACACTCGCGCCGAAGCCGGATAAGCGGCCGGTTCCGCCGCCGGATACTGGCGTACCGGGCAGTCGAATTCCTGTCCGCACACATCCCGGAGGCCTCGGGCCCGGGCGAGGAATGCCTGCTGCTCGTCCACGTCCGTCAGGTCGTCGGCCAGGTTCACTACCGGATCTGCCAGGACTGCGCCCGGGGCGTCATCACCGCGGTCATCATCGACCAGCGCTTCCACCGCGCCGGCCTGGGCACCCGGGCGCTTTCGCACCTACGCTCCCGCCACCCCAGGACTGCCTGGCGCACCACGGCGACGAGGCGCACCGCCCGGGATCTCCTGCGCCGCATGCGCATTCCCACGATCACTTCTGATCCGTTTTGCATCCATACGCGCCGACCCTTGCTTGACCCGACTCCGGCCACCTCCTGACCGACGACCCGCCGCTCGCACGCAAGCGCTACCTTCTGCGACTCCGCCGGCCTCAGCGCCCTCCTCCACGCCCGCCTGATCAGACGCGCGCTTCCGCCCCCGTGTCCTGCTGCGCGCCACCCGCCACGACAGATCAGTGCATAGAGCCGCAAAGCCTGGGCAGAAGGGGCGGACAGCCGTCGGTCAACTGGGAGGGAAGGTCGTCATGTCTCGCTCGGCCACCATGATGGGCCCCGTTCGGGCAAGGGAAGCGCAAGTCACAGGTACCCCGGGGTTGCCCACGGAGGAGCCGGAAACGGTCCGAGTGGACAACGCCCGCGAAATGGCGCCCGGCGACGCACGCGAGCTGTCGCGTGTCTTCTTCCGGAGACTGCGCACGCTGGAGGAGGGCACGCGCGAGTACCAGTACACGCGCAACACACTGATCGAGATGAACGTCTCCCTCGTGCAGTTCGCCGCACGCCGCTTCCGCGCCCGCGTGCTCGGCGGCGGACTCGACATGGACGACATCATCCAGGTGGGAACCATCGGCCTCATCAAGGCGATCGACCGCTACGACCTCGACCGCGAGGTCGAATTCTCCACCCTCGCCCTCCCCTACATCATCGGTGAGATAAAGCGTCACTTCCGCGACACCACCTGGGCCGTGCACGTCCCCCGCCGACTCCAGGAACTGCGTAGCGAGCTCGCCCAAGCCCAGGAGGCACTCACCGACGTCCTGGGCCGGGCCCCGACGGTCAAGGAGGTCGCCGGGCACCTCGAACTGACCGAGGAAGAGGTCATCGACGGACTCATCGCCGCGAACGGCTACACGAGCGGCTCCCTCGACACCGCCGCCGCGGAGAGCGACGTATCGTCCCCGACGAGCCGTACCACTCGGCCACTGGCCGAGCTCGTCGGCGATGTCGACCCCGCCATGGAACTCTTCGAGGACTTCCACACCCTCGCACCACTGCTGCAACAGCTGGACGAGCGCGACCGGCTGATCCTGCGGATGCGCTTCGGCCAGGAGAAGACCCAGGCCGAGATCGGCGCCGAATTGGGCATCTCCCAGATGCAGGTCTCCCGCCTCCTGTCCCGAACTCTCGCCCGGCTTCGCGCCGGCATGCTCGCCGGGTAGGGGCGACTGATGACGTCCCTACCGGGGAACGCGGTGCCGCGGTCCGAGGTCGACCCACCGATTCTGCGATCTGGTCGAGCTCCGCAGCACCGCCGGCAGCTTCACAGTGCGGCTTCACAAAGCAACGCCCTGAGACGAGGGGTCCCCTACACTGTCACGACCACGGCGAGGCTTCCCGCCCCACCCACGGGCATCCGACCGCCTCATGACGCCGGCCGCTATCGTGGCATGGGCCCGGTGCCGGGAGCAGAGGCCGTGGGTGAACACGGGGGTGGGATCACAGTGGAGACCAAGGAACCGGAGGCGAGCGGTCCGATGAGCGTTGGCCTTCCCTCCAGGAGGCAGCGCCGACGGCTCGCCCTCGTGGGCGTTCCGGGGGCCGTTGCCAAGGGCCGCGACTTCACCCGCCAAGCACTCCGGGACTGGGGCTGGGACAAGACCGAGACCTCCGAGGACGTCCTCCTCGTCGTGTCGGAACTGCTGACCAACGCTTCACTGCATGCGAACGGCTGCCACGAACTGGTCCTGACCGCCGAAGAAACGGCCTTGCACATCGAGGTCCACGACGGCACGACCACCCCTCCCGTCCGCCACCCGGCGCCCCAACGCGGGATGCCGGGCGGCCGCGGTCTGTACATAGTGGAGCGCCTGTCCGATCGTTGGGGCGCACACATGTACGAGACCGGGAAGGCCGTATGGGCTGAGATCGAGGCTTCCCGGCTGGAGCACGGCATCAACGCCTGAGGAGTGCGCCGGGTTCAAGCCTCATCTGCCGAGGTCCCGGCAGCCTGACCCCGGCCTGTCGTGCCGTCGAGCATCTCGCGCAGGATGTCCAGGTGGCCGTTGTGGCGGGCCGTCTCCTCGGTGAGGTGGAGGAGGATCCAGCGCAGGTCGACGTGGAGGCCGTTGCGGACGGCTCGCCGGGCCTTGTCGTCCAGGCGCTTCCCGGCGACCAGTTCGCGGTAGCGAGCGCTCTGTTCGGCGTATTCGTCGAGCAACTGCGTCAGTGGGAAGTCGACGGCGATCCGCATCTCGCGGTCGGGGTCCTCCTCGGTCCAGGGCCCCTGGTCTTCCTCGCCGAGGAAGACCACCTGGAACCAGTAGTACTCGACCCAGCGGAGGTGGTTGATCACTCCGCTCACGGTCATCAGCGGTGAGCCCGGCAGGAGCGCCTTGCGGGCGTTCTCTGCGCAGACGCCGGCGCACTTGGCGCGGGCGGTGTCACGTGTGTAGTCGAGAAACGTGGTGAGCTGGGTGCGCTCGTCCCACGCGGGCGGCGTGTCGTCGATTCTGGCCATCGCGCGAAGCGTCCCCGATCACCGCGACGATGTCGAGCGTATTTCTCGACGGACCCAACCCGCTCCACCCAGCTCCTTGTCCGGCGGGTCACCAGAGCGATTCAGCACCGATGGGACGCCCGGCAGGATCCGCCGGAACTTCGCACTGGGCGCTCGCGGATCCGTGGCAGGGACAGATCATGGGGGAACGCCGAACCAGCCGTTCTGCTCCGTGCGTGAACGCGTGCCGGGGGAATCGGAGGACCGCGGGCCGGCGTTGTCATGTAGGTGGGTAACGCATCCCGGTACGGCCATGACGAGCAGGGCCCGGCCGATTTCGAGGCCGCCCGCGCACGCATTGCGGCCGACCGCGCCGACACCGTCGCGCGGGCGGCCGCGCTCGGCCGCGACTTCGACGGGATCGTCGCGGCGAACGCCCTGGTCGCGGTAGACGACGAGCACGACCCCGAGGGGGCCAGCACCGCCTTCGAGCGGGCGCACGTCGCCGCCCTGATGGCGCGGGCACGCGAGCACCTGGAAGAACTGGACCGTGCACTGGAACGGCTCGAACGGCACGAGTACGGGCGGTGCGAAGTCTGCGGCGAGACGATTCCGCCCGAGCGCTTGGAGATCCGTCCGGCAGCGACCACCTGCATCCGCTGCGCCCGGACCGCCCCTCACCGGTTGACGGGCCCCGCCTGACGTCGGCCCGTCCGAGGCGTGCGAGCCCCCGGCCAGGGGCAGCGGAACGGCTCCGCCCTCGGAAGGAGGGGGAGCCGTTTCTGTCGGGGGCTGGGTCGCTCAGGCGTGACGGTGGTGGCGCCGGTTGCCGGTGACGAGTCGGTAGACGGCGAGGAGGATGACGGAGCCGATGATGGCGGCGATCCAGGTGGAGAGGTCGAAGAAACCGTCGATGGAGTCGACGCCGAAGATGACCTTGCCGAGCCAGCCGCCGAGCAGGCCGCCCGCGATGCCGATGAGCATCGTAATGATGATCCCGCCCGGGTCCTTGCCGGGCATCAGCGCCTTCGCGATGAAGCCCGCGAGCAGTCCGATCAAAATCCAGGCAATGATGCCCATGCGCTTCTCCTACCTCGATGGAAAGGCCCGGCGACAGAGCCGGTGATAACGCTCGTCTTCACCGCTTCGAGGGTTCCAAACGTCCGGACCTTTGATTGTCACGACAGGTTCTTGGATCTTCTTGCTCACCATCGCGCCGAGGCAGACCGCGCCCGTGATCGACCCACCGAACTACGCGGCCAGTCCCCGTCGTTCGAACGTGACAGGGGTCGGTCTCCTTGGGTGCGGCGCATGCCGAACGGGACGTGCCGGCACTACCCCGCATTCGATCCGGGTGCGTGAAGCAGTGAAAGCGGGGCAAGCGGAGTTCAGGCGGAACGCAGCACACCGCCGAACACGACGTACGGAAGAAGGAGGATCGGCGGAGAGGGCATTTCCCCGCCGTCCCCCATTGACCGAGGAGTTGTTTTCGCGTGACTGAACATGTGTGGAGTTACAAGTCGACGTCGGGCCACCTGGCCGGTACGGACCCCTTCGACACCGGCTCGCCCCGCGGGCCCGGGAGACGGCCGTGAAGGAGTGACATGACCGACGGCCAGACCGTCCGGATCGCCCTGGCCGGAGGCGGCGCCTTCGGCGCCAAGCACGCGGCCGCGCTCAGGCGGATCGCGTCGAGGTGGCCGCCGTCGTGAGCGGCACCCTCGACAGCGCCGGGAAGTTCGCTGGATGCCGAGGCGTGCCTGGAAGCGCAGCAGCGCACCGGACTGGTCGCGATGGTGGGGCACACGCGGCGCTTCAACCCGAGCCACCAGTGGGTACGGCGGCAGGTCCAGGCCGGGACTACCGCATCCAGCAGATGGACGGCCGGCCGCGCTCCTGGACCGACCATCTGCTGTGGCACCACGCCCCGCACACCGTCGACCTGTTCGCCTACCAGACCGGCTCGCCGATCGTGCAGGCCAACGCGGTCCGGGGCCCGGTCCACCCCGAGCTCGGCATCGCGATGGACATGTCGATCCAGCTGCGCACGGAAAGCGGCGCGATCTGCACCCTGTCGCTGTTGTTCCGCCCGATCGGCCGCGCGTCGATGCCGCTCAGGGTGCTTCGACCAGCGGGGGCTCCCCCATGGGGACGGTCAGCGCCTCGCGCAGGGCGCCAACGGCATCGGCGCCGATGCGTTCCGCCAGGACGCCTTCGATGACGGCGAGGGTGTCCTGGGCCCGTCGATGCACGCGGGCACCCTCGGCGGTGGGGCGGATCAGTAGGCTCCGGGCAGAGGCGGGATCGGGCGCCTGTTCCAGCAGCCCCATGCCGATGAGGGCGTGCACGGCCTGGTGGGCGGTCTGCCGCGTGACGCCCATCCTGCGGGCCAGTCCCGAGACCGTGGTGCCCTCTTCGTCGAGGGCGGCGAAGACGGCCGCCTGCCCGACGGTGACCGGCTGCTCGCCGGCGGCCCGCATGCTGGCCAGCAACGCGTCGTCGAACCAGCGCTTGGCCTCGGTGAGCAGCTGGGGGAGGTTGGGTGCGGGGGTGGTCATGGTTCCTTACGGGATGAGGTTTCGAGGATAACGACCGTACGGGGGCTCCCGGGCAGTGAATGTCAGGTAGCCTGACATTCACTGTTCCCGTCGCGCCAGAGGCCCTCATGACCTTGGAGTTCGCCCGTCCCCACCGCCCGCGGTCGCACATCCCGGCCGAACCCGGGAAGCCGTACTTCATCGAGAAGGGCCTGGGCGACCGCGCCCACCTGTTCACCGACCTGGTCACCGTCTACACGGGCGGCGAGCAGACCGAGAACGCCTTCAACTTCTTCACCGTCGAGGGTCCCAAAGGCGACGTGATCCCGGCCCACGTCCACTCCGACACCTACGAGGTCTTCTACATCACGGACGATGCGGTGCGGCTTTTCGTCGAGGACCTGGAGGGTGAGCAGTACGAAAGGCTGCTCACCGCGGGCGACTTCGGCTTCGTAACCAAGAACTGCCCGCACGCCTACCGCATCGAGCGCCACCACAGCCGGGTCGTCGGCGTGGCCGCAGGACCCGGCGGCACCTTCGAGCGGTTCTTCGAGAACCTCGGCGTCCCGACCGAGGAACTCGGTCTGCCGCCCGAACCGTACGTCCCTGGTCCGCACAAGTTCGCCACCGTGCCCGAGCGGTACGAGGTGCGCTTCCTGCCCGGACACCAGTGGCGCACCGGGAGCTGACCCCGCGCCGCTGACGCCCGACCTCGCCTCGTTCCTGGCGCCGCCCGCCCCCGAGCGGCTGCCGCTCCCGCCGCGCACCCTGCAACCGGCGTACGCCTGTTGCGCGGTGTGCCGTACGCCTACCGTGCGGGCACCCGACCGCTCGAACTCGATGTGTGGCTGCCCGACACGACGCACGGGCCCCTGCCCGTCGTCCTCTACCTGCACGGCGGGGGCTGGAGCGCGGGCACGCGCACCACCAGCCGGTGCAGGCACAACCGCTCCGCGCCCGCTGACTGGGCGCTGATCCCCGCCCCGAAAGTGCCGCCCTGGATGCCTTCATATATGCCGGTCCGCACGACCGTGCACTGCTTGTGAATGCCATGCGGGCAGTACACCCGGCATCCGACGGCGTACGAGCGGTTCCCGCCACGGTCAGGGACGACCCGCGCCTCGAACGACTCACCTGGTGTCACCCGTTCCACGCAAGGTTCGCCGCAGCCGCGGAGTGCCCCTCCGCGGCTGCGGCAAGGGGGAACTCCGTCCAGACGGTCTTGCCGTCCCGGGAGTAGCGGGTGCCCCATCGTTCGGTGAGCTGGGCCACCAGGAAGAGGCCGCGTCCTCCCTCATCGGTGGTGCGTGCCCGTCGTAGGTGCGGAGCGGTGCTGCTGCTGTCGGAGACCTCGCAGATCAGGCTGCGGTCGCGGATGAGCCGCAGGGTCAACGGCGTGCCGCCGCCGTACCGGTAGGCGTTGGTGACCAGTTCGCTGACGACCAGTTCCGCGGTGAAGGCCAGCTCCTCCAAGTCCCACCCGGTCAGTGTGGTCTCCGTCAGGTGCCGTGCCCGGGCGGCGGCGGTCGGCTCTGCGGGCAGTTCCCAGGAGGCGACCTGCTCCGACGCCAGCACGCGGGTGCGGGCGAGCAGCAGTGCGACGTCATCCGGTGGGTGATCCGGCAGCAGGGCGTTCTGCACGTCCGCGCAGGTTTCCGCCAGCGAGCGGCCGGGCCGGGACAGGGCTTCTCGCAGCCGCGAGAGCCCCTCGTCGAGGTCGAGGCCACGGGCCTCGACCAGGCCGTCCGTGTACAGCGCCAGCAGACTTCCCTCGGCGAGCTCCAATTCGGCGGACTCGAACGGAAGCCCGCCCAGCCCCAGCGGCGGTCCCTCGGGAAGATCGGGCAGGCTCACCGTGCCGTCGGAGGTCACCACGGCGGGGGGCAAGTGACCTGCCCGGGCCATGGTGCAGCGCCGGGAGGTGGGGTCGTAGACCGCGTAGAGGCACGTGGCGCCGACGATCTGCTGCCCCCGCGAGCGTCCGTCGGCAGGCTCCTGCTCAGCCGCCAGGCGGTTGACCAGGTCATCCAGGTGGGAGAGGACCTCGTCCGGAGCGTAGTCGAGGTTGGCGAGGGTGTGCACGGCCGTGCGCAGGCGGCCCATGGTGGCCGCGGCGTGGAGACCATGGCCGACGACATCGCCGACGACGAGGGCGACGCGTGCTCCGGAAAGCGGGATGACATCGAACCAGTCGCCGCCGACACCGGTGGCGGCATCGGCCGGCAGATAGAGGTGCGCGACCTCGACCGCGCTGTGTTCGGGCAGCGCCTGCGGCAGCAGGCTGCGCTGCAAGGTCAACGCGGCCTGATGCTGCTGGGTGTAGCGGCGGGCGTTGTCGATGCACAGGGCGGCCCGCGCGGCGAATTCCTCCGCGAGCGTGAGGTCGTCCTCCTCGAACGGCTCGGGCCGCTCGGCGCGCCACAGGCTGAGCAGGCCGAGGAGCAGACCGCGGGCCGTCAGCGGTACGACGATCAGCGAGTGCGCGTGCAGACCGAGGGCGCGCTGTGTGCGCTCCGGATCCTGGAAGTACCAGCCGGGGCTGCTCTGGAGCACTGGTTCGAGGATGGGCTGCTGCTCGGCGAGGCACCTGGCCTGGGGGGTACGAGGATCGAAGTGGAAGACCTCTCCGGCGGAGTACATCACCCGCAGCGCTTCTGCCATGACCGAGTGGACCGCCATCCTGCGGACCGGTCCTGTCGTCTGCTCGGCGGTCTCGTCGCCTCGGGCGACCGACTCCAGCAGATCCACCGAGACGGCGTCCGCGAGGTCGGGGACGGCGACGTCGGCCAGTTCCCGGGTGGTCTGGGCGAGATCCAGTGTGGTCCCGATCCGGGCGCTCGCCCGGTTGAGCAGGGCGAGCCGCCGCCGGGCCCGGTAGCGGTCGGTGACGTCCTCCACCAGTTGGGTGACTCCGAGGATCCCGCCGACGGGGTCCTCCATCCGAAACGCCGACACCGAGACCACCCGCTCGTGGCCGGGGTCACTCCTCAGGCGACAGGGCTGCTCGGTGAAGATCAGGGGGGCGCCCGTCTCCAGCACCCGTCGCAGCCGGGTTTCGATGGTCTCGACGTCCGGACCGATGAGGAAGTCGCCGATGCGTCGGCTTCGGATCTCCGCCGCGGAGAGTTGCGTGAACCGGGCCAGCGCCCGGTTGATCCGCAGGATGCTCAGATCGGGGGCGTGGACGGACAGACCGATCGGGGAGCGCCGGAACAGACCGTCCAGGACCGACCGGTCCGTCTCCCACTGGAGCACCTCATCCGCCGGTGCTACGACGAGGAACCACTCGCGGGCGGAGCCGGCGCGGATGACGGCGCGGGCGCGAAAGCCCAGTTCCACCCGTCGCCCGCTGCGGTGCAGGACGGGCAGGAGGCCGGACCAGCCCCGGTCGCGCTCGCACGCGGCCGCCGCGTCCCGGACCGCCTCACGATCACGAGAATCGAACAAGAATTCCAAGGCCGTGCGGCCCAGCACCTCTTCCGGCAGGTAGCCGAGGTGCTGCTGTGCGCGCTCGCTCCAGCCGACGACCCTGCCGTGGTCGTCCACAACCGCCGAGGCGGAGTTGTGCAGCGCGAACGGGTCCTCGGGCGCCTCACCCGATCCCGGCGCCGGTGCGTGCATCGCTGCCACCCTTCGACCTGCTCGACCTGCCGAACGGACCGTGCAACGGGCATTGCCGCGGCGACTACCCAGAGTGATCAGAAAAATCAGTGGTTGAGCAGTCGGCTTACCTTCAGTATCACCGCGCCGCCGCACGTCGGCAGAGGGTCGTCCACCGCCTGCCCCCGAGTTCGCCGGCCTGTCCGAGCAGGAACGCGCCGATCTGGCCGCGCCGATCTGGCCGCGCCGATCTGGCCGGGCCGGTCTGCCCGCGGTCGACGCATCACCGCGGGCGGCCGCGAGCGGTCGGACCAGGGTGTGAAGAGGACCTGACGGCGCCGTCCTGCTTCTTCTCCGTCGGTGAGCAGAGGGGGGATGTCGTCGACCCAGCGCCGGACATTGGCCTGGCCCATGCGCAACGTGAGCTGCTTGTCGAACATGGTCAGCAGGGGCAGCGGATCGGCCGCACCTCCGTAGACCCCGGACACCGAAATGGTGCCGCCGCGGCGGACGAGGTCGATGGCGGCACCACCGATTTGTGCGCGTCCCGGCCGACCAGCAGCTTCTCGTGCGGTCCGGCGGCGGGCAGGGGTCGGCGCCCCGTCCCTGCTTGTGTCCCGGGGGCGTGAACGGGGTCTGCCCGCTTTCGTGGGAGGGGCCAACACATCGAGTACCGGTGCTGTCACATGGTCCACGCCTCGCGCCTGCCCCGACACCGCTGCCGAAACGGACATCGTCACTGGGCCGGGCGGAGATGCCGCTCCAGCCAGTCCGCGGCAGCGCGCCGGTAGAGCCTCCGGTTGTCCGCCCGCAGGAATTCGTGGCCCTCATTGCGCAGCGTCAGCTGCCGCGCCAGCACCCCGCGGTCGCGCGCCGCGCGGACGAACTGCTCCGACTCCGTCGGCGGCACGTTCGTGTCGTGCTCGCCGTGGACGGCCAGCACAGGGGCGCGCAGCTGATCGATGCGGCTCATCGGGGACAGGGAGCGCAGCAGTTCCCTGTCGTGTTCGGGATGTCCGTACTTGGCGGCTGCGGACTGCGCGATCCACGGCTCCGTACCGGCGAAGAAGGTGGCGAAATCCGACATCCCGCACACTGCGACCCCGCCGCGGAAGAGGTCCGGATGCCACACGAGGGAAGCCATGGTGAGGTATCCGCCGTACGAGCGGCCCATCACCCCGAGCCTCAGGGGGTCGGCGTAGCCGAGCGAGACCACGTGTGCCGCGCAGTCGGCGACGTCGTCGATCGCCGCGAACCGGCCGGCGCCGAGGTCGGCGTCCACGAAGGACCGGCCCCAGCCGGACGAGCCGCGGACGTCGGGGGCGAACACGTCCAGGCCCCTGCCGAGGAGTTCGTGGTAGAGCGGATTGAACACGGGCCGTTCCTGTTCCTCCGGTCCGCCGTGGAGGTGGATGACGCACGGGGCCGGCCGGCCCGGGTCCTGCTCCGGCGCCCGGTAGTACCAGCCACCGAGTACGAGCCCGTCCCGGGCCTCGCACCGCAGGGGCACCGGGCGTACGGGAGGTCGCCCCGGCGGGACCGCGTCCTCGTCCCGCGCCGACCAGCCGGTGCGCGCGGGGGCGAGGGCCTCGTCCAGTTCCCAGATGCCGGGCCTGCGCCGGGATCCCGAGAGGGCGGCGAACAGTCCGCCGCGCTCCACGGGCGCGATCCGGGTCACCACCTCGTGGGGCAGGACGGGATGGTGGCGCGGTCCGATGGCGCCGTCCGTACGGTCGAGGGTGAGCCCCACGCTTTCCAGCTCGGTCGCGCCGTGCGCGTTCCAGGCGAGCACGGCCGACCGGCCGTGGTCGGGCACGCTCAGCAGATCGAGGGCGGAATCCTCCCGCTCGGCGGCAACGGACAGCCCCAGGGACCTGCCTCCCTCGTCCAGCCGTACCCTCAGCAGGGCCGCGAACTCCCGTTCCGCGTCGCTGCGTAGCCACAGCGTCCGCGTGTCGGCCGAGAACCGGCCGATCCAGGGGTCCCCGTCGGCGACGTGCAGGGCGAAGGTGGTGCGGCCCGAAGCCGTGTCGAGTACGAGAGCCTCCCGTCGGCCGCGCGGACCTCGGCGGACGAGCGCGAGGCGGCCGTCCGCACTCATGTCGCACACCCGAAGGGAGGCGGCTCCCTCCTCGCCGAACAGCAGGACCGGTGCGGTCGCCGCGTCCGGGTCGACCAGATAGGCGGCCAGCCCGCCGCTCCGGGCCGGGCCGAGGGTGGGACCGCCGCGTTCGGACCACGCCGAGCCCGGTGCCCCTCCCCCGGTCGGCAACGCACCCTCCACGCCCGGCGGCAGGTGACCCGGTCCGGCGTGCTCCGAGCGCACCGGGGAGAGCTGGGCGACCGTGACGGCGAGGGCGGTGCCGTCACGCGTCCAGCACCCGAGGTGGGCCGAACTCCCCGGCTCCGCGCCCGCGAGCACCTGACGTCCGGTGCCGTCCGGGCGCACCACCAGGACACGGGTGTGCTCCCCGCCCCCCGGCGCCGAGGTGTAGGCGATCCAGCGCCCGTCCGGCGACCAGGACACCTCGGCCACCGGGTCGGGATCGCCGTCCAGCACGTGCACCTCCGTCCCCCGGGCGGGCCCGCTCCACAGCTGGGGGACCCCGGCCCGGTCACAGATGAACGCCACGTGCACGCCCGTGGGGTCGGCCGACGGGTACCAGCATCCGTGGGCGGCCAGGAGGGTCGGCGGGTCGACGCCGCGATGGGAGGGCATCGCAACCGGCCCCGGGGCCGGTACCGGGTCCGGGGCCGGCGGGGACCCTCCGGCAATGGGAGGACCGGCGGCCCTGCGGGACGTTCCGTGCGCGTGCCTCAGGGGTGTCGTGTGCTCCGGGGACATGGGCCGCCTCTCCCAGGCTTCCGCTTCAAGCGTCGACCGTTCACTTGATTCCGTGCGTCTGCAGCCAGATCTCCAACGACGCCACCTGCCAGAGGGTGTTGGCCCCGCGTCTGGTGCGATGGCGGTTGGGTGCCTCAAGCAGCTCGTGGACCAGGCGCTGGTCGAAGATGCCACGTCGGCGTGCATCCGGGGCCGTGAGGGCGTGGCGTACGCGAGCGAGCACGGGTTCGGCCATGTGCCGGACCGCGGGGACCGGGAAGTAGCCCTTCGGTCGGTCGACGACTTCAAGGGGCAGGATCTTGCGTCCGATGTCCTTGAGCACGGCCTTGCCGCCCTGTGCGAGTTTGAGCTGCGGAGGGCAGGCCGCGGCCAGTTCGACGAGCTCGTGGTCCAGGAAAGGCACCCTGGCCTCCAGGCCCCAGGCCATCGTCATGTTGTCGACCCGTTTGACGGGGTCGTCGGGCATGAGCGCGTGGACGTCCATGCGGAGGGTCGAGTCGAGAGCGGTCGCGGCCCCCGGTGCGGCCATGTGCGTCCGGACGAACTCCATCGAGGCGTCGTGGTCGGTGGTGAAGTCGGGGTGCAGCATGGCGGTGAGTTCGGCGTGCGTCCGGTCGAAGTAGGCGTCCGCGTACGCCCGGTCGGCATCCGGCCGGGCCGCCGAGGCGATCTGCGGGTACCAGTGGTAGCCGGCGAACACCTCGTCCGCGCCCTGACCGCAGAGAACGACCTTCACCTCCTTGGAGACCTGTTCCGAGAGCATGTGGAACGCCACGGCGTCGTGGCTCACCATCGGCTCGCTCATGGCCCCGATCGCGGCTTCCAGCGCGGACGGCAGGCGGTCGGACGGGATCATGAGCTGGTGGTGGTCGGTCGAGAACCGTCGCGCGATGAGGTCCGAATACCGGAACTCGTCTCCGTCCTCCCCGTTCTCCGCCTCGAAGCCCATCGCGAAGGTCGCGATGTCCTCCTGCCCCGCCTCGGCGAGCAGCGCCACGATCAGGCTGGAGTCCAGCCCGCCCGACAGGAGCACGCCCACGGGGACGTCCGCGACCGTGCGCCGCCGCACGGCCGTGCGCAGCGCGTCGTGCACCGCCTCCTGCCAGAGCGCCGGGTCCTCGCCGAGCTCGGAGTCCCGGGTGTACGCCGGCTGCCAGTAGCAGTGGTCGCGGTGCGTACCGTCCCGCTCGACGACGCGGACGGTGGCCGGCGGGACCTTCCGTACTCCGTTCAGGACGGTGCGGGGCGCCGGGACCGTGCCGTGCCAGCTCAGGTACTGGTGCAGGGCCACCGGGTCGAGGGACGTGTCGACGCCTCCGCCCGCCAGCAGGGCGGGCAGGGAGGAAGCGAAGCGCAGTCGGTCGCTGTCCTGCGTGATGTACAGGGGCTTGATCCCCAAGCGGTCGCGGCCCAGTACGACACGGCCGGTGTGGTGCTCGACGACGGCGAAGGCGAACATGCCGATGAGGGACTCGACGCACTCCAGGCCCCACTCGGCGTAGGCCTTGACGACCACCTCGGTGTCGGAGCGGGAGAAGAAGCGATGACCGAGTCCTTCCAGGCGGTCACGCAGCTCGCGGTAGTTGTAGATGCAACCGTTGAAGACCGCGGTGAGCCCCAGCTGCGCATCGGTCATGGGCTGGGAGCCGCACTCGGAAAGATCGATGATCTTCAGGCGACGATGCCCGAGCGCCACCGCGCCCTGAGACCACGCCCCTCTGCCGTCCGGACCCCGCGGCTCCAAGGTATCGGTCATGCGTTCGACAGCAGCGAGGTCCGGTCGCCGACCGTCGAAACGCACCTCCCCGCTCAACCCGCACACGGGAAACCCCCCGCACTCACGGCACCTCGGGGGCGCCGCCCCCGCAGGGCCTCGCTCGTCGTGGAACACCTGGTCACGTACACCATCACTACACTCCCGTGCCCCTTCGGCCGACAATGGATACGCCGGCCCGAACAGGCGATCGACATATGAGGCGCCTGCCCACCCGAGCGCTCCTTAAGCGACCGCTCTCCTCGCCGCCGCACTGCCGGGGCCGATGCGGGCGATGCGGGCGATGCGGGCGATGCGGGCGATGCGGGCGATGCGGGCGATGCGTCAGCCTTCGACGCCCTTCGACGTGTGGGCGGCGCCCACGGACGGATCACGGAGAAGTGGAGCATCCTGTGAATGCGGACATGTGGAGCTACAACCCCGAGTCCAGCTACACGCCGGGGACCCGCCTGATCGGCTTCAAGGTCGACTACGGCAACGACCACAGCTGCTGAAGAAGGCGGACCTGCGGCCCGGGGACGCCGGCCGAAGGTCACCTTCATCGACGGCGACACCACGCCTGCCGCCCTGATCGCCGGGGCCCGACCAGCACCGGGATGTGCGCCTCCGGGAGCTGCCCAACCGGCCGACTCGTTGCCCTGGCCGGCTCGCCACCGGTTCTACCAGGGAGCGCGGGCACAGGGCACGGACCGACTATCCCGCCGTACCACTCAAGGTCCGGCCGTCCCGCGCCACCGCCTCCGCGTCATCCGCGTCACCGAGCCAGGCGGTATGCAGCCGCTCTCGCGCCACGGCCAGCGCTGCGTCTATGTCACGCGTCCCGGTCGACACGCACAGCGTGTAGATCACGTCCTCCATCTGTTGCCGCACCGGTCCGTGGGGACCTGCGGCTCGGAGCTCCGACTCCCTCTCGTACTCCTCCACCAAACGTGCCAGCACCGCGGGGTGAGTCATCATCACGATCTCGCTCCTTCACACACGTCGGCGTCACAGGCGGCCTGCCGCCCCCGACGCGTCGCCTGCCCCGGCACGGGCGTCTCATGCACCACAGGCGTCGTCGCGAAACACTCCTCCGCTTCCCGCACGGTCACCAGTGGGTCAGTGCGTGGGTACGAGGACGCCGGCGGCATAGCGGACCGACCGCTTCTTCCGAGGCCCGCGGGGCGCCGTTGACGGTGGTGATCCGCAGGACGCCCGGGCGTTCGGTACGCAGCACGTCACCCAGAAGATCGACCACGTAGATCAGTACCTGGGTGAAACCACCCCGGCCGCGTGCTCGGCCGTCTCTGCCGACAGGCTCCGACCCGCGGCTCGGAGAGTCAGGCCGGCCGGAGCCACCGGGGACAGGCCCGCACCGCTTCGGCGGCTCTTCACCGGCGAGCGACGCCTTCACCCACCTCGTTCACTCCACCCGCCGGGCATCGAAGGTGATGTCGTCCACCGCGCAGATGTCTGCGGACATGTTGCAACGCATCATCCGCAAGGCCGCCTCGGCCAGGTCGGCGTCGATGTGGGCGACCGCGTCGGCCGCTACGACGACATCGAAG
Source organism: Streptomyces sp. NRRL F-2580 (assembly GCF_000720115.1). Classification (GTDB taxonomy): domain Bacteria; phylum Actinomycetota; class Actinomycetes; order Streptomycetales; family Streptomycetaceae; genus Streptomyces. The sequence goes on from NZ_JOIR01000052.1 coordinate 25,764, forward strand.
TGCCGAATGTGGGCGTCCAGAGCCGAGTACAGCACGCACTGTTCGGTCACCTGCCCGCACAGGACCAGGCGCTCGGTCCCCAGTTGGCCCAACAGGTAGGCCAGCGGGGTTTCGTAGAAGATCGAGTGCCGCGCCTTGACGACGAAGAGCGAGTTCTCGTCGGGCGCGACCGGCTCCACCAGTTCGCTGTGGTGGCCGTGGAGGGCAGCCCGCAGGATCTCCCCGTGGTGCGAGCGCCACTCCCCGAAATTGTCGTTCACATAGATGACGGGCGAGTCGCTGGCCCGGGCGTGCTTCAACAGTGCCGTGACCCCGTGCAGCGCCTCACTGACGGACGGGACCAGGGCCTCGGCGTCCTCGTGTGCGTAGGTGCTGAGCATGTCGATCACGATGAGCGCTGTACGAGGCATGGAAGCCGCCGCCTCTCGTCCCGTCCATCCAGCCTGCGACCGTCCGTCGGCGGGGGACCGCCGTGGGCCCGGGCTCGCGAGGTCCGAGCCGCCTGCTGATTCCAGTCTCCATCATCCGGGGCGGTGCGGCCGGTGGAACGCGCCGGCGGTCCACCACCGTCGTGAGCACAGGCCGGCAGCCCCTGAGGCCCGCGGCGCGTGCCTCATCGCCAAGGCGATCATGCCGGGCAAGGACCCGGGCGGCATCATCATCGCCATGGTCATCGGCATCGCGGGCGGCCTTCTCGGCGGCCGGCTCGGCAAGGTCATCTTCGGCGTCGATTCCATCGACGGCTTCTTCGACCTCTCCACCTGGATCGCCGCCATCATCGGTTCCGTCATACTCCTGGCCCTGTGCCGCCTGGCCATCGGAAGCCGGCACTCTCACCGGCATGCCTGATTGCGGCTGCTGCGTGTCGGCGTAGAACTCCTCTCGCCTCTTCGACACCGTTCACACCGGAGGCACGGGGCCCGACTGCCGCCTGCCGCCTGCCGCCTGCCGCCGTCAGATGGCGGGCGGTTGCGGACGCGCACACCATGACCGTGACGTCACACCCCTGATCCGCCCGACAAGGGCACCGACGGAGACTCATGCCTCAGGAAGAGCCCCGGGCCCCCGACCCGGTGACACTCCACCCGCGCCCTCCCTTTCCCGACCAGGAGCAGGAGCATCCCGGCTCCACGGAGCGGATGGAGCCACGACCCGACCACGGCGAGGACTCCTACCAGGGTCACGACGTACTGCTCGACCGGGCGGCGGTCGTCACCGGCGGCGATTCCGGCATCGGCAGGGCCGTCTGCCTGGCGTTCGCCCGCGAAGGTGCGGACGTCGTCTTCACCCACCTCTCCGAAGAGGCGGACGAGGCGGCCGAGACGGCGCGCCTGATCCGCTCGGCGGGCCGCACGGCCGTACCGGTCGCGTGTGACATCCGTGACGAGGAGCAGTGCGCGGCCCTGATCGACCGGGCCGTGCACGAACTCGGGCGCATCGACCTCCTCGTCAACAACGCCGCCTATCAGATGTCCCAGCCCGAGGGCATCGAGGCGATCACCACGGAGCAGTTCGACCGGGTGATGAAGACCAACCTGTACGGGATGTTCTGGCTGACCCGTAAGGCCCTGGAACACATGCCGCGTGGCGGCTCGATCGTCAACACCACCTCCGTGCAGGGCTACCAGCCGAGCCCGCATCTCCTCGACTACGCGATGACGAAGTCGGCGATCATCTCCTTCACCCACGGACTGGCCCAGATGCTCGCCGAGCGCGGCATCCGTGTCAACGGAGTCGCACCCGGGCCCGTGTGGACGCCGCTGATCCCCGCGACGATGCCGGATGCTACGAAGTTCGGCGAGCAGTCACCCCTGGGCCGCCCCGCCCAGCCCGCCGAGATGGCGCCCGCCTACGTGTTCCTGGCTTCGCCCCAGGCGAGCTACATCACCGGAGAGATCGTCAACGCCACTGGCGGCACACCTCTGCCCTGACCCCGGCCGCCAGCAGCGCACCATGCGCGCTCCGTTGCTCCATCAGGACGCAGAGGGTGTACGCGGCGCCAGGGGGTGGCCGGCGGAGTCGACGAAGCGGAATCCGCTCCCGGCGCGCTGGCGGGTACAGGCCGGTCGATCCGCCAGGATGCGCCTGCTGAGCAGTCACCCGCAGACCGAGGGCTTCACGGCCCGGCGCAAGCGCGTAATCGGCCGCCCGCTGGACAGAAGCGGGCACGAGGCTGCGAGGAGGCGACATGGGCGACGTGCGCGATCCATCCGATGAGCTCTACGCGCGACTGCGGCGGGAGTGCGGCCGCCGGGCGGACGATCTGTGGGCCGTCAGCCGCGCCCTGCACGCGGATCCCGAGCTCGCCTACGAGGAGCACCGTGCGGCCCGGCTGCTCACCGACGAACTCCGGCAGGCGGGGTTCGCCGTCGAGCCGGGGACCGCCGGACTCGACACGGCTTTCGTGGCCCGCGCAGGAAGCGGGCGGGGGCGGTGCGTGGCACTGCTGTTGGAGTATGACGCGCTGCCGGAGCTGGGACACGCGTGCGGGCACAACCTGATCGCCGCGGCGGGGCTGGGGGCCGCACTGGCGTTGCGCAGCGCCCTGGAAGAGGAATTCGAGGGCACGGTGCTCGCCGTGGGGACACCGGCGGAGGAACGGGGCGGGGGGAAGGTCGCTCTGGCCGAAGCGGGGGTGTTCGACGGTGTGGACGCTGCGTTGATGTTCCATCCCGGCGTGCACGACTGGTCATGGGCGCCGCTGACCGCGCAGACGCAGGTGCGCGTGGGCTTTCACGGCCGGGCAGCGCATCCGACGGGCGATCCCACCCGCGGGATCGATGCCCTGGCCGCCCTCATCCAGCTGTTCAACACGGCCGCCGTGATGAGCGGGCGGTTGCCGTCCGGCTCACACGTGCAGGGGATCGTCACCGACGGAGGCAAAGCGACCAACATCGTGCCGGCCTTCGCCGAAGGCCTGTTCGGCCTGCGTGCGGCCACGAGCGCCGCCCTCGACGGGCTGGTGGCCGAAGTCGGCGTCTGGGCCGCAGGGGTGGCGGCCGCTACCGGCACCACGGTGGAGGTGACCCGCCTGGGCAAGGGCTACGCCCATTTCCGGGACAACGACGTCCTCTCGGACCGGTTCGGCCTGCACCTCGCACGCTCGGGCATCCGACTCACGCAGCCCGTCGGCGGGGTGTTCCTGGGCTCGTCCGACATCGGCGACGTCAGCAGTCGGGTCCCCGCCATCCATCCGTTCGTCGCGATCCTGGGCGACGAGGCCTCGGACCACACCCCGGCCTTCGCTCGGGCCGCGGCCTCGGAACGGGGCCGCGAGGTGATGCTGGCGGCCGCCGAAGCCCTGGCCTGCACAGCGGCCGACGTCCTCACCGACGCCGGAATCAGCGCCCGGGCCTGGGCCCGCCAGCGGGAAAAGGCGGCGGCGGGCCTCTGATCCCCAAGACGGGACTCCTCGTGCCGTTCCCGGCTGCCCGTACGAGGACGTCGGCGCTCCGGGGCGGGGCGGGGGCCGCCCCCTCCCCGCAGGGGGCCCACCGCTCACGGCACCCCCTCCGTACTCCGGTCGGACCGGGGCCATACGTAGGGCAGGTCGTCCGGTACGCCCGGGAAGCGCTCCCGGCAGAAGGCCGGGTCCTTGCACGCCCAGGGCGGACTGATGGCTTCGATGGACGTCCGGTGCGCCCAGCCACGGCGACAGGTCCCCATCGGGGGTCAACTGTCTCTGCGTCCGCGGGGCTCCCCCGGCCGCCACGCCCCGAAGTCCTGGACGCAGGGTGACGGCGCGCCCCTCGGCGGTCCACACCCCGCAGACCTCCAACCCGTACCGAACGGTTGCCTCCTCATAGCCGGCTCACATCGATACGTCGGTGCAACCGGTACCCCTCTGCCGCCACCCACTGCCCTGCGGGCACAGTGCGAGCTTGGCAGAGGCCTCGGAGTTCGGAGTAACGCGCCCGCGCACATTCCATCGGACGATCGGACCCTGGTCTCCCCGTCTGCCGCAACGAACGTCACGGCCCGACCTCGCGACGAGAGCTCCTGGTTCGAATTGCGCGAGATGCGGCGTGATCCGGGGAGGCGCAGCATGACCGTGACATCACACTGTCGAGGAAGGGTTCCGTCATGCCCCGAGGTTCCAGCCCCAAGCGCGAGCGTCAGTACGAACACATCAAGGAGTCGGGCGAGAAGCGCGGTATGTCGGAGGGCCGTGCGAAGGAGATGGCCTCCCGCACGGTGAACAAGGAACGCGCCCGTTCCGGGGAGAGCGAAACGGCGAGCCGCAGCTCCACCCAGGGCAAGTCCGCCTCGCAACGCGGCGGCGAGAAGTCCCGTGGCGGCGGCGGTTCGTCCGAACGTACCAAGGACGACCTCTACCAGGAAGCGAAGAAGCGCGGCATCGAAGGCCGCTCCACGATGACCAAGCAGCAGCTCAAGAACGCCCTCGGCCACTGAGGGTCATGCCGGGTGCGCGCGTTTCATGCCCTCCTCCAAGAAGGCCAACGCCGCCCCGTGGAACGACAGCGCGCTCGCACTCCTGGTGCACGGCTACGCATGGCTGCCCCACCGGATGCGCCGCAGCCGTGACGGCACGGTGCGGACCCGCCTGTTGGGACGGCCCACGATCGCCCTGCGCGGCCCTGACGCGGTCGCCTTCTCCTACGACGGCCCTGCCCGACCCGGTCCTGGACCCTCTTCGGGCAGGGCGCCGAAGTCGCCGCGCTGGGCTAGTTGTGGTGTCTCAATGAGGTTGGTTCCACGAAGTCTTCGATCATGAGTTGCCGCGGAGAGTCGTCGATGGGTTCGAGTGACGTACCGAAGACGACGCGGTAGTCGCTGCCGGGGGTCCCGCTGATTGGTGGTCTTCCGCCGATGCCGCCGTGTACCCGGAAATGGGAGTGGTCGTCGAGCGCGGAGTGCAGGTACGTGTATCCGATCTTCCCGTTGCCGGGGCCTGCGCGTTTGGAGGCGCGGGCGGCGGCGGTGCCGATACCGTGCATTCGCCATCCTCCGCCTTCGGGGATGCGTCCGAGCTTCTTGATGTCGACGTGGACCAGGTCGCCGGGCTGGCCGTACTCGTAGCGGATGACCTGTCGAAGCTGCTCGCCGCTGGGCGGGTCGAGGTCGCGCAGCCGGTTGAGTCCGCGGCGGACCAGGACGCGGTGCACGGTGGCCGGCGCGCGCGTGATGCCGGGGAGCCGTTCCAGGTCGGCGGCCAGACGGGCGGGCCCGTGCTTGGTCTGCCGCCGCAGGGTCTCGAGCATGTCGGCGATGTCCGCCGCGGTCCGGGCCGGGCTGTCGGAGGGACGGGAGGAGCGGTCGAAGAGTCCGTCTTCGCCCTGCTCGCGCCAGCGTGCGTACCACTTGGCCAGGCAGCGCCGGGAGATCCCCGCTTCCGCCGCCACGTGGGCGATCGGACGTCCGGTGTCCACCCGTTCGCACAGTCGGCGGCGCCCCTCCGGCGTCAGCGGGGCGTTGGGATGCCCAGCCATATCAGCCCGCCCAAGTGCTGAGGGCGATGCCCAGAGCGGCGCAGGCGCAGGTCAACCACCAGGTGGAGTGCCAGCCGCCGGTGCCGGCGGCCAGCCACGCGGCGATAGTGGGGCCGATGAAGCTGCCGGTGTTGAAAAGCTGCTGGAACAGGCCCATGGTGGCGGGCGCGGAGCCGCCCTTCGGCGTCAGTTCTGCGACCTTGCGCAGCAAGGTGGCTGGTATCGCGCCGCCGGTCAGGGAGAAGGCCGCGACGCACAGGAATTGCCCGGTAGTGCCAGCGGGCAGCGTGTGCCAATCGGGGGCGAAGGCCAGCAGCGACGTGATGGCCATCAGGGCGAAGGCGGGGATGAGGAGGGCGCGGGCGGGCAGGCCGCGTTTTAGGAGTGCCGCGGTGGTGACCGAGCCGATGGCGTTCACCGCGCCCACCACGGCACTGAGGACGCCTGGCCAAACGCCCGTCATCCCGCTGTCCCGGTAGATGGTGGGCAGGAACCCGACCACGGCCATCCACTGGAGCGTGTAGCAGGCGAAGACGAGGCCGGCCGTCCATGGACCGGGAGAACGGACGGTGCGTCCGATCCGGGTGAGGGCCGCCACCGCGCCGCGCGCACCACCGGCCTGGTCACGGGGAACGCGGGCCAGGACCCAGGGCAGCGGCGCCAGCGCGAGCACGGCCATGGCCCACCACCACACCCGCCACGGCACCACCTGCAAGACCAGTGCGCCGGCGATGAGCCCGGTGAAGGTGGCGATGCCCTGGAAAGCACCCCAGAAGCCGATAGCCGTGGTGAGACGCCCGGGTGGCGTGCTGCGGCGGATCAGCCCCGGGCCGGTCACCGCCACCAGGATGAAACCGGCACCCTCGACCGCTCGGGAGGCCAGCAGAGGGGCCGCCGACCAGGCGAAGCAGCCGCCTGCCGATCCGAGGAACAACAGGACCAGCCCCCCGCTCAGGCAACGCCGCTCGCCGATCAGTTCGGCCAGGAGCGACACGGCAAGTCCGCCGAGCATCCCGGCCAGTTGGATGACCCCCAACAGGGTCCCGGCCTGGACCAGAGTCAGTGACAGGTCGTGCCGCAGGGCCGGGAGCGCGGGCGGCAGTTTCCACACCTGCAGCCCGGCAGCCACCCCCGCGGACACGATGGCGATCCAGGAGCTACAGGTGCCGGTGGGGCGCGTCTTCAAGGCCACGGGGGCGGTCCTTCATCGGGGCAGGGGCACGGAACGTCCCACCACCTTGACCACACGCCAGGGCATCCGCGCAATACATCCATTGCCTAGTGCGACAGATGCTCAATAGAGTGTGATCTAGATGTCAGAATGCGCATCATGACACTCATGGACCCCTTGGACGCCCGGATCGCCCTGGCCCTGGACGACGACCCGGACGCCACGATCCTCGCCCTGGCCCAGACCCTGGGCGTGGCCCGGAACACCGTTCACGCCCGGCTACGCCGGATGGCCGCCGACGGCACGCTCAAGCCCTTCAGCCGACGAGTCGACCCCGCCACCCTCGGATACGGTCTGGTGGCATTCATGTCGCTCGCGGTAAGCCAGGCCGAGCCTGACAGCGTCCACGAGGGACTGCTCGCCCTCCCCGAAGTCATCGAGGTCCACTACACCACCGGTGACGCCGACCTCCTCGCGCACGTCGTGGCCAAAGACACCGCCGACCTCCACCGCATCACCAAAGCGATCCTCGCCATCGACGGCGTCGACCGGACCAGCACCGCCATCTCACTGGCAGAAGTCATCCCCTACCGACCCCGGTCCCTCCTGCGACGCCTCGCGAACGGCTGATCCCACCGGCGGCGGAGCCGCTCGTGCCGCGCGATCCCACCACGGCATCAGCCCGACTGCCCCTGGAACCGACCTCATGAGATGGCACAGCTAGTACGTCAGTCGGCGGTGGCGCGAAGCGATGGCCGATCGGCAGCAGGACCGCGTGGTGCTCTTCGACGGGGCCGCCGAGGTCCTCGCACTTGCCGTCCGCGACTGAGCGGGCGTGCCACTCTCCGACGCGGCGGCCGCAGATCTGGCCCGCAACTGCACGTCCATGGTCGACGGTTTCGCCACCCCCGCCCCCGCCACCTGCGCGCCCGCCAGGCACGGCGCCGCCAGGACCACGTGGCATCTGCCTCCGGGGTCGTGCGCACATTGCTGATCAGGCCGGCGAGGGCAGATGCGCCTGCGCCTGCGGGGGGGCACAGAGGTGTTGACCGGACTACCGAGCACCTCGCCGGGCCACGGCGCATCCCCCGGTCGGTCTAGTCGGTAGATGTTGCGCATCCGAACGAGCGAGGATCGCAGCAAAGTTGGACGAGTTCTCGCGCGATATCCGAATGGCCACCATCATCAAGCGCCTTCGCGACGCCAACGGCGGCAAGATCCCGCTCGTTGCCCGCTACGACTCCCACGAGCGCGTTACCGGCCCGCTGCTGCCCCACCTCTTCCAGCGGCGGCCCTACTGGCAGCCGCAGGGTATGAGCGAGGCCGCCGTCAAGCACAGGCTCGATCGAACGCTGGAAGCAACCGGCCTGCGCGACCAGGCAGGACAGCCAGCCGCTGACCTACACCCCGCACGACTTCCGCAGGATGTTCGCCACCGAGGCCGTGACCGGCGGGCTGCCCGTCCACATCGCCGCCCGCATCCTCGGACACAAGACGCTGACCACGACTCAGGCATACCTTGCGGTCTTCCAGGACGACCTGGTGCGGACCTACCGCGGCTTCCTCGACCGGCGCCGGGCTGACCGGCCGCAGGACGAGTACCGCGAGCCCACCGAGCAGGAGTGGCACGACTTCCGGCAGCACTTCGAGCTCCGCAAGGTGTCACTGGGCACCTGCGGGCGGCCCTACGGAACCCCGTGCAAGCACGAGCACGCCTGCATCCGATGCCCCGTCTTCCAGATGGATCCCCACCAGCGGCCCCGCCTCCCGCAGATCGTCCAGAACCTCCGTGAGCGCATCCGCGAGGCCCGCGCCAACGGCTGGCTTGGCGAGGTCGAAGGACTTCAAGTCGGCTTTGACGCCGCGATGGCCACGCTCAACAGCCTCAAACGGGCTCCGACCGATGGCCGGCCGCAGCTGATTGACCTTGGCATGCCGGTCTTCACCGACCACGCACCACTGCTTCAGCCAGGATCGGGAGAGCCCGGATACCGGCCCTGATCCTGTCAAGCGAGTTCGGCTTGGCGAAGACTGCGGAATACCTCCGCGGTCGCCCATCCGCGCAGCGTGGCGTGAATCGACGAGCGGAATGCGGCCTCGGCCGTGGTGGCGTCGAGGGCCCCGGCCAGTTCGAGAGTCACGAGCCCATGCAGGGTTGCCCAGATCGACAGGGCGATCGCCGTTGCGTCGCCGGCGAGGACGGACGCCGTCAAGGCGCGATCGATCGCCGCGAGGAGCGGACGGATCGGGTCACTGGCACCGACCTCCCCCGACGGGTCGAAGGACTGCACACCACCGAACAGCACCGTGTACAGGTGGCTGTATCCGCACCCCCAACGACGGTAGGCGAAGGCCAGCGCGTAGAGGTCGGCGAGAGGGTCCGCGGAGGTCTGCACCGCCGACACGTGCTGGAACAGGCCGGCGACGGCTCTGTCGCGCACCGCACCGATCAGCCCGTCCTTACCACCGAACAAGGAGTACACCGCCGTCGTCGACGCCTCGGCAGCAGCAGCCACGGCGCGGACCGTCACCGACTCCTGCGGACGGGTGGCGAGCATCTCGGTCGCGCACTCCACAAGCCGCTCTTTGACGGCTTCGTCGTTCGTTCTCGGCCTACCCACGGCCAGCAGCCTACCCCCTCTGATAACGTCGTTTTGAAACAGCGTTCTGAAACTGTCGGAGGTCCGCCGTGCCCACGTCCGTTTTACGTCTCGTCCGCTTCACCGGACGCTTACTGCTGGCCCTGGCCGCCGTCGCGACGCTGGTCGTCGTCTTTCTCGCACTGATCGCCCTCACGGACGGGGCAGGTTCGGGGCTCGCCGCCTGGTTGACGACACTCGGGACCGGGACTGTCCTCGCGCTGTGGCGGGGCCGGCACCGCACCTGGCCGGCGCGGCTCGTGCCGTTCCTGCCGGTGGTCATCGCGGCGGCGTTGACGGCGACGGTCTGCATCCCGACCGTGCCCACGGCCCGGCGGCACCCGCCCGCGCTGCCGTTCGTGTCCACTCAGCAGTGGAACCTGGCCACAGGCAGCCGGGTCGCGGTGTATCACTACCCGCCCGCGAACCCCGGCCCCCGGCATCCCGTCCCGTTCGTGTACCTCCACGGAGGACCCGTCCGAGGCATCTCCGTGCAAGACCACCGGTTCCTGCAACTCCTGGCACGTCAGGGCTACGACGTCTACGCCTACGAACAGGCCGGCGGCGGACGAAGCGACCTGCTCGCCATGGACCAGTACACGATCTCCAGGTCGGTCCGTGACCTCGCCGCCTTCGTCGACCGCCTGGACAAGGGCGAGGTTGACATCCTCGGATTCTCCGGAGGCGGGGTCGTGCTCACCCGAGCCCTGGCCGACCCTGGCGTCGCCACACGCCTGCACCGGGCGATCATCGCCGAGCCCGGGCCCATGGACGGCCCCACCGCACACATCACCGGGCACAAGGGCCGAGCATCCGCACGGGGCCTCGCCCCGGCCCCGGCAGGACCGCGATCGACGCACGTCCCCCGGTACGCCGTGGCATTCGGCCTCATGCGACTCGGACTCCTCACCCCCGACACCGGACTGATCGGACAGGCCGAAGGCGACAACGCCTTCACCGCCGCAGACCTCGGCAGCGACACCGCATCCGCCTACTGCGCGCGCGAGGCGCACCGCATCCCCGCCGAGGACACCGCACAGAACTTCTCCTTCAGCCCCGCTGCCAGCCTCCGTGTCCAGCAGACAGTCAAGGACTCGCCCTCCATCGCACCGCTACTCAGGCAGTCCCGGACCCCCGCGATGCTGATGATCGCCGAATGCTCCTCTCAGGTCCGTCAATGGGCGGCCGCCATCCTTGCCCATGACCCCGCTGTCCAGCGCATGCAGTACATCCCCGGAGTCGGACACCACATGTGGAACGGCCTGGACGACAACAACGACCGAGCCGCCGCCGTCATCACTGCGTTCCTTCAGGACAAGCCAGCCCCCCTGCCGAACTACCCGACCCGCGACGAGATCCCTACCTTCCTGCGCGACCACAAATGATGACGTTGTAGCCCGTCACCGGCAACGGCGGGCGAACCCTCGAAGCCGCCCGGGCCCTGCGCGAAGTACAGCCAAGGGCGATCTCTTAGTCCGGAAAAGGACGCAGGCACCAGTGGCCGGCGCCAAGGGGGTATCTCCCGTATCCGGAAGGCAGGCAGGCAGGCCACAGCATGAGCAGTCGCGGCGAGGACCGGCGCAAGGCGGCCAGCGACGAGGAAGGCATGTACGAGACGGGCCCCAAGGTCCGCTCGCAGCGCCCCAGCGGGACCAAGGACGCCTTCGCATCCACCGGCGTCGACCCGCAGGATCCGCCCGGAACCGGCAGCGCCGGGTGACTCCCGGGCCTTTCGCGCAGCCGCTCCGGCCCTGGAGTACTACGGCCCCCGGCGGGCCTCCGAGTCGCCGCTTTCGCCGCGAGCCCGCGACGGCGGGGCAGGCGCCCGGGTTGCGCTTCCCGGTCTTGGGGACCGCGCGCTCCGTTCATCGCTCATCACATTCACACCGGCATGCCCCGCGTCTGCCCGGTCCGGCACCCGCATCACATCGGCCGCGGGCACCGGTCCTGCCCGAGCCGCCGCAGCGCCTCACGGCTTGATCGTCATCTCCGCACACCGAGCGACCACGGATGCGAGCCCCTGCCCGTCGGCGTGCAGCCGGCGCTGCGTGCGGGCGCCGTTCCCCCGTTCGTGCAGGTGCGCGATGCCTTCCCGGACCCGCTCGTCATCGCCCTGGTCCTTCAACGCCTCGCGCACGTGCTGGTACAGGGCCTCGACTGCGTCCTCGGCAGACGTCTCCCTCATGGTTTCGGGGTGCAGCAGGGGGCCGTCCAGGCCGGAGCGGCCGCCCCGCCAGGAGGCCAGTCGCAGCAGACTCGTACCCACCCTGGCCGGAGGCTGTCCGTCCTGCCAGGCGCGGGCCGCCGTCTCGACCAGGCCGCGGATGAGGGCGGCGAGCAGGACCGGCGTCGAGGCGTCCAGGCAGACGTCGGCGACCCGGACCTCGACGGTGGGGTAGGTGGCCGACAGGCGGGCGTCGAAGTAGATCATGCCCTCGTCGCGCAGCACTCCGGTGTCGATCATCGCGCGGACCTGCTCGTGGTAGCGGTCGGCGGAGCCGAAGATTTCGACCGGGCCGGCGGACGGCCACCGGTTCCATACCCGGCTGCGGTAGCTTCCGTACCCGCTGTCCTCGCCCTGCCAGAAGGGCGAGTTCGCGCTCATCGCCGTCAGGACGGCCATCCAGGGCCTGATGCGGTCCAGGACCGCGACGCCCTCCTCGTCCGACGCGACCGACACGTGGACGTGGCACCCACAGGTCAGCTGCTCCTGCGCGGTCAGTCCGAACTGCTCGCCCATCCACCGGTAGCGCGGGCCGGCATTCAACGACGGCTTGACGGGCAGCGGGGATGTCGCGACCGCCGCCACCAGGGCTCCGGCACTCGCCGCGTGGTGGGCCGCCTCACGGCGGATGCGGACGATCTCCTCTTGGAGCTCGCCCATCGCCGTGACCGGTTTCGTGGCGAACTCCAGCTGCTCCTTCTGCAGTTCCTTCTCGAACTCGTGGTCCCGTCGACCGCTCGTGCCGGGACGCCGCCAGGCCGAGCGCTCCGCGGCCGCCAGCACCGCCCCCGACACAGCGCGCGGGGCACCACTGTCCGCGTCCACGAGCAGCAGCTCTTCTTCCACGCCTACGCTTCGCATGTGCCCGCCTGTGGATCGAACCGTCAGATGCCCCGCACCTGCCCCGCCTCCTCTCGACCATGCCGCCGCCCTGCGCGTTCTCCCCGGTGGAGGTCACTTCCGCCCGCCACACCCCCATCGGCAGCAAGCCGTCACCGAGCTCTACACCACCATGGCCCAGCGCCTCGACGACCTCGCCGACACCCTCGAAGCGAATGATCCCGACCGTGACCACCTGCGCCTGCGGCGCCGCGACCGGCGAGCCTGTCCGCCGACTCTGAGGGCACCCGCCACAGCAACGAAACCGAGATCGAAAACGGCCGCATGAACTCAACGCCCAGTCGATGGCCGCGTGCGTGCCGACTGCAGGCGAGAAATCCGCCTCGTTCCCTCGGTAGGACGTTCACCGAGGAGGTCCCGCTGGGACGACGGGAGAGGTCCCCCTCAGCCGTAGCCTCTGAGGCAGACAAGGGCAGGATCCATGGCGCTCCCGGCCCGAGGGGGCTGCGTACCACGTCCAATGTTTCCGTCACGGTCCGATCCCTCCTGGTGTCCGGTACGGGTGCCCCGAGCACACTTCTGGAATGAGGCGAAGGCATCGGGGAGGGCGCCGGGGGCGGCTGGCGGAGGCTTGTCTCCAACTGGCCGGAGGGCTTGCGCTGACCGCCGCAGGCGGGTGGGGGATCGTACAACTGACAAGGGGCGACCAAGACGCGGGCGACACTTCCTCGATCGTTTCGATGGTCGCCGCGGTGGCCGACCTCGTGCTCGCACGGGCGGGCTTGAACGCCGCCCGACTCGCGCTCGGCCAGCCGGATGACGCGCGCCGACTCGCCGAAGCCGCGGTCGACACGCTGGCGGGAAGGATCGCGGAAGACGAAGCGAGCGGGCTGCGCGCCATGGTGGGACAGGACGGCCACAGGCTCAACCTGTCCTACACGCGCCGCCCCGACGACAGGCTCCCGGGCGAGGCCCCTCCCTGTGGGCAGCTCGAAGAGGACGGCGCGTCGGGTGTGCCCGACATCGCCACGTACTACCAAGGGACGTCCACGGGCCGCCTCGTCATCACCGGCCCTCCTGGAGCGGGGAAGACCGTGCTGTCGGTGGAGCTGCTGATGCAACTCCTCGGACGACGTGCCTCGGGCGGGCCTGTCCCCGTCCGGCTGTCGCTGGCGGAATGGAGCACCGACATCCCGTTCGAGCAGTTCCTGACCGCCCATGTGGTCCAAGCACATGGCATCTCACCGCAGCGCGCGGCCTGGATCATCGAGCACCGGCTGCTGATTCCGGTCCTGGACGGACTGGACGAGATGGACCCGGGCCTGACCACCGAGGACGGCGCCCCCGTGTACGGCCCAGACGGACTGCAACTCCCCGACCCCGGGGCGCCACGCGCCTTGAAGGTGCTGAAGGCCCTCAACGCCTACGGGCCCGTCGCGCCCGGCCTTCCGCTCGTCCTGGTGTGCCGCACCGGCCACTACGACGCCCTGCCCGTCGCCGAGCGCCTGTGGCACGCGGCGGGCATCGACATCGACCCCCTCGACCGCGTACGCATCGAAGCCCACCTGACCCACTTGTTCAAGCACGACGAGCGCTGGCGGGCCTTTCTCGCCGCCCTGCCCGCGCACTGGTCGGGGGCGCTGCGCGAGACCCTGTCCACTCCCTGGTGGCTCTTCCTCCTCAAGACCGTCTACCAAAGGGGAGGCGATCCCGCGGAGCTCTTCGGCTACGCCACGGAGCAGGCACTGCGAGAGCATCTGCTCTCCCTGTTCATCCCGGCAGTCGTGGACCTGCACCCGACGTCGCACGATGCGGAGAAGATCCGGCGCTGGCTGAGCACCATCGCCCGCCACTTGGCACCCGGGCCCGCCGGCGCCGAGCGTACCGACATCCACCGGCAGCGCCTCTGGCCGATCGCCGGCCCACTCCGCGTACGTTGCCTGGACGCCGTAACCGTCGCTCTGGCGTTCCTCCTTCTCCTGCCGATCCCGTTCCTCGCCGGGAGCGCCAATCCGCGGGCGATGGCGGCGACCATCTGTCTTGCCGCCGCGCTCACGGCTCACACGGCATTGCAATTCCAGTCCGATCCGGCCTGTGTGCCCTGGGGAAGGGTGTTCTCCAGGGCGACCGCGACCCTGTTGATCGATTCGCTGGCGGCGGTGCTCGTCCTTGCCCCGCTGGGCGCCCTCCTCGCCCTCCCCCTGGCCTGGCTGGCGGCCAAGTTCGGCGTCTCTTCGTTCGTCGCCTTCCTACCCCCCCCTCGCCGCCTTCTGGGCAGTCCGGCTGGGCATCGTCAACGTGATCGGCACCGGCATCACCCAGGCGTACGGCCGGATGTACGCATCAGACACCAATGCCGCCGTGAAGTGGCGCCACGAATTCCGCGGCGACCTCCTCATCGGCTGCGTGGCCCTCCTCGCCGCGGGAATGTCCATCATGGCCGCGTGGTGGGTGATGTCCTTCTCGGACGTACTCGTACTCGGTTCCACGCCCAGCCCCGACGCGATGATCATGGGGCTGCTCGCCGTGTCCATGAAATGGGCGTCGCTCTTCGGGGGCGGCCGCCGGTACTTGGTGTTCTTGCTCTGTCTGGGCCGTCGGCTGCCGCGGCGGCTCGGGCGGTTCCTGGACTGGGCCTACGAGGGCGGTCTGCTGCGCACAGCCGGCGGCGCCTACCAGTTCCGCCACCGTGAATTCCAGAAGTGGCTGACCGCCACCTCGGTAGCGGAGGGTGACCGGGTCAGTTGAACGGAACGTAGCTCTGGCCGTTGAGGAAGAGGTACCCCTGGGGGCCGATCCCCCACAGGTACGTCTGGGATGATCCCCCCTGGGCATAGGTCGTGAGGTGGTTCCCGTCGACCGTGAAACGACCGACGATGCGCGCATTGCCGATGTCCATCCTGAACGAGCCGTCCGGGTAGAAGCTGTACACGGAGGACTCGAAGCCGTCGGAGCTGCCGCCGCTCCAACTTCCGATCAGAGCGGCCGGGATGCCGGGGATCCGGCCCTGGTCGGCGGAGGCGCCGCCGACCGAGACACCGGGCTCGTCGTTGCCACCCGAGGTACCACCCGTACCGCCCCCGCCCCCACCACAGGCACCGAGGGTGAGCAGGGCGCAGAGCACCACCGCGGATACTGCCGCCGTGCGTCGGGTCTTCCTCATGGAGCCTCCAAGCGCTGCGGTAAGCGTTCAGCCCACCGTCGATCCAGCTGCATCCGAGCGCAAGGAGACGACAGAAAGTAGCGCATAACGACCGCATCTGACCATCTGAGTGCGGACAACGAGCCGAACCCTGGCCCCGGAGGACCAGCCGCCTGGCTCGGCGAGGGCGGACGAAGCCGCCCGCTTCCTCTCGCACTGCCGCCAGACCGATCCGGAGACGGCCGACCTGTTCGCGTTCCTCATCGGCAGCGGTCTACGCAAAGGAGCGGCCCTCAGCCTGCGCCGGGGCGGTGTCCACGTGCCGAACTGGGCGGCCGCGCCCACTACACCCTCGGGCACGGAGAAGGCCGTCCCCTCACGAATGAGAGAACGGCTTCCGACGTGCATGAAGCACAGTCGGGACGACAGGGCTTGAAGCTGCGCCAGGAGGCCGTCACCCGCCACGAGGCCGCGATCCCGGGCGTGCCTGCTCGCCCGAGGGAATGCCGCTGCCGCGGCGCCGGCGCTCGGAGCTGGGCTCTCCCTGGACGGCGAGAGGTCCAAGGGGGGCCTGGGCGAGCAGGCCCCCCACACCGCGAGGGCCAGCGTGCCGGAGCGGTCGGGTATCGAGCACCCGCGGATCAGTCAACACTGACTCGACCGCTCAGCCGGGCTCGCCACAATCCCCTCGACTGTGGTGGTCAACACCGACGCGTCGCAACGTCGACAGCATGTGCGGCTCGATGCCTCCGGGCCGGCGTCAGGCGGGACCCCAACTCCAGGGAGACCGGCGGGAAGACGACGTTGCGTGGCGGGGTGCAGTGGAGCAGGTGGTCGCTGGAGGTGAGGGCGAGGAGCCGAATGGGCTGCCGCTGGAATCCACTGATGGCCAAAGGTGCTTGACGTCGTTGGAAGTCGTGCTGGAGGTCGAGCAGCAGGTGCAGTGCGATGACGTCCATGAAGGGCACGCCGTTGAGGTCCAGGCGTAAGGGGGTGCCATTGGCTGCCGCGGCGGCGGTGGCCCGGTGCAGGGTCGGGCAGGTGTCCATGTCCAGTTCGCCGGCCACCGTGATGAATGTGCCTTCTGGACCGTGGCTCATGGTGACGTGGATGCCGTCGTTCATGGTTCGCCCCGTTCAGGGGTCGAGCCCATCACGGTCGCCCGCCGATGCGGGAGAGAAAGCCGCTGAGCGCATGGCATAGGGCCACGCGCAGCCGAGCGAGACCACCCGTACCAGGCCTTGGCCATTGCATGGCCATAGGGGCGGCGCGGGGTCTCCCACCAGACCAGGCTGGTTGTCCCCCTTACAGTCCCAGAAGCCACGGCCGCAGTCCAGACGACGCCCGGCCGCTGTGGATAGGCCGTACATATGGGAAGGAGCGACGTGGATCGCTGGACTTCATCGTCATCGTCGCGTCCAGCGGACGCGCCCCGTCTGCCCCTCGGTCTGCCGGACCGGGACAGCACCACCCCTAGGACCAGATCCGTCGTCACACCTCCCGCAGGCCAACCACCTGCTGGAACTCAGCGGCGCCGAGCGCCTGTTCCCCATCACTGCACGCCCGAACACCTGACCACCGCGCCCGCACCGCTCTGTCGTGCCAGTCCGATCGCTGCGCCCGATACGTCCCCGAGTGCGTCTGGAGCGGGCGCCGCGAACCGGCCGGATGAGAATGATGTCCGTCAGGCCTTAGGTGGACAAGGCCGCGGTCCGGTCGCGCACTTGCCGCCATTTGGAGGATGAAACGCGCCCACCGGGGTGACCTCCGCCCGGTTCACGGCCCGGTACCACTGCACCACGCACACGCCGACGCGAGGATGCACGGGCCGGTTTCCCCGATTCTTCGCGGCTGGAGTCCCTCATTGCTCGAACGCAAGCAGCTCAAGGGCCGTACCCAGGTCACCTTCATCCTCCCCGAGGACGCCCCGGACGGGCCGGTCAGCGTGGTCGGGGACTTCAACCACTGGAACCCCGCCGCCCACCCCCTGGAGCCCCGCGGTGACGGCACCCGCGCCGCGACCGTCGCCCTGCCCGCCCACAGTGCGCACTCCTTCCGCTACCTCGCAGCCGGCGATTACTGGTTCGACGACGAACACGCCGACAGCCACGACGGCACCAACAGCCGGCTCCACACCTGACCACCGATCTGCAGGCCGCTGCCGAGCCGCCCCCGAGCCGGCCCGGCACAGCGGCCTCCCTGATCACCCGCGCCTCTCGTTGGCCCAGCAGTCCCAGCGGCCGGGCAGCGACGCGCTCACTCATCACGTCCGGGCTTTCGCGGCCATGCTCGCGGACCGCAAGGGTGAGGCGTCTGCCCGAATGGCTTGCCGCGCTCCGGCAGGACGACCTGCCCTGGAACTCTGGTGTCGTCGAAGGCCACGTCGGCTCACCCCGGCAGGCTATGGGCACGGCCACCCCCGCCTACCCACCTCTGCGCCGATCGGGGGGCTCCCGCCTTTCCTGGCCAGCCGCACCGGTGAATCCGTTCCGGCTGGGCGCACGCTGACTCAGACGGCAGGATGTCCACGCCTCCTGCTGTCGTCGGGCTGTGACCGTGGTTGACGCCTCTTCTTCCGGTCACAGCCCGACGCCCCCTCAGCTTGCTCTGGTTGTGTCCTTTCCTGTCGCCGCCCCCGTTGGTCGCGTCAACACCGGCACGACCCCGCCGCAACCGGCACGATGCCTGTCATGCAGCCGCTGCCGGCAGGCAGGGCGTGCGAGCGGTCGGTTCAAACGGTGCGGGTGACGGTGACCAGGACGGCGACGGGTTGGGTTGCGTCGTGTTGGGTGAGACAGGCGGTGACTGCGGTCCGCACGTCCTCGCGAACCTGTCGGGCGATGTCGACGACGCGACGGTCAGCGTGCAGGATGCAGCGCACTTCCACGTGCCATCCGCCTTCTGGGGTGTGTTCGCAGCGGATGCCGGCCGCCTCGTGGTGCGAGGTGGTTCTTGCCGTCATGGCGCGGGAGGCTGCGAGAGCCAGTCGGTCGGCGAGAGCGGGCTGAAGTGCGGCGACACCGGGAGCGGCGAGGGCTGCTGCGGCTGCCGCCTGCTGGATGTCCTCAGGGTGGGGGGCGGTCATCGTTCGCTCAGCTCGAACCGCGCGCCACCCGGCACACTGGGGAGTTCCAGCACGGCGTTGATTTCCAGGTCGACGGCTGTGACGGCGAGACCGAGGGTGTGCTCAGCGGCGTTGAGGACAGCTTGTCGCACCTTTTCGGCCCGTTCCCGCAGCGGCTTGTCGAGCGCGGCTGCCACCGTGATGGCGACGGAGTGGCCGTCCGGTACGGGGATCAGGCGGCAGCTGGCCGCGCGGGCGCCGAGGACGGTGTCGGCGGCCCGGCGCAGCACCTTCGCGGCGGCGCTCTCGGCGATGCGCAGATTGCGTTCGGGATCGTCCAGCCAGAGCATGGTCCCCAGTCGCACCTCGGCCCGGACCGCGTTGATGACCCGGTTGGCGAGGCTGTGGCTGTCGGGTTGTTCCTCGGCGCGCAGAGCAAGGGTGGCCCGGTCCAGGGCTGCCAGCCCTTCGACAGCCTCTTGGCAGTAGGGGCAGCTGGTGCTGTGCGGGTCTGCCGCACCGGCGGGGTCCCGGGCCTGTTCCCAGGCGCGGCCGAGGGGGCGTCCACAGGGCAGCAGCTCAGCGCCGACCAGCAGCTCGGCGTCAGGGATCAGTGGTGCCCCGGTCCTCGGGGCACCCACGTTCTCGGGCTCGTCGTGGGAGGTGAGGTGCGGGTCGTCTAGCGCCATGGGCGCATCGCCTCCATCAGAGCGCGTCGTGCGCGAAAGAGTCTGCCGCGCACCGTTTGTTCGCTGGTGCCCACCACGTGGGCGATCTCTTCGTAGTGCAGGCCGTGCAGCTCCCGCAGGACCCAGCACACGCGCAGCTCGGGGCGCAGTTCCATCAGCGCTCGCACCAGGGCGGCTGTCGCTGCGTCCGCCTCAGCCACGCGGGGCGGCGAGCTGTCCGCGTCCGCGGCAGCGGGTTCGGGGACGACGTCCAGGGGCAGAGGGCGGGGCTGGTGACGCAAAGTGTTGAGGCAACGGTTCGTGACGATGCGGTACATCCAGGTGCCGAACGAGGCGCCGTGGCGGAATTCCGGGAGCCGCCTCCAGGCGCTGAGGAAGGAGTCCTGGACGGCGTCCTCGGCGTCTGCCCGGTTGCCGAGCAGATGCTGGGCGAGGGCGAGCAGGCGGCTACCGTGCCGACGGACCAGCACGGCGAAGGCTTCTTCATCCCCTTCGGAAGCCCGTACCGCCAGGACACTGTCGTCCAGGTCGCTGGCACTGCCCCGGTCTGCGGCGACGTCGGCGATCGGCTGCGGCGTCGGCCGCAGCGGGAGGTGTGTGCCGTTCGGGGGCGGGGGTCTCGTCCGATTGCGCATCCGCCGCTCGCTTTCTGCCGGAGACGGTCGTCACGGCCTGCGTACGCACTCCTCGATGGTATGCGGTGTACGTCACGCCGGCCGAGTGAGGAATGCCCCTGCGGCGTGTCTAAAGCATGAGGGCACCGCACCGGCGCCCGGACCGACACCCTGGGGAGGTCCTCATGTCGGACACCGTCAACCCCACCGCGGGCGGGAACGTGTCGCGCCCTGCCGGCAAGGCGCTCACGGGCCACACCGGCGCCGGAACGGCTCCCGAGACGCGGGGCCGGACGACCATCGCCGACAGCGTCGTCGAAAAGATCGTAGGAATGGCCACCCGCGAGGTGCCGGGCATCCACAGCCTCGGCTCCGGTATGGCCCGCACGCTCGGGGCGGTAACGGACAAGGTCGCCGGCGGACGTTCCAACGTGTCTCGCGGCGTGAAGGTCGAGGTGGGCGAACGGCAGGCCGCCGTCGATCTCGCCGTGGTCGTGGAGTACGGCGTTGCCATCGTGGACATCGCCGCCGACGTCCGCACCAGCGTCATCACGGCTGTGGAACGCATGACCGGCCTGGAGGTCGTCGAAGTGAACATCACCGTCGACGACGTCCACCTGCCCGACGAGGAGGACGAGGAGGTCGAGGGCCGCGTGCAGTGATCCCTCGCAGCCCACGGCATTCCGCCGCCGGGCGAAGAAACGATCGACGTGACATTCAGACGTGAAATTCAGGTGAGTGAGATGAGCGCAGCAACCACGGGCCTGCTTGCCGGCATGGCCCTGGGCTTCGCCGCATTCTTCGGCGGCTTCTGGGCGTTCCTGCTCGTGGCGTTCCTGGGCCTGGTGGGCCTGGTGATCGGCCGCATGTTGCAGGGTGACCTGGAGCTCTCCGACTTCACGCGTTCCCGGGACCGGCAGTGACCTCGCAGCCTGCCGCTGCTTCGCCCGGCGGAGCAGCAGCGACCCGGCCGGTCCTGCCGGCTGCCGAACGTGGCGCCACGGTGATCCCGGACAAGGTGGTGGCCCGTATCGCGGCCCGCGCCGCACGGGAGGCTCTGGCCGCGCACGCGGATACGTCAGCCGCGCATGCGAAGCTGGCCGCTCCGCACGCCTCGGTCACCGCCGGGAGCGGCACAGCCCGGCTGGGACTGACCTTGGACCTGCCCTACCCGATAGACCTCGCCGGTGCCTCCCGCCAGGTGCAGCACTACGTCAGCGAGCGGGTCGCCCATCTGACCGGGATGCGCGTCACTGAAGTCACCCTCGCCATCGAGCACCTGGTTCCCGCCAACGGCCTGGAAGACCGACGCGTGCAGTGAACCGGTCCGCAGGCACACCGGGAAGGAGAGCCGGTATGAAACGGGACCAAGCGCCCCCGGCCGGGTCGGAGCAGTCCTCCGCACCCGACGAGGTCACCTCCCGCACGGTGGAGCAACTGGCAAAGCAGTCCTCGGCCGGCCCACTGCCGACGGTCAGGCGCCCGTGGTCCGCGCGCCGGATACCCGCGGCGCTGACCGCCCTGCTCATCGGGGCTGCGGCCGGGACCCTCTTGTTCGACATCATCAGGGTCCACGCGGGCCGGCCTGCATCAGCCTGGCGCACGCGCCTGGCCGACGAACTGGCCACCCGCCCGCTGGATGACACCTGGATACGGATCGGGGCGGTCGTCATCGGCCTCCTCGGCCTCTGGCTGATCGTCCTGGCACTCACCCCCGGCCTGCGGGACCAGTTGCCCCTCAGAACCCCCGACGCGCAGACGCAGGCCGTGCTGGACCGTGACGCCGCGGAACTCCTTCTGCGGGACGCCGCCATGCGCGTCCCCGGGGTCAGTACCGCCAGGATCCGGATCTCCCGGAACCGCGTCGGGACCCGGGCGGACGTGCGTTTCCGCGCCCCGGCCGACGTCAAGGCCGATCTCCTGGCCGCTCTACGGGAGGAACTCGACCGGCTTGCCCTCGCCCGCCCTCCTCGGCTCGCCGTTCGGGTACGCCCGCGCCGGAAGTGACTCGTCGCTGAAGGACCATGGCCGAGCGAGAGACAGGAAACGGATCCCATGAAGAGGAAGTCCGCAATCAACCGAGTCCTGCTGGCCCTGACAGGCATCGTCCTGCTCGGCTCAGGCATCCTGATTCTGGCGGGTGGCTTCGACCTGTACCGGCGCTGGCGGCTGGCACCACCGGACGGCTGGCCCCTGACCACTCCCGACGGCGTCCTGCTCGACGCCGCCGATCGCACCCGCTGGACGGACGAGGGATGGTGGGGGCCCGTGGTCATCGCCGTCTTGGCCATCGTCGTTCTGCTCGCCGCGTGGTGGCTGCTGGCGCAACTGCGCCGCACGCACCCCGGACACATACCCGTGGGCGGACTGCCCGCCGCGGACGGTGTGGAACTGCGGGAGCGCGCCCTCAGCAACGCTCTGGCCGCCGACGCGCAACAACAGCCCGGCGTCCAGAAAGCCCGGGCAAGGATGGACGGCTCGGCCAAGCATCCGGAAGCGCACCTCGACCTCACCCTTACCTCCGACAGCGCCCCCGGCCCCGTCCTCCAGGCGCTGGGCGACGGTCCGCTGGAACGCGCCCGCCACTCCACCGGCCAGACCCACCTCCCCGCGAAGGTGCAGCTGCGGGTAACTCCGCACAAAGCCCACCGCGCCGACTAAGTCCTCTGCGCCCGAGTCCGAGCACCCGACCGTCGGGTGCTCGGGGTGCTCGGGGTGCTCGTCGCACACGACCAGGGTCTCCTCGCCCCACGGCTTGAGCTGCAGAAAGATCCTCGCCTCCTCGCCATACCCAAAGCCTTGAACGAAGCCTCCAGTTCAGCTTCGAGTGTGCTTACCTTCCTGACGCACTCCGGATGGCTTGTGCCAAAGCGGCGCTACCCGGCGCGGCGCCTGCCGGGCGGGTCCTGAGGATCCACGCCCGTCGCGGCGGAGGCGCCTTTCGTCCCGCTGGGCCGCTGGGAGCGGCCGCGGGAGCCCAGTTCGTGCATGCCCCTCTGCTCGGAGCCCTTGCTCTGGTCCTCGCCTCGCTTGCCGTGGCTCTTCACCGGTTTGCCGTGGAGCGCTCGGGTTGTCCTGCTGACGGGGCGACGTCGATGTTCACGAGAACGGGAGGCGCCCCGGCGGGTGCTCGCTGAAGTCAGTTGTGGCGGGCCAGCTTGACCGCGGAGACAAGCAGGATCACGACCAGCAGGGGGATGAGGACCAAGTCCGGGAACACGCCGAGTAGCAGCCCGCCCAGAACGGCGCCGGCGATCGATCCTGTGGCCATGACCGCGATGAAGCGGAGGTTGGCGCCGAGGACGGCGAAGCTGCCGTCGCGGCTGTAGCGGGCAAAGGCCACCAGCATGGTGGGCAGGGAGACCAGAAGAGAGAGGCTTCCGGCGGTTTTGACGTCCTCACCGAACAGCAGCACGATCGTCGGGATCAGCAGCTCCCCGCCTGCCACACCCATGATCGCCGCGACCACGCCGATCCCGAACCCGGCCGCGACGCCAGCAGGCACCTGCGCCCCCAGGGGTAGCGCGAGCCCGTCCAGGGCCGTGGTGTGCGTGACTATCAGGGCGGCGACCATCAGCACCATCAACGCCGCGAGGACCTTGTACAGGGTGGCGGAGCGCATGCGTACCGCCCAGGTGGCTCCGGCCCAGGCGCCGACCAGGCTGCCCGCCAACAAGTTGACGGCGACCGGCCACCGCGCTGCCAGTTCGGCGGCCGGGACCGCAACCAACCGGGCGGGCAACGCGACCGAGACCACGACCAGGCTCATCGCCTTGTTCAGGATGACCGCTGAGAGCGCCGCGAACCCGAAGAGGCCGATCAACAGCGGCAGACGGAACTCCGCGCCCCCCAGACCGATCATCCCGCCCAGAACGCCGATGGCCGCTCCCGCACCGAAGACGACGGACGCCGATCGCGCCGAGCGAAGGGAGACAGGATTCTGGTCAGTGCGCACGACGGGCATCCTCGCTGCTCACGGAACGGCCCGCTACGGACTGACCGTACTTTCAGGGAAACCCACTGAACACCTGCCCAGGAATTGTCATGACCTCCGAGCGCGCCCCGCCCGCTCGGCACGCCTGCGCTTCGGGCCCGAACCTCGGGCGTCACGACACCCTTCCCGACAGTGTCATGTCATCGTGCGCCGGCGCCCGCCGGAGCGGCCTGTAGCCCAGGCCAGGCGCCGCGGGCGCTCTGCCGGGTTCAGCCGCGAATCAAGACGGTGCGGCCTCCAGAACTCCACACTCTGCGGATTGAGCCAAAGGGGATGAATGGGACCGCTTGCTACATCAATGCGGGGTGCGTGGGTAGCCGGGCACCATGGCCCCCCACACTCACACCCCGCTCCGTGCTGTCGCGCTCGTCTGCACCCTGTCCCCCTCCCCCGCGCCGTCGAGTTCCCAGCTTCTCGCCGAGCACGGCGTCACCGGCAAGACCGTCCGGATCGCCGATCACGACGTGAAGCCGGCGTGCAGACCGACATGGGCGACGGGGACGCCTGGCCGGAGATCAGGGACACGATCCTGGGCTGCGACATCCGCATCCTCTCCACGCCGATCTGGCTCGGCCACCCCCAGCGGGTCCTGGAACGGCTGAACGCCGAGATCTCCCAGACCGACGACGAGGGCCGCATGCTCACCTACGGCAAGGCCGCCGCGGTCTGCGTCGTCGATGTCGTCCCATAAAGCGCCCCGCGTTTCGGACCCCGTTACCCGCTACCCGCGCCCGCCGTTCCCCGACCAGGAGCAGGAACACCCCGGCTCGACCGAGGAGATGGATCCCCGCCCTGACCACGGCGAGGACTCCTATCAAGGCCACGACGTACTCCTGGACCGGGCGGCCCTGGTCACCGGAGGCGATTCCGGCATCGGCCGGGCCGTGTGCCTGGCCTTCGCCCGTGAAGGCGCGGACGTCATCTTCACCCACCTTCCCGAGGAAGCGGACGAGGCGGCCGAGACCGCACGACTGGTCGGCGACGCAGGCCGCAAGGCCGTCGCCGTCGAGTGCGACATCCGCGACGAGACGCAGTGCGAGGCTCTGATCGACCGCGCCGTGGGCGAGCTGGGGCACCTCGACATCCTCGTCAACAACGCCGCGTACCAAATGTCTCAGCCCGACGGGATCGAGGCGATCACCACGGAGCAGTTCGACCGGGTGATGAAGACCAACCTGTACGGGATGTTCTGGCTCTCCCGCGCGGCTCTCGCTCACATTCCGCGTGGCGGGTCGATCATCAACACCACGTCGGTGCAGGGCTACCAGCCCAGCCCGCACCTGCTCGACTACGCGATGACGAAGTCGGCGATCATCTCCTTCACCCACGGGCTGGCGCAGATGGTCGCCGAGCGCGGCATCCGCGTCAACGCCGTCGCCCCCGGGCCGGTTTGGACGCCGCTGATCCCGGCGACCATGCCCGACGTGACGGAGTTCGGCAAGCAGTCGCCCCTGGGCCGAGCGGCCCAGCCGGCAGAGATGGCTCCCGCCTACGTCTTCCTGGCCTCACCTCAAGCCAGCTACATCACCGGGGAGATCGTCAACGCCACCGGCGGCACACCCCTCCCGTAACCTGCCGCGCTCACATGCGCAGGTCCCTCGCCCGACCACGCCGGCGCCCCTAAGGAGACCCCCCATGACGTAGCAACAGCAGCAGGCAGTAGACGCCGCCACGAACGGACTGCCGGGCCGACCGGGCCCGGTGCCCCCGCCCGTGGCCGAGCCCATGCAGCCGGGTGAGCCGCTGCCCCCGAAGCAAGCCCCCGACCCCCCGCGCGTCCTGCTGCTCGTCACCGAGGCGCACCGGCACGGCAAGGCCATCGGCGGCCGGAACGGCGCCGGGGATCTCCTCGAATCGTGCGGCATCGGAGCGAACGAGCCGGACATCGCCACCGGCGACACCAGCACGGCGATCGTGGAGGAGCTGACGCAGGCGCTGGGCGAACACCGCGCTTGGGACCGCTTGCCCGCCTACCTCTGACGCCACTGCCCCTCGCCGCCACCCGCAGACCAACGACGGTGCGGTATCTGTCTCGGCCTTGCTCTTTCGCGGCCCGGATCCGGGCGGTGGAGCCGCAAGGTCGCTCGTGTCAGCGGCTCGCGCCCAGCCGTTTCTGGCAGCTTGGAGGGGCATGGCGAAGACCGCAGTTGTCATCATCGGCATGCTGAACACGTACGACCATCAGGACACAGATGATCTGGTCCCCCGTCGAACAGGCCCGGCCGACGCTTGTGACGCTCGCCGAGAACGAGGGATTGGCCGGGATGGGCGACATGCCTACGCCGTCCGCTGGGGTAACGAGCCGGGCAGGCACACCGTCGATATAAACCCGTTCGACGGCTGGTATGTCCATGGATCGGGGGTAGGGGCCGCGCATGACTGCTATCGAAACACTCGCGGCCGAAGGCCAGGCCTCACTCTTCCTCATGTTCGCCGGAGTGGTCCTGGTCATCCTCCTGATCGGCGCCTTCTGGTACGGCAGCAGACGCAGGCGCCGCGAAGTACCGCCGACCGAGCAAAACCCTGTCACACAACGCCGCGCGGACTCCTGGCAGACGCCGGAAGAGCATGGGCGCGATCAAAAGGACCAGGAGTATCCCGACCGTGAGTAGACGGGCCGGACCCACTGATCCTTCGAATCGGAACGGCCAGATGGATATCAGGGCCCCAAAGGCTCGTTCAGTCGCGAGAAGCAAAGGCTTCACCGGAGTCACGGAGGGCGGCCGGATCCGCAGAAGGGACGGATCGAGGAGGTCCCTGACGAGGGCCCGCATGCGGTGTACCGGGCGCGGAACGAGGAAACCAACGAAATCCAGGTCATCACCCAGGGCCAGATCGACTGAAGCGTCCGTCTACCCGGCAGGGGGCTCCGGTCGGACGACGTATGGCCACTGCGCCCGATCGGTCGACCGAGGCCTTGACCACAGCCAAGATCGCTCCCTGGGTCGCAGCGGCTAGCAGGATCTGCCTCCACGTGCGGTGGAGGCCTTCATCGGCGACGTGCGCGGCTGCGACGCACCAGCACGAGGGCGATGATCACAGCGCCGGCGACCAGGAGCGGAGTGCGGTTGCCCCGTACGGCCGTCGCGGCTTGGCCGGCCTTCTCCCGCAGCGGGTCCGGGGTCATGTCCGCCGCGTACTGTCCGGCGCGGGTCGCGCCGCCCCACACCTGTGCGGCGGCTTGGACGGTCTTGTCCAGGACCGAGTCGGGGGTGTTGTCCCGCACCAGCCGGGCCGCTTGTTCCGCCTTCTCGCGGATCTGGTCGGCGATGAGGAAAGTCTTCTCGGCGGTTTGCTGCTTCATGGCGGCGGTCTTCTCCTTGGTTTGGGCCTTGCTGTCGGCCTTGGCGGCCAGAGCCTCAACGGTCTGGCCGAGCTCGTCGCGAGTGCGCTCGATCTTCTTGCGCAGTGCTTACCCCGGCACCGCCTCAACACCCGTCCCGACGAGCAGGAGCTCTGCGCGGGTCGGCGCAGCAGGACGGCGATGAAGACCGCGGCCCCCCGCCTCGGCGGCCTGGCGTTCGGGTGCAGTCGGCGCCAGGCCGGGATAGCGGCGTGGCAGCGGGTAGGCGTCGTGTATGAACTCACGCACCCTCGACACCTCGCCCGCGGCCGGGCCGACCGCGGCCCTCGACACTGCCTCGGCATGCTGGCTGAGTACCCTGGACCGGCTCGAGCGGACCACGGTGGCCGATCCGGCCATCCGGGTGTTGCAGCGGGGAATCCGCTCGCTCCCCTTGGGCGGCATGCGCGATCTGCTGCGCGGCAGGCCTCTGGGCCACCCCGTGCACCCCGTGCTCGTGCAGGTGCCCATCGGATGTTGGCTGTCGGCCTCGGTACTCGACTTCGTGCCCGGGGCACACCAGGCGGCGACCACCCTGACCGCCGTCGGCCTGGCCGGCGTCGCACCGGCAGCGGTCGCCGGCTGGGCGGACTGGGCGGACCTGCCGCCCGAGCAGGCCCGGGTCGGCTTGGCCCACGCGGCCTCCAATGTCGCTGCGGTGGCCTGCTACACCGCGTCCCTGACCGCACGGCTCCGCGGCCGCTCGGCGAAGGGCCGACTGTGGGCCCTGGGCGGGATGGCTGCGGTAGCCGTCAGCGGTGCGCTGGGCGGCCACGTGGCCTACCGGCAGGCCGTCGGAGCGCACGCCGCAACGTGAGGGAGCCCCTGCGTCGCGCCCGCTCCATACCCCCTGCTGAGCCCCGATCGGAGCCGAGTCCGGTAGGCCCCCCCCGAGCCGTCGCCAAGCCGGGCGTTCTTCAGGAGGGGGGCGTTGCGGTGTGGTCAGGGTGGTGGGGGGTGCGGCGAATCGTTTTGAGGCGGGCTTCCAGGAGATGGCCACGCCCACCGGCCACCTCGTCGACGATGTCACGTTCCACCGCGGCGAACGGCTGGTAGTAGGTGGAGGTGTAGGCCTCGATGATCTGGAACGTCCAATGCCCCGGGATGACGTTGCGGCCCACGATCTCGCGCTCGACCAGGGCGGCCTGCTCCTCGTAGCCCGCCTCCCGCAAGAGTCGCACCGCTTCGCCGAGCTCGAAGTCCGCAGTCCCGGTCAGCTGATGGAACCCGTAGAGGTGGCCACGAGCCCGCTCCGTGGTTTCCAGCGCCTTCGAAAGCGCACCCAGAGCACGCACCGTCTTCTCGTCGACGCCGTCCGGAACCCGGTGTGCCGGATCCATCGGCTCCGACGGGGCTCCGTCGAAGCGGCCTCACGAAATACGGACAAGATCTCATGCCCGGCCGCCAGGATAAGAAACACATAAGAATCGAATGCATGTCCTGAATTCGGCCGGGCAGACGGCGCTTCGGAGGTTGATAACTATGGTTCCCCTGCTTCTCGTTCTTCTGCTGGTCCTGATCCTCTTCGGCGCGGGTTTCGCGGTGAAGATTCTTTGGTGGGTGGCTGCTGCAGTCCTGATCCTGTGGCTGATCGGTTTCGTCGCCCGACCCAAGGGCGGTAGTGGCCGCTGGTACCGCTGGTAGCCACACGCCAACAGCGCAGTTCTGACACTGCATGATCCGGGTGCGTGAAGCCGAAAAGGCGGGGCAGGCGAAGTCCAGGCGGAACGCAGCACGACCGCCGAGCACGACGTACGGAACAAAAGGAGGATCGGCGGAGATTTCATTCCCCGCCGCCCCCCGCTGACCGAGGAGTTGTTTTCGCGTGACTGAGAACGTGTGGAGTTACCAGCCGACCTCGGGCCACCTGGCCGGTACGGATCTGACCGGTTACAAGGTCGAGGCGACCGACGGCAGCATCGGCAAGGTCGACAAGCACTCCGACGAGGTCGGTGACGCCTACCTGGTCGTGGACACCGGCGTCTGGATC
>NZ_JOIR01000053.1 GCF_000720115.1 Streptomyces sp. NRRL F-2580
GGTGGCGCCCTGGGTGAGGACGAGGATGCGGGTGGAGTCGAGGGTGGTGTCGGCGAGGAGTTCCTGGAGGGTGGCCAGGGTGCCCTGAACCGCCGCATGTACATCGGTGAGGTCGTCTGACAGGGCTATGAACGACGGCAGTTGGGCGCCGTCACCCAGGGCGGTCCGCAGTTCGGCGATGTCGGCGTACGTATCGCCGGAGACGGCCGCGGCCAGGCCGTGCGGGTCCGAGCCGAGTACGGCCCAGAGCCCGGCCGTGCTCTCCACGGCCGCCTGCGGCAGGGGCTTCCAGCCCAGCCGGTGCAGCCCGGAGTGCCGGCCCGCGCTCGTGGCCGCGCGGAGGTCGCCCGCCGGGCGCAGGGTGATGGAGTCGATCGTGATGACGGGCTGTCCGTCGGGGTCGGTGGCCGTCAGCGAGGCGCTGTTGGCATCGGTGGGAATCACGTGCACCCGCAGGGCGGTCGCCCCCGTGGCGTGCAGGGTGACCCCGTCGAAGGAGAACGGGATGGCCAGCTCGGTGCCGTCACCGAGCAGCATGGCGTGCAGGGCCGCGTCGAGGAGCGCCGGGTGGATGGCGAAGGCGGTGGCGTCGGCGTGCTGCTCCTCGGGGAGCGAGACCTCCGCGAACCGCTCCTCGCCCGACTGCCAGACCCGGCCGAGGCCCTGGAAGACCGGCCCGTACTCGTACCCGCGGTCGGCGAGCCGGTCGTAGGTGTCCTCGCGGGTGACGGACCGCGCGCCCTGCGGCGGCCAGATCCGCGCGGCGGCGGGCACCGGGTGCTCGCCGGTGGCCAGCAGGCCGGAGGCGTGCCGGGTCCACTCCTCCTCCGCCGCGCCCTCGGGGCGCGAGTGGACGGTGACGGAGCGGGTGCCCGACTCCTCGGCGGGGCCGAGGGCGACCTGGAGGTGGATGCCGCCTTCCTCGGGGACGAGCAGCGGTGCCTCCAGGACGAGTTCCCGGAGCTGGTCGTAGCCGAAGCGGTCGCCCGCGGAGACGGCCATGTCGACGAGGGCGGTGCCGGGCAGCAGGACCGTACCGACGACCGCGTGGTCGACGACCCACGGGTGGGTGCGACGGGAGACGCGGCCCGTGAACAGCACGCCCTCGCGGTCGGCGAGGCTGGTCATCGCGCCGAGCAGCGGGTGCTCCGCGGAGGCGAGGCCGAGGCCCGCCGGGTCCTCCGCCGTGGCCGGGGTGTCGAGCCAGAACCGGCTCCGCTGGAAGGCGTACGTCGGCACCTGGACCCGCCGGGCGCCCGTGGCGTCGAACACGGCGGACCAGTCGACGCGGACGCCGTGGCAGTGGGCCTCGCCGAGCGCGAGCAGCAGCCGCGCGGCCTCGTTCTCGTCGCGGCGCAGGGTGCCCAGGGCGGTGCCCCGCGCGCCGGCCTCGTCGAGGGCCGCCTGTACGCCGATGGTGAGTACCGGGTGCGGGCTGACCTCGATGAAAGTGTGGTGGCCGGCGGCGAGCAGCTCGCCGACCGCCTGCTCGAACTGCACCGTCTCGCGCAGGTTCTGGTACCAGTACCCGGCGCCCATCAGGCCGGTGTCGGCCATCAGCGCGCCGGTCAGCGAGGAGTAGACCGGGACCTGGCCGGGGCGGGCCTCGATCCCGTCGAGGATCCGCGCCAACTCGCCTTCGAGTTCCTCGACATGGGCCGAGTGGGAGGCGTAGTCCACGTCGACGAGACGGGCCCGCGCCCCCTCCTCCTTGGCCTGGGCGAGGAACTCGGCGAGGGCCTCCGGATCGCCGGAGACCACCGTCTGGGAGGGGCCGTTGACCGCGGCGACCGAGATCCGGCCCTCCCAGGCACCGATCCGCTCCCGTACCCACGCGGCGGGCTGGGCCACGGACATCATGCCGCCCCGGCCCGACAGCACGGTCAGCGCGCGGCTGCGCAGCGCCACCACCTGGGCCGCGTCCTCGACGCTGAGCACGCCCGCCACGCAGGCCGCGGCGATCTCGCCCTGCGAGTGGCCGACGACCGCGGCCGGTTCGACGCCCAGCGAGCGCCAGACCTCGGCCAGGGACACCATCACGGACCACAGCACGGGCTGGACGACGTCCACCCGCTCGAAGCCCGGAGCGCCCTCGACGCCGCGTACGACGTCGAGGAGCGACCAGTCCACCAGCGGCTCCAGGGCCGCCGCGCACTCGGCCATCCGGCTGGCGAACACCGGGGAGGACTCCAGCAGGCCGGCCGCCATGCCCACCCACTGCGCGCCCTGACCGGGGAAGACGAACACGGGACGGGCCGCGGGCCGGCTCTGCCCGGTGACCAGGCCGCGGTCCGTGGCGCCGTCGGCCAGGGCCCGCAGGCCCTGCTCCAGGCCGGCGAGGTCCTCGGCGACCACGGTGGCCCGCCGGTCGAAGTGGGCGCGGCCGACGGCGAGGGAGCAGCCGATGTCCACGAGGCGGTCGCCCGGGTGGTCCCGGAGGTGGTCGAGCAGCTTGCCGGCCTGGGCCCGCAGCGCCTGGTCGCTCTTGGCGGAGAGGAGGAAGGGGACGGGCGCGGGCGCCTGCGCCCCGGCCGGCTCGGGCGTGGCGGGCCCGGCCACGGCGGGCGCGGGCTCGGCGGCCTGCTCCAGGACGAGGTGGGCGTTGGTGCCGCTGACACCGAAGGAGGAGACGCCGGCCCGGCGGGGCCGGTCGGTCTCCGGCCACGGGGTGGCCTCGGTGAGCAGCGAGACCGCGCCGCCGGCCCAGTCCACGTGCGAGGTCGGGGCGTCGACGTGCAGGGTGCGCGGCAGCAGGCCGTTGCGGATCGCCATGACCATCTTGATGACGCCGCCCGCGCCGGCGGCGGCCTGGGTGTGCCCGATGTTCGACTTGAGGGAGCCGAGGAACAGCGGGCGGTCGGCCGCGCGGCCCTGACCGTAGGTGGCGAGCAGGGCCTGCGCCTCGATGGGGTCGCCGAGCCGGGTGCCCGTACCGTGCGCCTCGACGGCGTCGACGTCGGCGGCCGACAGCCCGGACGCGGCGAGGGCCTCGCGGATCACCCGTTCCTGCGAAGGGCCGTTGGGGGCGCTGAGCCCGTTGCTCGCGCCGTCCTGGTTGACGGCCGATCCCCGGATGACCGCGAGGACCTCGTGGCCGTTGCGGCGGGCGTCGGAGAGCCGCTCCAGAAGCAGCATGCCGACGCCCTCGCCCCAGCCGGTGCCGTCCGCCGCCTCCGCGAAGGACTTGCAGCGCCCGTCGACGGACAGGCCGCGCTGGCGGCTGAACTCCACGAACATGCCGGGGGTCGCCATCACCGTCACACCGCCGGCCAGGGCCAGTTCGCACTCGCCGGCCCGCAGCGCCTGCGCCGCCATGTGCAGGGCCACCAGCGAGGCCGAGCACGCGGTGTCGACGGTGACGGCGGGACCCTCCAGGCCCAGGGTGTAGGAGGCGCGGCCGGTGACCACGCTCGTGTAGGTGCCGGTCAGCAGGTACCCGCCGACGCCCTCGCCCGCCTCGTGCAGGCGCGGGCCGTAGTCCTGCGCCATGGCGCCGACGTACACGCCGGTGCCGCTGCCGCGCAGCGCGGCGGGGTCGATCCCGGCCCGCTCCACGGCCTCCCACACGGTCTCCAGCACCATGCGCTGCTGCGGGTCCATGGCGGTGGCCTCACGCGGGCTGATCCCGAAGAACTCGGCGTCGAACTGGTCGACGTCGTGCAGGAACCCGCCCTGCCGGGTGTACGAGCGGCCCGCGCGGTCGGGGTCGCCGTCGAAGAGGGTCTCCAGCGCCCAGCCGCGGTTGCCGGGGAACTCGGTGACGGCGTCCCGCTCCTCCACGAGCAGCCGCCACAGGTCCTCCGGGGAGGCCACGCCGCCCGGGAAGCGGCAGGCCATGGAGACGATGGCGATGGGCTCGTCGGAGCCGTGAACCCGGCGCGCGACCGCGCGGGACACGGGCTGGTGCGCGGAGACGACGCCCGAGAGCTCGGCGAGCCGCGCGACCAGCTTCTCGGGCGTGGGCCGGTCGAAGAGGAGGGTGGTCGGCAGCTTCAGCCCGGTGGCGGCGGCGAGGCGGTTGCGCAGTTCCACGGCGGTCGCCGAGTCGAAGCCGAGTTCCTGGAAGGAGCGGGTGGGGTCGATGTCCCCGCCCTTGCCCCGGCCGAGGACGAGGGCCACCTCGGAGCGCACCAGACCCATCAGGAACCTGGCCGACCGCTCGGGGTCCCCGCCGGTTCCGAAGGGGTCGGCGGCCGGCACCCCGGGGGCGCCGCGCCGGAAGGGGTACGTGGGCAGGGCGACGACCGCGGCGTCCGCCGGGAAGACGGGGCTCCAGTCCACGGGGGCGCCGTGCGCGTACGCCTGCGCCACGGAGGACAGGAAGCGGTGCGGCCCGTCCGCGCCGCGGCGCAGCGAACCGACGACGAGCGCCGTGGAGTCGGTGGTCTCCAGGATCTGCTCGACGGGCAGGGTCATCACCGGGTGGGGGCTGATCTCGACGAAGAGGTCATGGTCGGTGAGGCAGCGGATCGAGCTCTCGAACAGCACGGGCTCGCGCAGGCTGCGGAACCAGTACGAGGCGTCCAGGGAGCGCGTGTCGAGCAGGGTGCCGGTCAGCGCGGAGTAGAAGGGGATGTTCCCCTTCCGGGGTCGCAGGGGGGCGAGGACGGTGAGCAGCTCCTCGTGGATCTCGTCCATGTGCGCGCAGTGCGGCGCGTAGTCGATGGCGACCCGCCGGGCCCGCACCCCTTGCGCGGTGAACTCCTCCTGGAGGCGCTCGATGGCGTCGATGTCGCCGGCGACGGCGATGGACCGCGGCCCGTTGACGCCCGCGACGGCCAGCTTCCCGCCCCACGGCGCCAGGCGCGCCCGCACCTCGTCCAGGGGCAGCAGCACCGAGAGCATGGAGCCCCGGCCCGCGAGCCGGGCCTGCGCCTTGCCCCACAGCGCGGCGGCGCGGGCGCCGTCCTCCAGGGGCAGCCCGCCCGCGACGACGGCCGCGGCGAGCTCGCCGATGCTGTGCCCGACGACCGCGGCGGGCTCGATGCCGAAGGAGCGCCACAGGGCGGCGAGGCCGAGCGCGGTCGCGAACAGGGCGGGCTGGATGACGTCGATGCGGTCCAGCGCGGGCGCGCCGGGCACCTCGCGCAGGACGTCCTCCAGCGACCAGTCGACGTACGGGGCGAGCGCCTCGGCGGTGGCCCGGATGACGGCGAGGAATACGTCCGAGGTGTCGAGGAGGTCGGCGGTCATACCGGGCCACTGCGAACCGTGGCCGGGGAAGACGAAGACGGCGCGCTCGCGCGCCGTGGCCGTGCCGCTCACGCGGCCGGAGCCGCGGCGGCCCTCGGCGAGCGCCGCCAGTTCCCCGGCGAACTCCGCCTCGGTGCCGGCCAGCAGGACCGAGCGGTGGGCGAACGCGGTGCGCGAGACGGCCAGAGAGCGGCCGATGTCGGCGATGCCGGGGTGTGCGGTGGCCGCGGTGCCCGTGGCGCCCTCGACGCCCGTGGCGCCCTCGACGCCCGTGGCGCTCGCGGTGAGGTGGGCCAGGAGGCGTCCGGCCTGCGCGCGTTCGGCGGCAGCGTCGGCTCCGGAGAGGACCCACGGCAGGGTGCCGCCCCGGAAGGCGGCCCGGCCGGTGGACGGCTCAGGCTCGGTACGGGGCGCCCCGGCGACCTCAACCGACCAGGCCGTGCCGTCGGCGTCGACGGCGGAGACGGCCACCGGCTGCCCGGAGGCCGTAGGGGAGGCGGGGGAGCGAAGGGCCTCGACCAGCCCGGCGGTGCCGGTGGTACGCGTGAGCCCGCCCTCGGTCGGCCCGGCGGCCGGCCCGGTGCCGTGCAGGACCCCGCGCACGCGGTCGCCGTCGGCCAGGGCCCGCGCCAGGGGCTTGAGTACGAGAACGGCCCCGCCCGCGGGTTCGGCGTCGAGACCGCCCGCGAGCGCGATCCCGCACTCGCCGGCGCGCAGGCTCTCGCACGCCAGGTGCACCGCCCTCAGCGTGGACGGGGCGCCGCCGGTCACGGTCCGGCCCGGTCCGCTCAGACCGAGTACGGCGCGGACGCCCTCGGCGCGGTCCGCGTCCGGGGCGCGGTCCACGCCGGAATCCGCGGCCCGGTCGTGGCCGGGCGCGCCGAGGAAGACGCCCGTGCGGGCGCCGCGCAGGGAGCCCGGCACGATGCCGGCCTCCTCCAGCGCCTCCCAGCTCAGTTCCAGCAGGAGCCGCTGCCCCGGGTCCATCGACGCGGCCGCGTCCGGCGCGATGCCGAAGACGTCCGCGTCGAAGCCCTCGGAGTCGCCGGAGTGCGCGCCCGGAAGGCGACAGGACAGCCCGATGACGGCAACGGGCTCCCCGGCATTCCCGGCGTCCCCGACGGGCTCGGCATCGCGGCGGGTGGTCTCGACAGACATGCGGATCCTCACTCCAAGTCCAAAGGTGTTCCAGGGAGCAGCACTTGAGGGGGGACGCCCGGAACACCGGGGAGGCGACCCGCCTGTACGACCGGCCTGCGCGGAGCGGCTACCACTCCACCCGCAGCCGGGACAGCCCGCGCGTGCCGAGGCCGTCCTTCCAGAGCACGGCGTCGGGGCCGGGAGCCAGGCGGAGGGTGGGGAACCTCCGCACCAGGCGCTCCAGGACGATCTGCAGCTGGAGCCTGGCCAGCGGCGCGCCGAGACAGCGGTGCACCCCGTGACCGAACGTCAGGTGCGCGGCGTCGTGCCCCTGCGGATCCATCAGCTCGGGCTCCGCGAACGTCTTGCCGTCACGGTTCCCGTGCAGCAGGGAGACGATGACACCCTCCCCGGCCTGGACCGTGACGCTGCCGAGCGGTACCGGCTCCACCGCGACGCGCGGGAAGCTGATGGGGGTGGAGGGGGTCAGCCGCAGCAGCTCCTCGACCGTGGGGGCCAGCCGTTCGGGCTGCTCGCACAGCTCCCCGTACGCGGCGGGGTCGCGGAGCAGGGCGTGTGCCGAGGTGCCGATCTGCCCGACGACGGTCTCGTAACCGGCCATCAGGAGGGTCAGTCCCATGGTGAGCAGCTCGCCCATGGACAGGTCGCCCTGCTCGTGCGCGCCGATCATGGAGGTGAGCAGGTCGTCCTCCGGACGGCGGCGCTTGCGGTCGATCAAGTCGGCCATGTAGTCGATGAGTTCGAGCCGACGGCGGGCCTTCTCCTGCGGAGTGCTGGCGGAGATGTCGAAGAGCACCTCGACCCAGTCGCGGAACCGGGAGCTGTCCTCGGGCGGAACGCCCAGCAGTGAGCACAGGACGGCCAGCGGCAGGGGCGCCGCGAGCGCCTCGATCAGGTCGGTGCCCGGGCCCGACGCGGCCATGGCGTCGAGGTACCGGTCGGCGAGCTCCTCGACGGCCGGGGCCATCGCGCTGGTCCGGCCGGTGGTGAACGCCCGGGTGACGACGCGCCGCAGCCTGGAGTGGTCGGCTCCGTCCATGCTCATCATCGAATTCGGCACGGGCTGGGCGTCGTTGAGCTTCGGGGCGTGCGGTGCGACGGCCTCGGCGCGGCTGAACCGCTTGTCCGTCAGGACCTTGCGGGCCAGTGCGTAGTCGCACACCAGCCACATCTTGTCCCCGGCGGGCGTGAAGAACGGGACGACGTCGATGCCGTCCGGGACCTGCCCCTCCCCGGCCATGTACTGCCCCAGGAACTCCGGAAGCGGGCCCAGCGGGCCGGCGCTGCGGTGCTTCATGCGTGTCCTCCCCGTTGTGTTCGGCGGTCAGGTGATCGGAAGCCGGTGCCCGGCCCCGCGCTGCGTCATTTCCGATCCTCCTGCTCCTGCTGAATTGACTGGACGAGCTGAATGGGGGAGGCGCGGTGCGGGCGCGTGGAGAGAAGGACAAAGACCGCCCGCTTTTACCTCTGGTGCCTCGCGAACAAGCCGAGCCGGCGGCGATGGGAATTCCGGGGTGCCGCAGCGGAGAAACTCTGGCCGAGAATGAACATACCCGCCGCCGGGGAGGCGGAGAACAGAAAGCCGCCGACAACGGCCGGCGGCTGTTCAATTGTTCGACG
The DNA here is from genome assembly GCF_000720115.1 of Streptomyces sp. NRRL F-2580. Lineage (GTDB taxonomy): Bacteria > Actinomycetota > Actinomycetes > Streptomycetales > Streptomycetaceae > Streptomyces. The sequence continues at coordinate 7,975 of NZ_JOIR01000053.1, forward strand.
AGCTCCGTGACGCTGTCCCGTCGACGGGACGGCCCGCAGGGTCCGCGCCGGCGGGACGAGCCGGTGTCCGGCCGCTTTGGCCTGCCTTTAGCACGGGCTGGGAGCCTCCACACCTGTTCTGTGGACCCTTCACATGGAGGCATGATGGCGATTCAGGCCGGAGACATCGAGGGCTCGGGAATCGGGCAGATCCGTACGAGCCCCGACCTGGCGCCGAGACAGCGGCGGGCCATGGGTGAGGATCCGCGTCGTGGCCAGGTGCTGACCACGAAGGTGGGCCTGCAGATGCCGGCGGGGATGTCCTTCGACGACTGGGAGAAGGCCGGCCGGCAGCTCTCCGGAATCGTCGATTCCTCCTCGTGGTGGCTGGGCGACTGGCTCGTATACGGCAAGGACCACTACACCGACCGCTACCAGCGCGGCATCCGGGCCGCCGGGCTGCAGTACCAGACCCTGCGCAACTACGCCTGGGTCTCCCGCCGGTTCGACTTCAGCCGGCGGCGGAGCGCCCTCAGCTTCCAGCACCACGCGGAACTCGCCTCCCTGCCGCACGACCAGCAGGAGGCCTGGCTGGACCGGGCCGAGCAGCGGAAGTGGACCACCAAGCAGCTGCGCAGCGCCATCCGCGCCGCGCGCGAGGACGAGGCGCAGGTCAGGATGCCCGCCGAGCCGACGCGGCGGCTTGAGGTGCCCGGCAGTCGGCTCCAGTGGTGGCACAAGGCCGCGGAGCAGGCGGGCGTCGACTTCGAGCGCTGGGTGCTGGTGACCCTGGACAGCGCGGCCAAGGAGGCCCTGGAGGCCCTGGAGGAGCTCGAGAAGCAGGAGGACGACCATGGGCCCGCGGAGCGCGAAGGGACGGCGGAGCCCGGCGGACCGGCGCAGTCCCATCGGCCGGCCATCACCGCCTGACCACTTCGGCGGTGCGCGTCACAGGGCCCGCACTCCCTCAGGAGTGTGGGCCCTGAAGGCGGGGGCCGGCCTGGCCGGTCAGGGCAGCTGGCGCATCAGGTCGGCCGTGTCGCGCTGCCGGGTGCATGGGCTGTGCGTGAACGAGTCCAGTACGCGGCCGCGGACCTCGGAGGGCTGTTCCTGGCTGAGTTTGAACATGCCCTCGGCCCCCGAGACGACGACCCGGAAGGCGCCGACGGCGGGCACGATCTGCCGGAAGTAGCCGATGGAACCGGACATGTCCCAGCCGGTGCCGAACTTCGACTCCTCGAAGGCGCGCACGGTCGACTGCACGACTCCCATCGTCTCCTCGATCGAGTCGATCTTCTCCACCACACCGCGCACGTGCACCGAGGTGAAATTCCAGGTCGGGGCGGCCGGCGACTTCTCGTACACCGTCGGCGACACATAGGAGTGCGGACCGGTGAAGGTCAGCAGGACGAGGCTTCCGGATTCCAGCGCCGCCCAGTGCGGATTGGCCCTGTTCATGTGCCCGAGCAGAATGCCCCCGGACAGGTCGTCCGACCATTCCTCATTCGCCTGCGGGTCCGCGATGACCGGCAGGTGCGTGGCGAAGGGGCCGTCTTCCGGCGTCCCGTTGGTCACCGCCATGGCCAGTGGATTGTCTCGTATCAGATCGGTCATCCACGAACCGTCCGGTTCGCGATAGTTACTCGGGACGAACATCCGGAATTCAGCCTTTCGGTCGGCGCAATGCGCGAGGACATGGAAATTCGGACCGACCATACCGCTGTCCTGTCGGCCGGACAGGGGCATTCGGTATTCGGCCCGCACCGGGGCCGCCGGGATCGTCTTCTTGGCGTCTTCAGGTTGGCGTCGGGACGTTCTCCGGCGCAATACTGAACAGAGGTCTCCCGGATCACCGGTCGAGATTCCAAAGACGCTAGCGGGAGAATTGTCTATGGGTACAACGGGTACGCATAACCACGAGATATACGACGTGGTCGGCATCGGCTTCGGCCCGTCGAACCTGTCGCTCGCGATCGCTCTGGAAGAGCACCGGGCCAATGTTCCGGAGCATCCGGTCAAGGCCGCGTTCTTCGAGCGGCAGGCCGCCTTCGGCTGGCACCGCAACATGCTGCTGCCGTCGACGACGATGCAGATCTCGTTCCTGAAGGACCTGGCCACCTTCCGCAATCCGGTGTCCCGGTTCAGCTTCGTGTCGTATCTGCATGCCGCGGGCCGACTGGTTCAGTTCGTGAACAACCAGGACTTCTTCCCGACCCGGCAGGAATTCCACCAGTACCTGGAATGGGCCGCGTCGGGCCTTTCCGACCGTGTCTCCTACGGGTCCGAGGTCACCGCGATCCGGCCCGCGCAGGACACCGGGTCCGGGGCCCCCGAGCACCTGCGGCTCGAGGTCCGCGACGCGGCCGGCGGCGTCCGCCACGTCCGCGCGCGCAACGTGACCATCTCGACGGGCCTCGTGCCGCGCATGCCGGCCGGGATCGCGCGCGACGAGCGGGTGTGGCACAGCTCCGAGTTCCTGGAGAAGTTCCACGGCCTCGACCCCGAGGGGCTGAGGAGCGTGGCGGTCGTCGGCGCCGGCCAGAGCGCGGCCGAGATCACCAGGTTCCTGTACGACAAGCTGCCGCACGCGCGCGTCTCGGCGGTCATCCCGTCCTACGGGTACTCCGTCGCGGACGACACGCCCTTCGCCAACCAGGTGTTCGACCCGGCCGCGGTCGACGAGTACTACTTCGGCACCGACCAGGCGCGGGAGGCCTTCTGGCACTACCACCGGAACACGAACTACTCGGTGGTCGACGACGAGGTGATCCGCGACCTGCACCAGCGTTCGTACGAGGAGGAGGTGCGCGGCAGCAAGCGGCTGCACTTCCTCAACCTCACCCGGGTCGCGGAGGTCACCCGGGCCGGCAGTGACACGCGGATCACCCTGAACTCGCTGCTCGACAGCGAGCCCCAGGAGCTGCACGTGGACGCGCTCGTCTTCGCCACCGGCTACGAGGGCATGGACCCGGCCCGCCTGCTCGGCGACTTCGACCGCCACTTCCTGCGGGACGTGAGCGGCCGCCACCGGGTGGAGCGCGACTACCGGCTGGTCACCGCGACCGGTCCGTCCTGCGGGATCTACCTCCAGGGCGGCACCGAGCACACCCACGGGCTGTCCTCGTCCCTGCTGTCGAACATCGCGGTGCGCAGCGGCGAGATCGCCGACTCCATCGTGCTGCGGCGGGCCGAACAGGAGCAGGCCGTGGCCCGTTCCGTCGAGGTCGCGGGCGCGGCCGGCCGGGCCTGACCCCGCGTTCCTCCCCACCACGCCGAAGGGTGGGCCCCGGTGCTGTTCGTGCAGCACCGGGGCCCACCCTTCGTCCGTCTTCGGCCATTCCGTGGAATGCCGCATTCACCTCACGCGACGTTGACGGAAACCGAATCCGCGGCCATCGCGTCGCGCAGGCTCTTCGGGCGCAGATCGGTCCAGTTCGCCTCGACGTGCTCCAGGCACTGCTGGCGGCTTTCCTCACCGAATACGATGCGCCAGCCGGCCGGGATCTCGGCGAACGAAGGCCACAGCGAGTGCTGCTCCTCGTCGTTGGCCAAGACGTAGAACCGGCCGTCGGCGTCGTCGAACGGGTTGCTGCTCATGAATGCACTCCAATTCAAGCCGTTCACGGTCCGTTTCCCGGCCGGGAGACGGACCGTCATCCGTTAGTGGGGATGGAGTTGGCGAGACCGCCATGCCCGATCATGGCACCTTTCGGGCGCCCCGTGGAGACCGGTGTGCCCATGGAGCGCTCCACCGGCCGTCGACGCTCTTCCCCCGCTGTCCTGTTGACGGGACAGCGGTAACACACTGCCCTGAATCACCGCCGTTCTGCACCGAGTTCCCCGGAATGGGCTTCCGGTGGACCATTCCACCGCGCGATGCTGGGCCGGTGACCGCGGCCCCGACCCGCGGGAATTCACGTGTTCCGGGAGCCCTGAGTCCTCCACAGAAGGAGTTGTGCCGATGAGCGTCACCAACGCGGCCGGCGTTCTCTTCACCCTGCGCGCGAGGTTCTCATGACGACCCGTCCGCATCCCGCCCTGGCCAAGGCGCAGTCCGTGGGCGATGCGCTGCCCTGGCTGACCAGCCGTCAGGACCGGACCGTCGTCATCAAGTTGGGCGGGCACGCCATGGTCGACGAGGCGCTGACCGCCGCCTTCGCCCGCGACGTGGTCTTCCTGCGCTACGCCGGACTGAAGCCCGTGGTCGTCCACGGAGGCGGTCCGCAGATCGGCGCCGAACTCGAACGGCGCGGCCTGGCGAGCGAGTTCAAGGCGGGGCTCAGGGTCACCTCCACGCCCGCCATGAACGTGGTCCGGATGGTGCTCGCGGGACAGGTGCAGCGCGAACTGGTCGGACTGATCAACGCGTACGGCCCGCTCGCCGTCGGCATCACCGGCGAGGACGCGGACACCCTCACCGCGACCCGGCACGTGCCGTGGATCGACGGGGAGCCGGTGGACATCGGCAGGGTCGGCGACATCTCCCGCGTGGACACCGGAGCCATCGAGGCGCTGCTGGCGGACGGCCGCATTCCGGTGGTCTCGCCGGTCGCGCGCAGCGCGGAGGACGGGCACGTCTACAACGTCAACGCCGACACCGCGGCCGCGGCGCTCGCCACCGCGCTGGGCGCGCAGGAGCTGATCATGCTCACCGACGTCGAGGGTCTGTACGCGGGCTGGCCGCTCAGCGACGAGGTCATCGACCGGCTCACCGCCCGCGAACTGGAGAAGCTGCTGCCGGAACTCGCCGACGGCATGGTCCCCAAGATGACCGGCTGCCTGCACGCGGTGCGGGGCGGCGTCGAGATGGCGCGGGTGATCGACGGGCGGGTCCCGCACGCGGTCCTGCTGGAGATGTTCGCGGACGAAGGGGTCGGCACGGTGATCGTGCCGGACCTGGACGAGGCGGAGGTGCCGCTGTGAACCGCGCGATGGCGCCATCGTGGCGCCACGCAGGCCGGCCCGGTGCCGCCGTTGCCGACAGGAGGGGCTGATGAGCATCGGCCGGAACTCGATGGCTCGTACAGCCGGGCCCGCAGCGGGTTTTGAGGATGGCTCCGGCCGTCGCGGCCCAGGCGGGCGCGGTGCGCAGGGTCACGCTGGAGGTTCCTCAGCCCGACCGCACGGGCGCCGCCTTTCGGCCAGAACGCCGTTCTGGCTCAGATGTGGCGCGACAGTGGCGCCATCTGTGTGCCATGATGGCGTCATCGACCCGACGTCGTAGGAAGCGTGCCGCTGAGGCCCCGCCTTCTCCGCCTTCTCCGCCCTCTTCGCCTGCTCCGCACGGCCGGTCCGTCCCGGGCCGCCGAGCAGGCCTGCGGCCGGCCGGCCGTACCGACAGGCCGTCCGTCCGTCCCCGCCGGAACCACCCGCCGCCGCTCGCGGTACCGATCCAAACAGGAGTTCTTTTCGCTATGGCCACCTTCCTTTACAAAGTGGGCCGATTCGCCTTCAGGCGACGAGGCCTGGTGACACTGCTGTGGCTCGCCGTCGTCGTCGGGGCCGGTTTCGCGGCCTCCGTCGCTCCGCCGCCGCCCACCGATACGTTCTCGATGCCGGGTACGGAGTCGCAGAAGGCCTTCGACCTGCTGAAGGAGAAGTTCCCGGCCATGAGCGTGGACGGCGCGACCGCCCGCGTGGTGGTCCGTGCCCCCGCCGGCGAGAAGCTCACCGATCCGGCCCAGAAGGCCAAGGTCGAGAGCCTGGTCGGCGCGCTCGCCAAGGCGCCCGACGTCGTCTCGGCCTCCGACCCCTTCAAGACCAACACCGTCAGCCAGGACGGCACCACGGCCTACGCCGTGGCGACGTACGGCGTCACGGCCCTCAAGGTGACCGACGAGGCGCACGACGGCCTCGACAAGGCACTTGAGGACTCCCGGGCCACCGGCCTGACCGTCGAGGCCGGCGGTGACGCCGTCAAGGTGGACGGAGCCCCGGGCGGTGGTGCGGAGGGCATCGGCATCCTGGTCTCGGCGATCGTCCTGGTCCTCACCTTCGGCTCGATGATCGCGGCGGGCATGCCCCTGCTCACGGCCATCTTCGGCGTCGCCATCGGCGGTGCGGCCATCACCGCGCTCGGTAGCACCTTCGGCCTCTCCAGCACCACGTCCACCCTCGCGCTGATGATCGGTCTGGCCGTCGGCATCGACTACGCCCTGTTCATCGTCTCCCGCTACCGCTCCGAGATGGCCGAGGGCCGCGAGCGCCAGGACGCGGCGGGACGGGCCGTCGGCACGGCCGGCTCGGCCGTCGTCTTCGCCGGTCTCACCGTCATCGTCGCCCTCGCGGGCCTCAGCGTGGTGAACATCCCGATGCTCACCAAGATGGGCCTCGCCGCCGCCGGCACCGTCGCCGTCGCCGTACTGATCGCCACCACCTTCGTCCCGGCGCTCCTCGGCTTCGCGCCGATCAAGGTCATGCCCCGCAAGGAGCGCAGGAAGTACTACGGCAAGCCGCTCTCCGAGCGTCAGCAGCGCAAGGCCGACAAGCGCGCCGGCCGCCAGAAGCCGAACCTGGGCACCCGCTGGGCGCGGTTCGTCGTACGCCGTCCCCTGGTCGTCCTCCTCTTCGGTGTCGTGGGCCTCGGTGCCATCGCCGTGCCCGCCGCCAGCCTGCAGCTCGGCCTGCCGGGCGAGGGCACCATGGCGCCGGACACCACCCAGCGCAAGGCGTACGACATGCTGTCCGAGTCCTTCGGGGCCGGCTTCAACGGACCGCTGATGGTCACCGTCCAGGCCAAGGACGCGGCGACCGCCGCCGCGGGTGTGGGCAAGGAGCTCGGCACCGTCGAGGGCGTCGCCACGGTGACCCCCGCGACGCCCAACGACAAGGGCGACACCGCGGTCCTCACCGTCATCCCGAAGACCGGTCCCACCGAGACCGAGACCGAGGAACTGGTCGCGCACATCCGGGACATCGCCGGCACCCTCGGGGCCGCCAACGGCGGCGCCGAGATCCTGGTGACCGGTCAGACCGCCCTGTTCATCGACTTCTCCCAGACCCTCGACGACGCGATGCTGCCCTACCTGGGCCTGGTCGTCGGCCTCGCCTTCCTGCTGCTGGTGCTCGTCTTCCGGTCGCTGCTCGTCCCGCTCAAGGCGGCGCTCGGCTTCCTGCTCTCCGTGAGCGCGGCCCTCGGCGCGGTCGTGGCCGTCTTCCAGTGGGGCTGGCTCGGTGACTTCTTCGGAGTCGAGCAGCCCGGCCCGATCATGAGCACCCTGCCGATCTTCATGATCGGTGTGGTCTTCGGTCTCGCGATGGACTACGAGGTCTTCCTCGTGACCCGCATGCGGGAGGCCTACGTCCACGGGGCGCAGCCCTCCGAGGCCGTGGTCACCGGATTCCGCTACGGCGGGCGGGTGGTCGGCGCCGCCGCGATCATCATGGTCAGCGTCTTCTCCGGCTTCATCATGGAGGACAACGTCTTCGTCAAGATGGTCGGCTTCAGCCTCGCCATCGCCGTCCTCTTCGACGCCTTCGTCGTCCGCATGGCCCTCGTGCCCGCCCTGTTCGCCCTGCTCGGCAGGTCGGCCTGGTGGCTGCCCCGCTGGCTCGACCGGCTGCTGCCGAACATGGACGTCGAGGGCGAGAAGCTGAACCACGTGCTCGACGCCCCGATCCCGGCCCAGCAGCGCCGGGAGCAGGAGGCCCACCTCCCCGGCTGATGACCGGCTGACTAACCCCCGTACGCCGACGGCCCCCAGAGCCGTCGGCGTACGGGCGTTCGCGCCTCCGCCGGCCCCGCTGAGACGAGTCAGGCCGTCGGGAGGGCGATCAGCCGCTTCTGCTCGCGGAGGTAGAGCTGCTTGCCGTCCGGATCCGGCGTCAGGGCGTAGGCGCTCGTCTTGTAGTGCCAGACCGCGCTCTGGGTGCGGATGCGGACGGCCCGCAGGCCCGCCGCGTCCATGCTGTAGATGTGGCTCGGGGTGACTACAGGGGCGATGTCGCGATTCGGCTTCGTGCCCTCCGGCAGGACGTCCGTCCACTGCAACGTGCCGAAGACGGCGCTGATGGCGACGATGCCGCGCGTGCCCTCCACGGCGTAGACGATCCCGTCGCGGACGGCCGGCATGCCGTACCGGCGCCGGGCGCCCACCTCGCCCGCATCGCGGTCCGCGCCGAAGACCCAGGCGGACCCGCCGTCGGTGAGCCGCAGCGCGTGCACCCTCTTGGCGCCGACGTACACGCGGTCGTCATCCGTGGCCAGCCGGCCCGGCGTGGCGCCGGGTGCTTCCAGCGACACGTTCCAGCGCTCGGCGCCGCTGCCGGCGTCGTGCACGGACACCCGCAAGGCGCCGCTTGTCTCGGCGTGCTGCCACAGCAGTACGCCGCCGCGTACGGCCTTGACGCCGACGGGGGTCGGGCGCCCCAACTGCACCTGCTCCTCGGTGGGTGCCTCCGTCGGCTGCCGCCACAGTTCCTTGCCGGTCTTCAGGCTCGCGGCCACCACGGACCACTGGTCGCTCCCGGCCGCCTTGGTGTAGAGGAACACGGTGTCGCCGGCCACACCGAGGATCTGGTTGAGCGTGTTCGTGCCGTCGTACGCGGGAAGTCGGACGAGCGGCGCCTGCTCCTTGTCGTTCTCCAGGGACAGGGGTACCACCGCGAGGGCCTTGTCCGCGGCGTCCGGCTTCCTGACCGCGTAAAGGGACTTGCCGTCGGTGGCGACGCGCCAGACGTGCGCGAACCCCTGGATGTTCCTCACGTGCTTGCCGTCCTGCCGGAAGACCCCGCTGGTCGTGTTTCCGGTGGCCATGACGAGCATGCCGTTCACCGGCAGAGGGGCGCTGTCCGCCAAGGGGCGCTCCAGGTCGGCCTGCCACAGCGCGTCCGGCGGCGGTTCCAGCGTGGGCTGCCCGGCGTCCGCGGCCCCGCCCCCGTCTTCACCGCGGTTGCCGAGCCACGCCCACATCCCGCCCCCCGCCGCGAGCGCGACGGCGCCGGCCGCGGCCCCGGAGACCGCGAACAGCCTGCGGCGTGACATGCCGGCGCCGTCGGCGACGACGGTGTCCGCCTCCCCGAGGGGCGCAGGCAGCCGGAGCGGCGGCTCCTGCCACACCGCCGCGCTGCGCCGGGCGATGTCCGCGAGCACCGGCTGCGGCAGCCCGTCCGCGAACGGGGCGCCGCCGGGCGTGAGCAGGTCCGCCAGCTCGGCCGTCGTGGACCGCTGGGCCGGGTCCTTGGCCAGGCAGCGGGCGAGCACCGCCGCCAGCGCCGCCGGTACGCCGCCCAGGTCGGGCTCCGCGTACCGCACCCGGTACAGCAGGTCCGCGGCCTGCCCGCCGCCGAAGGGGCCGTGCCCGGACGCGGCGAACACCAGGACGCCGGCCAGCGCGAACACATCGCCGGCCGGGGAGTGTTCGAGGCCGCCGGCCTGCTCGGGCGACATGTAGGCGGGGGTACCCGCCGCGGCCCCGGTGCGGGTCAGCCGCTCGTCGCCGAGGGCGCGCGCGATGCCGAAGTCGATGACCTTGGGCCCGGCCGCCGTGACCATGATGTTGGACGGCTTGAGGTCACGGTGCACCACGTCCGAGCGGTGCAACTGCCCGAGCGCCAGGGCCAGATCCGCGCCCAGCGAGCGGACGCACGGCTCGGGCAGCGGACCGCAGAGCCGGACCGCCTCGTCGAGCTGGGGCCCGATGACGTACTCGGTGGCCAGCCAGGGCGTCGCCGCCAGCGCGTCGGAGGCGAAGACGCGCGCTCCGTACCGGTCGCCGATGACCCGGGCGGCGTCCGCCTCCAGCCGGAACCGGGTACGGAAGGTGGTGTCGGCGGCGATCCGGGCGTGCACGGTCTTCAGCGCGACCGTCCGCCCGGCCGCCGAACGGGCCAGGTAGACCGTGCCCATGCCGCCGCTGCCGAGCCGGGCGAGCAGCCGGAAATCGCCGAGGTGCTGCGGATCGTCGTGCGTGAGCGGTGCGAGCGGGGCGCGGTTGGCGCGGGGTGCCGGGACGGGCATCGGGTCAGTGCACCTTCTGGGCAGTGGCGAACGGCTGTTGCGGGGTCGGGAGTTCCGCGGCGAGCAGCGCGGCCGACTGGGCGGCGAGCGCGGCGACGATCCGGCTCGGCAGCGGTACGGCTCCATGGTCGAGGACCGTCCCGGCCTGCGCGCACGGGCCCTCGGACGGGGCGGGGCCCGCCCCGGGGGACACGAGTTCGCCCAGCACGTCCTGCGCGGACTGCGGCCGGACCGCCGGGTCGGACGACAGGCAGGATCCGACCAGCGTCCGCAGACCCGGCGGCAGTTCGCTCTGCTCGGGCACGGTGTGGCCGGTCGAGGCGTACGCCAGGACGGCACCCAGCGCGAAGACGTCCCCGAGCGGCCGCGGGCGGCCCCCCGACGCCTGCTCCACGGCCAGGCAGCCCGGATCGAGCCCGGGCAGCCCCGTCCGATGCGTCCCGTCGGGAGCCGCGGCCCGTACGGCGCCGAAGCAGGTCAGCAGCGGTCCGCCCGCGGTGACCAGGACGGCGGCCGGTGACAGCCCGGCGTGCGCCACCCCCTGGGCGTGCGCGGCGGTCAGCCCCTCGGCGAGTGCGGCGCCGAGCCTGCGGACGGTGTCCTCGGGCAGCGGCCCGCCGTACGCGGCGAGGACGGCCGGCAGCGGCAGCGCGGGCGTGTACGGGGCCGCGTACCAGGGGAAGCCGGCCGTGCCGCCCACCTCCGCGATGCGGAGGAACCGGGGCACGGACAGCCGCCGGGCGCCCTCGGCCTCGATCGCCCACCGGGACGGATCGGCGCCGACCCGGGGCACGCAGACGAGGACGGTGCGCTCCCCGTCGGCGGTGCGCCCCAGGTAACGGCGTTCGGCAACGGTGCGCTCGGTGGACTCGGAGTCGAGCCGGGCCAGGATCACGTACGGCCCCACGTGCGACGGGTCGTCGTGACGAAGGCGTTCCATGTGCGCTCTCCCGGGTCGGTTGATCGGCCCCGAGCCTAAGCGGTCCCTGCCGGAGCGGCTGAACCGGGCGGGAACCGCGTGCGGGCGAACGGGCCGGGAGCGCGCCTCACTTCTCGACGGTGGGCATGGCCGTGAGCCTCCCGTCGTTGACGAGGAAGACGCGGTTGCCCGCGCCGGACATGCCCCAGGGCCCCCGCGATTGGGCCGACCAGGTCCAGTACCGCTTGCCGCTCACGATGGAGTGGGCCGAGACGCCCTGCCCGTCTCCCTGGACGACCCAGACCGTACCGGCCTGCACGACCGGAGGAGTGTGCGGCGGCGGACCCTTCGCGCCGCGGTCCATCTGACGTGCCCCGCCGAGCTCGGTGAACACCTGGCACAGCGTCGTACCGTCCATCGCGAACACCATGTCGCCCCACGAGACCGCGGGGCCCCAGCCGCCGGCCCCCGGCTGCGGGGCTTCGCCGGCCTTGGTCTCCTTGTCCTTCCACACCGCGACACCCGTCCTGATGTCCAGGGCCGTCAGGCTCCGACCGCCGAGGTAGACGACGTCTTCCACGACGAGCGGCTGCAGGGCGGACCTCGCCTGGTTGCCGACCCGCCAGACCGTTGCTCCGGAAGCGGTGTCGACGGCGATGACATCGCCGTCGGCGCCGAAGACGACGAGCCGGCCGGTTCCGACCGCGGCCCGCGGCCCGGGTGCCTTCACGGCTGCCTCGGGAAGCGGCACCGTCCAGCGGACCTTGCGCCCGGCGGTGTCCACGGCGCGCAGCTTCCCGCCGCGCGTCACCAGGTAGACCGCCGACTCGTCCGCGGTCAGGATGCGACCGGTGTCGGCGTCCCCCACCGACCACTCCTGCCTGCTGGTGGAGGCCTCGAAGCCGAGCAGTGCCCCACCGGAGCCCGCGGTCGCGAACCGGTTGCCGGGCAGTGCGACGAGCCCGGCGGCCGGCCGGACGTCGGGCAGCCGCCACTTCTCCTTGCCGTCGGTCGTCAGACGCGCCGCGAGGCCGCCGCCCGCGGCCGCGAAGACGACCACGTCGAGTACCGGCAGCGGGGTGGTGACCACGCCGTCGACCGGTCCCGCCGCCACGGGCAGCGGACCCCACAGCTCGCCCGGAGGCGTCCCGTGCTTCCCGGCGAGAATCGACAGCGGCTCGGCGTCCCTGGCCGGTCCGGCCGCGGGGATCTTGCGCGGCTCCTCGCGCAGCATCCACCAGGCGCCCGTGGCCCCGCCGGAGGCGGCCAGTACGCCCCCCGCCGCCAGCGCGGTGCGCAGCAGCCGCCTGCGGGACGGCCCGGTCCCGGACCCCTGCCCGACGACCGTGGCCTGCCGGTCGGCCTCGGCTCCCCGGCGCTCGATGTCCTGGGCCAGGGCTCCGGTGCGCCAGACCCGGTCCGCTCCCGGCGGCGGGGCGAAGGCGCCCGCGATCTGCTCGGGGGCCGGGCGGTGCGCGGGGTCCTTGGCGAGGCAGGGCGCGATCAGCTGCCGCAACCCGGGCGGTACGGAGTCCAGTCGCGGCTCTCCGTGCACCACCTCGTACTGCACGGCGGCCACATGGCTCCCGTCGAAGGGGCGCTGCCCGGTGGCCGCGTACGCCAGCACCGCGCCCAGCGAGAAGACGTCGGCGGCCGGTCCGACGCGCTGACCGAGCACCTGCTCCGGAGCGCCGTACCCGGGGGTGACCGGAACCTGGCCCGTGGTGGTGAGCGTCAGCCCGTGCTCGGGGCGGGCGATGCCGAAGTCGATGACGCGCGGGCCGGCCGAGGTGAGCACGATGTTGGCCGGCTTCAGGTCGCGGTGCACCAGCCCGGCCGCGTGGATGTCCCGCAGGGTGGCGGCGAGCGAGGCGGCGAGGGCGCGCACGCCGTCGGGGTCGAAGGGCCCGTACTGGCGGACGGCGTCGTCGAGGGTGGGCCCGGACAGGAACTCGGTCGCGATCCAGGGCCGGCTGTCGGTCTCCTCGATTTGCGCGTTCAGCACGCGGGCGACGCCGCCGCTGGTGACCGCCCGGGCGGTGTGCGCCTCGCGCAGGAACCGCCGGGCGAGGTGCGGGTCGTGCGCGAGCTCCGGCAGCAGCACCTTGACGGCCGCCGTGCCCCCGCCGTCGTCCCGGCCGAAGTAGACCTTGCCCATGCCGCCCTCGCCGAGTACGCCGAGGACGCGGTACGGGCCGAGCCGGATCGGATCACCGGCGCCGAGGGGTTTCATGGCGTACTGCTTCCTGTCGTTCACGGGTGTCAGCGGAAGTCGACGGGCAGGCCGTTCGGTTCCTTGATGCGCTTCATGATGATCTGCGAGTTGACCTCCGTGATACCGGAGAGGGCCGTCAGCTTCTCGATCCACAGCCGCTCGTACGCGCGCAGGTCCGCGACGGCGATGCGCAGCAGGCAGCCGGGGCTGCCGAAGAGGCGGTAGGCCTCGATGACGTCGGGAATGTCCTGGAGGGCCGCCTCGAAGGCCTCGACCGCCTCGCGGTCGCGGCGCACCTCGATCGAGACGAGCACCTCGAAGCCTCGGCCCACCGCCTCGGGGGAGATCACGGCGCGGTAGCCCTGGATCACCCCGTCCTGTTCCAGCTGGCGCACCCGACGCATGCAGGGGGAGGGGGTCAGACCCACGCGCTGGGCGAGCTCCTGGTTGCTGAGGCGGCCGTCGGCCTGGAGCTCGCGCAAGATATCCCTGTCAATCGCATCCATGACGCAATTATCACCCACGCTGTGTCACAGGCCCGGTGGAAGACGCAATCACATTGCGCGTAGACCGCTCTATCATTGCTGCTTTGAGCACATATGTGCGAGTGACCATGAGTGAGTACGAGAAGGGCGGCCACGGCCAATGGGACGGATCGTCGTCATCAGCACCGGCGGAACGATAGCCAGCCGCTGGCAGGGCTCCGGCTTCGCCGCGGACGCCGACGGGAGCGAGGTCATCGCGACCGCGCCGCTGCCCGAGGGCGTCACGGTCGAGGTCGTGGACCTGTTCAGCGTGAACAGCCCCCGGCTCACCACCGCCCACCAGCTCACCCTGCTGCGCACCGTGCACGAGGTGCTCGCCGATCCCGACGTGGACGGCATCGTCGTCACGCACGGCACCGACACCCTGGAGGAGTCGGCGTTCCTCGTCGACCTCCACCACCACGACCCGCGCTCCGTCGTGTTCACCGGATCGCAGCGGCCCATGGGCACCGCCGACGGGGACGGGCCGGGCAACCTCTACGACGCCCTGCTCACCGCCGCGAACACCCGCGGCCTCGGCGTGCTGATCGCCTTCGCCGGGCGGGTCCACGCCGCGCGGGGCACGGTGAAGACCCAGGCCGTGGAGCTGGACGCGTTCGCGGATCCCTCGAAGGAACTGCTCGGGAAGATCGGCTTCGGCAAGGTCACCATCCTGCGCACCCCGCAGCGCCCGGCCCCGCTCCCGCTCCCGGCGATGCCGGAACTCCCGCCGCGCGTGGACGTCGTGGTCCACCACGCCGACGGTGACCCGCTCCTGCTGAACGCCGCCGTCGAGGCGGGCGCGCGCGGCATCGTCCTCGTCGGCACCGGCGCGGGCAACGCCACCCCGGAGATCGTGACCGCGGTCGAGGCCGCCGTCGCGCGCGGGGTGCTGGTCGCGCTGAGCACGCGGGTCATGGCCGGGCCGGTCACCGAGATCTACACGCACGGCGGCGCGGTGGACCTGGTGGCCGCCGGAGCCGTCCCGACGGGCACCCTGCGCGCCGGCCAGGCCCGCATCGCGGTCCTCTCCGCCCTCCTCGCCACCGACAACCCGGTGGAACAGACCCGCATCCTGCGCCTCACCCTCAACGCGGCAAGCCCGATCCTGGCCGAGGTCTAACCCACCTCAAACGCCGGAGGGGCTGACATCGCGCTCCGCGCAATGTCAGCCCCTCCGGCACTTGCGGGATGACGCCGGGCACATCCGGCCCCGACGGCGTTTGAGGCGCGGGGGGCCGGGGGCCGGCCCCCGGCAACGGCGCCGCACACGCCACGGGTCAGACGCCCCCGAAGGCGGACAGGATGCGGTCCGCCGCGGAGGTCGGGGTGACGGACCCCGCGCGTACCGCGGCCTCAAGCTCCGGCGCGAGCTCCCGCACCGCGGGATCCGCCCGCAACCGCTCCAGCAGCTCCTCCCGGACCATCGACCACGTCCACTCCACCTGCTGCGCAGCCCGCTTCGCCGTCAGCCGGCCCCCCGCGTCCAGCAGGGTCCGGTGCTGTTCGAGGCGGTTCCACACCTCGTCCAGCCCGGCCGACTCCCGCGCACTGCACGTCAGGACCGGCGGCGTCCAGGCCGCGTCCACGGGGTGCATCAGCCGCAGCGCGCCCGACAGTTCCCGCGCCGCCGCCTTCGCGTCGCGCTCGTGCGGGCCGTCCGCCTTGTTGACCGCCAGGACGTCCGCCAGTTCCAGGACGCCCTTCTTGATGCCCTGCAACTGGTCGCCCGTACGGGCCAGGGAGAGCAGCAGGAAGGAGTCGACCATGCCCGCCACCGCGGTCTCCGACTGGCCCACGCCGACCGTCTCGACGAGGACCACGTCGTAGCCCGCCGCCTCCATCACGATCATCGACTCGCGGGTGGCCTTGGCGACTCCGCCCAGCGTGCCCGCCGACGGGGACGGCCGTACGAACGCCGCCGGGTCCACCGACAGCCGCTCCATCCGGGTCTTGTCACCCAGGATGGAGCCGCCCGTGCGCGTGGACGACGGGTCCACCGCGAGGACCGCGACCCGGTGGCCCAGACCCGTCAGCATGGTGCCGAACGCGTCGATGAAGGTGGACTTGCCCACCCCCGGGACACCGCTGATGCCGATCCGGCGGGCCCGCCCCGCGTGCGGCAGCAGCTCCGTCAACAGCCCCTGCGCCAGCCCCCGGTGAGCGGGCAGGGTGGACTCGACGAGGGTGATCGCGCGGGCGATGAACGCGCGCTTCCCGTCGAGCACCCCCTTCGCGTAGGCCTCGATGTCGATCTTCGGCACCGGCGGCCGCCTACAGCTCGTGGCCCAGGTCCGCGGCCAGCCGCGTCACCAGGTCGTGGGCCGCGTCCGGGATCACCGTGCCGGGCGGGAACACCGCCGTCGCGCCCATCTCCAGCAGCGTCGGGACATCGGCCGGCGGGATCACGCCGCCCACGACGATCATGATGTCCTCGCGGCCCTCCTCCGCCAACTGCTCGCGCAGCGCCGGTACGAGGGTCAGGTGGCCGGCCGCCAGCGACGAGACGCCCACCACGTGGACGTCCGCCTCGACGGCCTGGCGGGCCACCTCCGCCGGGGTCTGGAACAGCGGGCCGACGTCCACGTCGAAGCCCAGGTCGGCGAAGGCGGACGCGATCACCTTCTGGCCGCGGTCGTGCCCGTCCTGGCCCATCTTGCAGACCAGGATGCGCGGACGGCGGCCCTCCGCCTCCTCGAACCGGTCGATGAGCGCACGGGTGCGCTCCAGGGACGGGGACTCGCCTGCCTCGGTGCGGTACACACCCGAGATCGTACGGATCTGGCTCGCGTGCCGCCCGTACACCTTCTCCAGAGCGTCCGAGATCTCACCCACCGTGGCCTTGGCGCGCGCCGCGTCCACGGCGAGGGCCAGCAGGTTCCCGTCCCCGCGCTCGGCCGCGTTGGTCAGCGCCCGCAGGGTGTCCTGCGTGACCCCCTCGTCGCGCTCCTCGCGCAGCCGCCGCAGCTTGGCGATCTGCTGGGTGCGCACCGAGGAGTTGTCGACCTTCAGGACGTCGATCGCCTCGTCGTTCTCCACGCGGTACTTGTTCACGCCGATCACCGGCTGCCGTCCGGAGTCGATGCGCGCCTGCGTGCGCGCCGCGGCTTCCTCCACGCGCAGCTTCGGGATGCCCGCGTCGATGGCCTGCGCCATGCCGCCGGCCGCCTCGACCTCCTCGATGTGCTGCCACGCCCGGCGCGCCAGGTCGTACGTCAGCTTCTCGACGTACGCGCTGCCGCCCCACGGGTCGATGGACCGGCAGGTGCCCGACTCCTGCTGGAGCAGCAGCTGGGTGTTGCGGGCGATGCGCGCCGAGAAGTCCGTCGGCAGCGCGAGCGCCTCGTCGAGGGCGTTGGTGTGCAGCGACTGGGTGTGGCCCTGGGTCGCCGCCATCGCCTCGATGCAGGTGCGCGTCACGTTGTTGAAGACGTCCTGCGCGGTCAGCGACCAGCCCGAGGTCTGCGAATGCGTGCGCAGCGACAGCGACTTGGCGTTCTTCGGGTCGAACTGCTTGACCAGGCGCGCCCACAGCAGGCGGGCCGCGCGCAGCTTCGCGACCTCCATGAAGAAGTTCATGCCGATCGCCCAGAAGAACGACAGGCGCGGCGCGAACGCGTCCACGTCCAGCCCGACCGCCTGACCCGCCCGCAGGTACTCCACGCCGTCGGCGAGGGTGTACGCCAGCTCCAGGTCGGCCGTGGCCCCGGCCTCCTGGATGTGGTAGCCGGAGATGGAGATCGAGTTGTACCGCGGCATCTTCTGCGAGGTGAACGAGAAGATGTCGGAGATGATCCGCATCGAGGGCTTGGGCGGGTAGATGTAGGTGTTGCGGACCATGAACTCCTTGAGGATGTCGTTCTGGATGGTCCCGGCGAGCTTGTCGGGGGAGACGCCCTGCTCCTCCGCCGCCACGATGTACAGCGCGAGGACGGGCAGCACCGCGCCGTTCATCGTCATCGACACCGACATCTTGTCCAGCGGGATCCCGTCGAACAGCTGCCGCATGTCGTAGATCGAGTCGATCGCCACGCCCGCCATGCCGACGTCGCCCGTCACGCGCGGGTGGTCGCTGTCGTAGCCGCGGTGCGTCGGCAGGTCGAAGGCCACGGACAGGCCCTTCTGACCGGACGCCAGGTTGCGCCGGTAGAAGGCGTTCGACTCCTCGGCCGTGGAGAAGCCGGCGTACTGCCGGATCGTCCAGGGCTGGTTCACGTACATCGTCGGGTACGGGCCGCGCAGGTACGGGGCCACGCCCGGGTACGTCTGCAGGAAGTCCAGGCCTTCCAGGTCCCGCCCGGTGTACAGCGGCTTGACCCCGATGCCCTCGGGGGTCTCCCACAGCAGGTCGGCGGCCGCGGTGCCGGTGGACTCCTTCACCGAGGCCCGCCACTGCTCCTCGGAGACCCCGGCGGCGGAGGAGCCGAGCGCCAGCTCGGAGAAATCGGGGATGCTCATGACGGCACTCCCATCCGGTCGAGTACGGAGGACAGCACGGCGACGGCGTCACAGCCGGCGAAGACGTACTCGTCCACGGAAGCCTCTGCGGTGCCCGGCCGGCCGGCGAGGAAGACGGTCGTGGCGCCCGCCGCACGCAGCGCCCCGGCCACCGCCGCGGCCTGCTCCTCGTACAGCGCGTCGCTGGAGCAGATCACGGCGATGCCGTCGGCGCCGCTCGCGGCGTAGGCCTCGGCGGCCGTCGCCGGGTCCACCGACACCGGGTCGTGCACCGGTTCGATGCCGCCCGCCTGGAACAGGTTCGAGGCGAAGGTGGCCCGCGCGGTGTGCGCGGCCGCCGGGCCCAGCGCGGCGAGGAAGATCCTCGGCCGGGCGCCGGTCGCCGCCAGGTGCGCGTCGCTGCGGGCGCGCAGGGCCTCGTAGGCCTCGTCGCGACGCACGCGCGGCAGTCCGCCGGTGGGCCCGGCGGGCGCGGGCTCGCGTACGACCGGCTTCTCCGACAGCAGCGGGAACTCGCTGACGCCGGTGATCGGTTCGCGGCGCTTGGCCAGCTTCTTGGAGCGCTCCGCCCAGGTGGCGGCCAGCCGCTCGGCGACCAGACCCGAGCGCAGGGCGGCGGCCTGGCCGCCGGCCTTCTCGACGGTCCGGAAGAACTCCCAGGCGGCGTGGGCCAGTTCGTCGGTGAGCCGCTCCACGTAGTACGAGCCGCCGGCCGGGTCGATCACCCGGGCCAGGTGCGACTCCTCCAGCAGGATGGTGGAGGTGTTGCGGGCGATCCGGCGCGCGAAGGCGTCCGGCAGGCCCAGCTCGTGGTCGAAGGGGAGCACGGTGACCGAGTCCGCGCCGCCCACGCCCGCGGCCATGCAGGCCACGGTGGTGCGCAGCATGTTCACCCAGGGGTCGCGGCGGGTCATCATCACCGGCGAGGTCACCGCGTGCTGGAGCTGGGCACCCGCCTCCGGGGCCCCCGAGGCCTCGGCGATACGGGCCCACAGCCGGCGCGCGGCGCGCAGCTTGGCGATGGTGAGGAACTGGTCCGCGGTGGCGGCGTAGCGGAACTCCAGCTGCCCGAGGGCGGCTTCGGTGCTCAGTCCGGCCTCGGTGAGGGTGCGCAGGTAGGCGACGCCCGTGGCCAGGGACAGGCCGAGCTCCTCGGCGGCGCTGCCGCCGGCCTCGTGGTACGGCAGGGCGTCCACGGTCAGGGCGCGCACCCCGGGCCAGCCGGCGGCGGCCTCCCGGGCCAGCTCCACGGCGGCGGCCGGGTCCAGGGCTTCCCCGGTCCGGGCCTCGTGGCCCAGCGGGTCGGCGCCCAGCGAGGCCCGCGCGACCTCGGGGGCCACCGCGCTCTCGGTGAACAGGCGCAGCAACTCGCGGGCGGCTTCGGCGTATTGGGCTCCCGCGTCCAGGGAGACCGGGGCGAGGTCCAGGTAGACCCCCTCCAGCGCCCGCGCGAGGCCGTCGACCGGGAGGCCGCCCCGGCCCACGGTGAACCAGAGGGAGGTGACCCCGTTCTCCAGGTCGGCGAGGGCCGCTTCGTTCACGCGCACCGGATCGGTGCCCGCGAGGCGCTGGCGCACGTCCCAGCCGTTCGCGGTGGTGCCCTCCGGCCTGCCTCCGCGTACGAAGGGGGCGAAGCCGGGCAAACCGGTGTCGGGAGCCGTCCCGTCGGGCGGCGCGGTGTACAGCGGGCGGGTGGTGAGCCCGTCCTCGAGAGGGGTGGACAACGCATCTTCTGCGGCCTCGCCGGAGGCTTCCTTGCCCGACTTGCGCAGTACGCCTTCTACAAGGCGCTGCCACTGCTCATGCGTCGCGTCAGGGAACTCGGCGGCCAGGGAGAGCCCGTCGTCAGGCAGGACCGTCATGGCTCGAATGCTAGGGGCGGGCGGTTGAGGCGCACCATACCGTCCGGTGTGATCTCGCCCTCTCGTGAGATCCGACAAGGATCTTGGCCACAGGGCTGAGCAGCGCCGTTGCCGAGGTACTGGAGAGTAGGGCCGGACCCGCGCGCGTTACCACGATCCGCCGGAGATCTCCACGGGCGGGCGAGCGCTCCGTCGCGGCGCCCCCGCTCTCCCGGGAACCTCTGCCGCACGGGACGCCTTCCCGTGCGCTCACGCCCGCGACCGCCGGATTGAAGACTTCCGACAGAAGCGCCGGCCCCGGGTCCGGTCCCGGCTCCGGTCCCGGCTCCGGTCGCGGGACCCGGGGTCCCGGGTCAGGGGATGTGGATGCTGTCGACGACCCGGTCGTGCATCCCCTTCAGGGACTTCCCGTCCGCCTCGGGACCCAGGGTCAGGACCTGCACGAGGTGGTCGTCATCGCCGATCACGCGCACCCACCCGACGAGGTGCTCGCCGTCCTCCTCGGTGGAGAGGCGCGCGTCGATGGCCTGGCGGCCGTCGACCGTCGTCTTCTTGACGTCGGTGCTGGTGAGGGGCTCGCCGCCGAGTTGCTCGTACATGCTGGTGAGGCCCTGGAGGGCCTCGTCGAGGGAAAGCTGGTCGCCGGGCATGTCGTGGACGGTGAAGCCGACGGCTCCCTCGGGGGTGTCCACTCCGTACGCGCGGGCCTCCACCGACTCGCCGGCGGCGGTGGGCACGGAGGCCTTCCGCACCTTGGCCTTTCCGGGCAGCTCGGCCGTGATGCCACTGGGGGGATCGGTGGTCTTCACCCATTCCACGGCGGGCGCCGCGGTGACGACGCCGACGTACGCGGTCGGAGGGGCGCAGAGGGTGGGGGCGGCGAGCGCGGGGGCGGAGGGGAGCAAGCCCGCGGCCACCAGGGCAGCCGGGGCGGAGAGCATCAGGAGGCGGCGCGTCCGAGAACGGTCGGTCATGCAGATCACTTCCTCCGGCGTGGTGGCGGCGCCGGGGACGGACGATCACGTGCGGTTCCCGGCCCGCCCTCCCAGCGTCCGCCCCGACGGGTCCGGAGGCATCCGGACGGGCCCGCCCCGGGCGTGTCTGCGGTGATCCGTTCCGCCCCGGCGGTACGGGTGGTGGGCGGGCCGGTGGAGCCCGTGGTGCGAGGGCGCGAGTGGCGGGAGTCGGTTGTGGCGATGGTCGGACTGTTCTGGATCACCCCGGACGCGGTGTACGTGGGGTCTCCGCCGAACGCCCTCGGGGGCTGCGTGCGGCTGACCGGCGACGGGCCGGAAGCGGTGGACCCCGACGGCGACCGTGCGTGGGCGTGGGAAGGACTGCGTTCCGCGGTCGTCGAGGACGTGCCCGTCGAGGGCCCGTCGGGCCGCGCCTCGAAGCTCCTCGGGGCGGTGGTCTCGGCCGCGCTCGGCGCCTTCACGGGCGAGGGGCCGCCCGAGATGACCCTGCGGCTGGAGACGGAGAACGGGCCGGAACAGGTGACGGTGTACGCCGCGGTCGCCGGCTACGGCGCCGGGGAGACGGCCCTCTCCCAGGAGCTGCTGGCCCGGTTCGTCGCGGGAACCGCGGACCCCCGGACCCTTGAGGCCTGGGGCCGCGACCACGCCCCGGAGGGTACGCCCAGGCCGGCCGAGCGGGAGTCGCTCCTGCGCACCTGGGCCCGGGCCTGAGCGGGCCGGCGGGCCTGGGTGCTCAGTCCTCCAGGCGGACGGGCATCAGCAGCGAATAGGCGTCCTCGGTGTCGGTCCGGCGGATCACCAGGGGCGCGGTGGGGGCGCCGACCTCCAGGACCAGCCGGTCGCGGGCTCCGGCGGCGAGGGCGTCCAGCAGGAAATCGCGGTTGACGGCGACGCGGGCCGGGTCGTCGTCGCCGTCCTCGCAGACGCTCACCCCGCCGTCGGCGGTCACCTTGAGCACGCTGAGGTCGCAGGTCACACCGTCGTGCCCGAGCGCCTCACCCGTACGGACCGGGCCGGTCTCCACCGCCTCCCGGAAGGCCGCGACATCGACGAGGGCGCGGCGCCCCGCCGGCAGGCGGACGAGACGCCGGTAGTCGGGGAACTCGTGGCCGACGCACCGGCCGGCCGTCTGCCGGTCCCCCGCCTCCAAGGTCACGCGGTCACCGTCCACGGCCAGCCGGACCGGGGCGTCGTCGGTCAGCAGCGCCCGCATCGCGTCGGCGAGCGGGGACGCCACGATGGCCTGCACGCGGGGCCCGCCGTAGCCGGTGGTGGCGGTCCGCGCGACAGCCATCCGGTACCGGTCGGTGGCCACGACGCGGAGCGCGTCGCCCTCGATGTCGAACAGGACGCCGCCGAGCATCGGCAGCTCCGGATCGGTGCCGGCGGCGAAGCGGACCGCGTCCAGCGCGGCGGCCAGCGCGGGGGCGGAAACGGCCGGCCGGACATCGGCGGTGCCGGTGCCGGTGCCGGTGGCGGCGGTGCGGAGTACGGTCATCGGGTCTTTCTCCCTGCGGTCGAGGAGCGCTCGGACGGCGGAGAACGCGCTGCGGGCATCGGACAGCCCCCGTTCGAGACGGCGCAGGTGTGCCTCCAGCAGCTTGCGCACCAGGTCGGTGTCCGCACCCGACCAGCCCGCCAGCACCAGCCGGATGTCCGCCAACGGCATGCCGGCCCGCCGCAGCCGGGCCAGCAGGCCGGCCTCTTCGAGCTGTTCGGGGCCGTACCAGCGGTAGCCGCTCACCGGATCCACCCAGGCCGGGACCAGCACGCCGGCCCCGTCGTAGAACCGCAGGGTGCTGACACCCAGTCCGCTGTCCCGGGCCATCTCGCCAATGCTGCGCATCTCGCTCTCCACACCCAGAACTCTGCGCCCTCCACCAGGTCGAGGGTCAACCGTGGCGGCGGCGTTGCGGGGTCGTGAAATCCAGCCATGGATTTTCGGCCGCCGACGGCCGTGCGGATGATCTGCCGGATCGACGGAATCCGCAGGTCACAGCAGCTGTACGGGGTCAGGTGAGAGGTTTGTTCCGGCCACCCCGGGGGGCCGCGGGAGGGGGTTGACCGGCGGCGGGGGCGCTGACAGTCTCCGAGCCATGTCCGCGACCGAACTCCTCGCCACGCGGCTCCACACCCCCGGCCTCTGTACCGAGCCGGGCGAGTGTCCGGGCCGCTGTCCGGCCCCCACGGCCTGACCCCCGCCCGCACGCCCTCCCGGACCCCGCCCCACGGGCCCGCCCCGGGACGCGCCCTCCCGGACCGCCTCCACGGACCGGCCCCCGGGACGCGCCCTCCCGGACCGCGCCTGCGGGTCGACCCCCGGGGCGCGCGCTCTCCCGGGCCGGCGCCCACCAGGACCGCCTTCCCGGGACGCCACGTCACCGGACCGGTGCCCGAGGGCTGCCATCCCGAGGCGGGCTCCCCGACCCGGCTCCCCTGACCGGGGACGTACCGCACCGGCCCATCCCGACTCGGCCCCCTGACCGGGGCGCCCGACAGGGCCGAATCCCGTCACCAATGCCCCACCGGGGACGCCTCCCAGGACGCCCCCAACGTCTGCTCCACCGACGCCCCCGCGATGCCGTACCGATGCCCGCACCGGGAGGGCCCCCAACCAGGGGACGCCCTTCCGTCGGGACGGCCCCGGCGGGTCCCTCACCGGAACCCACCGGGGTGGCCCCGCACCGGAGTTGTCCAGCTGGGTGGTCCCCAACCAGGGGCCCCGTCCCGGCAGGACGCCCGGGCGCGGCGCCTCTGGGGGGTGCCCAGCCGGAACCCACCGGGGTGGCCACGTGTCGAGTTGTCCAGCTGGGTGGTCCCCAACCAGGGGCCCCGTCCCGGCAGGACGCCCGGGCGCGGCGCCCCTGGCGGGTGCCCCACCCGGAACCCGCCGGGGTGGCCACGTGCCGAGTTGTCCAGCTGGGTGGTCCCCAACCAGGGCCCCCCGTCCCGGCAGGACGGCCCGGGCGCGGCGCCCCTGGGGGTGCCCCACCGGAACCCATCGGGGCGGCCCCGCACCGGAGTTGTCCGACCAGAACGGCACCCCACCAGGAGCCGCCGTTCCGGCAGGACCGCTTCGGCGTGGTGCCCACGGCGGGTGGTCCACCGGAATCCGCCGGGGGAGATCTCGCGCCGGGGTTGTCCGGCCAGGACGGTGCCCGACCAAGGGCCGCCGTTCCGGCAGGGGCAACCGGTGTGGGTGACCGCGGCGAGTGCTCCACCGAGGCCCCAGGGGTGCCTCGTATCGGGGTGGCTCGCCGTGGGCACCACGCACGGCGCGGTACGCCCCGCCGGGGAGGTCCCGACGGCTCGCCCTACCGGGAGGCTTCGGCCGGGACGGTCGCCCCGCCAGGGTGGTCCACCGGACGGATCTCCATCGGGGATGGACCTCACCGGCGGCCTGGGGCTCCACCAGGGGTGCCCAGCCGGCGCGGCATCCGGCGGGGCTGTCCGCCGGGACGGCCCGCCAGGGTGTCCTCCCGGGGTGGGGGCCGTATGCGGGGTCGCTCGGACCGGGGCCCTGACGTCGGAGGGGCCGGCGGCGGGGCGGCCGGGCTCCCGAGGGGCCTCCGCGCCTTCGGGGGCCGCCCCCCGCAGCCGTACCGCCCGCACCACGCCACGTCACGCCGCACCACGTCACGCCACGTCACTCCGTTTCCGCCGCTGCGGCGACCAGCCCGCCCGCAGCCAGTCCTCAGCAGGGAGCTCCCATGGCCACCACCCTTCCCGCCCCCACCGTCTCCGTCACCAAGATCGGCGGCCGCATCGGCGCCGAGATCGGCGGCGTACGGCTCGGCGGCGACCTGCCCGACGGCACCGTCGCCGAGATCCGCGCCGCCCTCCTCGCGCACAAGGTCGTCTTCTTCCGCGGCCAGGACCACCTCGACGAGGCCTCCCACGAGGCCTTCGCCGAGCTGCTCGGCGCACCCGTCGCGCACCCCACCGTCCCCTCCGCGGACGGCCGTTACGCCCTCGGCATCGACTCCCACCACGGCGCCCGCGCCAACCAGTGGCACACCGACGTCACCTTCGTCCCCGCCTACCCCGCCTTCTCCGTCCTCCGCGCCGTCACCATCCCCCCGTACGGCGGCAACACCCTCTGGGCCAACACCGCCACCGCCTACGGCAACCTCCCCGAGCCGCTCCGCGCCCTCGCCGACAGCCTGCGCGCCGTGCACTCCAACGAGTACGACTACGCCGCGCTCAAGCCCGACGCCCTCCCCGAGGCCCTGGCCCAGTACCGCGAGGTGTTCACCTCCACCAAGTTCCTCACCGAGCACCCGGTGGTCCGCGTCCACCCCGAGACAGGCGAACGCACCCTGCTGCTCGGCAACTTCGTCCAGCGGATCAAGGGCCTCACCGGCCGCGACTCCCGCGTCCTCCAGGACCTCTTCCAGTCGCACATCGAGAGCCCCGAGAACACCGTCCGCTGGCAGTGGCAGACGGGCGACGTCGCGATCTGGGACAACCGCGCGACCCAGCACTACGGCGTGGACGACTCCGACGACCACGAGCGCACCCTGCGCCGCGTCACCGTCGACGGCGACGTCCCGGTCGGTCCCGACGGCGAGCCCTCCCGCCTGATCAGCCCGGAGACCGTCCCGGACCCCGCCTTCGGCATCCCGTCCGGCGCCTCCACAACTGCCTGACCGCCACGCCTGACCGGCCCCGCCTGACCGCCTCCGCCTGCTCGACCCCGTTCCGCCCCGCCCAGCACCCCCCC
>NZ_JOIR01000054.1 GCF_000720115.1 Streptomyces sp. NRRL F-2580
GACTGGCTCCACACCTACAATCACCACCGCGGACACACCGCCCTCGCAGGCAAACCACCCGCCAACCGCGTCCCCAACCTCACTGGGCAATACACCTAGACCTCGGGAAGGCGGACCCCCGCGATCCGCAGCGCCGCGTCGGCGGTGGCCTCCGCGAAGGCCGTCACCGGCCGCGCCGGATCGGCCCGGTGGATCAGCATGACGCCCTCGATGAGTCCGAAGACCAGGTCGTTGCGGAGCATCAGCCCCGCCCGGTCCCCGGCCAGTTCGGCGCCGGCGCAGGTCCCGTCGAGCAACACCCGGTAGGCGTCCCTGAGTTCCGCGCGCATCCGGCGGAACTGCGCGAAGCGCGCGCCGCCCACCTCGGGCAGCAGGTAGAGCGCCCCCAGGTCGTACGGACCCCCGCACAGCAGGAGCACGTCGGAGCGGCACAGCTCCCACAGCCTGCGCGCGGCGGGCCGGCCGCCCTCGGCGAGCAGCCGACGGGCCAGGACCAGCGAGGGCGCGACGGTGGACTCCAACAGTTCGGCGAGGAGTTCCTCCTTGCCGCCGAAGTAGTGGTACATCGTGGCCTGGCGCATTCCGGCCCGCCCGGCGACCGCCCGCGTGGTGGTCGCCGCGTATCCCCGGGCGGTGAACAACTCGGCCGCCGCGCAGAGGAGTTCCTCGCGCGGCGGCCGGCCGCTCTCCGGTCTCAGCCGGTCGGCGCGTGGCCGACCGACCCGTCTCGGGCCCTCGTCTGCTCCCCCACTCATGGAACCGATCGTCGCACAGAGCACGACGAATCGATCATGGCAAGAGATCAGATCAGGCCGACCCAGCTCTCGGAGGAAGCCCCAAAACCGGCTAGCCGACCGAGCTGTAGGCCACTACGCCCCGCAGCAGCGCGTCCACGGCCTTGCGGGCGTTGCGCGCCACCGTGCTCCCGCTGTCGCCGGAGGCCGAAGGGGCCGCCGCCGCGATCTGCCCGAGCACGTCGATGACCTGCTTGCACCAGCGCACGAAGTCACCGGCCGGCATCTCCGCCTCGCGCAGCACCTCGTCCAGGCTCTTGTCGGAGGCCCACTGGTACGCCGCCCAGGCGAAGCCGAGGTCCGGCTCGCGCTGGCCCACGCCCTCCGCCTGGTTGATGCGGTGCTCCTCCTCCAGCGCGTCGAGCCGGCCCCAGATGCGGACCATCTCGCCCAGCGCCTCCTTCGCGGCGCCGCCCGGCACCTTCGGCGCGACCGCGTCGTCGGACTGCCGCGCCTCGAAGACCAACGCCGAGACGCAGGCGGCCAGTTCGGCCGGGCTGAGGCCCTCCCACACCTTGGCCCGCAGGCACTCGGAGGCCAGCAGGTCGAGCTCCCCGTACAGCCGGGCGAGCCGCTTGCCGTGCACGGTGACCTCGTCCTCGCGCAGGTAGTCCAGCTCGGTCAACAGCGCGTGGATCCGGTCGAAGGTGCGGGCGATGGTGTTCGTCCGGCCCTCGATCCGCCGCTCCAGCTGCTGGGTGTCCCGCTTGAGCCGGTGGTAGCGCTCCGCCCAGCGGGCGTGGTCCTCGCGCTCGTCGCAGCCGTGGCAGGGGTGCGCCCGCAGCTCGGACCGCAGCCGGGCGATCTCCCGGTCGTCGGCCGCCGCGGCCCGGCCGCGAGCCCGCCGCTCCGGCGTGATGTGCCCGGCCTTGCTCCGCAGCTGCGAGGCCAGGTCCCGACGGGACTGCGGCGAACGCGCGTTGAAGGTCTTGGGGATCCGCATCCGGTCGAGGGCTTCCACCGGCACGGGGAAGTCGATCGCGGCGAGCCGCTTGACCTGCCGCTCGGCGGTGAGCACCAGCGGGCGCGGGCCCTCCGCGTACTCGTACCCGCGGTGCCCGTGGACCCGCCCGGCCGGCACGCCCGGGTCCAGGACCAGCGCGAGCCCGGCGAACTTGCCCGTCGGCACGTGGATGATGTCGCCCGGCTTGAGCTTCTCCAGCGAACTGGCCGCCTGCACCCGGCGCTGGGCGGCGCCCTGCTTGGCCAGTTCCGTCTCACGGTCCTTCAGGTCGCGCCGCAGCTGCGCGTACTCCTCGAAGTTCCCCAGGTGGCAGGTCATGCCCTCCTGGTAGCCCTCCAGGCCCTCCTCGTTGCGCTGCACCTGCCGGGAGATCCCGACGACCGAGCGGTCGGCCTGGAACTGCGCGAAGGAGGTCTCCAGCAGCTCGCGCGAGCGGTGCCGCCCGAACTGGCTGACCAGGTTCACGGCCATGTTGTACGAGGGCTTGAAGCTGGAACGCAGCGGATACGTACGGGTACCCGCGAGGCCGGCGAGCCCCGCCGGGTCCATGCCCCGCTGCCACAGCACGACCGCGTGGCCCTCGACGTCGATGCCGCGCCGCCCGGCCCGGCCGGTCAGCTGCGTGTACTCGCCGGGCGTGATGTCGGCGTGCTGCTCGCCGTTCCACTTGACCAGCTTCTCCAGGATCACCGTGCGCGCGGGCATGTTGATGCCCAGCGCCAGGGTCTCGGTGGCGAAGACGGCCTTCACCAGACCGCGGACGAACAGCTCCTCCACGACCTCCTTGAAGGTGGGCAGCATGCCCGCGTGGTGCGCGGCGATGCCCCGCTCCAGGCCTTCGAGCCACTCGTAGTACCCGAGGACGTGCAGGTCCTCGGTGGGGATGGAGGCGGTCCGCGCCTCGACGATCTCGCGGACCCTGAGCCGCGCGGACTCGTCGTTGAGCCGCAGGCCCGCGTACAGGCACTGCTGGACCGCGGCCTCGCACCCGGCCCGGCTGAAGATGAAGTTGATGGCGGGCAGCAGCCCGTCGCCGTCGAGCCGGGCGATGACCTCGGGGCGGGACGGGGTCCAGATCCGGCCGCGGGAGCGCCGCTCGCGCTCGCGGTCGGCCTCGCGGACCATCTTGCCGCGCCGCCGGTCCTTCGGGTTGTAGGTGCGGCTGTTCTCCTCGCGCGCCATGCGCAGCAGGTCGGGGTTGACCTCCCGGCGCGCGGAGCCGCGGCCGCCGTGGTCGGACTCCTCCTCGAAGAGGTCGTAGATCTTGCGGCCGGCCATGACGTGCTGCCACAGCGGGACGGGCCGCTCCTCGGAGACGATCACCTCGGTGTCCCCGCGGACGGTGTCCAGCCAGTCGCCGAACTCCTCGGCGTTCGACACCGTGGCCGACAGGGAGACCAGGGTCACCGACTCGGGGAGGTGGATGATCACTTCCTCCCAGACGGCCCCGCGGAACCGGTCGGAGAGGTAGTGGACCTCGTCCATCACGACGTAGCCGAGACCGCGCAGCGACTGGGAGCCCGCGTACAGCATGTTGCGGAGCACCTCGGTGGTCATCACGACCACCGGCGCCTCGGAGTTGACGCTGTTGTCGCCCGTCAGCAGGCCCACCTTGTCGGCGCCGTAGCGCTTGACGAGGTCGGCGTACTTCTGGTTCGACAGCGCCTTGATCGGCGTCGTGTAGAAGCACTTGCGGCCCTGCTGGAGGGCCAGGTGCACGGCGAACTCGCCGACGATGGTCTTGCCCGAGCCGGTCGGTGCGGCGACGAGGACGCCCTTGCCCGCCTCCAGTGCCTTGCAGGCCTCGATCTGGTACGGGTCCAGATCGAATTCGTACATCTCGCGGAAGGGGGCCAGGGCAGTGGCCTCTTCGGCGGCGCGGATCCGGGCAGCGGCGTACCGCTCGGCGGGTGAGAGTTCTTCGGTCATCTTGCTGTCGAGCCTACCCGCCACCTCTGACAACAGTCGCGATCATTTAAGTGAGCAGGCGGACCGCTCCGGGGACGCACTCCGCGGTCACCGGCAGCGCCCCTGGGGTCCCCGGACGGAGTCTGGAGGAGGCTCGCCGTCCGCGTACGCGCTCAGGCCCGGGGCCTCCGGGCGCGGTGGACGCTCACCTTCGGGTGGCTCAGGTACCTGCCCTTGTAGACCTGGGGAAAGACCGTGAGCAGGGTGGCCCGGCCGCAGTCGCCGACCACGGTCACGTCGAAGAGCCCGTCGTCCGGGACGGCGTCCGCGCAGATCCGCATGCCACCGCCGTAGGACGATCCTCCCCCCGACTCCGTCCGGGGGGACCCCCAGGACGGCCACGAGCGTCGCCTCGGTCTCGATCACCGGGCCGTCGTCGAGGGTGATCCGGTACGGGAACGGCCGGAAGGCGACCGGCTCCGCGATCATCGCCAGGTCGTACTAGAACCGGCCGGCCGGCAGCCGCATCGCGGTGGTGAGCCGCGCCGGCGCGTCCTCGGCGCCGGTGCCCACCACCGTCCGTACGGAGAAGCCGGCCGCCCGCAACGCGGAAGCGGCCGGCCGCGCGGCGTGCGCGCCCCGGCCGCGTCCGGCGGTGGGATTGACGAAGAGGGCGACCTCAGAGCTCACCCACCCCGGGGGCACCTCCCGGCGGTGGCCGGGGGCGTACCTGTCAGGTGGCGTCGTCGTAACCGTTGATCCGCTGGCGTCCGCCGTCGGCCTGGCCGGGCAGCGCGGCGGGGGCGGGCACCGACTCCAGCGCGCCGATCGGCGCCGGGGTCAGGTCCAGCTCGGAGGCCTCGTCGTCGCTCAGACCCGCGTCGGGGTCGTTGCGCCGGCGCCTGCGGTCGTTGAGCAGACAGATGCCGAGGGCCAGGAAGTACAGGGCCACGATCGGCAGGGCCAGCGCGAGCATGGTCGGGGGGTCACCTGTGGGGGTGGCGAAGGCGGCGAAGATCGTGATGCCGAGGACCATGCCCCGCCACCAGCCGCCGAGCCGCTTGCCGGTGAGCACACCGGTGAAGTTCAGGAGGATCAGCAGGAGCGGCAGCTCGAAGGCCAGGCCGAACACGATCACCATGCGGGTGACCAGGTCGAGGTAGTCGTCGACCGGCAGCAGATTGCGCGCGTGGTCGGGCGTGAACTCCAGCATGATCGTCGCGGTCTGCGGGAGGATCTTGTACGCGAGCACCGCGCCCACGCCGAACAGCGGCGCGCCGACCGCGACGAAGCTCCGCGCGTACTTCTTCTCGTGGCTGTGCAGCCCCGGCGCGGCGAACGCCCACAGCTGGTACAGCCACACCGGCGCGGACAGCACCACGCCGGCCGTCAGCGAGACCTTCAGGGCGATCGAGAACGCCGAGATGAGACCGTTCACGGTCATGTCGGCGCAGGGGTGGCCGTTGCGCTGGGTCACCACACCGTTCCTGCAGCCGACGGAGTCGAGCATCGGCTTCAAGAGGAAGTTGATGATGTCCCGGTAGAAGAAGGCCGAGATGACGGTGATCACCAGGATCGCCAGGACCGACTTCAGCAGACGGTTTCGCAGCTCACGCAGGTGCTCGACAAGAGGCATCCGCCCTTCGGCGTCCTTGTCCGCTTTCCCCTGCTTGCGGGCAGACTTGAGCAACCCACGTCCCTTGTCTCGTTGCAGATGACTGGCGCGTTACGGCGTGCGTCAGCCCTGGGCGGCGCGGTTCGGCTCGCTGACCGGGCGGGAGCTGGTGACGTCACCGGGCGCGGCCTGGATGGTGCGCGGGGCGACGGGCTGCTGCGCGGACTGGTCCGCGGCGGTCGCGGTGGCCGCGTCCTCGGCCTCGCCGTCCTTCTTCATGGCCTTGGCCTCGCTCTTGAGGATGCGGGCCGACTTGCCGAGGGAGCGGGCCATGTCAGGAAGCTTCTTGGCGCCGAACAGCAGGATGATCACGCCGACGATGACGAGGATTTCCCAACCCCTGAGGTTGCCCATAGAAATCTTCCTTTTCTCCGAGGTTCGCAGCGCACCGGTACGGGCGCCTGGGACTTTCTCTACCGAGGATCGTAACCCCCGGGGGTTAACGCCCGGCAATCCCCCGGCGTACCCCGTCTTGCGTCCTGGCCGGTTGTCAATCCCCTCGTCACACGCCCGACTCGTTCGCTACGGTCGCACGCCGCGACCCGCCCTGGCCAGGTCCGCGGCCGCCCGCTCCAGATCGCCCGAGGCATCGGTGATCCGGCGGCTGGCCTGCGCGACCTGCGCGGAGAGTCTGCGCACCTCCGCGTAGACCCGTACGGCCAGCACGGCGAGCACGGCGACTCCGAGGAGGACCAGGGCAATTGCGAACATCGGCCACAGCATGGGGCGAGCCTAGGCCACCGCCCGCCTCAGATGCTGCGCAGGGTGCTCACGCCCCCGCCCGTCAGCAGCTCCACAATGCGCTCACCAGCAGGTTTGCGTACGGAGGCACCGCATTCAGGACACGTGAAGGAGTAGAAGGTGGCCCGTCGGCTGCCGCCGATGGCCAGCCGCAGGGCTCCCGCGTCCAGCTCGAAACGGGCCCGGCAGTCGGGGCAGGAGGCCTTGAAGGCGACGGGCCCGGACATTGGCGACATCGGCCCCGCTCCCCTCAGACCTGTTCCCCGTACCCCGCGAGTGCTTCTCGAGCGGCGCTCCGCGCGCTCTCCGCCAGCTCTGTGGGGGTGACGATCCGCCCCTCGCGCCCGAGCCGCAGCGCGAGCCGGCGCAGCGAAGCCGGATCCGGACTGCGCAGCGTGATCCGCAGACCTCCGTCGGCCAGCTCCTCCGCGCTGTCGTGCGGGTAGTACTCGGCGACCCAGCGCCCGCCCGGACCGACCTCGACGACGACCTCCGGGTCCTCGGCGGCCGGCTGGACCAGGCCCTCGGACAGATCGCGCGGCTCGATCGCCGGCGGCTCGGCCCGCTCGTCCAGCAGCCGGATCTCCGCCACGCGGTCGAGGCGGAAGGTGCGCCGGGCCTCGGAGAGGTGGCACCACCCCTCCATGTACGTGTGCCCCACCGCGAACAGCCGGATCGGGTCGACCTTGCGCTCGGTGAGCTCGTCCCGCGCGGGCGAGTAGTAGCGCAGCCACAGCCGCCGGCGCTCCGCGATGGCCCGGTCGACGTCGGCGAAGACCCCGCCCTCCGATTCGAAGGTCACCGACAGTCGGGAGCTGGCCCCGGCCGCCTCGCCCGCGGCCGCCTCCAGCTTGGCGGTGGCCCGCAGCAGGGCTTCCCGGTCGCTCTCCCGCAGCCCGGGCAGGGTCGCCACCGCGCGCGCGGCCACCAGCAGCGCGGTCGCCTCGTCGGCGGCGAGCCGCAGCGGCTCGGCGGTGGACTCACCCGAGGCGTCGGGGTTGCGCCACCAGATGCGCTCCCCGTCGGTGTCGATGTCGAGCAGGTCCCCGCCGCGGAAGCTGGTCCCGCACATGGGCAGCACGTCGAGGTCCGAGATCAGCTCGTCCTCGGTGATGCCGAAGGCGCGGGCGACGTCGGCGACGTGCGCCCCGGGGCGCTCGCGCAGGTACGTCACCAGGGACAGCATCCGACGGGTCTGGTCGATGGCGTTGGCAGCCATGCTGGTACGTCTCCCCCTCAGGGCACGTCTTCGAATGGGGCGGTCGCGAATGCGGCGATCTGGAATGCGGCGGTCTGCGATGCGGCGGTCTCGAATGCGGCGGAACCGGTTCAGGCCTTGGCGACGGCCCTCAGCCGGTCCACCACGTCGGCCCGCAGGTCGGCGGGCCCGACCACGACGACGTCGGGCCCGAACTCCACCAGCCAGGCGTCCAGCCCGTGCCCGTACGGGATCTCCAGCTCGTCCCAGCCGTCCGCGCCCTCGCAGACCGCGGTGGCCTTGGCCCGCAGCGGGTAGCCCGCCCCGGCGCGCAGCCGGATCAGCGCGGAGCGGTCCGCACTCTCCCCGGCCCAGCTCGCCACGGTCTCCCGTACGGTGACCACGTCAGGGACCTCGGCGGTGTACTCGGCCGCTCGGGACTTGACCTTGCCGGTGATCCGGGACAGCCGGAACACGCGCTCCGCACCGCGGTCGCGGTCGTAGCCGGCCAGGTACCAGTGGCCGCGCCAGCACTCCAGCGCCCACGGCTCCACCTGCCGGGTCTCGGGCCGGGCGGCGGTGGACTTGCGGTAGTCGAAGACCACCGGCCGGCGGTCCCGGCAGGCCAGCATCAGCGGCTCGAAGGCCGCCTCGTGGACCGGGATGCGCGGCTCGATGGCACTGTGCTGGCCCTCGTACGGGTCACCCGCCTCGGGCATCCCGCCCGCGCGCAGCTTCTGCAGGGCCCCGCTGGCGGCTCCCGCGAGGCGGGCCTGCTGCCAGACCTTGGCCGCCAGCCCCAGGGCGGCGGCCTCCTCGGCGTCCAGCGAGACGGGAGGCAGCCGGTTGCTGTCCCGGCGTGCCAGGTAACCGGTTTCGCCGTCCAGGTTCTCCACCGTCTCGATGACCAGACCGAGTTCGCGCAGATCGTCCTTGTCCCGCTCGAACATGCGGTTGAAGGACTCGTCGTTGCCGGCCTCCATGTAGGCCTCGATGGAGCCGCGCAACTCGCGCTTGCTCAGCGGCCGGCGGGTCCCCAGCAGACACAGCGCCAGATTCATCAGCCGCTCGGCCTTGGCAATCGCCATCGACGCCCTTCCCCCGTTCTCGACACACTCGTGACCGTTGACCGTACCGCCCCGGCGGTCCCGGACAAAAGCGAGGGCCCCCGCCTCACGGCGGGGGCCCTCGGAGCGGCTGCCGGTGGATCAGGCGGCCATCAGGTCACAGACGAAGATCAGCGTCTCGCCCGGGGCGATCGCGCCGCCCGCGCCGCGGTCACCGTAGGCGAGGTGCGCCGGGATCGTCAGCTTGCGACGGCCGCCGACCTTCATGCCCGCGATGCCCTGGTCCCAGCCCGCGATGACGCGGCCGGCACCGAGCGGGAACTGCAGGGCGGAACCGCGGTTCCACGAAGCGTCGAACTCCTCGCCGGTGGAGAAGGCCACACCCACGTAGTGGACGGAGACCATGGCACCGGCCTTGGCCTCGGCGCCGTCGCCCTCCCAGATGTCCTCGATCACGAGGTCCTTCGGGGCTTCGCCCTCGGGGAAGTCGATCTCGGGCTTCTCGAGCTTCTGGCTCACGGAACTGCTCCTCATACGTACGAAACGGTCAACCGGAACAGTCTTACATCACGGTGAGGATGTCGAGGCTGAAGACCAGCGTCGACTTGGCCGGGATGGTGCCCTGCTCCTTGTCACCGAACGCCTGGTCCGGCGGGATGACCAGCAGGATGCGGCTGCCGACCTTCTTGCCGATCAGGCCGTCCTTCAGACCCGCGACCGAGAGCTCCTTCAGCGGCCACGTGACCGTCTGACCGGAGGTGTACGTGCTTTCGAAGGTCTTGTCGTCCTTCCACGTCTTGCCGTTGAACTTCACCACGACGGAGTCGGTGTCCTTGACCACCGCGCCGTCGCCCTCCAGGACGTAGTTCGAGACCAGCTTGGCCGGCTCGGCGGTGTCCTTCGGGACGGCCACGGAGACCTCCTGGCCGTCCGTGTTCGTGCCGACCTTGGGCAGGTCCTTGTTGTCCTGGGCAACCTCCTTGCCCGTGGCCGAGGCCGGGACGGTGGCGCCCTTGACGATGTCCACGACGAAGACCAGCGTGGCGTTCGGCTTGATCTTCGGCTCCGAGCCCTGCGCCCCGTAACCGAGGTCCGGCGGGATCACGAGCTCGACACGGCTGCCGACCTTCTGGCCCTCCAGGCCCTGGTCCCAGCCCTTGATGACGGCGCCGGCACCGAGGGTCAGGTCGAACGGCGCGGGCCGGCCGAAGCTCTGGTCGAACGGCTCCTTGCCGTCCCACACCTGGCCGAGGTAGTTGACCTGCGCGATGTCGTTCTTCTTCAGCACCTGCCCGGTGCCCTCGCTGATGGTCACCACCTTCAGCTCCTTGGGCGGCGCGCCCTTCCCCTTCGACAGGGTGGGCGTCTCCCCGAACTTGGCACCCTTGGTGATCGCGGGCGCCCCGTTCTTCATCTGGGCGGAGTCGGAGCCGCTGTCGTCGCCACACGCTGCTGTCGTCAGCAGCAGAAGGGGTACGACAAGCAGGCCGGCAAGTCGGCGCACGGGTTCCTCAGATCTCAGACGGCAAGGCGGTCGCCCGCCACTCTAAGCCGTGCACAGGGCCCCGTACGAGAGACGTACGGGGCCCCGGTAAGGAGTGCGATGTCACATTGCGGACCTACATGCCGGCGATCAGCTTCTCCACCCGGTCGTCCACCGACCGGAACGGGTCCTTGCACAGCACCGTCCGCTGCGCCTGATCATTGAGCTTCAGGTGCACCCAGTCGACCGTGAAGTCCCGCCGCTGCTCCTGCGCCCGGCGGATGAAGTCCCCGCGCAGCCGCGCCCTCGTCGTCTGCGGGGGCACCGACTTGCCCTCGAAGATCTTGAGGTCGTTGCAGATCCGCGCCGCCTGCCCCTTGCGCTCCAGCAGGTAGTACAGCCCGCGCCGGCGGTGGATGTCGTGGTAGGCGAGGTCTATCTGAGCCACCCGCGGATTCGACATGGTCATGTTGTGCTTCGCCCGGTACCGCTCGATCAGCTGGTACTTCATGACCCAGTCGATCTCGGTCCCGATCCGGTCCAGGTCCTCCGCGTCGATCGCGTCCAGCGTGCGACCCCACAGCTCCAGCACCTGGTCCACCACACCCGTACGGATGCCCCGGCGCTCCGCGAAGTCCACCGCCTTGTCGTAGTACTCCCGCTGGATCTCCAGCGCCGAGGCCTCCCGGCCGCTCGCCAGGCGCACCTTGCGCTGACCCGTGATGTCGTGGCTCACCTCGCGGATCGCCCGGATCGGGTTCTCCAGGGTCAGGTCACGCATCACCGTGCCCGCCTCGATCATGCGCAGCACCAGGTCGGTGGCCCCGACCTTGAGCAGCATGGTCGTCTCGGACATGTTCGAGTCACCGACGATGACGTGCAGCCGGCGGTAGCGCTCGGCGTCCGCGTGCGGCTCGTCCCGGGTGTTGATGATCGGCCGCGAACGGGTCGTGGCGGAACTGACACCCTCCCAGATGTGCTCGGCCCGCTGGCTCACGCAGTAGACCGCGCCCCGGGGCGTCTGCAGCACCTTGCCCGCGCCGCAGATCAGCTGCCGCGTGACGAGGAACGGAATGAGAATGTCCGCCAGGCGGGAGAATTCCCCGTGCCGGGCCACCAGGTAGTTCTCGTGGCAGCCGTACGAGTTGCCCGCCGAGTCGGTGTTGTTCTTGAAGAGATAGACGTCGCCCGCGATTCCCTCCTCGTGCAGGCGGCGTTCGGCGTCGACGAGCAGTCCTTCGAGAATGCGCTCGCCTGCTTTGTCGTGGGTGACCAGTTCGGTCACGTTGTCGCATTCGGGAGTTGCATATTCCGGATGCGAACCCACGTCGAGGTACAGGCGGGCGCCGTTCCGCAGGAAGACATTGCTGCTGCGGCCCCATGACACAACACGGCGGAAGAGGTAGCGCGCCACTTCGTCAGGAGACAGTCGGCGCTGTCCCCTGAACGTGCACGTGACGCCGTACTCGTTCTCCAGCCCGAAAATGCGGCGGTCCATGACTGAACATTACGCCTTCTGCCCTCTTCTGAAACCGGGTTCGGGAGCGCCGTTTCGATCAGTTCCCCCGAGCGAGCCCGCCGAACCGCCGCCGAACAGGCCCCCCGACCGGCGTGGCGCCCCCGCGTCACCCCGCCGACGAGGCCCCCGACGCCACCCCGGGCGAACCCTCCGACACCCCGTCAGACGAACCCGCCACCGTCCGGCCCGGCCCCGCAGTTGCCATCACCCGCTGAGTGACCATCAGCACCGACAGCGCCGCGACCCCCGCCACCGCCGCCACCCCGAAGCTCGCCGACGTACCGCCCAGCTCCACCGCCGGCCCCGCCGCCGCCGTACCGATCGCCGCACCCACCCCGAAGAACGTCACCAGCCACGAGAACGCCTCCGTCACCGTGCCCGCCGGAGCGTGCCGGTCCACGACGATGAACGCACACGCCAGCGCCGGCGCCAGGAACACCCCCGACAACGCCGCCAGACCCGTCATCGCCACCGGCCCCGGAGTCAGCATCAGCGGCAGATAGCCCAGCGCCAGCAACGCCACCAGGATCCGCAGCCGCCGCTCCGGCGCACCCGCCCACTGCCGCGCCCCGTACGTCACCCCGCCGATCAGCGCACCCAGCCCGAGCGCCGCCATCAGCCACCCGTACACCGCCTGGTTCCCGTGGTCGTCCGCGTACGCCACACCCGCCACCGTGATCGAACCCAGCGCCGTCCCCACGAAGAAGAAGGCACCCAGCAGCGCCAGCAGCCCCCGCGAACGCAACGCACCCAGCCAGTGGGCCTCCCGCGGCGCCGAACGCCACGTGCGCGAAGGCTCGCTCACCACCACCGACAGCGCACCCAGCACCCCGATCGCGTTGAGCGCCAGCAGCGCACCGGCCGGGGACCACAGCGCGACGAACAGCGTCACCAGCAGCGGACCGACCGTGAACATGACCTCCTGGGCCACCGCGTCCATCGCGTACGCCGCGTGCACCTTCTCCTCGCGGCCCCCCAGGACGCCCGGCCACAGCGCCCGCAGCCCGCCCTCCAGGGGCGGCGTGAAGAGCCCCGCGACGACCACCGCGGCATACGCGGCCACCGCCGACTGCGTACCCGCCAGCGCCAGCCACACCACGCCCAGCGCCGAGACCACCGCCGCCGGCAGCTGCACCCGCGGCTGCCCGAACAGGTCCACCGCCCGGCCCAGCAGGGGCTGGCCCACGGCGTTGGCCACCCCGTACGCGGCGGCGAGGGCCCCCGCGAGGCTGTAGCTGCCCCCCTCCGCGCGCGTGAACAGCACGATCGCGATCGGCGCGGTCGCGTTCGGCAGCCGCCCCACGAGCGTGCCCACCAGCAGCCTCGCGGCGTGCCGGGTCCGCAGCAGCTCCGCGTATCCCGCGGCCATGTCCGCCCCCTTCCGCCCGGATCCTGCCGGGGTAATACGTATAACTTGACGAGTCATACGTACCATGGCCGCAGTCCACGGGTCCACCCCACCACCCCCGCACCACCCCCGCACCACCCACGACCTCGCACTTCAGGAGCGCCCTGTGACGAGACCCACCAGCCGCGACGTGGCCACCGCCGCCGGGGTCTCCCAGGCCACCGTCTCCCTCGTCCTCGGCGACAAATGGCCCGGCCGCGTCTCCGAACGCACCGCCACCCTCGTCCGCGAAACCGCCACCCGCCTCGGCTACCGCCCCAACCTCGCCGCCCGCAACCTCCGCCTCGGCTCCACCCGCACCGCCCTCCTCGTCGTCCCCGCCCTCACCAACGAGTTCTTCGCCCGCGTCTACACCGGCGCCGCCCGCGTCGCCGCCGAACACGGCTTCGGCGTCGTCCTCTACCCCTCCCCCGACGGCACCGGCCCCGCCCGCGACCCCTTCGCCTCCGCCCGCGCCGCCCTCGACGGAGTCATCGCCTCCTCCATGGCCGCCGACGCCCTCGACGCCATCGGCGGCAACACCCTCCCCCTCGTCATGCTCGACAGCGACCCCGCCGCCGGCACCGCCGCCGCCCACGTCAACCTCGCCATGGCCGACGGCATGCGCCAGATCACCGAACACCTCCTCACCCTCGGCCACCGCCGCTACCTCCACCTCGCCTCCGCCGTCGACTCCTGGACCTTCGACACCCGCGCCGAAGCCCTGGCCGCCCTCCTCGGCCCCGACAACGAACTGCGCACCGTACGGTCCCCCCTCACCGTCGACGGCGCCCGCACGGCCATGGAGACCGCCCTCGCCACCCCCCACGGCAGACCCACCGCCGTCGTCTGCGACGACGACATCCTCGCCGCCGGCGCCTGCAAAGCCGCCCGCCGCCTCGGCCTGCGCATCCCCGAGGACCTCTCCGTCACCGGCTTCGACGACCTCGCCCTCGCCACCGCCGTCGAACCCGAACTCACCACCGTCCACCTCCCCGCCGAACGCGTCGGCGAACAAGGCATGACCGCACTCCTCGCCGTCCTCGAAGGCACCCCCTGGACCGCCCCCGACATCCCCGTCCGCCTCGTCGTCCGCGACTCCTCCGGCCCCGCCCCCACCCCCTGACCGGGCGGCAACCGGACACGACGAAGCCCCGGCCCGCCGAAAACGGCGAACCGGGGCTCCGGCCGTCAAGGTCCCACGCGGCGTCGTCCTACTCGGCGTCGTCCTCGGGCGCCTCGTCGTTCGACACGGCATCCGCCTGCGCGGCCGCCGGCACATCCGCCTCCAGCAACCGCGACAGCTGCCGGCCCCGGATCCGCTTGAACTTGCGCTGCTGCGCCCGCGTACGGTCCAGCACCGCCACCTCCAGCCGCTCGGCCGGAATCGTCTTGTCCGCACCGTTCGCCTGGCTGGACAGCGCCTGCACCGCCAGCTTCAACGCCTCGGACAACGTCATCCCGTCCTGGTGACGCTGATCCAGGAACGTACTGATCTGCTCGGCATTGCCACCGACCGCGACCGAACCGTGCTCGTCCACGATCGAACCGTCGTGCGGCAACCGATAGATCTGGTCCCCGGCCGCGGTCGCACCGACCTCGGCGACCACCAGCTCCACCTCGTACGGCTTCTCACCCGCACTGGAGAAGATCGTGCCGAGCGTCTGCGCGTACACGTTCGCCAGCCCACGGGCCGTCACGTCGTCACGGTCATAGGTGTACCCGCGCAGATCCGCGTACCGCACACCACCGATCCGCAGGTTCTCGTACTCGTTGTACTTGCCGGCGGCAGCGAAGCCGATCCGGTCGTAGATCTCGCTGAACTTGTGCAGCGCACGGGACGGGTTCTCGCCGACGAACACGATGCCGTCGGCGTACTGCAGCACGACAAGGCTGCGACCGCGGGCGATGCCCTTCCGGGCGTATTCCGCCCGGTCGGCCATGGCCTGCTGGGGTGACACATAGAACGGAGTCGACACCGGCTTTCCGTCCCTTTCTTCTGGGCTCCTGAGGGGCGACGGACGGTCAGAGCAGGGCGGCGCGCGGGCCGTCGGGCTGCTCCAGACGACGGTTGGTGACCGTACGGGCGAGTTCCTGCGACTCGGCGTCCGTCAGCCTGCGGAATCCCTCGTCGGTGATGACGGTGACGATCGGATAGATGTGGCGGTACAGGTCCGGCCCACCCGTCGCCGAGTCGTCGTCGGCGGCGTCGTACAGCGCCTGCACGACCAGCGTGGTGGCCTGCTCCTCCGTCAGATCGGGGCGGAAGAGCTTCTTCATCGAACCCCGGGCGAAGATCGAACCCGACCCGGTGGCGGCGAAGCCGTGCTCCTCGGAGCGGCCGCCGGTCACGTCGTAGGAGAAGATCCGGCCCTTCTCCTTGGCCTCGTCGTACCCCGCGAACAGCGGCACGACGGCCAGCCCCTGCATCGCCATGCCCAGATTGCTCCGGATCATGGTGGACAGCCGGTTGGCCTTGCCCTCCAGGGAGAGGGTCGTCCCCTCCACCTTCTCGAAGTGCTCCAGCTCCAGCTGGAACAGCTTCACCATCTCCACGGCCAGGCCGGCCGTACCGGCGATGCCGACGGCGGAGTACTCGTCCGCCGGGAACACCTTCTCGATGTCCCGCTGCGCGATCATGTTCCCCATGGTCGCCCGCCGGTCACCGGCGAGGACCACCCCGCCGGGGAAGGTGGCGGCCACGATGGTCGTCCCGTGCGGCGCCTCGACCACGCCCTCCGGCAGCCTGCGGTTGCCGGGCAGCATCTCGGGCGAGTGCGCGCCCAGGAAGTCCATGAAGGACGACGACCCCGGCGTCAGGAAGGCTGCCGGTAGACGCCCTGTGCCACGATTGTTGGCTTCCACGCGTGTCCCTCCAAGTATGAGACGACCCGACGAGCTGCGTCGGGATCGTCACCCAACTTGCCGATGGCCGTGTTGCAGTTGAAGCACAGTACGCCTCGGACCCTACCCGTCTTGTGGCAGTGATCCACATGTACCGCCGGGCGCTTCAGACAGATACAGCAAAGCCCGCCTTGAGCGGCGATCATTTCGTCGCGATCGGCCTCGGTCATGCCGTACGAGCGCTTGAGATGCCCCGCCCGGCTTTCGACCGCTCGACACGCCTTGCAACGCGTCGACAACCCGTCCGAGGCGGTCTTGTTCCGGTCCCATTCCGAGTGGGGCTTGATCTCCCCGCAGCGGCGGCAGTATTTATGCCCCACAGG
The DNA here is from genome assembly GCF_000720115.1 of Streptomyces sp. NRRL F-2580. Taxonomy (GTDB): domain Bacteria; phylum Actinomycetota; class Actinomycetes; order Streptomycetales; family Streptomycetaceae; genus Streptomyces. The sequence goes on from NZ_JOIR01000054.1 coordinate 15,964, forward strand.
GGTTTCGACTCGGGGACGCACGTTCTTCCCCTTGGCTATCTGACGCTGTTGGTGGTAGTCGGCTGCGCACGGCCTGCAGTAGCACTGCAGGCCGTCACGCATGGCCCGGTTCGAAGCGAAAGCATCGAGCGGCTTGACTGCACCACACCGCCCGCACTTCTTTCCCACCTCCGACACTCACCCTCCCCTGCGAGCATCACCTTCAATTCGAAGGCGAAGTCACTCGCCACCCTTCTGAACGAAGGAGCGCACGAAGTCCTCGGCGTTCTCCTCGAGCACATCATCGATTTCGTCAAGTACGGAGTCGACGTCGTCGGAGAGCTTTTCCTGGCGCTCCTTGAGGTCGGTCGATTCTTCGACCGCAGCCTCCTCGACCTCCTCGGTCGAGCGCGTCGCCTTCTGCTGTCCGCCGCCGGTGTCCTTGGTCGCCATGTCTACCTCACCCCGCTCGGTCGCACGCTCACGTCGAGAGATCCCGGGATTCGGGATCTCTCAAGATCAGACCCTATGTCGGACCCTACTAGGAGGGTCCGACATTCGTCCCCGCACTTTCACAACGTCCGGTTCTCCACATGATTCCCGGACCGGGGCCCTTTCAGGCCCCCATGGCACCGCTCACTGCCCCGAAAGCACCCGCACCAGGTCCTCCGCCGTGCGACAGCGGTCCAGGAGCTCCTTGACGTGGTTCCGGGTCCCCCGCAGGGGTTCCAGCGTCGGGACCCGCTGGAGCGAGTCCCGGCCGGGAAGGTCGAAGATCACCGAGTCCCAGGAGGCCGCGGCCACGTCGTCCGCGTACTGCTCCAGGCAGCGGCCGCGGAAGTAGGCCCGGGTGTCCTCCGGGGGCTTGCTCTGGGCCCGCTCGACAGCCGGCTCCTCCACCAGTCGCTTCATCTTGCCCCGGGCCACCAGGCGGTTGTACAGGCCCTTCTCGGGCCGTACGTCCGAGTACTGGAGGTCCACCAGGTGCAGCCGCGCCGCGTCCCAGCCCAGCCCGTCCCGGCGCCGGTAGCCCTCCAGGATCTCCCGCTTGGCGATCCAGTCCAGCTCCCCCGACAGGCTCATCGGGTCGCTCTCCAGCCGGCCCAGCACGTCCTCCCAGCGGACCAGCACGTCCTTGGTCTGCTCGTCCGCCTCGGAGCCGAAACGCTCCTCGACGTACTTGCGGGCCAGCTCGAAGTACTCCATCTGCAGTTGCACCGCGGTGAGTGTCCGGCCGCTGCGCAGCGTGATGAGGTGCTTCAGGTCGGGGTCGTGGGAGACCTGGTGGAGGGTGCGTACTGGCTGGTCGACGGCGAGGTCGACGTTGATGAACCCGTCCTCGATCATGGACAGGACCAGTGCGGTCGTGCCGAGTTTCAGGTACGTGGAGATCTCGGAGAGGTTCGCGTCGCCGATGATCACGTGCAGCCGGCGGTACTTCTCCGCGTCGGAGTGCGGCTCGTCGCGGGTGTTGATGATGGGCCGCTTGAGGGTGGTCTCCAGGCCGACCTCGACCTCGAAGTAGTCCGCTCGCTGGCTGATCTGGAAGCCGTGCTCGCGGCCGTCCTGGCCGATGCCGACGCGGCCGGCGCCGGTCACGACCTGCCGGGAGACGAAGAAGGGGGTCAGGTGGCGCACGATCTCCGAGAAGGGGGTCTCCCGCTTCATCAGGTAGTTCTCGTGCGTGCCGTAGGAGGCGCCCTTGTTGTCGGTGTTGTTCTTGTAGAGGTGGATCGGCTGGGCGCCGGGCAGCTGGGCCGCCCGTACGGCGGCCTCGGCCATGATCCGCTCGCCGGCCTTGTCCCAGAGGACGGCGTCGAGCGGGTTGGTGATCTCCGGCGAGCTGTATTCGGGGTGCGCGTGGTCGACGTAGAGCCGTGCGCCGTTGGTGAGGATGACGTTGGCGAGGCCGATGTCCTCGTCGGTCAGCTGGCTGTTGTCGGCGGCCTCGCGGGCGAGGTCGAAGCCGCGGGCGTCCCGCAGCGGATTCTCCTCCTCGAAGTCCCAGCGGGCGCGTCGCGCCCGGTGCATCGCCGCCGCGTAGGCGTTGACGATCTGGGACGAGGTGAGCATGGCATTGGCGTTCGGGTGCCCCGGGACGGAGATCCCGTACTCCGTCTCGATCCCCATTACTCGCCGTACGGTCATGCGGCCCTCCTTGCCCGGCGGCGCTCCCCTTCGGGAGCGGCGCTCAAGTACCGCTGGTGCTCCGGTGCGTGTGCCTGTGCGGTGCCCGTCCCCGCACTGCGCGACCGGCGGTACGGAAGAGCCTAGAACCACTGCGCGCTCGTGGGGAGATCATTTCCGTCATTGAATCCGCCCTTTCACCGGCTGAAAAGCGGCCGGTAAAGCGGTCGGGTAAAGCAGTCGGCTGCGGATGCCCGGGGAGGGCACCCGCAGCCGCTCCGCTTCAGAGGTACTGACCGGTGTTCGCCACCGTGTCGATGGAGCGTCCGGTGTCCGCGCCTTGCTTTCCGGTGACGAGGGTGCGGATGAATACGATCCGCTCTCCCTTCTTTCCGGAGATTCGGGCCCAGTCGTCCGGGTTGGTGGTGTTGGGCAGGTCCTCGTTCTCCTTGAACTCGTCCACGCACGCCTGGAGGAGGTGGGAGACCCGGAGGCCCTTCTGGTCGTGCTCGAGGAAGGCCTTGATCGCCATCTTCTTCGCACGGTCCACGATGTTCTGGATCATCGCGCCCGAGTTGAAGTCCTTGAAGTAGAGGACTTCCTTGTCGCCGTTGGCGTACGTGACCTCGAGGAAGCGGTTCTCCTCGGTTTCGGCGTACATCTGCTCGACGACGGTCTGGATCATGCTGTGGACGGTGCCGTCCTTGGAGCCCTGGTGCTCGGACAGGTCGTCCGTGTGCAGGGGCAGCGAGGCCTTGAGGTACTTCGCGAAGATGTCCTTCGCGGCCTCGGCGTCCGGGCGCTCGATCTTGATCTTCACGTCGAGGCGGCCGGGGCGCAGGATGGCGGGGTCGATCATGTCCTCGCGGTTGGAGGCGCCGATGACGATGACGTTCTCCAGGCCTTCCACGCCGTCGATCTCGGCGAGCAGCTGGGGGACGATGGTGTTCTCCACGTCCGAGCTGACTCCGGATCCGCGGGTGCGGAAGAGGGATTCCATCTCGTCGAAGAAGACGATGACGGGGGTGCCCTCGCTCGCCTTCTCCCGGGCACGCTGGAAGACGAGGCGGATGTGCCGCTCGGTCTCGCCGACGTACTTGTTGAGGAGTTCGGGGCCCTTGATGTTCAGGAAGTAGGACTTCCCGGCGGGCTGGCCGGTCACCTCGGCGACCTTCTTGGCAAGGGAGTTGGCGACGGCCTTGGCGATGAGCGTCTTGCCGCAGCCGGGCGGGCCGTAGAGCAGGATGCCCTTCGGGGGCCGCAGTTCGTGTTCCTTGAACAGGTCCGGGTAGAGGTACGGGAGCTCGACCGCGTCGCGGATCAGCTCGATCTGGTCGCCCAGGCCACCGATCTTGTCGTAGTCGATGTCGGGGACCTCTTCGAGGACGAGTTCCTCGACCTCGCTCTTGGGGACGACCTCGTAGACGTAGCCGGAGCGGGGTTCGAGCAGGAGGGCGTCGCCGGGGCGGATGGTGATGTCCAGGAGCGGCTCGGCGAGCCTCACCACCCTCTCCTCGTCGGTGTGCCCGACGACCAGGGCGCGCTCGCCGTCCTCGAGGATCTCCTTGAGGGTGACGATGTCCCCGGCCCGCTCGAATTCCATGGCCTCGACCACGTTGAGGGCCTCGTTGAGCATGACCTCCTGGCCGCGCCGGAGGTCTTCCGGGTCGACGCTGGGGCTGACGTTCACGCGGAGCTTTCGGCCTCCGGTGAAGATGTCGACGGTGCCGTCCTCGTTGGCCTGCAGGAAGACACCGAAGCCGGCCGGCGGCTGGGCGAGCCGGTCGACTTCTTCCTTGAGGGCCACGATCTGGTCCCGGGCCTCACGGAGGGTATTCGCGAGTCGTTCGTTCTGTGCGGATACGCCGGCAAGATTTGTCTGCAGCTCGACGATCCGCTCTTCGAGAATCCTCGTGTGTCGCGGAGAGTCGGCGAGCTTGCGTCGCAGGACGGCGATTTCCTGCTCGAGATAGGCAACCTGGCCGGCGGGGTCCTCAGACCCTCGCCCGGGCCGGATGCCGCGGTTGATGTCGTCGTCGTGGGCTGCCACGGTCCTCACCTCCTCCAAGGGGAGCTGGACGCTTCCTGACCCTACCTGGGCTGGTGGTGATTGAAACCCCTAGATCACAAAGACGGTAGAGGTGTGTCCGATCTTCACCCTTGCGTACTCCCTCACGCCAAGGAAATACCCACCCATCAAACTCGGGAAGCGGCCGGTTGTAAGGTCGAACTGTTCAACACCCGTCAGGGCTCGCGCGACTTGCTGCGGGTTGTGACCGGGATGGATCACTCAGCGCAGGGAACGGCAGGAGATATGACCGTGCAGCACGAGGCTCCGACGGGCGCGGCCGGTGAGGCCGGCGAGCCGCTTGAGGTCTGGATCGACCAGGACCTCTGCACCGGGGACGGCATCTGTGCGCAGTACGCGCCGGAGGTGTTCGAGCTGGACATCGATGGTCTGGCGTATGTGAAGAGCCCTGAGGACGAGCTGCTCCAGGACGCGGGGGCGACCACTCCGGTTCCGCTGACGCTGCTCCAGGACGTGGTCGACTCGGCGAAGGAATGCCCGGGGGACTGTATTCACGTAAGGCGCGTTTCGGACAGGGTGGAAGTCTTCGGTCCTGACGCCGAGTGACGTTTCAAACACTCCGGGCGGCTGAGTCCGTCAGCTCTTGGCGGAATTTTCCGTCGCTCCAGCGCCACTTGGCGAGCTGCTTCGTGTCGGGGCAGCAGCGCGGTACGCCGGGTGCGGAGTAGCCGAGGAGCGTGGCGGTGACGACGCGGTCGCGCACGGTCAGTTCCGTGGCGGTCTGTCGTTTTCCGGTGTCGAGGAGGGTGGCGACGACGCGGGGGCGGGCGCCTTCGGTGCGGTCCTGGGTGAGGACGTAGATCGCGTGGGGCGGGGTGCCGGAGCCGGCTTCGCAGCGGACGGCGGCGACGGTCTCGGGGCGGGCGTCGCCGTCGAGGTCGCCCTGGGCGGTGGCCGTGACGGTCTGGGGGGCGCCGTTGCAGTCGAGGGGGTAGGTGACGGCCGCGGCGTCGGGAGCGGTGGCCTGGGGGCCGTTCGCGGTGGGCTCCGGCGTGGCGGCGGGGATGCCGGTGGCCGGCTCTACGAGTCCCGCTGTGGCTATGACGGCGGCCATGGCGGTGGCCGTGGCGAGCCAGTGGAGGGGCCTGGCCAGGCTGTGCGCCAGGGTGTCCGGAGTCGGCGTCAGCTCGGCGGGGCTGTGCAGCACGCGGGGTGTCTCCTGTGCGAAGGGTGACGGGGAGCCAGCATCGTGCCATACCTCACACGGAGGTGGAACGGCTGGGTCCGCTCCTGTTGGTTCCCGGGCGGGACGGGGGTCGGCACGCGGACAACGAAAAGGCGCTGTGGCGCAGTTCCCGGTCGGTCCGGGGAACTGCGCCACAGCGCCTTCGTGTTGGGTCGGCGGTGCGGTGACGCGGTGCGGGTTACGCGGAGCGGTCGCTGCCGGGGCCGTCGTAGTCCTCGCCGTAGGCGCCCTTGGCGGGGCGGCGGCGGCGCATGGGGGGCTCGACGCCGTCCGCGAGGCGGCGGGCGGTGACGAGGAAGCCGGTGTGGCCGATCATGCGGTGGTCCGGGCGGACGGCCAGGCCTTCGACGTGCCAGTTGCGGATCATCGATTCCCAGGGCTGCGGCTCGGCGAAGCAGCCGATCTCGCGGATGGACTCGACGGTCTTGGACAGCTGGGTGGTGGTGGCCACGTAGCAGCAGAGGATGCCGCCGGGGACGAGTGCCTTGGAGACGGCCTCGAGGCACTCCCAGGGGGCGAGCATGTCGAGGATGACGCGGTCGACGTCGGTGTCGGACAGGTTGTCCTGGAGGTCGCCGACGGTCAGCTGCCAGGCCGGGTGGGGGCCGCCGAAGTAGCGTTCCACGTTGGCGGTGGCGATCTCGGCGAAGTCCGCGCGGCGCTCGTAGCTGTGGAGCATGCCCTGGTCGCCGATGGCGCGCAGCAGGAAGCTGCTGAGGGAGCCGGAGCCGACACCTGCTTCCACGACGCGGGCGCCGGGGAAGATGTCGGCGAAGGCCAGGATCTGGCCGGCGTCCTTGGGGTAGACCACGGCGGCGCCGCGGGGCATGGACAGGACATAGTCGGGGAGCAGGGGACGCAGCGCGAGGTAGGCGACGTTGCCCGTGGTACGGACAACACTGCCCTCGGGGGCACCGATCAGCTCGTCGTGGGGGAAGGAACCCTTGTGGGTGTGGAAATTCTTCCCGGCTTCGAGCGTGAACGTGTAGTGGCGGCCCTTGGGGTCGGTGAGCTGAACCTGGTCCCCGACCTCGAAGGGCCCGCGTCGGCGGGCGGCACCGGTCGGTTCGGACATGTGACCAGTGTATTGGCTTCAGGACTGGGGCCGTGCCATGGCCTTCACGAAGGCCTTTTCGACGTCGAGGGTGGACAGGACGCCGTAGACGGCGCCGTCTGGTTCGAGGACGAGGTACTCGGTGGCGGGGGTGGCGCGGAGGCGTTCGAGGAGTTCCTCGCCGGTGAGTTCCGCGGAAACCTTCATGCCGTCGGTGAGGTCCTGGGCGAGGGTGCTGACGGCGACCCAGGGGCGGCGGTGTTCGGGGACGGCGGCGATGGCGCTTTCGCGGACGATGGCGGTGGGGTCGCCGTGGCCGTCGACGACGACGAGGGCGCGGGCGCCGGCTTCGTTGGCGCGGCGGAGGGCTTCGGAGAGGGGGGTGGCGTTCTCGACGGGGATGGCGCGCCGGGTGAGGGCGCGGGCGCGCAGTTCGGGGAGGTGTGCGCGCAGGCGGGCCATGCGCAGGCTGTTGCCGGCTCCGGTCCAGATGATGGCGGCGAGGATGGCGGCGAGCAGCGCGTCCATGACGGTGTTCATCCCGCCGATCTCCTGGGTGCGGTTGCCGAGGAGTCCGGTGTGGGTGAGCAGGGGCAGGCCGAGGAGGACGGCGATGGCGAGGCCGCGGCCGACCCAGGCGGCGGCGATGGTGCCGGCCATGGGTTTGCCGGTGATGCCCCAGATGACGGCGCGGAGCATGCGGCCGCCGTCGAGGGGGAGGCCGGGGAGCAGGTTGAAGGCGGCGACGAGGAGGTTGGAGATCATCAGGCCGGCGAGGAGGACGCCGGGGACGCTGGCCGGTTCGACGGCTTTCATGCCGAGGTGGAAGGCGCCGGCGAGGAGGAGGGAGAGGAGGGGGCCGACGAAGGCGAGGACGAATTCGCGGCCGGGGGTCTCGGATTCCTTTTCGATCTCGGAGACTCCGCCGAAGAACTGGAGCTGGATGCGGCGCACGGGGAGTTTGAAGCGGAGGGCCGCGACGGTGTGCGCGAGTTCGTGGACGAGGACGGAGGCGTAGAAGGCGACGGCGAAGAAGAGGGAGACGAGGTAGCGGACGGGTCCGAGGTCGGGCAGGATGCGGTCGAGCTGGTCGCCGAAGACCCAGGTGATGAGGGCGGCGACGAGGAACCAGCTGGGCGAGACGTAGACGGGCACGCCGAAGGGGCGGCCCATGAGGAGTCCGCCGCCCGGTCCTGAGCGCCGGCCCGCGCGCTCGCCGGTTTCGTCGGTGTCTGCCACGGCTGTCCTTCGTTCCTCGGGTTTCCCCCGGACGGAGTCTGGGGGATCGGTGTTTCCAGTGTGGTCCGCAGTGCGTAAGCGGGCTGTGATGCTCCGATCATGCAGTGCGAGGGGGTCCGGCGTCGATGCTATGCGCGTGCTGTCGGTGGCGGGTCGTAGGGTTTTGTCCATGACGACGAGCCCCGGTGCTGTGCCAGGCCCAGCCGATGCCGCGACGCCGAGCGCTGTGGCGCCCGCTTCGCTCTCCCCTTCGCGGGCGAGCGACTTCATGCAGTGCCCCCTGCTGTACCGGTTTCGGGTGATCGACAAGCTGCCGGAGAAGCCCAGTGCTGCGGCTACCCGCGGGACGCTGGTGCATGCGGTGCTGGAGCGGCTGTTTGATCATCCGGCGCCGGAGCGGACGGCTCCGCGGGCGAAGGCGCTGGTCCCGGGGCAGTGGGACCGGTTGCTGGAGGCGAAGCCGGAGCTGACGGAGCTGTTCCCGGGGGGTGATGAGGGGGCGGGGCTGGCGCGGTGGCTGACGGAGGCGGAGGCGCTGGTCGAGCGCTGGTTCACGCTGGAGGACCCGACGCGGCTGGAGCCGGTGGAGCGGGAGTTCTTCGTGGAGACGGAGCTGGAGTCGGGGCTTCGGCTGCGGGGGATCATCGACCGGGTGGACGTGGCGCCGACGGGTGAGGTGCGGATCGTCGACTACAAGACGGGCAAGGCGCCGCGGCCGGAGTACGCCGAGGGTGCGCTGTTCCAGATGAAGTTCTACGCGCTGGTGGTGTGGCGGCTGAAGCAGGTGGTGCCGCGGCGGCTGCAGCTGGTGTACCTGGGCAGTGGTGACGTGTTGACGTACGACCCGGTGGTGGCGGACCTGGAGCGGGTGGAGCGGAAGCTGCTCGCGCTGTGGGAGGCGATCCGGGAGGCGACGGAGTCGGGTGAGTGGCGGCCGCGGCCGACGAAGCTGTGCGGCTGGTGTGATCATCAGGCGGTGTGTCCCGAGTTCGGGGGGACTCCCCCGCCGTATCCGCTGGTGATCGTGCCGCGGCCCGGGTCGGAGCGCCCGGCGGAATCATGATCGTCGTATCAGGGCAGAATGGACGGGCCCGCCGTAGCCGCCCGACGAATACGAGGTAGACCCCGTGGCCATCCGCGTCCTGCTGGTCGACGACCAGCCACTTCTGCGCACCGGCTTCCGGATGATCCTGGAGGCCGAGGAGGACCTCGCGGTGGTCGGTGAGGCCGGGGACGGTCTGCAGGCGCTGGACCAGGTGCGGGCGTTGCAGCCCGACGTGGTGCTGATGGACATCCGGATGCCGCGGATGGACGGGGTGGAGGCGACCCGGCAGATCACCGGCCCGGGCCGGGACGGTCCGGCGAAGGTGCTGGTGCTGACCACGTTCGATCTGGACGAGTACGTGGTGGAGGCGCTGCGGGCGGGGGCGAGCGGGTTCCTGCTGAAGGACGCGCCGGCGGCGGAGCTGGTGCAGGCGATCCGGGTGGTGGCGGGCGGTGAGGCGATGCTCGCGCCGAGCATCACGCGGCGGCTGCTGGACAAGTACGCGGGGCATCTGCCGTCGGGTGAGGAGAGCGTCCCGGACACGCTGGGGACGCTGACCGAGCGCGAGGTCGAGGTGCTGAAGCTGGTGGCCCGGGGACTGTCGAACGCGGAGATCGCGGCGGACCTGTTCGTGAGCGAGACGACGGTCAAGACGCATGTGGGGCACGTGCTGACGAAGCTGGGGCTGCGTGACCGGGTGCAGGCGGCCGTGTACGCGTACGAGAGCGGTCTGGTGCGTCCCGGCGCGCAGTAGGGGCCGCGGGGAAGCGGAACGGGCCGGCAGCCGCGTGGTGCGGCTGCCGGCCCGTTGTGCGTGGCCCGGTCGGGTCAGCCCTTGCTGATCTCCCAGAAGCGGAAGACGGTCGAGGCGTCGAGGGACCACTGGAGGCCGTTCACGTTCTGGCGGGTGACGGCGTACTGCTTGCCCTGCCAGAGCGGGAGGATCGGGAGCTCGTCGGCGACGATGTCCTGGAGTCGGTTGTAGTCGGTGTTGGCCGCGGTGCGGTCGGACTTCGCGGAGGTCGACGGGATGATCGTCCCGGTGATCTCCTTGTTGTCGTAGTTGTTGTGCAGGACGTTGTCCGGGCCGAAGAACGGCTGCGTGAAGTTGTCGGCGTCCGGGTAGTCGGGGACCCAGCCCTTCACGTAGATGCCGTACTTGCCGTCCTGGATGTCCTTCTCGTACTGCTCGAACTCGACGGACTTGACGTCGGCGTCGAACAGGCCGCTCTCGTTGAGCTGCTTGGCGATGACCTCGAACTGCTGGTCCGTGGAGGGGCCGTAGCGGGACGGGGTGGAGTACAGGGTGAGCTTGACCTTGCCGTTGATGCCGGCGGCCTTGAGTACGGCCTTGGCCTTCTCGGGCTGCGGGGTGCCGCCGTAGCGGTCGAAGAACGGGGTGGTGTGTCCGGCGATGCCGGTGGGGACGATGGAGTAGAGCGCGGTGGCGGTGCCCGCGTATACGTCCCGGACGAGGGCCTCGCGGTCCACGAGGTAGGCGATGGCCTTGCGGACGGGCAGCTTGCCGACGACGGGGTCGTTGACGTTGAAGACCATGTGCTCGACCTCGGCGCCGGTGCCCTGGACGACGTCGACCTTGTTGTCGCCGGTCTTGGTCGAGGCGAGGGCGGCGATGTCCTTGGCGGCGAGGCCGCGGAACGCGAAGTCCACGTCGCCGCTCTCCAGGACCTTCTTGAGGCCGCTCTGGTCGCCGTTGAAGAACTTCAGCGTGACGCCGGTGTTCTTGGCCTTGGCCTTGCCGGTGTAGGACTCGTTGACGGAGAAGGTGGCGCTCTTCTCGCTGAACGAGTCGAGCTTGTAGACGCCGGAGCCGATCGCCTTGTTGTCCGTACGCAGCTTGTCCGCCGGGTACTCGCTGTGGTCGACGATGGAGCCCGCACCGGAGGCGATCTTGCTCGGGAAGGTCGCGTCGGAGGTCTTGAGGCGGAAGACGACGGTCTTGTCGTCGGGGGCGTCGATGCCGGCGATCGACGAGAGCATCACGGCCGGGCCGTTCTCGTCATTGATCTTCAGTGTGCGCTCGAAGGAGAACTTGACGTCCTTCGCGGTGAGGCTGTGGCCGTTGCTGAACTTCAGGCCCTCGCGCAGGGTGCACTTGTAGAGCTTGCTGTCGCCGCCCTCGAAGGCGCAGGACTGCGCGGCGTCGGGCTCGGGGGTGGTGCCGCCCTTGGGGAAGCTCAGCAGCGACTGGAAGACGTTGTTGAAGAGCAGCCAGGAGCCCGGGTCGTAGCCGGAGGCGGGGTCGGTGGACTTCACCTTGTCGGATATGCCCATGACCACGCCCTTGCCGCTGCCGGCATTGGAGCCATCGGTCGAACCGCAACCGCTGAGCAGCGCGGCGGCGGTGGCTGCGCCGAGCGGGGCCGCCAGCCACTGGTTACGTCGATTCACGCGAACGTCCTTCACAGTCGAACTGTTTCGTTGCCCGGCTCGCGACACCCGCTGCCGGTCGTTGCCTTGCTCAGCCGCTTACGCCGCGGCCGAGCTCCCACAGCTGGAGGTCGGAGATGGCGTTGACCGACCACTCCACTCCGGTGATCCCGTCGCGTGCGGCGACGTACTGCTTGCCCTGCCACAGGGGCAGGACGGGCACGTCCTCGGCGACGATGTCCTGTATCTCCGTGAACGCGGGGACGGCGACGCCTCGGTCGGCCGCGCGCCGCGATTCGGGGATGAGCCTGGTGCGCACCGTGTTGTTGGCGTACGGCGTGCCCAGGAAGTTGTCCTGCTCCAGGAACGGGGCGAGGAAGTTGTCGGCGTCCGCGTAGTCGGGGAACCAGCCGAGCCCGTAGGCGGCGTGGTCGCCCTTCTTCTGCGCGGGGCGGAAGTCGGCCCACTCGCTGCCCTGGACGGTGATGTCGAAGAGCTGGGTGGAGTTGAGCTGGGCCTTGAGGGCCTCGAACTCGGCGGCCGTGCCGTCGCCGTAGTGGTCGTTGGTGTAGTGCAGCGTCAGCTTGACCGGGGTCTTGATCCCGGCTTCCTTCAGCAGCGCGGCGGCTTTGGCCGTGTTGGCCTCGCCGTACTTGTTGTAGAAGGAGTTGACGTGGCCGGTCACGGTGGTGGGGACCAGCGAGTAGAGCGGCTGCGCGGACTTGCCGTAGACCTTGGAGATCAGTGCGCCGCGGTCGACGGAGGCGGCGAGCGCCTGGCGTACGGCCTTGTCCTTGACGACGGGCGCCTCGGTGTTGAAGCCGATGTAGCGGATCTCCAGGCCGGGCATCGGGACGAGCTTGACGCCCTTGGGCGGCTGCGCGGAGAACTGGGTGATCTGGGCGGGCGACAGGGTGCGGGAGACCATGTGGATCTTCCCGTCGGTGAGCGCCTTGCCCATGGCCGGGGAGTCGGGGAACGTGCGCAGTTCGACCTTGTCGTTCTGCAGCTTGAGGTCGCCCTTGTAGTGCGGGTTCTTGGTGAAGACGGCGCGGACCAGCTGGTTGCCCTTGACCTCGGCCTTCATCGTGTACGGGCCGGAGCCGTCCACGGCGAAGCCCTCGCGGAGCTTCTTGGCGTCGTAGTTCTTCTCGCTGACGATGCCGGCGGCGGGGGTGGAGAGCTTGAACGGGAAGGTCGCGTCCGGGGTCTTCAGGTGGAAGACGACGGCGTCGGCGCCCTTGACCTCGACGTTGTCGAGGGTGGAGAGCAGCGAGGACGGGCCGTTCTCGTCCTTGATGGCGAGGACGCGGTCGATGGAGAACTTGACGTCCTTGGCGGTGAGCGGCTCGCCGTCGGCGAACTTCAGCCCGGGGCGCAGGGTGCAGCGGTAGCTCTCGTTGCCGGCGTCGGTGAAGCGGCAGGAGGAGGCCGCTTCGGGGACGGGCTGGCCGCCGCCGCGCGGGGTGTGCATCAGCGTCTGGACGGTCTGGCGCAGGACGTTCCAGGCGCCGGCGTCGTAGGCGTAGGCCGGGTCGAAGGGGGCGGGAGCGAAGTCTGCGGCCTCGAACCGGTCGGTGGTGCCGACGACGATCGCTCCGGATCCTGCTCCTCCGCCGCTCGCGCTGCCGCATGCGGCGAGCACGGGGGTGAGCAGTCCGGCCGCGGCCGTCAGCACCAAGGTCTTGCGGTTCATGCTGGAAGTACTCCCTGTAACCGGCACTTGCTCAAAGCGGCGTAAAGGGCACTTCGCGGCGGTCGCCCGTTCAGGGCGGAACGATCGGGCCGGTGTAGTGACGATCGGTCCACGCGGCCCCGGCACAGGGGTGTGCGTCCGGGACGGCAGAGGTGCGGCGTAGTGCCCGCGCTGACACTAGTGGCCCGGGACGGGATGGCTGGAACTGGCCGGACTTGGGGTGTAATCGCACCGTGATGGGAGCGAACTGCCTGTTCATGCGCAGGGGTGCGCAGATTCGGTCAGGGACTGATCAATCCGGACACAAGGGAAGGCGCAGGGACCCTCGGACAGGCCCATGAGGGGTTTGGCGGGTGACCAAGCTCACTCTGAGCAACCATCCGGGGGAGGATGGAATTTCAGCCTCCGGGGCTTGCGACGGAAGATCCTTCCGCTGGACCTCGATCCCACAGGCGTTCCGTTCGGAACGGAGCGTGCTCACGGCGTGCCGGTCCGTATCGGCGCACGGCCGTGCGTGCCGATGTTGCCGTGGGTAACAAGCGCGGTGTCGCGGGGAGGGGCGGGTACCCGCTCCGTTCACGCGCTAAGTTCAGCCGCTCAGTTCATCGACGCGATGAGGGAGCGCAGGAACGCGAGGTCCACGTCCTCCAGCGAACGCACGACCGTACGCCCCGGAGCCGGTTCGATCACGCCCACCGAGGGGATCGCCACGACTCGGCAGCCGGCGGCCTCGGCGGCCGCCACCCCGGTGCTGGTGTCCTCGATGACCGCGCAGCGCGACGGGTGGGCGCCCAGCGTCCGCGCCGCGAGCAGGTACGGGTCGGGGTGCGGCTTGGTACGGGCGACCTCGTCCCCGGCGACCGTCATCGTGAAGCGGTCGCGGCCCAGGGTGAGCAGGACCCGGTCGATGACCCGGCGGTGCGAGGCGGAGACGAGGGCGGTGGGCACGTTGTGCCGGGCCAGCTCGGCGAGCAGCCGCTCGGCACCGGGCATCAGCGGCACCCGGTCGGCGATGCGGGCCTCGAAGCGCTCGTTGAGCAGGACGCTCAGCTCGGCGAGGCCGATGGCGGCGCCGGTCGCCTCGATCAGGAAGGTCGCGCTGCGGCTCATCGGGCCGCCGACGACCACGTCCCGCCAGGACTCCTCGAGCCGGTGGCCGAGCTCCTGGAAGATCTCCGCCTCGATCTCCCACCAGAAGCCCTCGGTGTCGACCAGGGTGCCGTCCATGTCGAGCAGCACCGCCTGCAGGGCCGAACCGTCGGCCGTACGGGCGACGGGGGCGGGAATGGTGCTCGTCATGCGCGTACCTCTCGGAAGGGACGAGAAGGCCGGTCACCTCTTCCCGCGGGGCATTCCCCTGGGAACAGGCGACCGGCCTGTATGGGACCGACAAGTGTACGTCGGTTGACCTCAGCGTGCGTTGAAATACTTCGCTTCGGGGTGGTGAATCACGATCGCGTCCGTGGACTGCTCGGGGTGGAGCTGGAACTCCTCGGACAGGTGGACGCCGATCCGCTCCGGCTGCAGGAGGTCGGCGATCTTGGCGCGGTCCTCCAGGTCGGGGCAGGCGCCGTAGCCGAGCGAGAAGCGGGCGCCGCGGTACTTGAGGTCGAACATGTCCTCGACCTTGGCCGGGTCCTCGCCGCCGAAGCCGAGCTCGGCGCGGACGCGGGCGTGCCAGTACTCGGCCATGGCCTCGGCGAGCTGCACGGAGAGGCCGTGCAGCTCCAGGTACTCGCGGTAGGAGTCGGACTCGAAGAGCTTGGCCGTGGCCTCGCCGATCTTCGAGCCGACGGTGACCACCTGGAGGCCGACGACGTCGGTCTCGCCGGACTCCTCCGGGCGGAAGAAGTCGGCGAGGCACAGCCGGCGGCCGCGGCGCTGGCGGGGGAAGGTGAAGCGGGTCCGCTCGTTGCCGTCGTCGTCGAGGATGATCAGGTCCTCGCCCTTGGACACGCAGGGGAAGTAGCCGTAGACGACCGCGGCCTCGAGGAGGTTCTCGGTGTGCAGCTTGTCCAGGAGACCGCGCAGCCGCGGGCGGCCCTCGCTCTCGACGAGCTCCTCGTACGTGGCCCCGCCCGCGCGGGCCTGCTTGAGGCCCCACTGGCCCTTGAAGAGGGCGCCCTCGTCGAGCCAGGAGGCGTAGTCCTTGAGCGGGATGCCCTTGACGACGCGGGTGCCCCAGAACGGCGGGGCGGGGACCGGGTTGTCGACGGCGACGTCGGAGCGGCCGCCCGGCTCCTCGGGCTCCTCCACCTGGAGGGCGGGCGTGTCGCGCTTGGCGACGCGGCGCTGCTTCAGCTCGGGGAGGGTGGCGCCGGGGACGCCGCGCTTGACGGCGATGAGGGCGTCCATGAGGCGCAGGCCTTCGAAGGCGTCGCGGGCGTAGCGGACTTCGCCTTCGTAGATTTCGTGGAGGTCTTGTTCGACGTAGGCGCGGGTGAGGGCG
>NZ_JOIR01000055.1 GCF_000720115.1 Streptomyces sp. NRRL F-2580
CGAGCTGCGCACCCAGGCCGGCGACGTCACCGTCGGCGCCGCCCGCGGAGTCTGCGCCTCCCTCGACGCCGGCACCGGCTACGGCCGCATCCACAACGCCCTCAACAACACCGACGGCGCCGCCGCCGGCCTCACCATCCACGCCACCACCGCCTACGGCGACATCACCGCCCGCAGCATCTGACCCGCACCATTCGTCATCAACATCGCCGCCGATGAAGGGCAGAAGACAGTGAGCACCACGCAGAACTACCAGGCCGCCGAGCAGCTCCTCCGCCGCCCCGCCCGCCCCGGCGAGCTCGTCGTCGGCGACAAGGTCAGGCCGCAGTGGATCGACGGAGGTGCCCGCTTCTGGTACGCGGTGAGCCACGGCGACGGCAAGCGGTTCGTGCTGGCCGACCCGGCGGCGGGCACCCGCGAACCGGCCTTCGACCACGCCCGGCTCGCCGCCGCGCTGGCCGCCGCCTCCGGGCAGCAGGTCGACCCCGAGGCCCTGCCCTTCATGGGGATAGAACTGGCCGGAAACGCCGTTGAGTTCTACGCGCTCGGCGAGTACTGGCGCTGCGACCTGGACGACTTCGTCTGCGAGCGGGCCGAGTTCACACCGCCCGGCAGCCCCCTCGAAGTGCCCTCCCCCGACGGGAAGTTCGCCGTGTCCCGGCGCGGGCACGACCTGTGGGCGCGCTCGCTGGCCGACGGCCGCGAGTGGGCGCTCACCACCGACGGCGAGGCCGACCACCAGTACGGCACCGGCCCGGACTGCACGGCCAACGCCACCCTGCTGCGCAAGATCGGCCTGCCGCACCTGCCGCCCGCGGTGGCCTGGTCCCCCGACTCGACGAAGATCCTGACGCACCGCACCGACGAGCGCGCCGTCCGCCGGACCCACCTCGTGGAGGCCCGCCCCGCCGACGGCGGCGCGCCCGTGGTCCACACCCAGCGGTACGCCTACGCCGGTGACGAGCACATGCCGCTGGCCGAGCTGGTCGTACTGGACGTCGCCGCGGGCACGGTGGTCCGCGCCCGGGCCGAGCCGCTGCTCATGCCGCAGATGTCGCCGGTCACGGCCAAGTGGGCGTGGTGGGCTCCGGACGGCTCGGCCGTCCACTACCTCGACCGCCCCCGCGACCTGCGCACGCTCACCCTGCACCGGCTGGACCCGGCCACCGGCGAGGTCACCACCGTCCTCAGCGAGAGCGGGGACACCCGGGTCGAGCCCAACCAGTGGGCGTTCGAGCCGCCGATCGTGCGCGTGCTGGCCGACGAGGTGCTCTGGTACTCGCAGCGCGACGGCTGGGGCCACCTGTACCGGTACGACCTGCGCACCGGCGCCCTGCTCGGCCAGGTCACCTCCGGGCCGTGGGCGGTGCGGCAGATCCTGCGCGTCGACGAGGCCGAGCGGGTGGTGTACTTCACCGCCTCCGGGCTGGTCGAGGAGGACCCGTACCGGCGCACGGTGTGCCGGGCCGCCCTCGACGGATCGGGCTTCGCCAAGGTCACGGACGACGGGCTGGACCACGTCGTCACCCTGCCCGCCGACGGCCGCACGTACTTCATCGACTCGGCGTCCACCGTCGACACCCCGCCGGTGACCTGCGTCCGCGACTGGGCGGGGCGGGTGCTGGTCGAGCTGGAGCGCGCCGACATCACCAAGCTCACCGCCACCGGCTGGACGGCGCCGGAACGCTTCCGCGTCAAGGCGGCCGACGGGGTGACGGACATCTACGGGGTGCTGTACCGGCCCCATGGCTTCGACCCCTACCGGCAGTACCCGGTGGTGGACAACCTCTACCCCGGCCCGCAGGTCAACCGGGTCGCCCCGTGCTTCGACCCCGGCGGCACGGGCCTCGACGCCGAACCCCTCGCCGCGCTGGGCTTCGTGGTCGTGGCACTGGACGGGCGGGGCACCCCGGGGCGCGGCAAGGCCTTCCACGACGCCTCCTACGGCCGCCTGGCCGACGCCGGCTGCCTCGCCGACCACGCGGCGGCGCTGCGGCAGCTGGCCGGGACCCGGCCGTGGATGGACCTGGGCCGGGTGGGCGTGTTCGGCCACTCCGGCGGCGGGTTCGCCGCGGCCCGCGCGATGCTGGACTTCCCCGAGGTGTACAAGGCCGGGGTCGCCCTCTCCGGCTCGCACGACGCCCGCCACTTCAACCTGGGCTTCGTGGAGAGCTACGACGGCGCGGACAACCCCGAGGCCTGGGCCCGTACCTCCAACGTGGACCTCGCGGACCGGCTGGCGGGCAAGCTGCTGCTCGTCCACGGCGCGATGGACGACCAGGTCCACCCGGACCAGACCCTGCGGTTCGCCGACCGGCTCATCGCCGCCGACAAGGACTTCGAGCTGCTCATCGTGCCCGGGGCCGAGCACACGCTGCTCGACTGCCTGGCCTACGTCCGCAAGCGGGCCTGGGACTTCCTGGTGCGCGAGCTGATGGGCACGCGGCCGCCCGCCTACCGCCCCGCCGCCATCGCCCTCGGCCCCGAGCTGCTCGGCGAGCTGTT
Organism: Streptomyces sp. NRRL F-2580; assembly: GCF_000720115.1. Classification (GTDB taxonomy): domain Bacteria; phylum Actinomycetota; class Actinomycetes; order Streptomycetales; family Streptomycetaceae; genus Streptomyces. The sequence continues at coordinate 2,506 of NZ_JOIR01000055.1, forward strand.
CTCCTGAGCCGCGGCCCCGCGCGTCAGCGGGGGGCGGCCTTCAGGGCGGCGCGGGCGACCGCCTTCGCCTTGTCCTGGCACTCCGACGTCTTGTACGGGCTCGCGTACAGGCCCACCCAGACGGAGAGGTTGCCCTCGCGCACGGCGAGGGCGCACGTCCAGTCGAGGCTGGGGCTCCCCCAGTAGGCCTCCGTCCCGAAGGTCAGGTTCGGAGCCGCGGTCTTTCCGGCCGCGTCCACCCGGAAGCGGGCCCGCTGGGCGTCCGCGTTGTGCGTCGCGTCCCCGCCGAGACTGAGTTCCCAGCGGACGAGGGCGCGGGGCGAGGCGGCCTGGCCGAGCCCGTTCCAGGTGCAGCCCGTACGCACGCCCCAGGCCTCCACGGAGCGCGTGTCGAGGGACGGCACCGGACGCTCCAGGGACAGCTGCCCGTGCGTGTCCTGGCAGGTGGGAACGGCCTTGTAGGCGACGGGGGCGTTCATCCGGTCCCGTACGTACGCCACCACCCCGGTGCCGGCCACCAGCAACACGGCGGCCGCCGCCAGGGCCGTGATCCGGCGCCGGTCGCGCCACGGGCTCCGCGACAACGGGCTCGGCTCGGTGGGCCGTTCCGTCGGACGGGGCGGAACGGGCGGGACCTTCGGGACGGGCGGGGGCGGCGCGTCGTGCGTCCGGTCCGCGACCTGCTCCTCGTCCGGTACGGGCACGGGTGCGGGTGCGGGTGCCGGCGTAGGCGTGGGCACGGGTGCGGGTGCCGGCGTAGGCGTGGGCACGTGCGTGGGTTCCGGGGCAGGCGGCGAAGGCTGCGGTTCCGGTTCGGCGGCCGGGCCGCCGCCGAGCAGCCCGTCGATCTGCGCCCGCTGCGCGGCGAGCATCCCGTACACGGCGGAGGGCCACTGCCGCCCCGCCGGGGTGACCGGCCCGATCAGCTCGCGCAGCTGCGCCGGGGACGGCCTGGCCTCCGGGTCCTTGGCCAGGCAGCGCGCGACGAGGTCGCGCAGGCCCGCCGGGACCGCGCTGAGGTCCGGCTCGCCGTGCGCCACGTCGTACAGCGTCTTGAGCGTGGAGGTCCCGGCGAAGGGGCTGCGGCCCGTCAGCGCCATGACCAGCACGGACCCGAGGGAGAAGACGTCACTGGCGGGCGTGAGCGGCTTGCCCTCGGCCTGCTCGGGCGACATGTACGCGGGCGAACCGACGACCCACCCCGTACGCGTCAGCCCGGTGTCGCCCTCGGCCTCGCCCTCGGTGACCCGTGCGATGCCGAGGTCGATGACGCGGACGCCGTCCTCGGCGAGGAGCACGTTGTCGGGCTTGAGGTCCCGGTGGACGAGCCCGGCCCGGTGGATCTCCGCCAGGGCCGACGTCAGGCCGGCCGCGAGGCGGCGTACGACGTCCTCCGGCAGCACCCCGACCGCCTTGACCACGGCCCCCAGCGAGGGCCCGGCCACGAACACCGAGGCCAACCAGGGCGTCGGCGCGTCCGGATCGGCATCGATCACCGCGGCCGTGTAGGCCCCGGACACCTTGCGCGAAGCGGTGACCTCACGGCGGAACCGGGCCCGGAAGCCCTCGTCGTCGGCGAAGTGCGCGAGCACCTGCTTGACGGCGACGAGCCGCCCGTCCGGCCCGGCGCCCAACAGCACCCGGCCCATCCCGCCCTGCCCGAGCACGCCGACGACCTCGAACGGCCCCACGTGCGTCGGGCCGCCCGGCCCTACGTGCTCCATAGCCTCTGCTCCCCCGGATCCCCTGCCCCCAGTCGGGAGCGGATCATACAGAGACGGCCCTCACGAACGCCGAGAAAGCCGAAGGGTGGACGGTGAAGAAGGGACCGTCGGGGTTCTTGGAATCCCGGACGGCGACGAGACACGGCTGAGCGGCGACCTCGACGCAGTTGCCGCCGGTGTCGCCGCTGTACGAGGACTTACTCCAGGCGACGGCGCCGAGGGGGGCGCACTCGACGCACTGACCACCGGTGTCACCGCTGTACGAGGACTTACGCCACCGCGCGCCCGACAGGTTCTGGATGGTCTCCATAGCGCTCCTCCAATACGCGGGCGATCAGGGCCGCCGAATCCTCCAGTGGGAGGGCGGCGGCCTGCAAATGATCGTATCGGAGCGAACCTTCCTTGAGAGCCTGCGGATTGGCCGTCATATGGCCCTGGACGAAGTCCTCGGTATAGACAAGGTCATGCTCGTCTTCGAGCCGCAGGAGGGTGAACGACCCCATCTGCCCCGCATGGGCTCCCGATCCGAACGGCAGGATCTGCACCTGCACCCACTGGCGCCTCTGCATAGCGAGCAAGTGGACAAGTTGCTCCCTCATGACCTCCCGACCACCGACCTCCTGATGCAGCACCGCCTCGCTCAGCACCGCCCAACTCAGTGGCGGGTTCTCGCGGTCGAGGATCCGCTGCCGCTCCATCCGGGCTGCCACTTTCGCGTCGAGGTTGTCCTCGCTCCATGCCCCCAGTACGGCCCGCGCGTACGCCTCGGTCTGCAACAGACCATCCACCAGCTGCGCCTGGAACGAGGAGATGTACGCCGCCCGGGCCTCCATCTCCGCGTACGCCTGGAACCACGTCGGCAGCACGCTCCGCAGGACCAGCCCCACCAGCCGGGAGAAGTGCCCGTCGGTGCCCAGCGCCGCGTCGACCCGTTCGGAGAAGTCCCGCGTCGGCACCCGCTTCGTGTTCTCCACCTGGCCGATCAGCGAGCCGGTGCAGTAGATGATGTCGCCCAGCTGCGACTGCTTCAGCCCGGCGCCCTCGCGCAGCCGACGCAGTTCGTAGCCGTAGTAATCCAGCGGTGAGGCGCTGGGATCGAGATCGCGCACGCCGACCATGGACGGTCACCCCCAAGCGAGTTGTGGTTCCGTAGCCGAGCGTAATCGTCCGGCTGCGGACAGGTGGCATGAATCACGCAATCGGCCGTCGCCGCAGTTGAGCGTGAGCGCGCCACCGCCGTTGAGGATTCCGCCGCCGCCCCGCTGCTGTCCGAGGGGCCGTCGCGGACGGTGAGGCTGCTGAGGGGGGGTCAGGGGCGAGGAAGAGTCGGTGGCGCGAAACGGGGCCCGCCGCGCTCCGCCCCCCGCCGGGACCAGCCGGGGCCGCCCGCCCGGGCCCCGGCATGGACCCCTACCCGGCGGTAGGGCAGCATGGGCCGACCAGTCGCAGCTCAGGAGGAACCCATGGCCGCCCACCCCAAGCCGGAGACCCTCGCCGCCTTCGAGGCCGCCAAGGGGTTCATGCCCGTACGGGAGGGGCTCGCGCTGTACGAGGCGGCCGCTGCCGCGGCGTCGCTGGGGCTGCCGCTGCTGGAGGTGGGGACGTACTGCGGCCGGTCCACGATCCTGCTGGCCGACGCCGCCCGTGAGGCCGGCGTGGCGGCGATCACCGTCGACCACCACCGGGGCAGCGAGGAGCAGCAGCCGGGCTGGGAGTACCACGACCCGACGGTCGTGGACCCGGAGATCGGCCTGATGGACACGCTGCCCACCTTCCGCCGGACCCTGCACAAGGCCGGTCTCGAAGACCACGTGATCGCGGTCGTGGGCCGGTCCCCGCAGGTCGCGGCGGCCTGGGGCGGCAAGCTCGGTTTCGTCTTCATCGACGGCGGCCACACCGACGAGCACGCCACCGGTGACTACGAGGGCTGGGCCCCGCACGTCGCGGAGGGCGGCACGCTGGTCATCCACGACGTGTTCCCGGATCCGGCCGACGGCGGGCAGGCCCCGTACCGGATCTACCTGCGGGCCCTGGCCTCCGGCGCCTTCGAGGAGATCTCGGTCACCGACTCGCTGCGGGTGCTGCGCCGCACGGGCCCGGGCATCTGAGCCGACGAACGGCGGACCGACAATCGCACCACGCCCCCGGATGGCCCAGGGACCGGCCGGGCCGCCGTGCGGCGGTCTAGCATCGCCGCGTGCGCAAAGACGACAGTGCCCCGCCCCCCGAGTCCGGTTCCTCGGTCAGTCCGGACCGGCCCTGGTTCACCCGACGCTCCACGCTGGTCGTCGGGGTCGCCGCGCTCGCCCCGGCCGCTCTGGCGGGCTGGGTGCTGACCCAGGTACTGGCCGGCTCCGGGTCCGACGGGCAGCAGCCCCGGCCGCTGCCCGCCTCGCACTCGTCCCTGTCTCCGGGCCAGCGGGACGCGAAGCCGGGGTCCACCCCGAGCGGCAGCCCGACCGCGGGCGCGAGTACGCCCGCGGCGGCCCCCGTACCCGCGCCCGCGAAGGGCGCGCTCGCGGGCAAGACGGTGGTCGTCGACCCCGGCCACAACACGGGCAACTTCAAGCACACCGACGAGATCGACCAGCAGGTCGACATCGGCACGGGCCACAAGGAGTGCGACACCACCGGCACCACCACCAACTCCGGCTACATGGAGGCGGAGTTCACCTACGACGTGTCCCTGCGCCTGCGGGCGGCCCTGGAGGCCCAGGGCGCGAAGGTGGTCCTCACCCACCAGCAGGACCGGCCCTGGGGCCCCTGCATCACCGAGCGGGCCCGCATCGGCAACGAGGCGAACGCCGACGCCGTCGTCTCCGTCCACGCCGACGGGGTGTCCGCGGGCAGCCGCGGCTTCCACGTCATCCTCCCGGCCAAGGTCAAGGGCGGCGCCGCGGACACCTCGAAGATCGTCGGACCCTCCCGCGAGCTCGGCGAGCGGATCGCCGGGAACTTCGCCCGCACCACGGGCTCGGCTCCCGCCAACTACCTCGGGGGCGGTACCGGTTTGGTCGTCCGTGACGACCTGGGCGGACTGAACCTGTCAACTCGGCCCAAGGTGTTCATCGAATGCGGCAACATGCGTGATGCCAAGGACGCGGCGCAGCTGACGAGTCCGGAGTGGCGGCAGAAGGCGGCGCAGGGCATCGCGGACGGCATCGTCGGCTTCCTCGGCGGGTAGGCCCCCTCGGCAGCCCCGCCGGGGCTGCTCGCCGCCCCGATCCTCTCGGCCGCGGGGAACGTCCGTACCATGGTGCCGCCCGACCTGCTGCAGGAACGACCTGCGACCGCGGCACCACGAGACGACCGAGACCGAGAAGGACACCTAAGACGTGAACATCCGCTCCCTCACTCGAGGCGACGGCGTGGTGATCGGAGCAGCGGTGCTGCTGTTCATCGCCTCGTTCCTCGATTTCTACTCCGCGACGGGTGGTGACCTCCCGAGCGCGTGGGACACCGACGCCTACCGTCTGGCGCTGCCCAGCGTCTTCCTGCTCGGCTTCATCGCCGCCGGCCTGCTCATCGCGGCCCGTTTCCAGCCGGAGTCCCGCAAGGTGTTGGGCTTCCCGCTGACGGCGTGGGGCACCGTGCTCGCCGTCTCGGCCGCCTGGTCCGCGCTGTGGGCCCTGATCACCTGCCCGAGCCAGCTCGACCTGGGCGCCGGCGCCGTCATCGCCTTCCTCGCCACCCTGGCGCTGGCCGGCGTGGCCGTGGCCGGTGCGAAGATCCCGGCCCTGGCGGGCCAGCTGGTGCCGGAGCCGAAGCCGGCCGCGGTGCCGCCGTACGGGGGCCAGCCCCAGCCGGGTGCCGGGTACGGCTACCCGGGCGGCCGGCAGCCCTACGGTTCCACCCCGCAGCCGGTCCCGCCGTACGGCGGCACCCCGACGCCGGCGCCGCAGGACGCCCACCAGCCGGCTCCGGCGCCCGCCCCGGCGGCGGACTTCACCCCGTTCTGGTTCGCGGTCCCGGTGGCCCGCCCCCTCTTCGCCGAGGACGGCACCCCCACCCCGATCGCCGAACTCGCCCCGGGCACCTGGTACCTGGCCGTCGAGCAGCGCGGCCCGGCCACCCTGGTCGCGCAGACCCAGGACGGCCGCCGCGGCATCCTGAACGACACCTCGGGCATCCAGCGCGGCTGAGCCCCGCTCCCGCGCACACGACGGCCCCCCGCCCTTCCGGGCGGGGGGCCGTTGCCTTACAGTCGCCAGGCATCTGACGCATCGTCAGGTACGGCTGTCGGCACCGCGGAGGGACGTTCATGCGCCTCGGACTCGCACTCGGCTACTGGGGCCGCGGCCCCCAGCCCGCCCACCTCGACCTCGCCACCGAGGCCGAGCGCCTCGGCTACGACTCGGTGTGGACCGCCGAGGCGTGGGGCTCGGACGCCTTCACCCCGCTGACCTGGATCGCCGCGCACACCTCGCGGATCCGCCTCGGCACGGCCATCGCGCAGATGGCCGCCCGCACCCCGACCGCCACCGCCATGCACGCCCTCACCCTGGACCACCTCTCCGGCGGCCGGATGATGCTGGGCCTCGGCCTGTCCGGCCCGCAGGTGGTCGAGGGCTGGTACGGGCGCCCCTTCCCCGCGAGCCCCCTCACCGCGACCCGCGAGTACGTCGACGTGATCCGACAGGTTCTGCGCCGCGAGGGCCCGGTCGCGCTGGACGGCCGCTTCCACAGCCACCCGTACCGCGGCGGGGACGGCACCGGCATGGGCAAGCCCCTGAAGCCCATCACCCATCCGCTCCGCGCCGACCTGCCGATCCTGCTGGGCGCCGAGGGACCGAAGAACATCGCCCAGACCACGCGGATCGCGGACGGCTGGCTGCCCCTGTACTGGTCGCCGACCCGCACGGACGTCTACCGGGCCGCACTGACGGACCTCCCCGAGGGCTTCATGATCGCGCCGATGGCCCGCGCCAAGGTCTGCGACGACGTCGCCGAGGGGCTCCTTCCGGTCAAGGCGATGCTCTGCTTCTACATCGGCGGCATGGGCCACGCGGCCCGCAACTTCCACGCCGACCTGATGGCCCGGATGGGCTACGAGGAGGAGGCCCGCCGCATCCAGGAGCTGTTCCTCGCCGGCCGCAAGGAGGAAGCGGTCCTGGCCGTCCCGGACGCGTTCGCCGACGAGATCTCCCTGGTCGGCCCCCGCGAGCGGATCGCCGAGCGCCTGGAGCTGTGGCGCAAGGGCCCGGTCACCGACCTCCTCGTGACGGCCCCGGACCCGCACACCCTGCGCGTCCTGGCGGAGCTCAACGGCTAGAACTTCGCGATGTCCTTGTGGATCACTTCGGCGCTGTCGAAGTGGTACGCGGCCAGGCGCACCTTGAGCGGATGACCGGCCGGGGCCTTGATGACGACGTTGGGCGTCTCCTCCACGGTGCCGCCGTAACAGCCGGGTTCGGAGATGAGGGAGCTCCATCCGTCCCCGCCGGCCTTCGGGTCGTTCCACTGCACCCAGGCGCAGGCCTTGTCACCGCCGGTCGCCCGCACCGAGATGATCCTGACGGAGTTCACCGCTCCGTCGACGCGCTCGTAGGTCACCGATCCGGTGCTGTGGTGGAGGTTGGCGCCGGCCTCCAGGGGGATCGTGAGGGCGGTGGGCTCGGCCGCGGCCGGGGTCGCCGATCCCGCTAGCGTCACGGCCGTCACGGCGAGGGCGGCAGACAGGGCAGATATCCGCATGTTCCGTCTCCACAAGGCTAGTTGGGACGTCACACCCTACCCTGCGGGCCGTTCCGGACCCCGGGCGCGTGCTGTCGCGACGGCACTCCCGGTGGCAGACTCCTCGGTCATGGCGAACAGCGGGCTGTGGGTCGGCGTCCTCACCGCGCTGACCGCGCTCGGAGCCAGCTGGATGACCGCCCGGGCGACCTCCCGCGCGGCGCTGGCCCAGGCCCGGACCACCGCGACGGCACAGGCCCTTCGCGAACAGCGCGACCGGCGCCGGTCCACCTACCGGGAGATGATGAACTGCGCCCACGCGTTCAACGAGGTCACTTGGCAGATCAACGACGTCGACGCGGCGCGTGACCGCGAGACCAAGGACCAGCTCCTGACGCCGGCCTGAACCCCCGACGGTGTCGGGCACCGGGCCGGCTAGGTCCGGTCCGGGTCGTCCGCCTGGGGGACGGCCTCCAGCAGCTCGCGCACGTCCAGCGGCATGACCGCGATCTCGATGCTCCCGCCGCCCTCGTAGGTACAGGTGACGATCCGCGAGCCGGGGTTGATGACGATGCCCTCCTTCACGGAGGGGACCCGCACCCCGGTGGCCCGCCCGCCGGGCAGCGGTACGGGCTCACCGCGCTCGGGGACCCAGCGGGCTGCGCCCCCGTCGGCGTACAGCCGCCCGGCCCGCCAGCGCCCCTCGCCGGCGGGCCGGCGCGCCATCCCGGGGATCCCGGGCACGGGGCCGGCGGCCGTCCGCGCGAGGTGCTTGCGCCGCACCAGCCACGCGGCTCCGGCGGCCCCGGCGGCGAGGAACACGTACTCGATCATCCGCCCATTGAAACAGGCCGCGGCCGGGCGGCGGGCCGGGCGGCGGGCTCAGCCGCCGCCCAGCTGTGACGTGCTCGGGACCTTGTCGACGACGTCCGCGCCCGCGCTCTTGCCGGCGTCCTTGACGCTGCTGATGACGTCGTCGAAGGAGTTGATGTCGGCGTCGCCGGCCTGGCCCTTGCGGAGTTTGCTGCCGAGGCCCTTGAGGGACTCGATGCCCGCCGTCAGCGGGGCCATGGCCTTCGACAGCAGCGGGTCGCCCTTGGCGTTGTCGGCCGCCGCCTTCAGCCGGTTGTACGCGAACGCCCCCGCGAGGCCCGCCTTGATGAGCGCGAAGGTCCGGCCCTTGGCGCCCTTCTTGAACTTGCCCGCGCGGTACGGCTTGACGATCCACTGGTAGGTCGCACCCGCCGCGAGGCCCGCGTTGGCCACGAAGCGCGTCTTGGCGAACTTCTGCTTCTCGGCGGACGTGCTGGGCGACGGCGTCACCGCGGCCAGTTCGTCGGCCTCGGCCGCGACGGGCTCCGCCGCCGCGAGCGCGGCCAGCTCCCCCATCGACGCGGCGGACAGTTCCTCGCGCGGGCCGCTGCCGCCGCTGCCGCAGGCGGTCGCGCCGACCATCAGCGCGGTGGAGAGGACCACCGCCGTGACGGCACGGCGGAATCGGACGGTCGTGGGTACGGGCACGGTTTCCTCCGGGGACTGAGGCGTCCCTCGCAGCCTCACCCCGGCCCCACGGTCCCGCCACTCGCGGGACCCGTTCGGGGGTTTGCCGTCCGCCAACGCGGCAACACGCGGCACATGCCCACACACACCCGAGTACACGCCCGAGGAAGCAGTCAGGCCGGGCGGGCCGTCGCACTGGTGGCGGACGTACTGGCCTTCGTGATCGCCCTGTGGATCCTGATGTACCTGCTGGACGCCAACCGGGGCAACGAGCTCGTGGAGTTCGTCCACGACACCGCCAGCTGGCTGGCCGGCTGGTCCTACGACCTGTTCACCTTCAGCAAGGAATGGGTCCAGGTCGTCTTCGGCTACGGCGTGGCCGCCGTGGTCTACCTCCTCGTCGGCCACGCCGTCGCCGGCTGGCTCTACCGCCGCTGACGCCGGCCCCGGCTCAGCGGCAGCAGTCCGGCTCCAGCCCGGCCGGGAGCGAGGTCCCGCCGAACACCTCGGTGGTGGCCTCGTCCCCGCCCAGCGCCGCCACGGCGAGCAGCAGGGACCCGGCGGTCCAAGTGGTCTGCTCGACGGGCCAGACCGCCTCGTCCTGGAAGACGTAGCCCGTCCAGTACATGCCGTTGTCGGCGCGCAGGTGGCCGATCGAGCGCAGGACCTCCAGCGCCCGGTCCGACTCGCCCGTCGCCCACAGCGCGAGCGCCAGCTCGCAGGACTCGCCGCCCGTCACCCACGGGTTCGGCAGGACGCAGCGCACGCCGAGGTCCGGGACCACGAACTCGTCCCAGCGCTCCTCGATGCGCGCCGTGGCCTCGGCGCCGGTCAGGGCGCCGCCGAGGACCGGGTAGTACCAGTCCATCGAGTAGTGGTTCTTGTCGAGGAACCGCTCGGGGTGGCGCCGGATCGCGTGCCGCAGGGCGCCCGCGGCGAGCTCCCAGTCGGGCTGCGGCTCCTCGCGGTGCTCGGCGATGGCCAGGGCGCAGCGCAGCGCCTGGTGGATGGAGGAGGAGCCGGTGAGGAGGGCGTCGGTGACGGCGGTGCCGTCGGCCTCCCGCTTCCAGCCGATCTCGCCGCCCGGCTGCTGGAGCGTCAGGACGCACTCGACGGCCGCGTAGACGGCCGGCCACATGCGGTCGAGGAAGGTGTCGTCGCCGGTGGACAGGTAGTGGTGCCAGACGCCGACGGCTATGTAGGCGGTGAAGTTGCTCTCGCGGCTCGCGTCCTGCGGCTCGGCGGTGTCCACGCCGTCGGGCCGGTCGGCGTAGGCCGCGTACCAGGAGCCGTCCTGGTTCTGGTGCCGCGCCAGCCAGGCGTACGCCCGCTCGGCGGCCTCGTGCTCACCGGCCGCGTCCAGGGCCATCGCGGCCTCGGTGTGGTCCCACGGGTCGAGGTGGTGCCCGCGGAACCACGGGATGGCCCCGTCCTCGCGCTGGGCGGCGAGGATGCCCGCCACCGTCTCGGCGGCCTGCTCGGCGGTCAGTACGCCGTCCAGGACCAGGTGTTCGGTGCGCCCGGGCGAGCTCACTGGGTCGCGCCGACGGGGAGGTGGGGCTTGGTCGCGTACGCCACGAAGCTCTTGCCGATGAGCGGGTTCAGGGCCTGCTCGGCGAGGCGCGTGGCCAGCGGCTTCTTCATGATGTCCCAGACCAGGAGCTTGTGGTACGCCTTGACGGGCAGCGCCTTGTCGTTGTCGACGCCGAAGGCGCACTTGAGCCACCAGTACGGGGAGTGCAGTCCGTGCGCGTGGTGCGTGCCGTAGGGCTTGAGGCCGGCGGCCCGCATCTTGCCGAGGAGCTCGTCCGCCTTGTAGATGCGGATGTGGCCGCCCTCGACCTCGTGGTAGGCGTCGGAGAGCGCCCAGCAGATCTTCTCGGGGCCGTAGCGCGGGACGGTGATGGCGATGCGTCCGCCGGGCTTGAGCACGCGCACCATCTCGGCGAGCACGCCCTTGTCGTCGTGGATGTGCTCCATGACCTCGGAGATGATCACGACGTCGAAGGAGTCGTCGGGGAAGGGCAGGGCGAGGGCGTCGCCCTCCATCGCGGTGGCGGTGGCACCGGCCGGGGCCTCGCCGGCCTCCTTCATGGCGGCGAACCACTTGGCGACCTCGCGGATCTCCTCGCCGTTGCGGTCGACGGCGACCACCTGGGCGCCTCTCCGGTAGCACTCGAAGGCGTGCCGGCCTGCGCCGCAGCCCAGATCGAGTACGCGGTCGCCTGCGGCGAGCGGGAACCGGGAGAAATCGACGGTCAGCACGGGGTCCTGCCTTCGCGGTCGCGGGGGTGTGGGGCGGGGGTGTGGATGAGGCGGAGGGTCACCGCGCGCGGCAGGTCACCGCGCGCGGCGGGTACGGGCGGCCTGCTCGATGGCGGCGCGGTAGTGCGCGACGGTGCCTTCGGCGGCCTTGGCCCAGGTGAAGCGGGTCAGGACCCGTTCGCGCCCGGCGGCGCCGAGGCGGGCCCGCAGCTGCGGGTCGCCCAGCATCCGGCCCAGGGCGGCGGCCAGCGCGCCCGCGTCGCCCGGGGGCACCGCGAGGCAGGTCTCGCCGTCGGGTCCGGCGACTTCGGGGATCGCGCCGCCGGTGGTGGCGACGAGCGGGGTGCCGGTGGCCATGGCCTCGGCCGCCGGGAGCGAGAAACCCTCGTAGAGGGAGGGCACGCAGGCGATCTGGGCGCTGCGGACGAGGTCGACGAGTTCGGCGTCGGTGATGCCCTTGACGAAGCGGACGGCGTCCTGGAGGCCGTACGTCTCGATGGCGCGGGCGACCGGCCCCTGTTCGGCGCGCTTGCCGACGACGACGAGGTGGGCCTCGGGCTGCTCGGTGCGCAGCTTCGCGAGGGCCTCGACGAGGTACACGAGCCCCTTGAGCGGCACGTCGGCGCTGGAGGTGGTGACGATGCGGCCGGGGACCTCGGCGACGGAGGCGTCCGGCGACCACAGGTCGGTGTCGGCGCCGATGTGCACGACGTGGATGCGCTCGTCCCGGACGCCCAGGTGCTGGGCGATCTCCTGCTGGGAGGACCCGGAGACGGTGAGGACGGACGGGAGCCTGCGGGCCACGCGGCCCTGCATGCGCGTGAAGGCGTACCAGCGGCGCACGGAGGCCCGCTTCACGCGGCCCTTCGCGGCGTCGAGGTCGAGCTTGCGGTCCACGGTGATGGGGTGGTGGATCGTCGTGACCAGCGGGGCGCCGAGGTCGCCGAGGAGCCCGTACCCGAGGGTCTGGTTGTCGTGGATGACGTCGAAGTCCCCCGCGCGCGCGGTCAGATGGCGGCGGGCGCGCAGCGAGAAGGTCAGCGGCTCGGGGAAGCCGCCGGTCCACATGGTGGCTACCTCGACGGCGTCGATCCAGTCCCGGTACTCCTCGCGCTTGGGAGTGCGGAAGGGGTCGGGGCTGCGGTAGAGGTCCAGGCTCGGGAGCTCGGTGAGCGAGGCGCCCGTGTCGAGCACCGGGTAGGGCTGCGCGCCGATCACTTCGACGGAGTGCCCCAGCTGTACGAGCTCGCGCGAGAGGTGGCGGACGTAGACGCCCTGGCCGCCGCAGAACGGGTTCCCCTTATAGGTGAGGAGTGCGATGCGCAGCGGGCGGTCGCCGTCGGTGGCGGAACCCGCGAAAGGGCTCGTCACCATGGCCTCAGCGGTCACTCTCGGCCCCCTTCTCCCTGCAACTTTCGCCGGAGCGTAACCGCTCGGATAATGTAGAACAAGTTTCAGACTTGATCCGTCGAAGAGCATTGAATCTACCGGCCGGAAACTACACCGTAAGAGGCGGAGCAGGTGATTCGCGCCACGACTGCGGCGCCTGCCATGCTGACCGCGGACCAGCCCGGAATCAGCCCGCGCAACGACACGGAACGGGACACATGACAGCGGAAGTGAAGGCCGTCACCACACCGGCGTCGCCTCCCCTGACGGAGCGCCAGGAGGCGCGCCGGCGCCGCATCCTGCACGCCAGCGCGCAGCTGGCCAGCCGGGGCGGTTTCGACGCCGTCCAGATGCGCGAGGTCGCGGAGGCGGCCGGGGTGGCTCTGGGCACGCTCTACCGCTACTTCCCCTCCAAGGTGCACCTGCTGGTCGCCACCATGCAGGACCAGCTCCAGCACATGCACACCACGCTGCGCAAGCGCCCGCCGGCCGGGGACGATCCGGCGGCCCGGGTCGCGGAGACCCTGATGCGCGCCTTCCGCGCCCTCCAGCGGGAACCGCAGCTGGCCGACGCGATGGTGCGGGCACTGACCTTCGCCGACCGCAGCGTGAGCCCCGAGGTGGACACGGTGTCCCGGCTGACCACGGCGATCATCCTGGACGCGATGGGCCTGGAGGGCCCGCCGACCGCGGAACAGCTCTCGGCGGTCCGGGTCATCGAGCACACCTGGCACTCGGCGCTGATCACGTGGCTTTCCGGCCGCGCGTCGATCGCCCAGGTCAAGATCGACATCGAGACGGTGTGCCGTCTGATCGACCTGACGGCCCCGGAAAAGGCCTGAACCGACCGCTGAAGGCGGGGCGCGGGCGGCGGCCGGACGGGGCTCCGGCGGGACGGGGGGGCCGGGGGCCGGAGGGGAAGGCGTGGCGGCGCTTGTGGGGGTCGGTGTCCGCGTCGGAAATGGGATCAGTGACGCTCTGGGGGTTTCCCGCCGGCCCCATCGTCTCTCCGTGTCGGGCCGGCCCGGAAAGACCGAGGACAGCCGGGAAACCCCAAAGGAATGGGCCGGGAGTTCGAGCAAGAGACGGGGTGGTGGCATGCCCCGACAGAGCCAGGAACGCACCCGCATCGCTACGCGCTCCTCGATCACGCGTCCGCCGCCCGTTGTGCGACATCCCGTGAGTTCTCCTGAGCTTTGCTGAGTCCTTTCCCTTGTGGCCAGGGTGTTCCTCCTCCTTCGAGTGCTCTGTGGTCCGGTGACGCAACTTCGGGATTCTTGCCCTCACCCACGGGCCGGACCCGCTCCACCTCGCCGAGGTGTTCGGGCTTGACGAGAAGACCGCGATGCGTTACGCGGACTCCGCACGAGCGCTACTGGAACAGGCCGCTGAACAGCAGCTTCTATGAAATCTGCTCGACCGGGACGCACCCTGAAGGGAATAATCGGGCCGGTGACGTCGACCGAAGCAGCAGCAAGCGCCCTACAGGACCACGCCACTCTCTGGAGCGTGGGAGAAGCCCGTGCGAGCCACGTGGTCGATGCGGCCTGTGATGCGCTCGTCGCCGGACTCGACACCCCCGGCCTTCGTATCCTTGCCGCCTGCACACGTGCCGAGGCGGACTACGACGTCCACGATCTGCTTCCCGCAGCACTCGACGAACTCGGCCTCACCTTCTATTCGCTGGCAAGCGATGCCGGTCAAGAAGCCGCCGCCCGCGCCCTCGCACGCCGCATGCTCGCTGGCGAGCTGACACCTGGGGAGTTCACTTTCCGGATTCACCGGCGCTACGGACATGGGCTGCCCCTGACTGAGCGCCTCGCCGAACTCGACGACGAGTACGACGTCCTCGAATACGGCGACAGAACAGTGGACCAGGTCGATGCCGAGATCAGGGCCGAAGCCCGCCGCCTCGCAGGCGACCCCCACGTTCCCGCAGAACCCACGGAGACCCCCAGCTGATGCACACGGACCGACCCGCGGGTTCCCGCTGAACAGGCTTCAGTTTCCCTGAACCCACGGGGCTCTCCGGGTGTGAGTAGTTGCGGTACAGAAAGTGCCGTTGAGATTGATCACGGTCCGGCTGGCGTCGGGGTGACCGGGTCCGGCCTCGGGGTCGACGGAACCGTGGTTGGCGCTGCGATCATGACCTCGGATGGTCCGGAGGGGGCCGGCCGTGTCCTTCCGGCCACCCTCCCCGTTGGTCGGTTCGACGCATGTTGGGTTGACCCCTCGTCGGGCCCGTGCAGTCCGCGGCTGCTTCCTTCGCGGCGCGCTCCGCCGCCAGGCCCCCGACGTGCCCAGGCGTGGCTACGATCGTTGTTCGGAAGGCAATCGCATACCGACACGAATCGAGGGATCATGCCGATCCAGCAGGCCTACATCGTGAGCTATAGGGCGCGTCATGCCTGGACCTTGGCAACCGGTACGACCCGCACTTTCGCAACAGGTTGAGTCTGCTGCATCGTGGTGCCCTGCGAGAGGCGTTGGCGGAACTGTCCAGCTTTGGGGGCGAGTTCTACTCCTGCCTGACCGCTCGTTCGGGGCGACGCCCCGCGCCCGCACCTACGATGGCCGCTGAACGCCCGCGTCAACGGTCAAGGGGGCGGCTGCCTGCGAAGGACAGGAAACGGGCACAGGGCGCTGGGCATGGAGGGGCGCCCGGGAGTGGCCGTGGGGAGGGAACGCGCGGCGAAGCCGCCATGTGAAAGCTGGTAGCGGCTTCGGAGGCGATCAAAGTCCCCACGCTCTGACCTGGGCCGCTGGTCTCCCCGGGCTGCAGGATGAGGCCGTAAATCGTGATCCCTGTCAGGGTTTCTCTCTCTGTCTCCCTCGCGCGGGGGAGATGGCTCATTCTCGGGTATGAAGACCGGGCGCGGGTGCCGGCGTGATGGTGAACGCATGACGAGCTTCTCTGACCTGAGCCAGGTGCCGGGCGCATGAACGCGAAGGCGATAGAAGCCGCCGCTCGGCGGTGGCGGCCGGCGCGCCACCCGACCGCGGTGACCCGCACATGGGCCTGGCCCGCCTACATGTCCGTACTCGCCCAACTGGTCTATGCGGGGGAGAAGGGCTCCTATGCGGCGCAGGGTCGCCTGGGCATTCCCGGTGGGCCGTTGGTGAGCGCCTCGCAATATGCCGAGACTTCTGATGTCGCGCTCACCCAGTGGACGCTGGCCCTACTTGGTCTGTTGTCTGCCGCAATCGCGCTCGCCGCCGTACGGCCGTGGGGCGGTCTGGCACCGCGCCCGCTGCTGCTCCTTGGGCTGTGGGCAACGGGTGCTCTGGCGGCGGTCAGCCAAATCCACGTGGTACGGGACGTCCTCTTTCCCACCGGTCCGGGGGGATGGTCGGTGTGGGCTGCTGTTCAGGGAGGCGCCGGCCTCTGCCTCTGGCTGGCCACGGCCTGGATCTTCACTCTCCGTCTGGGATGCGACACCACAGCCGTGGCGAACACGGGGCGGGATCCGGGGTGAAGGAGGCGGTGGAGACGCGGACTGCGATGGACCGCGCTTTGTCAGTACGGCGATGGGCCGCTTACGCGACCTGTGCATGGAGCCTCGCTGGCTATGGAACTCTGAAACTCTATTGGGCGTTGGGCGGTACGGCGCTCACCTCCACTGCCCCCTTGCCGCGTTCGGCCCGTGAGGAGCTCGTCGCGCAAACTCCCGGCACCATCGCCGGTCACTGGATATCGGTGGGCCTCGTCGTCTTGGGTGTATTGGCGGTGCTCGTTACCCTGCGGCCCTGGGGACGTACGCTGCCCCGCCGGCTTTTGACCGTACCGATGTGGGTCATCGGATGTCTCATGGTGTTGCGGGCGTGTGGCGCGCTGGGTTTTGGATTCATCGGTGACGTCATGGTGTTGACGGGCAGCGTTCACGTGGCTCCGTCCGACGTGGAGATCGCGCGCCATCTGTCCCGTGTGGACCTGCTGCTCTGGTCACCCTACTTCCTGGTCTGGGGCCTGCTGTGGGGTGCAACCGCATGGGCCACCCCCATGCGCCCAGCTCGCAGCCGTCCGTAAGCCCGGGGCGTCAGGCAGACCGACCGCAAAGCCGGCAGGGACCGGACGATTGCCCCGGGTCGTAAGCCCCCGGCCGGGCGTTCCAGTTCCTGCCCCTGGACGGGCTGTCCGGCTGGAACAGGAGGAAGCCGGCCTCGGCCGTCGGCTGCTGTCTATCCCCTTGCGGCCAGGTCATCTCTGACGCCTGCCTGGGCGGGTACACGAGCCGCGCCTTCCTGGACATCGGTCCCGCTACCCGGCCTGTTCGACCAGGCCTGCCGGGGCTGCTCACTCGGCGTGGGTGCCTCTGGCGGGTTGATCGCTTGAGCGCGCCACGCCCATGCACTATCTTGAACATGTTCAGTTGAACGCGTTCAAAGGGGGAAGCGTGTCCGAAGTGCAGAAGGTGTCGGCCCGGCAGACGGGGTGGGCCGTGGCGGCTGTGGTGGTCGCCGCGGCCGTGACCGTGGGCGGATTGATCATGTTCTTCGCGGTCGCCGAGCTCTTCGTGTTCACCGCGTTGGCGGTGGCGATCCCGCTCCAACTGCGCAAACATCCCAAGGCCTTTGCTCGCACGTGCATCTTCCTGAGCTCCGGGCTGCTGGTCTGGGGGGTGTTCGGC
This sequence comes from Streptomyces sp. NRRL F-2580, assembly GCF_000720115.1. Taxonomy (GTDB): domain Bacteria; phylum Actinomycetota; class Actinomycetes; order Streptomycetales; family Streptomycetaceae; genus Streptomyces. The sequence continues at coordinate 19,685 of NZ_JOIR01000055.1, forward strand.
CTGCTCGTCGGTATGTTTCTGTTCCTACCTGCAGCCGTACTGCTCCTGTTCGCAGCCCTCGCTGACGCCGATAACCGTCCGGGAGGATGGTGGGTCGCGGCTTCCCCGATCGCAGCCGCGCTCGCCCTGGCATTGGCTTTTGCCGTGCCGTCGCACTCCGGGAACGAGCAGACATTCAAGTACGCCTTCTACGCGAACCTCGACTCCGTCAGCCGGCTTCACGACCCCCTCTTCAATAAGCGCAAGGAGCGGCTCAAGGAGTTCGGGGCGACGAACGTGTCCTTCACCGAGAAGGAAGAGGGCCGGCTCATGCTGACGGTGCAGGTGCCCGAGGAATTTCACGGACAGGTCAGGCACAAGCTCGAGTGGGAGATCATGGATATCTCAGGAGTCGTCGCTCTGTGCTATGGCACCTACGACGCCTCCCAGCAAGCGACCTGCGAGCCTGAACGGATTTAGCCGACGCCACTCACGGGCGCGACTGCGGCCTCTGTGGAGGCTCCGAACGGCCAGAACGAAGACGGCCGCTCTCGGTTTCCGGTGCGGTGACTCCGCCCATTTGTGGTGAGTCGACTGCGACCGAATCGCGACCACGCCGACGGCTTTCGCCCGACACCGTGCGAAGCCGGTACCGGCCCTTGGGGAGGACCGGCACGGGCAGTAGCGACTTCTCTATGGGCTGGTGGGTGCGGTCACTGAGCGCTGGCGCAGGGCTGCGAAGTCGGCTTGGGCCGCTTCGACGGCCTCGGGGTACGCCTGGGCCTTGTGGTGTTCGGCGAGGGCCCGGTAGACGCTCGCGACGGAAGGGCTCTGCCCCGCCACATAGCCGCGCACGGGGCCGTCGACGAAGGTGAAGGCGTGCGGGTAACACCTCCGGCCAGGCCAGATTCTTCTGTGGGGAACAGCGGCCTTCGTGTTCGGCGCACCCGTGGGACTCATGGGGAACGTAGCCCGAACGCCCGGAGTGGGTGGCCTTCTGTTCCGTCTGGTTGTTCCTCTCACCGCCTTCTTCGAGGCGACTCAGCGATTGAGCGTGGAGGCGGACTCGGAGGGGGCGGTTTTCGCTCTGACCTGGAACGTAACGCGCGTTGCGGCATGCGTCGCCGCCGTCGCTCTCATCGGGCACACCGTGTGGAGCTGGCGCGCCCGGCGTAGCCGAGCCGCCGGGTCGAGGGAAGCGGCCGCGCCTGCAAGGCGCCTTTGACCCAGCGGGGAAGGCCCGTGATCCGGGGTGCCGCCCCGCAATCTCGGTGGACAGGGTCGGCGGGCTGTTCGATAGTCCCGCCCATGGCTTCTCTCGTACGACACATCACAGTCGACTGCTCCGACGCCTACGGCCTCGGGCAGTTCTGGGCCGCCGTCCTGGACGGCTCTCTCGCCGACGACGACTTCCCCGGGGACCCCGAGGCGCTGGTCACGGCGCCCGGCTCGACGCTGCTCTTCGTGACGGTTCCCGATGCCAAGAGCGTCAAGAACCGTGTGCACGTGGACCTACAGCCACAGGACCGCACGCGCGACGAGGAGGTGGAGCGCATCGTCGCCCTGGGCGCCACCGTCGTCGGCGACCACCGGAGGCCGGACGGGACCGGGTGGGTGACGCTCGCCGACCCCGAGGGCAACGAGTTCTGCGTCGAGCGGAGCGCCGCCGAAAGGGCGAAGTGAGCCCCGGCGGACCCCCGCTGCGACGGGACGGCCCGGGCTGACGCCGGTCGGCACGATGGCCGCCGGCCAGCCGCCGCCAGGTGTGTGCCGGAGCCCCGATGACCGGCCCGGCCGGAACGCCGGGATCCCGCCCGGCCGGTTGGGGCGGGGGTGGGTGTGTGTTGGGGTGATCCCCGCAGGGTGCCGAACGCAAGGTGCCTGCGCTTTCCGACCCCTGGAAACGTTCGGCGCCCGAGGAGACGCCCCGGCGCGCGCCCGCCCCCGCCGCAACCCGCCCCCGCCGACCCCGCACGCGCGGCGCAGCCAACCGGCCCGAGCGGCGCAGCCAACCGGCCCGAGCGGCCCGCGCAGCGAGCCGCCCCGTCGCTATTCCTCCGGTGGGAAGACCGGTTCGCCCGTGGCGGCCAGCGTGATCAGGATGGCCTCCACCGGGCAGCCTTCGGCCGCCGTGAGGATCGGTTCGTTCGCGTCCGACTGCGGGGTGCGGGGGTGGGACTGGCGCGCCGAGTCCAGGACGAAGCCGTCCGGGGCGTGGTTCACGCACATGCCCGAGCCGATGCAGACCCCCCGGTCCACCTCGACCTGCCAGCGGTCACCCATCAGGCACCCGCCTCGCCCGCACCCGGCGCATACGTCGCCGGGAGGTGGATCATCTTGTGCTCCAGGTACTCGCTCAGCCCCTCCGGGCCGAACTCCCGGCCCACGCCGCTGTTCTTGTAGCCGCCGAACGGGCCGAGCATGTCCAGGCTGAAGGTGTTGACGTTGAAGGTGCCGGTGCGGATCTGCCGCCCGAAGTCGATGCCGTGCTCGACGTCGCCGGTCCAGACGCTGCCGCTGAGGCCGAACTCCGAGTCGTTGGCCACCCGTACCGCCTCCGCCTCGTCCCCGTACGGGATCAGGCAGACGACCGGGCCGAAGATCTCCTCGCGCGCGATCCGCATGGAGTTGTCCACGTCCCCGAAGAGGGTGGGCTCCACGTACCAGCCGCGGTTCAGGCCCGCCGGGCGGCCGCCGCCCGACAGGACCTTCGCGCCCTCCTCCTGGCCGATCCGGATGTAGTCCAGGGAGCGCTGCTGCTGGCGCTGGGCCACGAGCGGGCCGAGCTGCGTCGCCGGGTCGAGCGGGTCGCCGACCACCAGCGCGCCGGCCGCCGCCGCGAGGGCCTCGGCCACCTCCTCGTACCGGCTGCGCGGGGCGAGGATGCGGGTCTGGGCCACGCACGCCTGGCCGTTGTTCATCCAGGCTGCGGGCACGATCCCGGCGATGGTCGTGTCGAGGTCGGCATCGGGCAGGATCACGGCGGCTGACTTGCCGCCGAGTTCGAGGGTGACCCGGGTGAGGTTGCGGGCGGCGACCTCCATGACGCGCCTGCCCGCGGCGACCGAGCCGGTGAAGGCGACCTTGTCGATGCCGGGGTGGCCGACCAGGTACTCGCTGACCTCGCGGTCGGCGGGCAGGATCGACAGCACGCCCTCGGGGAGTCCGGCCTCCCGCGCGATGTCGGCGAGGATGTAGGAGTCGAGCGGTGCTTCGGGGGACGGCTTGAGGATCACCGTGGAGCCCGTCAGCAGCGCCGGGGCCAGTTTGGCCGCCGCCACGAACTGCGGGACGTTCCACGGGATGACGGCGGCGACCACGCCCACCGGCTCCCGGCGCACCAGGATCGGGCCGAGCACGCCCTGGCGGTGCTCCTCGTACGGGTAGGCGCGCGCGACGGTGATCGCGGCGTCGTAGACCATCATCGGGCCCAGCGCCTGGGCGAGGACGCTCCAGGAGTACGGGGACCCGTTCTGGGAGCTGATCGAGCGGGCGATCTCCTCGTGCCGGACCGCGATGGCGTCCTTGATCCGGGTGACGACGGCGATGCGCTCGTCCAGCGTCATCCGCGGCCAGGGCCCCTCGTCGAACGCCTTGCGCGCGGCGGCGACGGCGCGGTCCACATCCGCCTTCGAGGCGTGCGGGACGGAGCCGATGACCTGCTCGGTGTGGGGGGAGACGATCCGGATCGTGTCGGTGCCCAGCGGATCCGTCCACTCCCCGCCGATGAACAGTTGTCCGTGTTCCACGAGCTCGGTCATGGCTGAGGCCTCCTGCGGCTTGGCGTTCCAGAACTGATACCAGTTCTAGTTCGAGGAGTCCACGGCCAGGGCGGAACGGCGGAGAAGATCCAACGACTAGTCAGAAGGGAGCGGAAGTGGTCGACTTGGGCTACTACTGAAACACGTTCTCGTCAGAGGGCGGCGACGGGCGGAGGGCTCATGCCGGAAGACACGTCACAGGTCACCGATCACGGCGGAGGCGTGTGGGGAATCAAGGTGCCCATCCCCGACAACCCGCTGGGGCACACCCTCGTCCACGTCCTCGACACCCACCGCGGCCCGGTCCTCGTCGACACCGGCTGGGACGACCCCGACTCCTGGGACACCCTCGTCGCCGGCCTCGCCGCGCTCGGCATCGCCGTCGCCGACGTCCACGGCGTGGTCATCACCCACCACCACCCCGACCACCACGGCCTCTCCGGCCGGGTCCGCGAGGCGTCCGGCGCCTGGATCGCCATGCACGCCGCCGACACCGAGGTCGTCGTCCGCACCCGCGCCTCGGAGCCCGGCGTCTGGTTCGACTACATGAGCGCCAAGCTCGCCGCCGCCGGAGCCCCCGAGGAGCACGTCGCGCCCCTGCGCGCCGCCCGCGCGAGCGGCCGCACCCGGACCCTGCCCGGGCTGCGCGCCGCCGTGCCCGACCGGGAGATCGTCCCCGCCGAACTGCTCCCCCTGGCCGGACGCCGGCTGCGCGCGATCTGGACCCCCGGCCACACCCCCGGCCACGTCTGCCTGCACCTGGAGGAGGACCATCCCGCGAACCTGCCCGGCAACGGCCGCCTCTTCTCCGGCGACCACCTGCTCCCCGGGATCTCCCCGCACATCGGGCTGTACGAGGCCCCCGAGGACACCCGCGTCACCGACCCCCTCGGCGACTACCTCGACTCCCTCGAACGCATCGGCCGGCTGGCGCCCGCCGAGGTGCTCCCGGCCCACCAGCACGCCTTCACCGACGCACCCGCCCGCGTACGGGAACTGCTGGACCACCACGAGGAACGGCTGTCCGGGCTGTGGGCCCTGCTGGCCGAGCCGCTGACCCCGTGGGCGCTGGCGGAGCGCATGGAGTGGAACCGGCCCTGGGAGCAGATCCCGTACGGCTCCCGCAACATCGCCGTCTCGGAAGCGGAAGCCCATCTGCGGCGTCTGGTGAAGCAAGGCCGCGCGGAGGCCGTCCCGGGCACCGACCCGGTGACGTACCGCGCCGTGTGAGGGCTGGGACGCCGTGCCGTACGGGCTCGGGCGCGGCCCGGCACGAGGCCCGGGCGCGGCCGGTAAGGGGTCCGGGCCCCCGGCGCCCCCGGGCCCGCGGGCTACGGGCCGGTAGAGTGAAGCCGTCGTCCACCTTCCGTACGGGGGGAAGCCGGTGCGAATCCGGCGCTGACCCGCAACCGTGACCCACCCCGGCACCGCCCGGGCGGGGAGCCGGAATGCCCCGTACCGGAAGTGCGCGGCTCGCGCCGTCGGATCCTCCGGCGGCCGGCACCGTCGAGGTAAACGGAGCCGGAGCCCGGTGCCAGTGCGTGCCCGCCTCCGGTTCCCCAGCAGGAGAGGCACCCTCCCCCATGAACGTCCGTCGCAGCGCAGCCGCGCTCGCCGCCTCCGCCGTGCTCTGCGTGGGTGTCGCCCCCGCAGCCCTCGCCGACACCGCGCCGCCCGCCTCCCCCTCCGCACCCCCGGTCATCCCCTCCGGGCTCTACGGCAAGAACGACCCCATGTACGACGGCGTGTGGCGGCAGTCCTTCGCGCTGCTCGCCCAGGACACCGTCGGCGTCAAGCCCGCCGTGCAGGCCGTGGACTGGCTGGTCGGCCAGCAGTGCGCGAACGGCTCCTTCCCCGCCTTCCGCGCGGACACCGGCAAGGACTGCGACGCGACCGCGTACATCGACTCCAACGCGACCGCGGCCGCCGTGCAGGCACTGACCGCGCTCGGCGGCCACGGTGACAGCGTCAAGAAGGCCGTCGCCTGGCTGAAGTCCGTACAGAACGAGGACGGCGGCTGGAGCTCGAACCCCGGCGGCGCCATGGACAGCGGCACCGACGCCAACTCGACCGCCCTCGTGATCAGCGCCCTGACCGCGGCCGGCGAGAAGCCGGCCGACACGAAGTCGAAGGCGGGCAAGACCCCCTACGAGGCGCTGCTCTCCTTCCAGCTGGGCTGCGCCGCCGAGCCGGCCGCCGATCGGGGTGCCTTCGCGTACCAGCCGGTCGACGGCAAGCTGCTCGCGAACGGCGACGCCACGGCCGCGGCCGCGCTGGCCGGCCTCGGCACGGGCTCGGCCGTCGTCCCCTCCGGTACGGACACCCCCGCGGCGGCGCTGACCTGCCCGGCGGCGGGCGCCGCGGACCCGGTGGCGGCGGCCCAGGGCGCGGCGGGCTACCTCGCCGAGGCCCTCAAGAAGGACGGCCACCTGACGGCCGTGACCCCGGGCTCCGACCAGCCGACCCCGGACACCGGCAACACCGTCGACGCGGTGATCGCCCTGGCCGCGGCCGGGCACAAGCAGTCGGCGGCGGGCGCCCTGGAGTGGCTCAAGGCCAACTCCGCGCAGTGGGCGAACGGCAGCCCGGCCGCTCTCGGCACCCTGATCCTCGCCGCGCACGCCACGGGCACCGACCCGAAGTCCTTCGGCGGCACCGACCTCGTCGCGGCGCTGAACGCGACCGGCCCGGCCCCGCAGGGCCCGGACACGGACGCGACGACGGTGAAGGACGACTCGTCCGACGGCCAGAACCTCTGGTGGATCATCGGCGCGGGCGGCGCGGCCGGCGTGGGCATCGGCATCCTGCTGAGCGGCCGCCGGAAGAAGAACCAGCTCTGATGCGCCGCCGCCGGCCCGCCCTGGCCCTCGCTCTGGCGCTGGCCCTCGGGAGCGTCCTGGCCGTGCTGGCCGCCGCTCCGGCGCTGGCGGCCGGCTACCGCTACTGGTCGTTCTGGGACGGCTCGGGCGGCGGCCAGTGGTCGTACGCCACGCAGGGCCCCTCGATGGCCCGCCCGAAGGACGGCTCCGTGCAGGGCTTCCGCTTCTCGGTGAGCAAGGACGCGGCGGACCAGGCGGCGCAGCCGCGCGCCGCGGCCGACTTCGAGGCCGTCTGCGGTTCCACCGCCCCGGCGCAGGGCCGCAAGCGGGTCGCGCTCGTCGTCGACTTCGGCGTGCCCGCGGACGCCCCGTCGGGCGAGGCCCCGCCGCAGGACGCCCCGCGCACCGTCTGCGCGCAGGTGGCCCCGGAGGCCACGGCCGCCGAGGCGCTGGCGTCGGTCGCGAAGCCGCTGCGCTACAACAGCGCGGCCCTGCTGTGCGCGATCTCGGGCTACCCGAGGCAGGGCTGCGGCGAACCGATGGCGGACGCCCCGGCCCAGCCCTCGGCGCAGCCCGCGGCGGACGACAGCGGCCCGTCGGCGGGCCTGCTCGGGGGCATCGCGGCGGTGGCGGCCCTGGCCGTGGCCGCCCTCTGGCAATCCCGCCGCCGCACCCGATGACGGGCGACCGTCCGGGGCCGGCCCCGCACTTTCCAGCCCCTCCGGCGTTTGAGGAGCTGGGGGCACCCCCAGCGGTAGCTGGGGGAGGGTCTGGGGGCGGAGCCCCCAGGAGCGGCGCCGCACCCGGCGACGTGACCCCGGCCCGCCGGAGCCGCCCCGCGGCGCAGGACCCCCCGCACTGGTCGACGTACAAGAAAAAATGGCGGGCCCCGCTCGCCGGCCGGGCCACCGCCCTGCACGCCGGGGCCTGGTGGCTCTGGGCCCTCGGGCTCGCCACCGCCGCCTCCCGCACCACCAACCCCCTGCTCCTCGGGCTGGTCGTCGGCGTCGCCGGGTACGTGGTGGCGGCCCGCCGCACGGACGCGCCCTGGGCGCGTTCCTACGGGGCCTTCCTCAAGCTCGGCCTCGTCGTCATCGGCCTGCGCCTGCTCTTCTCCATGCTGCTCGGCTCCCCCGTCCCCGGCGCGCACACCCTGTGCACGCTCCCGGAGATCCCGCTGCCGGCCTGGGCGCAGGGCATCCGGTTCGGCGGGAAGGTCACCGCCGAACAGCTGGTCTTCGCCTTCTACGACGGCGCGAAGCTGGCCGCCCTCCTCGTCTGCGTGGGCGCCGCGAACGCCCTCGCGAACCCGGCGCGGCTGCTGAAGTCCCTGCCGGCCGCCCTCTACGAGGCGGGGGTGGCCGTCGTCGTCGCCATGACCTTCGCGCCGAACATGGTCGCCGACGTGGTCCGGCTGCGGACGGCCCGCCGGCTGCGCGGCCGCCCCACCGGCGGGGTGAAGGCGATCCTCCAGATCGGCCTGCCGGTCCTGGAGGGCGCCCTGGAGCGTTCCGTCGCCATCGCCGCGTCGATGGACGCGCGCGGCTACGGCCGCACGGCTCAGGTCCCGCCGGCCGTCCGGCACACCACCAACGTCCTCACCCTCGGCGGCCTCCTCGGCATGTGCGCGGGCACGTACGGGCTGCTCGCCGCGCAGGGCGCCGCGTACGGGCTCCCCGTGCTCGGCATCGGCGCCGCCCTGGCCCTCGCGGGCCTGCGCCTCGGCGGACGCCGGTCGGTGCGGACCCGCTACCGGCCGGACCGCTGGGGGCCGCGCGCCTGGCTGGTGGCCGGGTCGGGCGCGGCCGTCGCCGCGCTCCTCATCCGCGCGGGCACCGTCGACCCGGCCGCGCTGCACCCGGGCGTGGTCCCGCTGGTGGCGCCGACGCTGCCGCTGTGGCCGGCGGCGGCGATCCTGATCGGCCTGCTGCCCGCGTTCGTGGCACCCGTACCGCCCAAGGAGGCGTCGCAGTGATCCGCTTCGAGCAGGTGTCGGTCACCTACGAGGGCGCGGCCGGGCCTTCCCTCCAGGGCGTCGACCTCGTGATCCCGGAAGGCGAGCTGACCCTCCTGGTCGGCCCGTCGGGGGTCGGCAAGTCCACCCTGCTGGGGGCCGTGTCCGGGCTGGTGCCGCACTTCACGGGCGGCCGGCTCAGCGGACGCGTGACCGTGGCCGGGCGGGACACCCGTACCCACAAGCCGCGGGAGCTGGCGGACGTGGTCGGCACGGTCGGGCAGGACCCGCTGGCCCACTTCGTGACGGACACGGTGGAGGACGAGCTCGCGTACGGCATGGAGTCCCTTGGCCTGCCACCTGCGGTGATGCGCCGCCGGGTGGAGGAGACCCTGGACCTCCTCGGCCTCAACGAACTCCGTGACCGGCCCATCGCCACGCTCTCCGGCGGCCAGCAGCAGCGGGTCGCGATCGGCTCGGTCCTGACCCCGCACCCGCGGGTCCTGGTCCTGGACGAGCCCACGTCGGCGCTGGACCCGGCGGCGGCGGAGGAGGTCCTGGCGGTCCTCCAGCGCCTGGTCCACGACCTCGGCACCACCGTCCTGATGGCGGAGCACCGGCTGGAGCGGGTGGTCCAGTACGCCGACCAGGTGCTGCTCCTGCCGTCGCCGGGCGCGGCCCCCGTCCTGGGCCCCCCGGCGGAGATCATGGCCGTCTCCCCGGTCCACCCCCCGGTGGTCTCCCTGGGCCGCCTCGCGGGCTGGACCCCGCTCCCGCTCTCGATCCGCGACGCCCGCCGTCTGGCCGCGCCGCTCCTGACCCGCCTCTCGGCTCCCGCCGGGGCCGCAGCCGACCCCGGACCCCCACTGTCCGAGCTCACTGCCCCCGCCGTCTCCCAGGGCTCCGCCCCGGACCCCGCGCCTCAAACGCCGGCGAGGCTGGATCTGCGCTCCGCGCACCCCAGCCCCCCGGCCGAACAGCGTCGACCGACTCCCGCCCAGCCGCACCCTCCGGCCTCGCCGCACCATCCAGCCCCGCCGGCGTTTGAGGCGCGGGGCGCGGGGCGGAGCCCCGATATCTCAGCCCCACCGGCGTTTGAGGCGCATGGCGCGGGGCGGAGCCCCGGTATTTCAGCCCCGCCGGCGTTTGAGGCGCATGGCGCGGGGCGGAGCCCCGATATCTCAGCCCCACCGGCGTTTGAGGCGCGGGGCGCGGGGCGGAGCCCCGGTATTTCAGCCCCGCCGGCGTTTGAGGCGCGGGGTCTGGGGCGGAGCCCCAGCGGCGGCGGCGCGGCCGGACTGCTCGCGCGGCTGCTGCGTCGGGGCACGCCGAGCCCGAGCCCGAGCCCCGCACCCACCCCGGGAGGGGCCCCGGCCCACACCCGCGGCCTAGGCGTCCGCCGCAACCGCAAGGACGTGCTCCGCGACATCGACCTCACGGTGGCGCCCGGCGAGACCATCGCCCTGATGGGCCGCAACGGCGCCGGCAAGTCCACCCTCCTCGCCACCCTCGTCGGCACGCTCGCCCCCACCACCGGCGAGGTGACCGTCGGCGGCCGCACCCCCCACCGCACGCCCCCGCCCGAGATGGTCCGCCGCGTCGGCCTCGTCCCGCAGGAGCCCCGCGACCTCCTCTACGCCGACACCGTCGCCGCCGAGTGCGCCGCCGCCGACTCCGACGCCGGCGCGGCCCCCGGCACCTGCCGCGCTCTGGTCTCCGCGCTGCTCCCGGACGTGCCCGACGACACCCACCCCCGTGATCTCTCCGAGGGCCAGCGCCTGGCCCTCGCCCTGGCGCTGGTCCTCACCGGCCGCCCGGCCCTGCTCCTCCTCGACGAGCCCACCCGCGGCCTGGACTACGCCGCCAAGGTCCGCCTGATCGAGATCCTCCGCGGCCTGGCCGCCGACGGCCACGCCATCGTCCTCGCCACCCACGACGTGGAGCTCGCCGCCGAGCTGGCCCACCGCGTGGTGATCCTGGCCGGCGGGGAGGTCGTCGCGGACGGCCCGACCGCCGAGGTCGTCGTGTCCTCGCCGGCGTTCGCCCCGCAGGTGGCGAAGGTCCTGGCCCCGGGCCACTGGCTCACGGTCAGCCAGGTCGCCGCGGCCCTCGACGCGACGGAATCCCAGTGAACCGCCCCGCCCGCCCCGCCCGCCCCATCCGCCCCGTCCGCGCCGTCCGCGCCGTCCGCATCGGCCCCCGGGCCGCCGCCGCCCTGGTCCTCGTCTCCCTCATCGGCGTCGCGGCCTTCGGCTGGCCGCTCCTCGCCGACCGGCAGTCGGGGCTCGCCCACTCCCAGGACGCCCCCTGGCTCTTCGCCGCGCTCCTCCCCCTGCTGGTGGCGGTGGCCGTCGCGACGATCGCCGACAACGGCATGGACGCCAAGGCGGTGGCGATGCTCGGTGTGCTCGCCGCTGTCGGGGCGGCCCTGCGACCGCTGGGCGCGGGCACGGCCGGGCTGGAGCCGATGTTCTTCCTGATGGTGCTCAGCGGCCGCGTCCTCGGTCCCGGCTTCGGTTTCGTCCTGGGCTCGGTGACGATGTTCGCCTCCGCCCTGCTGACGGGCGGGGTCGGGCCGTGGATGCCGTTCCAGATGCTGGCCCTGGGCTGGTTCTCGCTGGGGGCCGGGCTGCTGCCGGGTCCGGAGCGGCTGCGCGGCCGGGCGGAGCTGCTGATGCTGGCGGCGTACGGCTTCGTGGGCGCCTTCGCGTACGGCACGATCATGAACCTGCAGGGGTGGGTGGCCCTCCAGGGCATGGACCACGGCGTGTCCTTCCATTCCGGGGATCCGGTGGCCGCGAACCTCGTGCGCTTCCTCGCCTACTGCCTGGCGACCTCGGTGGGCTGGGACCTGGGCCGGGCGGCGCTGACGGTCGTACTGACGCTGACGCTGGGGGCCACGCTGCTGAAGGCGTTGCGGCGGGCGACTCGGAAAGCTGCCTTCGACGCGCCCGTCTCCTTCGATTCGGCGGCCGTCCCGGACCGCGAGCCCGCGATGAGTCGCCGGGCGGCACGGGTGGTTCACCCGCCGCTGACGAACCCCTCTCCGCCGCGTGAGTG
>NZ_JOIR01000056.1 GCF_000720115.1 Streptomyces sp. NRRL F-2580
CCACCTGGACAAACGCTGGGCAGAAGGATTCACCAACGCGATCCAGCTCCACTCCGAGCTCCAGGCTCTCGGCTACCGCGGCAGCTACCAGATCATCAGCGACTACCTGCGGCCACGACGCCGACGTCGCATCCGCGTCGTCGGGCCCGCGCCGCCAGGGGTCCGGCAAGTCACCGGGTGGAGCACGCGTCACGCCAACCGGCTCTCGGAGAGTGAGGGCCGACAGCTGACCGAAGTCCTCACCCGTTGCCCGGAACTCGCTGCCACCCACCGTCTCGTCCGCGGCTTCGCCGAGATCCTCTCCATCCGCACCGGCCAGCATCTCAAGGACTGGGTCGACAGCGCGCGAGCCGAGGAACTTCCCGGCCTCCACTCTTTCGCCACCGGCCTGGAGAAGGACTGGGACGCCGTCGTCCAAGGCCTGACCAGCCAGTGGAACTCCGGCCCCGTCGAGGGCCGGGTCAACCACATCAAGATGGTCAAACGCCAGATGTTCGGCCGCGCCAAACTCCCGCTCCTCCGCAAACGGGTACTCCTCACCGCCGCCCGATGATGGCCCTGCTCAAGCAGGACGAAGCCGTCGGAGTACGCACTCCGACGGCCAGCAGAGGGCTCGAACAACCACGTTTGTGACGACGAAGTACCCCGAGCTCACCCAGCCGTCCTTTTTACTGACGAGCCCCGGACCGTCCTCACGGTAATAGCGGCGCAACATGCGGCGCCGCAACGGCGTCCCAGCGACCAACAGAACCGGAGCAACGACGACTGCACCGGGTGTGAGTAGTTGCGGCACAGAAAGTGCCGCTGAGATTGATCGGGTAAGACCGAAAGATCACCCCATGGCCCCTTTTGGGCTTACCTCGGCGATACCCCATACGGGTCGGCCGCTCAGGCGCAGTCGAGGAGGTGGTTGCAGGTGTTGGTGCCGCTGGGGAGGTCGCTCTCACTGTTCAGGATGTAGAAGCCGTACTTTGCCGGAAGCGCGATCATCGTCTGATATTGCATCCTGCTGTCGTCCCCGACCACGTGATGCCTGAGGGAGTAGAAGAGGTTACCGCTGAGGTTCGGGGACTTCATCACCCGGTAGTTTCGGGTCTCCGATGCGAAGCCCGTCACCGGAAGCACCGCACTCTTCCACTTCGTCACGTCCGCAGTGATCTTCTGCTGCTTCTCATATCCTTCGAGGTCGCGCAACGCCTGGGCGGCGCAATGGGACATGTGGATGTGCAACTGGTCCTGTCTGCGGGCCTGTTTGGAGTTGATGCCCAGTCCGGCCGCGGCTGGTTGACTGAAGTAGTGGGGGATCCTGCCTTGCGCGGCAGACCAGTAGTCGGTAGCGCCGCCGGCCCAGATCTTGGGGCACTCGATCCCTTTGAGGCGCTCCGTCGGAACCAGTTGAAAGTCCGTCGTGCTTCCCTTACGGCCCGCCATCACGCCCCAACGGCTTTCCACTTCCAAGCAGGGTCCGGGCTGTTTCAGGACGCACACCTGGATTTCCTCCCAGAGGTGTCCGCCGTCCGTCTGGCTGCCGCAGTCGTCGCCGAAAGGATCAGCGCTGGGAGCGTTCTCCTGATTATTCGTGGACATGGCATGCCTCCGCCCCTGTGGAGTCGTCCGAGAGCCTGTGTGCAGGATCGGCTGAGTTCAGGAATCCCCCCGATATTGAACAGATAACCAGTCAGGTGAGCCAATCACCCGCAGGGTGCAGCTGTGACGCTGTCGGGCAGGGTGCCGTTCGAGATGAGAGTTCCCGTCTCGTGCGCTCCTTCCCCCGCCCTCGCTGGCCGGGAGGCGTCAGACGCGGGGCCGCGGTGGACGCCGAGGAACATCCCAGCCGCCTGGTCTCCTGGGCTCGCGGCTCACCTCGCCGAACACCACAAGGCCCAGACGTACCCCGAAGCCGTTGCGCAGGCGGACACCGACTTCGCCGACCTCCAGGACGCCGACGCCATCCCCCGCCCCCGCCGAGTCCGCATCCCGCGGCCGGACGACCCGCTCACCCCAACGCCAACCGGACCATGATCAATCTCAGCGGCACTTTCTGTACTGCAACTACTCACACCCGTGCACCGACCGTCACGGCAAGCCGGACCGCCTGGATCCTGACCACGCTCTCTATCCGCATCGCCCCAGTCTGCCGAGCAGAAGAGACTCGTCCACCGCCCCCACGGAATGTGTGCCAGAACCGAGAACGAAGAGCGGATGTCGGTGATTCCTGGCATCGGCTCTCGCTCGAGATGCTCGGGGATGTCGATGAGAAGTAGCGGCACCTGGGAGCGTTGGGGGCAGTAGGCCAGGTGGGTCAGAGCCAGACTCCCTCCCCCAGGCGGGGGAGGGAGTCGGTACGAGCGGAGGAGGTGGCCCGGCCGCTGCTCACCGCAGGATGAACCCATGTCCCGATCCCACAAGAAGCACTTGGCCGCAGCCCTCACCGCCTGCCTCGGCGCTCTCGCCTACACCGTCAGCAAGGTGGACCTGGCGAGGGAGGGCGAGCTGGGCATGCCGGGCTTCCCCGCGCCGACTGAGGCCTACGCCGCCGTTGCCGACGTCGAGACCGCCCAACTGGCCAACGCGGCCCTCGGCCTGCTGATGGCCGTCGTTGCGCTGCTCCTCGCCCGCCTGCCGCGGACCCCCCTGGTCCGCTGGCCGGCGCTCGTCGTCTCCTGGGCGGGCATCGCGATGGTGGGAGCGGGCGTTCTCGGCTTCGGCGCCCGCGCGGCGGGCCTGGCACCGAGCCTGGGTGCTACCCCTCCCCACATGCCCACCGCGCTCGCGGCATTGCTTGTCGGAGCGGTGTGGGTGACGGCCTGGACCATTGCCACGGTCTCCGCCACGCGCAGCAGCCGCAGGCGGTGCGATGCCAGCGCCAATCTGTGAGGTTCAGAGTCACCAGCCGGCGCAACGGGTTGGCAGCGAACCATCAACTGCGGAATCGACCTTGGCCTTCGGCAGCACCCGGGCCCCCCATCGTGCAGAGCACAACCATGGTCCCGAAACAAGTATCCAGGTGCTCTCAAAACTTGAGACCTACGCAGCCAGATGGCCGAGTTCCCGCTCGACTGGACCACCCTCCCCAGCGACAAGCCTCTCTACGAGGCGGACGTCGACCTGTCCGGGCCGATCGCGGACCACGACGCGCACTTGTCGGTCATCCGGGACGCGGCCGTCCCGCTCCCCGCGGGACTCACCGGCCTCCTCACCGACCTCGTCTGCCGGCTCGACTGCGGCGCTTCGCCGTCCAGGCGGAGGCCCCCGGAGTGCTTCGCGTCGGCCCCGGGCAGGCCTGCCGCCTCCCGTCAAGTCACGTCTTTGTGTGGCATGACGGGGGCGGCCGCCCCCGCGCCTACTTGAAGTGGAACGGCGGCCCCCGCCGGACACACTCTCAAGGAGCGCACATGTCGATCTCCCGTTACACGATGGCCTTCGCCTCGGTCGTCTTCATCTCCGGAGCCATCGCGCTGCCGGCGTCCGTGGCGACCGCGGCCCCACACCAGCCCTCGGTGGCGGGCCACCTTTCCCAGGATGGCAACGGTGACCCGGGCGGCCTCATCGGTGCGGGAGGCGGCAGCGGCGGCACCAATCCCTACCGCGACCCCAACGGTGGCGCCTACGGGCCGGACACGTGCCTGCAGGGCTACGTCTGGCGCGAAAGCTATGAGGGCGACCTCGTGTGCGTAACGCCGCAGGAACGCGACGTGGCCAAGGCCGGGAGGCTCAGTGACCTGAGGCTGAAGCAGAGGCCGCGTGCCGATCTGGTCCTTCACTCCTCGACGAGGCACTGACCGCCTACGCGCGACCCGGTGCACGTGCCTGCGGGGAGTGCGCCGCCGCCGAGGTCCTCGACCGCCTGTAGCGGGTGATGGCCCGGATGGCCCGGGCAAAACGCGTCTGGCCTGGCCGCCGACCAGTACGTCGAGCTCGTCGAGTACGCGGTCTGGTCCCTGCCGGCGGGGACGAGTACGTGCGGCCCATCGACGGCCAAGAGTACGGCGCCGTGCCATCGATGAGCGTCCACCCTCTCACCCCTGCCTCGCGCCGCCACCGCCCGGGGTGGAGCAGCGGTGGGCATGGACGATCGAGCGCACCCCTCGGCGGGCGGCGCGGTGCTGCAGAGCACCGATGCGTCAGGGCAACGCCGCAGACGAGCTCCCGCGGTGTCGCTCGTCCGAGGCGGTTTCGGGGCAGGGCCGTGTCGCTTCCGCGGTCCCGGCATTGACCGGGCATGAGCACCCTCAAACGCGCGGCCGTGGCCGCCGTGGCGGTCGTGGCGATGGCGGCGCCGGCCGCTCCCTCCGCCACGGCCGCCCCGGTCTACAAGTGCGCCACCAGCACGAAGGACATTGACGACACCAGCTATGACGGGCCATGGCCGGACAACTGGAAGGTCACGGTGAAGACGTGCGCGGCCCGGTCCGCGGACACCGTGTACGCGTACGCCGAAGTGCGCTGGGACGGAGCCAGCTTCCACCCCGTGGACGACCCGACGATTTCCGACGGGGCCAAGCTGCGGGTGCAGATCAAACAGTCCCGCGAGGGCACCGACCCTGTGGTGGTCGAGCGTGACTTCCCCGGCCTGGAGGAGCGGCTGGAGGACAGCACGTCCAGCGGGGCGCGCACCGGCACCTACCGGACTCCGACAATCAGCCACCGGGCCGGCGCGGTCGCGCTCGGCGATTCGGTGCTGTTCCTGGACTGGCACGGTGACGGACGCGGCTACCAACGCCACGACTACACCGCGTCCCCGACCGTCTGACCGGTGTTCAGTCGCCGGGGGCGGGCCCGTCGTTCTGGCCGTGGGCGAGGATCGGCAGCAGCGCCTCGGCGGCGTCGCACACGGTGCACGCCGTCGTGCCGGGGCGCGCGAGCGCGTCGAGTGCCTGCATCGTGCCCAGTGGATGCGCGCGGTCGGTGGCGCTGGGGCAGCCGTCGGCGTGGACGGTGGCCGGGCGTCCGTGGGCGCGGCCGTCGAGCAGCCACGCCCACCGGGCCGGCGCCGAGACACGGGTACGTGGGTGGGCGGGGATGCGGCCGAGGTCGACCCCGGGCAGCGGGCGCAGCTGCTCGGCGGTGACCCAGGTGCTGTACTCGGCCGGCTCGACCCCGCCCCCGAACTGGTGGAGAGACAGTATTCCGAGGGTGCGGTATTCGGCGGCTGAGCATACGTCGGTCCTGCGGGCCAAGCGCGACCGGCCGGTCACGTCCGCATAGAAGCATTGGCGTGCGACATCCGCCCAACAGGGTTCCACGACCGCCGGGTGGCCGTCTCGGGCCTGGGCGGCCCACCGCTACCTCGCGGACACCCCCAGCGCCGGGGCCCGGCAGGCCCCGGCTTCCCGGCTGTCAGATTCTGCCCGTACTCAGGCGCAGGAACAGCAGTAGCAGTAACACATCAGCGCGCCGTATCGGCCGACCTCGAAGGAGTACTCCATGCCCGCCGGGACGTACATCCAGTCCCCGGCCGTGAGCTCATAGCCGTTGTAGACGATCGACCCGCTCGCGATGAACCGGATGCCGGCACCGTCGTTGTGCGCGTGCGGGGACGCCTGTGCACCCGGCTCGGCAACCGTGATGTAGAGCTGGGACTCACAGGCCATGTACACCGGAAGCTGCCACTTGCGGAACCCCGGCGGGACATTGTCGACCTCGAGAATCTTGAGCGCCTTCTCGACCCCCTCGTCCTTCGACGTGATGATGCGGCTCTCGACATCGAGTCCGCTCTCGCGGACCGCGTTCTTGATGCGCTCCACTCCCTGCTCGAACGTGAGCCTGTTGGGATCGAAGGTCTGCTTCGCCATGGACTTCTCCTTCTGTGCGACCGTCCCGTGCGCCCGGTCGAAGGAGTGGGTTCCCAGTCTGCTCCGTGGCCCACGGCAGCCGGGGAGGTTTCACTGCGACAGCGTCGTCGGAGTAACCGTGTGGCGCAGTCGCGTTCTCGTTGCGGCAGGGGGACGCCGATGCGGTACATCCACAGCCCGGAGTCGAGGTGCTGGCGCTCGTAGAGCCGTACCCGCTCGATGGCCTGCCCGTCGGGCAGGATCAAGGTGATCGGGGCCGACGGAGAGGCATCGGACACGGTCAGGGGTGGGACGGCAGCTCTTGCCGGGCCTGCTTACAGGGCACACGGAGCGGTGACGCCGGAGCGCCGTACCGCGCGCAGGGTGATCCGCACCGGGCACAGGGGCCGGTTTGGCTGGGTGCCCAGGTGGCGACCTGCGGGCGGGGCGTGGTGGTCTGCTCGTTCATGCTGCTGCCTCCCCTTCCGTCGGTGCGGAGGTGGGGGTGCGGGCGGCGCGCCGCAGCTCGACGCCGCCGGCCCGCCAGGCGGACGCCGCCCAGTGGGGATGGGCGCACAGGTTCCCTGAGAGGGCGATCAGCTGGCGCCGCAGCGCGGTCGTACCGGCCCCGGCGGGGGCCTGCGCGAGCTCGGCGTACGTCTGCTGCCACGCCCTTTGGAGCGTGATCAGGTCCTCGGGGAAGCGGAACGGTGGTCTCACACCCTCAGTGAAACACGTGTTCGATTTCCTCCGCGAACGCCACGCTCCGGTCATCGGCCGTAGGTCTGGTGGCAGAGCGCGGCCACGGCAGGGCTGGTGACGCCGTGCGCGGCGCGGCACAGCTCCGTCATGTCTGCGGTCCCCGCACCTGAGGCTCGTGCCGGACGGTGCGGGGCGTGCGTACGGGTCGGCCGCTTCACCTTCCTGGGCTTGGGTTTGGCGGCGGGGCGCACGGCAGGCCGGGGCGGGGTTGTCCGGCGCGGCCGTACCGGGCCTTCGGCCCTGCGGTCGGGAGCCCGCCGGGTGGGCTGAGTCTCGCCGGACGCCTCGTGGGCCGCGGGTGCGGGACGGGCCAGCGCGGGAGCACGGCCGGCCTCGGGAACGGCGCCGGCCGGAGGCACGGCCGCAGGCTCGGGCATGGGGGAGAGGGGCAGCGCCGCCCCCGTGTCCGGCCGTGCGGGCCGGGGGTCGACGGGGTGCTTGGGGTCTTCCGAGACCGCGGCGTGCGAGGCCCCGGCGGGCCGGGGGTAGGTGCGGGGTGGACGGTGACGCATCCCGAGGCCGCGAGCAGCGCGGCAAGGAGCAGGGGCAGGGGCCAGCGACGCATGCCGCCACCGTGCCGCACACGCCCCGCAGGGCGCCTTTGACCGGCCCGCTGCGCCCCTCGGATGGATGACGCGACGGCCGTCCTGCAGAGCCGCCTCCGGCAGATCAGGCGGACCCTGGAAGAGGGGCAGGCAAGCCGTGAGGGAGGCCCCGTGACGCTCAGACCGCCGGTTGAGTGGTCCTCGATGGCGAACTGGTCGTCTGGGACACCGAGGCAGGCCGGTTGTCCTTCGAGGCGTTGCAGCGCCGGGCCGCCACCCGCGGCCGCGGCGCCGCCGGCCTCGCCGCGCGCTGGCCGGCCTACTTCGTCGCCTTCGATCTCTTGCAGCACGACGGCCAGGAATTCCTGACGCGCCCGTACGCCGAGCGGCGCACCCTGCTGGAGAACCTGTTCTCTCAGCACACCCTGACCGCGCCGTGGACGCTGTGCCCGCAGACGACGGACCTGGCCAAGGCGCGGGAATGGCTGGAGTCCTGGACGGACGTGTCGGGCGTGGAGGGGATCCTGATCAAGCCCCTGAACAGCCGCTATCTGACCGGATACCGCGGCTGGACCAAGATCAGAAGACGCGACACCACGGAGACGATCGTCGGCGCGATCACCGGCACCCTGAGCCGCCCGCAGCTCCTCGTCCTCGGCCGCCACGACCAAGACGGCCGACTGCGGGCGGTCGGCCGGACCGTACCGCTGCGCGCGGACGCGGCCCGGCAGGTCGCCGAGCACCTCACCGCGGCCGCGCCCGGACACCCGTGGACGGGGGCGAAGTTCTCGGCGACGTGGGAAGCCGCGACGTCCTCGACACCACCCTCGTCCACCCCGCCCTGGTCGCCGAGGTCAGCGCGGATCGCGCTGTCGACCACGGCGGCGTCTTCCGCCACCCGCTCCGGTTCCAGCGGCTGCGCCTGGACGTCGGGCTCGAGGATGTACCCCGGTTCGGCGAGGGCCCGGCCGCGGCCGCCGGCTGACGGACAGGGGAGTGTGCAGTGGCGTTTCGCCGGTGAACCGGCGTGCTCGGGCGGGTGGGCCGACACGGGCGGTTGCTGACGGTGTGGTGGCCGGTAGAACCGGCCCATGATGATCATGAAGCAGTCTGCTGTCGCGGCCGCCGCCGCGGCCGCACAACCCGCCTCCCCGGCTCCGGCCGCGGCCGCCGTGCCGCAGGTGCTGCCGATCGGGATCGCGGTCTCCGCGCTCCCGATCGCCACCGAGGACCGGACCGGCTACCAGCGCACCTCCTTCGCAGCTCATGGCCGACGTCGCCGGCATCCGCGGGCGCGGCTCGGCCACCGGCGAGCGGTACGCCGTGGCGGGCTTCCGTCGGCTGATCGAACAGCGCGCTCAGTCCTCCCGGGACCTGGTGGACTTTACTGCCGGATGGCTACCTCCCGGATGGCTGCCTCGGGCATAGAAGTCCGGTGGCGGCCTCGGGGGCGCCCTGATCGGCGGGCGGCGATGCGCAGGTGGTAGAGGTGCTCGCCCGCCCCTGGCCGCCTCCCGCAACCATCAGTCAGATCACCTGGGGCTGATCAGCATCCGCTGTCATACGAGTGGCGGGCGTAGCTCCGCCGGTGTGGCGGATACCGGGACGAAGGACATCGGGTGTGTTCTGGTCCGGCCTGGTCGCCCCGGGAAGGGCGGCTGCGGCTCACTGCCCCCGCCCCCGGGGCTTGCCGTCACGTCGCCGGCTTCCGGGGCGGGGAGAGCGAGCCCGAAGTGGCTGATCCGATTTGGGGGGCGGTAGTGAAACGGCCGTTCGGGGGCAGCGACGGTGCCGCGGTGTGTACCATCGCCGGGCCCGTGATGGCGCTCTTTGAATCTCCCCAGGCGCTGCTGGGCGCCGCCAGTTCCCTAGCGGGACGGTTCCCACGTTTCGGGGCCGCGCCCCTCCACTCCACAAAGTCGCGAGGAGGTCCACGTCCTCGGCATTCTCGAGCCCGGCCGCGGTGAGGAAGACGCGGATGTCGGCCGGGCGGTGTGCGACCCCGATCGCGACACCGTCGTAGCGGACCCGGCGCCAGCCCAGCTCATCGGGCGGATAGACGATCAGCATGGCGGCCATGCGCCCAGCCTCCGCCCCGCCTGCTCCAGGAGCGCCAGGCAACCTCCGAACGGGTGACGCTCAAGTCGGCGGCAGGAATGCGCAGCGTCGTCCAGGGCCGCGACCGGGTGGGCCCTCGCCGGTCAGCCGGCCTCGCGGTCCGGGAGACTCTTTTCCCGGACGCTGCCTTGACCATCGGATCCTGGTGACGGCCGGCTGGCCGGGGTGCGGAATCACGCCCCGGCCCAGCCGGTTTTCCCTGCCTCGGGGGTTCACACCCTTCCAGGCCCGGAGGGTGCGAAAGGCGCAAGGGAGCCGGTGTTCACCGGGCGAAGCCGACAGGAGTCAGACCTCGCCGCGCCAGGAACCGGTCTCGCGGCGGCGGTTCTCGATGTAGTCCTTGAATCGCTTGAGGTCGCCGGTGATCTGGCGCTTGACGATGCCGAGCTTGTCGCCGACGGTCTCGGCGAGGCCGTCCGGTTCGTAGTCGAGCTGAAGCATCACCTTGGTCCTGTTGTCGTCCAGGCGGTGGAAGGTGACGACGCCGGCGTGCTTGACCTCGCCGCCCAGCGTTGTCCAGGCGACCCGCTCGTCGGGAATCTGCTCGGTGATCTCCGCCTCGAACTCCTTGGTCACGCTGCCGATCTTCGTGACCCAGTGCGTCATGGTGTCGGTGCGCTGCTCGATGCGCTCCACACCGTCCATGAAGTGTGGGAACGACTCGAACTGCGTCCACTGGTTGTAGGCGGTGCGCACGGGGACGTCAACCTCGATGGATTCTTCGACCTTCGACACGGAGCATCCTTCCTCTTCGTCGGCCAGGTGGTGTCCGGCCGTACCCGGGGAGCCCTTCCCCTGCCCGCTCCTGTGCCCCCGCTGCCCGCGCCCGTGCCCCCCGAACAGACGCGGGATGGTCCGCCGGTGCGGCAGGCATGAAGGCCAGGGACCGGGGCAGGAGCGGGAAATGGTCGACCTGTCGCACGTTCTTGAAGCAGCCATGCGCCGCCGACACCTCAGTGTGCAGGCGCTCGCTGACCGCACCGGTATCCGCGCCCCGCGCATCAAGGTCTTCGTCCAGGACGGCACCGCAGGCCCCGTCCACCCCACCGAGCAGGAGCTGCGCGAACTCGCCCACGCCCTCGATCTCCCCCTGACCGAGGTCCTTCCCAGCGCTGCCCTCGCCGGCGTACCCAGCGCGTGATGCCAGACCCGGCGGCGCCGACCACCGCCTTCCTCGCACTGGCCCTGCCTGGCGCACTCCTTGCTGGTGTTCTCGCCCTCGGCCGGTACGAGGAGCTCCTCCTCGCCCCGCGGACCGCTCCGCTGCCCCGGCGGCCGCGCGCCCGCCACGCCCGCCGCTAGACCACATCGACGACTGAACGCGGGGCACCCGGCAAGAGAGTGGAACGGCCACCGTAGGCCGTCCGTGCCCAAACCCTGTATGCCAAGAGGAGAGTCCCAGGTGAAAGGCTTCCGCAGCTTCATCCTTCGCGGCAACGTCGTTGACCTCGCCGTCGGTATCGTCATCGGCGCCGCGTTCACCGCCGTGGTCAACGGCTTCGTCGGTGCGTTCCTGACTCCGCTGGTCGGGCTCGCCACGGGAGTAGCCGGGGACATGAGCCACAAGGCGTTCACGGTCGGCGCCACTCAGTTCCCGTACGGAGCTTTCATCAACGCGGCGATCAGCTTCCTGCTCCTTGCGACCGCCTTGTACTTCCTGGTGGTCCTGCCCATCAACAAGCTCCACGAGCGCCTCGCCCCCCACCAGGACGTCCAGGCACCCAAGCGCGACTGCCCCGAATGCCTCAGCCCCGTACCCGCCCAGGCCCGACGCTGCGCGTCCTGCACCGTCCCGCTGCCCCACCTGCCCGCCCCGGCAGGAGCCGAGACACAGCGGGTCGGCTGACAGGGAGAGGCGCTCGTGCGGGGTGTCCGTGCTGGCGGTTACCGGCGTCGCCCGGCGCCAAGGGGCTCGTGTGACACTGGCGCCGTGCTGCTCTTTGCCGCATAGTGCGAGTCGGCCACCATCGAGCCACCAGGACGGCGGCAGGGGCGGCGTGCATGCAGCCCGGGATGCACGGCCAGGTCTTAGCTTCCATGCCCACCACGCCCTACAGCGGCTTGTAGCGGTGGGATCAAGGAGAAGCCGACCCGGGGGTGCGGGGTGTGTCGCGCACTTCTCCGGCGGCCTTCCGGTCCACCTGGCGCAGCCCTTCCGCTGTCTCCTGGCTGGCGCTCTGGGCATGCCCTGGTCGTCTTGGCTGCCTCCTGGGCGGTGCTTTTCACCGCTTCCACGGCCTGGGTTGCGGGTTCCCGCATTCCCTCCTTGACCTCTTGGGCTGCTTCGCTGACTGTCTGCTTGCGGGTTCCAGCAGTTCCTCGGAGTGCTCACGCAGCTGTCGGTGGTCGGCAGGAGCGCGGCAGTGAGCATGCCGGCGCCGAAGGCGATCAGCCCTGCTGCCAGAGGGCCGCCTTGCGCGGAGTACAGGCGCGCGCATCTGGCGCACAACGTCGACGCTCTCGCGGCCCGCGCCGCCCGGACCAAACGGGTTCTCGGCATTGAGCTGGGAGTGGAGGCATGGGCCGTGCTGGTGTGGATAGCCGCCAGGTATGGCACCCATCTCACCGAAGCCAGACCGCCGAGACGAACAAGACCGCTTCGACGCGGACCGGGACAACCATGCGGGCCCGGAGGAGCGGGTGGAGGAGCGGGCCCCGGACCAGCTCAGCGAGCTGCCCAAGCGGTCCTGGATGGCGGTGCTGCGCGGCACCCTCAAGGAGTTCAAGGACGACGAGCTGGCCGACCGGGCCGCGGCGCTGACCTACTACGGGGTGCTGGCTCTCTTCCCGGCCCTGCTGGTCCTGGTGTCCTTGCTGGGCATCGCCGGGGAGTCGGTCACCAAGCAGGTCCTGGACAATCTTCAGAAGCTGACCCCGGGCTCGGCCCGTGATGTGATCAGTAGTGCGGTGCAGCAGCTGCAGGGCAACAGCGGGGTCGGATCGCTCCTGGCGATCGTGGGCCTGGCTGTGGCCGTGTGGTCCGCCTCCGGCTACGTGGCCGCCTTCATCCGCACCTCCAACGCCGTCTACGACATGCCCGAGGGCCGCCCGGTGTGGAAGGTGCTGCCGCTGCGCCTGGCCCTGACCGTCGTGCTGATGATCCTGGCCGTCGTCAGCGCGCTGATCGTGGTCTTCACCGGCAGTCTGGCCCGGCAGGCCGGCACCGCGCTGGGGATGGGTGACAGTGCGCTGACGGTGTGGTCGATCGCCAAGTGGCCGGTCCTGGTCCTCCTGGTCACGATCATGATCGCGATCTTGTACTGGGCTGCCCCGAACGCCAAGGGCCGCGGGTTCAAGTGGGTGACCCCGGGCAGTTTCCTGGCCCTGCTGATCTGGATGATCGCCTCGGCCGGCTTCGCGTTCTACGTCGCGAACTTCGCCTCTTACAACAAGACGTACGGCACCCTCGCCGGGGTGATCGTCTTCCTGGTGTGGCTGTGGATCACCAACATCGCCATCCTTCTGGGGCTGGAGTTCGACGCGGAGATGGCCCGCCAGCGCGCGATCGCCGGAGGACACCCCGAGGACGAGGAGCCCTACGTCCCGCCACGCGACACCCGCAAATGGAGCGAGGAGGAACGCCGCCGCATGGAGTGAGCACCGTCTGGGCGGCTGCTGCCGGGGCAGCAGCTCAGCATGAGGATTGTGGCTTCCCTGCGTACGGGCGAGAACCGGCTGACCCAGCGCATGGCGTCCTGGGATTCGGTCTGGGCGCGTGGCCTGCTGCCGCCGGTGGAGGACGCGGCCGAGCACACGAAGCTGTGGTGGGCGGCGGCCGCCGTCATGGCTGCCGCCGGCGGATGGAGGGGCCGCAGGGCCGCGGCGGCAGGCATCACGGGCATGGCGGCGGCGCAGGTGCTCTCCAACGGGGTGGCGAAACAGCTCGTCGAGCGCCGCCGCCCGCCGAAGGAATGGTTCCCGCACGAGGATGTGGAGGACCGGCCGGACAGCTCCTCCTTCCCCTCCGGGCACACCGCCGCAGCCGTCGCCTTCACCGCAGCCGTCGCCCCGACCTGGCCGTGGGCGGGCGCCGCCTGCGCCGTGCCGACCGTTCTGGTGGCGATCGAGCGCGTCCACGACGGCGCCCACTACCCCTCCGACGTCGCGGCAGGAGCCGCCATCGGGCTGGCCGCGGCCGCACTGGTGCGGGCCGCACCCCGCCTGCTCGTACGCCGGGTGGCGTAAAGAGGCGGCACGGGGCGGGTGTTCGGTGGGCTGCGGGGTAGTGGCGCCAGGGACAGCAGCGTGTACATCTCAAAAAGGAGGATCTGTCATGGCGGCTCGCTTCGAGGTCCGGCACCAGCCGGCCAAGGGCTATCACTTCGTTCTCATCGCGACCAACGGGCAGGTCATCGCGACCAGCGAGCACTACGAGACGCATCGTTCCTGCCTGAACGGCATCGACTCGGTCAAACGCAACGCCGACGCCCCCATCCAGGACACCACCGGGACCAACCAAGGCAGCTGAGCGGCGTGGCGACGCCCCTGCGGCGTCGGTGGCCGCCATCGTGCAGCCATCACGGTCAGTGCAATAGGGCAGTACTGGGAGTACAGGGTGAAGACACAAAACGCCGATGACTCGGTGGGGGCGCTGGTGACCCGCGCGTCTCAGCAGATCTCGGAGCTGGTGCGCGAGGAGATGCAGCTGGCCCGGGCGGAGATGACCGAGAAGGGCAAGCGGTTCGGGGTGGGCGGCGGGCTGTTCGGCGGCGCCGGCCTGACCGGTTTCCTGGCCGCGCAGGCCCTGACGGGGGCCGTGATCGCCGCCGTGGCGCTGCTGCTCCCGGTGTGGGCTTCGGCTCTCATCGTCGCCGCCGTGCTGGCTGCGGTCGCCGCCGTCATGGCCCTGGCCGGCAAGAAAAAGATCGCCAAGGCCGGGCCGCCGGTTCCTGAGCAGACCATCGACAGCGTCAAGGCCGATGTGGCCGAGATCAAGGAGAAGACCCAGCGATGAGCGACAAGCCCCACGGCAGCGAGTCCGCTCCCACTCCCGAGGAGCTGCGGCAGCAGGTCGAGCACAGCCGCGAGGAGCTGGGCCAGACCGTCGAGGCCCTGGCAGCCAAAGCCGACGTCAAGGCCCGGGCGCAGGAGCAGGCCGCCGCGGTCAAGGAGCAAGCCGGGCAGAAAGCCGCGCACCTCACCGACCAGGTCCGCGGCAGGGCGGAACAGGCCAAGCAGATGGTGAAGGACAAGACCCCCGACCCGGTCCTCGACAAGGCGGCCGCGACCGTAGCGCAGGTCCGCGAGACGGCGTTCCGCGCCGGGCAACTCGCGGCCGAGAAGACCCCCGACCCCGTACGCGAGAAGGCCGGTCAGGCCGTGAGTATGGCGCGGGCGAAGCGCACCCCGCTGCTCGCCGCGGCCGCCGCGCTCGTTGTCTTCCTGCTCATCCGACGCAGCCGGCGGTGCCGGTGAAGGCATCGAAGGTCGCCTACAAGCCGGTCGGCCTGGCACTGGGCGCCGTCAGCGGCATGCTCGCCGGAGCGGCGTTCAAGCAGGCGTGGAAAACGATCGGGCACGACGACGACGCCCCCGACGCCACCGACGAGGACCGTTCCTGGCAGGAGATCCTCCTGGCCGCCGCCCTCCAGGGCGCTATCTTCGCCGTCGTCAAAGCGTCCGTCGACCGGGCAGGCGCCACCATTGTCAGACGCCTGACGGGAACCTGGCCCGGCTGACAAGGCAGATAGAGGCGGCGCCGGCCTCTGCGGCCGGCGCCGTCGTCCCTGTAGACCGTGAGTGGGGAGGAATCCGTGGCCGCGCACCCAGGGCTCCACGCCCTCACCGCTGCCGCTCTTACCGGTGCACTTGTGGCAGCCCGATGGTGGACGCGTCGTCGTGCAGGCACCCCGGATCAGGGGGCCAGCGCTGCGAGGGCACCCTGGCGCCGGACGCCGCCCTGCTCCACCAGCGCCCACACCGCTCACGCGCGTGTGGAAGAGCTGCACGCTGCACTCCTCGACCCCGCCGCAGCCGAAAACAACACCCATTTCAAGCCGTAGCGAAGGGGCACCACTCCCCGATCCTTAGCCGGGAGGGGTCCGCGGCGGCGCATGACTGGGTACACGCGCTCTCATGCACGGACAACATGCGCGTCCTACGAGCACTCTGTTCGGCCCCGCCTCCAACGCCCCAGACACGGCACCCGAGCAGGACGGCGCCAAGCACTCCCGCCGTGGCAGGTTCACCGGCCGCCTGAGGCGCCGGATCCCCGCCTACCGGTCGATCGAGTTCCTGTCCTCCCGCATCCCAGGTGACAGCAGCCCGGGCGAGGGAATGCCTGCTCCTGGTCCACATCCGCAAGGTCGTCGGCCAGGTCCACTACCGGATCTGCCCCGAATGCGCCGAGGGCGTCATCACCGGCGTGGCTCTTGAGGAGCGTTTCCGCGACACCGGCCTGGGGACCCGAGCGCTGTCCCATCTGAGCTCCCGCCACCCGGGTGTGAGCTGGCGCAGCACCCTGAACCTGCGCGCCACGCGCGATCTCCTGCGCCGCATGCGCGTCCCGACAACGTCTACGGCCGGCCTGTGCCCGCACACCCGCCAGCCGCTCTCGCCTACGGTGCCGACCGCTCTGTGACCGCCGGCCCAGGTCGGCGGCCAGCGGTTCCGCCTGTGATCTTCTACCAGGGGATGCGGGCGCAGATGGTTTTGCCACCGCCGGGCGCCGGCTCGATGTGCACGTTGGTGGTGAGCTGGTCGACCAGCAGCCACCCCCAGCCGCCCGTTCCCTCCGTGTGCGGCGCGCGGGGCTCGGGAGGGTGGGGACTGGTGTCGGTCACTCGGACATCGACGCTCTCGCCCTGGAGGGCCAGGTGGAGGGTGCAGGGACCGTCGGTATGGCGGATCGCGTTGCTGACCAGCTCGCTGACCACCAGCAGCACGATGTCGGCGCTGGCCGGCCCCGCAGGCGGCCGGGCGTGGGCAGCCTGCCGGAGAAAGGCGCGGGTCGCTTCGCGTGCCGCCGCCGCCTCATCCATACGAGGCAGGTCGCGATCAAGTAGGGGTGGTGGCGTGATCCCTCCCTGCGTCCGGCGAGCTCCATACACGGCACCTGCCCGCCCCCGCCGACCAGAAGCGCACTCAGGCCCGCGGAAGAGAAAGAGAGACCTACGTCCTTATCCGCGGCCGCAACGTAGATGGAGGCGTGAGGCGGCTCGTGGCTGACGAGCCCGCCCGGCCTCCCGCGGCTACAGGTGAGACAGCGCGAACGCGGACAGGAACCCCACCACGGTCACCAGTCCCGTCAGCAGGTGCACCTTGCTGTAAGCCTCGGGGATCATCGTGTCGGCGATCATCGCCAGGATCGCCCCACCGGCCACGGCGGTGATCACGGCCATCGCCGCTTCGGAAGCACCTCCGAGCAGCGCGTACCCGGCCAGAGCGGCCAGCCCGCTGACCACGGCGATACTTCCCCACAAGGCGAACACGTAGCCCCGGCTGCGTCCGGCGCTCCTCATCCCTGCGGAACTGGCCAGCCCCTCGGGAATGTTGCTGATGAACACCGCCCCCACCGTCGCGGCTCCCAGATGGCCGCCACCCAGCAGGCTCGTCCCGATCACCACGGACTCCGGGATCCCGTCGAGAAGCGCCCCCAACGCGATGGCGTTGCCCGACCCGGGCGCCTCCTCCTCGGAAGGCTGCTCTTCCCCCGAGCGCTTGCGGTGCTGCGCACCGCGGAGTGCCAGCAGCGCATTGGCGCCCGAGTACACGGCCGCGCCGCCGACCGCTCCCGCCACCACCGGCCAGATCCCCGACCGCTCGTAGGCTTCGGCGATCAGCTCGAAGGAGACCGCGGCCATCAGTACGCCGCTGCCGAACGCCATCACCAGCGCGATCAGTCGCGGCGGGACGCGAATCAGCGAGCCGATAGCCGCGCCCACCAGCAGAGCCGCCCCCGCGAAAAGGCCCCACCCTCCCGCCGTCAACGCACCACTCACAGCCGCCCCGCTCTCTTTGCTGACATATGCGCCGCTCCTACCCGACAAGAGCGCACCGCACCGGACTTCGTCGCCCCGGACCGGCGAAGACCATGGTTCGGGCGCCGCGGGTGAGCCTGCTTATAGGGGAAGCGGCAGGCGCCGCCCGCTCTGCGGAACCGTTCTTGGCGAGAGTCGTTGAATGGACGGATGCACACCCGCCCGGGTCTCCGGTCTTCCCCGGTCGGTTTCCCTGCCTCTGTGGGCGGGGTGCCCGATTGGGGTCACCCGAGTACGCCGCCGACAGGGCCGGGTGATGCCCGGCACCACGTCCAGCCCCAGCCGTTCGGCACGTGACGGGGGTCAGTCCCGAGCGCATTTTCAGACGTGGTTGAAGGATGGAGCGCGGCTGGTTACGCCTGCGCGAGAGAAAGCGCGACCCCTGGCGCGACCAGTCGATTCCCGTACGTGATGCCTGGTCTCCTCCGGAGCACTTGAGCCGAAAAGCAACGTACAGCGACACTCCGATACACCCTGCAGTCGGCGTATGGCCTGTAGAAGCAGCTCAGCCGACAGCCGTCCAGACGGCGGGGCAGGGAGTGAGCCCTGTTACTGCCTTGGGCGGACAGGTCCGTTCGAGCGTGGTCTGCGGCAACGTCAAGACCGCCAACGCCAACGTCTACATCGTCGACACCGTCCTCATGCCCAAGTAGCAGCACCGTGGTGTGATGGTAGGCAACGCCTCGTGGTCGGAATCCTTTGGGAATCCGGCCCACGGGCCTGCCCGACCCCGCACGGCAGACGGGTCCGCGACAGCTGACCCTCATGCCGGCACAGGTCTAACCAATGGCTCACGCTGTCGGAAGAAACCGGGGGCAGAGAGCTGGATCAGCCTCCGTGTGATCACCTGGCGGGGCAGCGGAACTGGCTCAGGCCAGGCGTGCGAGGACAGCCACCCCGGTGCGGCGTTCCGCCTGGCGGTGACCTTGTGGCGGCAGTCGGGCCCGGACTCCGCGCCCCAGGCCGTCACCATCGTGGTGAGTGCTGCCCGGTGGGGACATGAGGACGCCCGGACACTTCTGCGGCAAGCCGGGTGGGACCCCGCCGACATCGGCCTCGCCGACCGCCCCGAGCAGGACGGTGAGTTCATCGCCGATGTGCGGACCCTCCTGGCTACTTTCCGCAAGCGCGGCAAGTTCACCGCCCGGGATTCCCAAGCCCCGGCGTACGGGAGCCGCCCCGGATCCCCTACCCGCAAACACGGCCTTGGCCACCATCCCGTCCGGGGGAGCGCCCGAAGACCGGAAGCCGGGGCCCCGCTTTGCCTGGTCGCCGGCTCCGCTGCGGCACGCGTCACTGACGCACCTGGCCCAACAGGTCCCACCCGCCAGTCGGCCCCTGCGGCGCGGCGGCCGGCGCAGGTGGTAAAGGGCGGAGCCGCGCACCGTACAGCTACGACGCACGAAGCGGACGTCGACCTCGCGGGACCGCTCGCGGACTGGACTGCGCACCTGTCCGTTGTCCGCGATGGTGCCGTGCCGCTGCCCGAACGGCTGGCCGCGCTCCTGGTCGAGATGACCGAGCAGCTTGGGATCCATCGTTCCCACTCTCAGCCCTGTCAGCCGCCCCAAACCGCCTACCGCGCCCAGTCGATGCCGAGTTGGGCGAGTGCGGCGCGCTGGGCGTGGTCGAGTCGGTCGCGGCGGGCTTTCTGGTTGGCGTAGCAGATGCCGGTGCGGTGCTCACCGCCGGACAGCCGTTCGACGACGGCCCGCCCCGGCAGCCCCCCTCCCGCGCGATGTACTGCGCGAGGGCCTCCAAGCCCTTCTGGAACGCCGTACCGCCCGCGCGCGGCCCGGACGCCGTAGTCGTCTTTACGTAGTGCCGCTGCCAGTTGACGGTCCACCCCAGCGTTCCCGGGTTCCAGTCGGGGTCGATGGCGGCGAGCGCGGCGGCCCGCTGCTGCGCCCGTTCGGGGTCTTTGCCGAGTCAGCCGGGGCGGCGGATGTTCGTGAGGTACTGCCCGATCGCGATGCAGGATGGTGGCGCCCTGTGGGGCTGCGAGGGTCCCGTGGAGGGCGTGGTAGACCCGCGCTGCGCCGAGGTTGGTCTCGAAGCCGACGTCGGCGGTGTCCTAGACGATCCCCAGATATTTCAGCTCGGCAGCTCGTTCGCCGGGCATGGTCTCGGCCCGGTGGGCTCCGCGCTGGTCGGACAGTCACCGCCCGAGCAGGAACGCCCCTTGCGGCTCTACGTGCTCGTACGGGACGTCTAGGTGGTGCACCCGGTTGCCCGGCCGGTGTGGCGGGGTGGCCGGGCCGACTGGCGGGGCGTGCGCCGCACGCCCCGCCGTGACCGGATCAGGGCGTCGCCCGGTGCAGGGACAGGGCGAAGGCGCAGCTGGTGACGGCGAGGACGACGATTGGCGGCATGGGCAGGAGCAGGACGGATATCGCCAGGCCCACCAGTGAGGCGACCAGGGGGATCCATCCGAAGGCGGTGCGCCGTTCGACCAGTTCCGGGGCGTGCCGGACGGCGGTGAGGGCGAGGAGCCCGCACGCGATGACGAACAGGGCCATGACGAGGCTCATGCCCTGGACGATGTCGAGGGTGCTGCGTTCCAGACCGAGCAGGGTCATGCTCGACTCCCGCATGGCTGCCGAGGAGGCTTGCTGCTGGGGGGTGGGGTCGCCCAGCGCCGTCGCGGCCGCAAGGGCGAGGTGGCCCGTGCCCAGCAGGAGGAAGCCGCCGGCCCCGACTCTGAAGGGTCGCAGCGGCTTGGGCTGGGGCTTGCGCTCGATGACGGGTGTGACGGTCGCGCTCACCGTGGCTCCTTGAAGTCGAACGAGGCCGCCCTCTACAGCAGTAGAGGATAGTGCCCGCACTCTACACATGTAGAGGCGCGAACCGCGCACTGCTGATTCCGGGGTGGTTGTTGGAGGAGCGGATGTGTCCAGGACGCTCTCCTCGGGGTGGTGCTGGGTGCCCTGCGCCTCCCGGGCCCCGCTGGGCCCGGCCCGCTGCCCGCGGGCGCGGACCGGGAGCGGTTGCCGCGGCTGCTGAGGCGATCGACGAAGGCGGCGCCAACGGGACCGCCTGGCGGGGGAGTGGTCGGAGTCCGAGCGGATCGTCCTCGACGGCGTCGCGCGGCGCCAACGGAGATCTTCCCGCTCCTGGCCGACGTCGCCGGGATCAGCGCGCTGATCGTGGTCACCGTGACGCCGGGAGGCCGCGGCAAGGTGGCGGCGACCGGTAGAAGGGGCCTCGGCATGGGACGTCCTGAACTTCCCGCGGACCACACGGTCCCCTCCCGCGCCGCTGGCCGAGGCGCTGCGCGCGCTGCGGACCGGGGCCGGGCTGACGTACGACGAGCTGGCGGTGAGAGCCGGCCTGTCGCTGGCCACGCTCAAGCGTGCGGGCTCGGGCCAGGCGGTGCCGTCCTGGGAGACGGCCAGGGAGTTCGCCTCGGCGTGCGGCACCCTTCCGGTCGGTCTCCGCCCGGCGTGGCTCAAGGCCCGGATTGCCGAGAGGGGGTGTCTGAAGCAGCTGCGTCGGCCCCGCGCGCCGGAGCTCGCGACCACGTTCGGCGATCTGGGCGAGGCGATGGAGTACTTCTACGAGGCGGCCGGCGCCCCGCCCCTGCGGCAGCTCCAGGAACGGGCCGGCGGCAGCTACCTGCTGCCGGTCAGCTCGGCCGCGCGCATCGTGAACCGGGAGGCGCTGCCGGCCAGCCGCCAGCAGTGCATCGCCTTCCTGATCGCCTGCGGTCTCCCCGACCGTACAGCCGAGCGCTGGGCACAGGCCTTCGACCGGATCACACGGCACCGCGACCTCGAGGCCGCGCTGGCCTGAGAACCGCCGAGTGACGCCCATGGCGGCCCCCGCACTTGCCAGCCGTGAACCGGGAGCAGCCAGCCGCCGACGCGTGAGGACGTCGCCGGGCGATGGTGGTGGGGTGGGGGACGTTCCGGGTCGTGGGCCGTGGCCCCACGGCGCGAGCACGGCCCCGGTGCGACGGACACGTGAGGCGGCCTGCCCGCAGATGCCGTTCCACGCAGGGCCGCGGAAAACATAGCGGGGGAAGGGCCGCGGCCGTACGAGGGCCGCCCCCGGCCATCATCCGTTCCGGGTGCCGACGGGTGCCACGTGCGGGGACGGAGCGAAGGCTGGGCCACGTCTGCCAAACGGATCGTCTACCCGACGGATGTGCAGGGCACGGTTACTGCGGATCGGTTTTCTTGACATTGAGAGGCTGGTCTAGGCTGCCGCCGTCGTCGGCACCCAGGCCGGCGCGGCAAGGAGAGGCAGACGATGCCGCAAGCGGGACCCGCGACCAGCCCGGCGGGCAAGCCGGGGCGGCAGACGCTCAGTGCCGTGGAAGAAGCGGCCCGGATGGACGCGGTGCGCCGCTACGACATCCTCGACACCCCTCCGGACGGCGCGTTCGACCGCGTCGCGGCGATGGCGGCCCGGCTGTTCAAGGTGCCGGTGGCGAGCGTGACGATCGTGGACGAGGACCGGATCTGGTTCAAGGCCGCCCACGGCCTGGAAGGCGTCAGCGAGATCGGCCGGGAGCCGGGCCTGTGCGGCTCGGCGATCCTCACCGACGAAACACTGGTGATCCCGGACACACTCACCGACCCCGTCGCCTTCAACAACGGCCTGGTCACCGGGCCGATGGGCGTCCGCTTCTACGCCGCCGCGCCGATCATCACCGGCGACGGGCACCGGCTGGGCACCGTCAACATCCTCGACACCAAGCCCCGCCTGATCACCGAAGACGACACCGCCACCCTCGCGGACCTGGCCGCGATCGTGCTCGACGAGCTGGAGATGCGCCTGGCCGCCTTGAACGCCCTGCGCACCGAGCAGGAGCGGCGCATCGAGCAGGAGGAGGCCCGGCAGCGCGCCGAGCGGGACAAGAGCGCCATCGAGGCGTTCGCCTCCACCCTGCAGCGCACTCTGCTGCCGCCGGCGCTTCCGGTGGTGCCCGGGCTGGAGCTGGCCTGCCATTACGCCACGGCGTCCCCGCAGAACGTGGGCGGTGACTTCTACGACGTCTTCCCCCTCGGCGGGAAGAGGTGGGCGTTCTTCCTCGGAGATGTGTGCGGCAAGGGTCCCGAAGCCGCCTCCCTGACCTCCTTGACCCGCTACACGCTGCGCGCCGCGGCCCTGATCGACCCCGACCCCGACGTCGTCCTCACCTCGCTGAACACGGCGTTGCTCCTCGACCCCGCCATCGGCAGCCGGTTCTGCACCGCCGTCTTCGGCGTCCTCGAACCGCACGAGAAGGAAGGGTTCACCGTCACGGTGGCCACCGGCGGGCACCCCCCGGCCTACCACCTGCGCGACTCCGGAGCGGTAGAAGCGGTGCAGCCCAAGGGAGGCATGCTCATCGGCGCCATCGATGGCGCACACTTCGCCTCCCTCACCGTCCACCTCGCCCCGGGTGAAGGACTGCTCCTGTACACCGACGGGCTGACCGAGGCCCGCACCCTGGGCGGAGACATGATCGGAGAAGAGGGCCTGACCCGTTTCCTCGCCGCGCGCACCGGGCCCGTCAGTGCGGCGGAGGTCATAGAGGACACCGTCGACCTCCTCGACGCCATGCCCCATGGTGCCGGTGACGACGTCGCCCTGCTGGCCCTGTCCGTCCCCCTCGCCGAAGACACAGACGGCCTCACCGCGACCGCCACCGCCCACACCATCGCCCCCGCAGGCGAGACGTCGGAGAGCCGACCGTGACCGAATTCAGCCTCACCGCACAGCACACCGACGGCGACCTGGCCCTGGCCCACGTCGCCGGGGAGCTCGACATAGCCACCGCCCCCCGCCTGCGCACCCAGGCACTGGCCCTGATCGAACAAGGTCACCGCCACCTGATCCTGGACCTCGGGGCCGTCACCTTCTGCGACTCCTCCGGCTTCAACGCCCTCGTCGGCATCTTCCGCTGCGCCAAGACCGCTGACGGCACCCTGGTCCTTGCCGCCGTCCCCGACCGCCTTGCGCGGCTGCTGGACCTCACCGGCCTGAGTGCCCTGCTGCCCGCCCACCCCACCGCCGCCCACGCCCTCGTCGCGCACACCCGCGGCCAGGACACGGCCACCGCGTAACCTCTCCCGCGGTGGCCGTCGGGAAAAGGCGGCCACCGCAGCCGTAAGGGATGGCACCGTCCCTTGTCGGTGGCGCCGGACGGGCGGTGCACGATGCCGGGTGGCGGGGGTCAGAGGGGGAGGCAGTCGTTGAGGTAGGTACGGGCCGCGGCTTTGCTCGTGCCGAGCGCGGTCGCCACCTCCGCGATCGGCACATCCCGGGCGGCGAGTTCGTAGGCCGCGTCTTGGCCGGTCTGGGCGATGACGTACCGCAGGTCGGCGAGGGCCTTCAACACGACCAGCGGCTCCTTGGCGGTCAGGCCGTCGAGCCGGCGGACGAGTTCGGTGAGGAGCCCGGTGAGATCTTCGGGGAGCGGGACGGCCGTGTCGCGGATGACCGACAGGTGCGCTTCGTAGTCCGCGATCGGCCCCGACAGGTCGACCTCCGCCTCGTAGAGGGGCTCGTCGTGGGCGAGGCTGGTCCAGTCGAGCGGGTACTCGGCCGCGCCTCGCCAGCCGCACGAGCAGCTGCCCCGCAGGACCGCGGCCCGCGGCCGGCCGTGTCGGCCGTCGTAGGCGTGCCACTCGCGCGACGACGGCACGTCTGCCCCGCTGCCCACGTCGAAGTAGACCGGGCCCGGCTCGGCGCCGTCGTCCAGCAGCACCTCCACCGACCCCTTGTGCGCGGCCCCCAACGCCTTGAGCACTCTGTCCACCACGACCAACCCCTTCCCGCCAGCGCCCGATCGGGCCGGCCCATCGGCCGGTCCACGACGTCCAGGCTGCCGCGACCCGGGTGCCCGCGTACCTGGATCCACCGAAAGCGGTACGGGCGCGACGGGGGCGTCGCGGCCCCGGGTGCTTCTACGCCCGTGATGTCTGTACGGACGCCGGCCGGGGACGCCTCTCCAGCGGCCAGGCCCCGGCTGCTCGACCAGCACACTGGGCGGCGCCCGCACCGTGTCGTTGTTGCTCTTCTCCGTTCCCGGCATCGGGGACCTCCTGGCGGTTGCAGCGGATGACCGTTCGCCCGCTCCCGGCCGCCGCTCGCATCGGGAGGCCGAGACCTGTGACAGGGGCTGGTCACAGGGCGGCTGCGTACGTGTCGGCAGTGGGGGTGAGGGGGACGCCGTGGTCGTTGAGGTCGTCGACCATGTCGGACCAGTCCAGGGCCGGCGTGCTGGCGATAGATGGCTGGGGTGGGCGGGTGGGGTGTGCGGCTTCGGGCCGGTTGGGTGCCGGTCCGGTCCGCACGGTGATCGCGGCCGCTCGTGTGAGGAGCAGTCCGTCGGTGGGTGGGACGACCGCGATCTCCCCGTGCCGGGGCGGGACGGGTTCGACGGGCGGGCTGCCACTGAGGAGGAGGCTGAGCAGAACGGTGGCGGACTGGTCGGTGAGAGTCTCGGCGGCTTCCTTGAGACGGTGACGCTGCGAGGCAGGCAGGGACAACGCGAGGGCTTCGGCCTGACCGAAGCTCAGGGGCACCGCCACGCACACCTCGCGCGGGGAGTACTCCTGCCAGTCGAACTGCACCGAGCGGGGACCGTTGTGGTCGATGCTGTCGAACAGGCGCGCGGGGTCGGTGATAGTCCGCGGGGTCAGGCGTACGGGGTGACGGCGGGCGAGGTGGTCCATGCGGGCCTCGAACGGCAACTGCTGCAACAGACTCTTGCCGACCGCGCTGGCATGCCCGGCGAACCGGAAGTCGACCCACTCGTACACGCGGGGGGCCTGGGGGCCGTCGGAGAGCCGCGAGATGTGCACCTTGCCGTCGGTGTAGCTGCTGACGTAGACCGCAGCACCCACCGCGTCCCGCAGCGTGGCCAGCGTCCGCTGCAGCGCGCTCTCGGCCGCACCACCCGACGGCTGCGCCAAAGCCAGCAAATCCGGGCCCGGCGCATACCCGCCATCAGGCAGCCCGTCGGCCATACCGCGCTGGCACAGCCACGGCAGCAGCCGCTCCACCACGCCCTTCGACAGCCGAGCCCGCTTCGACAACTGCGCCGGACTCAGCGTCACGGAGGAGCCGTGCAGCACGTGCAGGATCCGCAACGCCCGCTCCACCGCCTTCCACTGCGCCGGCGCCGACCCATGCCCGGGCACCTGCCGCGCCGCCACCGTCAACCGCGGCGCACCTCGTACGACGGAGGCAGTGCGACCCAGGCGCTCGGCCCGGAACGGACCTCCACCTGCGGGCAGTCGACGAGGAGTTCGCCCGTCCCGGGGGCCACCAGCAGTGTCGCGGTGGTGTGGCTGGAGGCCAGGCACGGCACGTGGAGACGGACGGCGTCGACGCGGACCATGACGGCCATGCCGATGGGGTGGGCGACGACCAGCGCATCCCAGTTCGTACACGGGACGATGACGCCGGCCCCGGGTGCGGACTCGAACGCGGCGGCCAGCTGACCGCGCGCCAGCGGCCTGACGGCCGCCTCCAGCGGGTGGGCGCCCGGGGTGACACAGGGCGGCTTCGAGCCGGTGTCCTGGCAGGTGCAGCCCGAGCCCGTTCGGTGGCGGTGCCCGATGGCCACGGGCCAGCCGAGCCGTTCGTAGGCCGTGGCGCACTCGATGGTGTCGCGGCTGTGCAGGACATGCAGGATGTCGCTCATGTCGCCCCCGTGTCCGCTTCGGAACCGTAGGTGATGGTCACGACACGAGAGTGCCGCCGAAGCAGAAGGGCGACCCACAGGAATTCTGTAGGCCGCCCAACTGGCATATGCGTAACCGGCTCAGGACACCAGTTCCATTCCTCGCACCAGCCCCGACAGGGCCGCCGCCTGCGACGGAACCCCCCGCCGCACCAGGTCCCCGACCAGTTCGCGCGCCATGGGGTGCGCGTGCACATAGTGCGGCGCCCGCTGCGCCGCCTGCCTCAGCGTCACCACCGCCTCAGCCCACCGCCCCATACGATGCATCGCCCGTGCCTCGTCGATCCGGTAGTGGGTGATCCGCTCCGGCTCGGCATCGATGGCACGTCCACCCCGTCCACGAACGCGAGCCCGGTGTCCGGCGCATCGACCTCGACCCCGGCCTCGGTCGTGTGCACCAGCACGTTGGCCCTTGAGAACACGGTCTGCCATCGCAGATCGTGGTGTCCCGCCGGCAGACGGCCCGAGACATCCAGCGCCCGCCTCGCCTGCCCCCACGCCCCATCCGCGTCCCCGGCGCGAGCACAGGCGATCACCTGTCGCAGCACCAGCGCCCCCTCCAGCACGAGGGCGTCGGTGTCCCCAGTCGCCGACAGCGGCTCCAGATCCCGCAGCGCCGCGTCCGCGATCGCCTGCGTCTCCCGCGCAGAACCCTGGTGGAGCAGCGCCCCACAACGGTCCCACGCCACCGCTGCCTTCACGATCGGATCGTCCAGCTGCGTTGCCGCTCCAGCCGCAACCTCCGCCGCGACCCACGCCAGATCGGGCAGCCCCGTCTGGTTCAGCGTCTGCCGCGCGTTCCTGGCCGCGTCCACCAGCAGCCGCAGGGCGGCGTCCCGTTCCGCCGTACCCCGCTCGTGCAACAGGATCGTGGTGTTCAAGTCCTCCAGCAGCGCGGGCAGCAGCTCGGCCACCGCCGGCAGATTCGCGCCCTGCCGGTGACGGTTCGTCGCAGCGGCTCGCTCTCGAACCCGCTGCGCATCGGCGGCCGGCGTGGACGGTACGAGCCCCGGATGCCCGGACAGGATCAGCTAGGACCGGCGCAGCGCCGCCCGCATCGCAGGGATGTGCGGTACAGCCGAACCCTGCCCACGGCGCAGCCGGTACGGCTGCCCAAGCAGCCACACCACATCCACCTCGCACACCGCCGCCACCGTCGAGATCAGCGAGTACCGGTCCAGCGGGAGCCGCCCAGCCTCCACATCCTCGGCCCACCGTTCGGACCGGCCAACCAGCCCGGCCATCTCTCCATGCGTCAGACCCGCCGCGATCCGGGCCACACGTACGCGCGCACCGATACCGGTGTCAGGGGCTTGGGCCATGACCTCACCTCTCCGTTCCGGACTCCACAACCCGGACGGTACCCCCGCACCGTCCGCCCGCGGACACGCCACCGTCTGATCGGCGACGCCGCACCCATGGCCCTCACCAATCGCTGCTGGCCAACCCGCGCGCCTCACCCGAGGACACCGAGGACCTTGGGCGGCTGGACCCTGCGCCGGCCACCACAGCCCCCTGACACACGACGCCGAGAGCGCCTCCACCCCGTCGAACCCGACCGCGGACACCAGCAACTGCCCACTGTCCCCGGCCTGGGGGTCACCGCCCACGCGTGAGCACGCGGCCAACGATGCCGCCAACGCCGGTCAGCGCGCCGAGCACGGCCGCGCCCACAGCCACCGGCTCAGCCACTGACGGATGGACCAGGACAAGGTAGACAGCAGAAGCCGTAATCAGCAGGCCCAACGTCAGGGCCAGGAACAGAACCGCCATGACCAGCTCCTGGCCGTCGCGGTCCCGGCGGGGCACGTTCGTGTTCGAGGGCATGCGGAGTTCCTTTCGACATCCGGCTGGAGGCCGGCCAGGGGCTATTGCACGGTCTGGGCGTCCCGCAGCATCGGTACGCCACGGGCCAGCTCGTTCAACGCCATTGGAGCGGACCGGGCGGGTCAGCCGCCCATCTGCGTCAGGGCGTCGAGACCCGACTGCGCGTCTTCGCCTTCGCTGGCTGAAAAGCAGCCCGGGTTCATGGTCACCGCGTAGCCGTACATGCGAATCGGCTCCCGGCCGGCGCGCTGCCGCTCCTCGGGTTTGCGGACGACAGGGCCGGACCCCGGCTCCCTCACCCAACAGTCCGGCTTTCAGCCCGTCCGTCACGGCCGGCGGCACGGCGAGATCCTCGTACTTCTGCCGACCCGGTAAGCAGGGTTGCGATGCACTCTTTGAGCTCGTATCGGGTTCGCGATGACCTGCTGCCCCGACCGCAGGTCCTGACGGCCGGACGGCGAGCGGGGCGCAAATGCTTGTGTTGCCCTTACCGTGTCACGCCCCACGCCTGTCGGCTTTGTGTGGAATGTGTCGTTACTGTGATCCCATGTCGTCTGACCCCGCCTCACGCCCCGC
The DNA here is from genome assembly GCF_000720115.1 of Streptomyces sp. NRRL F-2580. Taxonomy (GTDB): domain Bacteria; phylum Actinomycetota; class Actinomycetes; order Streptomycetales; family Streptomycetaceae; genus Streptomyces. The sequence goes on from NZ_JOIR01000056.1 coordinate 28,262, forward strand.
CGACTTCGCCTCCATGGACAGGGCGGAGTTCGCCTTCCCTGGTCCACTGCGCGACCGGCTCGTCGGGGCGATCCTTGACGGTTCCAAGACCTCTACGACAACGCTCGTCGTCGACTACGAGCACGAGGGCGAACCCCTGCCGGAAGTCGGGAGCCGTTCGGTGGTCATCGACTCGGACGAACGTCCGGTCGCGATCATCGAGGTGACCGAAGTGCGCGTCGTCCCGCTGGCACAGGTGGACCTCGCGCACGTCGTGGACGAAGGGGAGGGGGACACCAGCGTGGCCCAATGGCGAGCGGGGCACGAACAGTTCTGGCACAGCGAAGAAATGCGTGTCGCGTTGGAGGACCCCGAGTTCACCGTGAACGACGCGACGCTGGTGGTTCTGCAACGCTTCCGCCTCATTACCGACCTTCGCCCCGCCCATTGAGCATGCTCCTATTCCAGAGGGCGCTGGCCACCTGGAGCTCTGCTGCCGGGGTCGGGCCGGCAGAGACACCCCCGGAGGCGAGGTCCCTGGCGTACGTCTCCGTTCCGTAGGCGGCCAGGGCCGCGGCGAGTGCCGCCGCGGCCGTGTCGGCCGGCCCCGCGCTGCAGCGGGGTTCGTCACGCCGCGCGGGCCCAATGGCGTGGCCTAACGTTGGCGGATGCCGTTCCGGCCCGCCCCGTTTCCTGACGGCCCGTCTTCCGCCCGCCGCTGCCCAGCCGGCCCCGGCCGCCGAACGCGAACCGCTCGCCCTCTACACCGTCCGCCCGGCTGCGGGCGGAGGCTTTGACGTCGTCAACACCGGCGGACTGGTCGTCTCGGGCGGCTGGCAGACCGAGACCGGCGCCCGGGAGCGCGCCGACTACCTGAACGCCCAGGAGAGCCGCAAGCGCGCCGAGGACGCGCTGACCGACCCGCAGCGGCGCGTGTACGCCGTCGTCAAGCGCGACGGCGCGATCGGCTCCGGCTACCGGCACAACCTCACCGCCGTCCGGAGCCTGCACGCCGCAGGCCTCGTCAAGCTCACCGAATACGGCCCGGGCTCCTGGAACGCCGTCCACGTTCCGCCGCCCGCCGGCGGCCCGGCCGAGACCGCTCCGGCGGCCGGTACGGGCGTACTGCCCGAGGACGCCGAACACCCGGCGGCCGCCGCCGCGGTGACCGCCCTGTCCGGACAGCCGCTCGCCGACATCACCGGCCCCGACGACCTCGGCGAGGTGGCCGGCTACTGGGTCCGTCGGACGGCACCAGCGGCCGCCTGGCCGTCGGCTGGGTCGAGGGCGGCAGGCTGACCACCAGTGCAGACGGGCGGCCGCCCCTGGTCGCGCTGAGCGTCGCGAAGGAGCTGTTCGAGCGCACCGAAGGCTGGATCGTCGAGCCCGGTGACCACCCGTCCCTGTCGTCTGGCACTTGCCGACCCTGGATGCCGCGGCCAAGCATGGGCGCCGCAGCCGAGCAGGCCCGGGGCGCGGTCACCGACACCTGGACCATCACCCACACCGGCCTGCCCGAGGGCCGCTGCTTCCTGAGGGTCGAGGCTCCCGACTCCGACGCCGCCTTCGCGGCCGCCCTCGCCACCCGCGCGGGCCGCCTGGTCCAGCAGGCGGGACATCGGCTCGGCGCGCGGCGTCTGCGGGAATCGGACCTGGTCCGCACCGTCGGCGAGCGGGTCCGGCACGTGGCCAGCGGCCAGACCGGCACGGTCGAAGCGGTGGAAGTACGGACGACGGGCGCCCCCGCGTACCGGGACGGTGTGACCGGCGCCGTCGACGGTCGGTCCCGCAAGACCGCGCGCTCCCTGGCCTGGGAACCCCTGCCCGCCGACGAGGACCACCAGGCCGGCCGCTGACCGCCCCGGTGCCCCGGTCCACCCCAGACCGGGGCACCGGCCCTCCACCTCCACGGTCAGCACCCCAGGCCGTCCCACGCGGTCAGGGGCCGGCCTCCCGAATCGAACGAGCGAAATGACCCATCAGAGCGCACCCACCGAAGGCGACCTGCTGCGCGCCGAACTGGCCGTCCGCGGCCGCCACGCCTTCCCCGGCACCGAGGGCGGCATGACCTTCCTGATCACGGCCGCCGACCCGGGTGCCCCGGACGACGAGGACGCCGCCTACGGCGTCTTGCACGTCCTGATGTACGCCGGCGAACGGGCCGACAGGCCCGCGCCCGACCATCGCGAATCCTGGTCCGCGCACCTGCACGCAGCCGACGGCACCTACCTCGAAACCCTCGTTGACGGCTCCCTCACGCCGCTCGGCGCGGCCGCCGACGCTGCCCGGTGCGGCCGCCAGGTGACCTGGCAGCTCAGCCGGCGTCGCCGCAGCAACATCCCGCCGGTCGCACGCCGGTTCTGCACCTTCTGACCCACCCGGCCGGGCGGCAGTGGCAGCCACCCGGCGCCGAACTCACCACCCCGAACCGCGAGGAGACCCATGCCCGCCGTTATCCGCTGCGGTCCTGTTCCAGAGCGGGGTGGTCGGGGAGGCGCGAGTCGGTGGTGCGGGTCGGAGCCGAGGGGGTCTCCTCGGGCTTCGGTCTGGGTGGGCGCGGCTGGCCGAGCACGATCGCCAGGAAGATGACGACCACCCCGACGATCTGCAGGACGGACAGCGTCTGGTCCTTGACGAGGTAGCCCAGCATGGTCGCCACGACCGGGCTGCCCAGCGCGAGGAAGGAGACCGCCACGGCCGGCAGGCGTTCGATGCCCCGGAACCAGATGATGTAGCTCAGGACCGCGCCCAGGGTGATGAGGTAGGCGAACCCGATGACGTTGGATCCCGTGAGACCGTCGGGCAGGCCTTCCAACGACAGCCAGAACGGCAGCAGGACCAGGCCGCCCGCCGTGAGTTGCCACCCGGTGAACGTGAGCAGGCTGACGCCCTCCGGCCGTCCCCACCGTTTGGTCAGGGTGATGCCCGAGGCCATGCACAGGGCTCCGCCGACCGCGGCGAGAACTCCGACGGTGTCCAGGGATGCCGCGCCCTTGAAGACGAGCAACACCACGCCCCCGGCGCCCGTCGCGCAGGCCAGGGCGTGGACTCCTCTGATCCTGTCGCCGAGGAAGAGGACGGCGAGGATCACGACGAACATGGGCTGTGCCGACATGATCATGGCGGCGATGCCGCCCGGAAGCCGGTAGGCCGCGACGAAGAGCAGGAAATTGAAGGCGCCGATGTTGAGAACGCCCAGTACCAGCGCGCGCCACCACCAGATGCCGGCAGGAAGCTTCCGGCCGAGGGCCAGCAGGAACAGGCCGCCCGGCAGGGCCCGCATGGTGGTCGCCAGGAGCGGCCGGTCCGGTGGCAGCAGCTCGGTGGTTATCAGGTAGGTGCTGCCCCAGATGGCCGGAGCCAGGCCGGTCAGGGCTGCGGTGAGTCCGTTCTGTCTGCTCTTCATCTTGCCTCAAATCCCTTGGGAATCACCGTGCTTCGCGCGGGCCCGTCCGGCCGGCTCAGTCGAAGATCGGGTCGCGGTCCCGGCCGCGCTTCACCTCGAAGAAGCCGTCGGTGCTCGCCACGGCAAGCACGCCGTCCCAGAGCGTTCCGGCGGCTTCGCCACGGGGCGCGGGGGTGAGCACGGGGCCGAAGAACGCCAGCGGCTTGCCGTCGGGTCCGGGCACGTGGATCACCGGAGTGCCGACCTCGGAACCGACCGGGTCCATCCCCTCGTGGTGCTCGGCCCGCAACGGCTCGTCCCAGGACGTGTCCTCCGCAGCCTCGATCAGGTCGGCGGGCAGACCCGCCTCCTCCAGGGCGGCGTGGATCATGTCATGGCCGAGCCCGGCCTTCTCGTGATGGATCAGACGGCCCATGGCGTTGTAGAGGGGGCGCAGCACCTCGTTGCCGAACCGGTGCTGTGCCGCGACGCACACGCGTACGCAGGCCCAGCCGTCGATCATGCCCTGACGGTACTTCTCCGGGACCTCGCGGCCCTGGTTGAGGACCGACAGGCTCATGATGTGGAAACGAGTCTCCAGCGGCCGGACCTGCTCCACTTCCAGCATCCAGCGTGAGGTGATCCACGCCCAGGGGCAGCGGGGGTCCACCCAGATGTCGGCGACGGTCGTCTCGGTACGCGGTGGCGCGGTGCTCATGGCGGTCGCTCGTCTTTCCGTGTCACGGGCGCGAGGGCGCGCCGGGGCATGCCTCGGCGGTGTGCGCCCAGGTGCGGGAGGTAGGGGAGGGGCAGCGGAAGCGCGGCTCCCGGGCATGCCGGAGGGGCCTCGAATCGAGGGCCCGCCCGGTGGAGTTGGCCCGAGGGCGTTGCTGCCGTGTGCGTTGTCACCAGTGTCGGACCGGGGGTATCGATGAGTCCAACACATGCTTGTCACGTGATGGATCTCGTATCACGATAGATCCATGGAGCTCCAGCAGATGCGGTACGTGATCGCCGTGGCCGAGACGAACAGCTTCACGAGGGCTGCCCAACGCTGCCTGGTGGTTCAGTCCGCGCTCAGCCACCAGATCGCGCGCCTGGAGAAGGAACTGGGTGCGAGGCTCTTCGAACGCACTAGCCGCCGGGTCCGGTTGACCCCGGCGGGCGCTGCCTTCCTTCCCGCCGCCCGCCAGTGCCTGGACGCGGCGGAGCGGGCCGCCGCCGAAGTCGCGGCGGCGGTCGGGGAGGTGCGTGGACGCCTCGCGGTGGGGCTGATCCCCACCGTCGCCGCCGTGGACATTCCCAACGTCCTCAAGGACTTTCACCAGCGTCATCCGAAGGCCCGGATCAGTCTCAGCGTGGGAGCGAGCGACGAGCTCGTCGAGCGGGTCAGGGAGGGCGAGATCGAGGTGGCCTTCCTCGGCATTCCGGTCACGGCCCGCCCCCAGGGCGTCGAGGCCCGGGAGCTGGCCCGGGAGAGGCTGGTCGCCGTGGTCTCCCCGGACCACCCGCTCGCCGGCGAGACCTCGGTCGACCTCCGGCGGCTGTCCTCCGAGGTGTTCGTGGATCTCCCGGCGAAGACCGCCGGCCGGGCCCAGTCCGATCAGGCATTCACCGCCGCCGGCCTCACCCGCGAGGTCGCCTTCGAGGTGACCAACGCGGACTACCTGGCCCGTCTGGTCGGCGCGGGCCTGGGCATGGCCCTGCTTCCGCCCGCGTACGTCGCGGGCCTGGCCGGGATGGCCACGATCGAGGTCACGGACGCACCGGCCCGCGCTGAGTACGTGATCTGGGGCCGGGAGAGCCGTACACCGGCGGCCGCTGCCTTCCTGGAGCTGCTGGGCATCGAGGAGGCGTGAGCGGGCGCGCGGACGAGCCGGGGGCGGCCCCCGCCCGTATCGGGTGGCGGCCGCCCCCGGCTCGTCAATGACCGTTACGGCAGGGGCTCAGGCCCGGGCCGCCAGGGCGCGTTCGGCCAGGCCGGAGCCGAGCAGCGCGCGGTGGATCTCCGAGGTCGCGGTAGACCGGTTGAGCGTGATGTAGTGCAGGCCGGGAGAGCCTTCGGCGAGCAGCCGCTCGGCCATGGCACGGCGTGGTCGACCCCTGCCCGAACGGCGGCGGCGAACGCCCTGGCTTTGTTCACTTGAGTGGCAGCGTTTGTCCACCAGTTTGGGAGGCGAGGGAGGGCCCGGGCTTCTGCGGATGTTCATGAGAAACGGCGGCACTATCGGCTGACGAGTCGCGATCGTGGCTGCTTGAGCCATGGGCAGCTAATAATTCGCTGTCGGCACCCGCTCAGCTGCGAGAGCATCTGGCGCATGGAAGAGCCTGCCGAAAATCTCAGTTCTGACCTGGTTGAACTGCACCGGTGGCGCATGAGCGATCTCGACGCCCTTGAACAGGCGATCTGTGAGTCTCTGGACCATCTGATGCCATGGATGCCGTGGGCAGCCGGCCATGGCAGACAGCCAACCGTCGACTTCCTCACCTGGAGCCAGGAAGAGTGGGAGGCCAGACAAGGCTTCCACTATGCGATCACGTCTGACGCGGCGGTGATCGGCAGTTGCAGCCTCAATCGCCGCATCGGTGCGGGCGGCCTCGACATCGGCTACTGGCTTCACCCTCAGTCGACTGGACGGGGTCTGGCCACGATGGCCACGGCGGCTCTTGTCCGTCAGGGCTTCCGAATGACAGGCGTCGACCACCTGGAGATCCATCACGATGCTGCCAACCCGGCCAGCGGAGCCGTCGCCCGCCGCTTGGGCTTCACCGAGATCGAACGCTCACAAGCACCGGAAGGGCCCGTCGCTCCTGGCGAAGTGGGGATCGACGTCGTATGGCGGATGACTGCGGATCAATGGAACACGCGGACAACAGCACGCTGAACGCGGCCAGCCGAGCAGGTTTTGTTTAGGTTCCCGTTGACGCCCCGCCGCCCGGAGGGCGGCGGGCCGTCAAGGCAGGCAGCGACAGAGATCAACCGGCCTTGGCTGCCTCCTCGGCGCGAGCTCGGGTGCTGGCGAGGCGGTAGGAGTCGGTACCGGTCTCGCTGATGGTGCCGTTGAAGGTGAGACGGTCGACGACGGCCGCGCAGAGATGGCGGCGATGCTGCCCGTTACGGTCAGGCCTGAACCGTTCCCGTCCAGCGTCCATACGGGCACCTGACACCGTGGAGCCGCCGCACCATGAGCACAGCCATATCGCCAACCTGGCCGCACTGCGCACACGGCGCAGACCCTGCTGCCGACCCCGTTGGTTGCCGCGGCATCCGCGTCCCCGGCCACACCGCGTGCCTCGCCCACCTGGCCGACGCCGACCGCGATGCCTACCTGGCCGGCCTGACCCCCGGCACCGACATCGACCACCGCGGCACCCCCTTCACCGAACCCCTTCTCGACGCTCTCCTCAACGCTCTTCGCGATCCCGCCACCGGACACGCACTCCTCGGCGCCGCCCAGTTCGATTCGGCGACCTTCGCGGGAGACGCCTGGTTCGGGTCGGCGACCTTCGCGGGCGACGCCGGGTTTGAGTCGGCGACCTTCCAGGGCTACACCAGGTTCAGGTCGGCGACCTTCCAGGGCGACGCCGAGTTCAGGTCGGCGACCTTCCAGGACTACGCCGAGTTCGGGTCGGCGACCTTCCAGGGCGACGTCGGGTTCAGGTGGGCGACCTTCCAGGGCAACACCGGGTTCGAGTCGGCGACCTTCCAGGGCTACGCTGAGTTCGGGTCGGCGACCTTCCAGGACTACGTCGGGTTCAGGTCGGCGACCTTCCAGGGCGACGTCGGGTTCAGGTCGGCGACCTTCGAGGGCTACACCTGGTTCGGGTCGGCGACCTTCCAGGGCGACGCCGGGTTCGAGTCAGCGGTTTTCCATAGCGATGCCAAGTTCGAGTCGGCGGTTTTCGAGCGGTGGGTCAGCCTCGGGCCGCTGGTGTGCGCCGGAGGAGTGGGGTTGTCCGGGGCGGTGTTCAACGGCCCCACGACTCTCTCGTTCGCCACGAACCGTCTGGAGTGCCGGCGGACCCGCTGGATTTCCACGGCCGAGGTGCGACTGCGCTACGCCACAGTGGACTTCGCCCACGCGGTCTTCGAGTACCCCCTCACCATCGCCGCGGAAGCCGACCCCTTCGTACTTCCAGACGGACAGCCGGTGGCGGAACAGGCCCTGGCCGGCGCGCCCGACGCCGACGCCATGGTGCGGATGGCCTCGCTGCGCGGGGTGGACGCAGCGCATCTGGTCCTCGCCGACGTCGACCTGTCGGAGTGCCTGTTCACGGGGACGGTGCACCTGGACCAGGTGCGACTGGAAGGCGCCTGCTCCTTCGACACAGTCCCGTCCGGTACGCACTGGCGGCACGGGCGCCCAACACGGTTCACCCCGCGCCATACCCTCGCCGAGGAACACCACTGGCGCGCGAGCCAACCAGCGGCGGCCGGAGGCTGGAAGGCGGCGGGGCCCGGCACCGGACACGCCGGGCCGACGCAGCTGGCACCGGTGTACCGGGCACTGCGCAAGGCGTTCGAGGACAGCAAGAACGAACCGGGAGCGGCGGACTTTTACTACGGCGAGATGGAGATGCGCCGCCACGACCGCATCACAACCTCCCCCGCCGAACGCGGACTGCTGCACACCTACTGGATACTCTCCGGCTACGGCCTGCGCGCCCTGCGGGCCCTGGGCTGGCTCGTGGCCGCCATGCTGATCACTCTCGTGCTGCTGATGGGCTTGGGGCTTCCGAAGGACGACCCGAAGCAGGAGGCGACCGGCACCGTGCCGCCCGGCGGAGGCAAGGTCACCTTCGAGATCGAAAAGGGCGACCCGCAGAACCCCACCGGGAACAGGTTCACCGGCAAGCGCTTCGAGAAGGCCCTGAACGTCACACTCAACTCGGTGGTATTCCGCTCCAGCGGGCAGGACCTGACCACCGCCGGCACCTACATCGAGATGGCCTCCCGCCTCGTAGAACCCACTCTCCTCGCCCTCGCCGTCCTCGCCGTCCGCGGACGCATCAGACGCTGACTTCCTGACCCGGCCTGACGGAGTCCTGTGAACGGTTCGACCGAACCGTTTCCGGCTACGTGCCTTACCTGCCTGCACCGCCGATCATGATCCTGAACTGCACAGAAACCCCTCGACCCCTAGATAAGCGCGGACGGCCTGGCGGAAGCGTCGGCGTTGGGCGGGGGTGAGGTGGTGGAGGTGGGTGGTGAAGCGGGGGCGGGTCTCGAAGGTGGGCACGGTGGTCTCCTCCGGGCAGCACGACGAGGCCCCCCGCGGTTGCCAGGGGCTGCTGTAGGTGGTGCTCGTTGGTGGTGTTCGTTGCGTGGTGCTGGATGGTGCTCAGTGGTGCCGGATGGTGTCGTCCGGGCCGTGGTGTGAGGGCTGCCGGAGAGCGATGACATTCGCGTCCAGCCCGGGGTCGCTTCCCACCTGACGGGCACCGGTGAAGAAAGTTCGGCCGCTGCTCCCGCCTGGCGGGACGTACCGCTGATCGGCCTTTCTTCCAGGTCAGAGCCAGGTGGCGTGGTCTCCATGACAGCAGGTATCAGGGTCGTCCGGGCCGGTCAGATGTACCGCTACTACCTGCGTCAGACCGTTGTCGGCGACGGCGGAGCCCGGCACGCACGCCGCTGCGCGAGGCCCAGGAGCAAGCCGGTGTCCCGGCCGGGCGATGGATGGGCCGCGGCCTGGCCGTGCTCGGACTGACGCCGGGGGCAGGAAGTCACCGAGCAGCAGCTGCGGAACCTCTTCGGCGATCGGGGCCGCCACCCGTACGCGGACCGGATCGAGGCCGACCTGCTCGCCAAGGGCGTGTCCCCGAAGAAGGCGTGGAAGGCCGGCGCCCTCGGACGGCGGGTGACGGTCACCGGCGTCGACTTCGTCTTCCGGCCGCAGCCGACGATCTACCTGCTGTGGGCGCTGGGGGATGAGGAGACCGGGCGGGTGATCGAGGCCGCGCACGAGCGGGCGATCGGGCGGGTGCTGGAGTGGATCGAGGACGAGGTGGCGGTGATCCGGTACGGCAAGGACGGCGTCTACCGGGTGCGGCCGCCCGGCGGTCTGGTCGCCGCGCGTTTCCGCCACTACGAGGCGCGCTCCGGGATGCCCTTGCTCCATGACCATCTGCTGCTGTCCGTGAAGGGGCAGCGCCTGGACGGGAAGTGGGGGTCGATCCACACCCTGGCCCTGCACGAGAACACCGTGGCCGTTATCTCGGGTGAGAAATGAGCGTCAGGCATGTGAGGCAAGTGCACTGTTCGGAGCATGCCTCACCGATACCCAAGGGGTCGTCAGGCACGTTGGTCATGTCCAACTAGGCACTGTCTTCAAAGAGTTCTGATGGGGGATCATGTGTCGCATGGTGCGTCGTCATGAGCTGTCGGATCTGGAGTGGGAAGCGTTGTCCGCGCT
>NZ_JOIR01000057.1 GCF_000720115.1 Streptomyces sp. NRRL F-2580
GGTGGGGACGGCGAGGGCGGAGGGGGGCGTCAGGGGGGACGGGGACAGGGGTGCGATGGTCATGGCGGCTCCTGATCCGGGCGCGGAGGGCCAGGCCGGCAGGTGCGTGGCCTGGCTCCTTTACTTCTTCCGTGACCGGCTGGATTCGACATGACCGCTCAGCGGCCCTTGGATGTGCGGACGCTGAACTCGGCGGTGACGCGGCGGAGGGCCCGGCCGCGAAGGGTGGGGTGAACTCGGCGGGGGCCCGGCGGTGGCCGGGCTCAGCGGTCGGAGCTGAGGACCTTGCCGATCTCCTCGGACGCCGCCCGGGCCGCCTGCTTGGGGTCCCGGCCGGTGAGGACGGCCGTCATGAAGGGCTTGATCGGGTTCCTGGCCTCGACCTCGGCCCAGCGGGCGGAGGTGGGGGTGGCCCGGCCCTGGGCGGCGCCGGGAGCCATGTTGGTGGCGCCCTCGTTGCCCTCGACCACGTGCGCGAGGGTGGTCTTGTTCGGTACGTAGCTCATCGTGCGGGCGAGTTCGCTCTGCCACTTCTCGCTGACCAGGGCCGTGATCACGTCGACCGCGTGCTTCCGCTGTCGGGTCCGCTCCGGGATGATCAGGTCGGAGCCGCCGGTGAAGACGGCGCCCGCCTTGTCGGAGGTCTTGCCGGGGATCGGGAAGAAGCCCAGCTTGCCCTTCAGGGCGGGGTTGGCCGCCTCGATCTCGGCGGCCTGGCCGGGCGGGGCGATGATCTGCGCGACCTGGCCGCGCGCGAAGACCTGCGACTGCGGGGGCGTCTCCTCGTCGGCGTCCTTGGGGCCGTCGCCGAGGGCCTGGAGCTGCCGGTAGAAGTCCATGCCGGCCAGGGCCTTCTCGTCGTCGAGGGTGCCGACCCACCTGCCGCCGGTCTCGACGGCGAGTTCACCGCCCTCGTCCCAGACGAAGCCGGCGAGGACGTACCAGTTCTGGCCCGCGAGGTAGATGCCCTGCTGGTCGCCCTTGTCGAGCTTCTGGGTGGCCTGGATCCACTCCTGGCGGTTCTTGGGCGGGGTCTTGATCCCGGCGTTCGCGAAGAGGTCCTTCTGGTAGATGACCACCCGGTTGGCGGCGTACCAGGGGACGCCGTACTGGGCGCCGTTGACGCTGCCCGGGTCGGCGAGGCCCTTGAGCCAGTCCTTGCTGCCCCATTCGCGCAGGCCTTCGAGGGTGAGCTCGGAGAGGCCGCCCTTCTCGATGTACTGGGCGACCTGGGTGTTGCCGACCTCGATGACGTCGGCGGTCTCCTTGCTCGTGCCGTCGAGCACGGCGTTCACCTTGGCGCCGATCCCCGTCCACTCCTGGATCCTGACGTCCAGGTCGACGCCGGGGTGTTCCTGCTCGAACGACGCGGTGAACTTGTCGATGAAGTCCTCCGAGGCGCTGCCCTTCATCAGCCAGAGCGTCACCTTCTGCGGTCCTTGGGCCGATTCGGCCAGCTGGCTGCAGCCCGTGAGGGCGGTCGCGGCCGCGAGGGCGGTGCACAGGGCGGGGAGGCGCATCTTCAAGAGGGTCACCTTCTGGGGCTCGATCTCAGATGGCTCGAAATTGGCATAGACCAATGGGCCGGTCAAGGGCCTTTCGCTCCGGATTGTTGGCGCAAAGTTCGCGGAGCCGGACTTACTGGGGCACCGTGGAACCAGGCAAAAGCCACCCACTGTCGGGAGACCCCCATGTCCAATCACACGTACCGGGTGACCGAGATCGTCGGCACCTCCCACGAGGGCATCGATCAGGCCATCCGCAACGGGATCGCCAGGGCGGGCCAGACCGTGCGGAACCTGGACTGGTTCGAGGTGGTCCAGGTACGCGGCCACATCGAGAACGGGGAGATCGCCCACTACCAGGTGGGCCTCAAGGTTGGCTTCCGCCTCGACGGCGAGGACTGAGCCCCCGCCGGACGCGTTGGGCCGGCCCGGCCCACCGACCGGGGGTCAGGTCCGGCCCTCGACCTCCTGCGCGGATTCGAGCTCCGGCGCCTCCGCCGCCCAGTCGGCCTGCACCACCCGGAAACCGGCGGCTCGTGCCGCCCGGCAGACGAGCTCGTCGTCGTCCACCAGCATGCGCACCTCCCGGCCGCGCGCGATCCGGCCCAGCACCTCCAGCTTGGTCGTGCGGGCCGGCCGCCGGTCCTGGTTCCCCCGCATCCACAGCCGCCCCTCGGGCAGCCCGTGGCGGGCGAGCCAGTCGAGCGTGTCCGCCCGGCAGCGCTCGGGGCGCCCGGTCAGGTACACCACCTCGCAGTCGGCCGCGCTCTCCACCGCGAGCGCCACCCCGCGCGCGAGCGGCGGATCGGCCGGGGCCGCACCGAAGAAGCCGTTCCAGTCGCGCGGGCGCCGCTCCAGGAAGTGCTGGCGATGGCCGGTGTCCGCCAGCGTGTTGTCGATGTCGAAGACGGCCAGCGGCCGAGGGGTGCTCTTCTCGCTCATCCGGTCAGCCTAGGACCGGGCACGGACAGGGATACGGGCGCCCACCCGGCAGAAGCGGGGAATCCTGTCGTCCCCCGGACGTTGCCACCTGAGTGATCCGAAAACCTCGATGGGGTCGTCGGGGCCGGTCGGCCGCCCCTGCGGTCCCTTGGGGCATGGCGTCAGTCCCTCCTGGTCGGTGGGGCCTGGCACGCACGCCCGGGTCAGAGCGTCTCGCTGAGCGAGTCCGCCAGGCGCCGCCGCGCCGCACGGGTCGCCGGCAGCGCCGCCGCCGCCACCGCACCCCCTACGGCTCCGACGACCACCGTCACCAGCACCGGCAGGGAGGGCAGTCGGGCGATGCCCGCACCGATCCCGCTCGACGCGCCCTGCGTGTCCACCAGCCAGCTGCCGGCAAGCGCACCCACCGCCGTCCCCACCACCGCGGAGACGAGCGCGGTCAGACCGGCGGCCGTCACGATCATCGCCCCGATCTGTCGGGGCGTCAGCCCGATGGCCTTCAGCGCGAGCAGGTCCCGGCCCCGGTCGCGTACGCCCGTGCTGATCAGCGTGAGCAGTTCGGTCAGCCCGATCAGTGCCAGTACCGCGATCAGGGCGGCGATCACTCCGCGGGCCGGCTCGAGCCGGTCGGCGGGATTGGGCGTCTCCCTGATCTCCAGCGTGCCGCCCGCCGCCAGAGCGAGCTCGCCGCTCACCGCCCGCGGGTCCGCCCCCTCGCGCAGCACCAGGGCGTGGTAGGCGGGGCGCAGTTGCGGATCGCGTTCCCGCAGGGCGTCGAGGGTCGTGGTGATCACCCGGCCGCCGGACTCGGGTTCGATGGTGCGGCCGACGAGGTGCAGGATCTGCGGCCGTCCGCCGACGGTCATCCGTACCCAGTCGCCGACCCGCACCCCGAGGAGGTCCAGCAGCCCCTGCCCGGCCACCGCCTCGTCCGGGCCGCCGACCGCGCGCCCTTCCACCACGGTGGAGGGATAGGGGTGGCGAGCCGTTCCCAGGCCGCGCAGCGTGATGGTGCCGGTCTGCCCCGGTACGAGCGCCGCCATCTCCGCGCCCGGATGGACCGCGGCGATGTCCGGGACCGTCGCGAGGGTCTTCTCCAGCTCCGAGTCCGACGGCCCGGCGGGCTGCTCGGCCCGTACGGTCAGTGCCGGGCGTCCCACCTGCGCGGGCCGGCTGCGGAACTGGTCCAGCGTCGACCAGGCGACGAGCGCGACCGTGATGAGCAGCAGCGGCAGGGCGAGCCGGGCCACCGGTACGAGCGTCCGGCCGCGTCGCGCGAACGCCGCCCGCCATCCCAGGACCAGAGCCGGAGGCACCCGCATCCCGAGAGCCCGCCTGCCGAGTGCGGTCATCGGCGCGGCGGACGGCAGCGCGGCCCGGGCCACCGGAACCGGCGGCACCCGTCCTGCCCGCCAGGCCGAGAGGCCGGTGGCGGCGGCGATCAGCAGTACCGCACCGCAGGGGATGCCGATCATCAGCGCGGTGTGCCCGGGGAGGTTCTGCCAGACCGCCGCCGCCTCACCGATCCGCCCCGGTATCCGCGCGCCGAGGAGAGCGATCGCCGCCGTGCCGACGGCCACCCCGAGGAGCGCGAAGGCCAGGTGCTGCACGAGGAAGCCGCGGGTCACCTGGCCGGGGGTGAACCCGATGGCTTTGAGGATGGCGATGTCCCTGAGCTGGCTCCGGACGCGGGCGCCGATCGCCCCCGACGCGGCGAGCGCCGCCGCGAGCAGCGCACCGAGCCCGAAGACGGCGAACATCTTTCCCAGGAGCCGGTCGTCGCCGCCCGCCTCGGCCCGTGCCTGCTGCCACTTGGTGACCTGTGCCACCCGGTCGGCGCCGAGTACGGTCACTGCGCGCTGGACGATGAAGTCGGTGTCGCCCGGATCCTCCAGGCGCAGCCCCACGCTCTGGCCGGTGTCTTCCCGGGCGATCTCGTCGAGCGTGCCGGGCAGCACCCAGCCGATGCCGGGTCCGCCGCCCGGCTGGTAGCGGGGCTCGGCCACCTCGGCGATCCCGCCCACCCGCAGCACGTGCGCGGCACCGTCCGGTCCGGTGACGCGTACCGCGTCGCCCGGCTCCGCCCACAACGCCCGCGCGACCGAATCCTCCAGTACGACGCTGCCGTCCCGGTCGCCGTCGTCCGGCCGGGCGAGCCAGCCGCCCGCGGTGACGAGTGGCCGCCCCGTCTCCGGGGGCGCCGCCTCGGCCGCGCGCAGCGTCACCCCGACCCGCGCGCCACGGGACTCGACCGTCGTGGCCGCCGTGCGGTACGGACCGGAGAGGGCCGCGACGCCGTCCACGCCGGACAGGGCGTCCATGTCCGCCCCGCCCCGGGTGTGCAGCCAGATGTGCGCGCCCTGGGACTGGTTGAACACGCGCTGCCAGGGGTTCGCGGCGTAGCTGAACAGCGCACCGGCCAGCAGGAGCGAGGCGATGACCCCGGCGCTGGCCAGGACGACGAAGAGGGCTTCCCCGCGGTGTGCGCGGAAGTCGGCCTGCGCCCAGCGCAGAGTGGCCCGCACGGTCACTCCTTGAGTTCGAGTACGCCGGAGACGCCGCCGCCCGGCCCGCGCCGCCCGCCGCCGAGCTGCGCGTCGTCGGCTATGCGTCCGTCGAAGAAACTGATGACGCGGTCGGCCGCGCTGGCCATCCGGGCGTCGTGGGTGACCATCATGATCGTCTGGCCGCGCTGGTGGAACCGGGAGAGCAGCCGCAGTACCTCGCGGGTGCCCTTGCTGTCGAGGCTGCCGGCCGGTTCGTCGGCGAGCAGCAGCGTGGGGTGGTTGACCAGCGCGCGGGCGAGGGCGACCCGCTGCTGTTCGCCGCCCGACAGCTCGCCGGGCATCGACCGTTCGCGGCCTTCCAGCCCCAGTTCGGCGAGCAGCTCGGCGCGGGAGTCGCGGGCGGCCTTCGGAGAGGCGCCGGCGAGCAGGGCGGGCAGTTCGACGTTGTCGGCGACGGTGAGGTTCGAGACCAGGTTGAAGAACTGGAAGACGACGCCGATGCTGCGGCGCCTGAGGACCGCCCAGCGGGCCTCGCGGTAGGCGTCGACCCGTTCCCCGCCGAGCCACAGCTTCCCGCTGTCCGGCCGCTGGAGGCCGCCGATCAGGTGCAGCAGCGTGGACTTGCCGGCCCCCGACGGCCCGGTGACCGCGACGAACTCGCCCGGCTGGACGGACAGGTCCACCCCGCGGACGGCGGGCACCGGAGCGCCCTCGCCGTAGTGCGTCTTGGTCAGGCCCTCGGCACGCACGATGGGCACCGCAGGAGCGGTGGTGGCGTCGTCGCTCATTCCAGCTCCTCCTGACAGCGTTCCAGCCAGTCGAGGTCGGCCTGCAGATGCAGCATCGCGCCCTCGATCAGCAGTTGCGAGATCTTGTTGTCGCGGTCCTCGGCTGCCGCCAGCTTCGACAGGTCCCGCATGGTGTTGAGGTACTGGCGCCGCTGCTTGTTGATCAGCGCGACGGGGTCGGCCAGACCCGACCGGGGGGCGAGCGCGAGCTTCATGAAGAACTCGTCCCGTACCCGGGGCTCCTCCGCCGTGTCCTCGAACCAGGCGAGCACGGCCTCGCGCCCGGCGTCCGTCAGCTTGTACGTGCGCTTGTTGGGCCGGCCCGACTGCTCTACGTCCTCGCCCTCGATCAGGCCGCTCTTCTCCAGCCGGCCGAGGGTGACGTAGATCTGGCCGACGTTGGGCTGAGGGTACGCGGCGCCCAGGAGCTTCTCAAGGTCCTGCTTGAGCTCGTAACCGTGCGCAGGGCTACGGGTGAGGAGCGCAAGGAGCGCCAGCCGCAACGCGCTCCCCTCCTTCCCGCTCCGTAGTCAACTGTTCACCGGCACCGGACCGATCGGCGTCCGAGCCGGTCTTGTCTGCCTGGGCGTCTAGTATCGCCCATGCCTAACGGGTATATATGGGCCACGATGGTCGGCGGCGCAGCCGGATCGCGCACTGGGAGGAATCTATGCGGTGGATACATGCCGCGGGTAGAGCTCTCCTGGTCGCGGCGGTGGTGCTCGCGGGCTACGCCGGTTTCGGCGGCCGCGACGACGCGGGCGGGGGTGCGGCCTCCGAGGGGCGCGGCCCCCTGACGCTCGTGACGGCGGGCGACCTCACCGACTACCTCTCGCCGCTGCTCGACGACTGGAACCGCGACCACCCCGACGAGCGCGTCACCCTCGTGGAACTGCCCGACTCGGCCGACGAGACCCGGGCCCAGATGATCAGCGAGCTGCGATCGGGGCGCGACCGGTTCGACGTGCTGAACATCGACGTCGCCTGGACGTCCGAGTTCGCGGCGGCCGGATGGATCTCCCCCCTGGAGCGGGACCGGTTCCCCCTGGACGCCTTCCTGCGGCCGGTCGTCGACACCGCGACCTTCGACGGGCGGCTGTACGCGGTCCCGTACGTCACGAACGCCGGACTCCTCTACTACCGCAAGGACATCCTGGACCGGGAGGGCGAGCAGCCGCCGCGCACCTGGGCCGAGCTGGTGCGCCAGGCGCGCACCCTCGCGCCGAAGCACGGACTGGACGGCTATGCGGGCCAGTTCCTGCCGTACGAGGGGCTCACCGTCAACGTCACCGAGGCCGTGCACTCGGCGGGCGGTTCGATCCTGCGCGATGACGGCGCCCGGGTGACCGTGGACTCCGACGCGGCGCGCGCCGGACTGCGCTTCCTCGCGGACGGGGTGCGGGACGGCTGGATCCCCCGCGAGGCCCTCGGGTACAAGGAGGAGGAGTCCCGGCAGGCGTTCCAGGACGGCCGGCTGCTCTTCCTGCGGAACTGGCCGTACGTGTACGCCGACGCGAGCGCCGAGGGGTCGAAGGTCGCGGGCCGGTTCGGCGCAGTGCCGCTGCCCGGACCCGACGGGCCCGGCACCAGCGTGCTGGGCGGCTCCAACCTCGCCGTGAGCAGCCGTGCGCGGCATCCGGCGTCGGCAGCCGATCTGATCTCCTACCTCACCAGTGAACGGGTCCAGCGGCGCGTGCTCACCGAGGGCTCGCTGCCGCCGGTGCGCGCCGCGCTGTACGAGGACCCCGAGCTGATCCGCGCGTATCCGTATCTGCCGACGCTCCGGCAGAGTGTGCTGTCGGCGGTGCCGCGCCCGAAGAGTCCGCGCTACGACCAGGTGAGCCTGGCCGTACAGGCCGTGGCGCAGGATGTGATGGCTCTGCGCCAGACGCCCGAGGAGGCGGCGGCGCGGCTCGCGCGCGAGCTCGGGACGATCTCCCGCAGGGGCTGATCCGCCGCAGGGCCCGATCTCCCGCAAGGCTTGATCCCACTTCTCCGCCTTCTTCTCCGTCTTCTTCTCCGTCATCCAAGGGTCTCTACTTACATGTTAAGTAGAGACCCTTTGTTTGTGCATAGGACTTTCCTGAACAAATCACCCCAGATTTTCACTGTTTCTGGACACATCGTTGACACCTTCCAGTCAGCGCTACTTAACATGCATGCATAACAGCGCCCGATCTGAGGCGCTCTCGCATTCAGCAGAAACAGGTCGACGCGAGATGCTCAGCACCCTTCCGGCCGGCATCGGCCACCCCTCCCGCAGTGCCGCCCCCTCCGACCTCTGGTGGCGCGACGCGGTGATCTACCAGGTCTACGTCCGCAGCTTCCTCGACAGCACCGGGGACGGTGTCGGTGACCTGGCCGGCGTACGGGCCGGGCTTCCCTACCTGCGGAAGCTCGGTGTCGACGGCATCTGGCTCAGCCCCTTCTACCCCTCGCCGCAGCACGACCACGGCTACGACGTCGCCGACTACTGCGGCGTCGACCCCGTGTACGGCGATCTCGCCGAGTTCGACCGGCTGGTGTCCGACGCCCGCCGGCTCGGGCTCAAGCTGCTGCTCGACATCGTCCCGAACCACTGCTCCAGCGAGCACCCGTGGTTCCGCGACGCGCTCGCCTCCGGGCCGGGCAGTGCGGCGCGCTCCCGCTTCCACTTCGCCCCCGGCCGCGGCCCGGACGGAGCCGAGCCGCCCAACAACTGGCGCGCCATGTTCGGCGGCCCCGCCTGGAGCCGGACCACCGAACCCGACGGCGCCCCCGGAGAGTGGTACCTGCACCTCTTCACGCCCGAGCAGCCCGACCTGAACTGGCGCAACCCCGTCGTGGGCGACGACTTCGAGCGGGTGCTTCGCTTCTGGCTGGACCGCGGTGTCGACGGGTTCCGCATCGACGTCGCCGCCGGACTCTTCAAGCACGCCGAGCTGCCCGACTCGGACGACCCCGGAGCCGACGAACGGGCCCGCGACGCCGTCAACCAGCTGGCCTGGAACCAGCCCGAGGTCCACGACGTATGGCGCCGCTGGCGCGCGGTCTGCCAGGAGTACACCGCCCGGGACGGCCACGAGCGGCTGCTGGTCGGCGAGGTGTCCGTGCCCACCGCACGCGAGCACGCCGAGTACGTACGACCCGACGAACTCCACCAGGCGTTCTTCTTCGACCTGCTCAGCGCCCCCTGGGACGCCGGCGCCTTCCGCGCCACCATCACCGAGGCGATGCGCGACATCGCCGGCACCGGCTCCACCGTCACCTGGGTCCTCAACAACCACGACCAGGTCCGCACGGTCACCCGCTACGCCGGCGAGCCCGGGGTGGAAGGCAGCGGACTCGGAGCCGCACGCGCCCGCGCCGCGGCCCTCCTGATGCTCGCCCTGCCCGGCGCCGCCTACGTCTACCAGGGCGAGGAGCTCGGCCTCCCGGAGGTCCTGGACCTGCCCGACGAGGTCCTCACCGACCCGATCTTCCGGCGCACCGGCAGCCGCAAGCACGTGCGGGACGGCTGCCGCGTGCCACTGCCCTGGTCCGGGCACGCCTCCCCCTTCGGCTTCAGCCGGGAGGCGGTCGCCGCCAAGCCGTGGCTGCCGCAGCCCGAGTGGTTCGCCGAGCACGCCACCGACCGTGCCCTGGCCGACACCCGTTCCTTCTGGCACCTCTACCGCGACGGTCTCCAGCTGCGGCGCACCCTGCCGCAGCTCGGCGACGGCACCCTGCACTGGCTGGACGCCCCCGAGCACGTGCTGGCGATCGCCCGCGGCGACGGCCTGGTCTGCGCGGTCAACTTCGGCACGGAGCCGGTGCCCGCCCCGGTCCCCGGGACTCCGCTGCTCGCCAGCGGCCCCTGTCCCGACGGTGTGCTCCCCGCAGCGACCGCCGCCTGGTGGACGGCCGAGTGCCCCGGCCCCGTGCGCCCCGGCGAACCCGATGCCGGCCCGTCCTCCTCCGGCCACCGCCCCCTGACGTTCCCGGCCCCGCGCGAAAACCCCTCCCAGTGAAGCCAGGACCCACCCCGTAGCCCCGGACTTCCTCGAAAGGACCCCACGATGCGACGACTCAGCAAGACGACCCGACGGACCACGGCCACCGCGACGGCGGCCGTCGCCCTCGCCCTCGGTGCCACCGCATGCGGCGGCACCACCGGACCCGCGAGCGGAGGCGAACTCGGCGGCCAGACCGTGACCGTGGCGGGCGTCTGGACCGGCAGCGAGCAGGAGAACTTCAAGAAGGTCCTGGACGCCTTCACCGAGAAGACCGGAGCCAAGACGGTCTTCGTCCCCTCCGGCGACAACGTCTCCACCTTCGTGGGAAGCAAGATCGAAGGCGGTAACGCCCCCGACGTGGTGATGGTCCCCCAAGTGGGCGTGCTCCAGCAGTTCGTGAAGGAGGGCTGGCTCCTCCCCCTCTCCGACCAGACCGCCAAGACGGCGGACTCCACCCTTGCCCCGGTGTGGAAGAACTACGGCACGGTCGACGGCACGTACTACGGCCTCTACTTCAAGGCCGCCCACAAGTCCACCGTCTGGTACGCCCCCGAGGCCTTCACCCAGGCCGGCGTCAGCGAGCCGAAGAGCTACTCCGACATGCTGAAGGCGGGCCGCACCCTCGCCGACTCCGGCCGCCCGGCCTTCGCGATAGCCGGAGAGGACGGCTGGACCCTCACCGACTGGTTCGAGAACATCTACCTCTCCCAGGCCGGGCCGGAGAAGTACGACCAGCTCGCCCAGCACAAGCTCAAGTGGACCGACGAAAGCGTCGTCCGGGCGCTTACCACCCTCGGGGACCTGTTCAAGGACAAGCAACTCGTCGCCGGCGGCGCCCAGACGGCGCTGAGCACCGACTTCCCCTCGTCGGTCGCGCAGGTCTTCGGCCCCGAGCCCAAGGCGGGCATGGTCTACGAGGGCGACTTCGTCGGCGGCGTCGCCAAGGGCCAGTTCGGCAAGAAGCTCGGGCAGGACGCCAAGTTCTTCCCGTTCCCCTCGGTCGACGGCGGCAGGGCGCCGGTCGTCAGCGGCGGTGACGCGGCCGTCGTCCTCAAGGACGCGAAGAACAACAAGGCCGGAATGAAGCTGGTCGAGTTCCTGTCCGGAGCCGAGGCGGCCGGGGTCTGGGCCGGCGCGGGCGGCTTCCTGTCCCCGAACAAGGAGGTCGACTTCGCCTCGTACGGCGACGACACCACCCGCAGCACCGCCAACTCGCTCATCGCGGCGGGCAACTCGATCCGCTTCGACATGTCGGACCAGGCCCCGGCCGCGTTCGGCGGTACCAAGGGCGCGGGCGAGTGGAAGCTCCTCCAGGACTTCCTGCGCGACCCGTCGGACCCGCAGGGCACGGCCGCGAAGCTCGAGGCCGAAGCCGCCAAGGCCTACGGGAACTGAGGCGCTCCCCATGGCTGACGTCCTGACCGCCCGCGCCGCGGCGAACCCGCGGCGCCTGGCGCAGAGAAAGAAGCGCCGCCTCGCCGTCGTGTTCGTCCTGCCGGCCCTGTTGCTGCTCGGCGCCCTGGTCGTCTACCCGGTCCTCTTCTCCGTGGGCCGCAGCTTCTTCGACGCCGGAGGCGAACGCTTCGTCGGAGCCGGGAACTACGCGGCGATCCTCCACGACCCGGCCACCCTCAAGGCCATCCGCAACAGCACCATCTGGGTCGTCGTCGCCCCGCTCCTGCTGACCGGGCTCGGGCTGATGCTCGCCGTGCTCACCGAGAAGGTGCGCTGGGCCACCGCGTTCAAGCTGGTGCTCTTCCTGCCGATGGCCGTGTCGTTCCTCGCCGCGGGCATCATCTTCCGGCTCGCCTACCAGCAGGACCCGGACCGGGGCGTGCTCAACGCCGCCGTCGTCGGCGTCCACGACACCTTCGCCGACCGTGCCGCCTATCCGACGGCCCGTGCCCGCGAGGGCCACGGTCTGACCGGCAGGGCGGGTGGCCCGTACAGCACCGAGGGCAACCTGCGTCCCGGCCGCTCGGTCAGCCTCGGATTCGTCGGCGTGGCACCCGACGCGATGCCCGCCGGAGCGAAGGCGGCAGCCGACGCCGTGGCAGGTGCCGACTCCATCGCGGGCGCCGTCTTCCTCGACTTCGCCCCGGGCGGCGCCGGTACACCGGGCACGGTCGACCCGGGAGAGAAGGGGCTGCCCGGCATGACGGTCGAGGCCGTACGGGACGGCCGGGTGGCCGCGACCGCCACCACGGCCGACGACGGGTCGTTCCGCCTCACCGGCCTGGCCGACGGCGAGTACACCGTCAGACTGCCCACGGCCAACTTCACGGCCCCCTACCAGGGCGTGAACTGGCTCAGCCCCGCACTGGTGACGCCGGCCATCATCGCCGCCTATCTGTGGGTGTGGACCGGCTTCGCGATGGTCTTGATCGGCGCCGGCCTCTCGGCCATCCCGCGCGACGCGCTGGAGGCCGCGCGGATGGACGGGGCCACGGAGGGACAGATCTTCCGCAAGATCACCGTTCCGCTGCTCGCACCGGTGCTCACCGTCGTCTTCGTGACCCTGGTGATCAATGTGATGAAGGTCTTCGACCTCGTCTACATCATCGCGCCCGGACCGGTCCAGGAAGAGGCGAACGTACTGGCCACCCGTATGTGGATGGTCTCCTTCGGCGGAGGCAACGACCAAGGGCTCGGCAGCGCGCTCAGCGTGGTCCTGCTCCTGCTGGTCGTCCCGGCGATGATCTTCAACATCCGGCGTTTCCGAAGGAGCGGAGCATGAGCCGCCACAGCACCATCGAGCGCCCGCCGGCCCGCCGGACGCCACCAGCCCGGCCCGTCCCCGTCCCGTCCGCGCCCGGGCCCCGCCGCAGGAGCCGGCTCTCACGCCTGCTGGGCAGCTCCGTCGTCCAGGGCGTGCTGATCCTGGTCGCCCTCGTATGGATCACCCCACTGGCGGGCCTGTTCCTGTCCTCTACGCGCTCCGAACAGGACAACGCCTCCACGGGCTGGTGGACCGCACTCACCGACCCGTCCCAGCTGTCCCTGGACAACTACAGCGCCCTCCTGCAGGACTCCGGCATCGCGGCGGCCTTCGGGAACACCATCCTGATCTCCGTGCCGACCACCGTCCTGGTGGTCGCCATCGCGGCACTCGCCGGATACGCCTTCGCATGGTTGGAGTTCCCCGGCCGGGACGGGCTCTTCCTGGTGGTCGTCGGACTGCTGGTCGTACCCGTGCAGATCGGGCTGCTGCCCGTGGCCAAACTCTTCGGCGCGGTCGGACTGTTCGGCACGATCGCCGGCGTCGTCCTCTTCCACGTCGCCTACGGCCTGCCGTTCGCGATCTTCCTGCTACGCAACTACTTCGCCGAGATACCGCGCGAAATGCTGGAGGCCGCCCGGATGGACGGCGGCAGCGAGTGGCGGATCTTCTCCCGGCTCATCCTGCCGCTCGGCCGGCCGGCCCTCGCGAGCCTGGCCATCTTCCAGTTCCTCTGGGTGTGGAACGACATGCTCGTGGCACTGCTCTTCGCGGACAGCGGGTCCCAGCCCCTCACGGTGGCCCTGCAGTCCCAGATGAGGCAGTTCGGAAGCAACATCGGCGTTCTCGCGCCGGGGGCGTTCCTGTCCCTGGTGGTCCCGCTGATCGTCTTCTTCGCCTTCCAACGGCACTTCGTCCAGGGCGTGATGGCGGGATCGGTGAAATAGCCGCCCCCGGGCCCCGGACGGGGCGCGCCGCGCTCGCACCGCGGGCCCTGCCGCCGGCGTCTCCTCGTGGGGCACGGCAGCAGGGCCCGTGTCGGGGCCCGGCGCCGAGGGCCGGCCGGCGGACGCGCCGGCCTTCTCGCCGGTCCACCCCCAGCGGGAAGTCACCCAGGGGTAGCGCGGAACACCGGCATGGCGGCACCGCTGCGACGCGCTGCGGGGGCGGCGGCCGGAGCCCTTCTGGCGCTGCTCTCGGCGGCCGCTGTGGCGTCGGCAGGCGTTCCGGCAGGCGGTCCGGGTGACGGCGACGACGGAGTCGTACTGCGTTGGCGTCCGTGCGCGCAGCCGGGCCGGGCGGGCTTCGAGTGCGCGGTGGCGAAAGCGCCGCTGAACCACGCCGCCCCGTCGGGCCGGACGATCGACCTGGCGGTGATCCGTCACCGGGCGGCCGTCCCGGGGCGGCGCGCCGGGACGCTGTTCTTCAACCCCGGGGGCCCCGGTGGCCCCGGGACGGTCGGACTGCCCGAGCTGTACGGCAAGTTCCGCAGCAACTGAAGGACCGCCTCGACATCGTCAGCTGGGACCCGCGGGGCCGCCGACCGCCACAGCTCAGCCCGCGGCAGCAGCCGCCGGCTCCCGAGGGGCACCGGCGTGCTAGTTTGTGAGCGACCGTTCAACTAAGGGAGGCGCTGATGGGTCGCAAGCAGGTCTGGGACCAGGACGAGGTGCTGGCCTCCGCTATGCGTCTGTTCCGTCGTCGTGGGTACCTCGGCGCCTCGCTGCGCGACCTCGAAGAGGTGACCGGAATGCACCCGGGCAGCCTGTACCGGGCGTTTCACAGCAAGGAAGGCCTGTTCAGCGCCGCGCTGGACGCTTACAACGAGCGGGTGGTGGAGAGCAGGGTTCGTGTCCACCTGCGGGACACGGAGGACCCCGTGGCCGGCATCCGCTCGTTCTTCACCTCGGCGTTCGACACCGGCATCGGCCCCGAACCCGACCCGGGGTGCCTGCTCACCAATAGCGCGGTGGAGTCGTTCACCGTTCCGCAGGCGACGCCGGGCGTGCGCCGGGGACTGGAGACGATCGAGTCCGGCTTCGCCGACGCGCTGACGCGCGCCCGAGCCCAGCGGCTACTGCCCGCGGAACTCGATGTCGAGGAGTCAGCCGCTCAGCTCCTGGCGCTCTACCAGGGCCTCCTGGTGCTCGTCCGGTCCGGTACGGGCGCCGCCAAACTGCACACCATCACCAATGGAGCCATGGCATCGATCGGTGCCAGGCAAGCCAAGCAAGCCGACGAAGAGGAACAACGATGAGTGACCAACAGCAGCTCTGGAACGACTACGCCGCATGCTGGTCGGCCGACCCCTCGATACGGCCCACCGCGCTCGGGGCGGTCGCGGTCGACGAGGTCACCTACCGGGACCCGGGAACCGAGGTGTGCGGCCTGGCTGAACTGGACGCGTACATGAACGGCTTCGCCGGGGCGTTCCCCGGACACCGCTTCCGCATCGACGAGGTCCTTCACCACCACGACAGGTCACTGGCCCGCTGGACCCAGATCGGCCCGGACGGCGAGACCTTCATGACGGGCGTGAGCAGCGCCGTGCACCGCGACGGCCTCCTCACCGACGTGACCGGGTACTTCCTTCCCGCCTGACGACTCGGGGCGGCCTGTCGGCCACCCGCGCAACCCCTACGGACACCGCCGCCCGGCCACTTCGGCGGCCGGGCAGTGCACGGGTGCGTGAACTGTGTCTGACGTGCGTCCCAGCGGGTGGCCGGTCAAAGTTCCCTACGTTGTTCTTAGGGACCGGGCGAGCCCTTTGGGGACGACCCCCTCGCGCATCAGCTCGCGGCGCTCGCGAGTCAGCAGCCTGTACGCGGCGCTGCCCGACTGCCAGGGAGCGGGCTCGCCCGCGATCCCGCAAGGCCAGCGCGGCGACGACCTGGTCCTGGGTGTCCCGCAGGTCCTGGGCAGTCTGCGCGGTGGCCTTCGGGCCCCGGGCGAGCAGGTGCTCCCGAGCGGTCAAGGGACCCGGCGCGAGGTCAGGAGGCGCGCTTCAGCGTCCAGGTGTTGGGGTTGAGGCTGGGGACGGCGGAGTAGCTGCACCCGCTGGAGTAGTAGCTGTTGGTGATGGTCCAACCGGCGGGCGGCCAGGTGGAGGCGCAGGCGTTGACCTGGGTGCCGACGGGATAGCCTCTGAGGTCCTTGATCTGCTTGGTGTTGGGCGTGAAGCCGGAGCCGCACCCCCCGCTGTTCCACCACTGGGTGTCCACCCAGCCGTCCGGGGTGAGCGTGCTGGAACAGCTGGTGCGCGTGTCGCCGGGTGCCGCTGAGGCGGGGCTCACGGTGATCGCGAGGGCGGTGACGGCCATGGTGGCGAGAGCGGCGGCGTAACGGGTGCGGGTCACGAGACGTTCCTTCCTCGGCGCGCTGGGGTCATCCCGCCGACCGTCGGCGGACCGTGCCAGGCGCCCACGCCATTGCTATCCGACCCGGATGGGTTACAGATAGTAATCTTTTGGGCATACCTCTTCGTCGGTTTAAAGCCGTGCTGACGTCGCCGACGATCGGGAACGGCGAACCGTCAGGGGGCGGGGTGACGGTGGACGGCATGAGCGGCCAGCGCCTGGGCGGGGCCGGCATGGAGGGTGAAGACGGTGCCCGTACCGGTGACGGACAGCAGTCGCATCATCTGGGCGGGTACGCCGGCCAGGGCGAGGCTGCCACCGGCCGCGGCGGCGTGGCGTCCGCAGGCGGATCAGGGTGTTGAGGCCCGAGGAGTCGCAGAAGGTGACCTGCGACAGGTCCAGGACCAGGTGGGGATGGGCGGTCAGCACGGTGATCGCCTCCTCGCCGAGGCGCTGGGCCGTGTGGATGTCCAAGGCACCGGTGACGGCGGCGACGGCCAAGCCGTCGCGGGTCTCCAGAAGCACCAGTCGCACATGCGGGTCACTGTTCACCAGCGGGTCTCCTGTCGTCGCTGCCCGGTGGGGCGGTGGCCGTCCGGGGCACGCCCGCGAGGAATGCCGCCCGCCCTGTGGAGTGCGCGGTGAGGCCCAGCCATTCGCAGAACAGGACGGTGGCGTCGTCCTGGAGGGTGCCGTCGTGATGCTCCAGGACGGCATGGATGAGTCGGCGCAGGGTTTCGGGGACGGGCAGGCCGTCGGCGTGGTGGCGGATGAGGAAGTCGATGAACCTGTCGAGCCCGAATTCCTCACCCGGGGTTCTGCGTGCCTCGGTGATGCCGTCGGTGTAGAGCACGATCCGGTCGCCCGGCTCCAGCTGATGGCAGCACAGACGGGCCCGGAGACCGAGGCGGGTGCCCATGGGATGGCAGGGCGGGCAGTCCAGCAGGGTGCTCCAGCGGCCGCCACGGATGATCACCGGCGGGGGATGGCCCCGGTTGACCCACCTCAGGGACCCGGTGCGGGTGTCGAGGTCGGCGAGGACACCGGTGACGTAGCGGGTCTGTCCGTACTGCTGGAGCAACACCTCCTCGATCCTCTCGCTGGTCTCCACCAGCCCCGCGCCCCCACGGCGCGCGTTGCGGCAGGCTCCCATGGCCAGGTTGGCGGTCAGTCCGGCCGCCGTGTCGTGTCCCATCGCGTCGAAGAGCGACAGGTGCACCACGGGCCCGGCGGTCGCGTAGTCGTAGGCGTCGCCGCTGATGCGGTAGGCCGGCTCCATAGCGGCGGAGATCACCACCCGCCCGTCCGCGTACGCGGGCGGGGGCATCAGGTGCCACTGCATCTCCGCTGCGATGTTCAGCCGCCGGGTGCGCGTGAGCCGGGCATGGAAGTCGCTGCTGCGCCGCTTGCTGTCGATGATCAAGGCGACCAGGGCCGCCAGCAGCTTCATGTCCTCCACGGCACGCGGGTCATCGAGGGCCGTGGTGATCCGCAGGACGCCCAGGCGGTCGGTGCCGTCGACCAGGGGCACCCACCAGCAGCCCCCGCCCTCCCCCGGATCGGCGCCGGCGAGGATCTGCCCGTACTGGAACGCGCGCCCCGCCACGGTTCCCTCGATCTTCAGCTCGATCTCCTCACCGACCACCGCGCCGGTGTCGGCGTCCTCGCCGGACAGCAGGCGCATCACGTCGCCCTGGAGGTCCACCACGTAGATGAGCACCTGCGTGAAGCCGACCTCCGCCGCGTGTTCGGCCGTCTTCGCCGACAGGAGCTCCAGGGGCATCAGGTGGCTGGCCGACAGCAGACCGGCCAGCATCCGCCGCCCGCGTGCGTCGCGGTCAGGGTTCTTCACGGCAGCACTCCTGCCCTCGGCCCGGCCGGCACGCTGCCGAAGCCGATGCACAGGTGCCCGTACCTCCACTCTCCTCCTCCGTTGCCCGAACGGACAGAAACGGCTCTACGGAAGCCTCCTCGGCCCGCCGGCGGGTTCGCCCGGTCGAGGTGGCTCGGGCCAGTGCTACGGCGAGGTTCGTCGTGACGGCCGAGCGGTGGGTGCAGGCTCGGCGGACGTCCCCGTGCGGCTCGCTGGAGGCAGTTCATGCCCGGTGCTCGGCCAGGCGGCCGGAAGACCGGCCCCGCCTTCGTGGTCGCGGGGGTGGCCGGCTGTCTGGTCGGGCTGGTCGCCGGCTGTTTCCGGTGGTGCCTGGAGCAGGCCGACGGGCTGCGCGGTTCGGTCGTCGAGGCCGCCGCGGGTCTCGGTGCGGTGGGCCGGCTGGTCCCGGTCGTCCTCACCGCGGTGGGTGCGGCGGTGGCGTGCCTGATCGCCCAGCGGGTCCCGCACGCGGCGGGCAGCGGGATCCAGCACGTCGAGGCGGTGTGGCGCCAGGAGTCCGAGGGACGCCCGCTGCCGCTGCTGCCGGCGAAGTTCACCGGCGGTCTCATCGCGATCGGCTCGGGCCTGGTCCTCGGGCGGGAGGGTCCCATCGTCCACATGGGGGCCGCGATCGGGGTCCTGGCCGGTCGGCGCACCCGCCTGGATGCCGAGGACGCCCGCCTGCTGCACACCGCGCTCGGCGGGGCCGGTCTGGCGGCTGCGTTCACCGCCCCGCTGGGCGGACTGCTGTTCGTCTGCGAGGAAGTGACGCGTACGATCAGGCCCCGCCTGGTGCTGCTGACGCTCGTCGGCACCGTCACCGCCGTGGTCTGCTGCCGGCTCATCGTGGGCCGGGGGCCCGAGTTCCCGGTGCCGGGCCTCGCCGCCCCACCGGTGTGGGTGCTGCCGGCCTTCCTGCTCTTCGGCATGACGGCCGGCGTGCTGGGCGCCGCCTACAGCGCTCTTGTCGTACGGACGCTGGAGGCATGCGACCGGCTGCCCCGGGTACCGCTCCCTGTCCGGGCGGCTGTCATCGGGGCGGTGGTGGGGGCCCTGATGGCCGTCGATCCGCTTCTTGCCGGGGGTGGCGACCCGCTGAGCGAGCGACTGGTGGCGGGCGGCAGCATGACGGTGGCGGCGCTGGCGGCCTACCTCGCCGTCCGGTTCGTGGCGGGACCGCTCAGCTACGCGGCCGCGACCCCCGGTGGACTGTTCGCCCCGCTGCTGGCCCTCGGGGCGCTGTGGGGAGCCCTCGTCCACGCGCTGGTCTCCCCGCTCCTGCCGGTCCAGGCGGCGGCCCCGGCCTCGTTCGCGGTGGTGGGGATGGCCGCCCTGTTCACCGGGGTGGTACGGGCACCGCTCACGGGCATCGTCCTCGTCGTGGAGATGACGGGTTCCACCACGCTGCTGGCCCCGCTGCTGATCGCGTGTTTCGGCGCGGCGGTGACCGCGGACCTCCTGCGGAGCGAGCCCATCTACGACCGGCTCCGTCGCCGGATGGCAAACCATCCCTGAAGTGGCCCTGGCGGGCGGCGCACCTGGGGGCGCCGCGGTGCGGTCGTCGTGCAGCGGGCGCTCCAGCGCGAGGAGGGCGCCTGGCGGCGTGACGTAAATGATGCGGATTGTCACAGAACGTGTCAGCTTTACCGGGAGGGAATCCGCAGATCCAACGTCATGAAGGAGTCGCCGTCATGGACGGTACGCAGGACAAGCGCCAGGAGCCGGGCAAGGGCAGCAGCGAGCCGGAGCACCTGCGCCGCCCGGGACAGGACCCGGTCCACCCCGGTACCGGCCGGGAGGGCGCCCGGGGCAAGAGCCCGGAAGAACTCAAGCGGCGCCGCGAGGACGAGATGAGCCGTGAACGCCGCGAGGACGAGGTCCGCGACGAAGAACTCTGACCGTTCACATCGCCCCACCCCACGCACGCAGGACCCGGCCGGGACCGTCGTCACACCCGGCCGGGTCCTGTCGCGTCTCCCGCCGTGGGGGAACACTTCGAGGAGGTGGCGTCCATCGCAGCCACGACCCGCCCCGAGCCGTCGGCACCGGGCGCCGTCCCCGGGCGCAGTCCCCGGGCGCCGGACGCCGACTCCGGGCTCAGTCCCCGGGCGCCGGACGCCGACTCCGCGCGCCGGACGGGACACGGACCGTCCGAGTACCTGCCGCTGCCGAGCCCCGGGACTATCGTCCTCTTATGGGCGATATTCCTCCCGGGTCCGGGTGAGCGGCCGTGCGGCACACGGGCAGGACGGACTGGACGGACTGGACGTCCGGCCGTGGTCTGGACCGGCTGGACGGGCCCCTGGCCGACCTCGTGGAGGAGACGGGCGCCTCCGTGGGCATGGTCTACCTCCTGGGGTGGGGCGAGCGGGTCCTGCGGCTCGGGCTCGTGGCGGGGGCGCCCCCGCCCATCACCGCCCCGTGGGCGCGGGTCTCCCTCGACGAGGCCGTCCCCGTGTCGGACGCGGTCCGCGAGCGGCGGCTGGTCTGGCTGGGCGGCGGCCAGGAAGAGGTCGCCCGCCGGTATCCGCGGCTGGGGTTGGTGCTCCCGTACGAGTTCCTCCTCGCCGCGGCTCCGCTCGCCGACGGCGACGGCGACGACGATGTGCGGGGCGGCCTCGTCCTGCTGTGGCCGGTCTGGCATCCGCCACGGCTCAGCGAGCAGGAGCGGGTGGCGCTCGAGACCTTCGCCGGCCGCGCGGGGCAGGCTCTGCGGCAGGCTGCGGCGGAGGGCCTGGAGGCCGGTGGGGAGTGGCCGCCAGAGGGTGACCCGCGCTTCGTCCCCGCACGGGTGCGCCGGCAGGAGGACCCGGCACGGGCGGCGGCCGCCCTCGACTTCACCGAACGGATGCCCCTGGGCTGCTGCGCACTGGACCTCGACGGCCAGATCACCTACATCAACGCGGCAGGCGCCGACCTGGTCGGCGCCGAAGCGCCGCAGCTCCTGGGCAGGCGCCCCTGGGAGGTGCTGCCGTGGCTGCGCGATCCCCTCGTCGAGGACCGCTACCGGGCCGCCGTGGTGGCCCGTCGGCCGACGGGCTTCACCGCGGTGCGCCCACCCGACGTACGCCTGTTCTTCCAGCTCTATCCGGACGCGCGCGGCATCAGCCTGCACATCTCCCCCGCCGCGACGGTCGCCTCCGGGGCGGCCGACCACGCCGCCTTCGCCCCCTCCCCGTCCACGGCACTGTTTCCGCACACGGCCCAGGAGCCGGTGGGGGCCCTGGGGCTCTACCACCTGACCCACCTGGCCGCGGCCCTTGCCGAGGCCGTCGGCGTCCGCGACGTGGCGGAGCGGCTGGCCGATCAGATCGTTCCGGCACTCGGCCCGCAAGGCCTCGTCCTCATGACGGTCGAGGAGGGGCGGCTGCGGATCGTCGGCCACCGCGGCTACCGGCCCGGGTTCATCGGAGGATTCGACGGCGCGCCGCTCACGTCGAGCGTCACCAACGCGCAGGTGCTCACCACCGGTGCCCCGGTCTTCTTCTCCAGCTACGAGGAGTTCCGCCGCGCCCACCCCACCGCCCCCCATCACGAGGGACGCAACGCCTGGGCGTTCCTGCCGCTGACCGCCTCCGGCCACTCGGTGGGCTCGCTGATCCTCTCGTACGACCAGCCCCGTCCCTTCCCGCCCGCCGAACGGGCCCTGCTGACCTCGCTGGCCGGGCTGATCGCCCAGGCGCTGGACCGGGCCCGCCTCTACGACGCCAAGCACGCCCTGGCCCGCACCCTGCAGACCGCACTCCTCCCCCACACGCTGCCGCCCGTCCCGGGCCTGGACGTCACCGCCCGCTACCGGCCGGCCGGGCACGGCATGGACATCGGCGGCGACTTCTACGACCTGATCCGCCCCACCCGGTCGACGGTCCTCGCCGCCATCGGCGACGTCCAGGGCCACAACGTGAACGCCGCCGCGCTGATGGGACAGGTCCGCACCGCCGTCCACGCCCACGGCACGGCCGGCACACCGCCCGCGGAAATCCTCGCCCGGACCAACCGGCTGCTGACCGACCTCGACCCGGGCCTCTTCACCAGCTGCCTGATCGCCCACATCGACCTCGTGCGCGGGCGGGCCCTCCTCGCCAGCGCCGGCCATCCGCCACCCCTGCTGCGGTACCCGGGTGGAGCCACCGAGGTACTGCAGGTGCCCCCCGGGCTGCTGCTGGGCATCGAGCCGTCCGCCGAGTACCCCACGCGGGAGATCCCCTTCCCGCCGGGCGCGCTTCTGGTCCTCTACACCGACGGCCTGGTCGAAACACCCGGCGCCGACATCGAAGCGGACACCCTGAGCCTGGCCCGGCACCTCGACCGGTCCGAGGCGGCGGCCCCCGGCCGAAGAGAAGACCTGGACGAGGTGGCCGACGCCCTGCTGCGGCACGCCCGGCAGGCCGGGCCGCGCACGGACGACATCGCCTTGCTCCTCATAAGGGCGACCCGGCGGCCCGGGGCATGAGCCGGCCCCGTCCCGGCGCAGTCGGCATGCCGCGATGAGGTGGGGGCAGTCGTCCGACACTGACGCGGCGCACCGCCGACGAGGCCTAAACTGAGGCGAATGCACCAGTTCACCGATCACCAGGCCCCCCGCGACCCCTTCGTACGGGTCCGGGGCGCCCGGGAGCACAATCTGCGCGGCGTCGACGTGGACATCCCGCGCGACGCGCTGACCGTGTTCACCGGGGTGTCCGGGTCCGGCAAGAGCTCGCTCGCCTTCGGCACGCTCTACGCCGAGGCCCAGCGCCGGTACTTCGAGTCGGTGGCCCCGTACGCCCGCCGGCTCATCCACCAGATCGGCGCCCCGAAGGTGGACTCCGTCACCGGGCTGCCGCCGGCCGTCTCCCTGGAGCAGCGCCGCTCCTCCCCCGGCTCCCGCTCCTCCGTCGGCACGGTGACCCTGCTGTCCAACTCGCTGCGGATGCTGTACTCCCGGGCCGGCACCTATCCCCCGGGCGCGCCGCGGCTGGACTCCGACGCCTTCTCGCCCAACACCGCCTCCGGCGCCTGCCCTTCGTGCCACGGGCTCGGCCGGATCCACCGCACCAGCGAGGAACTCCTCGTACCCGACCCGGCCCTGTCGATCCGTCAGGGTGCCATCGCCGCCTGGCCCGGCGCCTGGCAGGGCAAGAACCTGCGGGACATCCTGGAGACGCTCGGCCACGATGTGGACCGGCCGTGGCGGGAGCTGCCCGCGAAGGACCGCGAGTGGATCCTCTTCACCGAGGAGCAGCCGGTGGTGACCGTGCACCCGGTGCGCGAGGCCGACCGGATCCAACGGCCGTACCAGGGCACGTACATGAGCGCGCACCGCTACGTCATGCGGACCTTCGCCGACAGCAAGAGCGCGACGCTGAGGGCGCGCGCCGAGCGGTTCCTCACCGATTCGCCGTGTCCGGTGTGCGAGGGGCGGCGGCTGCGTCCGGAGGCGCTGGCCGTGACCTTCGCGGGGTACGGCATCGCGGAGCTGGCCGCGATGCCGCTGACCGACCTGGACGGCGTGCTCGCCGCCGCCACCCTGGACGGGGAGGCGGCCCGGGTGCTCGCCGAGGACCTGCGTTCCCGGATCGGGCCGGTCACGGAGCTGGGGTTGGGGTATCTGAGCCTGGACCGGACCGCGCCGAGCCTCTCCGCGGGCGAACTGCAGCGGCTGCGGCTGGCGACGCAGCTGCGGTCGGGGCTGTTCGGGGTGGTGTACGTGCTGGACGAGCCGTCGGCGGGGCTGCACCCGGCCGACACCGAGGCGCTGCTCGGCGTACTGGACCGGCTGAAGGAGGCCGGGAACACCGTCTTCGTCGTGGAGCACCAGCTGGACGTGGTGCGGCACGCGGACTGGCTGGTGGACGTGGGTCCGCTGGCCGGGGAGCACGGCGGGCAGGTCCTCCACAGCGGGCCGCCCGCGGCTCTGGAGGGGGTGGCGGGGTCGGCGACGGCCCGGCACCTGTTCGCGGCGCGGGAGTCCGCCGGGGCGCCCCGGCCGGTGCGCACGGAGACCGGCGCGGTGCGGCTGACCGGGGTGGACCGGCACAACCTGCGGGGGCTGGACGCGCGCTTCCCGCTGGGGGTGTTCACGGCCGTGACCGGGGTGTCGGGTTCGGGGAAGTCCACGCTGGTGGGGCAGGCGCTGGCCCGGGAGGTCGGGGAGCGGCTCGCGGAACCGGACTTTCCCGTCCGGCGGCTCGTGGAGGTGGACCAGAAGCCGATCGGCCGGACCCCGCGGTCCAACCTGGCCACGTACACGGGCCTGTTCGACGTGGTGCGGCGGCTCTTCACGGCGGCGCCGGAAGCCAAGGCCCGCGGCTGGAAGGCGGGCCGGTTCTCCTTCAACGTGGCGGGCGGCCGGTGCGAGACCTGCCAGGGTGAGGGCTTCGTCTCGGTGGAGCTGCTGTTCCTGCCGAGTACGTACGCCCCGTGCCCCGACTGCGCCGGCGCGCGATACAACGCCGAGACCCTGGAGGTCCGCTACGCGGGCCTGAACATCGCGGAGGTGCTCGCGCTGACGGTGGAGTCCGCAGCCGGGTTCTTCGCGCAGGTCCCGGCGGCGGCACGGAGTCTGCGCGCGCTGGAGGACATCGGGCTGGGCTACCTGCGGCTGGGGCAGCCGGCCACCGAGTTGTCGGGCGGCGAGGCGCAGCGGATCAAGCTGGCCACGGAGCTGCAGCGGCTGCGCCGGGACCACACGCTGTACCTGCTGGACGAGCCGACGACGGGGCTGCACCCGGCCGATGTGCGGGTGCTGCTGCGGCAGTTGCACGGGCTGGTGGACGCCGGGCACTCGGTGGTGGTCGTGGAGCACGACATGGAGGTGGTGGCGGGCGCCGACTGGGTGATCGACATGGGTCCGGGCGGCGGTACGGCGGGCGGCCGGGTCGTCGCGGAGGGCACCCCGGCGCAGGTGGCGGCGGCGGGCGGGGGCCGCACGGCGGCGTACCTGGCACGGGCGCTCGGCGGCCCGGACAGGGACCAGGGGTAACGGTCAGTTGGCGGTGGCCGAGACGCGCAGCCGGTTGTGGTCCGAGACCGCCGTGTCGAGGGGGAGGGCGTCGGCGCTCGCGGCCCGGAAGTGCGGGGCGCTGAAGAAGAGGTAGTCGAGCTTCTTCGCGCCGAAGGTCGTCTCGCCCGATCGGCACGCGGAGGTGGTGGCGGGCGGGCAGACGGCGGGGTCGAAGAACTCCGGGTCGCTCTCGTCGGACTCGGTGAAGTCCCCGTGGGCGCCGTCCCCTCGTTCCGCCAGGTAGAAGCGGGACGGCGTGGCGGTGCGCGGGGAGTGGTTGAAGTCCCCGCCGAGGACGACGGCGGACCCGTCGTCCAGCCACCGGCGGGCCTGCTCGGCCAGCCGGTCGGCTTCGGGGACGGCGAGGGTGCCGTCGTCCCAGTAGAGGTGGACCGAGCAGGACCAGGTGGGCCGGTCCGGCAGGGAGGCCAGGGCGCAGGGCACGGTGATCGGTTCGCGTTCGCCGCCCACCGTCAGGTCGAGGTCGGCCGTGTCCGAGACCGGGCCGCGGACGAGGACGGCGTTGCCGTACGCGTCGCCCTCGCAGATGGACGCGTTCCCGGCGGGCAGGGTGGCGTAGCTGGTCAGCCGGACCGTGCCGGCACGACGGGTCTCGGTGGCCGGGGCAGGGGCGGCGGTCGCGGTCGGTCCGGGCGCGAGGAGGAGGCAGAAGGCGGCGGCGGTGAGGGTGACGACGAGGACGGCCAGGGCGGCAGGGGTTCGGCGCACACCCGTGATGCTTCCCGCGGGCGCCGCCGCTACCCCAACACCGTTTGAACACAGGGCAGATGCTCGCGACCGGAAACCCATGCGGACTACCGGGACCGCTGGAACATCCCTAGGCCTACGCGTCCCCCGGCAGGAGGTGCTGCGGCAGTTCGCGGAAGCTCCACTGGCCCCGGCGGCGGGTGAACATCCAGACGAGGTCGTACCGGTCGGGCCAGGTCGCGGGGGTGCCGGGGACCTGATGGGCGCCGAGGGCCCGGACGAGGCGGGGGACGCCGGTGTGTTCCCAGCAGACGAGTACGGGCATGGGCGCGGCCAACGCGGCCTGGACGAGAGCCTGTTCGGCGCCGAGGGCGAACTCCCGGCGGACGGGGGTGCGCAGCGCGGTGGCCAGCGCCGCGACGGTCTGCCTGCACCGCGCGGGGGCGCCGTCCTTGCCGCCGGCCGCGAAGACGGCGGCGGGCCGGGGCAGTGAGGAGCCCTTGGCGGGCGGGAAGAGGCGCGGGAGCTGTTCGGCCCGGCGCCAGCCGCGGCCGGCCAGCGAGCCGGGATCGTCCTCGCCCTCCTCGTCCCAGCCGGAGTCACCGGCGTACGGCTTCTCCGCGTGCCGGATCACCATGATCAGGGCGTCCTTGGGTCCGGCCTGCGGGCCGGAGGCGGGGGCGCGGGGGTCTTCCCCGCCGGAGCAGCCGGCCGCGGTCAGCGGGGCGAGGGCGGCGGCCAGAACGGCTCGGCGGCGCGGTCCGGACCCGACGGGGGCTTCTGGCATGGGGCCACTGTCCCCCATGGCCCGGGCGCCTCCGGGGCGCGGCGCGGGGTGGGCCGCGCCGGTCAGCCGATCGGCGCAGGGCCGGACGCCCGGCTACCCCGGCGCCCCGCAGGGCCGGGCGCGGCGTACGGCCCGTACGGGCGCCCGGCCGGCGGACCGGGGTGCCGGGGCGGGAGCCGGTGTGATGACGAGCTTCTTGTGGCCGATCGGGCCGGGACGGGGACCCGGTCCGGCGGCGGTCACCCGGCCGCGGGCGCCCGTACGGGGGTCGGTGGCGCGGCGGCGGGGCCCGGCCCTGCGCCGCGTGAGGGGACGGGGCGGTGCGTCGCGGGACGGTGCCCGCGACGCGCCTCCCGTACCAGCGGTCAGCGGGGGCCCTTGCGCACCGCCCGCAGCCACTCCTTGTTCATCGCGGCGATCGACGGCAGCGGGATCCCCTTCGGGCAGGCCGTGGCGCACTCCCCGGTCAGGGTGCAGCCGCCGAAGCCCTCCTCGTCCATCCGGGCCACCATGTCCAGCACCCGGGTCTCGCGCTCCGGCGAGCCCTGCGGAAGCACGTTCAGGTGGTTGACCTTGGCGGAGGTGAAGAGCATCGCGGAGCCGTTGGGGCAGGCCGCCACGCACGCGCCGCAGCCGATGCATTCGGCGTGCTCGAAGGCGAAGTCGGCGTCGGACTTGGGCACGGCGGTGGCGTGCGCGTCGGGGGCTGCGCCGGTGGGGGCGGTGATGTAGCCGCCGGCCTGGATGATGCGGTCGAAGGCGCCGCGGTCGACGACGAGGTCCTTGACCACCGGGAAGGCCGCGGCCCGCCAGGGCTCGACGTCGATGGTGTCGCCGTCGGTGAAGGACCGCATGTGCAGCTGGCAGGTGGTGGTGCGCTCGGGGCCGTGGGCGTCGCCGTTGATGACGAGGCTGCACGCGCCGCAGATGCCCTCGCGGCAGTCGTGGTCGAAGGCGACCGGGTCCTCACCTCGCAGGATGAGGTCCTCGTTGAGGGTGTCGAGCATCTCCAGGAAGGACATGTCCTCGGAGATCCCGTCGACCTCGTACGAGGCCATGTGGCCGGGGGCGTCGGCGCCGCGCTGGCGCCAGACGCGCAGGGTGAGCTTCATGCGTAGCTCCGCTGGGTGGGGTGGACGTACTCGAAGACGAGGTCTTCCTTGTGCAGGACGGGGGCGGCGCCGGTGCCCTGGTACTCCCAGGCGGCGGCGTAGGCGAACTCCTCGTCGCGGCGGGCGGCCTCGCCGTCCGGGGTCTGGGACTCCTCGCGGAAGTGGCCGCCGCAGGATTCGGCGCGGTGGAGGGCGTCGAGGCACATCAGCTCGGCGAGTTCGAGGTAGTCGACGATGCGGTTGGCCTTCTCCAGCGACTGGTTGAACTCCTCGCCGCTGCCGGGGACCTTGATGCGCCGCCAGAACTCCTCGCGGATCTCCGGGATCCGGGCGAGGGCCTTGCGCAGCCCTTCCTCGGTGCGGGACATGCCGCAGTACTCCCACATGAGCTCGCCGATCTCACGGTGGAAGGAGTCCGGGGTGCGGTCGCCGTCGACGGCGAGCAGCTTGGCGAGGCAGTCGCGGACCTCCCGTACGGCGGCGGCCGCCTCGGGGTGGGTGTCGTCGACGGCATCCTGGTGCGGGTGGCGGGCGAGGTAGTCGTTGATGGTGGAGGGCAGCACGAAGTAGCCGTCGCCGAGGCCCTGCATCAGGGCGGAGGCGCCGAGGCGGTTGGCGCCGTGGTCGGAGAAGTTGGCCTCGCCGATCGCGAACAGGCCGGGGACGGTGGTCTGGAGGTCGTAGTCGACCCACAGTCCGCCCATCGTGTAGTGCACGGCGGGGTAGATCCGCATGGGGACCTCGTAGGGGTTCTCCGCGGTGATCCGCTCGTACATCTCGAAGAGGTTGCCGTATTTCTCGGCGACCTTGTCGCGGCCCATGCGGCGGATGGCGTCGGCGAAGTCGAGGTAGACGCCCTGGCCGCCCGGGCCGACGCCGCGGCCCTCGTCGCAGACGTTCTTGGCGGCGCGGGAGGCGATGTCGCGGGGCACGAGGTTGCCGAAGGAGGGGTAGATCCGCTCCAGGTAGTAGTCGCGCTCCGCCTCGGGGATCTCGGCGGCGGGGCGGGTGTCGCCCTGGGCCTTGGGGACCCAGATGCGGCCGTCGTTGCGCAGGGACTCGCTCATCAGGGTGAGCTTGGACTGGTGGTCGCCGGTGCGCGGGATGCAGGTGGGGTGGATCTGGGTGAAGCAGGGGTTGGCGAAGTACGCGCCGCGCCGGTGCGCCCGCCAGACGGCGGTCGCGTTGGAGTTCATGGCGTTGGTGGAGAGGTAGAAGACGTTGCCGTAGCCGCCGCTCGCCAGGACCACCGCGTCCGCGTAGTGGGTGGAGATCTCGCCAGTGATCAGGTCGCGGGCCACGATGCCGCGCGCCACACCGTCGACGACGACCAGGTCGAGCATCTCGGTACGGGCGTGCATCTCGACGTTGCCCGCGGCGATCTGCCGGGAGAGCGCCTGGTAGGCGCCGAGGAGGAGCTGCTGGCCCGTCTGACCGCGGGCGTAGAAGGTACGGGACACCTGGACGCCGCCGAAGGAGCGGGTGTCGAGGAGGCCGCCGTACTCGCGGGCGAAGGGGACGCCCTGGGCCACGCACTGGTCGATGATCTCGACGGAGATCTGGGCGAGGCGGTGGACGTTGGACTCGCGGGCGCGGAAGTCGCCGCCCTTGACGGTGTCGTAGAAGAGGCGGTGCACCGAGTCGCCGTCGTTGCGGTAGTTCTTGGCGGCGTTGATCCCGCCCTGGGCGGCGATGGAGTGGGCGCGGCGCGGAGAGTCGGAGTAGCAGAACTGGACGACGTGGTAGCCCTGTTCGGCGAGGGTGGCGCCGGCCGCTCCGCCCGCGAGGCCCGTGCCGACGACGATGACGGTGTGCTTGCGGCGGTTGGCCGGGTTGACCAGCTTGGCCTCGAAGCGGCGGCGGTCCCAGCGGTCGGCGATCGGGCCTTCGGGGGCCTTGGTGTCGGCGACGGGCTCGCCTTCGGTGTAGTGGGCGTAGTCGTTGCTCATGGTCAGCTCACCACTCCGGTCATGACGGCGACGGGCACGGAGACGAAGCCCGCGAAGAGGACGAGGGCCAGGGTGTTGGCCAGGGACTTCAGCGCCCGGTCACGCCGGGCGTTGCCGGCTCCGAGGGTCTGGGCGGCGCTCCAGAATCCGTGCCGGATGTGCAGGCCGAGGGCGGCCATGGCCACGATGTAGATCGTGTTCCCGTACCAGGTGGAGAAGGTCGCGAGGACGTTCTCGTACGGGTGGCCCGCCCAGGCGCGCTCGTTGACGGTGAGCGTGGTGAGGTCGAGCAGGTGCCAGACGATGAAGAGGCCGAGGATGATGCCGCCCCAGCGCATGGTGCGGGTCGCGTAGCTCGCGCGGCGGCGCTTGTGGGCGTACTTCACCGGGCGGGCCTTGATGTCGCGGCGGCTGAGCTGGTACGCGGACACGGCGTGCGCGACGACCGCGGCGAGGAGGGCGACGCGGACGATCCACAGGGCCCACTCGTGGTGGAGGAAGGGCGAGCCGAGGGTGCGCAGCCAGTGGGCGTAGCCGTTGAACTCGTCCGCCCCGAAGAAGATCTTGAGGTTGCCGAGCATGTGCGCGACGAGGTAGCCGAGCATCACCAGGCCGGAGACAGCCATTACGGACTTCTTGCCGACGGAGGAGTCCCAGAGCGTGCGCGTGGTGGACGGCCGTCGACCCGTCCGCGTTGCCAGAGCCATGCCTCCGACGGTAGGGACCGAGGTCCCGAAAGGTCCAAGACATGGAGGAGCTCAAATCCATAGGGACTGCCTATGCAAGGCGTTACGCTGGGCTTATGCAGTTCCAGCAGCTCCTGTACTTCGTGGCCGTCGCCGAGACCCGGCACTTCACCCGGGCCGCGGAGCGGGTGCATGTGGCCCAGCCCTCGCTCTCCCAGCAGATCAAGGCGCTCGAACGGGAACTGGGGGCCGAGCTCTTCAGCCGGGCGCGGGGCAACATCGCCCTCACCGACGCGGGCGAGACGCTGCTGCCGCTGGCCCGGCGGATCCTGGCGGACGCGGACACCGCGCGGCTGGAGGTGCAGGAACTGGCGCAGCTGCGGCGCGGGCGGGTCCGGCTGGGCGCCACCCCGAGCGTGTGCACGGGCCTGTTGCCGGACGTGCTGCGCGCCTTCCACGCCGCGCATCCGGGGATCGAGCTGCTGATCGAGGAGAGCGGTTCGCTGGACCTCGTACGGGAACTCGCGCGCGGGGCCCTGGACCTCGCCCTGATCGCGCTGCCGCTGCCGCCCTCGGCTCCGGCCCTGACCACGGTGGAACTGCTGACGGAGGACCTGGTGGTGGTCTCGTCGACGGAGCGGCCGGCTCCGGGCGGGGGCGGCGAGCTGACCATACGGGGCCTGCGCGACGAGCCGATGGTGATGTTCCGGCACGGCTACGACCTGCGGGAGCTGACCGTGACGGCCTGCCGCGCGGAGGGCTTCGAGCCGGTCTTCACCGTGGAGGGCGGCGAGATGGACGCGGTCCTGGGCTTCGTGCGGGCGGGGTTGGGCATCGCGGTGGTCCCGGCGATGGTGGTGGACCGCGCCGGTCCCGGTCTGCGGGCGACCCCGCTGGCCGGGTCCCCGCTGCGCCGCACGGTGGCCCTGGCCCACCGCACGGACGTGGCTCCCCCGAGGGCGGCCCGCGAGCTGAAGCGGATGCTGGTGGGCTGACCGCGTCGCGACGCTACGCGCGGGCGGGGGGCGGGGGCTGGGCCTGTCTCTTATACACATCTGACGCTGCCGACGAAGAGGATAGT
>NZ_JOIR01000058.1 GCF_000720115.1 Streptomyces sp. NRRL F-2580
GGGCCTGGACTACATGAACGAGCGCTACGGCAGCCCCGTCGGCGCCTGGAACTTCTGGTCCGCCAACCACTGGTACTAAACCAGCAGCACCCAGCAGACATACGAAGACGCCCAGCCGGAATCTTTCCGGCCGGGCGTCTTCGTGTCTCCAGAAACGTCAACGAGACGCGGAGGGGGACCAGACGGCGAGGTCCCCGCCGGGCAGCGAGACGAAGCGCCATCCTCCCGGTCCGCTGATCTGCCAGGCTTCGAAGGACGGGCCGGCCGGGCACGTCAGATGCGTGCCGCAGTCGAACACCATCCGCAGGGCGCCGGACTTGAACGCGACAGCGGAAAGCACCTTCGCCCCGAACAGTGGGAGAGCCGCAGCCACGTCGTGCGACTCCGGCGTCAGAGGCAGGCCGGGGTTGGTGCGGAGCGATCCGGCCGAGAGCCGGGCTGGTGCTTCGAGCACGACCTCCCAACCTGCGCCGAGGGTGAGCGTCAGCCGGAAGTCGACACAGATCCTGGAGACACCCATGCCTCGGAGGTTCAGGATCCACCGGTCGTCGTGCTCGGACGGTTCTCTGCCAGTGCTCATCACCGCACCATGATCCACTGAACGACGGCCCGACCACACGGGTTGTCTCCCCCCACACGGGGGAGACGCCTTCCACGCTTGGGGGATCCGCTCTCCCAACGCGTCCGGTTGTCTTGGGGTATGGAGAACACGACAAGACATCTGCTCGCTCTGCTACTGATGACCGTGCTGACGACCACCGGGCTGTCCGTGCCGGCGGTGGCGCAGCCCGTGGACGGCGACATCCGGGCCAGGATCGAGGCCGTCCCCGGAATGCGCGTGCTCGGCGAACGGCCCGCCGCCCCGGGCCAGGTCGTCCTCGACCTCAGCTACCGCCAGCCCACGGACCATCGGCACGCCGACCAAGGTTCCTTCAACCAGCGGCTGACGCTGGTGCACAAGTCGACCCGGCGCCCCATGGTGCTCTACTCCAGCGGCTACGACCTCGGACCGTCGCCGAACCGCCTGACCGAACCGACCGAGTTGCTGGACGCCAACCAGATCACCACCGAGCAGCGGTATTTCGGGACGTCCGGGCCTGAACACCCGGACTGGTCCAAGCTCACCATCTGGCAGGCGGCCAGTGACCACCATCGCCTCATCACCGCCCTCAAGAAGATCTATCGCGGCGCATGGATCTCCACCGGCGGCAGCAAAGGCGGGATGACCGCCGTCTATCACCGCCGCTTCTATCCAGAAGACGTGGCCGGTACGGTCGCCTACTCCGCCCCCAACAACACGGACGACCGGGACGACACCGCGTACGACGCGCGCCTCGAACAGGTCGGCACCACCGAGTGCCGCGCCGCGATCAAGTCCGCTCAGCGTGAGGCGCTGATACGGCGCGCAGCGATGACAGAACGGTGCGCCCGGTGGGCCGAGAGCGAGAAGAAGACCTTCCAGACCATCGGCAGCGTGGACCGCGCGTTCGAACTCGCCGCGTTGCGCCTGCCGATGATGTTCTGGATGCATCAACCCACGGGCGGCTGCACATCGGTACCCCCCGAGACAACCACCGACGATGCCCTCTACGCCTGGGTCGCCCGGGTGACCCAACTGCCCGTATACACCGACCAGAACCTCGCGGCCTTCACGCCGTACTTCTACCAACTGGGCACCCAACTCGGGTACGCACAGTTCGTTGCTCCCCATCTGGACGGACTGCTGCGCTACCCGGGCATCCAGGAGGTGCGCACCTATGTGCCGCGGGACATCCCCCTGCGGTTCCAGCCCTCGGCCATGGCGGACATCGACCGCTGGGTACGCCGCCACGGCAGCTCACTCATGTTCGTCAACGGCGAGAATGACATCGCAGTAGCCGAACCCTTCCGCCCGGGCAACGGCACCTCCGACTCTTACTTCTTCGACGTGCCCGACGCCAACCACCACATCTCCATAGCCGGCCTGCGTCCGAACGAAGCCGACCAGGCGACCGCCGCGCTGCGCCGCTGGGCCGGCCGGCCGGCCGGGGGCTGAGGTCCGCTAGCGTCACTGGTTCTGGCTTGGCTGACCAACCGAGATCGGCGAATTCATCGTTCCCGGCCGCGTGGGCTGGGGGCACAAGTGCCCAGCTGCCGGAACGCGGTCGGTCAACGGCCGAGTGTGACCGGGCTGAGTTCGGGAGGCAGTTGGCGTACGGCTGCCGCCACTGCCTCCGCCGCCGTGGCGAACTGGGCGCCGTCCTCGTCCGCGATGGACGCGGCGAGCACGTACTTGCCGACCCCCTGGGTCTCCAGAAGGGGACCCCCGACCGAGAGGCGCGGGCGCGTGGTGGTCGAGAAGCGCAGTGCCCAGTGGCTCGTGAACGGATACAGCCGCCGGAGCGCCGGTTCGGCGTACGCCCTCTCGATGAGGGCCTGGTACGCGGGCTGCCACGGGTACTCCAGCTCGTTCGCCTCGGTTCGCAGATGCCGCCACTCGCTTTCCGTCAGGAGTGCGGGGTCGAGGTCGGGCACGTCGAAGCGGCCGGTCTGCCGCACGAAGGGAGCTGCCTGGCAGATGTCGCTCAGGGCCACCCCGTCGTGCCATGCCCGCGCCGCCCGGGCGACCTGCGCCAGATCGTCCGTCGTGCCCTCGATGAGAACCATTTCGTCGAACGACGCGACGCCCCGGATCGACCACAGCCGCTTGTGGTGGTACGCACTGACGCGCAGGGGCTCTCGGTACGGGAGCGTGCAGTCGACCGACGCGGCGAGCAGCGGATTGGCCTCCGGGCTCGTGAGGGGAACGGAGGCCAGACGGCCTTGAGCCACGGCTCGGAGCGCCGCGCCGAGGCTGCCGTGGGCCTCAACGTCGGGATACAGGGCGGCTGGATCGGGGTGTATGACCACAACCCCTGATTGTGCCCGGTCTGCCGCGACGTGCCGCGACCTGCCGCGACGTGACGTGCCGCGCGCGGGGGCACTGTCACCGGCCCCGCCTATCGTCTGGCTGGGCAGTTCGTTTACGGGAACGTGGGGTGCGTGGGATGACAAGTGTGGGCGATCCGCAGCCGGCGGCCGGGCGGGAGGTCAGCGCCTACCTGGAGGCGCTCTTCGTGCCGGGGGCATGCCTCGGGGTACGTGCCGACGACCCGCTGACCTCCGTCACGGTGGCCGAGGTGGAC
The DNA here is from genome assembly GCF_000720115.1 of Streptomyces sp. NRRL F-2580. Classification (GTDB taxonomy): domain Bacteria; phylum Actinomycetota; class Actinomycetes; order Streptomycetales; family Streptomycetaceae; genus Streptomyces. The sequence continues at coordinate 3,165 of NZ_JOIR01000058.1, forward strand.
GAGGTGACCACCATCCGAGTTCCCAGCGGTCGCCTGATCGTGGACTCTCCGTGGTCCGAGGAGGCGGGGCGTGAGATCGCGGCCCGGATTCCCCCTGGCACGTACCGGGTGGAGGCGGCCTGGACGGAAGCCCCGTACGAGCACGGCGGCGAGCAGTTCGACGGACGGGAGTGCGCCGCGACCCGGCTGCGCGTCAGCGACGACCCCGTGGTCGTCTGGGAGGCGGGCATCGGGGTGAACGACGACATCGGGGACGCGGAGGTCGCAGCCGCCGGGTTCCAATCCGACGGCGAGGCCACGGGGGCCATCGCCGACGTGGAGGCCTGGGAGGTACTGACGGCGCCGTTCCACCGCTTCCGGCAGGCCGCGGCCTCATGGGGAGGATCCGGCGGGGACCGGGACACCGAGGACCTGTGCGACGGCTGGTTCGAGAAGAGCACCGACGACGACCTCAAGGCGGACCTCATCGCCTTCGACGTTGCTGAAGGATGGTCCCCGGTCTGGATCGGGCGAAGCCGGGTCGGCGCCGTGGCTTCAATCGTCGTGCCCGGCCAGATGGCCACGAGCCCCCTGGCCTGAACGCTGCGGCCGGCCCGCCCGGCCGGCCGCAGCGCCCGGTGCGGGCGGTCGAGCCGGTCCCGGCCGCAGAGGTTCCGGCAGACCGGGCGCACTCAGCGCAGTACGGCCGCCAGCAGGTCCGTTCCCAGCGCCGTCAGATCGGGCAGGTTGAGGGTGTAGCGGACGTAGCGACCGTGCCGTCGGGCCGTGAGCAGGCCGGCCCGGCGCAGGACGGCGAGGTGGCGGGAAACCTCCGGGGGCGAGAGTTCCCAGGTGTGGGCCAGCTCGCCGGTGGTGTGCGGGCCGCGGGCCAGGGTGCGCAGCAGCCGCAGCCGTACGGGATGTGCGAGTGCCTCCAGCCGGAGTGTGACCGTCTCCAGCGGTACCGGCTCGGACGGACTCGGTTCGGCCACGGGGTACTGGACCACCGGCTGCCACCCGGGCGCGTGCACCGCCACCAGGTGCGGGCGGCCGAAGACACTGGGGATGAAGGTGACCCCGGTGCCGTGGGCGGCGGTCGACTTGTCCTGCAACTTGTCCACGACGATGCAGTCGCCGTCCGGTGCCAGAGTGACCGCGCCGGAGACCGACGCGAGCGCCGCTTCGATGCCCTGGTGCCTCAACAGGTCGTTCTTCAGGCGCAGGTCGGTGGCGAGCTGCACGGCGACGCCGGCCCAGGCGGCGTCGAAGAAGGCCTCGGCACACTGTTCGAGGGTCTGGCGTACCCGAGCCCGCACGGCGGCCGGATCCGCGAGCAGCCGTTCCGCGAAGGCCTCCTGCCGCCCGCCGCGGGCTTGGGCCAGGTCGAGGGCCCGCTCCCGCGCCCTCGCGTCGGTGAGCGGCGATGGCGCTGACGACGGCGTCGACGGTGACGGGCCGGCGGAATGGAAGCGGCTGCTGCCGCACGTGGTGACGAGCGCGGCCGGAGCGGGTGAGGCTTTCGTCGACCGCGGGGAGTCGAGCCAGGACTGCAGGACGGAGGACGAGGAGGAGAACGGCGTACTGCGGCTGCTGACGACAACGACCTCGACCAGCACCCCGACCCGGCGCCTCGCGGACTGTCCAACAACGCATGGTGCAGACCCGCCGCGGGGCGCTGGTTCAGGACCGGTGGCCGGACCTGGTGGCGGCCGCCGAGGCGCGGTTGCCGCACGGCCTGGTCCTCGATGGCGAACTGGTCGTCTGGGACACCGAGGCCGGCCGGTTGTCCTTCGAGGCGTTGCAGCGCCGGGTCGCCGCCCGCGCCCGCGGCGCCCGGGCCCTGGCCGCCCGGTGGCCTGCCTACTTCGTCGCCTTCGACCTCTTGCAGCAGGACGGCCAGGAGCTCCTCACCCCCCCGTACGCCGAGCGGCGCGCCCTGCTGGAAGGACTGTTCTCCGAGAATGCCCTGACCGCGCCGTGGACTCTCTGCCCGATGACGACGGACCTGGCCAAGGCGCGGGAGTGGCTGGAGTCCTGGCCGGACGTGTCCGGGGTGGAGGGGATCCTGGTCAAGCCCCTGAACGGCCGCTATCTGCCCGGGTACCGAGGGTGGACCAAGATCAGAAGGCGGGACACCACAGAGACGATCGTCGGCGCGATCACCGGCACCCTGACCCGCCCGCAGCTCCTCGTCCTCGGCCGCCACGACCAGAACGGCCGGCTGCGCGCCGCCACTTCGTTCCGTTGTCGACCAGGTAGCGGACCGCGTCCAGCATCGCGCGGTGGCAGTACGCCTCCGGCTGCCCGCCCCGCCCCCGCAGCCAGCCCGGCACCGGCAACAGCGGCCGCACCATCGCCCACTCTGCATCGGACATGTCCGTCGGGTAGCGGCGCGCACGGGCCCTGTGGTCGGCGGCGTTCCCGAACCGGTGAGCCAGGTAGTCACACGCGAGAGTGGCATAAGTGGACTCCGCCCACGCGATGCCCTAGAACTGCGTCAACAGGGCCTGCTGGAATGCTCGTTGGCGTAGACACCCTTCGAGCTACCAAGAGGCCCTGCTTTCATGCGCGGCGGCCACCGCACTCACCCGATCGAGACTTCCCCGCTGGGAGAACGACCAGCCTCGCTGAGCACTCAGGTCAGCCAGGCTCGGCAGACAGCAACACGGCGGTCCCCATCCCCGTCCTCAGTGTCGGCAGTAGGGCCGCGGCTCGCGCCGCAGCTTCGTCCAGCATCGGGCCTCAGTGCAGGGCGCCTTCGAAGAAGGACCCATCCGGGTCCTTCGCCTTGATCACGATGTGGTCGACGGCAGAGGACCCGGCACTGCAGACCGGCGTGAGTCGACCGCCCGACGCCGCGGCTGTCCGAGGACGGGGAGGCAATCCCCGCCGGAGCTCGTCGGCACCCGTCAACGGGTCAGTGGTCTCCGTGACGTAGCCGAGCTGCGCCCCGTCACCCAGCGGGTTGAACGTCATGTTCGCCATGTATGAGCTTGCGGTGTCTTTGAGCGGGCCGCGCCGACACCGACAGGGCCGCCGACGACGGCTGACCCCGGATGGCCGGCGTCCCGTTCAGGCCGCCTCCGCAGCGTGGTGGCGGCCTGAACGGGCGTCACGTCGAGCGGTGCGGACCGGCCGGGGGTGCCCGCACGCCGTCCGGGGCCGAGGCGGCTCACTGTGACGGACCGCGATCGCCGCCGGCACTTGGGCCCGGCGGCGGATCGGTCTCGTTCACGATCCGTAGCATCTCCGACGATGGCCGGTGCTGCTCCGTGACGATCTGCGGGCAACGCCGGCAGAGCGAGGGCCCTTCCTGGTGGAACCAGCGGCACTGGGCACGGATCGGACACCTCGGCAGCTCGTCGACCACCTCGTCCAGCAGCACGGCGCTGCGGGAGGCGATCTGACATGCCGATTTCTTGAAGTGGGCGCAGCCCGACGTCCGGCAGGGTGCCGCGACGCGGAAGACCTCGCCGGATGACGCGGGCCGGGCGAGTTCGGTGATCTCAAGGGTGACGGGCATCGCGTGCGCGGTCGGGGTGACCCGCGGTGCGCCGGGCGTGCCCGCCACGACTCCGATCAGGACCGCCCCGGCCGCATCGGCCGGCGCGCTGGGGCAGAGCAGCTCCGCGCCGTCGTCGGCCTGGTCCTGCGGCATCGCGGGTCTACCGCGGAGTCTTGAGCGGCTGGACGTTCTCCACCGCGAGCTGTCCGTCGAAGCTCTGGGCCAGCGTCACCTCGAAGAGCTCCTCGGGGAAGAAGCCGGCGACGACGGGCCTGGAGATGTCGAACTCGCCCGAGGCCTGGCGGGCCGCGATCGCGATCGCGACACCCTGGGCCGCGGCCGCGGCTAGCTGCTTCGGTGAGATCTGCTTGGCGTTCATGAGGTTCTCCTGTGTTGCCGTTACCACGGTTTGGTGGCGTAACAACGGTTGCACAGGGTGGCCGATGCTGCATGATCTGTCACCTGTTGGAGTGGGAACGCCATGCCTCCGGCGGGTGGGTCAGACCTGGATCTGCTGGATGTCGGCCACCGTGCTGGTGAACCCGTTGGTCGAGATGATCCTCAGCTGGACCTGCTGGCCCGGGCGGAACTGGCTGTGGTCGACCTGGATGACCGGGTCCTTGAGACCGACGCCAATCGTCTGCCAGGTGACGCCGTCGTCGGTGCTGACCTGTGCGGCGAAGGTCTGGCCGGGCTCCGGCGCCTTGTCGAAGTCCAGTGCCAGCCCGAACGCCCCGTTGTCGGCCCCGGCGTGCCGGGCGGTGCGCAGGGCCGGGGGTGCGCCGGCGGCGCGGAAGGCGTCCACGACCTGCCCACCGACGACCAGCTCGATCGCCGCCGGGCTGGGTCCGACCGGCACCACGGCGTCGACCAGGCCGGTACGGTCGGCTCCCGGGGCCAGCTCGGACGCCAGCTTGACCGGGACCGGGACCTCGCGGGGCGCCCCGCCGTCCGCCTGCTTGATCCGCAGGACCACTGGGGTCTCCCCGTTCGGGCCGGGTTCGCCGGAGACGGCGGGCTGGGCGGCCAGCGGTGACACTGGGTTGACGAAGCGGATGCCGCCCTCACGCCGGGTGAGGTTCACCGTGCCGACGACGCTGACGAGCTGCTCGGCCTCCGCGAGCGCGCCGCCCGCCCGGGCGATCACCCCCGCCTCCGGAGCAGCCGCGCGGGTGACCGACAGTTGCGGGAACCGTTCGTCGGGGCGGCCGCCGGTCGACGCGGCGGGCCCCGCGGACCCGGCGACAGGGAGCGGTGCCGGGGCACCCTGGGGCAGCGGGGCCGGGGTGGCTGTCGGGCCCTCGGGTACCGGGGCACCAGCCGTGAGCGCGTTCTCGGCTACCAGGCGCTGACGGATGGCCTCGTAGGTGTAGCTGCTGATCCACTGCTGGTTGCAGTAGGTCATCACGTCGTGCCACTGCACCCCGGGTCTCACCCTCATCGGCAGGTTCAGTGCGAGGTCGCCGACGTCGAATCCGACGAAGGTGTCCGGTGAGTCGGCGAGCTGCCCGTTCTGGAAGGGGTAGTTCTGCAGGTCGTCCGGGGACTCCCCGCAGAACCCGGGGTGCCGACGCCCGAAGGTGTGGCCGAGTTCGTGCCCCCCGTACCAGTCGCTGTAGGCGCCGTCGAAGTCCCAGCCCCAGTGGGCCGCTCCGCACGGTGACGACGCGACGGTCGCCGGGTCCGGCGCTGCGGGGATGCCGGAGGAGCAGCCACGCATGAAGAACCCGCCGTCGGCCGCCTGGCCGAGGTAGTGAGTGCGCGGGTCCCCGCCGGCGCTGATGTCCAGGGCGCGGATGGCGGCGAGCTGCGCGTTGGTGTCCTCGCACGTGAACGGGGGCGGGGCGACCACATCGATGACGGTACGTGAGCTGATGACGTCGGGCACCGGGTAGGCGCGCCTGAGCCAGCTGACCAGGGCGGCGTGGTCGAGCTCCCGGGGGGTGTAGGTGGTCGGCGGGTTCCCCTGCTGGTAGCGCAGTCCGAAAACGCGGATCCGCAGCGGCGGGGCGGGATGGAACCACACGGTCGGGCCGACAGCCGCCCCGCTGATCGGGATGGCGGCCCCGGTAAGGACTTCGCTGAGGGTCAGCCCGCTCACCTGGAGCGGCCCCTCCGCTGTGAGGGTGGACGGCAGGAGGAAGTTGAGGCTGAGGCGCTCATCGGCGCGGCGGGTGGCGAGGTCCTGGTTTTCGGTTGGGTCGAGGGAGACGACGTTGAGAGAGGTGAGGGTGAGAGGGGGAACCGTGGGTGACCGGCGCAGCTTCACGGCGCCGCGAGCGGAGAGGATCTCACCTGTGCTGCCGCTCACGTATACGCGGATGACGGTGACCTTGTCGGCGATCAGGGTGACGCTGTGCTTGAGGTCCTGGACCGACTGGGTGACCTCGGTGGCCTCCCATACGGCTTGCGTCTGTGCTGGCATGACTGACCCCCTTGGACGAGTGGTCGGGCTCTTTCAGGCTATGCCGGGCAGAGGCTCCCTGCCCGTTCGGCGGAGTCATCAGAACGGGCTCAATGGCCAGTGCCACCCCTGGTCATGCGTGTACGCATGGTTGCTCCGGCAAGCATGCGCGATCTGGCGCGGGCGGTGGCCGACGCCGCGGCCCTCGGGTACGACGTACTCGGGGTGTCGGGCGGTGAACCGACGCTCTACCGACCGCTGGACGGCCTGCTGCGGGGGCGGCGCCCTGGAGATCCGCACCCCGGGCGGCGACCGGTACCGGGTCCCTGAGGGCCCCTGTGACCCGGGCCGCGGGGATGTCGGGTCACACCTGGAAGCTCTCGACGTCGGACGTCGAGCTGGTGAAGCCGTTGGTCGTGATGATCCGCAGCTGGACGCGCTGGCCCGGCTGGAACTGGCCGCGGTCGATCTTGATCGCCGGGTCCTTGAGACCGACGCCGATCGTCTGCCAGGTGATGCCGTCGTCGGTGCTGACCTGTGCGGCGAAGGTCTGGCCCGGTTCCGGCACCTGGCTGCCGAAGTCCAGGGTCAGTGCGAACGCCCCGTCTGCCGCACCCGCGTGACGGGCGGAGAGCAGGGGCGTGGGCGTGCCGCCGGGCCGGAAGGTGTCCACTACCTGCCCGCCGATGAGCAGTTCGATCGACGCCGGGCTGGGCCCCACCGGGACGACCGCGTCGACCAGGCCGGTGCGCTCCTCCCCCGGGTTCGGGTCGGATCCCAGCTTGACGGTGACCGGGAAGTCCCGCGCCGGGGCGCCGTCGGTCTGCTGGACCCGCAGCACCACCGGGGCCTCGCCGTTCGGCCCGGCGCCGGCGGCCCCGGCACCCGGTGTGGCCTGGGCTGGCTGGGTGACCGCGGCGGAGACCGGGTTGACGAAGCGGATGCCGCCCGCACGCCGGGTGAGGTTCACCGTGCCGACGACGCTGACGAGCCGCTCGGTGTCCGGCTCCGGCCCGCCCTCCTCGCGCCTCATCGCCCTGATGGCCTGCGCCGGGGCCACCGCGGTGACGGACAGTTTCGGGAACCGCTCGTCGGGGCGGCCGCCGGACGACCTGGTGGTGACGCTGAGTGCCTCACCAGCTGGGTGGCCGCCTGCCGCAGCCGGGGCCTGCGGGGCCGGGGCCGGCTCGGCGACCTCGGCACCGTCCGTCACCATGGCCTCCTCGGCCAGCAGGCGCTGGCGGATGCCCTCGTAGGTGTAGCTGCTCAGCCACTGGCGGTTGCAGTACGTCATGACGTCGTGCCATACCACGCCCGCCATGGCGGTCATCGGCACGCCCAGGCTCGGGTCGCCCACGTCGAGCCCGGCGAAGGTGCCCGCCCCGTCCGCAAGCTGCCCGTTCGGGAACGGGTACCCCAGCAGGTCGTCCGGGGACTCCCCGCAGAACCCGGGGTGCCGACGGCCGAAGGTGTGGCCGAGTTCGTGCCCCCCGTACCAGTCGCTGTAGGCGCCGTCGAAGTCCCAGCCCCAGTCGGCCGCTCCGCACGGTGACGACGCGACGGTCGCCGGGTCCGGCGCCGCGGGGACGCCGGAGGAGCACCCGCGCATGAAGAACCCGCCGTCGGCCGCCTGGCCGAGGTAGTGAGTGCGCGGGTCCCCGCCGGCGCTGATGTCCAGGGCGCGGATGGCGGCGAGCTGGGCGTTGGTGTCGTTGCACGTGAAGGGCACGTCGGCCGTCACGTCGATGACGGTGTGTGAACTGATGACCTCGGCCACCGGGTAGGCGCGCTTGAGCCAGCTGATCAGCGCGGTGTAGTCGAGGTCCCTGGGGGTGTGGGTGCCCGGCACGTCCCCGCCCTCGTACCGCAGCCCGAAGACCTTCACCCGTAGTGGCGGTGAGTTGTGGAACCAGACGGTCGGGCCGTTGGCGGGCGCGCTGACCCGGACGGGGTTCCCGCTCACCGTGTCGGTGAGGGTGAGCGACCTCACGCTGAGCGCCCCCTCGGTCGTCAGCGCGGGCGGCAGCAGGAAGTTGAGGCTCAGCGTGATGTCGCCACGGCGGGTGGCCAGGTCCTGGGGCACGCTGGGATTGACCGAGACGGTGTTCGCCGACAGGACGGTGAAACCGGGATCCGTGGGGGACCTGACCAGCTTGAGGGCGCCGCTCACCGCGGCGGCGGGGCCGAACGTGCCGCTCACGTAGGCGCGGATCACGGTGGCCTTTCCGGCGATCAGGGTGACGCTGTGCTGGAGGTCCTGCACCGCCTGGGTGATCTCGGTCGCGTCCAGTACAGCGGTTGTCGGAGTAGTCATGGTTGACCCCTTGGACGAGCGTTCCGGTTCTTTCAGGCTATGACCGGCGAGGGCTGCCCGCCCGTCCTGCGGCGCTGCCAGAAAGGGCTCAGGGGCCAACGCTGCTCCTGTCCGTACGCGTACGCATGATTGTCGCGGTAGGCCGTCGCGACCCTCTCCAGGAACGCTGTGTAGACGGCGAGGGCGGTGGTCGTCCCGCCCTCGTCGGCCAGGCAGTCGGCGACGGCGCGTCCGGCGCGGGCGCCGGTGTGCAGCGCGGTGAGGATGCCCTGTGAGGAGAGCGGGTCGAAGGCGATCGCGGCGTCCCCGGCCGCCATCCAGCCGGCCGCGGCCGCCGGGGTGAGCCGCAGGCCGTGGGCGGGTGCCCAGCGCGGTACGGGAGTGGCAGCGGGGTCGTGGTCGGCCAGGCGCCGCCGTAGGTGGCTGGTGCGGGTGAGCGCGTGCCAGAATCCGTGCGGGGTCTTCAGGGACGGCTCGGCGAGGTCGACGTCGGTCAGGTGGGCGACCAGACGTCCGGCCGGGATCCGGGTGGTGTACCACCAGCCGTACGGCGCCGCCTCGACCAGGGTACGGGCCTCGGCGGCCGCCGGGTGGTCCCGACCCGCGGCATCCCGGTCGGGGAACACTGCGTACGCGGCAACCAGCCGGTCCTGCCGCCGGCGCCGGCCGTGGCGGCGGCCGATGACGCAGCGTCGGCCGGTGGCGTCGATCACCCAGCGGGCCGGCAGTGCTGTCAGGGTGCCGGCGGCGTGCTCACGGACGATCAGACGCCCAGCTTCCCGGCGCAGCGCCGTCGCCCGCAGCGGCTCGGCACCGGCCGCGACGGCGGCCTCGCGCAAGAAGGCGTCGAAGCGGAGCCGGTCGAGGTGCCAGCCGTGCCCGTACGGGTCGAACAGGTGGCTGCGGCCGTGCAGCGAGGCCGAGCCCCAGGCGGCGTAGGTGCCGGTGGACACGGGGTGACCGGCGGCCAGGAAGCCGTCCAGCAGCCCGAGGTCGCGTAGCAGCGGGCGGGCGACGGGCGGCAGGAACTCGCCGATCTTGAAAGCCGGCCCGGCCGTCTCCCCCCGCCCGGCCCCGCCGTCCTCAAGCAGCAGCACGCGGTGGCCGCTGCGCGCCAGGACGAGCGCCGCGACGGCACCCGCCGGGCCTCCGCCTGCGACGACGGCGGCGGGCGGCCCGGGCGGGCGCAGGCGGGTGTTCACCGGTGCGTCCGGAAGCGCTTGACCTTGTCGATGAAGCCCACCGAGACCTCCTCGTCCGGGACGTCCGCCATGGTGACCGCGGTGGCCATGGCGGACGCGCCGAGGACCGGGTCGGCTGCGCGGTCCACGTGCACGGTGACCAGGTTTCGCCCCGCCGGCGGGGCGGGCTCGCGCGGGAAGCTCACCTCGGACTCCACCAGGAGCTCCGCCGGGAACCGGGGGTCGTCCGTCGGCCCCGGTCGGCGCTCGACCACGCCGAGCTTGCCGAAGTCCTGCACCATCGCGTTGATGGCGTCGAGGTAGGGGGCGGGCAGCCAGCGCAGCCAGGTCTTCCTTGTCCCGAAGGCGGCCAGCCGCTCGCTCATCGGGCGGGAGGTGTCCAGGACGACCTCGTAGTCCTCCTCGGCGAGCACGTGGTTGGGCACCCGGGCCGGCCAGAAGGTCGGCAGGTACGGGTCGTAGGGACCCAGTCCGAGGGTGGCGCTGTACTCGTAGCCCGAGCGGCAGCTCGCGGTGTCGGTCTGCCACGGCACGGCCATCCAGCGGGTCAGGTCGCCCGGGCCCTGGGCGTGGAGCGGGCCGTCGAGGGAGAGCGCGATGTCCGGGGTGAGCGCCTGGCCGTAGAAGGGCGGCAGGGGTGCGGCCGGGTCGCGGTGGCGCACCCGGAAGGGGCTGCTGTACAGCGTGGTGTGACGCATCGGCCAGGTCAGCTCGCAGCCGGGGTGGAAGGCGTCGGCGAGGCAGAACGACAGGGCCGCCCGGTCGAGGGTCTCGGGCCGCTGGGCGAACGGGACGTCGTCGATCGTGGCGGGCGGCTTCTGCGCCGGGTCGTAGTCGTTGACGAAGTCCCCGCGGGCCCAGCGCTGCAGGAGGCGGTACTGCAGCGGTGAAAGCGTCATGTGCTGGCGCACCGACTGAGGAGGCAGGTTCATCGCGTCGCCGTAGACCGCCGGCCACGGCACGGGGGACACGCCGTCGCGGTTGTAGTCGCGCACGGAGAGCCAGACCTGGCGGCGCAGCTCCCTCTGGACGGGCGAGGGGTCGGCGAGGACGGCGAGCCGGGCCGGGCCGAGGAGGTCCTCACGCCCGCCGTGGCCGAACTGGACGGCCAGGCCCTTGTTGACCCACTGCAGGCCGGACAGCCGGCGCAGCACGGGCAGCACGTCGCGGGTGAACGACACCTGCTGCGGTTCGGGGAGGAGGCCCGCCTCGAAGAAGGAGCCGCGCACCAGGTCGTACATGGTGCGCACCGAGATCAGTTCGGGCGCGTAGTTGGGCGGCGCGGTGACCACCCAGCCCGGGTCGACGGGGATCTTCCGCCCGTCGATGCTGACCTCGGCGGTGACCGGGCCGTCGGATACGTCGTCGTACCAGCCGTCGTTGTTGGCGAAGGTGTCGGCGGGGGCATCGGCGGCCGAGGCCGAGGCGCCGTGGCCGCCGAGGAAGATCAGCCGGCCGCTGTCGTCGGTGCGCACCTCGCCGAGGTAGACCTGTCTGTCCATGAAGGTGCCGGTGTCGAAGCGGTACTCGGGCTTGCCGGAGCGGTTGCGCCCCCGCACCGAGCGGGGTCCGGGGTTGATGGTCAGCAGGCCTCGCTGGTCGGCCGGGATCTTGGCGTTGCGCAGGTTGCTGGTGTCGGCCCGGCCCGCCTCGGGGATGTCCAGGGCGATCTGGAACTGGTACCAGGCGGCCTTGGAGTTGGCGACGTGCACCGTCCAGCGCAGGTCGGCGTTGTCGGCGGTCAGTTCAGCGACCGGCTCACCGGCGGCGTTGTAGCCGTAGACCCGGAAGCGGACGGCTTGGCGTTTGAGGGCGCCGGTGACGTCCTTGTAGCTCCCGGTGGGCGGCAGGTCCGGGTGGTCGACCTCGGGGGCGAGGATGAAGTCGTCCATCATGCTGTCGCCGACCCGGGCCACGCCGATCGCGGGGTGGATGGCGGCTCGAACGATCCGGGTGTCGCGGCCGGACGGCGGGGTGATCTGTGGGCGGGCCGGGCCGGGTTCGGCGGCCGGGATGCCGTTGACGTCGCGGCGCTGCTCGGCCGAGGCCTGGTAGACGGTCCTGCGCACCTCGGCGATGCTGCCGACGGGGCGGTGCTCGGCGAGGCTGTGCCACGGGTTGTAGGCGAGGTTCTCGCCGTAGGCCGCCTGGCCGCGGGAGGTGACGTCCTGCTGCTGGAGGGTCAGCCGGGCGACCTTGACGGGGGTGCTCGCGGTCTCCTCCCAGCGCACGGTGGCCTTGTCCAGGGGCATGGCCTCCGGGTCGGTGCGGAACTGGAGCAGCAGGTCGAAGGCGGCCGGTCCGGCGGCGAGCCGGCGGGCGAGGTCGGTGCCCAGGTAGGTCGGGTCCTCGTCGGGCGGCGTCGCCGCCGGGTCGCCGGATGCGCAACCGGCGGGCACCAGCTTGTACTTGACGAAGCGCTCGGGCCCGAACGCGTACGGCAGCACGCCCCAGTAGGTGGTGGTCAGGACGCTCTCCTCGAACACGGCCATCGCGTCGAGGATCTCCTTGGTCACCGGGTGGTCGGCCAGGTACCGGTCGTAATTCCCTTCGACGACACCGGCCTTGGTGAACTCACACATGTCCTGGGCGGTGTCCACGAAGAAGACGTCGTGGTTCTGCATCAGCAGGTCCTGGGTGCCGGCTTCGGTGTCGCCCTCCAACAGCTTCGGCCCGGGCACCCCGAACAGCTTGATGCCGATGCCGAGGGTGGTCATCAGGTCGGGGCTGCCGGGCACGGTGTCGCTGGAGAAGCGCACCCAGGCGGTCAGGCCGCCGGGCTGCTCCTGGGCGCTGCGCAGGAAGCCGACGCGTAGCTCGGCCGGCAGGTCGTCGGCGACGGTGAGCACGCCGCGGGCGACGCCGTGCGGCTTGAGGAAGACCGGCCGCTTGACCGGGTCCTGGCCCCGGGCCATCCGGACGCCCTGGGTCATGTCCACGAACATCTGCTTCAGCGCGACGGCGGCGTCCTCGGCGCAGTGCGGCAGCGGAGGAGCACCTTCGGCGTCGTCGAAGGGTTCGAGCTTCCCGATCATGCTGTGCTCCCGTCAGTGCGGCGATTGGTCCGGGGGCCCGGTGAACGCCGCTTCCCGGCTGCTCGGCCCCAGTCAAGCGTGCACAGAACGTCCGGGATCCGCGCGCCGACGTACGCCCGAATCGAGCACTCCCGCAGCCCGGCGCAGGCCGAGTCACTCCGATCGCCCAGCACCGCTTGCGGCCGACGCGGTCGACAGGGGCAGCGTCGGAGGAGTTCCAGCGAAGGGAAGGGGGATGAGCGAGGAAGGGCTGCGCGTCACGGGGGCAGGGTGGCGTGGACTGGGAGTCGATCACACCCGCGGTCGGCTCCGGCTCCCGCCCCGCCTGCTCGCGGAACTTGCGGCGGAGCCGGTCGTGGAACTCCTTGACCATGCCGTGGTCTCGCCAACGGCGGAAGAACGCGTAAACCCGGTCCCACGGCGGGAAATCGGCCGGCATCACCCGCCACTTCGTTCCGTTGTCGACCAGGTAGCGGACCATCGCGCGGTGGCAGTACGCCTCCGGCTGCCCGCCCCGCCCCCGCAGCCAGCCTCTCACACAGAGAGGTCGGCGAGGCGACGCCAGATTCCGGCGTGCCCTCGGCATGACCCCGTAGGCACCCTCGACGCTTGACGACGGTCATTGGGAATCAGTCACACGTACTGCCAAAACCCTGCACCGCACTGACATCTACTGGCTCTGGCCCACATTCGATGAAGCGGTGACGATGAGTGGTCGCGTGTAGTCACCGGTGGTGGAGTACCCGGATGCGGAGTAGGTCAAGGTTGGCTCAGCCGAACATCTGCCTCTTGAGGAATTTGATCTTGTTGACGGTGCCTTCGACGGGGCCGCTGCTGGGGGGCAACGTGAGTCCGGCGGTGACCGCGGCGAGATCGCGGCGTAGGCCGTTCGCGAAGTTGGCCAGGTGCGGCAGGGAATCCGTGGCGGTCACGGTGGTGATCCACTCGTCGAGCAGGTGTCCCTCGCGGTTGGTCATCATGGTGGCGAAGCCACGGACGAAGCTGGCTTCGATGTCGAGTTCGGGGCAGCGGGCAAGGACCTCCTTCAACCGGATGTGGGCATTGGCATCCAAGCGGTCGGGGTTCGACATCATCCAGCCGGTGACACGCCGAGGTGATGGCGGCAGGGACGGTGGAACGGCTGCTGTGCAGTGCCCTCGAAGCGGCCGTAGATAGCCCTGAACAGCGCGTATGCTGCCGGTCCAACCCTGGGCCGCGAGTTCCTGATGAAGTTGAACAGCGTTGGTGCAGCCCTCGTTCCCCCGGTTGATCAGGTAGGGCTTGAACCTGTCGAGCTTGCCGGCTCGGTGGAGGACAGGGGCAAGTAATTCGTCCGCGCTCGAGGCGTTGGCGAACCTTTGAACGGTGCGGAAGGCCAGGCCGAGGTCGCGGGAGATCGCGTTCAATGACGCACCGCGAGCCCTTACAGTAACCGTAAGAAGAAGCTGGCCATCCGGGCCGAGGCCGACGGGACCGGCCACGCCCGCGCCGCACGCCTCCACGCATCAGCCCCCCAAGAGATCCTGACAGCCGACATCCAGGACCGCCTGATCAATGCCTTCGAGGTCGAGGGCTGGCCGGTGGAGAACGACGGATTCCCCGAGGGCGGCACCTGGACCGGATGACTCGGGCCGGTCTGGTCGATGCTCTCCCGGCCGGGCGGAGGAGCGGACCTTGAGGCAGATCCCGATGATCCGGACCACTACGACCTCACGACGGTCCCCGAACTGACTTTCATCACCGCCAAGATCCCCATCAACACCGGGGAGGCGATGGCGCTCACCCTCCCGGCCACCACACCGCTCGCCGACATCGTGCACACCGTCGGCCAGGAACTCGGGCGCGCCCGCGCAGCCAAGGTCGGCGCCTTGGCCAACGACGCGGCATGCTCCCCTCCAGCGCCTGGAACGGTTCCAACAGGCCTGCACACCTGATCCCGGCACTGCCTCTTTCGGCTCAGGTGAAGTGCGAGGCGATCGCGGTGCGCGCACGATGGCCCTGACATCACTGTCCCGGTGAGAGGTTCCGTCATGCCCCGAGGAAGCAGCTCCAAGCGCGAGCGTCAGTACGAGCACATGAAGGAGTCCGGCGAGAAGCGCGACATGTCTGAAGGACGTGCCAAGGAGATGGCCTCCCGCACGGTCAACAAGGAGCGTGCGCAGTCGGGGGAGAGCAAGACCGCCAGCCGCAGTTCCACTCAGGGCAAGTCGGCTTCGAAGCCCGGAGGCCACAAGTCCCAGGACGGCGGTGGGTCGTCGTCCGAGCGGCCCAAGGACGAGCTACCAAGGAAGCCAAGAAGCGCAACATCGATGGCCGCTCGACCATGACCAAGCAGCAGCTCAAGAACGCTCTCGGGCACTGACCCTGACGACACGGCTCGACTTGCGCCTCAGAGGAGATGTCCCATGTCCGATGACCTGACCGTCGACACCATCCGGAAACTGCAAGACGCCATCGAGTCGAACGCTCTGCCGAAGCACACCGTCCAACTGCTCCGCGTCTCCCTCAGCCAGGCTGAAACGGCAAAGGCGGCCGGTCACGACCAAGAGGCCCTCACCATCGCCAGTCAGGCCCTCCAAACGGCAGAAAACGCTTCCGGAGGCCAGTAGCACGGTCTGGTCCCAGGGCCCGACCGCCCGGTGTGGCCGGCAGGCTCGTTGCTTCCGAATCGCGGTACTCGAACTGCAGCTCAGATCCCCGCGCCCCCGGCGAAGTTGACGGCGGCCTCGAAGCTGCTGGTGGACCGGCCAGTTCACCGAAGCGGCAACGCCATCCGACCGTTCATTTCGCCCCGCGCATGAGGCAAGTCCGGTAGAAGGGCGCGTCAGTATGGGGACACCGCGAAGGCGGGCGCCCGTGGAGGGCCGGTTCCGCCATCGTGGGGCCGAGCTGGCGTACGACGACGCCGGCACGGGTTCCCTGGCGGTGTACGCGCACGGCGGGCTCGTCAGTCAGGCAGTCGAGCAGCGGATGGACCTGTTCGACTGGGCGCCGCTCCTCCAGACGGGCCGGCGCCTGGTCCGCTACGACGCACGCGCCCACGGTCGCTCCACCGGCCGGCCCGCCGCTGAGGACTACACCTACCCGTCACTCGCCGACGACCTGCTGGCTCTGCTAGACCATCTGGGCGCCGCGGAGCCCGTCGACGCGATCGGTGCATCGATGGGGTGCGGGACCTGCCTGCACGCCGCCGTCCGGGCGCCGAACCGCTTCTCCCGGCTGGTCCTGCTCATCCCGCCGACCGCCTGGGCGAGCCGGGAGGCGTACGCACAGGCCAACCGAAACGCCGCCGACACGATCGAGAGGGAAGGCGCGGCGGCATGGCTTGCCGCTGGAAGAGCCCCGCGCCCTGCCGTGGTCGCCGATGTCCCCGAGTTTTCTCCCACGCCGCCGGAGGCGATCCTGCCGTCGGTCCTGCGCGGCCTGGCCGACTCCGACCTGCCGTCACCCGCCACGCTCGCGACGCTGCGGTGCCCAGCGCTCATCCTGGGTTGGTTGGACGACCCAGGCCACCCCGTATCGACGGCGGCTACGCTGGCTGGCTTCCTCCCACGGGCCGAACTTCACCTCTCCCAGACCCGCGCCGACGTGCGGACCTGGGGAGCGCGCATCGCGGACTTCCTCACGCGTCCCAGGCCCTGACGCGGTCAGTGGCGTTGGACAGCCGCTTACCGACTTCCAGTCAGGCGGCCCTTCTGGCACCCCGCTGCCGGCCGGGATCGACCGGGCCCTGCGCCAGACGGTGGAAGCGGCGCGAGAGCCCGAGGCGGCCGGCGCCGAGGCTCCGCTGCTGTGGCCGCGGTTGCTGCCGAGCCGTATGGAGGTGGAGCGGGCGCTGGGCCGGTTCACCGAAGCCCACGTCCAGCTGACCGCGTGCCTGGGCGACGGCCAGGCACGGCAGGCGGTGGAGGACGCGGTGTTCACCTTGTGTGTGCTGATGGGTCGGCCGTCCGCGTACGCGGCGGTCCGGGACGCCACCCAGTTCCAGCAGTACGCATTCCCCCGCATAAGTAGTTGATCACGAGGGATGAACGGAGGAACGAGCGCCATCAGGATCGCCCGGACGGCGTTCGAGTCCGGGTACCGCAGGACATCGTTTGTGAGGTGGTCTCCGGCCAAGCAACCGCGATCCCCGCGCCTCGGGCAGCAGTCGGGCCAGGCACGCGGACCCAGAAGGCCGGCGTAGTTCCAGGGCCGGTAGATGGTGTAGTCAGATCTCTTTGGTCAAGGTGGTCGGGTGCTGGTTGGGGCGTCTGGAACGATGTGCCTGTGCATGCTGATGATCAGGTTGGCGAGGGTGTCTCTGCGGACCTCGCGGCGTTTCTCCGGAACGCTGATGACGGCCGTCCGGTGAAGGTCGTTCCTTCCGTCTGCGGCGGGTGTGGACTACGCCCGGTGGCCTCTTCGGAGCAGCGGTCCGGGTCCTCCGTGGTCGCCTACCTCCAGCCGTTCCGCGTAGCCCCAAGCGCACCCGCAGCCCGTTCGCCGTCTCCACGCACGGTCACCGGCTGATCCTGGCTCACCCCGACGCCCTGCCGGAG
This sequence comes from Streptomyces sp. NRRL F-2580, assembly GCF_000720115.1. Classification (GTDB taxonomy): domain Bacteria; phylum Actinomycetota; class Actinomycetes; order Streptomycetales; family Streptomycetaceae; genus Streptomyces. The sequence continues at coordinate 20,145 of NZ_JOIR01000058.1, forward strand.
AGCGAACTCCTGAAGCTGAAGGTCGCTCTCGCCGACTGCCCCGAACTGGATGCCCTCACCGGCCACGTCCGAGTGTTCGGGAAGATGCTCACCCAGCTCCAGGGTGCCCAGCTCCGGTATGGATCAAGGCGGTCCGCGCCGACGACCTGCCCAGCCTTCACGCCTTCGTCAACGGTCTCGAACGCGATCTCGCCGCCGTTACCGCCAGCTTCACGCTGCCGTGGAGCTTCGGCGTCGTCGAAGGCCACGTCAACCGGATCAACATGATCGAGCGCCAGATGTATGGCCGGGCCGGTTTCAACCTGCTGTGGAAGCGAGTACTCCTTGCGTGACCGCAGCTCTGTCGCTCGATGAGCAGGCCCGTTCAGCTGATCGCGAGCGGCACGGGATCCAGGCCCAGCTTGCTCCGGCATGAGTCGACGGCCCGCGTGACCCAGGCGGTCATGGCGTCACGATCTGCCGCGATCGCATGAAGCTCACGCGCCTTCTTCTGGGCTTCGACCATCCACGGGGCCAGCGCGTCCTCTCGGAGGACTCGTTCGAAGTGATCGCGGGCCGTGTCCGGGTCCCCAACCAGGGCGGCTGAGATCCCAGAGTCAAAGCCGTCCCAGAAGAATCCCCGCCGCACCGGTCTGGACGTCAGGTATCGGGCGACGTCCGGCAGAGCCGGAAACTTTTCCCTCAGGGCGGCCACGTTCGCAGCCGCCTGCCGACTGAATTCGAGTGCCAGCGGCGTGAACTGGTCCTCGGTGCGAAACAGCTCGGAGCCGATCCGGACTGCCTCCACGTGGAAAGCCAGGTGTTCCACGTCGTGCCACAGCCACATCGCACCGACGTGCAGACCGCTGCCAGCAATCCGCGGCGGGGTGAACTCCACAACCCCGAGCCACCAGCCGTGATCGTCAATCCACAGCCGCGACCGCCCGCGCTGGGCCAGGCCAAGTGGCTTCAGGGACTCCCGCGCCGCCGAAGTAATGATCCGGAGCACCGGACTGCGATCTGCCATGATCGGCATTATTGACGGTCCCACCGACACGCCGTCGGTCGTGGTGGCACATCACCGGCGCAGAGCCGTGCACCAGCACTGAGCGTCACCGCTCCACAAAACCTGGACCAGAACCCGAAAAGGCTCTGGTCCCTACAGGCCCGGCACCACCGGCCTGCGCCTCCACACTCTGGCCGCGACCCTCGCCCAGACCGTCGCCTGGCACCGCTTCGACCACGGCCACCACACCGCCGCCAGCAAACTCTGGATCGCCGGCCTCCACAGTGCCCACGCCACCGACGACCCCGACCTCGGTGCCGCCATGCTCGGCGACCTCGCCTACCAGGCCGCATGGCGCAAGGACCACACCACCGCCGCCGGAATCCTCCAGCACGCACTCAAACGCACCCAGCACCCCGCCGCCCGCTCCCTCCTCCATCTCCGCCTCGCCCGCACCCTCGCTGCCAAGCAGGAGAAGCAGCCCGCCCTGCGAGCCCTCGCGGCAGCTGAGTACTATCTCGGCGCATCGTCCGGCCGGCCCCTGCCAGCATGGTGCGCGTGGATGTCCGCCGCCGTTATGCGGTCTGTCAATCTGTTCCAACCCGGAAGTGTCTCAAGACGCCACTACTGCCTGGCCGCGTGACGGAGCCCTCAGTCAGGCAGCAGCACGTGAGTTTTCAGGGCCCGGTGGCGATGATGGCTTCGGTGCGTACGACTTCGTCGAAGGTGCCGACGGGGCTGAAAGCGACTGGTAGTCGAGCGTCGTGCGTGCCCAGTAGGCGCTGCGCTGAGTCCGCAGGAGGAAGCCATTCTGGTCCGCGCCGACGTCGTGTGCGTAGCTGAGGAGGGACTCCCGGACAGTGGCCGGTGTGGGGACCTTGCGGAAGTCGCCGGCCCTGCGGTGCTTGAGCGGGGAACGCTGGCGGGTCATCCCCTCGATCTGCTCGGTGATGCGGTACACGTCGTCCGCGACCATCCCTTCGAGGTTGGCTGCGAACACCTCTCCGTTTCGGTGCCCACACCCGGACATCAGGTCGATGATGACGACGAGCGCCTTGGACCCGACCTCTTTGAGCGCGTGGATCTCCTCCAGCGTGGGGATGGTGATCCGGTTGGGGATGTACTCCGGTGGGATGACGCCCTGGAAGGAGTCGTCGGCATCCCCGAACAGCAGTGGCGGGGCCTCCTGCCACACCTGACCTGGCGCCCCTCGTGCGACCCGTAGGCGGTCGAGGGAGTCAGCCGACCGCGACGGCGTTCCGGGCGCCGTCGAGTTCGTCGGACCAGGCGGGTCCGGCGAAGGCGCTCCCGTACAACCGGGCGCAGCTGCGCTGGTGTTCGACGTAGGCCGCGCGCAGCCGGGCGGCGTAGTGGGCGCACAGCGCACGGGGCGCCGCGGTCCCCCGCACAGCCGCGTCGATGACGGCGGCGGCGAGGATGCCCGTACGCAGGGCCTGCGCCGTTCCGGTGCCGCTGAGGGGGTCGTAGCGGATGGCTCCGGCCCCCACCAGCAGCCGGCCCGGGGCGTCCCCGGCGGGTGCCGTCGCGGGGGCCGGGTGCAGCAGCGGGGCGGCCGGGACGGCGGCGGCGGACCGGGGCGGGTGGCGCAGGAGCGCCCCGAGACCGGTCTCGGCGGCCAGCCGGGCGAGCAGGGCGACGGGGTCCCCGGCCGGACCGGGCACCATGGCCTGTACGAGGGCGGCGCCGCGCCCCAGCGGGGTGAGCAGCGCCCAGCCCGCTTCGGCGGTGCCGAGGACGGCGGTGCGCTCGTCGGCACCGGGGCGCAGCGGGGCCGTCCCGGCCAGCAACCGCCGCCGCCCGGCGGCCCGTTCGGGCACCGCACGGGCGGTCACCACCCAGCCGGCCGGTCCCTCCGGCGGATCCGTGCTCCCCTCGTCCATGCCGTGCTCCGCCAGCCGCTCCCGCATGCGGACGGCCACCTCGGCTCCGTCCACCACCCGGCTGGCCTGCGCGAACCGGGTCGGCGGCCCGTCGCCCCAGCGTACCTGACGGTGCGTCACCTCCCAGGTCCCGTCGAGGAGTCCCGGACCCCACAGGGAGTCCAGCAGCTCCAGGGCCGGCCCGGCGAGCAGCAGCGGCCGAGCCCCCGTGGCGCCCGCCCCCGCCGCGCCCGGCCCGGGCGGCGGCAGCCGGACCCGGTGCCCGCGCCCGGCCAGTAGCCGGGCGCAGGTCAGCTCCGCCAGTCCGGCCCCGCCGATCTCGACGGGGCGGCTCATCCCTGAAGGTCCAGCACGTCCAGCAGAGCCGCGGTTTCGAACTGCTGACTAATCGTCATGTCCCTCAGGTCCCCGTCGAGTTCCCGAATGGCGGCCAGGGTCTCGATCGCCGCGATGGCCGCTTCCCTGGTGGCCTGACCGTCGGCGAGCTCGGGCGGCAGCTCGCCCGCGCCCGGCGCGAAGGCCGAGGGCAGGGTGAAGCGGGGCGCGATGCCGCGGGTGGCGAGGAGGTGGTTGATCTCGTGGAGGTTCTCCATCGTGACCCGGGCCTGGCCGATCAGCAGACCACCGGCCTGGTCGCCGAGTGCGAACGTGGCTTGCAGGGTGCCGAGCAGTGCCGCGTAGTACCGGTCGCTGAGGTCGAGCAGCGTCCGGCCCAGCTCGTCCTGCGCGCCCGGCCGCCGCAGGGGTCGCAGGTACACGAGGGGATCGAGGCCCACCAAGTGCTCCTTCACCGCGGTGAACCGACGGAAGTGCTCCTCGCCCTCGTCGATGACGAGCTTGATCAGGTGGGCCAGCCTGTCGGCCTCGGGGAACACGTCCGGCTGCTTGATGATGCTCCGGTGCAGCTGGACGTACATGCCGTCGAGGCCGGTGCCCACCTGTTGGCTGGGGGCCTCCACGTCGATGAACCACTGCAGTTGCGCGGGTGTCAGCGGGCGGAGCTCGAAGGGGTGGACCGTGTCGCGCACGATCTCCGCCGCCCGCCCGACGACGGGCTTCTCGCCCAGGGTGCCGAGGGCCTCGTTCACCCAGCGCAGGTGCCGCATCTCGTCGACCGCGACCTCGAACACCTCGAAGGCCGCGGCGTGGATCCGCCGCATCAGCCGACTCGCCGAATCCGGCAGCTCCCTGGGCGCGTTGAGCGAGTAGTGCGCGTACAGGTACTCCACGCTCAGTGCGTGCTCGACGGTGGCCAGTGACTTGAGCCTGCTGATCACGGTCGCCCGGTCGAGGAGCGGGATGTCGGGCGGCACCGGGTTGCCGATGCTGTCGTCCTCGCGGTCGTTGAGCACCACGGGCAGCACCTGCCAGTCGGAGATTAGCCGGGGGTAGCCGAGCTCCAGCCGCCTGCGCGGGCTGCCGAGGTCCAGTGCGTCCGTGTCGAGGTCCGGGACCGGTGTGCGGTCCGCACGCAGGAAGTTCATCTGCGGGATGCTCTCGTCGGCGTTGCCGGCGACGTCGGGTTTCGAGGCGGCCCAGTAGAAGCAGCCGCAGTCACGAAAGTCGTACTGCCAGGGGGCGCACAGGCTGCGGGTGAGGTCTCCCGGCCGGTACACCTCCGGGTCGATAACCCCGTTCTCGTCCAGGTACCGGGCCCGGTCCGAGACCAGCACGGCCAGCTGGAACCGGCCGTCGGGGGCACGGCGGACGAAGCTCTCACCGCTCATGCGCAGGGCGTTGAGGTTGCCGACCGCGGCGGCTCCGAGCGTGGCGACGGTTGTCTGGCGCCCCAGCAGGAGTACGGCGATCCGGCCCGGCAGCAGATCGTGCACCTGCCGCCAGACATCCAGGCCGTCGCGTTCACGGCAGTCGACCGGCTCGACCTGGGCGTCGGTCTGGTCCACCCGGGTCCGGCCGCACACGGCCCCGATGAAGACCTGGTTGTCGCCCGTCAGGTCCGCCGTGGTCAGCCTGTGGGCGGCGGCCACCCCGCCGGTCACCTCCAGCGCCCGGGAGCCGTTGTAGCGGTGGAAGTCGAAGAGCATCCCGGGGAAGAAGGCCTTGTCGAGGTTGCGCTGGTCGAACTCGAGCCCCGGGAAGCAGTTGTCGACCCCGCTCTCCGGGCGGGTGTTGGAGGGGTTGCCGCGTACGACGTGGTCGGCCCGCGCGGTGAGGTTGCGCGGGAGGATCTTCCCAGTGGGAGTCGGCAGGTCGGGCATGGACGGGCTCCTTCGGGCCTTCAGACGGTGCTGGCACTGCTCGTGAGCGGGGCCGCCGCGGACCGCTGCTCGAAGAACTCGGGCGCGGCCTGGCCGAGTTCGACGTAGGCGCGCAGGCAGAAGGACAGCCAGCCGCGGATGTAGTCGCAGCCGGGCCGGCCCCGTCGGCTGACCTCGTGGTAGCAGCCGCCGCCGCACAGGTAGCGGGCCCAGCAGGACCGGCAGGGCTCCTGCCGGTCCACGTGGCGTTCGGCCAGGTGCCGTTGCCGGGCGGCGGTGTCGGGTCCGGCGGCCAGTGAGCCCATGGCGAAGGCGGGGTCGTCGACCAGCCGGTGGCAGGCGTAGAGGCCCCCTTCCGCGGAGGCGCTGAGGTAGCCCGCGCCGGCCCCGCAGGGGTAGGGGCGGTGGGCGCCCCGGTGCAGCTGCTCCATGGCGGTCTGGAAGTTGCCGAACGGGTAGGCGCGGCCGGCCGACAGCTCCGCAAGGGCCCGTTCGCCGCAGGCGGTCATCTGCTCGAGGAAGCCCGCGAAGGCCTCGGTGGTGATCTCGTACGCGGGGTCCGGGGCGCTGACCACCGCACCGAACCCGACCTCGTCGAAGCCGAGCGCGATGCCGTGCTCCAGGACGTCCAGGAGACGGCCGGTGTACGGGGTGACGCTGACGCGCGCGGAGAGGTGGCGGGGGCGGCCGTGGCGGGCGAGCGTGTCGAGCCCGGCCCGTAGCCGGTCGTATGCGCTGGCTCCGCCGGGCGCCCTGCGCAGGGCGTCGTGGCCGGTCCGGTCGCCGTCCAGGCTGACCGTGACGGTGAACGGGTGCTCCGCGAACAGTGCCGCGTCGTCGGGCCGTACGGTCGTCAGGTTGGTGGTGAGCGCGAAGCGGACCCGGTGCCCGGTGGTGGCCCCCGCCCGGACGGCGTACCGGACCACCTCGTGCACCAGGTCGCGGGCGAGTAGCGGTTCGCCGCCCATGAAGCCCACGACGACGTCTGAGCCGGGCGCCGCCTCGGCCAGCAGCCGGTCCACCGCCGCGTACGCGGTGGCCCGAGGCATCGCCCGGGCGCTTCCCCCGAACCGGCCCTCGTCGGCGTAGCAGTGACCACAGCTCAGATTGCAGGCCTGCATCACGTTGAGGGAGATCGAGGACAGCGGAGGCGGTGCGAGGGGAGTGCCGTCGATCCGCGGTGCCCCCCAGAGCGGGAGGTCCAGCGTGCGCCCCAGCTCGTCGAGGGAGCCCTCCGAGGCGGAGAGCCACTCCTCCAGCCGGACCGCCGTCGCCTCGGGCAGGTCGTACAGACGGCTGCCGTCGGCGACGAAGAGATGGGCCCCGTGCGCACTCCGGAAGGCCCGCACCTGCGCTCCGGGCCCGGCCGGCAGCGGGCTCGTGGCTTGTGCCGGGACGTCCGGGGGCCGCCGCCCGATCTGCAGGAGTACGGTCACGTGCCCGGCTCCGTCCTGTCACGCAGGCCCTGGGCCCAGGCGGTCAGCAGGTCGTACTGCCGTCGGGTCAGGTGCAGCGGTCCAGCGTCGGCACCGCGCATCCCGATCGGCATGCGGCGGTCGGTGTAGCTGGGCGGCAGGTCCTCGGCCGGTGGCCGTACCACGCGGTCGAGCAGATCGGGCTGCTCACGCACCATGTCTTCCAGAGCCTCGAGGGCGACGAAGCGGCGGTGGCGCCGACGACCGCGGTCGGTGAGCGCGAGGAGAACGCCGGTCAGCGGTTCGGGAACCGTCCACGCGACCCCTTCGTAGGTGTCGAGGACGCGCTGGTTCTGCACGTCCACGTTCATGTTGCCCATCGTTTCGAGGACCCGTTCGAAGAGATCACGGATCTCCAGCGCGGTCTGTCCCTCGTCGGCGATGTAGGAGGGGTCGCTCACTTCGGCGCGCTTGACCCGGTCGGCGAGTCCGTCCGCGAGGGAGACGAAGGGCCTGCGGTCCGGTGCGAAGTCGGGCGGGCTGACCACGATGCGGGCGGTGACGGTGAGACCTCCCGGCAGGGTCACGGCGACCGTGCCGTCGCAGACGTCGTCGACCATGCCCAGGCTGGCCTGGATCTGCCGCTCCGCGCCCGCGAACAGGCCGGGGGGCGAGGTCCGTTCATCGTCGCTGATGTCACTGAGCCTCAACCGGCACCACGGCGCGGCCGGATTGAGGATGAGCCGCTCCTGCGGGAGCTGGTACCCGGTGTTCGCGGCGAGCTCGGCCAGGTTCGTCGGCCCGTACACGAACCCTTTCCCCGGGGTGAACCGCAGCCGGAGTTCGGGGAGTTCGGCGTTCGGCGCGGGCACCTGGACCGAGCCGAGCGGGAGGGACTTGCCGGCCGGGACGAGCGGGTTGGCGGTGTCCTGCGGAGAGTGCCCGGCGAGCGGGTGCCGCTGGTGGTCGTCGCCACGGACCTCGGCCCGGGCCTCGACGCGGTCGTCCTGCTGCTGGGTGATGTGGTGGGACTTGAGGTTGGCGACGGAGACCTGCCAGCGCACGTCGCCGAGGCCCAGCCCGAAGTCGGCGAGCACGTCGGCGGTGAGGACCCCCGTGCGCTGCTCGCCGTCGGCGGTGGTCCAGCTGCCGTGCACCTCGAAGAACGGGCACACCGGCCGCCAGCCGTCCGCGTCCTTGAACCGGACCTTCTGCGGCATCCGCGTGGTCAGGGTGCCGTCGGCGGCGAGGTCGAGGCTCTCCACCGGCTCCACGGTGGTCTTGCCCGTACCGCGCGGGGTCAGGTCGCTGGGTCCGTAGCGGTAGTTGTCGCACGGCATCGGCGAGGAACCCAACCGGGCGATGGCGAGGGGTGGTTGAAGCCAGATACGGTCGATCACCGGCACCTCCTGGCGGGCGTGCCGCCGGCGGGGCGGCGGCGTACGGGCCGACCCCGGAGCGCGGTCCACCCCGTGCGGTAGAGTTACGGGACGTAATCAAACATACGAGTCTCGTGACCCTGTGTCACGCACGACACGGCGGGCCGCGGCCGGTCTCCGTCACCGGCGGGACGCGACCGCTCGTGCCGTCAGTCCGCCTCCGTGACGGTGCCGGACCAGGGGCCGGACGGGTGGCCGTCCGGCTCCATGCCCCAGGGCTCGCACCGCTCCCACGGGTACGCGCCGCTGGCGGCGTACTGCCGCGCCAGTTCGAGGAAGACGTCGCCGCGGCCCGCGTCGGCCGCCTCGCGAGTCGGCCGGGTCGCCGCCCGTGGTCCCTGGCGGCGTGCCGGAGCCGTACGGCCGCGCCGAGGGATTCCAGCTCCCCGGCCTCGCCGTCCGCGCGGCCGGGGTACGCCAGCACATGGCGGACGCCCTGCAGCGCCACCACGCGTGGATCCGCGAGCACGGCGTGGACATGCCCGAGGTCACGGACTGGACGTGGGACGGCTAGGGCGTGTATCGAAAGTGCCTGGTGAGGATGACGGAGAGCCCTTTTGTGATCAAGAATGATTGGATGGTCATGCTTGAGACTCCCCGTTTGATCCT
>NZ_JOIR01000059.1 GCF_000720115.1 Streptomyces sp. NRRL F-2580
ACTCCGACCCCACTTGGTCGACGGCTGCCTCACGGCCACACATCTGGCCATCGACCCACCGACCCCACCCTGAAAACCTCAGTAACAAAGCCCTACTAGGCTGTGCGCTGGTCGGCCCCGGGAGCGGGGTCCCAGGGGGCGGGGAACAGGATGTCCGTTGAACGTCATATAGCGGGGATGCTCCAGCAGATCGCCCGTCAGCAGGACATCGTCGAGATCGCCCCCCAAGGCTCCACGCCGAAGGCGGCCGCCCTGGCGCACGTGGCGGAGCAGTACGGCTATACGTACGGCATGGCGTGCAGGACCGGGTTCAAGAACTCGCTCGTCCAGGTCCGGATGTACCGGGACCCGCGGCCCGACGCGCGCGTCCGCGAGGCGGCCACCATCACCGCCCATCCGCAGGCGGGCAACGGCGGGATGGTGCCGGGGCTGGGGCAGGGTTCGCTGAAGCCGCTCCCCGAAGCGGTCGGTGCCGTGGCCGTGCTGAAGGACCTCATCACCTTCGACGTCATGGCCCAGTACATCGCCGACCGGAGCCAGAAGGTGAAGGGCTACCTCGCCTGCGCGGTCCTGACCGTCATCATGCTCATCGACAGGTCGCCGGTCGAAGCGGTCGCCTCCGGCGGGGCGGTCGCGCTGCTCTTCACCGTGGCGTTCAAGGTGGGCGTGATCCGCCGCAGGAAGATCACACAGCGGCTGACGGCCGCCGGGTTTCTCGCGGTGCGCGACGAACAGGGCGGCCAGCGGTTCCTGCGCCCAGGGCAGCAGTTGCCCGGCCACGCCAACCCGTTCGCCGCCTGAGACCTTGGCCTGCGGCACAGGCAGGACGTAGATGAGCGCCGCTGTGGCCGATTGGAGCAACAGCGGCCGGGCCGGGGTGCAAGGGGCTCTCGGGCCGGCCGTCACGGTCACGCTCTTGTACGTTGTCAGACGGTGTCCGGTAGTCCGCCGGGCCGCTCTGCCCCGTTGATCTCCCGGTACAGCTTCTGCAGGTGGGCGAGGTCCGCCAGGAAGAGGGATTCGATCACCGCAGGGTCGGGCCGGCCCGCCGTGCCCAAGCGTGTGATGACCAGGCTGAGGAGCACGACACCCAGATAGGACGGGTTCTCCCGTACCCGCAGGTCCACCAGCGGGGCCAGCTCACCGTTCGCGGTGGCCCAAGCGCATCATCCCCTTCCGGTGCGTGATACCAGCCGGATCGGTGTACCCACGGGGAAAGGTGAAGGGGAATTGCCGGGGCGCTGCTGAAGGACTCATGACCGCTCCTGCATCGATGAAGTACGGCACCAGCACCTGAGCGGTCGGCTGGCTGCCGGGAGAAGGGGGGCGTGGACGGTAGGAGGAGTATCAGCATCGACGGGGCCTGACTCGCGAGATCGCCAGGCGTCGCCTGGTCCGCCCCACCTGGGGACGACCAGGGCGGTACCGGCACGCTCCGCGGCCGTACTTCTGTCTAGGACGGCCTTTCTTGGCCCCGCCTTCTGACCTGCGAGGCAAGGGATGCCGTAAGGAGCCCGCGTCAGCCAGCGACGACCAGTGTGCGGACGGGGCCGCCGATCCGTAGCCAGGCCGCGCCGTTCCGCTCCCAGACCGCCGAACGGTCCTTGTCCAGGCGGTACAGGCGCTCGCCGCGCGCGCCAAATGCCGTTCCGGCGTCTCCGACTCGGGTCCAAACACCCTCGCGGTAGCGCCATAGGCCGCTGTCGGCCTCGTTGGCGGCGTACAGCTCCGAGGAGCTCGCGTACAGGGCGGCCGCCGGCCCGCCGACCGCGCTCCACACGCCCGCTTCACCGCTCCATCGGAACACCGCGCTCCGATCGGGGTTGAGCCCGTACAGATGCTGGTCGGTCACAACGAAGTCGGCGCCCGCGGCCCCCGCGTACGACCAGGCTTCGGCTTTCCCCCCGTACGCGAAGATCCGGCCGTCCACCGGGTCGGTGGCAAACAGTCCGGCTCCCCCGCCGTAGAGACGTCCCGCCGGACCACCGACCCGAGTCCAGGTGGCCCGGGCCCGGTCCCAGCGGTGGACGGCGCTGCGGTCCTGGGCCAGCCGGTACAGGTCCCTACCGCTGATCGCGAAGCCGGCCGCGCGGCCGCTGATGGCGCTCCAGCGGCCGGGAATGCCGCTGTAGCCGCGCAAGTCGCCGGTCCCGGGATCGGTGGCGAAAACCCCGGCCGGGCCAGCGTAGAGCTCTGCCGCCGGGCCACCGATCCCCACCCAGTCGGCGCCGCTCCACTGGACGACCTCTGCGCCGTCCACCGTTATCGCGTAGACGCCGCTGCCGGTCGGAGCCGGTACGTCGACGGGCCCGCCGGGCGCGGTCGGCGCCGCGTTCGAGACACCGGGACTCGGCACGCCCGGGGACGGGGACGGCGCGGCAAAGGGGGACGCGGAGGTCGGTGGGGAGTTGCCTGCAGAGCCCTGCGGCGGTGCGCTCCCCGGCGCGGGAGGTCCGGCCGCGGGCGGGGAACCCGCCGAGGACTCCCTGGGGCCGGCTTCCGGAAGGAAGGTGGTCACCGGCTCGGCCACCGAGGGCGCGGCCCACTGCCGGAGCTGCTCCAGGGAGGTGGCAGGTACTGAGAGGGCCAAAACGATCACGGTGAGCAGCAGCACCCGCCGCAGCCGTCGCGGATCGCGGGCGCCTCGGAGCATGCGGGAGCGCAGCGGGAGAGCCGGCAGCTTACGGTGCTCCCAGCCCGCCGGTACGCGGACTTCCCGCCGTACCAGGCCCGCACTGACAGGCGCGGGGTACGGCTCCCGGAGGTGTCGGACCTTGTCGCGCAGGCGGCTGATCTGCCGCATGCGGTCCTCCGCCTCGGCGCCGATCCGTATCACGGCCTCCTCCAGGCCGTACAGGGCGGGAGGACCCGGCGTCCAGAGGACGAGCTCCGTCCCCGGCACGTGAGCATCGCGGTCTGCAGACGTCCCGTCCCCCCGCCGCTCCTTGTGCGGGGGCGCCTCTGGCGCGGGTCCTGCGCTGACGGCCGGTCCGCTTTCGGCCTGGGCGATGGCCTCGTCGAGTTCCTTCTGCAGCCTGGCGGTCAGCCCCAGGAGGGTTCGTAAGGCCTCCTCCGACTGGGCGAGTTCGACGTCGGCCTGGCGCTGGGCGCGCTGGAACATCACCCATGTCTCCGGAGCGCTCTTCCTCCCGCCGTCCGATCGCGCCCTGCCCTCCTCGGCCGCACAGGCGGCGGCATGAAGTCCCCTGGCGCGGGTCCACAATTCGGCGCGGCCCCTCTCATCACGGACCCGGCCGGATATCACCCGTTTCAGGAGATCTAAGGGGATGATCTTCGACCCCGAGCGGTAGTCGCTCCAACTGGTCTTTCCCGCCCCGTACGACTGCGCCAACTCCCGGACCGTACGTCCCTCCGTCATGCTCCGCAGGAACACCGCCAGCGCATTCGCCTGGACGGTCTCCCCTTTCGGTTCACTTTGCAGACGCCCTGCCCTGCCCATCCGTGAAGCTCCTCCGTGCCGCGGGGCGCCCGCGATTCCGCCCGCCCCGTTCCTGTCGATGTCCCAGCAGATCAGGTGATGCGTCGGGCTTTCCAGCAGTTGTCGGACAACTTGACGTTCCGTGGCCCGATTCCGCACGGCTCATCCGGCGAGGGAGGGAGACGGAACAGCGATGGATCTTTCCCTGTCCGCCGGACAATGCCGATTGTCCGCGGCTGAACTGGGAGTTCCCCACTTTTTGTGGACGGACAATCGGGCCGTCCGAAAGCTGGGAACACCGGCGGAAACCACCCGCCGGGACACCGGAACTCTGCTGAAAGAGACGAACACATGCGAAAGAAGCTAGCTCTGCTCGCCCTCGCCACAGCCGCAGTCACCGTGGTGACCGCCGCGACCTCGGCCAGCGCCGACAACCGCATCATCAAGGGTGCGTACGTGTACTACGACCCGGCCCGGAACATGTTCGGCATCGGCGACACCGAGGCTGACGGCCGCACCGCGTACCTGGAGGTCAGCGTCAATGGAGGCCCCCGGCAGACGTTCGGGAACCACAACGGTAGCGGGACCTGGCGCGACGTGTACTCCAACGAGACCGGCATCCGCGACGGAAACACCCTCGCCTGGCGGGCCAAGGTCGGCGGCGGCGCAACCTCCAGCTGGGTGTACGAGCAGGCCTGAGCCAGGCCGCCAGCCGCGACCACACGTTCACGGCACCTCTGTCCCCACACGTACATGACCTGCGCCGACCCGAGCGAAGAAGCACCTGCCCCAGGACATCGACGCTCTCACAGTGAATGACCTGCTCGTCTTCCGCACATGACGCGGTACAGCGGTACGCCGCCTGACAGCCGATCGCCTGTACCTGGTCGGGTCCGGGACCGAACGGTCCCGGACCCGACCATTTCCCGCTGTCGGGCCGGCAGGGGCGCGGGGGCAGGACCGGCTCGGCGGCTTCGCCCCGTCCTTGAGCCTCGGGTGCTGGCGCCGGCGCCGCCCCCTGCCATCCGTGGACTGATGCGCGGCTCTCGGTGGAAACTGAGTACTCAGCGGGAGTGGAGCGAGCGCCTCAACCTGACCACACGGGACGGGTGATAGCCGCCGGCGATTTCGCACCGGACTCCGGGCGCAGCGCCGCAGGCCGGACACGCTGCGGTCCGCGAGCACCTCGGCTCCCGGGCCCCTCCTGTCAGCGGCGCCCTGTGCGACTACTACGCCGCGGAATAGCTCACCGGCGAGGCCGCCAACCAGGACCGCTCGAAAACGCGTCGGTGCAGTGGGTGCCGATCGCCAGCCTGACCGCTTCATTCCCGCCGACCGCATCTACTCACCGATCTTGACCGCTCTGGAGGCGCACGCATGACCGAGACGACTGAGCAGCAGGGCATCTCCGCCGCGATCATCGTGGACGCCGGACTGGTCCTGATGATCCGCCGCCGGGTGGCCGAGGGTGAGCTGATGTGGCAGTTCCCGGCCGGCGGCATTGCGGATGGCGAGACAGCGGAGCAGGCCGCTGTGCGGGAGACGCTCGAGGAGACCGGCCTCACGGTCGAGGCGATCAAGCTGCTTGGTGAGCGCGTCCACCCGAAGACGGGCCGGCTGGTGTCGTACACGGCCTGCGAGATGATCAACGGGTACGCCATCGTCGGCGACACGGACGAGATTGCCGAGGTCGCCTGGGTCACGCACTCTGACCTGCCGACCTACGTGCCCTATGGCCTGTTCGAGCCGGTGCAGGCTTACCTCGACGGCGCCCTGCCCGCCTGACCCCGGACGCACGACAGCCCCCGACCTCGGATGAGGCCGGGGGCTTCGTGTTCGCTCTGGCCGCCCCCACCCGCTACGGGGAGAAACGGCACACCGCACGGCGCTCACCCGCCGGCCCATCGCCCGAACATCCCTCGACGGGCCCGCCCACGCCGGCCGACCTCGGCCCGGAGGACAGGGGCGTTCGATCTGGCCGCCGCCCATCCGGGCTCGGCAAGCAGCGAGTGCACCGCCGGAGCCGACATCCACGTCGTGTCCGCCGGCGGGGAGGCTGGGCTGCGCCCAGCCTCTCTCAACCACGTCTGCCCACCTGGTCCGCGCGCGAGGATCGTGCTCGCTTCGTGCCGGACCACCCGGCGCGACGCAGCGTCAGCAGTCGGACGTGATCGGACCCGCGCCCACGCCGTGGAGTCGGCAGAGCGCCGCATCGTCACACCGGACCGAGGCGGCGGAATTCATGGGTGGCCAGGGGGAACAATGACGAGAGGATGTTCGACTGCAACTCCCCGGTGAGTGCGGACGCGAGGAATTGCGTGCAGGATGCCGAGTAATGTTCCCAACCGGGGCCGCGCACCTCGTTCACCATGACGGTCCATTCGTTCGGCTCGACGCCGGGAAGGACGAGCCAGTACAGACATTCTCCGTTGCCCGTGGTCGCCCACGGGATGACCGCGGATCCCTCGGTCTCCAGTTCTGCCGGCTTCTTCTCCACTGCCCACAGGCCTTCCAGGTCTGCGAACTGGTACTTGGCCCACTTGAGAAGGTCGTAGTGTTTGTTGGGGCAGTCGGGCTCCAGGACGTAGAGGTAGTCGTCCCAGTTGCTTCCTCCATAGGCGCCTATGAGCTCCTTGTAGTCGTCGGGAAGCTCGACTGCGAGGGTACGTTCGACCTCACCCCAATCCTTGGGGCGGGGCTGGCTCGGCGCCGGGGCAATTTCGAGAAGACGTGCGAGGGCGTTGGTCACGACGAGATTCCTGTTCCTCAGTGTTGGCGATTCCAGACGGACGGGATGACAGCAGGCGGGCAGGAAACGTCGAGTCGCACCTGCTCGACTCCTCTCGTCACCACTGCCTCGGCCTGCCGCTCGCCTACCCACCGGCCCCGGGGGATCAGAAACAGGTTCAACGCGGCGAAGGGCCCGAGCAGGGCGTCGCAGGCGTTCCAGCGGGCCTGGGGGCTCTCACGCAGTGGGTCGAAGGGAAAGGCGCCGAGCGGCCGGTACGAAGAGCCCACGGTCGCCCACTGCAAGGAGATCGCGGTCGACCCCCTCACGGCATTGCCGGCCCCCGAACTCGAAGCAAACCTCTCCCCTCGGCCATCGCGTGGAAAGGCACCTTATGCGGTTAAGCCGTCAAGCAGGGATGTTCGCCGCCCCATCGCGCCCGCAGAACCTCGGCCCAGTCCCCCGGCTCCGGACGTTTGCTGACACACCAGGACCTCCAGCAAAGCCGGTCACACATCGCCCAGGAACCCAGGATCGGACGGCCCCATCTGCCGGGCGAAGTCCGCTGCGACTCCGAGCACCTCGCGCATCGGCACAGGCCGCCGACTCGTGGCCGCGAGATCGGCGTGAGCTTCCTCGGACCACAGGAACGGATACACCGAAAGACCCTGCCCGAAAGCCAGGCCCGCGGTCTCCTCACGCCAGCCGGGCCAGCGCATTCCGTCATAGAACGTCTCCAGCCTGCCCGCGAGCAGCCAGGAGACCCACCCGGAGTGGCCCATCTCCATCGCCTCCCACGCCAGAGTGTCGGGAGCGAAATACGTCATCTGGCCAGGTGCCCCAGGGCGGCCCGCGGCCGCAGGATCGCTACCGTTCAACGCGAAGACCCCTCCGACAATGTCGTGGCCGACGACAAGACCTGTCGCGGGATGCCAGCCAGGGTCGAAGTCCGTGGGGAAACGGTTGACCTGCGCCAGACTCGGGAGTCGCCCATCCGCGACCGAACCCGACCCCCCGCCGAACACTCGCACCCACCCGTTGTCCACGAGCAATCCGCCAGTGTTCAACGCCAGTGCGCCCAGCACCGATCGCGCGCTGACCTGCATCTGCAGAAGACATCGGCGGCCCTCGTTGATGTCTCCGGCCAGCACTTGAACCGGCACGGAGCTCGCCTTGAGAATCCCCTGAAGCTCCCGCCACGCCGGATCGTCCACATTGACCAGCTCATCGATCCCTCGCATCCGACGATGGTCCCACCTTTCGGTATCGCCTCATCGTGTGGGCTGGACCGCGGAGCGCAGGCGCCTACGGGTCCTGGTCACCGGCTGGCAGGCACAGCCCCAGCAGTGCACGGCCGCCGTAGCCGGCATCCCGGGGCCCGGAGCGGCCACCGGGGAGCGCTACGCCCTGGCAAGCTTCCGCCGGCTCCTCCAGGAGAAGGCGCAGCACGCACGGGAGCGCTCCGACTTCGCCGATGGCTGGCTGCCCCGCATCGAACTACGCCCCGGCGTAGTCGCGGCTCGGCACGGAGCAGCATGTCCGCCGGCGGTGCGGAGAGTGCTTCAGGGGCCGCCGTGGACGCTGCCCGTGCCGCGCGGCGGGTGGCGAGTCCGGCTCCTCGCGGGCCGTGTATGCCGGGTCAGTTCTGCGAGATCACCTCAAGCAGGTCGCCGACCTTCTTTTCGGGCAGGGCGCGGGCTACGTCGGCCAGGGCGACGATGCCGACCAGCGTGTGTCCGTCGATGACCGGGAGCCGGCGGACCTGATGCTCACCCATCGTGCGCAGGATCTCCTCGGCGTCATCGTCAGCGCCGATGGTGACTGCCTCCCCTTGCGCGAGGTCGCCCGCCTTCACCGTGCTGGGGTCTTTGCCCGCCGCGAGGACCTTCACGACGATGTCGCGATCGGTGAGCATCCCCTTGAGCTTCTCGTCCGTGCCGCAGATCGGCAGCGAGCCGACCTTCAGCTGGGCCATCTTCTTCGCCGCCTCGAGCACCGTCTCCTCGGCGCCGACGCACGTCGCGTCCGCAGTCATGATGTCGCGAGCCTTCGTCATCTGCCGTACTCCCTTTTCCGTCCGCCTGCACGATTACGGGCCACACCCGCCCATGCGGACCGGCCACGGGCCTATGGGTGCCCCCCTGCCCCCGACAGGTAACGCTATTCACCCACTAACCACCCCAAGACCCGTCATAGTGGGCGCGGATCTCGTCCTTCGGTGTGGGGCGGGCGGGTGACCCGGCGGCGGCGTCAGTGTGCATGGCTCAGGTCCTGCAACGAGCATGGGCTCGTATCTCCTCTCCCCCTGTCTGTCAGGAGCCTTTCGTGCTGGAACGCGCCCTTCGCAAGAACACGGCCAGGGTCACCTTCGTCCTTCCCGCCGGCACCCCTCCGGCGGAGGTGAGCGTCGTCGGTGACTTCAACGACTGGCGTCCCGGCGTTCATCCGCTGACCCCGCGCAAGGACGGCAACCGGGCGGTCACCGTGGAACTGCCCACGGGCCGCAGCCACTCCTTCCGATACCTCGCCGCCGACGACTACTGGTTCAACGACGACACCGCTGACGACCAGGACGGCCCCAACAGCCTCATCCACACCTGAACGCCGCCGCGGGCCCCTCGCCCCTCCGGCAGGCGCAGAAGGCCCAGGGCCGCCGTTCGAGAGTCGCGGCATGAATCATCAGGGCGAGGAACTGCTGGCCCGCGTCCGCGCGGTGTTGTCCGACGCCGGCTTCGAGGAGATCGCCACCGGTTCCGAAGCCGTGCACCTGATCCGGCACGCCTGCGGAGTCATGGTCGGCTGGCTGCCCGAAGAAGTCAGCCAACCTCCCCGGCGGCGCGGCCCCCGCCGCGGCCGCCCTGCCGAACCTCCGCGAACTGCTGCGAGAACTCGGATACGAGAACCCGGAGGCGCTCGACGACCGGCTGGCGACGCGCTGGTGGCCCACGGCAGTGCCGAGGACATCGCCCACCGCGTTCAAGAGCACGTCGGCGCCGGAGCCGACCACGTCAGCCTCCGCCTCATGACCACCACACCCGACTCCCCTCCCGCACGGCAGTGGCAACAACTCGCCATGCGCCTCCCCGCCTGACCATGCTGCTGGCCGCCGCCCCCTACCCGTGGGTGAGGAGCCACATTGATGAGGATCTGTGAACTGAGCAGGGACTCGCCGCGGATGTCCGCTCCGGCCTTAGCCGCTGCGGTCTTCCGGCCCCGGGACTCCTTCAGGCACATCCGTACGGGGAGAAGAGGAGTCGCAACCAGTCAGGGTGGGCGGACGAGGGGTGTGGTCAGCGACAACGGCCGGACGGAGGCTTGCGCTGCGGGCTGGGAACGGGGCTTCCTCCCGCATCCTGTCTGCGCCCTCGGCCGGCGCCCCAGTTGTTACCGCGAAGGCGGGTTGTCGTCCGGCGTGTCGACGGCCGGAACGGCACCGGGTGTTACCGGCCGCGCCCCGGGGCGCGCAGGGTGCCAGCGAGAACGAGCGCGCCCTCAGGGCCGCGTCCGCGCTTGTGGCCAACAGTGAACAAGGTGGCGGCTCGTTGCTCACGGCACGGGTGAACGCTCGTGAGCGCGGCCAATCGGGGAGGAAGCCGGGGCCGCGCTCACGTGTCACGCGGGGAAACGGCAAGGCTCCCCGGTGCGCTGCTGGGGCCTGATCAGGCGTTGACGCAGATGTTGCCGAAGGACGGGTTGAGCAGCGCGATGACGTTGACGGTGTTGCCGCAGACGTTGACGGGAACGTGGACCGGCACCTGAATGACGTTCCCGGAGGCGACACCCGGCGAGCCGATGGCCGCACCCTGGGCACCGGCGTCGGCGGAAGCCATACCCGCCGCGCCGAGGAGGATGGCGCCGGTAGCGGTGATGACGGCCGTGGTCTTCTTCACTGGGTCTCCTTCAGGATGTACGTCTGAACGGTGAGCGAAAGCGAGCGCCGGCCGTGGGCCGGGCAGGCAGGCCCATGCCGGGCGCTTGTTCTCTCCAACCCTTCCACCGGCCGCATGGACACGGTGGTCAACCCGTTCGGGTGCTGCGCGTACGCGGGCCTGCGCAGGCCGGACCCGAGAGCCTTCCGCCCCCAGGGCCCTTCCCGCCTGCTGCCGGTGGGCGAGGGTGGCGGCTTCGCCCGGGAGATGACGGCGGCGCGGATGTCGGGGCGTCAGGTCGGGCGTTGCATGGCGGGCCACGGGTCGCCGTCCCGATAGGTGCGGCCCTGGGGCGTTCGTGGAGCTTGCCGATGCCGCCCTTGACTGTGGCCTTGATCGCTGCGAGGACGGCGGCCATGTCCGGGTCGGTCTGCTTGTGGACCGCTCCTCGGCCGCGGCGGGGTGCTGTGCCGGTGCTCTCCGCAACTGGATGCACAAGGTCGTCGAGCTACCGTCCCCCGCTTACCTCGTCGTCGCCGTGGGGCTGGCGCTCATCGTCGGCGGGGTGAAGACGCGGAAGGCGCCCGAGCGCCGGCAGGTCGTGGTAGAGACGGCCGGGCGCGTTCACGACTGCGGCCTCAAGTAGGGTGCCGGCCCGGCGCTGCAGCCTTCCGGCACATCGCGCAAGGTGCGCCGACGGTCACCGATCCCGACACGGGCAGCATGCCCCTTCCAACGAGGCGGGCGCGCCTTCCCGGGCACGAGAACGCCCGGCCCTCGTGAAGAGGCCTTTCATCTCCCTGTCGCGACGGTCAAGCAGGTGGGGCGTATGACGGGCTTGGATGACCTGGTGCGCCTGTTCGGCCCGCCACCGGTCCGAGACCCATCCCCCGACGGCTGGGCCGAGGTCGAGGGCTATGTCGGCTCGACGCTGCCAGGCGACTTCAAGGTGTTCCTTGACGCCCTTGACGCCTATGGCACCGGTTTGATCTGCGGAGAGCTGGTGGTCTTCCGCCCCCGCGGGTCCAGCCCGCTGCTGGATCGGATGCGGAAGATCCACGAATCGTTCGGCCAGTCGTGGCGACGTGACCCGGAGAGGTACCCATTCCGGTTCCAGCCCGCCCCGGGCGGCCTGATCTCCCGAGACGACTAGCACTTCTGTGGGCCATGCGACCCAGACCCTGGCTGCTGGAAGACCGTCACGAACATCAACGGGTCGGCCCCCAGGTCTTCGACGGACCGTTCACCGACTTCGTGCTCGCCTTCGTCGCGCGCCTGAGCGACGTGGCCCCGCACCACGGGATCGACCCAGCTCTCTTGGAGTACCTCAAGCCGGAAGACCTGAACGAACTGCCAGAGCGCGGCGAGATCGGTCCGGTCAATCCGAGCTTTGAGTTGTTCTGATCCGGCTGCCTCACGGAGCCTGTCGCTCGCGCCGCCGCCGGGTCTTCGACCGCCTCCACCGCACGCACCAGGGTCGGGCGGGTGCGACGCTGGAGCGAGATCAGGCGGCTTGTCCGAGTCGGCCGAGTACACCACGCTGAGACTCGAGCACGAGGACTACCGGCGAGCCCAGATCGCGCACCGATGAGTTTCCCGCGCCGCGCTGGTCTACACGCCGGACACCCACGAACGGAAGGCTGGGCCATGCGGAAACTGATCTACGGCATGAACCTGACCCTGGACGGCTATATCGCCGCGGCCGGCGACGACATCGGCTGGAGCGGACCGCCGAGCGACGAGCTGTTCCAGTGGTGGCTCGACCACGAGCAGGCGTGTGGCCTGTCGCTGTACGGGCGCAAGCTGTGGGAGACGATGAGCTCCTACTGGCCGACCGGCGACCAGCAGCCCAACGCCACCCCGGCGGAGATCGAGTTCGCGCGCAACTGGCGGGACACGCCGAAGGTGGTGTTCTCCTCGACGATCGACAAGGTCGACTGGAACACCCGCCTGGTCGCCGGCGACGCGATCGCCGAGATCACCCGGCTCAAGGCCGAGGACGGCGGCCCAATGAACATCGGCGGGGCAACGCTCGCCGGGGCGGCCATGCGCGCCGGGCTGATCGACGAGTACGCGATCGCCGCCCATCCGGTCCTGGTGGGCAGCGGCACGCCGTTCTTCAGCGCCCTGGACAGCTGGGTGAACCTGAACCTGGTGGAGACGCGTACGTTTCCCGGCGGCGTGGTCCTGACCAGGTACGAGACGAGGCGCTGAGCACTGGAAGGGAGAGGGGGCTCATCGAGGGAGGATCCCGTGCCGCCCGTCAACGACGAGCGCACCGAAGCCCTGGCAGACTTCCTCCACACCTACAACCACCACCGCTGCCACACCGCCCTCGACGGACACCCGCCGATCAGCCGTGTCAACAACCTTGCGGGTCAATACACCAGGTCCGCGGGCGGCGGATCGGCCCGGCGCGTGACGGTCCGGCCGGGGTGGGCCGTTGCGGTGTCGGTGGGGCCGGATAGCGTGCGCGGCATGAAGATCGAATCCCTTCTCGACGACCTCCGTACGCTGCGCGACCGCGGCGCCTTGGCCACCGTGGAGGCACGGGAGGACCTCGGCGATCCGGGTACCCTCGGCGGTCTCCGTAACCTTGGTGGTCTCCGGGACCTCGGAGATCCGACCCGCGCCCACGGTGACGAGCGGGCCCGGGCCGAGGCCGTCCTCGCGCTCCTCACGGAGCGGGCCGACGACGTGGTGCCCGCCCTGCTGGCCGGCGTCGCCGACGCCCGGTCTACTGCCACGCTCCAGCCCGTCATACGGATCCTGGCCCTGATCGGGCCGCCCTCCTTCGACGCCGTGCTCGCGGCCTGGCGGCGCGGCAACGTGAAGGACTGGGCGGCGGGCCGGCTGCTCGGGGCGTTCGACGAGCGGTGCGCCGACCGGTACGCGGAGCTGGCCACCGATTCCGCTCGCGGCGCGTCGGGCAACGGGTTCGCGGGGCTCGTCCGGCTACGGACGGACTCCGACGCCGGGCTGCGCGCCCTGGTGGAGTGCTACGCGGGCCACCGCCCCGCCCCGTACAAGGCCGACGACTACGCCCTCCTGACGCACGAGGCGTACCGCACCAGGTTGCGCGTGCTGCGCCGGGACCCGGCCGCGTCGCCACGGACCCGGCGGGGCGCGATGGCCGCGCTCGTCGCGGGCGGCGGCGCCGACGGGCTCGACGCCCGCGACCGTGCGGCGGTCGAGCGCCTGATCCGGGTGAAGATCGTGGGCGAGACGCCGAGCGCACCGTCGCCCCAGCTCTCCGGGTGGTGGCTGGCCGTGCCGGGGCCCTCGTACGAAGGGCTCTTCGACGCCCTGGGCCTGCACCACCGGCGACCCATCACGTGCGCTGCGGGCGTCGAGGCGGCGGCGGGCCGGGACATCCAGGTGCCCGTCCCCGACGGTGACGGCGCCGCCCAGACCGTGGGCCGCGTCTTTGTCACCCCGGAGCTGGACGGCTGGCGCCTCGTCTTCGGCCCGTACGACCTCCTCATCGGGGAGGGCTGGGAGGACATGGTCGAGACCGTCGAGCGCGTCAGCCGGCACTGCGCCCAGGCGCAGCTCTTCTTCGTCGACGACGCCGGCGGCTCCGACGTGTGGTTCGTTGCCGAGGAGGGCAGCGTGATCCGACAGTACGCCGCCGAGAGCGACCCCGAATGGGAGGGGGACCCACTCCCCTGGGAGACCCTCGCGGTCGACGACCCCGACTTCGACCCGGAGTACGACGATGCCCCGCCCAACTCGGGAACCGCCGGCGCGCGCACCGCCTGCGGCCACCTCTCGGTCGACCCGGACATGGTCGGCTCAGGCACCGAAACCCGGGGCCACGGCTGGCTCGCCCTCACCTCCCCGCACGCCGGCCACGGCGCCTTCCCCGGTGTCCTCCCCCTCTGAGCCCTCCTCCCCCTCTTCCTCAGACCGCTCGGCCCTGCCGACCGGACCCACGTGCCCGTACGCCGCCCGCGCCCGCCCCTGCACGGTGATCGACACGGACGGGATGAAGGTGCACGTCCGAACCGCTCCATACCGGCAGGCTCGTCAACCTCCACGAGCTCGCCGCCCTTTCGCCCTACCTCGCCTCGCCCCTGCCGGCAGCACGCGTGACCACAGGCCCGGATGGCGAGCCAGAACCCCCTCTGGCCCTGGCTCGACTTCCGTGGTCCTGGTGCAGGGATTTGCCGGTGCTCGAGAAACGCTCGCTGCGCAGAGGATGATCCTCTACGTTGAGCCGGAGCGGGATGGCGCGCATTCTCGCAGGCTGCGGTGCCGTGGCAGAGCGGCCCATTGCGATCCACGTGGGCGAGGTCCCGCCCACGGCGACTGACGGAGACGGGGCGGACCTGCCCCATCTGTCCGCGGGTTCAAATCCCGTCGGTACCGCAGCCGACCTGGAAGTCTGTCCCGTGCACGCACTGCGGCGTCGATCCAGATCCACAGAACCTGAGCCAGACCCCGAGTTTCGAAGTCACGGGGGGCCGCGATCGCCACGGCCCCGGCGGGCCGGCTCCCGGCCGAACGGGCGGGACGCCAAGGGAACCGTACGGGTGTCCTGATCTCACGTCAGATGTCTGGATGATCCCGTGCTTTGGAAGGTGCACCTGCGCGCCGACGGCCGGGCCGTGCGAACCCGCTCGCACGTGTACCCCTACGCTGGTGCCCGCGGATCTTCAACAGTGCGACGAAACGGAGCGTGACGGGTGACGGGGGCGAACGGCGCGGAGCTGGTCGGCAAGGCTCTGGGCGGGCGGTACCTCGTGACCGCGATGATCGGGCGCGGTGGCATGGGTGTGGTCGCCCGGGCGGTGGACCAGCTGCTGAACCGCGAGGTCGCCGTCAAGGTCCTGCGGGCCTACACCGACGCCTCTCCGGCCGAACTGGCCGATCTGCGGGTCAGGATGCAGCGGGAGGCGCAGGCCGCCGCCCGTGTCCGGCACAGCGGTGTGGTCACCGTGCACGACGTGGTCGAGGAGCAGGGGCTGCCGGTCATCGTCATGGAGCTGGTCGACGGGCCCTCCCTCGACGACGTGCTGGAGGAGCGCGGCCCACTGGACCCGCGTGAAGCGGCCGCGATCGGCGCCAAGCTGATGGACGCGCTCGACGCGGCACACCGGGCCGGGGTCCTCCACCGGGACGTCAAACCCGGCAACGTACTACTAGAGCGCAGCGGCCGGGTCGTACTCACCGACTTCGGCATCGCCAGCATGGAGACCACCGGCGACGAGGCCCTGGCCAAGCTGACCCAGAGCGGTCAGATCGTCGGCTCCCTCGACTATCTGCCGCCGGAACGCGCACAGGGCCGGGAACCGGGTGCCGCGTCGGACATCTGGGCGCTCGGCATGACGCTGTACGCGGCCGTGGAGGGCTCTTCGCCCTTCCGCCGTACGTCGGTGTGGTCCACGCTGGCGGCGATCGTGGGCGAACCGCTCCCGGAGCCCCGGCGCGCCGGACCGCTCACCCCCGTGCTCCAGGCGCTGATGGCCAAGGACCCGCTGCAGCGGCCCGACGCCGGGCGGGCGCGCGAAATGCTGGAGGCGGTTGCCGGGGGCAGGACGGCGGACCTCGCGCCGGCACCGGCCCCCCAGCCCGTCCCTCCGTCGGCCTTCGGTCCCCCCGCCTCGCCGTTCTCCCAGCCTGCCCCCCAGCCCGTCGCCTCCTACACGCCGACCGATGCCTACGGCGCCCCTCCGCAGCCGGCCGCCGCGCTGCCCGGGACGGCTCCCGGCATGCCCGACGGTCACGGCGGCCGTTCCGAGACCCGTGCCACGCCCGTCCGCACACGGGGCCGCCGCACCCGCACCGTCGTCGCGGTGGCGGCCGCCACCGTCCTCACCTGCGGCGGAGTCGCCTACGCCCTGATGGACGCGCGGGGCGACGCGGGCGGTGGCGGGTCGAACACGGCGCTTCCGACGGCGAGCAGCGCCGCCGACGGTAACAAGGCCGACGACCCGGCCTCCTCGGGAGACCTGACGTCCGCCACCCCCTCGAAGAAGGACGGGGGCGGGCAGACGGGTCCCACGCCAACGGCCGGTGGCGGCGGCTCGGCCACGAAACCGTCCGGCTCGCCGAAGGCAACGCCCAGCTCCCCGGTGAAGGAGCCCGTCCCGGTGTCGACGGCGTGCACCGGTTGGGCCCACTCGAACCGCAGCGACGGCTACGGGTACGCGGCCCAAGAAACCCACCTCTACACCGGACCGTACGCGGAGTGCTCGTATGTGAGCGCGGTCAAGTCCCGCGTGAAGGTCTACTACCACTGCTACGTCACCAATGCCCACGGCAACAAGTGGATCTACGCCCGTATCGAGGGCACGAGCACCGAAGGCTGGCTGGTCGGCGACAAGTCCACCCTGAAGAGCGGCACACTCGCCCGCTGCTGAGACCGATCCGCACTTCACCAGAGGGTGAGTTGCGGGTCGCGGGCCGGGGCGGTGTCCGGGCTTTCCGGCGTGGTCACGTACGGGGCGTGTCTCATCCGGGGGTGCTCGGGGCCGGCTGCTGCTGCGGTTCGGTGAGCAGAGCTCTACCCCCGGGGTTCCGCGCCGTCTCCTCCCTGCACCTGCCCTCGCGGGTCTCCGAACAAGCCGCCGCAGAGACCGTCCGGCAGCTGCCGGGCGGCGCAGACGAGGTCGGGAAGCCGGTCCTGGATCTGCCGCCCGCGCCGGGCCTGCGCCAACAGCCGATCTCCCGCCGTGGTGGCGGTGAAGAGCAGCGCACGGTAGCCGTCGAGCCGGCAACCTGTCCATGGTTACTGCTCGTAGGCCGGCTCTCCCAGCGCACCAGGCCGAGCCATCAGTCGGCGGCGAGTTGAGCACCTGAGTGGGCGCCCCTTGTGTTCATGTGCCGGGGTGTCCCGCATGCTCCGCCCTGCAACGGCCAACGCACCTGCCGCCGCCAAACAGAGATCGACTCGCTGCCGGCAGCCAAGAAAGCCGGAGGTCAGTCGCCAGGCTGTTGGCGGGGCGTCAGTGCAGTGCGGCCTCGCTCGCGTGGACGGCACGCAGGGCGCGCTCGACGGTCTCCTGGTTCTCGCCGACCGGCGCCACGTACTCGAGGACGTCGCGCGCGGCCTTCTCCCCGAGCACGCGGGTGATCACCCATGAGGCGAGGTACTGCGACGCCAAGCAGCCGCCTGCCGTAGCGATGTTCCCCTCGGCGTGGAACGGGGCGTCCAGCACGGTGACGTCGCAGGCTTCGACGAAGGGCCGGCTGGTCCTGTCCGTACAGGCCGGCATGCCGACCAGCAGCCCGAGCCGGGCCAGTACCAGCGCGCCGGAGCACTGTGAGCCGATCAGCTGGCGCGCGGGGTCGAGCGACAGCCTGGAGATCAGCCGCTCGTCGGCGACCACGTCGCGTGTTCTCACTCCGCTGCCGATCAGCACGACGTCGGCTTCGGTCACGAACTCCATGGGGCGCTGCCCGGTCACTTCGACGCCGTTCATCGATGTGACCTGGGGCGTCGGGGTCGTAATGAAGGCTTCCAAGCCGTCCTTGCGGCACCGGTTGATCAGCGCGGAAGCGATGAAACTGTCGAGTTCGTTGAACCCGTCGAAGGTGACCACTGCTACCTGCATGACGACTCCCGTGAGTACGGCAACGATCAGACCGGCACTCTCACCGATGCGTCATTCCGGAGCAAGATCCAATCAGCAGCGAGTGGCATGGCTCCCGCCGCCAGACGGCACCGCAGGCGGTGAAGAACCGGGAGAACGGCCGCCGGGCAATCCCGGACATTGCCCCGCATGAAAGAGCCCCGGCCAGCCGGGGGGGGTGGGCTGGCCGGGGCAGGCCCGGCCAGCGGGGGGGGTGCTGGCCGGGGGCATGCGGGGCGGAGCCGCAAGGGCCGTCACTTCACAACGGATCCCCCGACTCCAGCGTAACGATCCTCGCAGACGAACACCCACCAGGCCTGCCAAACACGCATCATGGCGGATACCACGCGCACGGACCCGCGCACGGGCCGGTGTAGAGCGGTCGGTGGGCCATCCCCGCTCCCGCCACGCCCCCGCGACGGGGCGGCGGTCAGAGCAGGCATGTCCCTGCCTTACTGGTCGGTGTATCCCGACGGCAGGGCTATCGTGCCGGGGGCGCGGCGCGAGACGGAGTGCGCGGCACAGTACGCCCAGGTGCACCGGCGCTCGTCCCACTCCCGGCCCAGCAGTTCCCCCTGGTGGCCTACGCATCCTCCGTCGGCGAGGAGGGTCGGCTTGGCAGCTGCTCGTCCAGGCCGGCGTCAACCGAGTGGCACGTCCACGACGGACCGTTCGGCGGGCCCCGGGCCGCGGCCATGCGGGGGAACTGCTCGTGCTGCTGCGCAGATGGCCGAGTACCAGCTCGACTGGGCCGTCCTTGCGAAGGACGAGCCGCACCGCCCTCCGGGGGGCGCGACGTCACCGTCCTGGCCGCGTGCACTTCGTGAACTTCCACAAGACAGCACCCGACAGCATCACAGGAACTGTCAGCCTCCGTCGGCCGCCGTGCGGGCCCGTACCTCCTCCGGGGTCAGGTAGTGGTCCGTGTACTCGAAGTCGCGCAGCGTCCCCGGCTTGTACGTCTGGAAGCCGGTCCGGACGAAGTCGTCGCCGGCCACGGCGTTCAGGAGCCAGTTCGTCATCACCCGGGTCTTCGCGGCCCCGGTGCGCAGCGCCGCCCAGTGGTAGCCGCGGGCCACGGCCTGAGCGGGCATCCCGCGCAGGTCGATGCCGAGCGGCCTGGAGACGCCGTCGCGGCCGCCGAGGTCCACGACCAGTCCGAGGTCCTTGTGGACGTACGGACGCAGCGGCGTACCCCGCAGCGTGGCGACGAGGTTGTCGGCGGCGACCCTGCCCTGGCGCTCGGCGTGCTGCGCGGTGGGCGGGCACACCGTACCGTCCCCACCGCCGGCGAGGTCGGGCACGGCGGCCGCGTCACCGAGTGCGAAAGCGCCGTCCGCCCCTGGCACCCGCAGGTCCGGAGCGACGACGAGCCGGCCGCCCTTCGCGGTCTCGGCGCCCAGCGTGGCGATGAGGGGGCTCGCGGCGACTCCGGCTGTCCAGATGAGGGTGCGGCAGGGCAGCACGCGCCCGTCGGTGAGGGTGACGTCCTCGGGGCCCGCCTTGGCGACGGAGGCGCCGAGCGACACCTCGATGCCGCGGCGGCGCAGCACGTCGAGGGCTGCCCGGCCCAGCCGGTCGCCGAGCTCGGGCATCAGCTTCGGGGCCACGTCCACGAGGTGCCAGCTGATCTCGCGCCGGTCCAGCCGGGGGTAGCGGTCGACGGCGTTCGTGGTGAGCCGCTCCAGGGAGGCGGCCGTCTCAGTGCCGGCATAGCCGCCGCCCACCACGACGAAGCCGAGCCGCGAGGCCCGTTCCGCCGAGCCCGGTGCGGCGGCGTCGGCCAGGTCGAGCTGGGCGATCACGTGGTCGCGCAGGTGCGCCGCCTCGGCCAGCGTCTTCATGCCGCGGCCGTGCTCCGCCAGGCCCGGGATGTCGAAGGTGCGGGTCACGCTCCCCGGCGCGAGCACCAGGTGGTCGTACGGCTGGTCCACCAGCTCCCCGGTGATCTTCCGGATGACGCAGACCTTGGCCCGGGTGTCGACGCCCACGGCCCCGCCGGGCACGATCCGGGTCCGGTGACGGCGGCTGCGGCGCAGCGACACCGCCACGGACTGGGGGGTGAGTACCCCGGAGGCCACCTGCGGCAGCAGGGGCAGGTAGAGCTGGTAGGAGAACGGAGTGACCAGCAGGATCTCCGCCTCCCCGGGTGACAGCGTCCGCTCCAGGCGGCGTACGCAGGAGACGCCGGCGAAGCCCGCGCCGACGACCACGATCCTCGGTCGTGCCATGGTGTCCGTCCCTTCTCGGGTGTACGGGTCCCCGACACGCCTTCCCCGGCAGGCCGTTCCATGCACGCGGAAACCGGGGCGGACCGGATCCGGAGGGCCTGGACGACCACCGAGCGGGCCCGGATGCCCCCGGATGGCGCCGCCCCGAGGCGCGGGAGTGCAGTGCCCGTTTGGGCCAGGTCTCGGGACCATGTGATGCCGTGGATGCCGGGTACGCGCTGCTGAAGGTCACGCCGGGCGACCGCACGACGGGCGTGCCGGCCGGCCGCTTGCGCTCGCAGCCCTGTCGACGGACTGCCGGATCGGTCCGCCGCCCAGGCGTCACCGCCACGCACCCGCTTGTCCCACACGGGAGGTGTGAGATCGGCCCCGGCCGGTTATCCCGAGGGAAGGTATATCGAGATTCCGGGACAAAGGGGCAACAGTGGCGCATCCAATGCAGGAGACCCGCTCCCGCGTCGGGCTGCACGTGAACGGCCGGCGATACGAGCTCGACGTGGACCACCGGGTCACCCTCCTGGACCTGCTGCGGGAGCACCTCGGCCTGACCGGCGCCAAGAAGGGATGCGACCACGGCCAGTGCGGTGCCTGCACCGTCCTGGTCGACGGCCGGCGCGCCAACAGCTGCCTGCTGCTCGCCGTCGCCCACGACGGCACCCGGGTCACCACCGTGGAGGGACTGGGCGGCGACGGAGCGGGCGGCCTGCACCCGTTGCAGGAGGCCTTCATGGAACGGGACGCGTTCCAGTGCGGCTACTGCACGCCCGGCCAGCTCTGCTCCGCCGCCGGCCTGCTCGCCGAGGCGGCCGCCGACCCCGGGGCCGCGGACCTCAGCCGCTCCGGGATCGCCGAGGCCATGAGCGGCAACCTGTGCCGCTGCGGCGCGTACCCCCGCATCGTGGACGCCGTACGGGACGTGGCCGCGATCCCGCAGGCCGCTGCCCCAGCCCAGGACCATGACCAGGCCCATGACCAGGCCCAGGCCCAGGACCATGACCAGGCCCAGGCCCAGGCTCCAGGTGACGGGCGGGTGGGCGCGTGAAGCCGTTCGCGTACGTGCGCGCCACCGGCCTCCCCGAGGCCATCGCCGCCCACGGCGCGCGGCCCGGCTCCCGCTACCTCGGCGGCGGCACCAACCTCGTGGACCTCATGAAGCTCGGGGTCGAAGCCCCAGACACCCTCGTCGACCTCGCCGACCTGACACTCGGCTCCGTCGAGGAGACCGCGGACGGCGGCCTGCGGATCGGCTCCGGAGTACGGGGCAGCGAACTCGCGCTCCATCCCCTCGTCCGCACCCGCTACCCCGCCCTGTCCCAGGCGCTCCTGGCCGGTGCCTCACCCCAGCTGCGCAATGTCGCCACCACCGGCGGCAACCTGCTCCAGCGCACCCGTTGCCCCTACTTCCAGGACGTGGCCAAACCCTGCAACAAACGGGAGCCCGGCACCGGCTGCGGCGCCCGCGACGGAGTCCACCGGGACCACGCCGTCCTCGGCCACTCCCCGCGGTGCATCGCCACCCACCCGTCCGACATGGCCGTGGCGCTCGCCGCGCTCGACGCGGGCGTCGAACTCCAGGGCCCCGACGGGGCCCGTACGGTGCCCGCGACCGCTTTCCACCGGCTGCCGGGCGACCAACCCGAACGCGACACCGTCATCGAGCCCGGCGAGATCGTCACGGCGGTCACGCTCCCGCCGGACCGCGCCGGCCTCCCGTCGCGCTACCGCAAGGCCCGCGACCGCGCCTCGTACGCCTTCGCGCTCGCCTCCGTCGCCGCCGTGCTCGACATCTCCGGGGGGCGTGTCCGTCATGTCGCGCTCGCCTTCGGCGGGCTCGCCCACCGTCCCTGGCGCGCGACCGTCGCCGAGGAACGGCTGCTGGGCGCCGCCCCCACCGAGAGCGCCGTACGGGAGGCCGTCGAGGCCGAGCTCGACGCGGCGGAGCCGCTGCGCGACAACGCCTTCAAGGTCCCCCTCGCCCGCAACCTCGCCTGCGACGTGCTCAACTCCCTCGCCGGGAGTCCCCCCTCCCGCGGCTCCCGCTCCTGAAACGTCCCTCCGCCCCGCCCCCGAACGCGAGGACCCGCCATGGAAACCAGACCCGCCGCCCCGGCGCCCTCCCTCGGCAGCCCCACCACCCGCCTGGAGGGCCGGGAGAAGGTCACGGGAAAGGCCCTCTACGCGGCCGAGTACGCCCTGCCGGACCGGGCGTACGCATGGCCGGTGCCCGCCACCGTGGCCCGCGGACGAGTCACCGCCGTCGACACCGCCGGCGCGCTCGCGCTGCCCCGCGTCCTCGCCGTCCTCACGCCCTACGACGCGCCCCGGCTGGGCGCCTCCGACGACCCCACTCTCCGCGTGCTCCAGGACCCCGAAGTGCCCCACCGCGGCTGGTACGTGGCCCTGGCCGTCGCCGAGACCCCGGAGGCCGCCCGAGCCGCCGCCGCGGCCGTCCGCGTCCGCTACGACGCGGAGCCCCGCGACTGCGTGCTGCACACCGGCCACCCGGCCGCCTACACGCCCGAACAGGTCAACGGCGGCTATCCGGCCCACCGCGAGAAGGGCGACGCGGCCGCCGCGTTCGCCGCAGCCCCGGTGCGCGTCGACTGCGCGTACGCCGTACCGCCGCTGCACAACCACCCCATGGAGCCGCACGCCGCCACCGCCCAGTGGGACGCCGACGCCGGCGCCCTCACCGTGTACGACTCCAGCCAGGGATCCGGATTGGTACGCTCCACACTGGCGGCCCTCTTCGACCTGCCCGCGGACCGCGTCGCCGTGGTCTCCGAGCACGTCGGCGGTGCCTTCGGCTGCAAGGGCACCCCCCGACCGCACGTCGTCCTCGCCGTGATGGCCGCACGGCACACCGGCCGCCCCGTCACCATCGCCCTGCCCCGGCGCCACCTCGCGGCCGTCGTCGGCCACCGGGCGCCCACCCTG
Organism: Streptomyces sp. NRRL F-2580; assembly: GCF_000720115.1. Lineage (GTDB taxonomy): Bacteria > Actinomycetota > Actinomycetes > Streptomycetales > Streptomycetaceae > Streptomyces. The sequence continues at coordinate 22,782 of NZ_JOIR01000059.1, forward strand.
CACCGCGTGCGCCTGGGCGCCCGTACGGACGGCACGCTCACCGCCCTCGCCCACGAGGTCACCACCCACACCTCCCGCGTCCGGGAGTTCGTCGAACAGGCCGCCGTTCCGGCGCGCGTCATGTACGCCGCGCCCGCCCTCCTCACCACGCACCGCGTCGTGCCCCTCGACGTGCCCACGCCGTCCTGGATGCGCGCGCCCGGCGAGTGCCCCGGCATGTACGCCCTGGAGTCGGCCATGGACGAGCTGGCCTGCGCCCTCGGCATCGACCCGGTCGAGCTGCGCGTCCGCAACGAGCCCGACGCAGAACCCGACAGCGGCCACCCGTTCAGCAGCCGCCATCTGGTGGAATGCCTGCGCGAGGGGGCCGCACGGTTCGACTGGGCCGCGCACCGCACACCGCGCCAGGACGGGCCGTTGCTGATCGGCACCGGGGTCGCCGCCGCGACCTACCCGGTGTACGTCGCGCCCTCCTCGGCACGGGCGCACGCCTTCCCAGACGGTACGTACCTCGTGCAGACCAACGCCACCGACCTCGGCACCGGCGCCCGCACCGTCCTGGCGCAGATCGCCGCCGACGCGCTGCGGGTCGTCCTGGACCGGGTGACGGTGGAGATCGGGCACTCCGCGCTGCCGCAGGGCTCGGTGGCCGGCGGCTCGGCCGGTACGGCCTCCTGGGGCTGGGCGGTCCACGACGCCTGCACGAGCCTGCTCGCCCTGCTCGCCCGCCGCTCCGGCCCGATCCCGGAGGCCGGAGTGTCCGTCCCCGCCGATACGACGGCCTCCGCCAAGCAGAAGTCCCCGTACGCCAGGCACGCGTTCGGCGCGCACTTCGCGGAGGTGCAGGCCGACACCGTCACGGGTGAGGTCCGGGTCCGCAGGCTCCTGGGCGTCTTCGCCGCGGGCCGCATCCTGAACCCGCTCACCGCCCGCTCCCAGTTCGTCGGCGGCATGGTCATGGGCCTGGGCATGGCCCTCACCGAACACAGCACCATGGACCCGGCTTTCGGGGACTTCACCGAGAACGACCTCGCCTCCTACCACGTCCCTGCCCACGCCGACGTGCCCGACATCGAGGTGCACTGGCTGGACGAGCACGACAAGCACCTCAACCCGGTGGGCGGCAAGGGGATCGGCGAGATCGGCATCGTCGGCACGGCGGCGGCCATCGGCAACGCCTTCCACCACGCGACCGGCCGCCGGATCCGCGAACTCCCCCTCACACCGGACCGCGTCCTGGCGGCCCTCGACTGAGGTGACCGGGCGCCCGCGGAGCCGGCCCTGCCACACAGCGGCGCGCCCCAGAAGGCCGCGACCCGCTCGACGTCGACGCAGTCGACGGTCATTCCGATCCAGCGGTCCGTCATGCCGTCAGCTCTCCTGCGTTGTCGGGCGGGACGTCGGCGGTTCGGGCTTCTCCGGCCCGGCGGCCCGTGAGACCCGGCGAAGCACCGCACCGTGAGCGGCGCCGAGGCTCCCTGGCGGGCCCGCTGCCCGGCGAGTTCCGCGGCCGCGGCCGCGGGTGTGGTCCGGTGGGTCCGGGCTGCGCGGAAGACCTGCTGGAACGTGTCGCCGATGCGGGAGAGTCGCTCGGTCAGCTGTTCCTCGGACTCCCCGCGCAGTTCGACCCCGGTGGCGTGGATGACTCCTCCCGGACTGACCACGACGTCCGGAGCCCAAGGAACACCGCGTTCGGCGAGGAGGCGGGCGGTGGCAGGCTCGTCGAGTTGGTTGTTGGCCCGGCCGGCGACAGCGGCGCACCGCAGCAGCGGCACACGACGGCCGCGCAGGAACAGCGTCCAGCGCGGGAAGTCCTGCCCCCACGGGCAGACCAGGCCCCAGAGCAGGACGACGCCGAGCACGGCCGTCCGAACACGGTCCGCCGTACCGCGGCGTGTCCGGTTCGCTGCCTGGGCGGGGACGCTGGCCTCCGTCCCGTACGCGGCGATGAAGCTGGACGTACCAGCGGTCGGTCGGCCGGCCGGGCTGTGGCCGCCAGCACCCAGAGCAGCACCCGCGGCGCCGGCCACAGCCCGTACCGCACCACCGCTCCACTGACCAATGCGGCCAGCCCACCCGTCGCCACGACCACCCACCCCAGCCCGGGCCCCCCAGCTGAGGTAAAGTTTCCGTCGACCCCGGGGTTTCCGCAGCAGCACGTGCCCGTCCCCGTACCGGTGCCCACGAAGTCGTATCTGCCAGGTATTGGGGCTCTGGCAAGATTTTCGTAGCCGGAGATCGTCGCGATGCGGGCAGTCGCCTGGTGTGCGGGGTGGGCAGCCTTTGGGTGTGTTCTGTTGAACTGTCAGAGTATTTCCGCACTTGGCCGGGTTACTGGTGTTCTCGGCTGATACTTCCGGTCCTGTCTTGGTGATCGAGGCTCGTACCCGCTCCCGTGTTCCTGTGGGATGCATCGGGTGCGGTGTCCTGAGCGACTGGACTCACCGCCACTATGTCGGGCATCTCGCCGATGCGGCGCTCGGCGGCCGGCCGGATGCCGCTGCCGCCGCTGGTCACACCCCGGGTGCTGGGGGTGGACGACTTCGCGCTCTACGGCGACACCCACGGCACTCTCCTGATCGACGCCACCACCCGACTCCCACTCACTCTCTGGGAGGGCAGGGACGCTGAACAACTCAGCCGATGGCTCCGCGCGCATCCCGGAGTCGAGATCGCCTGCCGTGACGGCTCCCTCACCTACCGGCAGGGCATAGCCGACGGCGCCCCCGACGCCGTCCAGGTCAGCGACCGTTTTCACCTGTGGCAGGGCTGTCCCGGCGCGTTCAGGAAGTCGCCTCCGCCCCACCGCGGCTGCCTGCCCGCCGCTCTCCCCGCCCCCGAACCGGCCGGTCCGGAGCCTCCTTCGACAACAACGGAAGCCAGGCAGGAACACCCGCCAGCCGGCACGCCCAACGGCTTTTCGAGGCCATCCACGCGCTGACGGATGCGGGCCGCCCCTACGGTGCGACGGCACGCGAACTCGGGCTGGACCGCCGCACCGTCCGCAAGTACGTGATGCGCCGCCCTCCCCGCCGCCCGTCAACCTTGGATCCGCACCTCGACTACCTGCAGCAACGCTGGGACGAGGGCGAACACAGCGCCAAAATCCTCCACCAAGAACTCGCTGGCAAGGGCTACCTGGGCCACTACCAACGCGTGGAAATGGCCCTGGCACCTTAACGACGTGGCCTGTCCCTGGACGAGCTCCGCGAACGACCGCCCTCTCCACGCGAAGCCGCACGCTGGAATATCGCCAGCCCGGGCCGGCACGCCCCGCAGACGGCGGAGCGGCTGCGGCGGCTACTTGACCACTGCCCGGAACTCCACCGCACCCACGAACTGGTCCGTCAGTTCACCGCCATGCTCGACAACCGCGACGCCACACCGCTGCTGGGCTGGCTCGATCACCTCACCAACAGCGGACTTCTGCCCCTCGCCGGCATCGCCAACGCTCTGCGTGAAGACCGGCACGCGGTCGCCCAGGGAATCACCACCCCCTACAACTCCGGAGTCAACGAGGGCCGCATCACCGACGTGAAGCTCCAGAAACGCGTCATGAGCGGCCGCGCCGGCGTTCCACTCCTTCGCCACCGAGTCGTACTGGTCGCCCGCCTACGCCGCCGCTACGCGGACCAGCCCACCACACCGTCAAAATGGCCACCGGATACGCAAATCAGGAGCCCGTAGGCGAACGCGCTCACGGTTGAATGGGCTCTGCCGGGGGCCGGGCGGGGTCATAGGTGGTGCGGGCGAAGGCATCGTCGGCACGGTGCACGACGTCGGGCTGCGGGGGTGCCGGCCACACGCTCAAGGAATGCTCCTCAACCGGACTGTCGCCCTCATGACCCTCGCCGTCATCTCGTCCGCGTGCCTGAATCCGGACTCGATACCAGCCCTCGCCGGCAGTCGCGAAATTCCCCGCCTCATCCTCCACATCACCACCCCACCGGAACAGTCGCAGATTTCCGCTTGTGCTGTAGATACTCACGTCTACTGCGGTCTCCCACTCCAGCCCCGGCGGAGGAGGTTCCTCTGCGCACTGCTCGGTAGTGAGGCGGATCCAGCCGGTATGCGTGCCAGCGAACACCGTGAGGTGTTCCGGGCCTCCAGCCGCCAGGCTATTGCCCTCAAAGATCCGCCCGACCGTGTCGGCGTCGTCGTAAACAGTGAGGAAGTCGTCGCCCTGCAGGTAGTACTGGCAGTACGAGACAAACATGCGATCCGAAGTCCACCGTGTGTAGCTCATTCACCGGATCATGCCCTGCCCCACTGGCACCCTCGACCAGCCCTCATGAGGATCTCCGGCTACGAAAATCTTGTCAGAGCCAATATTGGGTGTACGCCGACACCTCCTTGATGGACGGCACCTCCGCGCGAAGGCCAGGCCACCCGACAGCCCACCGGGGGCCGGCACCGACTCCGCAGCCTGCGCCAGCATCGCCTCCACCAGCGGCCTGAGAGGGCGATATGTGACTTGATGTTCGTTTCTATGTCGCCTGATCGTGTGACTGTGGGGGCTCCCGGCCGATCGACGAGTACGCCTCTCAGGCCG
>NZ_JOIR01000060.1 GCF_000720115.1 Streptomyces sp. NRRL F-2580
CCCCGGCGGTCCCGGGGACGGGCCGGCGCGCCCGCGGCCGCGGCGCGCCCGCCGACGCCCCGGCCCCGCCGCCCGGCACCGGCCGCCGCCGCGCCGCCCGCAGCGCCCCCGCCGCACCCGGCGGGAACTGGCGGCGGATCGTTCCGCAGGCCCTGGTCGTCGCCTTCCTCGCCGGCGGCACGACCGCGTTCGTCGCCGCCGACAAGTCCGTACGGCTCACCGTGGACGGGGTCCCGAGGAACCTGCACACCTTCGCCGACGACGTCGAGGAACTGCTCGCGGCCGAAGGCCTCGGCGTCGGCCCCCACGACCTCGTCGCCCCCGCCCCCGGCGAACCCCTCGAAGACGGCGAGGAGATCGTCGTCCGCTACGGCCGCCCCCTGCGCCTGACCCTCGACGGGCAGCAGCGCCAGGTGTGGACCACCGCCCGCACCGTCGAAGGCGCGCTGCGCCAGTTCGGCATCCGTGCCGAAGGCGCCTACCTCTCCGCCCCCCGCACCGCGCCCGTCCCGCGCGCCGGCCTCGCCCTGAGCGTCCGCACCGAACGCAGCGTCACCTTCATGGCCGACGGCCGCGAACGCACCATCCGCACCAATGCCGCCACCGTCCAGGAAGCCCTCGACCAGGCCGGCATCACCCTCCAGGGCCAGGACACCACCTCCGTACCCCCCACCGCGTTCCCGCGCGACGGCCAGACCGTGACCGTGCTCCGCATCACCGGCACCCGGGAGGTCCGCGAGGAGCGCATCCCGTTCGAGACCGAGAAGGTGAACGACCCCGACCTGTTCGCCGGCAGCGAGGTCGTCGAACGCGCCGGCCGGCCCGGGGCCCGCCGGGTCACCTACGCCCTGCGCACGGTCAACGGGGTCCGCCAGACGCCCCGCGCCCTCGCCGACGAGGTCGTCCGCGAGCCCGTCACCCAGCTCGTCAAGGTGGGCACCAAACCGCTGCCCAGCTCCGTCGCCGGCGCCGACGGTCTCAACTGGGCGGCCCTCGCCCAGTGCGAGTCCGGCGGCCGCCCCTCGGCCACCGACGCCTCGGGAACGTACGGCGGCCTCTACCAGTTCGACGTCCGCACCTGGCAGGACCTCGGCGGCAGCGGCCGCCCCCAGGACGCCTCGGGCACGGAACAGACCTACCGGGCCAAGAAGCTCTACGTGCAGCGGGGGGCGAGCCCCTGGCCCCACTGCGGCCGTAGGCTCACGTCGTAGGGGGCCGGAAGACGCCGGGCGCCGACGGCGAGGCCCCGTGGGGTGACCGAGCGCACCGCGGGCGTCATGGCCATCCCCACGATCGCGGACACGCTCGAAGCGGGGGCGTTCATCACACCCGCCCCCGACGGACCGTCCGCCGGGACCGGTCCACGACCGGACCCACCCGGCGTCAGTCAGCACGTCCGGCGCCCAGGCGACGCCGAACACCCTCCCCTGCCGGGCCTCCGGGGCCGGCAGGCCGGCGTCCGGAGGGACACGTTCACACGGACCGGCCCGGCTGCCCCGCGCAGCTCACCGGCACCAGGACGTGACGGCGATCAGCACACCCACCGGTCGACACCGGCCACGAGGAGCGGCACGGGGTGCGGGGTTCCACCTCCACGCCCATGCCACCCTCGACGCTGGGGAACGCATCAGGGAGCCGGACACCCGGTCCGGCTCGGGATCACCCGGCTGATCTGAGACGCTTTACCGGTGAGCACCGCAGAGCAGCAGCCCGAGAACCCCTCCTCCAGTACCCCCGGCACGCCCGACGCCCTCCTCGGACCGGCCGACATCCGGGAGCTGGCCGCCGCACTCGGCGTACGCCCGACGAAGCAGAAGGGGCAGAACTTCGTCATCGACGCCAACACGGTCCGCCGGATCGTGCGGACCGCCGAGGTCCGCCCGGACGACGTGGTCGTCGAGGTCGGCCCGGGGCTGGGCTCGCTGACGCTCGCGCTGCTGGAGGCCGCCGACCGGGTCGTCGCCGTCGAGATCGACGACATCCTGGCGGCCGCGCTGCCCGCCACCATCGAGGCCCGCATGCCGGCGAAGAAGGACCGCTTCGCGCTGGTCCACTCCGACGCGATGCTCGTCACGGAACTGCCCGGTCCGCCGCCGACCGCGCTCGTCGCGAACCTGCCGTACAACGTGGCCGTGCCCGTCCTGCTGACCATGCTCGACCGCTTCCCCACCATCGAGCGGACCCTCGTGATGGTGCAGGCGGAGGTCGCCGACCGGCTGGCCGCCGAGCCGGGCAACAAGGTCTACGGGGTCCCCTCCGTCAAGGCCAACTGGTACGCGCACGTCAAGCGCGCCGGCGCCATCGGCCGCAAGGTCTTCTGGCCCGCCCCGAACGTCGACTCCGGTCTCGTCTCGCTGGTGCGGCGCACCGAACCGATCAAGACCACCGCCACCAAGGCGGAGGTCTTCGCGGTCGTCGACGCCGCGTTCGCGCAGCGCCGCAAGACGCTGCGCGCCGCGCTGGCCGGCTGGGCCGGCTCGGCGGCGGGCGCCGAGTCGGCGCTGGTCGCCGCCGGCATCTCGCCGCAGGCACGCGGCGAGTCCCTGACGGTGGAGGAGTTCGCCGCGATCGCCGAGCACAAGCCCGCGATGGAGAGGCCCGCACTGTGAGCGCGCGCACGACGGGCGTGACCGTACGGGTCCCCGCGAAGGTCAACGTCCAGCTGGCGGTGGGCGCGGCCCGGCCCGACGGCTTCCACGACCTGGCCAACGTCTTCCTCGCCGTGTCCCTGTTCGACGAGGTCACGGCCACCCCGGCCGACACGCTGACGGTGACCTGCGAGGGCCCCGACGCCGACCAGGTCCCGCTGGACCGCACCAACCTCGCGGCGCGGGCGGCCCGGATCCTCGCGGCCCGGCACGGTATCGAGCCCGCCGTCCACCTCCACATCGCGAAGAACATTCCGGTGGCGGGCGGCATGGCGGGCGGCAGCGCGGACGGTGCGGCGGCCCTGCTGGCCTGCGACACCCTGTGGGGCCTGGACACCCCGCGCGCCGAACTCCTCGACATCTGCGCGGAGCTCGGCAGCGACGTCCCCTTCAGCCTCGTCGGCGGGGCCGCGCTCGGCACGGGCCGCGGTGAGTTGCTGACCCCGGTGGACGCGGGGGCGTTCCACTGGGTGTTCGCGGTGGCCGACGGGGGGCTGTCCACCCCGGCGGTGTTCCGCGAGTTCGACCGGCTCACCGCCGACGTGGTGGTCCCGGCCCCCGAAGCCTCCCCGGCGCTGCTGGCCGCCCTGGCCTCGGGGGACGCGGAGGCGCTGGGCGCTGCGCTGGGCAACGACCTGCAGACGGCGGCGCTTTCCCTTCGGCCGCAGTTGGCGCGGACGCTGGCCGCGGGCGTGGAGGGCGGTGCGCTGGCCGCGCTGGTCTCGGGCTCGGGCCCGACGACGGCGTTCCTGGTCGCGGACCAGGAGTCGGCCGAGAAGGTGGCCGCGGCCTTGGAGGCGTCCGGCACCTGCCGTGCCACTCGCGTGGCGTCCAGCCCGGCCCCGGGCGCCACGGTCCTGCCGTCCTGACCCCGCGGGCCGGCCGCTGGGGCTCTGCCTTAGACCCCGCTCCTCAAATGCCGGAGGGGCTGAGGTACCGGGGCGGAGCCCCGGTACCTAGGGGGAGTTGAGTACCCGCGCCCTGTCGCAGCCCGCGCGCCGCAGGCGACCGTAGACCCATGACAGCCAGCGCACGCGACCTCGCCCTCGCCACCCCACCCGGCCGGGACAGGTACGTCGACCTGTTGCGCGTCGCCTCGCTCGGCACCGTCATCGGCGGGCACTGGCTGATGGCCGCCGTCAGTGGTGACGGGATAGGGAACCTGCTCGCCCTCGTGCCCGGTCTCCAGGTGCTCACCTGGGGGCTGCAGGTCATGCCGGTGTTCTTCTTCGTCGGCGGGTTCTCGCACGCGCTGTCCTACCGCTCCCTGGCCCGCCGCAGCGACCCCGCGGCCTCCGTCTACGCCGCCTTCCTCCGGGCCCGGCTCCGGCGGCTGTTGCGCCCGACCCTCGTCTTCGTCCTGGTGTGGGCCGCCGCCGCGCTCGCCGTGCAGCTCGCCGGGTACGGCGGCGGCCGGCTGACCGGGGCCGCGCTGCGGATGGTCACCCAGCCCCTGTGGTTCATCGGCATCTACCTGGCGATGGTCGCCTTCACCCCGCCCCTGCTGAAGCTGCACGAGCGCCACGGCTGGGCCGCCTTCGCCGCGCTGGCCGGGTCGGCCGCGCTGGTCGACGTACTGCGCTTCGCGTTCGGCGTGCCCTACGTCGAGTTCCTGAACTTCGCCCTCGTCTGGCTCGCCGTCCACCAGCTCGGCTTCCTGCGCGCCGACGGCCGGATCCGCCGGTCCGCGCTCCTCGCCGCCGCGGGTCTGGCCGGGGCCGTCCTCCTGGTGGCGTACGGCCCGTACCCGCTGTCCATGGTGGGGATGCCCGGCGAGAAGGTGTCCAACATGGCGCCGCCCACCCTCGCCCTGCTCGCGCACGCCATGTGGCTCGTGGGCGCCGTCCAGCTGCTCGCCCGGCCCGCCGGCGCCTGGCTGGACCGGCCCCGGGTCTGGCGCGGGGTGGTCGCCGCCAACGGCGTCGCCATGACCGCCTTCCTGTGGCACCTCACCGCCATGCTCGGTGTGTACGGGGCCCAGCTCGCCCTCGGCCCGGACCTGCCGGCCCCGGCCGGCGCCGCCTGGTGGGCGCAGGTCCCCGTACGGATCCTGGCCGCGAGCGCCCTGACGGCCGGCTTCGTCGCGCTGTTCCGCCGCTTCGAGGCGGCCCCGGCCGCCCCCGCCGAGTCACGCACCGCCGCGGCGGGCGGCGCCGCCGGCCTCGTCGCCGCCCTCGGCATCACCCTGTGCCTGCTCGGCATCCTGGGCCTTTCCATGACCGGACTCGGCGGTCTGCTCGACGGCCACAGCGCCACCCTGATCGCCTTTCCGGTCACCGCTCCGGTCGCCATCGGGATGGCCCTCGCGGGCGCCCTGCTCGTGGAACGGTCAGCCCCGGCGCGGAGCGTTAGGCTGGGGGGCTGATCCACACCCTCCCCCAGAGTCCGTCCGGGGGTACCCCACCTGGAGCGCGTCTGATGGCCGTCAATCTGGTCAATGTCGAGGCAGTCAGCAAGGTGTACGGCACACGTACCCTGCTGGACAGCATCTCCCTCGGCGTGTCCGAGGGGGACCGGATCGGCGTCGTCGGCCGCAACGGCGACGGCAAGACCACCCTCATCCGCATGCTCGCCAAGCTGGAGGAGCCCGACACCGGCCGGGTCACCCAGTCCGGTGGTCTGCGCATGGGCGTCCTCACCCAGCACGACTCCCTCGATCCCAAGGCCACCATCCGGCACGAGATCATCCGGGACATGGCCGACCACGAGTGGGCCGGCAACGCCAAGATCCGCGACGTGCTCAACGGACTCTTCGGCGGCCTCGACCTGCCCGGCTTCGGCCAGGGCCTCGACACCGTCATCGGCCCGCTCTCCGGCGGCGAGCGCCGCCGCATCGCCCTCGCCAAGCTGCTCATCGCCGACCAGGACCTGCTGATCCTCGACGAGCCCACCAACCACCTCGACGTCGAGGGCATCTCCTGGCTGGCCCAGCACCTCCAGGAGCGCCGCTCCGCGCTCGTCTGCGTCACCCACGACCGCTGGTTCCTCGACCAGGTCTGCACCCGCATGTGGGACGTGCAGCGCGGGTCCGTGCACGAGTACGAGGGCGGCTACAGCGACTACGTCTTCGCCCGCGCCGAGCGCGACCGCATCGCCGCCACCGAGGAGTCCAAGCGGCAGAACCTGATGCGCAAGGAGCTGGCCTGGCTGCGCCGCGGCGCTCCCGCCCGGACCTCCAAGCCCCGCTACCGCATCGAGGCCGCCAACGAGCTGATCGCCGACGTGCCGCCGCCGCGCGACACCAGCGAGCTGATGCGGTTCGCCAACGCACGCCTCGGCAAGACGGTCTTCGACCTCGAGGACGTCAGCGTGCACGCCGGCCCCAAGGAACTGCTCAAGCACCTCACCTGGCACCTGGGCCCCGGCGACCGCGTGGGCCTCGTCGGCGTCAACGGCGCCGGCAAGACCTCCCTGCTGCGCGCCCTGGCCGAGGCCGCCCGCACCCAGGGCGACGTCCAGCCCGCCGCCGGGAAGATCACCGTCGGCAAGACCGTCAAGCTGGCTTACCTCTCGCAGGAGGTCGGCGAACTCGACCCGTCCCTGCGGGTCCTGGAGGCCGTGCAGCGCGTCCGCGACCGCGTCGACCTCGGCAAGGGCCGCGAGATGACGGCGGGCCAGCTGTGCGAGCAGTTCGGCTTCACCAAGGAGAAGCAGTGGACGCCGGTCGGCGACCTCTCCGGTGGTGAGCGGCGCCGGCTGCAGATCCTGCGCCTGCTGATGGACGAGCCCAACGTCCTCTTCCTCGACGAGCCCACCAACGACCTCGACATCGAGACCCTGACCCAGCTGGAGGACCTCCTCGACGGCTGGCCCGGCTCGATGATCGTGATCTCCCACGACCGGTTCTTCATCGAGCGCACCACCGACACGGTGATGGCGCTGCTCGGCGACGCGAGCCTGCGCATGCTGCCGCGCGGCCTGGACGAGTACCTGGAACGCCGCCGGAGGATGATCGAGGCGGCCGCCCCGGCAGCCGTCCCGGCCACCGCCGCCGCGGCGGCGAAGACCGCCGCCTCGGTGGACTCCCGCGCCGCGAAGAAGGAGCTCCAGAAGATCGAGCGGCAGCTGAACAAGCTCGCCGACCGCGAGGGCAACCTGCACGCCCAGATCGCCGAGAACTCCACGGACTACGACAAGGTGGCCAAGCTCGACGCGGAGCTGCGCGAACTGCTCGCGGACCGCGACGATTTGGAGATGCGCTGGCTGGAGCTGGCCGAGGAGGCCTAGATCCCCTCACCCCGCCGGGCCGACTGGCGGGATAACGACGGCGTCACGGGCCGGTCCTCCCTTGGGAACAGGGGGCGGACCGGCCCGGTGTTCGAAGGCCGTCAGTGATAGAAAGGTCATCCTCCCCGACCCGCCGAAGCCGAAAGCGTGCGCTGATGACCGAGCCGCCCCAGCCGCCGAACCAGCCACCGACTCCCTCCGGTTACGGTCACCTGCCCGGCCCGCCGCAGCAGGGGTACGGCTACCCGGCGCAGGGCGAGAACCCGTACGCGCGGCAGGCCCCGTACGCGCAGCAGCCGCCCACCGTCCAGCAGCAGCCGCCGGGTTACGGCTACCCGCCGCCGCCCGGGATGCCCGGTGCGCCCGGTGCCCCGGGCGGCCCCGGCATGCCGCCGAAGAGGAAGCGGACCGTACTGATCGCCGCCTCGGCCGCCGCGGCCGTCCTCGCCGTGGCCGTCGTCGGCTACGTCGGCTTCTCCGGGTCCGACGAGGACCCGAAGCCGCCCGTCGCGCAGGAGTCCACCGACGCCAAGCCCTCCGGCTCGCCTTCCGTGGACAAGGGCGACGGCAACGGCACCGGCGCCGGCGGCCAGGGGCCGGACCTCAACTCCGGCCGCAAGCAGGGCGAGGACAAGGTCCTCTGGTTCAAGACCGCGAAGGTCGACGGTCCCGGCATGGGCGTCGAATCCGCGGCCCAGTGGGTCGTCGGCGACACCGTCGTCAAGAGCGTCTGGAAGTCCCTCAACGGCTATGCGGTCACCGACGGCAAGGAGAAGTGGACGCTCGCCTTCCCTGCCGCGATCTGCTCCGTCGCCCGCGACACCACCGCCGAGGGCAAGACGGTCGTCATGTACCGCGACGGGGAGGGGGAGAACTCCTCCTGCACCCAGATGCGCGTGGTCGACCTCAAGACCGGCAAGGAGGTCTGGTCGAAGGAGGTGCCCAAGGAAGGGCTCTTCGACATCTTCACCAGCCCCACCCTGGCCATGACCGGCGACACCGTCGCCGTCAGCCGCGGCGGCACCGCCAGCGCCTTCAAGATCAGCAACGGTGACAAGCTCTTCGGCAGCGCCCTGGGCACCGGCTGCAAGCCCGACGGCTACGAAGCCGGCAACGGCAAGATGATCGCCCTCGCCACCTGCAGCGACGAGGACGCCAGCGCCGAGGTCCACGGGGTCGACCCCGTCACCGGCCAGAAGGCCTGGGCCTTCCGGCTCCCCAAGAAGTACAAGGTCACCAGCATCTACTCGGTGGACCCGCTCGTCCTCGACATCGGCAACGAGGAGGCCAAGCAGCGCTCCATCGTGGTCCTGGGACCCGACGGGAAGCAGACCGCCACGCTCGCCGGAGAGGGCAGCTTCGCCGTCGGCTGCGGCGACACCGGCCTCTTCCGGGCCCTGACGACCTGCCCCTCGGCCGTCGTCGACGCCGGCACCCTCTACCTGCCCACCGCGGCGGAGGCCGGCAAGGCCAACGAGATCGTCGCCTTCGACCTGGCCACCGGCAAGGTCAAGTGGCGCACCCCGGCCGGCGACAAGCGCAGCCTCACCCCGCTCAAGGCCGCCAACGGGCAGCTGATCGCCTACCGCAAGGCCGAGGAAGAACAGGGCGGCGAGGTCATCTCCATCCCGGCCGGCGGCGGCACCCCCACCGCACTCCTGCGCCACCCGTCGGGCCCCGCCGCGCCGATCGAGAGCTCCTTCCGCACCCCGAAGCTCGACTACGTGGACGGGCGGTTCTTCATCTCCACGTCCCGGCTGCAGGCCAAGGGCACGGACGAGAAGCTCCTGATGGTCTTCGGCAAGTGACAACGCGTCCAACGAGCAGCCCAGTGAGAGGCAAGAGCAACCCATGAGTACCCCGCCGCCCCCCAGCCAGCCGCCGTCCGGCGGCTTCGGCGCGCCGCAGGACCCTCCGCCGGGCGGATTCGGCGCACCCACGCCGCCCGCCGGACCCCCCGCCCCGCCGGCCGGACCGCCCGCGCCCGCGCAGCAGCCGGCCGCGCCGCCCGCGTACGGGTACCCGCAGACCGGCCCCGGCTACGGCTACCCGCAGCAGCCCGGCACCCCGCCGCCGTTCGGCGCCCCGGGCACCCCGCCGCCCTACGGCGCCCCCGGCGCCCCGGCGCCCACCGCCCAGGGCCCGGCCGGCGGCGGCAACGACAAGCGCACCCAGCTGATGATCGTCGGCGCGGCCCTGCTGGCCATCGTCCTCATCGTCGGCGGCGGCCTCTGGTACGCCTCCGGCGACGGCAAGAAGGACACCGCGGACAGCGGTCCCGCCAAGCCGGGGGACGACAAGTCCCAGCCCGGTGCGGGCGGCAGCGAGAAGGTGCCCTCCAACGTCAAGTCGAAGGTGCTGGTCAACCAGCCGAGCCCGACGCCGGACGAGATGGTCCAGGTCCCCGGGTCCTGGCTGACCGACTCCACCTACGTCAAGTCCGACATGTACAAGATCGTCGGCTACAACGTCGTCGACGGCGGCAAGAAGTGGGAGGTTCCCCTCCCCGGTGAGCTCTGCGGCGCCTCCCGGCACGTCACCGACAACAAGACCGCGGTGATCTTCCGGCCCACGAAGCCCACGCCCGAGGTCAAGTACCCGGCGTGCACCGAGGTCGGCGTCGTCGACCTGAACGCCGGCAAGCTCCTCTGGACCGGCCAGGCCAAGGGCGCCACCAGCGGTGACAAGCCCGTGTCCTACTACGAGGTCACCGTCAGCGGGCAGACGGTCGCCGCCGGCGGTCCCTCGGGCGGCGCCGCCTGGAGCCTCGCCGACGGCAAGTCCCTGTGGCTGCCCAAGGTCGACGGCGAAGGCTGCCGCGACGTCGGCTACGGCGGCGGCGAGGCCCTCGCCGTCATCCGCAGGTGCGGCCAGAGCTCCAACCAGACCCTGTACGCGCAGGCCCTGGACCCGAACACCGGCGCGCCGCAGTACTCGTACAAGCTCTCCGCGGGCATCGAGACCGCCGGCATCGTCTCCACCAAGCCCCTGATCGTCTCCGCCGACGTCGGCAAGACCGCCAAGAACGCCAGCGGCGTCAGCGACCTCTTCGTCATCGACAACGCGGGCCAGCTGAAGACGCACATCTCGCTCTCCTCCGGCACCTTCGGCGGCGAGTGCCACACCGAGGTCGAGCGGTGCTCCGGGATGATCGTCGGCAACGGCAAGCTCTACCTGCCCTCCTACGAGCACCAGGGCAAGGACGCCTACGGCAAGACCAACGAGCTGCTCTCCTTCGACCTGGAGACCGGCAAGCAGACCACCGACCGCGCCGACGCGGGCGAGCGGTACAAGCTGTACCCGCTGCGCATGGACGGGTCGAACGTCATCGCCTACAAGGAGCCCCCGTACGACAAGGGCGGCCAGGTCGTCAGCATCGACGGCAAGACGATGAAGGAAACCGTCCTGATGGAGAACCCGTCGGACAAGACGACCCAGCGCATCGAGACGGCCTACTCGCCCGAGTACCACGAGTACCGCTACCACAACGGCAAGCTGTTCCTCGCCCGCACCTCGGTCAAGAAGCCGTACTCCGCCACGTCCGACCCGGAGTTCATCTTCACCTCCTTCACCGCGAGCTGATCCGCCCGCACGCCGGGCGGCGAGCCGCCGCACGCCCCGGGAGCCCCCGGAAGGTCCGCCTTCCGGGGGCTTCTGCGCGGTAACCCCCGCGCACCGTCGAACAAGCGTGTAGCTTGCCGGGGCAGAAGGGTGGGGGGTGGGTTCCGCAATGGGCGTACGGGTCGTGGTGGTCGACGAGCACCGGCTGCTGGCCGAGGCGCTGGCCTCTGCCCTGAAACTGCGCGGCCACCGGGTCCTGGCGGCGGCGGCACCGGCCGCGGGCGCCGCCGAGCTGGTCATCGGACGCGCCCCCGAGGTGTGCCTGTTCGGGACGGCGAGCCCCGCCGAGGCCGGGGTCTTCGAGCCCGTGGCCCGCATCAAGCGGGAGCGCCCGCAGATCGCCGTCGTCGTCCTCGGCCCGGTGCCGAGCCCGCGCGGGATCGCGGCCGCCTTCGCCGCCGGAGCCTCCGGGTACGTACGCCACGACGAGCGCATCGAGGGCGTGGAGCGGGCGCTGGCCAAGGCGCGGGCGGGCGAGGTGGCGATCGCCCCGCAGCTGTTGCAGGGGGCCTTCGCGGAGCTCCTGAACCCGGCCGCCCAGCCCGACGACGAGGGCAGCCGACTGCTGCGGCTGCTCACCCCGCGCGAGGTGGAGGTGCTGGTGCGGGTCGCCGAGGGCGAGGACACCCGGCTGATCGCCGCGGGCATGGAGATCGCCCCGAGCACCGCCCGTACGCACGTGCAGCGGGTGCTGATGAAGCTGGGTGTGGGATCGCGGCTGGAGGCGGCCGCGCTGGCCGCCCGTACCGGCCTGCTGGACCGGGCGCTGCCGGTGCGGCCGTCCGCCGCCGATTTCCCCGCGGGCGTCGAATCGGGTAAGCCAGTGTCCTAGCACGCGCAGCCTCCCGCGCGTGCTCCCCCGCGAGAGGCAGTAGGCGAGTGAGCAAGTACCTGGTAACCGGTGGCGCCGGATACGTCGGCAGCGTGGTCGCGGCCCACCTCCTGGAGGCCGGCCACGAGGTCACCGTCCTCGACGACCTCAGCACCGGCTTCCGCGTCGGCGTCCCGGCGGGCGCCGCGTTCATCGAGGGCCGCATCCAGGACGCCGCCCGCCACCTGGACTCCTCCTACGAGGCGGTGCTGCACTTCGCGGCCTCCTCGCAGGTCGGCGAGTCCGTGGTGAACCCGGGCAAGTACTGGGAGAACAACGTCGGCGGCACGCTCGCCCTGCTGGGTGCGATGCGCGAGGCGGGCGTGCGCAAGCTGGTGTTCTCCTCCACCGCCGCGACCTACGGGGAGCCGACGGAGGGCCTGCTCACCGAGGCCTCGGTGACCGCGCCGACCAACCCGTACGGCGCCTCGAAGCTGGCCGTCGACCACATGATCGCGGGGGAGTGCGTGGCGCACGGCCTGGCCGCGGTGTCCCTGCGCTACTTCAACGTGGCCGGGGCCTACGGGGAGTTCGGCGAGCGGCACACGCCCGAGACGCACCTGATCCCGCTGGTCCTCCAGGTCGCGCTGGGCGAGCGAGAGTCGATCTCCGTGTTCGGCGAGGACTACCCGACCCCGGACGGCACCTGCGTGCGCGACTACATCCACGTCGCCGACCTGGCGGAGGCCCACCTGGCCGCCCTGCGGGTCGCCGCCGATGGGGAGCACCTGATCTGCAACCTGGGCAACGGCAGCGGGTTCTCGGTCCGCGAGGTCGTCGAGACGGTCCGCAAGGTCACCGGCCGGGAGATCCCCGAGGTCGTCGCCCCGCGCCGGGCCGGCGACCCCGCGATGCTGGTCGCCTCCGCCCGCACGGCGCACGAGCGCCTCGGCTGGACCCCGAGCCGCTCGGACCTGACCGGCATCATCACGGACGCGTGGAACTTCGCGCGCACGCACACCGCCTGACCCACGGGTATCCCCCCGGAACACCGCTGTCCTGCGCGCCCCCCGCACCCTGTCCGGTGCGGGGGGCGTGTGCGTGGGGGCCGTACGCTGCCGCCGGGCGCTGTGCGCGGGCGCCCGGCGTGCACACGCCGGGTGAATGGCCCACCGTGCAACTGCCCGTGGCACGCGCCGGTACGGAAGCTGCCATCCGGACCGGTGGTACAGGTGATTTCAAGCCACCCCGAAGGGGGTTCAGAACGCCTGCGCCGGAAAATCGCAGGGAAAACTTCTGCTATTCGGCCAACCGCGAGCGGCACCGGGCCCTACGCTGATGCGAGACACCGGTGGGGGCCGGTGTTGATTCAGGGGTCGAGACAAGTCGGGTACGACGTCCGGTCCGGGGTAGTGCAGAGGTGTCACGGCGGCGGCCGGGGCAGCTGCGGACCACCCGGTCCGGGCGCCGTACCCGCCGTCGTCCGTTCCCCTACCCTTGGGGGTTTTGTGGTTCGTATCCGGGTTCTCGTCGTCGACGATCACCGCATCTTCGCCGAATCGCTCGCAGCCGCGCTCGCGGCCGAGCCGGACGTGGACGTGTCCGCGGCCGGCAGCGGCCCCGCCGCCCTGCGCTGCCTCGAACGCGCGGCGGCCGAGGGCCGCCGTTTCGACGTCCTGCTGGTCGACGCCGATCTCGGCGCGGTCGCCGGGGCCTTGCCCGCCCAGCGGGAGCCGGGCTCGGGGCCACCGCCGCCCGGCTCGGACGGGATCGCGCTGGTCGCCGGGGTGCGGGTGACCCACCCCGGGGTCCGTACGGTCGTGCTCGCCGAGCGCGACGACCCCCGCCGGGCCGCGCACGCGCTGCAGGCCGGGGCCTCGGGCTGGGTGGCGAAGGACTGCTCGCTCTCGCGGCTGCTGGCCGTCATCCGAGGGGTGCTGCGCGAGGAGACCCACCTGCCGCCCGCGCTGCTGACCGGAGTGCTCCGGGAGTTGACCGCGGCGCGCAAGCACCGCACGGACAGCGAACGGCTCGTGGAGTCGCTCACCCCGCGCGAACACGAGGTGCTGCGCTGCATGGTGGCGGGGCTGGGCCGCAAGGACGTCGCCGCGCGCCTGTTCCTGTCCCCGCACACCGTCCGCACGCACATGCAGAACGTGCTGGGCAAGCTCGGCGTGCACTCCACGCTGGCGGCGGTGGCGCTGGCCCGGCGGGCCGGCGTACGACCGGCCGACCTAGCCGGGGATGTTGTCGAACGGAGCGGTCAACTGGCGTAGCAGCCCGGCGAGATCACCGCGCTGGTTCTGCGAGAGCTGGGCCAGGATCGCCCGCTCCTGCGCCAGCAGCCCGGCGAGGGCCTGGTCCGCACGGTCCCGGCCCTCGGGGGTGAGCCGCACCAGGACCCCGCGGCGGTCGCTGGGGTCCGGGAGCCGCTCGACGAGGCCCTTCTTGGCGAGCCGGTCGATGCGGTTGGTCATGGTGCCGGAGGTGACCAGGGTCTGGGTCAGGAGCTGGCCGGGGGAGAGCTGGTAGGGCGCGCCGGCCCGGCGCAGGGACGTCAGGACGTCGAACTCCCACGGCTCCAGGCCGTGCTCGGAGAAGGCCAGCCGGCGGGCGCGGTCGAGGTGGCGCGCGAGCCTGCTGACGCGGCTCAGTACCTCGAGCGGTTCCACGTCGAGGTCAGGGCGCTCCCGCCGCCATGCCGCCACCAGTCGGTCGACCTCGTCCTCCATGCCGATCAGTGTAAGGGGTCTGTCGATGTGAAGTCTCTTCATACCGAGTATCTTGATAGCGAGCATCTTGACGTCGAGATATAAATCCCGCGAGCATGGGGCATGGAGGGGGCCGGGACAGATTCCGCTTCCGACCGCCCCGCCAGCAGGGAGGCTCGAACATGTATTCCGATACCGCGCACTCGGGGACCCCCACGTCCACAGCGCCCTCCGCTCCCACTTGGGATCCCCAGCAGTACCTCCGGCACGCAGGCCATCGCACACGGCCCTTCCTGGACCTCCTCACCCGTATACCCGAGCTCCCCAACCGGCCCGCCCGCATCGCCGATCTCGGCTGCGGCCCCGGCAATGTCACCGCGCTCCTCGCCGACCGCTGGCCCGGCGCCCGCATCACCGGCTTCGACCTCTCCCCGGAGATGCTCCACCGCGCCACCCAGGAGCACGCCGGCCCCACCACCGGCGGCGGCAGCCTCGACTTCCGCCACGGCGACCTCGCCGGCTGGCTCCCCGAGGAGCCCTATGACCTGATCGTCTCCAACGCCGCCCTGCAGTGGGTCCCCGGCCACGCCGGCTCCTTCGGCGCCTGGATCAACGGCCTGCGCCCCGGCGGCACCTTCGCCTTCCAGATCCCCGGCAACTTCACCGCCCCCAGCCACGCCCTGCTCGCCGAACTGTGCGACACCCCGCGCTGGCGGGCCCGGCTCGCCGGCCACGGCGCCCGCTACATCCATCTCCTGGAACCTGCCGAATACCTTGCCCGGTTCACCGCGCTCGGCTGCGCCGCCGACGTCTGGGAGACCACCTACCACCAACTGCTCCACGGCCCCGACCCCGTTCTCGACTGGGTCAAGGGCACCGCCCTGCGGCCCGTCCTCACCGCCCTCGGCGACGACCGCGAAGCCGTGGACGCCTTCCTCGCCGAATACCGCGACCGGCTGCGCGTGGCCTACCCGACAGGGCCCCGCGGCACCGTTTTCCCGTTCCGCCGGATCTTCGCCGTCGCCCGCAAGGAGTCCTGACCGTGCTCACCGCCGTCGACCACGTCCAACTCGCCGCGCCACCGGACTCGGAGGACCGGCTCCGCGCCTTCTACACCGACGTCCTCGGCATGACCGAGATCCCCAAACCGCCCGTCCTCGCCGCGCGCGGGGGCTGCTGGTTCGCCGCCGGGCCGGTACAGCTGCACCTCGGCATCGAGGCGGACTTCCGGCCCGCCCGCAAGGCTCACCCCGGACTGCGGGTGAGCGGCATCGAGGCGTACGCGAACAGACTGGAGGAACGGGGTGCCAAGGTCGTCTGGGACGACGACCTGCCCGGCCACCGCCGCTTCTACTCCGAGGACCCCGTCGGCAACCGGCTCGAATTCCTTGAGGAGCACGCCCTGGAACCGCAGGCCCTGGAAGAGTGCGGCTGACCGGCCCGCACCACACGACGGCGCCCCGTCACCGAGTGCTCGGTGGCGGGGCGCCGTCGTACTCCCGGCCCGCTCAGCTCTTGCGGCGGCCCACCAGCTGCGGCTTCGACTCCAGCCCGTCCAGCCCGTGCCAGGCCAGGTTGACCAGGTGGGCGGCCACCTCCGCCTTCTTCGGCCTGCGGACGTCCAGCCACCACTGCCCGGTCAGCGCCACCATCCCGACCAGCGCCTGCGCGTACAGCGGCGCCAGCTTGGGATCGAAGCCCCGTGCCTTGAACTCCAGACCCAGGATGTCCTCGACCTGAGTGGCGATGTCACTGATCAGCGAGGCGAAGGTGCCGGTCGACTGCGCCACGGGGGAGTCCCGGACCAGGATCCGGAACCCGTCCGTGTACGACTCGATGTAGTCCAGCAGCGCGAACGCGGCCTGCTCCAGCAGCTCCCGCGGATGCCCGGCCGTCAACGCCCCCGTCACCCCGTCCAGCAGCTGGCGCATCTCCCGGTCCACGACCACCGCGTACAGCCCCTCCTTGCCCCCGAAGTGCTCGTACACCACGGGCTTGGACACCCCGGCCTTCGCGGCGATCTCCTCCACCGACGTGCCCTCGAAGCCTTTCTCGGCGAACAGTGCCCGGCCGATGTCCAGCAGCTGCTGGCGCCGCTCCGCGCCCGTCATCCGCACCCGGCGGCCGCGCCGGGGCTTGTCGCTGCTGGAATTACCGCCGTCGATCGCCACGCCCCCCATCATGCCGCTTTCGGCTCGTTTTCCTTGCGCCGGGCGTCGAGGCGGGCCTCCGACGGCCAGCGCACGTCCGTGGCCCAGCCCAGCTGCTCGCACCAGCGGATCAGCCGCGCGCTGGAGTCGATCTGGCCGCGCAGCACACCGTGCCTGGCCGAGGTCGGGTCGGCGTGGTGCAGGTTGTGCCAGGACTCCCCGCAGGAGAGCACCGCCAGCCACCACACGTTGCCGCTGCGGTCCCGGGACTTGAACGGCCGCTTGCCCACCGCGTGGCAGATCGAGTTGATCGACCACGTCACGTGGTGCAGCAGCGAGACCCGCACCAGCGAGCCCCAGAAGAACGCCGTGAACGCACCCCACCAGGACATCGTCACCAGACCGCCCACCAGCGGCGGGATCGCCAGCGACAGCATCGTCCAGAAGATGAAGTCGCGCGAGATCCGCCGGATCGCCGGATCCTTGATCAGGTCCGGGGCGTACTTCTGCTGATCGGTCTGCTCCTCGTCGAAGAGCCAGCCGATGTGCGCCCACCACAGCCCCTTCATCAGCGCCGGCAGCGTCTCGCCGAACCGCCACGGCGAATGCGGGTCACCCTCGTGGTCCGAGTACTTGTGGTGCTTGCGGTGGTCCGCCACCCAGCGCACCAGCGGTCCCTCCACCGCCATCGAACCCATCACGGCCAGGGCGATCCGCAGCGGGCGCTTCGCCTTGAAGGAACCGTGCGTGAAATAGCGGTGGAAACCGATGGTGATCCCGTGGCAGGCCAGGAAGTACATGAAGACCATCAGGCCCACGTCCAGCCAGCTCACCCCCCAGCCCCATGCCAGCGGGATCGCCGCCAGCAGGGCCAGGAAGGGAACGGTGATGAACAGCAGCAGAGCGATCTGTTCGATGGACCGCTTGTTCTCGCCGCCGAGGGTGGCGGACGGCGCAGATGTGTCGGAGGACGCCGAGGCATCCTCGATCAGATCGGGACTGGTGGTCATGGGGTCCCCTGGGGGGTGAGAGGAGTCGGCAGGCTCACCGGTCACGGACCCTACGGACCCGTAACCTACGGCATCGTAAGTATGGCAAAGCCGGGTCCCGAGGCAAGAGGAGCGCGTCGGGGGCGAAAACGCGCCCGCGGACGGGGCACGCGCCGCCTTATGAGACGTCTGCCCAGGCACACGCGCGGGACACCTATCCTGGTCCCGTCGGACAGCGCGGTCCGCACGGGCAGCCCGAGCTGCGCATCAGGAGCGACGATCCCCCGGACGGAGTCCGCAGGGGCATCGGAGCGCGCGGCCGGCAGCCCACCGCCCAGTAGCGCTCGAACACTGCAAGGAGCCGCACCTGTGAGCAGTGCTGACCAGGCCCCCCAGGGCCAGGCCCCCGTCACCCCGGCCGCCACCGCCAACGCGGAGCTGCGCGCGGACATCCGCCGCCTGGGCGACCTCCTCGGGGAGACCCTCGTACGCCAGGAGGGCCAGGAACTCCTCGACCTCGTCGAGAAGGTGCGTGCCCTCACCCGCACGGACGGCGAGGCCGCCGCCGAGCTGCTCGGCGACACCGACCTGGAGACCGCCGCCAAGCTCGTGCGCGCCTTCTCCACCTACTTCCACCTCGCCAACGTCACCGAGCAGGTGCACCGCGGCAAGGAACTGCGCGCCCACCGTGCCGCCGAGGGCGGGCTCCTCGCCCGTACCGCCGACATGCTCAAGGACGCCGACCCCGAACACCTGCGCCAGACGGTGAAGAACCTCAACGTCCGCCCGGTCTTCACCGCGCACCCCACCGAGGCGGCCCGCCGCAGCGTCCTCAACAAGCTGCGCCGCATCGCCGCGCTGCTGGAGGAGCCCGTCACCGGCGCCGGCGACCGCCGCCGCCACGACCTGCGGCTCGCCGAGAACATCGACCTCGTCTGGCAGACCGACGAGCTGCGCGTGGTCCGCCCCGAGCCCGCCGACGAGGCCCGCAACGCGATCTACTACCTCGACGAGCTGCACGCCGGCGCCGTCGGCGACGTCCTCGAGGACCTCGCCGCCGAGCTCCAGCGCGTCGGCGTCGAGCTGCCCGCCGGCACCCGCCCGCTCACCTTCGGCACCTGGATCGGCGGCGACCGCGACGGCAACCCCAACGTCACCCCCGACGTCACCCGAGACGTGCTGATCCTCCAGCACGAGCACGGCATCACCGACGCACTCGAACTCATCGACTTCCTGCGCGGCCTGCTGTCCAACTCCATCCGCTACACCGGCGCCACCGAGGAACTCCTCGCCTCCCTCCAGGCCGACCTGGAACGCCTCCCCGAGATCAGCCCGCGCTACAAGCGGCTGAACGCCGAGGAGCCGTACCGCCTCAAGGCCACCTGCATCCGCCAGAAGCTCCTCAACACCCGCGAGCGCCTCGCCAAGGGCACCCCGCACGAGGAAGGCCGCGACTACCTCGGCACCGCCGAGCTGCTCACCGACCTCACCCTCATCCAGACCTCCCTGCGCGAGCACCGCGGCGCCCTCTTCGCCGACGGCCGCATGGACCGCACCATCCGCACCCTGGCCGCCTTCGGCCTCCAGCTCGCCACCATGGACGTACGCGAGCACGCCGACGCCCACCACCACGCGCTCGGCCAGCTCTTCGACCGCCTCGGCGAGGAGTCCTGGCGCTACGCCGACATGCCCCGCGACTACCGCGGCAAGCTCCTCGCCAAGGAGCTGCGCTCGCGCCGCCCGCTGGCCCCCACCCCGGCGCCCCTCGACGCGGCCGGGCAGAAGACCCTCGGCGTCTTCCTCGCCATCAAGGACGCCTTCGAGAAGTTCGGCCCCGAGGTCATCGAGTCGTACATCATCTCGATGTGCCAGGGCGCCGACGACGTCTTCGCGGCCGCGGTACTCGCCCGCGAGGCCGGCCTGATCGACCTGCACGGCGGCTGGGCCAAGATCGGCATCGTCCCGCTCCTGGAGACCACCGACGAGCTGCGCGCCGCCGACGTCATCCTCGACGCGATGCTCGCCGACCCCTCCTACCGGCGCCTCGTCTCCCTGCGCGGCGACGTCCAGGAGGTCATGCTCGGCTACTCCGACTCCAGCAAGTTCGGCGGCATCACCACCAGCCAGTGGGAGATCCACCGCGCCCAGCGGCGGCTGCGCGACGTGGCCCACCGCTACGGGGTGCGCCTGCGCCTCTTCCACGGCCGCGGCGGCACCGTCGGCCGCGGCGGCGGCCCCTCGCACGACGCGATCCTCGCCCAGCCCTGGGGCACCCTCGAAGGCGAGATCAAGGTCACCGAGCAGGGCGAGGTCATCTCCGACAAGTACCTCGTCCCGTCGCTGGCCCGCGAGAACCTCGAACTGACCGTCGCGGCCACCCTGCAGGCCTCCGCCCTGCACACCGCGCCCCGCCAGTCCGACGAGGCCCTCGCCCGCTGGGACGCGGCCATGGACGTCGTCTCCGACGCCGCCCACGCCGCGTACCGCGCGCTCGTCGAGGACCCGGACCTGCCGGCGTACTTCTTCGCGGCGACCCCCGTCGACCAGCTCGCCGACCTCCACCTGGGCTCGCGGCCCTCGCGCCGCCCCGACTCGGGCGCCGGCCTCGACGGCCTGCGCGCCATCCCGTGGGTCTTCGGCTGGACCCAGTCCCGCCAGATCGTCCCCGGCTGGTACGGGGTCGGCTCCGGCCTCAAGGCGCTGCGCGAGGCCGGACAGCAGGACGCCCTCACCGAGATGGGCGAGCGCTGGCACTTCTTCCGCAACTTCCTGTCCAACGTCGAGATGACGCTGGCCAAGACCGACCTGCGGATCGCCCGCCACTACGTCGACACCCTCGTGCCCGACCACCTGAAGCACGTCTTCACCCGCATCGAGGCCGAGCACGAGCTCACCGTCAACGAGGTCCTGCGCATCACCGGCGGCAGCCGCCTCCTGGACTCCAACCCGGTCCTCCAGCAGACCTTCGCCGTCCGCGACGCCTACCTCGACCCCATCTCCTACCTCCAGGTCTCCCTCCTGGCCCGGCAGCGCGCGGCCGCCGCCCGCGGCGAGGAGGCCGACCCGCTCCTCGCCCGCGCCCTGCTGCTCACCGTCAACGGCGTGGCCGCGGGCCTGCGCAACACCGGCTGAGCCCCCGGAGCCGGACATGACGGAGCCCCCGCACCGGCCGGTGCGGGGGCTCCCTCATGTCCGTCAGGAGTTGTACGTGGACTGCGCGCGCTCCAGGCCCTCCTGGACCAGGCACTCCACCGAGTCGGCGGTTCGGTCCACGAACCAGTCCAGCTCCTTGCGCTCCGTGGACGA
This sequence comes from Streptomyces sp. NRRL F-2580, assembly GCF_000720115.1. Taxonomy (GTDB): domain Bacteria; phylum Actinomycetota; class Actinomycetes; order Streptomycetales; family Streptomycetaceae; genus Streptomyces. Next base: position 20,464 of record NZ_JOIR01000060.1, read on the forward strand.
GAAGTCCTTCAGCACGAAGTCCGCGACCTGCATCCGGCCCGGCGGCCGGCCGATGCCGCAGCGGACCCGGTGGTAGTCCGGGCCCATCGACTTCGTCATCGACTTCAGACCGTTGTGGCCGTTGTCCCCGCCGCCCAGCTTCAGGCGCAGCGTCGGGTAGTCGATGTCCAGCTCGTCGTGGATCGCGACGATCCGGTCCAGCGGCACCTTGTAGAAGTCGCGCAGGGCCGTCACCGGGCCGCCGGAGAGGTTCATGTACGTCATCGGCTTCGCCAGCACCACCCGGCGGTTCGCCGGTCCCGGCGCGCCGATGCGGCCCTCGACCACCTGGGCCCGGGCCTTGTGCGCCTTGAACTTCCCGCCGATCCGCTCCGCCAGCAGGTCGGCCACCATGAAGCCGATGTTGTGGCGGTTGCCCGCGTACTCCGGTCCGGGGTTGCCGAGGCCGACGATCAGCCAGGGTGCCGCGTCGTCCGACATCAAAAGCTCCTTAAGGCCTTGAACGAAGACGACCGCCGTCCCGCTCCAGTGGAGCCGGACGGCGGTCGGTCAGCAACTGCTGAGGGGGGAAGGCGAGGCTCAGGCCTCGGTGCCCTCGGCGGCCTCGGCGGCCGGCTCCTCGGCCTGCGGGGCCACGACCTGCAGGACGGCGATGTCGCCGTCGACGGCCAGGGTGGTGCCCGCCGGGAGGACCAGGTCCTTGGCGTGGATGGTCGCGCCGGCCTCGAGGCCCGCGATGGAGACGGTGACCTCGGTCGGGATGTGGGTGGCCTCGGCCTCGACGGAGATCGTGTTCTGGAGGGTCTCCAGCATGTTGCCGCCGGCGGCCAGCTCGCCCTCGGTGACGATCGCGACGTCGACGGTGACCGTCTCGCCCTTCTTGACGATCAGGAAGTCGACGTGGGAGACCGAGCGCTTCAGCGGGTGCTTCTGCACGGCCTTCGGGATGACCAGCTCGGTGCCCTCGCCAGCGATGTCCAGGGAGATCAGGACGTTCGGGGTGCGGAGCGCCAGCTGCAGGGCGTGGGCGTCGACGTTGACGTGCTTCGGGTCGGTGCCGTGGCCGTAGATGACGGCGGGGGTCAGGGCGTCACGACGGGCCTGACGGGCAGAGCCCTTGCCGAACGCGGTGCGGACCTTGGCGGAAAGCTTGACCTCGGACATGCTCACTCCTCGTGGGGTGACGGAAAAAGGACGACAGTCACCCGGCCGGAACGGCCTGCTACGAAGAGCGCGTCGATAACGGAGCGTCCGTACCGGAAACAGGTACGGCCTCCCTCGCCGAGCAACTCATGGAGTGTACCCGGCAAGGGAGGCCGTACCAAAAAGGATCTACCGCGGAGCGGTTACTGCTGCTCCTCGAAGAGGCTGGTGACCGAACCGTCCTCGAAGACCTCGCGCACCGCGCGCGCGATCATCGGGGCGATCGACAGCACCGTGATCTTGTCGAGCTCCAGGTCGGACGGGTCCGGCAGGGTGTTCGTGAACACGAACTCGCTGACCTTGGAGTTCTTCAGGCGGTCGGCCGCCGGGCCCGACAGGATGCCGTGGGTGGCCGTCACGATGACGTCCTCGGCGCCGTGCGCGAACAGCGCGTCGGCCGCGGCGCAGATGGTGCCACCGGTGTCGATCATGTCGTCGACCAGGACGCAGACACGGCCCTTGACCTCACCGACGACCTCGTGGACGGTCACCTGGTTGGCGACGTCCTTGTCGCGGCGCTTGTGCACGATGGCCAGCGGCGCGTCCAGGCGGTCGCACCAGCGGTCGGCGACGCGCACGCGGCCGGCGTCCGGGGAGACGATCGTGAGCTTGGTGCGGTCCACCTTGGCGCCCACGTAGTCCGCGAGGACGTTCAGGGCCGACAGGTGGTCCACCGGGCCGTCGAAGAAGCCCTGGATCTGGTCCGTGTGCAGGTCGACCGTGAGGATGCGGTCCGCACCCGAGGTCTTCAGCAGGTCGGCGACCAGGCGGGCCGAGATCGGCTCGCGGCCCTTGTGCTTCTTGTCCTGGCGGGCGTACCCGTAGGACGGGATGATCACGGTGATGGAGCGCGCCGACGCGCGCTTCAGCGCGTCGATCATGATCAGCTGTTCCATGATCCACTTGTTGATCGGAGCCGTGTGGCTCTGGATCAGGAAGCAGTCCGCGCCGCGAGCCGACTCCTGGAAGCGAACGTAGATCTCACCGTTCGCGAAGTCGAAAGCCTTGGTCGGCACGAGGCCGACTCCCAGCTGGTGCGCGACCTCCTCGGCCAGCTCGGGGTGGGCGCGGCCGGAGAAGAGCATCAGCTTCTTCTCGCCGGTCGTCTTGATCCCGGTCACAGCACTGTCTCCTCAGACGTGTTGAAGCTGCTCGCCCCCATGTGCGTCCGTCCCGCACACGGTGAGCCAGCCGAATTGCGTGCACCTATCACGGTACGCCGTCGCGGGCGCACCTGTTTCCGGTCAGTTCACCTCAGTGGCGCCCGGAATCCTCCGAGGCCGCCGACTGCGCCGCCGTGGCGGCCGCGCTTCCCGGACGCTTGCGGGCCACCCAGCCCTCGATATTCCGCTGCTGGCCGCGGGCCACGGCCAGCGCACCGGGCGGCACATCCTTGGTGATCACGGATCCGGCCGCCGTGTAGGCGCCGTCCCCGATGGTGACGGGAGCCACAAACATGTTGTCCGAGCCCGTCTTGCAGTGTGATCCGACGGTGGTGTGGTGCTTGTGCTCACCGTCGTAGTTCACGAAGACGCTCGCCGCGCCGATGTTCGTGTACTCGCCGATCGTCGCGTCGCCCACGTAGGACAGGTGGGGCACCTTGGTGCCCTCGCCGATCGTCGCGTTCTTCATCTCGACGTACGTGCCGGCCTTGGCCTTCGCGCCGAGGTTCGTGCCCGGACGCAGGTACGCGAACGGCCCCACGGACGCCTGCGGGCCCACGACCGCACTCTCCGCGACCGTGTTGTCCACCCGGGCGCCCGCGCCCACGGTGGTGTCCTTCAGCCGGGTGTTGGGGCCGACCTCGGCGCCCTCCGCGATGTGCGTGGTGCCCAGGAGCTGGGTGCCGGGGTGCACGAGCGCGTCCTGCCCGAAGGTGACGGTCACGTCCACGAAGGTGCTCGCCGGGTCGACGACCGTCACGCCCGCGAGCATGGCCTGCTCCAGCAGGCGCGCGTTCAGCAGCGCGCGGGCCTCGGCCAGCTGGACGCGGTTGTTGATCCCGAGGATCTGGCGGTGGTCGCTGCCGACGGCCGCGCCGACGCGGTGCCCGGCCTCGCGCAGGATGCCGAGGACGTCGGTGAGGTACTCCTCGCCCTGGCTGTTGTCGGTACGGACCTTGCCGAGCGCGTCGGCGAGCAGGCCGCCGTCGAAGGCGAAGACGCCGGAGTTGATCTCACGGATCGCCCGCTCGGCGTCGGTGGCGTCCTTGTGTTCGACGATGGCCGTCACGGCGCCGCCCGCGTCCCGGACGATCCGCCCGTAGCCGGTGGAGTCCGGTACCTCGGCGGTCAGCACGGTGACGGCGTTGCCGTCGGCCTCGTGCGTCGCCGCCAGCCGCGCCAGCGTCTCGCCGGTCAGCAGCGGGGTGTCGCCGCAGACCACGATGACCGTCCCGTCGACCGGGCCGCCGAGCTCTTCGAGGGCCATGCGGACGGCGTGCCCGGTGCCGTTCTGCTCGTACTGGACGGCGGTGCGGACGCCGGCGTCGATGGCGGTCAGGTGCGCGGTGACCTGCTCCCGGGCGTGCCCGACGACCACGACGAGGTGGGCGGGGTCCAGCTCACGGGAGGCGGCGACGACGTGACCGACGAGCGAGCGCCCGCAGATCTCGTGCAGGACCTTGGGAGTGGCCGACTTCATGCGGGTGCCTTCACCCGCTGCGAGTACGACGACGGCTGCCGGGCGGTTGGCGCTCACGGGGATGCCCTTCGGCTTCGGGGGTGGACCCGTGAAGGATACCGGGGTGCAAAGGAGCCGAAACGAGGGCGGGTAAAGGAGCCGAAATGATGGCGGGTAAAGGAGCCGAAGTGATGGCGGGTCCCGACCGATGGTCAGGACCCGAGGGGCTGTGCAGCTCCCCTGTCAGGACTCGAACCCGAACATAAGGCACCAAAAGCCTCAGTGCTGCCAATTACACCACAGGGGATGGTAAATCAGGCCGAATCGGACAGTTTCGCGAACCGATCAAGCTGGCCGTCCCTACTATGCCGTACCACCCGGCCTCAATGCGACGGTACTCGTGTCCGCCGTTTCGCAGGCGGGGAATTGCCGGGGCCGCCGCGGAGGCCGCCCGTACGCTGGACGGCATGACCAGTACGGGGGAATGGGAAGGCCGCGCTGGGCCGCCGTTGTGGTGGGCGCGGCGACGGGATGCCGTAACGGACGTGACGCTCGCCGGGGTGTCGGCCGTGGAGTGCGCGTGGGAGGGCGTCACCTTCGCCCGTGAGGCGGGTCTGCCGACCGCGGTCGGGGTGGCGTTCGGGTTCGTGGTGGGGGCCACGCTCGTGCTGCGGCGGCGCCGGCCGATCGCCGTGGTGCTCGTGGGCATCGCCGTCGCGCCGGCCGCGATGGGGTTCCTGCTCTCGGTGGTGGGGATGTACTCGCTCGCCTCCTCCGAGGTGCCCCGGCGGATCATCGCCACCCTGGCCTCGATGTCGCTGGTGGCGACCTTCGTGGTGATGTACCTCCAGACCCGTGGGGACGTGGAGGCCGATCCGAAGCTCGTGGTAGCGCTCTCAGGCTTCGTCGCGGTGGCGCTGACCGTGCCGCCCTTGCTGCTCGGGCTCTACATCGGGGCCCGGCGGCGGTTGATGGAGAGCCTGCAGGAGCGGGCGGACTCGCTGGAGCGGGAGCTGTCGCTGCTGGCGGACCGGGCGGAGGAACGGGCCGAGTGGGCCCGTACGGAGGAGCGGACCCGCATCGCGCGGGAGATGCACGACGTGGTCGCGCACCGGGTGTCGCTGATGGTGGTGCACGCGGCCGCGCTGGAGGCGGTGGCGGTCAAGGACCCGGCGCGGGCGGCGAAGAACGCCGCGCTGGTGGGTGACATGGGGCGCCAGGCGCTGACGGAACTGAGGGAGATGCTCGGCGTGCTGAGGGCTGCGCCCAAGCCGGCTGTGGTGGGCTCCGGGGGGTCGGGCGGGCCGGGCGGGCCGGGCGCGGCCGCGGTGGTCGCCGTGCCGATGGCTCCGGTCGCGCTCGTCGGGGGTGCCGAGGAAGGGCCCTCGCTCGACGAGCTGGAGGTGCTGGTCGGGCAGTCCCGGGCGGCCGGGATGGTCGTGGAGATGCTCGTGCAGGGCGAGGGGGCGGGCGCGGGGTACGCGGCGGAGGTCGAGCAGACGGCGTACCGCGTGGTGCAGGAGGCGCTGACCAATTGCCACAAGCACGCCCCGGGGGCGCGGGTCGTGGTGCGGCTCGCACATCGGGACGGGGAGGTGGCGATGCAGGTGGAGAACGGGCCGTGCGAGGGGAAGGCGGACGGGGTCGGACTGCCGAGCGGGGGGAACGGGCTGGTCGGGATGCGGGAGCGAGTGCTCGGGCTGGGCGGGGTCTTCGTGTCCGGGCCGACGGACGCGGGCGGCTTCAGGGTGTCGGCGGTGCTGCCGGTCCGCTAGCGGTGGGCGCGGGGCGCGGGCCTTGGCGGTGGCGGGTGGCGGGTGGCGGGTGTGCCGGTCCCGCTGGGCGCGGGCTTTGGCGGGGGGCCGGTGTGCCGGTGAGCGGAGTCCGGTGCGGCGCCGTTGCGGGGGCGCTGCCCCCGGGCCCCCGCGCCTCAAACGCCGGCGGGGCTGGGTTTGGCGTTGCTTTTGCGGGGGTCGGCTGCGGGTTGGCTGCGCCGCTTGGGCGGGGTCGGGTGGGGGCCGGTTGTGCCGGGGGGATCCCCGCAGGGGGCCGAACACAACGAGGCTGCGCTCTCCGCCCCCCCGACACGTTCCGGGCCCGAGGAGGCCC
>NZ_JOIR01000061.1 GCF_000720115.1 Streptomyces sp. NRRL F-2580
GCCGAGTTCCTTCTGGATCAGGCCTTCCTGGAGGCCGACCAGCGCGGTGGCGTGCGTCAGGTTCGGGAAGTAGCCGATCCGCACCTCGGAGGCCGACAGTTTCGCGCCGTCCGTGGCGGCGGCGTTCGCGGCCTTGCCGCCCTCGTCCTTCTTGGCCTCGGAGCCGTAGCCGCAGGCGGTGAGCAGCAGGGGAAGCGTCGCGGTGACGGCGATGGCGCGCAGGGTGGTGAGCGGTCTTGCGGCAGACACGGAGGTGTCCTTTCACGGGATGGTGTTCAAGGAGGTACGGAGAAGGGCGACGCGAGACCATCGACACACACGGAACCGACGCCCGACGCCCGGCGGTGAATGGTGAGCGGTGGGCGGTGAGCGGTGGGCGACAGGGTTGCGGTCGCGGGCCCGAGGAACGCAGGGGTGCCGGACACCTCGGGGACGGAGGTCGAGCCCGGACGGCGCACGCCCGCGCTCGACTCCACGCGGTCGGCGTGGTCGGCCGAGGGGCCCGTCCGACGGTGCTCAGCGGTGACTACACGTGGAGCGGGGCCCGGCGCATGGGTGTCAGCCGGACTGACAGATGGCGCTGGACGTGCGGAGCAGGTCGATGTGCCGGCGGGAGGTCAGAGGCAGCGTCCGGCCTGCGTGATGCAGTGTTCGCACGGCCCACCTCCCTGGATTCCTAGTTTTCCCACCTGGTTGGTAGGCATATTGGCAGAGGCGGACACCCACCCCAAGAGGGTGACCGAATGGTGGACGCCGGAATCTCGTTATGTGAGAACGTGCAGGTGGAGCAGGGGTCAGGGATTGGTCCAGGCACCGGGGGTGTCGGCCAGTGCCGATACGTCCGCGGGCAGGTCGGACGACGCGACGTCGGCGAGGCTCACGCCGTCGAGGATCTCGCGGACATTGGCCCGCAGTGCGATCCACAGGGGGAGCAGTGCCTGGGCGGGGCCGGTGTAGGACAGGTCCGGAGGGCGGACCCCGCGCACCGAGACGAGCGGTCCGTCCACGACCCGGATCACGTCCGCGATGCTGATGGACTGGGCGGGCTTGGCCAGCCGGTAGCCGCCGTTGCCGCCGCGCTGGCTGAGCACGAGACCGCCCCGGCGCATGTCGTTCAGGATGCCCTCGAGGAACTTGTGCGGGATGTCCTGGGCGTCGGCGATGGCCTCCGCCTTCACGGGCCCGTCATCCTGCGACGCGGCAAGCTGCAGTGCGGCACGTACCGCGTAGTCCGCCCTGGCTGAGATCCGCATACGGACATTATCTTGCATCGATTCGGCCGGTGTCCCCTCGCGGGTGGCCGGCGGCGGGTGGCCGGCGGCCGCCGGGCAGGTGCTCGGGCTCGCGTCAGCGGAACGCCGCCACCACGGGGTGGGAGCCGTTGAGGTAGTGCTCGCCGATGGAGCGCAGGCGGTGGGCGGCCGGGCGGTGCGCCGTCAGGACCCGGGCGTTGCGCCAGAACCGGTCCAAGCCGGGCGCGTCGGCGAGTTCCAGTACCCGGGCGGTGATGCGCAGGGCGGCCTTCGACGTCACGGTCTCGGCCGTGGCGACCAGGGCCGCGACGCCCGCGGCTCCCTCCGCGTCGAGGTGCGTACCCGTGTCGAGGGCCCGCGCCATCACGTCCGTCGCCCGGTCGACCACGGCGGTGGCCGTCTGGGCGGCCGAGGCGAGCTCCCCGTACGTCAGGAAGAGGTCCGGGTCCTCACCGGGCAGCCGGTGCGCGCGGCCGCCCCTGCTGAGGTCGCGCGCCTCGGTGAGGGCGCCCTCCGCGATGCCGAGGCCGACGTGGCACAGGGCGAGCCGGAGCGCGGGCTCCGCGAGCGCGGTGAAGGGCGCGGTGGACTCCTCGTCGTGCGGCCGGCGGCCCAGCACCTGTTCGGGCGTGATGGCGACCCGGTCCAGGACGACCTCGCCCGCGCCGGCGACGCGCTGCCCGAGGCGGTCGTGGGCGGACTCGACGGTCACCCCCCGTGCGCCCGCTGGGATCCGTACGACCAGGACGTCACCGGTCGCCGCGCACACGGCGTCGACGACGATCTGGTCGGCCGTGGCCACCGCCGTGTCCACGGGCCGGCGCCCGCTCAGCACGTAGCCGGGGGTGCGCCGCCTCAGCGTGAGCTCCGGTGCGTCGCCGTCGTCGTGGGGGACGGGAGCGCGGACCGCACCGGTCCACAGCCACTGCTCGGCCACCGACTCCTCTTCGAGGGCGGCCGCGTGCTGGTGGCCCGCGTAGAAGCGTCCGCTCCAGGTGTGCACGTAGTGGCGGGCGAGTACGTCGCCGACGGAGCCGTCAGCCGCGGCGATCTCCCGTATGACGGCGCATCCGGTGCGCCAGTCCGCCCCGCGGTCGGGCCCCGGCGGGGTGAGGGCCGCCGGCAGGCCCGCCTCGCGCAGCCGGGCCGTCTCGTCGGCCGGCGGCTTACCCGCCTGGTCGCGCGCGATGGCGTCCGCGGCGAGGTCGTCCGCCACGTCGCGGGCCGTGCGCAGGAGCGTGCGGCGCCGCTCGTCGAGAGATCGGCGGCCGGTGGTGCCAGGGGGGATGGCGGTGGTCATGTCGGCTACTCCGGAACGTTGTTGGGTGGCGCCGACCGGCCGCTTCACCGAATCCCCACCTTTCCCATCGGATTGATAGGGATAGTCGCCCGAAGCTGCCTGCCGGGCAAGAGCGTGACCGAATGGCGGACGATCCGATCTCGACATGAGAGACCATGCAGGTCAGGGCAGTTTCCTAGTCAATCGGTAGGGAAGTATTGACGCGCACCCGCCACACACCTCACGATGTGACCATGTCCCCGTCGCAGCCGTTGCTCGTACGCCGCAGGCACGTTGACCTCCGTCGCGTCGCCAGCGCCGTCTGCCGACCCGTCTAGGGTTTCTTCGACAGGGCATTTCCTCGACGTGCGCCGGTGTTCCGGCCGTCGCTCCTCTCCGTGCGCCGCACTTTCCCGTGACCCGTGGCCCGGGCCCCTGAGCCGTAGCCGTACGGGTCCGCCCGGCGTGCGACGTGCCGGCTCTCCCGTCGGATCCGTCACGGAGACCCCTGCCCCGTCGTCGCCCACCATCCGGCGTCCGTACCTGATTCCGCAGCCGAAGGGGCTCACCGTGACCACCGCACTTCCCGCACCGGTATCCGCCACCGCCGTCCGCCGTCCCCCGGCCCCGCGCCTCCAACTGGTCGGCGACCGCCCACCCGCCGTCCCCGCGGGCGGGATCGGCGGCGGCCGCGTCGGATACCTCGTGTTCCTGCCGGCGGACGTCGACCCGGTCGCGGTGATGACCGCGCACGGCATACGCCCGGAGATCCATCCCCTCGACACCAGGACGCTCCGGGCACCCGCGCCGGCACCGGCAGCCCCGCACCCCGCCCCCGTCCGGCCTGACGATGCCGTCCGGATCGACGGCGCACGTCGGCTGGCCGAGGTCGACGGACGCGAACTGGACCTCACCTACCTGGAGTTCGACCTTCTGGCGCACCTGGTGGCCCATCCGTACACGGTCCACAGACGTGACGCCCTCATCTCGGACATCTGGGGGTACGGACACATCGGCGACGGCCGTACGGTCGACGTCCACGTGGCCAGGCTGCGCCGCAAGCTCGGTCCCGCCCACCGGGGCCGCATCTCCACCGTGCGCCGCGTCGGCTACAAGTACGTCCCCGACCACCAGTAGCCCCGGAGGCGGGCCGGTCCAACAGCCCGAATATTTCACCAGAAGGCGTTGTGTGTACGGCGGATGAAATTGCCGCATGCTTACGCGGACATCGACATCGGGCCCGTTGACAGCCCTTCTCCGGGCTGCCCGGCTTACGCCGCAGAAAACGACATCAGCCGGGCCTGCCCGTGACCGACTCCTGAATCCCCGGCCGCCGGGCCGCGCCACGGACGGAGAGCCCGCCCCATGACCCGGCCGCCCCGGACTCCTCGGCCGACCTGCGCAGACTGGTCGGCGACGGCGGGACCGCCGCGCTCGCCGGCGTACTCACCCCGCCCGCACCGTCGAGCTGGGCACGTACCTCGGCATCCGGCACCCGGGCCGGCTGATCGCCATGCGGAGAGCGGCTGCGGCCACCCGGCTGGACCGAGATCAGCGCAGTGTGCACCCATCCCGACCACCGGGCGGCGGTCTCGATCGGCTTCACCTTGCGCCGCCGCCCGTCCTTCACGGCGGTCCGCGCGCCCGGCAACACCACTGCCAACTTCTCTTAATATTCAGGTCATTGTATGGCACCGCTATAGGGCCTAGCGTTTCGAAGGGATATCGATGACGGGCCTCACGGGCCTCTTCCCCGCCCTCTCGTACGCCCTCATATTCGCGACGCGCATCGGCCTTTTTCTTCACCCGGCCGATCAGGAAGGCGTAATTCGACGTGTCCGCATCCCCGCCCGCATCCGCATTTCCCTTCGCACCGGCATCCTCCGAACCGCTGCACCTGGCCGTCGCGCTCGACGGCGCGGGCCGGCACCCCGCCGCCTGGCGCGAGCCGGGCGCCCGGCCCGGTGAGATCTTCACGGCCCGCTACTGGGCCGACGCCGTGGCCGAGGCCGAAGCCGGACTGCTCGACTTCGTCTCCTTCGAGGACTCCCTCAGCCTCCAGTCGTCCTCGGCCGACGGGCCCGACGGACGCACGGACCGGGTCCGGGGGCGGCTGGACGCGGTGCTCACCGCTGCCCGTGTCGCACCGCTGACCCGGCACATAGGCCTGGTCCCGGCGGTGACGGCCACCCACACCGAGCCCTTCCACATCTCCAAGGCGATCGCCACCCTCGACCACGTGAGCCGCGGCCGCGCCGGCCTGTGGATCCAGGTGTCCGGACTCCTCCACGAGACACGGCACTTCGGCCGCCGGCCGGTCCCGCTCCCGGAAGCGGAGTCCTACGCGGAGGCCGCCGACCACGTCGAGGTGATCCGGCGGCTGTGGGACAGCTGGGAGGACGACGCGGAGATCCGGGACGTGGCCACGGGCCGGTTCGTCGACCGCGACAAGCTGCACTACATCGACTTCGAGGGCCGTCACTTCACTGTGAGGGGGCCGTCGATCACCCCGCGCCCGCCGCAGGGGCAGCCCGTGGTCGGCGCGTCCGGCGACGGCGAATCCTCGTATGCGCTCGTCGCCCGGTCCACGGACGTCGGGTACGTCGCCGCGCACGACGGGGACGGTACGAGGGCCGCCGTCGAGGCGATCCGGCGGGCCCGGGAGGCGACCGGGCTCGCGGCGCAGCCACTGCACCTGTTCGGGGACCTCACCGTGTTCCTGGACGAGGACGCCCCGGCGGCCGTCGCCCGTCTGGAGCGCCTGGACGCGCTCGCGGGCGCCTCGTACGGCGACGGGGGCGTCGTCTTCGCCGGGAGCCCCGGGCAGCTGGCGGAGCTGCTCCTGGAGCGCCGGGAGACGGGCCTGTCGGGTTTCCTGCTGCGGCCCGGTGTGATCGCCCACGACCTGCCCGCGATCACCCGGGGCCTGGTACCGGAGCTCCAGCGGCGCGGGGTCTTCCGCCGGGCGTACGAGGCGGCCACCCTGCGCGGACTGCTGGGCCTGGAGCGCCCGGCCGGCCGCTATGCCGCCCACTCCGCCGCCTGATCCCGGACCCGGAAGGACGCGTCATGAGCAGCAAGCCGCTCAAGCAGATCCATCTCGCAGCCCACTTCCCGGGCGTCAACAACACCACCGTGTGGAGTGACCCGGCGGCCGGCAGCCACATCGACTTCGACTCGTTCGTCCACTTCGCGCGGACCGCCGAACGCGCCAAGTTCGACTTCCTCTTCCTCGCGGAGGGGCTGAGGCTGCGGGAACAGGGTGGGCGGATCTACGACTTGGACGTGGTCGGCCGTCCCGACACCTTCACGGTGCTCGCCGCGCTGGCGGCGGTCACCGAGCGCCTCGGGCTGACCGGCACCATCAACTCCACCTTCAACGAACCTTACGAGGTGGCCCGCCAGTTCGCCTCGCTCGACCACCTGTCCGAGGGCCGGGCCGCCTGGAACGTCGTCACCTCCTGGGACGCCTTCACCGGCGAGAACTTCCGGCGCGGCGGGTTCCTGCCGCGCGAGGAGCGCTACTCCCGGGCCAAGGAGTTCCTGGCCACCGCCACCGAGCTGTTCGACTCCTGGGACGGCTCCGAGATCCTCGCCGACGCCGGATCGGGCGCCTTCCTGCGGGACGCGCGGGCCGGGGCCTTCGCCCACCGGGGGCAGCACTTCGACATCGAGGGCCACTTCAACGTGCCGCGCAGCCCGCAGGGCCGGCCGGTGATCTTCCAGGCGGGCGACTCCGACGAGGGCCGTGAGTTCGCCGCCGCCGGCGCCGACGCGATCTTCGGCCGGTACGGGACGCTCGACGCGGGCCGGGAGTTCTACGCCGACGTCAAGAGCCGCCTTCCCAAGTACGGCCGCACACCGGACCAGTTGAAGATCCTGCCTGCGGCCACCTTCGTCCTCGGCGACACCGACGCCGAGGCCCGTGAGGTGGCTCACGAGGTGCGCCGCCTCCAGGTCAGCGGGCAGACCGCGATCAAGTTCCTGGAGCACGTCTGGAACCGGGACCTGTCCGGCTACGACCCGGACGGTCCGCTGCCCGAGGTCGACCCCGAGCTCGGGGAGAACACCATCGCCCTCGGGCGGGCGAGCGTACGGGAGTTCCGTGACCCGCTCGCCACCGCACGGCAGTGGCGCGCGCTCGCCGAGGCCAAGAACCTGTCGATCCGCGAACTCGTCATCTCCACCACGGCCGACCAGACCTTCGTCGGCTCCGCCGCCACCGTCGCCGCGCAGATCGACACGCTGGTGCAGGCGGACGCCGCCGACGGCTTCATCCTGGTGCCCCACATCACCCCGGGCGGCCTGGACGTCTTCGCCGACACCGTCGTCCCGCTGCTCCAGGAGCGGGGGGTCTTCCGCGCCGAGTACGCGGGCACCACCCTGCGCGACCACCTCGGGCTCGCGGTGCCGGAGGCGGCTTCCGACCGGCAGGCCGCGCGCTCATGAAGTTCCTGGCCATCACCCTCATCACGGACTCCGCGGATCCGGTGACGGGCGCCCTCACACCCACACGGGAGCGGTTCCGCGAGGTGGTCGACGCCGCGCTGCTCGCCGAGGAGCTCGGCTTCGACGGCTTCGGGGTCGGCGAGCGCCACGAGCGGCCCTTCCTGTCGTCCTCGCCGCCCGTGGTGCTCAGCCACATCGCGGCGCTGACCCGCCGGATCCGGCTGTTCACCGCCGTGACCACCCTGAGCCTGCTGGACCCGGTGCGGGCGTACGAGGACTACGCGACGCTCGACCACCTCTCCGACGGCCGTCTGGAGCTGATGATCGGCAAGGGCAACGGCACGGCCCAGCGCGAGCTGTTCCACGTGACCCCCGAGGACCAGTGGGAGCGCAACGCCGAGGCCTACGAGCTCTTCCGGCGGATCTGGCGCGAGGACAAGGTGAGCGCCGAGCCGCGCTTCCGCCCCGCCCTGGCCTGCGCCGAGGTGCTGCCGAGGCCCTTCCAGCCGGCCCTGCGGGTCTGGCACGGCAGCGCGACCAGCCGGGAGTCCGTCGACCTCGCGGCGCGCTACGGGGACCCGCTCTTCTCGGCGAACGTCACCCACCCGATCGGCCCGTACGCCGAGCTGGTCCGCCACTACCGGGAGCGCTGGGAGCACTACGGGCACGACCCGGCGCACGCCGTCGTCGGCGCGGGGACGGCCGGCTACCACGCGGCCCCCACCTCGCAGCAGGCGGTGGCGGCGTACCGGCCGGCGTTCGCCCGGTACCTCGCCTTCCACGAGCAGCAGGGTCTGGCTCCTGTCTTCCCGACGCTGGAGGACTTCGTCGAACGGAGCTCGGCACTGGTCGGCAGCCCCCAGCAGGTGATCGAGAAGGTCCACCGCTACCACGAGGCCTTCGGCCACACCGCCCTGCACCTCCAGGCGGAACCGGGCGGGCTCACCCCCGCGGAGCACCGGGCCTCCCTCGAACTCTTCCAGTCGCGGATCGCCCCGGTGCTGCGCCGCGAGATCCCCGACCCTTCCTTTCCCGACCTGTAAGGAGCCCGGCCATGTCCGGCATCCCCCTCGGGGTCCTCGACCTCGTCCCGGTCCCCTCCGGTTCCACGGCGGCCGAGGCCCTGCACCACAGCATCGACCTCGCCCGGCAGACGGAGGCCCTCGGCTACGCCCGCTACTGGTTCGCCGAGCACCACCTCAACCCGGGGGTCGCCGGGACCTCCCCGGCGGTCGTGCTCGCGCTGACCGCCTCCGCGACCTCGACCATCCGGATCGGCTCCGGCGCCGTCCAGCTCGGGCACCGCACCGCCCTGTCCACGGTCGAGGAGTTCGGCCTGATCGACGCGCTGCACCCCGGCCGCCTCGACCTGGGTCTGGGGCGCTCGGCGGGCCGGCCGCAGCCGGGAGCCTCGCAGGACCCTCCCTTCGGGGGGTACACCCCGAACGGACTGCGCATCCCCGCCCGGTTCTCCTTCGCCCCTCTGCTGGGTCATCCGCGGGTCGCGCTCCAGCAGAAGCTGCTGAACCTGCCCGGTGCCCAGCCCCAGGACTACGCCGAGCAGATCGACGACGTCCTCGCGCTGCTCCGGGGCGACTACCGCTCCCCGGAGGGGGTGGAGGCACATGCCGTCCCCGGTGAGGGGGCCGACGTACAGGTGTGGATCCTGGGCAGCAGCGGGGGAGTCAGTGCGGAGACCGCGGGCCGCAACGGGCTGCGATTCGCGGCCAACTACCACGTCAGCCCGGCCTCGGTGCTGGAGGCGGCCGAGGGCTACCGGGCCGCCTTCAAGCCCTCGGCCGAGCTGGACCGGCCGTACCTGACGGTCTCCGCCGACGTCGTCGTCGCCGAGGACGACGCCACCGCCCGCGAACTGGCCACGGGATACGCGCCCTGGGTGCGCAGCATCCGTACCGCCGAGGGCGCCATCCCCTTCCCCACGCCCGCCGAGGCGCGCGCCCTGCCCTGGACGGAGGCGGACCGGGAACTCGTCGCCGACCGGGTGGAGACCCAGTTCGTCGGCTCGGCGCGGACCGTTGCCGATCATCTGGAACGGCTCCAAGAGGCCACCGGGGCCGACGAGTTGCTGATCACCACCATCACGCACGACCACGCGGACCGGGTCCGCTCCTACCGGCTGCTGGCCGAGGAGTGGCGCAGTCGCTGACGGAGCCCCCGGCGATCGGCTCAGTGCCCGAATTCGAACCAGTTGACGTTCACGAAGTCGGCGGGCTGGCCGCTGGTGAAGGTCAGGTAGACGTCGTGCGTGCCCGTGACCGCGGTGATGTTCGCCGGCACCGTGCGCCAGCTCTGCCACCCGCCGGTGCCCGCGATCGAGAAGCTGCCGACCGGCGCCGAGGTACGGCTGTCCAGGCGCACCTCGACGAGCCCGCTGACCCCGCCGGCCGCGCCGCTCGCCACGCGTCCGTGGAACTGCCTCGCCGGTGTGGAGCCGAAGTCGACGCCCCTGAACAGGGCCCAGTCGCCGTTGCCGAGCGACGCGAGGTTCTCGCCGCCGCCGGAGTCCGCGGTGGTCTCCTTGGCCACCCCTGCCTGGCCGTCGTACGACTCGGCCTGGATCGCGGAGTACGCGTCACGGTTTCCGGCCGGCGGGGTGGTCGGGGGCGTCGTGGGCGGGGTGGTCGGGGGAGTGGTGGGCGGGGTCGTGCCGCCGGTCGAGCGGAGGACGGACACGTAGTCGACGACCATGGCGTGGCCGGGCTGGGTGCCCGCGTCGGGACCGCCGCCGAAGGCATCGGGGAAACCGCCGCCCATGGCGACGTTGAGGATGATGAAGTAGCCGTGGTTCGTGGCGTTGGTCCAGGTGGTCGCGTCCACCTGGTTCGCCCGTACGGTGTGGAAGTTGACTCCGTCGACGTAGAAGCGCATCTCCTCGACGGCGGTCGCGCGGTCCCATTCCACGGCGTAGGTGTGGAAGCCGCCCTGGCAGCTCGTGCCCGGGCACACGTGCTGGCCGCCGATGCCGGACGTCTCGTTGCAGGGTCCACCGGGGCTCGTGCCGCAGTGCACGGTGGCCCAGACGTTGTTGATGCCCTGGACGTTCTCCAGGATGTCGATCTCACCGATGCCCGGCCAGTTCCACCAGTTGCCGCGGTACGGGGCTCCGAGCATCCAGAACGCCGGCCAGTAACCCTTGGCCGCCGGACCCGTGACGTTCGGCATCTGGATGCGCGCCTCGGTGCGGAGCGTGCCGCCGGCCGGGGGCTGGAAGTCGGACCGCCTGGTCTCGATCCGGCCGGACGTCCAGTTGCCGGCCGCGTCGCGCCTCGGCGTGATGCGCAGGTTGCCCGTGCCGTCGAGGGAGACGTTGGAGGGGTCGGCGGTCATCGTCTCGATCTCGCCGGTACCGAAGTTGGCGGGTCCGCCGGGGTAGCCGGTACCGGTGGTGTACTGCCAGTCGGCGGTGTTCACCCCGGACCCCGCGGCTCCGTCGAAATCGTCCAGGAACACCCGGGACCAGCCGGCCGGGGTGGGGGGAGCGGCGGCGCTCGCGGGCAGCGCCACACCCGCGGCGGCCGCCGCGACCACGACGATCGTGCCGAGCGCGGCCAGGACGGCCCGCCGGACCGTCGGTCGTGTCCTGCCGGATATCTCACGCATGGGTGCCCTCTCTGAAGCGCGATGAGGCGCGGTGCGGGGGGAAGAGCGTGGTCACCGTTTTGAGAGCGCTCTCAGAACGGCGCCGCTGGACACTGTGGCTCCCCGCCCTCGCGGCCGTCAAGAGATTGAACCGGGAAAGCGCTTGCGTGCAGGGGGAGTTCAAAGAGTGAACGCATGCATCGTCGACGGCCACCGAGAGGCCGCCGGCGGTGTACGCGGCGTACGGCGATCACCCGTGCGGCCCAACCCGCCCCGCTCAGAAGGGCGGACCGAGCACCTCCTCCGCCCCCGGCAGGTCGTGGACGTCGACCGCCGTCCCGGTCAGGGGCAACAGCCCGGCCAGCGGGCACTCCCCGGGCATCTCGTGGTCGACCTCCCACTGGCCGGCGGTGTTGCCGCCGGAGTGGTCCGTGATGCAGACGGCGTACAGCCGGCCGGCGCAGCCCCGGCACAACAGGGGCCCGTGGGCGGTCACGACAGGCCCCGCGGCGACGCCGCGGACGCGCGGGCGACGCGCCCCGGACCGTACGTGCCCGGACCGTACGTGCCCGGACCGCACGCCCCCGGACCGCCCGTGCGCCAACCGGACGCCCCCGGACCGCGCGTCCCCGGAGTGCCGGGTCCGCCGCGCGCTTGTAGCGTCGGTCGCGACAGGACTCCTGGTGATCCGACAGGAGTCCGCAGGCCGGTTCGCACACGCGGAACACGTCCCGCCGGCGCGCCGAGCCACCCGTGTGCCGCCCGCGTCGGCGCCGATCCGGTCCGCCCCTCGTGCCGCGGCCGGGCGCACGCGCAGCCCCCGTGAGAGAGGCCGTGCCGATGTCGAACGATGTGCCGATAGCGAGCCTGCTGCGTGTGGAGAAGGGCGTTGCCGCCCCGGAGGAACTGGCCGCGCTCGCGGTCGTCATCGCGTGTTACGCGCACCGGAACTCCCTTGACCGTGACCGGCACGGAGACCCGGCCCGCGCCCGCCGTGCGGCGGGCGGAGGCGTCGGCGCCGAAGCCGGCCGCCGGCGTGGCCTCCGGCCCGACCCCGGCTGCTGGGCGGGCTGCTGGGCCTGCCGCTGAACCTCTTCCGCCGGCCGCGTGCACGGCCGGCGGAAGGGGGGACGAGGTGGTCACGCCCGGCGCAGCACCGTCGAGAGGACCTCGTGCAGCGTCGCCCGGGGGTCGGCGACCGCGCCCTCCGAGCGCCAGGCCACGAACCCGTCCGGCCGTACGAGCACCGCGCCCTCGGCGCTCATCGCGTGGACCTCGCTCCAGTCGGAGCCGCCGCCGTCCTGGACCAGGTCGGCGGCCGGCCCGGAGCCGATGGTGTAGGCGTCCAGCCGTACCGGGAGCTCCGCGGCCACCTGGTCCGCGGCCGCCCGCCACGGCGAGCCGACGCCGCTGAGCAGCACGAAGGAGCGCTCGTAGAGGTCCAGCGTGGAGATCCGCTCACCCGCCCGGGTCAGCCACATGTGCGGGGCCCGGGTCCCGGGGTCCCCGACCATGTGCAACCTCTCGGGGATGACGGGCCGGCCGGGCTCGCCGCCGACGAGGGCCCCGCTCGGGTAGCAGTAGCCCATGGCCGTGGTGAGCACCCCGCTGCCCGGGCCGCCGCCCATGGTGGGCGGGGGCGCGTACCCCGGGTGGCTGTGCTCCGCCGAACGGGCCGAGGCCCGCTCGCTGGTGGCCCTGGCCACCGGCAGCCGCTCGGCCTCGTACGTCTCGAGCAGCCCCATGCCGGCCGAACCGTCCAGCACCGCGGCGATCTTCCACGCCAGGTTGTGCGCGTCCTGGATGCCCGTGTTGGATCCGAAGGCACCGGTGGGGGACATCTCGTGGGCCGCGTCGCCGGCGAGGAACACCCGACCGGACGAGTACCGCTCGGCCACCCGTTCGGCGGCATGCCACGGCGCCTTGCCGCCGATCTCTACGTCCAGGTCGGGTACGCCGATCGCGTCGCGGATCTGGTCCACGCACCGCTCGTCGGTGAAGTCCTCCAGGGTCTCGCCGTGCTCCGGGTGCCACGGGGCGTGGAAGACCCACTGGGTCATGTTGTCCACCGGCAGCAGGGCCCCGTCCGCCCCCGGGCGCATCAGGTAGCAGACGATGAACCGCAGGTCGCCCAGCACCTGGACGAGCCGCTCCGAACGGAAGGTGACGCTGACGTTGTGGAACAGCTCGCCATTACCCGTCTGGGGGATCCGCAGCTGTTCTCTCACGGGGCTGCGCGGCCCGTCGGCCGCGATCAGGAAGTCCGCGCGCACCGTGCTGTGCTCGCCCGTCAACCGGTCCTTCACCACGGCGTTCACTCCGGTGGCGTCCTGGTCGAAGCTCATCAGCTCGGTGGAGAACCGCACGTCCGCGCCCTGCGCACGGCTCTGTGCGGCCAGAACCGGCTCGATGTTGTTCTGGCTGCACAGACACCAGCCGGTCGGGCTGAACCGGGCGATCGCCCCCGACGGATCGATCGACTTGATCAGCCAGTTGTGGTCGCTGCGGTCGGTCAGCGACCGGGCCTGCAGAATGCCCTGAATGCCCTCCAGTACGGACGCCGCCTGGCGGATCGCGCGCTCCGCCCCTGCCGTGCGGAACAGCTCCATCGTCCGGGCGTTGATGCCCCGGCCTCGCGGGTGCGGGGACGTACCGGAGTGCTTCTCGACGAGCAGGTGCCTCACTCCGTGGCGGCTCAGGAAAAGCGAGGTGGACAGGCCCACGAGGGAGCCGCCCACGACGAGAACCGGTACGCGAACATCGGCGTTGTCTTCCATCAGCTGCGGGCTCCTGTTTTCTGTGTGGGGGAGTGGAGTCTTTATGCCCCCGATCCGGGATCAGGCCCAGTTGATTCGCCGGTTGTCACCCGCTTGATCCGGACATGTAGCGGTACGTCGCCACCCGGATGACGATGAGCCACAGCGGCTCCCCTGAGACGCGCCGGCCTGCCCTTCCCCATGGAGGCGGCCGCCGGCCCGGGCGGACGCCACCGGTGACGGACGAGGGGTCCGTACGCGATGGATCTCCACCCCCTCATGAAGGAGTGAGTAGATGACAACCACCCTGTCCGAACGGGTGTCGCAGTCAGCCTTCGATGGCTCCATGCTCCGGGTCGTCCTGCTGATG
The DNA here is from genome assembly GCF_000720115.1 of Streptomyces sp. NRRL F-2580. GTDB lineage: Bacteria > Actinomycetota > Actinomycetes > Streptomycetales > Streptomycetaceae > Streptomyces. The sequence continues at coordinate 13,708 of NZ_JOIR01000061.1, forward strand.
GATCTCCACGAGGGGACCCAGCAGCAGTTCTTCGAGGCGTACGAACAGCTCCGCCACGACATCGCGTCGGTCCCGGGCCACATCAGCGACCAGCTGTGCCAATCCTTCGAGGACCCCTCGCAGTGGCTCATCACCAGTGAGTGGGAGAGCGCCCCGCAGTACCTCGCATGGGTCAACAGCGAGCACCACGCCGAACAGGTCAAGCCGCTGGGCGCGTGCGCGCGCAACATGCGCCCGCTCAAGTTCACCGTCCTGCGGGAGACCGGCCGCGGCTACGACCAGGCGGCCCGCCCGACCACGGCGCGCCTGCAGACCACACCCCGGCTGGGCGCCGGAATCGTGCGCCACGCCCTCACCTTCACCGTCAAGCCGGGCAGCGAGAAGGAGGTCGCGGCCATCCTCTCCAGCTACGCCTCCCCGGCGGCCCGCGTCGACGCCCACACCCGCCTGTGCCGCACCTCGCTCTTCATGCACGGCAACCGGGTCGTACGAACGGTGGAGGTCCAAGGCGACCTGGTCACGGCCCTGCGCCACGTCTCGGAGCAGCCCGAGGTGCGCGCCGTGGAGGAGGCGATCAACCCCTACCTCGAACAGGACCGGAACCTGAACGACCCGGAATCCGCGCGCATGTTCTTCATGCGTGCCGCGCTCCCGGCGGTCCACCACATCGCCGCGACGGAGGAAGACCCCGCCGACGTACAGCGGCACGCGCTGTTCTACCCGGCCAAGCCCGGCTGCGGCGCGGCGCTCGCCAAGTTCCTCGCCCGGCAGGACGAGGCGGCCGCGCACCGCCCGAAGAGCCCCGTACGGAGCAGCAGCATCTTCCAGCGTGACGACATCGTCGTCCGCCTCATCGACGTGCACGGCCCGCTCGACGCCCAGCCCGACATCACCTTCGGCGTCTCGGGCCCGCGCAAGGCGGCCGTGCTCGCCCGGCTGACGGCCGCGTCCGGCGGGCGCGTTCACCTCGCGCACCACACCATGAACCTGATCACCGACCGCCGGGCTCCCGCGCAGTCCTGATCCCCGCCGGTGAATCCATCCGGAGCACCATCCCTCTCCAGCCCCCGCTCCACCCCCCTGTCCCGACCCCCCATCCCCGTCCAGGCTCTCCCCACACGCCAGGAGGAACCCGCCATGACCAAACAGCGCCCACGCATCGTGGACCTCAGCGAGACGCCGCCCAACCGCCGGCGCGGCGGCGATCTGAGGGCCGTGCTCACCCCGACGTCGGTGGGCTCCACCAGCGGCTTCATGGGCATGGCGATCATGGCCCCCGGGGAATCCATCGCCGAGCACTACCACCCGTACTCCGAGGAGTTCGTGTACGTGGTCTCCGGCCGGCTGGAGGTCGACCTCGACGGCGAGGCCCACCCGCTGCACACCGACCAGGGCCTGCTCGTCCCCCTCAACGTGCGCCACCGCTTCCGCAACGTCGGGGACGTCGAGGCCCGCATGGTCTTCCACCTCGGCCCGCTCGCCCCGCGCCCCGAACTGGGCCACGTCGACACCGAGGAGGCCCCGCACCCGGAGAGCACCGCCTGGGAGCAGCCTCCGGACCGAACGGGAGTGGTCTCGTGACCCCCCGGCGGGTGGCCGTCACCGGAGTCGGCGTCGTCGCGCCCGGCGGGATCGGCGTCCGCGACTTCTGGGACCTGCTGTCCAACGGCCGGACGGCGACGCGGGGCATCAGCCTTTTCGACCCGACGGGGTTCCGCTCCCGGATAGCCGCCGAGGTCGACTTCGACCCCGCCGCGCACGGCCTCGACGAGGGCGAAGCGGCCCGGGCGGACCGGTACATCCAGTTCGCCCTGGTCGCCGCCCGTGAGGCCGTACGCGACGCGGCACTCGACCTCGACACGGACGAGGCCTGGCGGACCGGCGTCTCCCTCGGCACGGCCGTCGGAGGCACCACCCGTCTGGAGCACGACTACGTCGCCGTGAGCCAGTCCGGCTCCTGGTGGGACGTGGACCACAAACTGGCCGGCCCGTACCTGCACCGCGCGTTCACCCCGGCCACCCTCGCCTCCGCCGTCGCGGAGGAGGTCGGGGCGCGGGGCCCGGTACAGACGGTCTCCACCGGCTGCACCTCGGGACTCGACGCCATCGGGTACGCCGTCCACTCCATCGCGGAGGGCCGGATGGACGTCTGCATCGCAGGCGCCTCCGACTCACCCATATCGCCCATCACCGTGGCCTGCTTCGACGCCATCAAGGCCACCTCGCCGAACAACGACGACCCGGCCCACGCCTCCCGGCCGTTCGACGCCGACCGGGACGGGTTCGTCCTCGGCGAGGGCGGCGCCGTCCTCGTACTCGAAGAGCTGGAACACGCCCGCGCCCGCGGTGCGACCGTCTACTGCGAGATCGGCGGCTACGCCACCTTCGGCAACGCCCACCACATGACCGGCCTGACCGCCGAGGGCCTGGAGATGGCCCGGGCCATCGAAACCGCCCTGGCCCAGGCCGGAGTCGCCGCCGACCAGATCGACTACGTCAACGCGCACGGCTCCGGAACCAAGCAGAACGACCGCCACGAGACCGCGGCGGTCAAACGGGTCCTGGGCGACCACGCCTACAAGACGCCGATGACCTCCATCAAATCCATGGTGGGGCACTCCCTCGGCGCCATCGGCGCCATCGAACTCGCGGCCTGCGTACTCGCCATGACCCACCAGGTGGTGCCGCCGACCGCGAACTACGAGACGCCCGACCCCGAGTGCGACCTGGACTACGTGCCCCGCGTCGCCCGAGGCCGGAAACTGCGCAACGTGCTCTCCGTGGGCAGCGGCTTCGGCGGCTTCCAGTCCGCCGTCGTCATGACCCGGCCGAAGGAGGAGGTCTCGTGACCAGCCGTACGGTCATCACGGGCATCGGGGTCATCGCCCCCAACGGCGTGGGCGCGGCCGCCTTCTGGAAGGCGACCCAGTCCGGACTCAGCGTGCTGGACCGCGTCACCCGGCCCGGCTGCGAGCACCTGCCGCTGCGCGTCGCGGGCGAGGTCCGGGGCTTCGACCCCGGCGCCATGGTCGAGGACCGCTTCCTCGTCCAGACCGACCGCTTCACCCACCACGCGCTGGCCGCCGCCGACCTCGCCCTGGAGGACGCCCGGCTCGGCCGGGCCGACTACGAGGGAGATCCCTTCTCCGTCGGCGTCGTCACCGCCGCCGGCTCCGGCGGCGGCGAGTTCGGCCAGCGCGAGCTCCAGCACCTCTGGGAACAGGGGCCGCGGTTCGTGGGCCCCTACCAGTCGATCGCCTGGTTCTACGCCGCCAGCACCGGCCAGATCTCCATCCGCCGCGGGCTGAAGGGCCCTTGCGGGGTCGTGTGCAGCGACGAGGCGGGCGGGCTGGACGCCTTCGCGCACGCCGTCCGCGCGATCCGCCAGGGCAGCCGGGCCATGCTGGTCGGAGCGACGGAGGCGCCGCTGGCGCCGTACTCCATCGTCTGCCAGCTGGAGTACGAGGGGCTGAGCACCTCGGACGACCCCGAGCGCGCCTACCGGCCGTTCACCGACAAGGCCTGCGGATTCGTCCCCGCCGAGGGCGGCGCGATGTTCGTCGTCGAGGACGAGGAGGAGGCCGGCCGCCGCGGCGCCACGGTCCGGGCCGTCCTGGCCGGTCACGCCGCGACCTTCACCGGCACCCAGCGGCGGGACGCCTCCGGCGAGGGACTGGCCCACGCCATCCGGGGCGCGCTCCGGGAGGCCGACTGCGCGCCGGAGGAGATCGACGTGGTCTTCGCCGACGCCCTGGGAACGGCGGAGGCGGACGCGGCCGAGGCCGCGGCCCTCACCGCCGCCCTCGGCGCGTACGGGCGGAAGGTGCCGGTCACGGCCCCCAAGTCCGGTACGGGCAGGGCGTACTGCGCCGCCCCCGCCCTCGACACCGCGGCCGCGGTGCTGGCCCTGGAGCACGGCGTCGTCCCGCCGACCCCGAACGTCTACGACGTGTGCCACGACCTCGACGTGGTGACCGGCAGCGCCCGCCCCGCGGAGCTGCGCACCGCGCTCGTGCTGAGCCGCGGCCGGATGGGGTCGAACTCCGCGCTCGTCCTGCGCAAGGGCGCGTCGGCGACCGCGTAGCCGCCTCGTAGGAAGAGAGAACCCAGATGTCCGACCGACTGACCCTGGAGGAGCTGGCGGTGCTGATGAAGACCGCCGGAATCACCGTCGATCCCGCCGAGATGGCACGCCGTCCGGACGCCGCCTTCGACGAGTACGGCCTCGATTCGCTGGGCCTGCTCGGCATCGTCGGCGAACTGGAGAACCGGCGCGGGCGGGCCCTGCCCACCGACGCCGACCGCTGCAAGACCCCCGGGGAATTCCTCGACCTCGTCAACAACAGCCTGATGACCGGAGCCTGACATGCCTGGACACACCGAGAACGAGATCACCGTCAACGCGCCCGTGGACGTCGTGTGGGAGATGACCAACGACCTCCCGAACTGGCCTCAGCTGTTCAGCGAGTACGCCTCGCTGGAGATCCTCGACCAGCAGGGCGACACCACGCGGTTCCGCCTGACCATGCACCCCGACGAGAACGGCAAGGTCTGGAGCTGGGTCTCGGAGCGGACCGTCGACCGCAAGACCCTCACGGTCCGGGCCCGGCGCGTGGAAACGGGTCCCTTCGCGCACATGGACATCCACTGGCAGTACTTCAAGGTGCCCGGCGGCACCCGGATGAAGTGGACCCAGGACTTCGCGATGAAGCCGGACGCACCCGTCGACGACGCGTGGATGACCGACAACATCAACCGCAACTCCCCGATCCAGATGGCCCTCATCCGGGACAAGATCGAGCAGCGCGAGCGCGAGAACCGCACTCCCGCCGTCAGCCGTCTCTGAAACGAAAGGCAGGCACCCGGATGAACCAGCCGCACCGCGCCCTCATCGTCGCCCGCATGGCACCGGGGTCGGCGCCCGACATCGCCGAGCTCTTCGCGGGCTCCGACGCGGGCGAACTGCCGCACCTCGTAGGGGTCACGCGCCGCAGCCTCTTCCAGTTCGGCGACGTCTACCTGCACCTGATCGAGTCGGACCGGCCGCCCGGCCCGGCCATCGCGAAGGTCACCGACCACCCCGAGTTCCGGGACCTCAGCGACCGGCTCACGGCCTACATCAGCCCGCACAACCCGGATACCTGGCGCAGTCCGAAGGACGCGATGGCCCACGAGTTCTACCGCTGGGAGAACCCCGGCGCGAAGTGACCCGGCGGCCCGGACGGGACCCGCACACCGGTGTGTGCGGGTCCCGCCGCGCGTGGCCGGTCCACGAGTCCGTTCCGGCGTCCGGAGCGGCCGACAACAGGGAGAGGGCATGAACCCGACAGACACCGACCACTTCCCGGCGGACCCGGCCCGCCCGCACGAGGACGCGTTCTCCCGTTCCTCACTGCGCGTGCTCGTGCTGTCCGGCTCCTCTCGCACCGGCTCGGTCAACACCCGGCTCGCGTCCCTGGCCGCCGCGCTGGTGACCCGGGCCGGCGCCGTCGCGGACGCCGCCACGCTCGCCGACTTCCCCATGCCGCTGTACGACGGCGACGCGGAGGCCGACGAGGGCGTGCCGCCGGGTGCCCTGGCCCTGTGCGAGCGGCTCGAGGCCGCGCAGGCGCTGGTGATCGCCTCGCCCGAGTACAACGCCTCCCTCCCGGGCGTGCTGAAGAACGCCGTCGACTGGGTCTCGCGCCGCCGCCCGCAGCCCTTCAAGGACAAGCAGACCCTGCTCGTCTCGGCCTCCCCCTCGATGGTCGGCGGCAACCGCGGTCTGTGGGCCCTGCGGGTCCCGCTGGAGCACCTCGGAGCCCGTGTCTACCCCGACATGTTCAGCCTGGCCAACGCCCACCACGCGTTCTCCGAGAACGGCGCCCTCGCCGACCGGGGCCTCGCCGAGCGGCTGACCTCGACGATCGGCTCCTTCCTGGCCCTCACCGAGGCCGACACCCGCTACGTGCACCTGCGGCACTGCTGGTACGAGTTCCTCGGCGACCGCACCGACGCCCCCGTCACCGCCCGGGCCGAGGACTGATCATCTACGACCACGGGGCGTGAGCTATGTTGGAACGCGAGTGACGTGAGAAGGAGGCCCTCCGGTGTCATCGGGGCAGCAGGCACGCGCGCAGGCGGCCGCGATCAAGCCGAGCGGCCAGTCGTCGGAAGAGGTCCGCCCCCCGGCCGACCGGCTCCTCGCCCTGTTCGACGGCCGACGCCTCTCGCCGGGCCAGCGCCGCATCGCCCAGTACCTGATCGACCACCTCACCGAGGCCGCCTTCCTGTCGATCACCGAGCTCGCCGAGCGGGTGGGCGTGAGCCAGCCCTCCGTGACCCGCTTCGCCTCCTCCCTCGGCTTCAGCGGCTACCCCGCCCTGCGCGACGTGCTCCAGCCGATCGCGCTGAGCGCGGTCGCCGGCGCCACGGACACCCGCGAGCAGATCCGCCGCAACGAACTCCAGGCGGCCGTGGACGCCGAGATCGAGAACCTGGAGAACGTGCGCCGGCTGCTCGCCGACACCAACCAGGTGCTGGACATCGGCCGCGAGCTGGCCGCCTCGGTGCCGCTGACCGTCCTCGGGCTGCGCATCTCGGTCTCCCTGGCGGAGTACTTCGCGTACGCGGCCCGGCGCATCCACCCCGATGTCCGGCTGGTGACCCGCGGCGGCAGCGTCGCCTTCGACGCGCTGCTCCAGTCCAGGGCGGCCGGCGGCACCTGGGTGCTCGCCTTCGCCATGCCGCGGCACGCCAAGGAGACCCTGGCCGCCATCCGGGCCGCCCGCAGTACGGGGCTGCGCGTGGTCCTGATCACGGACCCCACCCTGGGGCCGCTGGTGGACGAGGCGGACGTGGCCCTGACGGCGGGGACGGGCTCCCGCCTGGTCTTCGACTCGTACGCGGCGCCCGGCATGCTCTCCGCGGCCCTGCTGCAGTCGATGGCCGACGCGGATCCCGAGCGGACGCAGGCGCGCCTGGAGGACTACGAGCAGGTCGCCCATCACCACGGTTTCTTCCTCTAGGGCGGTTCGTACCGATTGGGGTGCCCGCTCGCCCACTCCACCAGGGGATATTCAGCCTTCGACGTGCATGAAATTTTTCATACTCTTGCTTACTCGACGGTATATATGTTTACTGGCGACGGCGCTCCGGATCCACCAGATGCCAAGGAGGACGACCCCACGTCCTCTCGAACGCACGCACGGCACGACGAACCTCCTCACGTCGAGGCCGCGCGGTCGAGTCCAGGCTTTCGGATCCCGCAGAGCGCCCATGGCGGCCTCGGTCAACCCCTGGGCCGAGGCCGCCCCCCAGAACGTCTCGATCAGAGCTTCGACACCATTCGGAAGTGACGAGAATGCCCCAGACGGCCACGTTTACGCTCAGCCCGGACTGGCCCTTGCAGGTCAAGGCGCCCGGAACGCACGACTGGGAGCGCACGGCCACGCGCTGGCTGCGGGACCTGCTTCCGGCCCGCTACGGCGGCTACCTCACGCTCACCCGCCACCACGCGCTCCTGGCCCGCCACGTCCAGCTCCAGCTGCAGCACGAGATGCGCGCCGTACGGGCGGCCCTGCAGACGAGCCGGGCCGAGCTGCCCACGATGGGGATAGCCGAGACGGTGATCGAGAACTCGATCAGGATGTACGCCCTGGAGCTCGAGCAGCTGAGCCGGCTCGCCCGCGGTGCGCGGCTGGTCTCCGACGCGCTCCTCGTGGGCACGCCCGCCCAGCGCAGGCGCTGACGCCCCCCCCGGGGGTCAGGCGGGCTGCCAGGAGCGCAGCCGCGCCGCCACGTCGTAGACGCTCACGCGGAGCATGCGGATGTCGGTGATCAGGTCGCGCCACTGCTCGTAGGAGGCCTCCACGGCTTCGCCGGAGGCCTCGATGTACGCGACGGCGACCCCGTAGGCGAAGTACTCGTTGGAGTCGGGCAGCGGCCGGAGCAGGACGATCGCGTCGAGCAGGGCGGCCGCGCGCCAGTAGGCGTCGGGGTCGTCCACTTCCAGGCTGGGCGTGTTCACCCGGTGCCGGGCGACGGCGGCGACCAGGGCGGAGTGGTCGGCCACCTCCACGTCCTTGAACAGCGCCTCCTGCCGCTCCAACAGCCAGCGGTGATCGATGTGCAGTTCCACGCGTCCGAGTATCCCCGCCCGGAGCCCGGCCGTGGGGCTTTTCGGGACGGGCGGGGACGTACTGCGGTTACGGCTTCGGCAGCAGGCAGCCGGGGCGGCTCAGGTCGATCGTGTTGCCGGGGGCGATGCAGGGGACGATGATGTACGTCTCCTGGGCGTAGTTGATGCCCTGGCGGACCGTCACGTTGCCGTTCTGGTCGACTTCGCACGGGTTGTTCACGGTGCAGCGCCCGCCGTCCTCATTGCCCGTGTTGTTGACGGCGACGACCTTGCCGGTCGTCGTGTCGATCACCGGCGAGCCGGAGGTGCCGCCGATGGTGTTGCACGACGAGGTGTAGCGAACCGAGTCCTTCCAGGTCCAGTCGCCCTCCTTGAGGCGGTAGGCGAAGCCGTCCACGTTGCAGCTGTAGATCCGCTTCCAGTAGCCGGAGACCACCTTGATCGCCGAACCCTGTACCGGGCGCACGTCGTTCAGGGTCAGCGCGGTGATGCCGTACTGGCTCTGGATCTGGGCGTAGGTCTTGGTGAGCTGGTAGATCGAGACGTCCGTGTCCGTCATCGTCCCGTACGCGATCTTGCTGGCCCGCAGGGTCGCCACCTTCGAGCCCGACGCGTTGAGCAGGGAGAAGGAGCGCGAGGACGGCCGGTCCTTGACGACCTCGCCGGCGGCCGGGAACCCGGTCTCCAGGCAGTGCCCGTTGGACAGGACGAGCGCGGGGTCGTTCGGCTGGGAGGCGGGCGCGCGGACGACGGAGCCGGAACAGTTGCTGAGTGCCACGGTGCCGGCGTAGTTGACGGCTACGGCGGTCGCCGCGGGCGCGGCCTGGGTGTTCGGCGCGGCGACGGCCGGGGCGACCGCTGCTCCCATCAGGAGCAGCGAGAGTAAGGCACCGGCGAGAGGCTTCTTCATGTGGGGGTTCCCCTCTGATGACAATGCGACCGAAGATCCTTCGGTTGTCATGTGCATTGTTGAGACACTTGCCTCAAGTCACAAGAGGGCATGGTGAGTTGGAGCCACTGCCGGGGGAGGGCTCCCGGGCGGCCCCGGAGGCTTCCGGATCTGACCTCCGCACGGGTGTTCCGCAGCGGACGCTTTGCCTCCTACGGTCTGTGCACCATGGGTTCCGGATCGGGAGGCAGCGTGAAGCGCGAGATCGACATCGACCAGCTGGTGACGGCGATGAAGGCGGTCGACGGGGCGGGGCGGCTCTTCGAGGAGGCGCACGCCGTGTACGAGGCGCGCGGCCTCAAGCGGAACAGCGACGACTTCAAGGTCGCGGGCGGCTCCGTCCAGACACTGCAGGGCGCCGAGGAGATGGCCCTCGGGACCCGGAGGTTCCTCACCGAGCTGGCGCTGGTCGTCGGCTACGCGACCGCCGGCTTCGAGGAACGCGTGGGCGGGAGATCGGCGACGGCCCGCACCGGTTTCTCCGGCATCTCCGGCGGCGCCCGGATGGCCCGCCCACTGCTCGACCCGACCGTGCGGGGACTGCGGCTGCTGCTGGACCTCGACTTCTTCGAGCCCGTCTTCAAGGCCGAGATAGAAGAGGTCCTCCTGGCCGAAAAGGCGACCTACCCCGATCCCTCGATGTTCCGCATCCCCGCGGCGGCGGACGGCGCCGCCCCGGTCGGCCGTACGTCCTGAGCCCCCGGGGTGCCGGGCCGCCGCCTGGGGGCGAGGCTGGGGGTATGCGTCATGCGCCCGTCGTCGTACACCGGATCTTCCCGTCGGGAGGCCGGCAGGTGACCCTGCGGACCGCGAGCGGAGAGCAGTCCCTCGGGCTGGCCCACTCGGACGAGGACGTCATCGAGTTCCTGAGGCGGGCCGGCATGCCGGACCCCGACGAGGTGGTCCTCGGTGGCACCGAACTGGTGGAGTGGGACGCGGACACCCCCCACGTGTACGAGGCCGACCCCCCGACGGAGGATCTCCCCTGACGTAGTCCCGCCTGGGGCTGCCGCCGTCTCCCGGCCCGGCCCCGCCGCCGCGCCTCCATGGCAGGCGAGGCCGGCGTGGTGCGACGACCCCGGACGGCGCGGCCCAAACCCCGGGGCTCCGCCCCGCACCCCGCTCCTCAATCGCCGGAGGGGCTGAATGTGTGCGGCGGTGCGGCAGGGGCTGGAGTGCTGTGGGCAGCTGGACGTGCGGCTCAAAGCCCGGGGCTCCGCCCCGCACCCCGCGCCTCAAACGCCGGCGAGGCTGAATTTGCGCGGCGAAGCCGAACCGGCCGGTTGGGCCGGGGGTGGGTGTGTGTCGGGGTGATCCCCGCAGGGCGTCGAACGCAAGGTGCCTCGGCCCTCCGACCCCCCGACACGTTCGGCGCCGCCGGCGATGGAGTAGAAGGGGACGAAGGCGACTCCCAGTTCGCCGCAGGTGCGCAGGAACGCGTCGTGCTCGGGCCGCACCCCGATGCCGTACATGTTCTGCACGCAGACGACCGGCGCGATGGCCCGTGCCTCCTCCAGGTGTTCGGGGGTGACGTTGGAGATGCCCAGGTGGCGGATGAGCCCCGCCTCCCGCAGCTCGGCGAGTGCTCCGAAGCGCTCGGCGATGGAATCGCTTCCGACGACGCGCAGGTTCACCACGTCGAGGTGGTCGCGGCCCAGCTGGCGCAGGTTCTCCTCGACCTGGCCGCGCAGCTGCCGGGCGGTGGCATGGGGGATCCACGCCCCGGACGGGTCCCGGCCGGGCCCGACCTTGGTGGTGATGACGAGGTCCTCCGGGTAGGGGGCCAGCGCCCGGTTGATCAGTTCGTTGGCGGAGCGCAACGGCGAGAAGTAGAACGCGGCGGTGTCGATGTGGTTCACCCCGAGCTCGACGGCCCGGCGCAGCACGCCGATCGCCCGGGCCCGGTCGCTGGGCACGGCATCGTCCGCGAAGGCCTCGCCGCTCTGCGTCAGCCGCATCGCGCCGAAACCGATCCGGTTGATCTCCAGGTCGCCGAGTGTCCAGGTACCGGCGCCCGCCGCGGTCATGGTCTGTGAGGTCATGCCCCGGATGCTCTCCGCTGTGTATCCTGCCGGGCCATTGATTAAGGCATGTGTGAATCCTCGGGGGAGGCCGGCCGTGCGGGCGGAGCTGACGTTCTCGGTGGGCGATCTGGCGCAGATGCGGTTCGCCGTCTCACCGATGTGGGAGGTCGGCCCCAGCTTCCGGTTGCTGCGCTCCGGCGCCGCGTCCCCCGTGCACGGGCCGTGGGCCGCGCAGGTGAGGCCACGACTGGCGGCGGCCGGCCTCGACCGGGGCTGGCTGGCCGAACTGATCCCGTCCTCGGGATACGTTCCCGACTTCCTCAATCCGGCGCCGAGCGGGCCGGCCCCCGCCCTGACGGAGGAACTGGCCGGGATCCGGGCCTCTCCCGCCGCCCGGGTCCGCCAGGACCTCGACCGCCTGCGGCACGAACAAGGGGGCCTCGGCCCCCGGAGCCGGAGCCTCTACGCCGAACCGCGGGCCCGTCTGGAGCGGGTCACGGAGGAGATCGAGACCTACTGGGAGCTGGCGCTGGCGCCCTACTGGGCGCGGATCCGCGCCGTACTCGACGCCGACGTGTTCCACCGGGCCCGGCAGGTCGCCGAGCACGGCGCGGGCCGGCTCTTCAACGATCTGCACCCGTCGGTGAGCTGGGACGACAACGCGCTCCGGCTGGCGCGCCGGCACCGGCCCCTGTCCCGCAGGACGGCGGGCGCGGGGCTGCTGCTGATCCCCTCGGTCTTCACCGGGCCGGTCCCGTTCACCCGTGTCACGCCTCCGGAACCGCCGCAGCTCGCCTATCCGGCGCGTGGCACGGGTGCGCTGTGGGAATCCCGGCCCGTCCCCCGGAGCGAGGCCCTGGCCGCCGTGCTCGGCCGTTCCCGGACCCTGCTGCTGACCGAACTGGACTCCCCGGCCTCCACCACCGAACTGGCCCGGCGCACCGGCCTCTCGGCCGCCGGGGTGTCCCAGAACCTGACCGCCCTGCGCGCCGCGGGACTGGTCAGCGCCCACCGGGCGGGCCGCTCGGTGCTGTACGCCCGCACCGCGGTCGCCGACTCCTTCCTCGCCGCATCCTCCGAGGAGGGGCCTCCGCAGGTGCGCCCGCCCCACTCGTCCGGGTGATCACCTTTCGCCATCCTCGATCCGTGCGGGGACATGTCGCTATAAAGGGGCCGTCATGTTGATCAACTGATGGGCACTCACCATGCTGAAGGCCGCCCTGCGGGTCCTCGCCGCCGCTTCGCTCGCCTCCGCCGCCGCCATCTCCCCGGCCGCCGCCGCACCTTCCCTTCCCGCGCCCGCCCCGGACACCGGCCCCTGCGGGCCCGTTTCCGAGTTCGACTCGTGGGACTGGTTCAGCACCACCACCAACCCCTTCATCGCCTACGCCGTCGAGGCAGCGGCGAAGGCCGAGAACTGGCACTGGCGCGTCGACGACAACACCCTGTGGCGCGGTGACACCCGCGAGAACGTCGAGGAGCTCTTCCAGGCGGGCTTCACCCCGCGCGGCGACCAACTGACCCCGCTGGCCGAGTACATCGTCAAGGGCGGCGGCCAGACCAGCGCCCACCTCAGCACCAGCTGCGAGAAGTGGGTGGCCGAGAAGTTCGCCACCTACGGCGCGGCCAAGACGGGATGGGTCTACGAGATCGAGGCCCCGGGCGGCATCGACGTGAACTCCACCGCCTGGGCCAACAACTACGAGTCGCCCTACCTGTGGAACAAGGAGATCGACTTCCCCGGCGGGGTCGAGGGGCGGTTCATCAAGCAGGCCTGCAAGATCCGCCTGGTCGGCACCGACCCGGTGACGAAGGTCAACACCTACGAGAACCTGGGCTGCAAGGACAACCGGGGCTTCGCACCCTTCCGTACGGTCGAAGAGCCGGCGCTCAGCCGCTGACCTCCCGTCTGACCTCCGGCGTCTGACCTCCGGCGTCTGACGTCTGACGTCTGACGTCGAGGGTCTGGGAGTTCGTGGCAGTGGTGGGACCACCTCGGGTGATCCCACCACTGACGACCGACCACCGACCGCGCTGGCGGTCAGACCGGGCCGTCCTTGAGGGAGCGGCCGAACTGCTCGTCCAGGACGGACAGCCGCCGCCAGTACTCGTCCTCGTCGATCTCGCCCGACGCGAAGCGCCGCCCCAGGATCGCGATCGGCGAGTGCTCGCCGTACGCCGCCGCCCGGTTCTGCCACGGCGCACGGCGGCCGCGCCACACGGTGCGCCGCAGGACGGTGACGACGCCGATGACGACCGCCGCCCAGATCAGCGGGAAGAACAGGACCCAGGGGCCCGGCCCGTCGTACGCGAGGGTGGTGAAGGTGTTCATCTCGGTTCAGCTCCTCGGAAATCGTGGACTCTTCGTCTCACTCCGAGACTGGCTCCGGGAGGGGTGTCGGGTCGTCGTACGGCCGGCTGCACCGTGGGTACTTCCGCCGGAGTACGGCCGCGGGCGCCGGGTCAGCCCGGGTCAGCCGAGCCAGCCGGGCCGGACCAGCCCGGACTCGTAGGCCAGGACGACCAGCTGCGCGCGGTCCCGGGCACCGAGCTTGACCATGGTCCGGCTGACGTGCGTCTTCGCGGTGAGCGGGCTGACGACCAGTCGGCGGGCGATCTCCTCATTGGACAGGCCCATGCCGACCAGCGCCATCACCTCCCGCTCCCGCTCGGTGAGCCGGCCCAGGTCCGCCGCCGCGGCGGGCTGTTTCGAACGCGCCGCGAACTCCGCGATCAGGCGGCGCGTGACCCCGGGAGACAGCAGGGCGTCGCCCCCGACCACCGCCCGCACCGCGCGCAGCAGTTCCTCCGGCTCGGTGTCCTTGACCAGGAAGCCGGAGGCACCGGACCGGATCGCCTCGAAGACGTACTCGTCGAGCTCGAAGGTGGTGAGCATGACCACCCGCACGGCCGCCAGGCCCCCGTCCTCGGTGATCCTGCGGGTGGCCTCGAGCCCGTCCAGCACCGGCATCCGAATGTCCATGAGCACGACGTCGGGCCGCAGCTCCCGGACCAGCCGCACGGCCTCCTCGCCGTTCGCGGCCTCGCCCGCCACCTCGATGTCGGGCTGGGCGTCGAGCAGCGCCCGGAACCCGGCCCGGACGAGGAGCTGGTCGTCGGCCAGCAGCACCCGGATCACGGATCCCCCTCGGCGGTCGCGGCCGTCAGCGGAAGCCGCGCGACCACCCGGAAGCCACCGTCCGGACGCGGTCCGGCCTCGATGCCGCCGCCCAGGGCCGAGGCCCGCTCCCGCATCCCGACCAGACCGTTGCCGCTGCCGCCGGAGGTTCCGCCCGTCGCCGGGCCGTCGTCGTCCACCTGGAGCTCCAGGGCGCGCGGGAGCCAGACCAGGCGGATGCGGGCCGTGCGCGCACCGGAGTGCCGTACGACATTGGTCAGCGCCTCCTGCAGGATCCGGAAGGCGGCCAGGTCCACTCCGGGCGCCAGCGCCCGGGCCTCTCCCTCCGCCGTGACCTCCACGGTGAGCCCGGCGGCCGCCGCCTGCTCGACGAGCTCGTCGAGCCGGGCGAGGCCCGGAGCCGGGGTGCGCGGCGCCTCGCCGGGGGCGCGCAGGGTGTCGAGGACCTGCCGGACCTCGCCCAGGGCCTCCTTGCTCGCCGCCTTGATGGTGGTCAGCGCCGTACGGGCCTGCTCGGGGTCGGAGTCGAGCAGGGCCAGCCCCACCCCGGCCTGGACATTGATCACCGAGATGCTGTGGGCGAGGACGTCGTGCAGCTCGCGGGCGATCCGCAGCCGTTCCTCGTCCACCCGGCGTCTCTCCGCCGCCTTGCGCTCGGCCTGCTCACGGGCCCACTGCTCCCGGCGCATGCGGACCAGCTCGGAGACCGCGAGGATCGCGAGGACCCACGCGGTGACGGCCAGCTCCTGCGACCAAGGCGCCGGCCCGTCCCCCGCGGGCGGGAGCCACCGGTACAGCCAGTGACCGATCAGCAGGTGCCCGGCCCAGAGCAGGCCGACGGCCCCCCAGGCGGCCCGTCGGCGGCCCGCGACCACGACGGCGAAGCAGGCCACCGCCAGGCTGAGGAAGACGGGGCCGTAGGGGTACCCGGCGCCGATGTAGACCAGGGTCACCGCGCTGACCGCGTACACCACGGCCACCGGATGGCGGTGCCGCGCCACGAGGAGGGCGGGCCCGAGCACCAGCAGGAGCCGCGCGAAGCCGTCCAGGGCCACCCGCCCGCTCTGCGCGTGCGCGGCCCATCCGGCGCCGACCTGCGCGAAGACGGCGACGAGCAGCGCGGAGCGCCAGGCCGGGCCCCGCCCGGTCCGCTCCACCCATCTGCGCCACGGGGGACCCGGGCGCTCGCGCAGCTCGTCCATACGGCCACGCTAGACGGCGCCCGCTCTCACCCGCGTCACCCCGGCGTAGCGTTTCCGGCGTACTCCCCGGGTAGTACGCGTACCAGGCCCTGTAGGTAGTACGCGCACCGCGCCCCTGCCCCCTGCCCCCTTCCGCCTCCCGGCCCTGCGGATGCGAGGCTCGCCCGGATGGGGGAAGCTGGGCATGATCTCAGCGCCGAAGCTGGGACCGACGGGCGAGGAGGACGTCGTGGACGCATCAGGAGACGGCCGGCGCGTCCGAGGCCCCCGGGCCAGGATGCGGACCGCCACTCTGCTCTGCGCGGCCGCGGCGCTTGCGGCCGGCACCGTACCGGCGTCCGCCCAGCCCCGGGCCGTGCCGGCTCCCGCACCGGATCCGCTCGTGGTCGTCGACTGCTTCTCGAAGCCCCAGGTACGCCCCGAGGAGTACCTGCTGGCCTGCGGCGACGGCAACAACCGCCTCGTACGGCTCCGCTGGGACACTTGGGGCCCGCGGACCGCGACGGCGACGGGCACCGACATGGTGAACGACTGCAAGCCCTACTGCGCGGCGGGCCGTTTCCGGTCCTACCCGGTGACGGTGACCCTGAGCAGCCCCGAGCCCTGGCCGGACCGACCCGACGTTCAGCGATTCACGACGATCCGGCTCCTCTACACGGACACCGCGCCGGCCCCGGTCCCCAAGGACGTGAGCTACAAGCTCGTGTACTGACCCGGTCAGCCCAGGCAGTCCGAGACGAGCTCGGCGAAGGCCTCCGGGGTGAGGACCGTGACCCCCAGCTCCGCCGCCTTCACCGCCTTGGAGCTCGGCTTCCCGTTCGCGGACGGCGCGCAGACCAGGTAGGTGGTCTTGGAGTTGACGCTGCTGGCCGCCCGGCCGCCCGCCTTCTCGACCAGCGCGTTCACCTCCGAGCGCCCCATGTCCGCCAGCGGGCCGCTCATCTTGCCGGTGACGACGACCGTCCGGCCCGCCAGCGGGCCCTCCGCGGCAGCCTGAGGCTGCCGCGGCTCTGTCATGTTGACCCCGGCGGCGGCCAGTTTGTCGATGACCCGGGCCAGCGAGGCGACCTGCTCCACGATCACCGGGGCCTTCTCCGGCCCTATGCCCTCGACCTCCTGCATCTCGGAGGCGTCGGCCTGCCGGACGGCGTCCATCGTCCCGAAGTGCGCGGCGATGCGGCGGGACATGCTGCGCCCGGTGCCGAGCACGCCCAGGGCGCAGAAGACGCGGCTGAGCGGGCGGGACCTGGCGGCGGCGATCTGCTCGGCCAGCTTCGCCCCCCGCTTGGCACTGCCGGAGGCGGCGGTGAGCTGCTCCTCGGTGAGGGTGAACAGATCGGCGACGTCGGTGACGTCACCGGATTCGATCAGGGCGTTGACGTACGTCCTGCCCAGGCCGTCGATGTCGAGCATGTCGCGGCCGGCGGCGTACTCGATCAGGGCGGGCAGTGCGCACCCGGTGCCCTTCGCGCAGCGCCACCGCTCCTGGTCCTTGTTGATCTCCCCACCACAGTTGGGACACGCCGTGGGCAGCGGCACCTCCTGCGCCCCGGCCGGCCGGAGGCCGATGACCGCGGCCTTGACGCGGGGGATGATGTCGCCCGCCTTGTAGACCGTCACGGTGTTTATCTAGGGTTGTCAAGCTGGATTGCAGCTCAGGGCGATGGGTCCTTGACAGGGACGTGTGGCACGTTGCTCAGCCGACGGGGTGACTGCTGGACGGGCCAGCCACTTGATGAAGATCGACTGCATTGCTCCAGGACCGCCAGTGTCCGCGGCCGTTGCGATGGGGGCGGACGCGGACGTCCTGCGAGCCTACGACTTCCTCTGGAGTTGCTTCGACGAATAGTTCGACCACACGTATCACAAGCAGGTCGGAGCCTACGTCAAGCACGTCTTCCCCCGGACAGCCTCGCCATCGCCAGGTAGATCAGCAGGTCACACAGCGGCCAACCGAGCCTCAAGCGACCCGAAGATCGTTTACGGGACAGCCCTTAAGAGAGCGGGGGCACGTCGAGACGGAGTAGCTTGTTCCCGTGATCTCCCGCTACCACCTCAAGTGCCACGGATGTGGCGAGTCATTCGTCGCCCGGCTGGGTGTGGAACCGACCCGCAGAACGCGCTTCTATCTGCCGTGCCCGCATTGCGGACTGTCGATCCGAGGCTCGATGTCGGGCACTGAGCTCCAGAACCACCGTGTCGACATCGAGTGCGAGGTACTGAGCGGCTCCGCGCCAGAATCTCCTGGTAAACGCTTCGTGACTATCAATCCGTTTGTGCCGTCGCGCTACGAAGCCGACTCGTTCACCCCGAACGGGGCCTTCCCAACGCTGACGCTCGTCCAGGCCCTCGGCGACGGCGCCTTTATAGAGTTCGAGTCCGAACGGCGTGCGGCGCTCGAGGCGGGCCAAGTCATGTGGCCCAAGGTCCACATGCTGTTTCAGTACTACCTCCAGGGCAACACCGATATGTTCGCTCGCATCGCACAGCAGCAGCTTGGGCTCAAATGGCAGCCGAGCACGAGCCACGAGCGAACGACTGTCGCTTACCAGGCCATGGGAACAGCGACGACGGTGATCACGGGGACCACGGGAACCATTAGCGCGAACGTGATCGGCCGATTCTCGCGGAAGCACTCGGAAGCGATCGAGCGACACAGGGATCACCTCCTGACCTTTCGGCGTCGAGGACAGTCCTCGGCGAGTCTGGAGCGAGATGTCTTCACCGAGTTGAACCGTTTTGTAGAGCATCACGAGTCCTGGGAGATGGGGCTCCTCGGGAGGTTCTTCGGGCCGGGAGACAAGGGCGCCTTCGATGAACTAGTGCTCTACCGCGACGAGTTCTCGCTGGTAGGGACCTCTACCAGCACGGATTCGAGCTCGCCTGCAAGTGCCTGTGGCCGCTCGTCGCAGCTCAGAACTCGGTGAAGCGCGGCAACCCTGACGACTTCGGCAACGTCCACCCCGACTGCGTACCCGAGAAGCAGCGTCCCAAGAACCTCGCTAAGTTCGACAAACTACTGAGGTTTTCAGGGTGGGGTCGGTGGGTCGATGGCCAGATGTGTGGCCGTGAGGCAGCCGTCGACCAAGTGGGGTCGGAGTTGGATTCTGCGT
>NZ_JOIR01000062.1 GCF_000720115.1 Streptomyces sp. NRRL F-2580
TCGCCGAGCAGGCGCAGCGCGACGGGATCGGGCAGCGGCTCCACCGGCCGCAGCGACTCCCCCGGCACACCGAGCGGTTCACGGCTCGTGGCCAGGATCTGTACGCCGGGGCAGCGTGCGAGGAGTTCCTCGGCCAGCTCGGCGGCGGCGCCGATGACGTGCTCGCAGTTGTCGAGCAGCAGCAGGAGCCGTTGCCGTGCGCAGTGTTCGGCGAGCCGGTCGAGCGGGTTGTCCCCGGCCCGGTCGGTCAGGGCCCGCAGCTCCTCGGCGGCGGCGCCGCGCAGCTTGGTCTCCCGGGCTCCGAGCGCGGCGAGCGCGGCCTCGGCGACGTCCTCCGGGTCGTCCACGGGGGCCAGCTCGACGAACCACACCCCGTCGGGCCATCCGCCGCGTGCGTCGTGCGCCTCGGCGGCCTCCTGCGAGAGCCGGGTCTTGCCGGCCCCGCCGGGCCCGAGCAGCGTGACGAGCCGCGACCGCGCGAGATCGTCCCCGATGACGCGGATGTCGTCCTCACGGCCGACGAAGGTGGTGAGCCGCGCCCGCAGGTTGCCCCCGCCCCGGCCGGCCGCCTCGGGCGCCGCCGAGGGATACGGGCTCGGGGCGGGGCCGACGGCGCCGGGAGGGTTGGTCGGTACCGGGCCCCCGTCCGGGTGGGCCGCGGCGGCGGAGCCCTGCTCGGGCCGTGCCGGATGCGGCGCGGGCCCGGCGTACGGATGCGGCGCGGGCCCGGCGCCGGCGGGGTGCGGGGTCTCCGCGGCCGGCGGGTTCAGGAGTTCGGTGTGCAGGGCGCGCAGGGCGGGGCCCGGGTCCGTGCCCAGCCGGGCCGCCAGGTCCCGGCGTACGGCGTCGTACGCGGCCAGGGCCTCCGACGGGCGGCCCGCGTCGCGCAGCGCCCGGATGCGCAGGATCTGCAGCGGCTCGTCCAGCGGCTGCCGCGCGCACAGCGCGGTCAGTTCCGGCAGGGCCCGCTCCGCCTGCCCCAGGGCCAGGGCCGCCGCGAGCCGGCCCCGGCGCACGTCCGTCCGTACGGCCTCCCAGCGCGCGGACTCCGCGCCCGGGTCGGGCAGGTCGGCGAGGGCCGGTCCGCGCCACAGCGCGAGGGCCTCCTCGTACCGGGCGGCGGCCTCGGCCGGGTCCCGCGTCTCGGCCGCGGCCCGGGCGAGGCGCTCGAAGCGGTACAGGTCGACGTCCTCGCGGTCGGCGGCGAGCTGGTAGCCGCCCTCCGCGGAGCGTACGGCCGCGTGTCCGAGGGCCCGCCGCAGGCGGGCGACCAGCGCTTGCAGGGCGGCCGGCGCGTCGGCCGGCTGGTCGCCGTCCCACACCTCGGCGACCAGCAGCGCGACCGGCACCACCCGCCCCGGCCGCAGCGCGAGCGCGGTCAGGAGCGCCCGCAGGCGCGCTCCGCCGACGCCGACGGGGGTCCCGTCGTCGTGTATGGCCTGGGCGGTGCCGAGAATCGCGTAACGCACCGGCCCATTGTCCCCGGACCCCGGCCCGGCCCCGAACCGTTTTCCTCCGCGCGCCCGGGATAGGTTTCCCGGCATGGGTCATCAGGGCGGCCGCGGCGAGCGGCGGATCAGTTCGGTATTCCTCGGGATTTTCGCCGTCATGGCCGTCACCGGCTGGGCCGTGTGGACCGGGTACTCGACGTCCACCGGGCTCGCGGTGTTCCTCTTCGTGACGTCGGCGTGGATCGTGTCCCTCTGCCTGCACGAGTACGCGCACGCCCGCACCGCCCTGCACGGCGGCGACCTCTCGGTGGGCGCCAAGGGCTATCTGACGCTGAATCCGCTGAAGTATTCGCACGCACTCCTCAGCATCGTGCTGCCGGTGGTCTTCGTGATCCTGGGCGGGCTGGGCCTGCCGGGCGGCGCCGTCTACATCGAGCGCGGCCGGATCCAGGGGCGCTGGAAGCACAGCCTCATCTCGGCGGCGGGCCCGCTGACGAACGTGGCGTTCGCCGTCGTCTGCACGGCCCCGTTCTGGCTGGACGCCCTCGACGGGGTGCCGATGCCCTTCCGGTACGCGCTCGCCTTCCTGGCCCTGCTCCAGGTCTCGGCGGCGATCCTGAACTTCCTGCCGGTGCCGGGCCTCGACGGCTACGGGGTCATCGAGCCCTGGCTGTCGCACCGGGTGCGCCGCGAGGTGGAGCCGCTGGCGCCGTTCGGCCTGATCGCCGTGTTCGCGCTGCTGTGGATCCCGGAGGTCAACTTCTTCTTCTTCGGCGTGGTCCGCGACCTGCTGTCCGCACTCGGCGTGTCGGACGTGGAGACGGACTGCGGCCACGCCCTCTACCGCTTCTGGCAGGACGCCGGCTTCTGCGCGGCCCGCTGACAGCCGACCCGGGGCGCGGCTTCCGCCCGAGCGGCTACGAGGTCCGCGCGGCCTTCTCGGCCTTGGCCTTGCGCAGGTAGTACCAGGCCAGGTTGGACGTGAGGCCCGCGAGCAGCACCCAGACGATCCCGAGGAAGCTGCCCTCGAC
Source organism: Streptomyces sp. NRRL F-2580 (assembly GCF_000720115.1). Taxonomy (GTDB): domain Bacteria; phylum Actinomycetota; class Actinomycetes; order Streptomycetales; family Streptomycetaceae; genus Streptomyces. The sequence continues at coordinate 2,483 of NZ_JOIR01000062.1, forward strand.
GAAGGCGACGACGGCCGCGGCCACCGCAAGGACGCAGACGACAACGGCGAAGACGGCAAGGCGGGGCATGGAAAGAGCTCCTCGGGGACACTGAAGGCGGTCGAGCCCCTCCAGTGTCCCCCATGCCCCGCAGTGCTGCCGTAAGCGCGGCGGCGCACCGCGGGCGGTCCAGGGACGGGGCCGTGCCCGGCGGGTTCCGGCTGTCGCTGATCAAGGGAATGGGCAACAGCCGCGGCAATACCGAGTCCGGTTTCATCCGCAGCGTGGACGATGCCGTCGCACGCTTCCACCATGGTGTGGTGGCCCAGCTGGGGACCGTCGAGGCGCGCCCCGGTCGGCGGGGCTGAGCGCGGGGCATGCCCGGCGGTGCGGCCCGAGGAGGACCGCTCCGCCGTGCATGCGCCGACGACGGGCGTCCGCTCGGACGTCCGCTCGGACGTCCGTTCAGACGTCCGTGATGCGCAGGCCCGCGTGGGCCTTGTAGCGGCGGTTGGTGGAGATGAGGTTGGCGACCAGGGATTCGACCTGGTGGGCGTTGCGCAGGCGGCCGGCGAAGACGCCGCGCATGCCGGGGATGCGGGCGGCGAGGGCCTGGACGAGGTCCGTGTCGGCGCGGGATTCGCCGAGGACCATCACGTCGGTGTCGATCTCGTCGATCGACTCGTCCTGCAGGAGGACCGCCGAGAGGTGGTGGAAGGCCGCCGTGACGCGGGAGTCGGGGAGCAGGGCGGCGGCCTGCTGGGCGGCGCTGCCCTCTTCGACCTGGAGGGCGTAGGCGCCCTGCTTGTCGAAGCCCAGCGGGTTGACGCAGTCCACCACGAGCTTGCCCGCGAGGTCCTCGCGCAGGGCTTCGAGGGTCTTGGCGTGGCCTTCCCACGGCACCGCGATGATCACGACGTCGCTGCGGCGCGCGCACTCGGCGTTGTCCGCGCCCTCCACGCCGAGGCCGAGTTCTTCGGCGGCGGTCCGGGCACGGTCGGCGGCGCGCGAGCCGATGATCACTTTCTGGCCGGCCCGGGCGAGCCGGTAGGCGAGGCCGCGGCCCTGGTCGCCGGTGCCGCCGAGGACGCCGACGACGAGGCCGGACACGTCCGGCAGCTCCCACGGGTCCTTGACCGGCGGCTTCTGCGTGCTGTCTGAGGAAGTCATGGGGGCGAGCGTACTGCCGGGTAGGCCACAGTCGAAGAGGAGGGAACGCTCCCGTACTGCTCCCCTATGTCCCTTCCATGCGGCAGGATGCCGATATGGATGCCGTGAGGGTCGCGCTGCTGCGCGAGGTGCTCGCCGGTACGCAGTGGCCGGGTGCCGCCCGGAACTTCGCCGGCTCGCTGCGCCGGTCCGTCGTACCGGCCGGCGGGAACCTGCTGCTGGTGGGGACGGAGGGCTACGAGCCCTGGCATCTCGCCGCGCACCTGGTGGACGAGGCCGCCTGGTCGGGTCTGCCGGAGCTGGCGCCCACGCTCGTACGCCACCGGGTGCGGCCCGGGGAGCCGGCGCACCTGTCGGTGGGGCTGGGCAGGCTGGCGGCGGCCCGGCGCGGGCACACGCTGCTGGTGGTGGCACCCGGGGAGCCCGGCGAGGCGCTGCTGGAGCGCGTGCACGAGGTCCGGCGCGCCGGGGCGACCGTACTGTCCCTGGACGGCGGGGATCCGGAACTGGGCACGCTCGCGCACGAGGTGCTGTCCGTGCCGGAGGGCGGGGCCGAACTGGATCTGGACACCGTGCAGCACCTGGTCAGCGCGGCGGCCGGGGAGAACGGCCCGCCGGCGCAGCGCGGCCCGCGCCGCTTCCGGGACCGGCTGGCGCGGCTGGCCGACCAGCTGACCGCGCCGCCGCCCAGCCGCTGGTAGCCGGGGCCGGGGTCGCGACCGCTACGGCGCCGTGCCCTCTTCTTCCTCGCGGGTCTTGTCGTTCCACTTGGGGTCGTTCTGCCATTCGAGATTGCGTTCCTGCGCCGTTTCCATGGCGTGGCTCGCCGCCTCGGGCGTCTCGTACGGGCCGAAACGGTCCTTCGCCGGGCACTCGGGGCCTTCTTCGACCTTGTTGTGGACCAGGCAGTAGTACCACTCGCCCGCTTTGCCCACCTGGCGCTTCTTGAACAGGGCCATCGTTGTCAGGCTCCTCTCGTTACCGCTCTCTGCCGCCATGCTGCCCCATCCCCGCTGGATACACTCGCTTGCATGTCTGGCCAGTCGCTGCTCGTACCAGGCGAGCTTTCTCCCGTCCGTTCCGTTCCCGGAAACATCCGCCGGCCCGAGTACGTGGGCAAGCCCGCGCCCACTCCGTACACCGGACCGGAGGTGCAGACGGCCGAGACCATCGAGGCCATGCGCATCGCCGGCCGGATCGCCGCCCAGGCGATGGAAGAGGCCGCCAAGCTGATCGCGCCGGGGGTGACCACCGACGAGCTCGACAAGGTCGCCCACGACTACATGTGCGACCACGGCGCCTACCCCTCGACGCTCGGCTACCGCGGCTTCCCGAAGTCGCTGTGCTCCTCCGTGAACGAGGTCATCTGTCACGGCATCCCGGACTCCACTGTCCTGCGCGACGGCGACATCGTGAACCTCGACGTGACCGCGTACATCGGCGGGGTGCACGGCGACAACAACGCCACCTACCTGTGCGGGGAGGTGGACGAGGAGTCGCGGCTGCTCGTGGAGCGCACCCGTGAGGCGCTGAACCGCGCCGTCAAGGCCGTCAAGCCGGGCCGCCAGATCAACGTCATCGGCCGGGTCATCGAGTCGTACGCGAAGCGCTTCGGCTACGGCGTGGTCCGGGACTTCACCGGCCACGGCATCAACTCCTCCTTCCACTCCGGCCTGATCATCCCGCACTACGACAGCCCGCACGCCACCACCGTCATCGAGCCCGGGATGACCTTCACCATCGAGCCGATGCTGACCCTGGGCACCCACGAGTACGACATGTGGGAGGACGGCTGGACGGTCGTCACGAAGGACCGCAAGCGGACCGCGCAGTTCGAGCACACGCTGGTGGTGACGGACTCGGGGGCGGAGATCCTGACCCTGCCGTAGCCGGATCCCGGCGGAATCCAGGCGGGATCCAGGCGGGATCCAGGCCGCGTCCCGGCGCGGACTTTTTACCGACAAGACGTCGGGAAGACATTGACTTAGGCAAGCCTAAGTAGGAGTATCGGGCGTGGCGGCGGTGCCGCCACGCCTGCTTCCTCTTCCTGGAGGTCCGCCTTGGACGCCTTCTCTACGGTCATCCGCGTCGCGTCGCACGAGCAGCACACCGAGGCCGAGACGTCGACCTTCATGAGCGACCTGCTCGGCGGGCGGCTCGGCGTGGACGCGTACACGCGCTACACCGAACAGCTGTGGTTCGTGTACCGGGCCCTGGAGGACGCGGCCGAGGCCCTCAGGAACGACCCGGTGGCCGGCCCGTTCATCCGGCCCGAGCTGATGCGCGTCGCCGAGATCGAGCGCGACCTCGCACACCTGCTGGGCCCGGACTGGCAGGAGAACGTCGTGGCGCTGCCCGCGACGCGGGCGTACGCCGCCCGCGTCGCCGAGTGCGCGGCCGAGTGGCCCGGCGGGTACGTCGCCCACCACTACACCCGCTACCTGGGCGACCTCTCCGGCGGCCAGATCATCCGCGACAAGGCCGAGCGCACCTGGGGCTTCGAGCGCAAGGGCGACGGCGTCCGCTTCTACGTCTTCGCGGACATCTCCAACCCGGCCGCCTTCAAGCGGACCTACCGCGAGCTGCTGGACGCCATCGCCGCGGACGACCTGGAGAAACAGCGCATCATCGACGAGTGCAAGCGCGCCTTCGACTTCAACGGCGCGGTCTTCCGCGAGCTGGGCGAGGAGTTCCGCCTCAGCGCGTGACCCCTCCGGGGGCAGCACGGTGAAGAGCGCCGCCGCTGCCGCTCGTCGGCCTGGATCGTGCGGGATGCCTAGATCGTGCGGGAGCCCCGGGCGGCGGGCCGGTCCGGGTGGCGCTCGAAGCGGACGCGGCCGCCGATCTCGACGGTGCCGTCGGGGCCGGGGGCGGTGAGGATCTGGGAGCCGGCGCCCTGGGTGATGTTCAGGGCGCGGTTGAGCTGGGCCGTCAGCAGGATCGCCGCCGATCCGGTGGCCTCGTCCTCGGCGATGATCCCGTCGGGGCGGCGCGGGAAGCCGCGGGCCCGCACGCGGCCCGCGGTCTCGTCCTCCCAGGCCCAGGCGTACAGCCAGCCCTCGCCCGGCGGCGGGGCCGGGAGCGCCTCGACCTCGGCCACGGATCCGTACTGCTCGGTGCGCTTGCCCTCGACCCACTCGGCGCGGGCCGTGATCCAGGTGAACTCCCCGTCGTCGCGGGCCCATACGGATCCGGCGGGCGGCTGGAGCTCCTCGATGTCGAGCAGCCACGCGACCCCGACCAGCGGATGCCCGGCGAAGGACATCCGCGTGCCGGGGGTGCGGATGTCGACGACCCCGCGCTCGGGGTCGTCGACGAACACCGTCTCGCTGTAGCCGAGTTCGGCGGCGAGCGCCTGCCGCGAGGCGTCGTCGGGGCAGGTGCGGCCGTCGCGTACGACTCCGAGCAGGTTGCCGTACCGGCCGTCACCCGCGCAGAAGACCCTCAGCACGTCGAGATCGTTCACGCGGGAATTCAAGCACGGCTCAGCCCTGGGCCGTACGCCGCCTGCGGGCGAGGAAGATCGCGCCCGCGCCGGCCGCGACCACCACGCCGGAGGTGGTGAGCAGGGCCGTGGCCGGGATCTCGGCGCCGGTATCGGCGAGGTTGCCGCCGACGGAGCCGCCGCCCACGCTGCCGCCGGTGCCGCCCGTACCGCCCGTGGCGCCGGTGGCGCCCGTACCGCCGGTGGCGCCGGTGCCGCCCGTACCGCCGGTGGTGCCGCCGTCGTCGCGGTGGGCTGCGGGGCCGCGGGCGTGGGCTTCGTGGGGGTGGGCTTCGGCGGGGTGGGGTCGGGGTCCGGGGTGGGCTCCAGCACCCGCGCACCGGCCCCGCTGGTGGTCCCCGTCCGCGCGGCGGAGCCGTCCGGCGTCCCGGACGGGCCTTCCGCAGTGCGGAACTGACGGCATGCCCGAGCCCGCCTTGACCGTTCCTTGACCCGGCCATGGGGTTGCCGTGGAGGGTCCGTGACGGGTCCGTGTCCCCCCGCAGCACCACACGGAAAGGTGAGAGCTGAATCACTGGACGCGTGGTCATGGCTCAGGTAAGCCTCGGTTAAGTTAGGTCCGCCTCACCGGCCTCTCCCCCTTGGGACGGCCCACTCGCCCGACGCCCAGGAGCCCCCTATGCGCCCCGCCCGCCTCACCGTCATCGCCGCCGCCTCCGTCGCGGCGGCCCTGACCGCCGTCACCGGCTGCTCGGAGAAGAGCGACGCGGCTGGCGACGACGTGATCAAGGTCGCGGCCTCCGACAGCGCCTGCGACGTGTCGAAGACGGAGTTCCCGTCCGGCAAGGTGCAGATCGACGTCGAGAACAAGGGCTCGAAGGTCACCGAGGTCTACGTCCTCTTCCCGGACGCCCGCATCGTGACCGAGCGCGAGAACATCGGCCCCGGCACCAAGGCCTCCATCACCGCCGAGATCAAGGCGGGCGACTACGAGATCGTCTGCAAGCCCGGCATGAAGGGCGACGGCATCACCAAGAAGGTCAAGGCCACCGGCAAGGGCGCCGCCGAGGAGAAGCGCAGCCCCGAGGCGGACGCCGCGGTCTCCGCCTACCGCGCGTACGTGGTCGCGCAGGCCGAGGAGACCCTCCCCAAGGCCCAGGCCTTCGCCGACGCGGTCAAGGCCGGCGACATCGAGGGTGCCAAGAAGCTGTACGCCGCCTCCCGCATCGGCTGGGAGCGCACCGAGCCGGTCGCCGAGTCCTTCGGCGACATCGACCCCAAGGTCGACGTCCGTGAGGACGGCCTGGAGGCCGGTCAGGACCCGGCGAAGGACTGGACCGGCTGGCACCGTCTGGAGAAGGCCCTGTGGGCCGACAACAAGATCGGCGACGACGAGAAGAAGCTCGCCGACACCCTGATGGCGGACCTGACCGACTGGCAGAAGAAGGTCGGCACGGCGGAGATCACCACCAGCTCGATGGCCAACGGCGCCAAGGAACTCCTCGACGAGGTCGCCACCGGCAAGGTCACGGGCGAGGAGGAGCGTTACTCCCGCGCCGACCTGGTCGACTTCAAGGCCAACATCGAGGGCGCGGAGAAGGCGTACGAGCTGCTGAAGCCGATCGCCACCAAGAACGACCCGGAGCTCGCCAAGCAGCTGGACACCCAGTTCGCGGCGATGACGGCGCTGCTGGACAAGTACCGCACGGACAAGGCGTCCTACGAGTTCACCTCGTACGACAAGCTCGGCGATGCCGAGAAGAAGGAGCTCTCGGACGCGGTCAGCGCCCTCGGTGAGCCGCTCTCCAAGCTCGCCGCCGCGGTCACGAAGTAACGGCAGAGAACGAAGGAGGCGGGAGAGCAGCATGACCGAGTCGCAGTCGGAGTCCCCGGCGCAGTCGGAGTCGGCGGCACAGCCGCAGCAGGCGGTCGACGAGTCCGCGGCCGCGCCCTCGCGGCGTGCCGTCCTGGGCTGGGGCGGGGCCGGGCTCGCGCTCGGCGCCGCCGCGGCCGGCGGTGCGGTGGCGGCCTTCGGCGGCGGGTCGGACATGGTCTCGGCCGCAGCGGCCGGGGGCGCCGTGCCGTTCCACGGCGAGCACCAGGCCGGTATCGCGACCGCCGTGCAGGACCGCCTGCACTTCGCGGCCTTCGACGTGAAGACGAAGAGCCGCGAGGAGCTGATCCAGCTCCTCAAGGAGTGGACCGAGGCGGCCCGCCGCATGACGGCCGGCCAGCCGGTCGGCGAGGGCGGCTTCGGCGGTCTCCCGGAGGCCCCGCCGGACGACACGGGCGAAGCGCTGGGCCTGAAGGCCTCCCGCCTCACCCTGACCGTCGGCTTCGGGCCGGGCCTGTTCGCCAAGAACCGGTTCGGCCTGGAGGGCAAGCGCCCCGAGGCGCTGATCGACCTGGAGCTGTTCCCCGGGGACAACCTGGACCCGGCCCGCTCCGGCGGCGACCTGTGCGTCCAGGCGTGCGCCGACGACCCGCAGGTCGCCGTGCACGCCATCCGCCAGCTCGCCCGCATCGGCTTCGGCAAGACCGCGGTGCGCTGGTCCCAGCTGGGCTTCGGCAAGACCTCGTCGACCACCCCGGACGAGCAGACCCCGCGCAACATGATGGGCTTCAAGGACGGCACCCGGAACATCTCGGGCACCGACAACGCGGCCCTGGACAAGCACGTGTGGGTCGGCCCCGGCGACGGCAGCGACTGGATGACCGGCGGCTCCTACCTGGTGGCCCGGCGGATCCGGATGAACATCGAGATCTGGGACCGCACCCCCCTGCAGGAGCAGGAGGACATCTTCGGCCGCGACAAGGGCGAGGGTGCCCCCGTCGGCAAGTCCAAGGAGCGCGACGAGCCCTTCCTGAAGGCGATGAAGCCGCAGGCGCACGTCCGCTTGGCGCACCCGGACACCAACAACGGTGCGACGATCCTGCGCCGCGGCTACTCCTTCACCGACGGCACGGACGGTCTGGGCCGCCTCGACGCGGGCCTGTTCTTCCTCGCCTACCAGCGGGACGTGCGCAAGGGCTTCGTCCCGATCCAGCGGAACCTCGCGAAGTCCGACGTCCTCAACGAATACATCCAGCACGTGGGTTCGGCCGTCTTCGCCGTCCCGCCGGGCGTCCGCGACAAGGACGACTGGTGGGGCCGGACGCTGTTCGCGTAGTCCCCGCCGGAGAGGAACAACCGCCGTGTTCGGCAACTATCTGATCGGCCTGCGCGAGGGGCTGGAAGCCAGCCTGGTCGTCTGCATCCTCGTCGCGTACCTGGTGAAGACCGAGCGCCGGGACGCCCTGCGTCCCGTGTGGATCGGCATCGGGATCGCCTGCGCGCTCTCGCTCACCTTCGGCGCGATGCTCGAATTCGGCACCCAGGAGCTGACCTTCGAGGCGCAGGAGCTCCTCGGCGGCAGCCTGTCCATCATCTCGGTGGGCCTGGTGACGTGGATGGTCTTCTGGATGAAGCGCACCGCGCGGCATCTGAAGGCCGAGCTGCACGGCAAGCTCGACGCGGCGCTCGCCATGGGCACCGGCGCGCTGGTCGCCACCGCCTTCCTGGCCGTCGGCCGCGAGGGCCTGGAGACCGCGCTGTTCGTGTGGGCGTCGGTACGGGCCAGCGGCGAGGGCTCCTCGGCCCCGCTGATCGGCGTGCTCCTGGGCATCGCCACGGCGATCGTGCTGGGCTGGCTGTTCTACCGCGGCGCCCTGAAGATCAATCTGGCGAAGTTCTTCAAGTGGACCGGCGCCATGCTGGTGGTCGTGGCCGCGGGCGTGCTCGCGTACGGGGTCCACGACCTCCAGGAGGCGCGCTTCCTGGGCGGCCTGGGTGACAAGGCCTTCGACATCAGCGCGACGATCCCGCCGGACAGCTGGTACGGGACGCTGCTCAAGGGCGTCTTCAACTTCCAGCCGGACCCCACCGTCCTGCAGCTCACGGTGTGGGTGCTCTACCTGGTCCCCGTGCTGGCGCTGTTCTTCCTCGACCGCAGCCGCCCGGCGAGCCCGAAGCCGCAGCCCGCGGACGCCGCGCCCGCGGGCTGACCGCTCACCACAGCCTGTCGGTGTGTCCGGGGTGGAGCGGGACGCGGACGCCGGTGAAGGCCGCGCGGTCCCGTCCCGGGTCGTCCGTGAAGAAGTCCGCCAGCACCACCTTGTCGAAGCCGGGGGCGTCGGTGGCGAGCGGCTCCGGGTCGTCGGGGGCGCCGCCCACCAGCACCGTGCCGGGCAGCTGCGCGAAGCCGGCCGCCTCGTAGAACGGGGCCAGCGGGCGGTCGCAGCTGAACAGCGCCAGGTCGACGGCCCGGTCCGCCGCGAGCTCGGCGCGGGCCGCCGCCACCAGCCGCGCCCCGCAACCCCGGCCGCGCAGCGCGGGCCGGGTCACGACCGCGCTCAGCCCGGCCGCCCGGTAGGTCCGCCCCGCGAGCCGGATCTCCTTGAACAGCAGCGCCAGCGAGGCGGCCACGGTGCCGTCCGCGGCCAGCAGGAGCAGGACCCGCGGCGCCAGGGCCGGATCGTGCCCGGGCTCGGCCCCCGGCCAGGCCGCGTCCTCCAACGCGGCCACTTGCCGAGCCAGCCCTGGGGGTAGTTCCGCCTCGGCGAAACCGACCACCCTCATGGACGAGCCTCCTTGGTCGACTGCGGCGCGGCTGAAATATCCAGCCCGTCCGGCATTTGAGGAGCGGGGTCTGGGGCGGAGCCCCAGGAAGCCGGGCCGCACGGGCCGTTCTCCGTGCGGGTCTGGGGCGGAGCCCCGGTGGTCGGGACGGGCGGGCCCGGGTACGCGGTCACGGGATGCGGACGCCCTCGCCGCCCACCCTGACCCGGGGGTCACCGGTGCGCAGTTCCACCGTGAGCACGCCCGGCCGGCCCATGTCCTCGCCCTGGTGGAGGGTGAGCACGGCGTCCGCCGGGACCAGGCCGAGCTCCCGCGCGTACGCGCCGAAGGCGGCCGCGGCGGCTCCCGTGGCGGGGTCCTCGACGACGCCGCCGACCGGGAAGGGGTCCCGTACGTGGAACTCCGCGGGGCCCGCCCGGTGCACCAGCTGGACCGTGGTGAGGTCCAGACGCCGCATCAGGGCCTCCAGGCGGGCGAAGTCGTACGCGAGGTCCGCGAGCCGGGCCCGGGTGGCGGCGCCCAGCACCAGGTGGCGGGCTCCGGCGTAGGCGATCCGGGGCGGGAACGCCGGGTCCAGGTCACCCACCGGCCAGTCCAGCGCGGCCAGCGCCTCGGCGAGGTCGGCCGCGCCGATCTCCTCGACGTGCGGCTCGACGCTGGTCAGCGTGGCCCGCAGCCGCCCGCCGTCCTCGGCGGTGACGGACACCGGCACGGTGCCCGCCCGGGTCGCGAGGAGCAGTTCCCCCGGCCCGATCCGCTCGCCCAGCGCCACGGCCGTGGCCACGGTGGCGTGCCCGCAGAAGGGGACCTCCGCCTTCGGGCTGAAGTACCGCACGGTGAAGGACCGGCCCGCCGGGCCGCCGAGCCCCTCGGGCGGTGCGGTCAGGAAGGCGGTCTCGCTGTACCCCAGGCGGGCGGCGATCGCGAGCATCGCGCCGTCGTCCAGCCCGGCCGCGTCGAGCACGACCCCGGCGGGGTTGCCGCCGTCGGGGTCGTGGGAGAAGGCCGTGTAGTGCAGTACCTCGGTGTCGGTCATGTGGCCATGATCGTCCGGAGCACGGTGCGGGGTCCAGGCCTTTCGTGCCGGGCGGAGTGGACGGATCCCGGCCGGGTACGAGCGGGACGTCCGGCACACACCGAGAGAACGGGTACGACGATGACCGAGCACCCCGACGAGGCCGCCGTGGAGGCCGCCCACGAGCCGCACGACCCGGCCCCGGGCGAGCGCGCCGCCGTCGACCGGGTCCGCGTCGAGGCCGTCGGGAGGGGGCACCACCAAGTGGAGGCCGCGCTGGAGGCGGCGCGCGCGGAGGCCGCCGACCCGGCCGTGGTCGCCGAGTGGGAGCGCATCGAGGAACACCTGGCCGCGCACCGGGGCCCGTACGCCCCGGACGCCGACCCGTTCCTCCAGGGCCGGCTCACGGCTCGCGCACAGCACGGCATCGACCCGCCGGAGCCGGGCCCGGGCTCGGGCCCCGCGGACCGGGGCTAACCCCGCCCGATGTAGGGCATCGACGTCGCCATTACCGTGGCGAACTGCACGTTGGCCTCCAGCGGGAGCTGCGCCATGTGCAGGACCGTGCGGGCCACGTCGGCGGCGTCCATCACCGGTTCGACGGCCAGCCGGCCGTTGGCCTGGAGGATGCCGGTCTGCATCCGTTCGGTCATCTCGGTCGCGGCGTTGCCGATGTCGATCTGGCCGCAGGCGATCCGGTACGGACGTCCGTCCAGCGACAGGGACTTCGTCAGGCCCGTCATCGCGTGCTTGGTCGCGGTGTAGGCGATGGAGTGGGGACGGGGCACGTGCGCCGAGATGGAGCCGTTGTTGATGATGCGGCCGCCCTGCGGGTCCTGTCGCCTCATCTGCCGGAAGGCGGCCTGCGCGCACAGGAAGGCGCCGGTCAGGTTGACGTCCACGACCGAGCGCCAGGCCTCGTAGGTGATGTCCTCCAGCGGGACCCCGCCCGGCCCGAAGGTGCCCGCGTTGTTGAACAGCAGGTCGAGGCGCCCGTAGCGGGCCCGCACTGACTCGAACAGCGCAGTCACGTCGTCCGGGTCGCTCACGTCCGCCGGTACGCACAGCACGTCGGCGTCGGAGCCGGCCGCGGCGGCGGTCTGTTCGAGCGGCTCGGTCCGGCGGCCCGCGACGGCCACGGACCAGCCCGCCGCTGCCAGGGCCAGCGCCACGGAGCGGCCGATTCCGGAGCCGGCGCCGGTCACCACGGCGATCTTCTTCGTACTTTCGTCCATGGGCCCGCAGGGTACGTCACACGGCCGCTCGGTCCCGGGACGTTCCGATTGCTGAGAGCATGGGTCGGTCAGGGGTGCGTAAAGCAGATGAGAAGACTGGAGTTCCGCATGTCGGAGAGAGGCCCCGCGACGGCACCCTCGCACGACTCGTCGCCCGAATCGCCCTCCGCCCCCGTCACCACCAAGCCCCTGACGGCAGCACGCCGCACAGGTCTGCTCGTCACCTTCATACTCGGGGGGCTCACCGCCCTCCCCCCGCTGTCCATGGACATGTACCTGCCGGCCCTGCCGCAGGTCACCGATGCCCTGAACAGCCCCGCCGCGACCATCCAGCTCACCCTCACGGCCTGCCTCGCCGGCATGGCCCTGGGCCAGCTCGTGATCGGCCCGATGAGCGACAAGTGGGGCCGGCGCCGGCCCCTGCTCGCCGGCATGGTCGTCTACGTCCTGGCCACCGCGATCTGCGCCCTCGCGCCGACCGCCGAGCTGCTGATCTCCTTCCGGCTGCTCCAGGGCCTGGCCGGCGCCGCCGCGATCGTCATCGCACGGGCCGTCGTACGCGACCTGTACGACGGGGACGAGATGGCCCGCTTCTTCTCCACCCTGATGCTCATATCCGGGGCCGCCCCGATCATCGCCCCGCTCATCGGCGGCCAGGTGCTGCGCTTCGCCGACTGGCGGGGCGTCTTCGTCGTCCTCACCGGCGTCGGCACGGTCCTCACCCTGATGGTCTGGCGCAGCCTCGGCGAGACCCTGCCGCCCGAACGGCGGCACACCGGAGGCGTCGGCTCCGCCCTGCGGACCATGCGCGGGCTGCTCGGCGACCGCGTCTTCGCCGGCTACACCCTGACCGGCGGCTTCGCCTTCGCCGTCCTCTTCTCGTACATCTCCGCCTCCCCCTTCGTGGTGCAGGAGATCTACGGGGCCTCGCCCCAGGCCTTCGCCCTGCTCTTCGGCCTGAACTCCGTCGGCCTGATCCTCGTCGGCCAGGTCAACGGCAAGCTGCTGGTCGGCCGCGTCAGCCTGGACAAGGTCCTGGCCGTCGGCCTCGCGACCATCACGGCCGCCGCGGTGGCCCTGCTGCTGATGTCGACGGGGGTGTTCGGGGAGGTCGGGCTGACGCCGGTCGCCGCCGCGCTGTTCGTCCTGATGTCGGCGATGGGCGTCGTCCTGCCGAACACCAACGCCCAGGCCCTGATGCGCACCCCGCACGCGGCCGGCTCGGCCTCCGCGCTGCTGGGCACCTCCTCGTTCCTGATCGGCGCGATCGCCTCACCGCTGGTGGGCATCGCGGGCGAGGACACGGCCGTCCCGATGGCCTTGGTCCAACTGGTGTGCGCCCTCCTGTCCCTGACCGCCTTCCTGGGCCTCTGCCGCCCGTGGAAATCCAGCCCCGCCGCGCAATCCAGCCCCGCCGGCGTTTGAGGCGCGCTTCCAGCCCCGCCGGCGTTTGAGGCGCGGGGCCCGGGGCGGAGCCCCGATCCTTGAGCCGCACGGGACCGGCGGCGGCACCGACCAGGCGGCCCCGCCCCGGACCGGCGGCCCCGCCCCCCGATCGACGGCATAAACTTCGCAGGTGAACGCCTCCGCCCCCACCACCGCCGAAACCCTCCGCCGCACACTCGGCGGACTGCTCGACGGCCTCCCGCCCAAGCAGGCCGCGGCCGCCGTAGAGCGGCTCATCGCCAGCTACCGGGGGCAGACCCCGACCAACGCCCCGGTCCTGCGCGACCGCTCCGACGTGGCGGCGTACGCGGCGTACCGGATGCCCGCCACCTTCGAGGCGGTACGGGCGGCCCTGGACGGGCTGGCCGAGGCGGCGCCGGGCTGGGCGCCGGCCTCGCACGTGGACGTGGGCGGCGGCACGGGCGCCGCGACCTGGGCGGTGGACGCCACCTGGGACGGCCCGCGGCAGACCACGGTGCTGGACTGGGCGGAGCCGGCGCTGAAGCTCGGCCAGGAGCTGGCGCGGGCCTCGGCCTCGCCGGTGCTCCGCGCCGCGGACTGGCGGCGGGCCGTCATCGGCTCCGGCCTGTCCCTGCCCGACGCCGACCTGGTGACGGTCTCGTACGTGCTGGGCGAGCTGACCCCGCAGGCCCGTACGGCGGTGGTCGCCGAGGCGGCACGGGCCGGGCAGGCGGTGGTCCTGATCGAGCCGGGCACGCCGGAGGGCTACCTCCGCATCCGCGAGGCCCGCGACCAGCTGATCGCGGCCGGGCTGCGGGTCGCCGCCCCGTGCCCGCACGACGGGACCTGCCCGATCCAGGTCGGGCAGGACTGGTGCCACTTCTCGGCGCGGGTCAGCCGCTCCTCCCTGCACCGGCAGGTCAAGGGCGGCTCGCTCCCGTACGAGGACGAGAAGTTCAGCTACGTCGCCGCGACCCGCTTCCCGGTGGAGCCGGCCGCCTTCCGGATCACGCGCAAGCCGCAGATCCGCAAGGGGCTGGTCCAGCTGGAGCTGTGCGGCCCGCAGGACGGCGAGGGGGCGGGCCTGACCCGGGTCAACGTGACCAAACGCCACGGCGACCTCTACAAGGCGGCGCGGGACGTCGACTGGGGCCAGGCCTGGCCGCCCCCCTCCGATGAGGACGAGTGACTAGGGCCGCAGCTCCTGCGTGCAGCACTTCACGCTGCCGCCGCCCTTGAGCAGTTCATCCAGGTCCATCGGGATCGGCTCGAACCCCCGGTCCCGTAGCGGCGCCAGCAGGCCGGTGGCCGCCTGCGGGAGCAGGACGTGCCGGCCGTCGGACACCGCGTTCAGGCCGAGGGCGGCCGCGTCCCGGCCGTCCGCGAGCAGGGCGTCCGGGAAGAGGCGTCTGAGCACGCCCTGACTGCCGGGCGAGAAGGCGTCCGGGTAGTACATGATCTCGTCGCCGTCGAGGACGCTGAGCGCCGTGTCCAGGTGGTAGTAGCGCGGGTCCACCAGGTCGAGGCCGATGACGGGCCGGCCGAAGAACTCCTGGGCCTCGTCGTGCGAGAGCGGGCTGGAGCGGAAGCCCCGGCCGGCCAGGATGTAGGTGGCCGTGACCGCGAAGTCGCCCTCGCCCTCGTTGACGTGGGACGGCTCGTGGACGTCCTGGAAGCCGTGGCGGCGGAACCAGTCGAGGTGGATCTCGGCCTCGGCGGCCCGTTCCGGGTAGGCGAACCGGGCACCGAGCACCCGGCCGTCGACGACCAGGGCCCCGTTCGCCGCGAACACCATGTCGGGCAGCCCGGGATCGGGTACGAGGGTCTCTACGGTGTGGCCGAGGGCGCGGTAGCGGTCCCTCAGGTCTTCCCACTGGGCGTGTGCGAGGGGCAGGTCCACCGGTTTCGTGGGATCCATCCACGGATTGATGGAGTACGTGACCTTGAAGTGTGCGGGTGGGCACATCAGGTAGCGCCGGGGTGTGGCGTCTCTGCGCAAAGAAGGCTCCTCACGACTTTCACGACTCGGGACGAGTACGGAAGAGAATCGTCTCTCCTCCCGCTGGACGACACAGTGAACTGACCGGGTGGTTTACGCAACCATAGGAAGACGAGACGTCTCGCATTGATAGGTTCGAGCCATGACCAAGACCCCTGACGCCACCCGCCGCAACGACCGCTCCCGGCGCGCCATCCTCGACGCCGCGCTCGCCCTGGTCGGGGAGGTCGGCTACAACAAGCTGACCATCGAGGCCATCGCCGCCCGTGCGGGCGTCGGCAAGCAGACCATCTACCGCTGGTGGCCGTCGAAGGCCGCCGTCCTCCTCGACGCCTCGCTCGCCCTCACCGGCGACGCGGAGACGGAGGGCCGGTGGACCGGCTTCCCCGACACCGGGGACCTCGCCGCCGACCTGAAGTACGTACTGCGCGCCACGGTCGACGAGTTCAACGACGAGAAGTACGAGGCCCCCGCGCGCGCCCTGACGGCGGCCGGGGCCACCGACCCCGAACTCGGCGCCCGCTTCACCGAGCAGCTGCTGGAGCCGCAGCTCGCCCTGTACGAGGCCCGGTTGCACACGGCCCGGGAGGCCGGCCAGCTCGCACCGGACACCGACCTGCGGCTGACGGTGGAGATGCTGCTCGGGCCGCTGACGTACCGCTGGCTGCTGCGCACCGCGCCCCTGACGCACGCTTACACGGACGCGCTCGTGGACCGGGTGCTGGGCGGGGTGGCCAACGTCACCGCCCGCTAGGCGGCCGGTGACCGGCGACCACCCGAGAGGATTTGCCCTGATCGTATAGACATATGGGGTTTTGTCGGCCACTCATCTCCGGCCCCCGTCGTCAAGAGCGGTCACCCGGGGCGCAGGATGGTGGGACGATGTGAAGGTCCGCCGGGGATACGGTGAGGTGAGGGGATAGATGGGGTCTGAGTCCGGCCGCGTCAAACGCGGCGAGCAGAGCAGGATTTCCCACTGGCTGCGCCGGCGCCAGAAATTCACCGCCGAGGACCCCGCACGCGAGCGCGAGGCGCTCCTCCTGGCCGTCGCCGCCGCCGGTCTGCCGCTCGCCCCCGCCGCCCATCCCGCCGGCTACCGGTGTTCGTGCGACCGCATCGGCTGTCCTACGCCCGCACGGCACCCCATCTCCTTCGCCTGGCAGACCCAGTCGACCACCGACCGCGCCCAGGTCGAACGCTGGGCGCGCAACCAGCCCCAGGCCAACTTCATCACCGCGACCGGCATGGTCCACGACGTGCTCGACGTCCCGCTGGAAGCCGGCGCCGCCGCCCTGGCCCGTCTGCTGGAGGCCGGGATCGAGGTCGGCCCCGTCGCCGAGTCCGGCGGCACCGGCGAGCAGGCCCGCATGCTCTTCTTCACCGCCACCCGCGGCACCCCCGAGGACGAGGACGAGTGGTGGCCGTGCGAACTGGACTGCCACCCCGAGACGATGGACGAACACCCGGGGCTGCGCTGGCACTGCCGCGGCAGCTACGTCCTGGTCCCGCCGGCGGCCCTCCCCGGTGACCTGGCGGTGACCTGGCTGCGCGGCATGGAGCACCCCCTGCCGGACCCGCTGACGCTCCTGGAAACGCTGACGGACGCCTGCGCCGCTTACGCGGGTACCGCGAACCTGACCCCGGCCGTGGTCGCCTGGCCCCTGGGCCACTAGCCCGGGCCCCGCCCGGCCTTGGGGCTCCGCCCCACACCCTGCGCCTCAAACGCCGGCGGGGCTGAAAATGCGCTCCGCGCAATCCGGCCCGCCGGCCACGCTCGGGAGCGCGGCTCGGCCAAGATCCAGCCTCGCCCACGCTTGAGGCGGGGCCCCCGGACGGAGTCTGGGGGAGGGTCCGGGGCGGAGCCCCGGCTGCCGCGGCAGCGGTGTGCTCGCGCCCCGAACCGGCGGCGGCGCGTCAGTGGTGGATCTGCGTGACCACCACGTCGAGGGACCAGGCCTTGCCCGGCTTCGTGGGGGGCTCGGCCTCGACCACGTAGTCCAGGTCCCGCAGGGCCGTGACCAGCTCGGCGGGGGACGCGGGGGCGGAGCCCGCGAGCAGCAGGTCACGCACCAGGCGACCCTTCGTCGCCTTGTTGAAGTGGCTCACCACCGACCGCTTCTCCACCCCGTCCACCACCTGCGAGTGCAGCACCCGCACGGTCGCCGTCCGCCCCGCCACCTCACCCTTCGGCTTCCACGCGGCCGCGTACGCCGAGGACCGCAGGTCCAGGACCAGCCCCTCGCCCGCCGCCTCGGGCATGACGGTGGCCATCGCCTCCCGCCAGTACGCACCCAGCGCGCCCAGCCCGGGCAGCTTCACGCCCATCGAGCAGCGGTACGAGGGAATGCGGTCGGTGATCCGCACCGCGCCCCACAGCCCCGAGAACACGAGCAGCGCGTCCTCCGCGCGCCCCCGCGCCGCCGCGGGCAGGTCGGCCAGAGCCAGCGCGTCGTACAGCACGCCCGTGTAGATCTCCCCCGCCGGCCGGGCCACCGCCGAGCGCAGCTCCACGTTCTTCGCGACCTCGCCCCGCAGGCCCTCGCTCAGCCCCAGCACCTCGCGCGCCTTGAGCTCGTCGCCCGCGCACAGCTCGACCAGTTCCTCCAGGACCGCCGCACGGGCCGGGGCCAGGCCGGGCAGCGACAGCGACTCCGGCTTCAGCGGTGCGCCGGAGCCGCCGGCGGCCTTTCCTTCGGACGGCGGCAGCAGCACGAGCACGGTGGTTCTCCTTCAATACGACACGGCGCAGGGGATGCGGCCCCCCGGCCAGGGTAGACGGCTCGCCGTGCCGTCCGGGCCGCCCGACCATAGGCTCGGTCCATGCCACGCCGTCAGATGCACATGACCGGCGCAGACGGGACTGCCCTGCGGGCCGCGCTGCGTGAACTGCGGACGGAGCTGGGAGTGCCCGCGCACTTCCCCGCGGCGGTCCTCGCCGAGGCCGAGCACGCGGCCGCGCACCCCCGCCTCCCCGACCTGGACAGCACCGACATCCCCCTGTTCACCATCGACCCGCCGTCCTCCGTCGACCTCGACCAGGCCATGCACCTGGCGAAGCGCTCCGCCGGCGGCTACCGCGTCCACTACGCCATCGCCGACGTCGCCGCCTTCGTCGCCCCCGGCGGCCCGATCGACGCCGAGGCCCACCGGCGCGTCAGCACCCTCTACTTCCCCGACGAGCGGGTCCCGCTGCACCCGCCCGTGCTCTCGCAGGACGCGGCCAGCCTGCTGCCCGACCGCACCCGCCCCGCACTGCTGTGGCGCTTCGACCTGGACCCCGACGGCCGGGTGGAGACCGCCGACGTACGGCGCGCCCTCGTCCGCAGCCGCGCCAAACTCGACTACGACGGCGTCCAGAAGGCCATCGACACCGGCACGGCCGAGGAGCCGCTCGCCCTGCTGGCGGACATCGGCCGGCTCCGCGAGGCCCTGGAGCAGGAGCGCGGCGGCATCTCGCTCAACGTGCCCGAACAGGAGGTCGTCGACCGCGACGGCTCGTACTCCCTGGCCTACCGCGCCCCGCTCCCCGCGGACGGCTGGAACGCGCAGATCTCCCTGATGACCGGCATGGCCGCCGCCGATCTGATGCTGGCCACCGGCACGGGCGTCCTGCGGACGCTGCCCAGTGCCCCCGACGGCGCCGTCGGCAGGCTCCGGCGGGCCGCGAAAGCCCTGCGGATCGACTGGCCGCACCACGTCCCGTACGCCGAACTCGTGCGCTCCCTCGATCCGCACCGCCCCGCCCACGCCGCCTTCCTCCAGGAGTGCACGGCCCTGCTGCGCGGCGCGGGCTACACCGTCTTCACCGGCGGCGAGACCCCCGACCCGGCGATCCACTCCGCGGTGGCGGCCCCGTACGCCCACTGCACCGCGCCGCTGCGCCGGCTCGCCGACCGGTACGCCGGCGAGCTGTGCGTGGCGGCGGTCGCCGGGGCCGAGCCCCCGCGGTGGGCGGTCGCGGCCCTGGACGCGCTCCCCCGGGAGATGGCGGAGGGCGCCCGCCTGGCGAACACGGTCGAGCGGGAGTCCGTGGACCTCGTCGAGGCGGCCGTGCTCAAGGACCGCGTCGGCGAGACCTTCGAGGCCACGGTCATCGACGTCCACGACCACGAGCCGCTCGTCGGCACGGTCCACTTGGAGGAACCGGCGGTGGTCGGGCGCATCGAGTCCGCCACGCTGGCGCTGCCGCTGGGCGACCGCATCCGGGTCCGGCTGACGGAGGCCGCCCCGGGCTCGGCGAAGATCCTCTTCGCGCCCGTCTAGGAGGTAGCGGGCCGTCGGCGCAGGGCGGTGACCAGCGCGCGCGGGTCGTCGGCGTGGAAGCGTACGGTCCGCGCCTCGGCCGTGGCGCCGAGCGGGCGGGTGAACCGGAGCGCACGTTTCAGCTCCAGGGTCACCGTGGTCTGGCTGCCGACGATCAGGTCGAGCACCCCGTCCTGCGACAGCGTGACCAGCCGGCCCTCGGGGTAGCGGCGCTCCACCCGTACCGAGGCCACCGCGTCCGCCGGTACGGCCAGGTCGAAGAGGGCTCCGTAGCGGATCAGCAGGGACCCGTCCGGGCGGACCACGTGCGGCCGGGTGACGCAGGCTGCGTGCAGGGCGAGCACGATCAGGATCCCGTACACGTCGAGCACGAGGACCACCCGGTGGACCGTCGGCCAGGGGATGAGGAAGGCCAGCACCACCGTCTCGACCACCGACACGAAGAGCATCCCGTACACCACGGCCGTCTGCGGTCCCGTGTACGCGACGGCCAGATCGCCCGGGCGCACCCCGTGCCGCCCGCGCACGGTCCACCTCCCGAGGGCGGCGAGGGCGTGCAGCTCGTGCCGCAGCAGCCGCCGCACCCGGACCGGCACCACGGCGCGGACGGCCTCCCGCCAGGCCTCCCCGCGCCCGGCACCGCGGGCACGCCCGGCGGCGTAGAGGCCGTGCAGCACCCAGGCCTCCAGCAGCAGCACGGCGACGAGGAGCACCTCGGTGGCGGCGAGCGCCCAGCCGGGCAGGCGCATCCCGGCCGCCAGGCACGCCACGAGCGCCAGCTCCGCCGGGACCACGGCGGAGACGGCGAGCCGCGCCGCCCGTATGCGGGTCATCCCCGCCCCCTCTCGATGAACGCCTCCATGACGCGGCGGACGACCTCCGCCTGCGCGGGCGCGTACTCGGCGAGCAGCGCCTCCTTGAACCCGGCCACGACCGCCCCGTCGGCGGGGATCGCCGCGAACACCTCGTCGGGGACGGACGCCACGAGGTCCGCCGCCAGCGACGGGATCCGCGGATCGTCCACGGACGCGTCGGCGAGCTCGTCGAGGCGCTCGTACAGGGCGAGCACGGCGGGGTCGGCGGCGAGCGGCCCGAGGGCGGCGTAGACCTCCCGGCCGCCCGCGCCCGCCGCGTCGAGGAGGATCAGGTGCTCGCGGTCCTTGGCCGCGGTCGGGGAGTCGGTCGCGGGCGCCTTCGCCAGCAGTTCGGCGAGCGCGGGCGGCAGGGGCTCGCCCTCCCCCGGCCCGGCGGCGAGCAGCACCGCGAGCCGCCGGCGGCGCTCCGCGATCGCGGCCTCCTGCCGTGCCAGGTCGGCGTCGAGCTCTTCGAGTACGTCGGCCAGTTCGCGCCCGGCGTCGTCCGCGAGCACGTCGCGCACCTCGTCGAGGCTCAGCCCGAGCTCGGTGAGGCGGCGTACGCGGGCGAGCAGGACGGCGTCGCGGACGCTGTAGTCCCGGTATTGGTTGGGGCGCCGCTCCGGCTCCGGGAGCAACCCGACATGGTGGTAGTGCCGGATCGCCCGGGTGGTGACCCCGACGACGGCGGCGATCTCTCCGATCCGCATGAGCCCAGTAGAAACCCTGCCGTTGCGTCAAGGTCAAGCGCGGCCATCGCCCCGGGTAACATGTCCACCACGGCAGACGAGTCGGCCGGGCGGCCGCGTCGGGATCCTCGGATCCCGCCGAGGAACGTCCGGGCTCCACAGGGCAGGGTGGTGGGTAACGCCCACCCGGGGTGACCCGCGGGACAGTGCCACAGAAAACAGACCGCCGGGGACCTCGGTCCTCGGTAAGGGTGAAACGGTGGTGTAAGAGACCACCAGCGCCTGAGGTGACTCAGGCGGCTAGGTAAACCCCACCCGGAGCAAGGTCAAGAGGATCCGTCTCCGGACGGGTCTGCGCGAACGATCGAGGGCTGCCCGCCCGAGTTCGCGGGTAGACCGCACGAGGCCGGTGGCAACACCGGTCCTAGATGGATGGCCGTCTCCCCGGCGACCGCGAGGTCACCGGGTGACAGAACCCGGCGTACAGGCCGGCTCGTCTGCCCCCTCCGCCCCGAACCGCCCCCCGGGAGGGGGCGGCGCCGCATCGCCGGAGGGGCTGAATCTGTGCGGCCCAGCCGGACAGCGCGGCTCAAAGACCGGGGCTCCGCCCCGCACCCCGCGCCTCAAACGCCGGCGAGGCTGCATTTGCGCGGCGAAGCCGAGCCGGCCGGTTGGGACGGGGGTGGGTGTGTGCCGGGGTGATCCCCGCAGGGCGCCGAACGCACTTCCGCCAGACTCTCCGACCTCTCGTCACGTTCGGCGCCCGAGGAGACGCCCCGGCGCGCGCCCGCCCCCGGCACAACCGGCCCCCACCCGACCCCGCCCGAGC
>NZ_JOIR01000063.1 GCF_000720115.1 Streptomyces sp. NRRL F-2580
CGTGGACACCGCCTTCGAACCCTGGCGCGACCTGATCACCGACATCCGTACGCTGCGCCTGAGCGTGTACGACGTGGCCGACCGACTGCGCTCCATGCGACAGGAGTCCTGACCGGTCGGGAGACCTGCCGAGGCCGGGCACGGCGGGGGGCCGGAGCACCGGCCCCCCCGCCGTACGTAGAAGCCGCTGGCGCCGAACCCGGGCTTGACGTTGATCCGCGACTGGTGCACGTACACGTCGGAGCCCAGGATCTGCCGTGCGCGCCCCACGACGCGCGGCTCGGCGACGGGGGCCGCGAACACCTCGCTGATCCGGTGGACCTCGAAGACGGAGCGCACTTCGCGGGAGTTCGGCTCCACGATGGACCGCTCGTCGGCCAGCGTCGACGGGTCACGGAGCAGCCGGTCCATCTCGTCCCGGTAGACGTCCACCTCGTCGGGCGTGACGAGTTCGTCCACGGACAGGAAGCCGTCGCGCTCGAAGCTCTCCAGCTCGTGGGCCCACATCCGGCCCGGCGTGCCGAGCTCGGACCAGACGACGGGGTCCACGCGGCACGGTTCCCTCGATGTCCCGGAACGAGCGGACGATCATGGTGGTGCCCTTCGTGGTGCGTGCGTGGTGCGTGGTACGGGCTACGGGCTACGGGGTGACGGTCAGACGGTCAGGCGGTCTCGCGGACGGAGCGGGCGAGGATGCCGAGGCCCTCGTCGAGTTCGTCGCCGGTGACGGTGAGCGGCGGGAGCAGCTTCACGACCTCGCCCTCGGGGCCCGAGGTCTCGACGAGGGGACCGTGCCCGAAGGCCCTCCGGCACACCTCCGCGGCGCGCTCCTTCTGGCGTCGGCGTCGTCGTCCGCCAGTTCGCCGAGCACCTGCGCCGCCACCTGCTAGGCATCCGCCCAGGGTCCCGCAGGCGAGGCCGTCAGCCCGGGCCACGGAGCGCCGAAGGGAGCGACAACCTCTTCGAACGGATCTGGATCGCCGAGAGTTCGGCTACCTGGTCTCGACCAGGGCAGTGCTCGCTGACGCCCGCGATCTCCTCCTGGGCGTAGCTCTCCCAGCTCTCGCCCGGGATCTGGTCCACTGTGCGTTCGTGCACGCCCCCCCGATTTCCCCGTCTGTGAAATGAATCGCCGGGAGGCCAACAGCCGCCTCCGACACTGCAAGGGGTGCCGGGCCGCCGCGCGGGCTTGGTGGGTCGGCGGTGGGGCGGAGGCGGTGCGGCGGAAGGGCGGTTGACACGTCGAACGCGGCAGGTGAGAGTCCTTGCGTGAGCGTGATCAACGAGCTGTCCCCTGCCGAGGCACGTGTGTGGCGGGCCTATGCCCGCGGCGATTCCTTGGACTTCCGCACCGCGGAGGACGAGGACGCGTCGCTCGGCGACGACTGGGGCCCCGAGCGGAGCGTACGCGCCACCGTGCTGCGGAGGTTGCTCGTCGAGAACCCGCAGGAGGAGGGGGAGATCGCCGCGCTCGTCATCACGGGAGCGCGAGTCATCGGCGTACTGGACCTCAGGCACGCCACGATCGACGTCGCCGTCCGGCTGAGCCACTGCCGCTTCGACGACGTCCCCGACCTGTACGGCGCCCAGTTGCGCGAGCTCGACCTCAGCGGGTCCGTGCTGCCGGGCCTCACTTCGGCGAGCCTGCGGGTCGCGGGCGTACTGAGGATGACGGACTGCCGCCTACGGGGTCCGGTGCGGCTCAGCGGGGCCGAGATTCCCGGCGCGCTGCACATGGAGCGCGCGCAGTTCACGGCGGCGGACGATTCCGAGCCGGTGCTGCAGCTCAACCAAGCCGCGATCGGGGCGGACATGTGGGCGCCGCAGATGCGCGCGGACGGACAGGTACGGCTCACCGGCGCGTCCGTCGCGGGACGGATCAACCTGCAGGACGCGGAGTTCAACACCCCCGGTGGCACCGCGCTGGACGCACAGAATCTCAACGTCGGCGCGCACGTACGGGCACGGCGCATGCGTGCCCGGGGCCGGGTCGAACTCCGGGGCTCGCACATAGCGACCCGTCTCGACCTGCTCCACGCCGATCTGTCACATCCGGGCGACACGGCGCTCCGGGCGAGCAGCTGCGTCATCGGTGAACTCTGGCTCGGCGGGGGCGGCGGCCGTGTCCAGGGCGCTCTGAACCTGCGGCGGTCTCAGATGGAGATCCTGAGCCTGGAACCGGACGTGCTCCGGGACCAGGTGCTTCTCAGCAATCTCAGGTACACCGTGCTCACCCCGCACGAGCCTGCCGAGCGCCGCCTTCCGATGCTCGAACGCGACGGCGGTCCGTACGAGCCCCACCTCTACGAGCAGTTGACGGCCGCGTACCGCCACGTCGGGGACGACCACGCGGCCCGTCTCGTACAGCTCGCCAAGCAACGACGCCGACGCGCCACCCTCCCGTGGTACGGACGGCTGTGGGGCCACGTTCAGGACGCCACGGTCGGCTACGGCTTCCGGCCGTTGCGCGCGGCAGGCTGGCTGTTGTCCCTCCTGGCCTTCGGGTCCGTCGCCTACGGTGTGCACCACCCCGATCCCGTCAAGGCGGGCGAGGCCCCTGGCTTCAACGCCGTCTTCTACACCCTGGATCTGCTCCTGCCGGTCATCAGCTTCGGGCAGGAGACGGCGTTCTCCCCGGACGGCTGGCACCAGTGGCTGTCGTACGCGCTGGTCATCGCCGGCTGGGTGCTGGCCACCACGGTCCTCACGGGCGTGACCCGCACGGTAAGCCGGTCATGAGGAAATGGCCTCCCGGGCGCCGGCCGTGGGTAGGGCCGGTCGGACCCGAGCAAGGAGGACCGGCGCGGCGAGCATCGTGATCCACAGACGAGCCTGGACGACGAGGAGAAGGCGTACCAGCTGGCGCGGAGCGCGGTGGAGGCACGGCTGGCGGCCGGTGCGCACGTCGACGCGTCGAGCGCCACCCGTACGACGTGCCGCAGTGGATCGTGCTGCCGACCGTCGGGACCTCGGACGAGTACCTGGCGTGGGCGGTGGAGGAGACCACCCCCCAGTAGGCGCGGAACCGGGTCGCCTCGCCGGGGACCACAGGACGGCCCCCCTCAGTCCTGCCAGTAGAACAACAGCGTGTGCACGTCGAGCGGTTCGCGCGCCCCGAAGTAGTAGACGCCGAGGCCGGTGACGCGGATCGACCCGGTGGGCGCGTCGATCCAGCGGAAGCCGGCCGCCTCCAGGGCGGCACGCGCGGCCGGATCGTCCTCATGGTCCCCGGCGAACCGCCCCAGCGTGCTGACGAAGAGCTCGCTCCTGCCGCCCTCCCCGTACCCGATCACGTGGTACGTGCCACCGCCCTGCCGGTTGGCTTCACCGCAGGACAGCGGCGGCCGGGGAGCCAGCCCCGCCGCCGCCAGCGCGGCCGTGGCCAGGACCAGTTGCCGCTCCTCGTCCGGCGGTTGCGGCGGCTCGGTGCACAGGGCCTCGATCCGCCAGCGCGGGTCGCTCTGCTTCTCGCAGTCGTGCCCGTACTCGTGCACGATCGCCCTGCGGATCTCCTCGTCCAGCCCCTCGACTTCCACCCGAGGGCGCCCCAACGTCTCGTACACGGCCCGGGTCTGCGCCACGTCACCCGTCAGCCGGTGCAGCGCGTACGCGGCCCACAGCGCGGCGTCGGCCGTCGGAGCCGCGGCGAGGTGGGCGCGGAGCCGGTCCGGGCAGGTCAGCAGCGACTGCGCGAGGTGGGCCACCTCCGGATCCGGGTCGGCGAGCGCGTGGGTGACGTCCTCGCCCGCGCGGTCCCGTACACGCACGGCGACGGCCCGGTCCTCCGGCCGCCCGTCTCCGAGCTCCGAGAGCACCGCCTCCACGCCGTGCCTGTCCATGAGCGCGTCCAGTCCGGCCTCCCCGACCGCCCGCCTGGTCCGCCAGTGGCTGAACGCGAGGGTCGCCAACTCGGCCGCCGCCGTGCGGTCCCCGAGGGCCCCGCGCGCCTGGAGGACCGCCTCCCGCATGCCGTACGCCTCCTCGCGCCGCCGGTCCTCGTGCCGAAGCCAGGGGAGGAGCTCAGCCCGGTCCGAGAGGAGCCCCAGCAGTGCCTTGCGGACCGTCCCGGATTCCTCGGTGTCGCGGACGCACGCGAGCAGTTCGCCGACCCGCGCCCGCGGCACCCGGCCGACCAGCCCCTCCACGCAGGCCGTCCGGCGCCACCAGGGCTGCGCACCGTCGACGGCGCACCGCGCGAGCAGGTCGGGGTCGTACGCCCGCAGTCCGGCGGAGTCGGTCTGCCCGGCCGCGGGCGTCAAGGTCTCGATGTTCGGCATCCGGGGATGCTACTGCGCACCCCGGCGTGCTCCGAAGCGGATTACTCCCGGCCCGTCCGGGAGGCGCGCAGCGCTACGGGGCGGCCGTCCGGCTCTCGACGCGGGTCGCCAGCAGGCGCAGGATCTGGCCGGCGGCGTGCCGATGAGGATCGTGCTGTCGGGAGCGGCGTGCAGCGAGAGCGGCCCGTACGGGAGCAGGGGACGCCGGTGGAGTACCGTCCCCGTCGGCCGGGTCGACGGTGAAGAGCACGCTCTCGGCCGCGCCGTCCGGGGCGAGAGCGACCACGTCCCGCCACCCCCGCCGTACGTACAGCAGCTCGGGGCGCCGGCGGGCGTCGAGCGGGACGAGGTCGTACCGGTCCGGTACGTGGACCGAACCGAGCCGCTGGCGGAGGGTCCGGGCGGTTCGCTGATCCGCATGTTATTGCAACCTGTCCAGGTCGAGCCTGGCGCACGCCATGGCGGTCGTGACGCCCACGTACCTGTCGGCAGCCACCTGCAGCGTGATCGGGGCGGGCCGTACGGAGCTGACGCCCCACCTGGTGACCGACTTCGCAGCGCTCCTCGGGATCGATGCCCGCGAACTGGCCGCGCTGACCGGCGTGCTGCTGCCGGAGCCGCCCAGTCCTCCGGCAGCGGAGGCCGTGGACGCCGCGACGGTGCTGTGGGAGCTCCGCCGCCTGTCCGCGCCCCACGCAGAACGCGTTGCCGAGCCGGCCGAGTCCATGCGCGGAGACTCCCCGGTCGAGTACTGCATCAACGCGCCGGGATGGTGACGCCGTCGCCGGCGGGTACGGCCGCTGCAGGCGGTCCCTGGTGCTGTGCACGGGGGCTGGGCTGCCAATTCCCGGCCATGTAGGGCCCGTTGGCGGGAGCTCATCGGTCTCCGGTCATCGGGATCATGCGCTGATTTCTTAGCACGAGAGGCCAAGTATTCGTTCTGCCGCCGCCAGGAGGACTACAAAGGTCCCAAGCGAACCGAACCCGGCGATGGGGACGTGACACCCGTCGGCGATCGGAATGATGTCGAAGGCGGTGGATGTGCATGCGTGAGTGCAGCAGAATCGAACCGATTGCGGTCAGATTACTTCCGAGGGGCCCGAGTTCCGGCTCCTTCACCTGATACGGGCGGCCATGCTGAAACCCGTGTCGTTTTCCCCGGCGTACGCATCGGTGGACGAGTATCGGGTCCTGACGTCGACCATTCGGTCGAGGGTGGAAGATGCTCAGGGCGCTTTCAGCAGGGCCGGGCGCGGGGAGGGGGGAGTGCTCCACCTCCCCGTGCGCATTCAGCTTCGAGGTTTGTTCATCGAGCTCTACGTCGAGCTCCGCCTGCAGAACGCGGGCCTTCGCATCGTCGGATTCCGCAACACCTTCGAGAACGGGCAGGCGCCACCGGAAGCGTACGTCCGCCATGTGCGGGACTCGGTCGCGCCACCGGGAATCCGCCGGGCGCAGGCTCTGCCGTTCGGCGGAGGCCGTTCCGACCTGGAGTCGGCCGCCGACGTTCGGCGTTCGGGGATCCTCCTGGGGCGCCGCCCCTTGGGTGACGCGGTGGTCTGGCTGCATCGGAACCGAGATCCGAAGCGCACCGCACACGGAATTCTCGTGCTCTCGGAAATGCTCTGCGAGGCTGCCCGATTCCCTGCCCTGACCGATGCGATGTCATGCGTCTGGATGACCGGTGGGCGGCTCTCAGCCGCGGCCGTCGTCTGAAGTGCCTCACACAGGCACCATTCTGCGGGAGTTGGGGCGCCGAAGAAGGAGCGAGTCCCCTCAACAGGGGCTGGTCTCCACCCCGTACGACCTGCGATTCCCGCCCTGGGGATCCACGGAACAGGAGCGAAAGTGATAGTCAAGCGCACCGGTCGCCTCGTGGTTCTCGCCGCCGTACCCGCCGCCGTGTTCCTCACCCTCGGCCTTTCCGGACCAGCTCTCGCGGAGGGCGGAAAGGCGTACCAGATCGACCTGGCGCAGCTGAACGAATCGGGCTCCAGCGGTACGGTCATGCTCGGCCTCAAGGGAAACCAACTCACCGTGCAAATCGAGTCCAAGGGCATGGTGCCCGGACAGCCCTCGGCCCAGCATCTGCACGGATCGACGAAGGGCCACGACTTCCACTGCCCGGACGCCACCGACGACACCGACCGCGACGGGGTCCTCAGCAACACCGAGGCCACGCACGACTACGGCGACATCAACATCTCCCTCACCACGACCGGCGACACCAAGGCCACCAGCGGTCTCGCCGTGGACCGCATGCCCGTCGCCGACAAGCAGGGCAAGGTCTCCTACAAGCGGACGATCACCGTCGGCCAGGACGTGGTCGACCACATCAAGGACCTGCACGTCGTGCAGCACGGCATAGACCGCAACAAGAACAAGAAGTACGACTTCGAGGGGGCCGGCAAGAGCGAGCTCGACCCCAAGCTCCCCCAGGAGGCCACGGCTCCGACCAACTGCGGGGAGGTCAAGGGCGCGGCCGTGGGGTCCATTCCGGTCGGCGGCATCGAGACCGGCGGAGGTTCCACGGAGCATGCGGCAGCGCCGGTGACGATGCGCGACGGTGGGGCGATCGCCGTACTCGCGGTGGTGGCCGGTGCGGTGGCGGTCGCAACGAGGCGGGCCGTGGCAGTCCCCGTCCGCAGGGAGACCACCGGGGGCGGCGCGTGAAGCCGGCCCCCACGCCCTCCGGACCCGGACCTGCACCTGCACCCGGACCCGCGTCTACACCCCGGTCCCGGCCCCGACCCGGGCCCGCCCCCGTGTCTGCGCCCCGACCCGGACCCGCGCCCGCGGCCTCGGCCGCGCGGCTCCGACGCCGGACAGCAGGCCCCCTGGCGGCCGCCGCCCTCGCCGGGCTGCTCCTCGCGGGGTGCGCCGGCCAGGACACGGCGAAGCCGCCCGCCCCGGCGGGGCAGACCCTCCAGGGCGGGGCGCCGGCCGCCGCGGCACCCGCGGACGGATCGCAGAGCGGCACGGGCGGTACGGGGGGTACGGGCGGAGCGGGTGGTACGGGCGGCGCGGTCGCGGCCGAGCCCGCCCTCGCCCGGTCGGAGCCGCAGAAGATCACGATCCCCTCCCTCGGCCTGTCCAGTTCCCTGGAGACCCTCCGGCAGAACGCGGACGGCACCATGCAGACCCCGAAGGACCCCGCGCTCGCGGGCTGGTACGAGCCGGGGCCGACCCCCGGTTCGCAGGGACCGGCCGTGATCGCCGGTCACGTCACGTGGAACGGAGCAGCCGCAGTGTTCGAGAAGCTGAAGACGATGAAGGCCGGCGACACCATCAAGGTGGCCCGGCGGGATGGCAAGACCGTCACGTTCACCGTGGACCGGGTCGCCGAGTACCCGAAGGCCGAATTCCCCACGCTCGAGGTCTACAAGAACCTCGACCACGCGGGCCTTCGCTTGGTCACCTGCGGTGGGGACTTCGACCCCAAGAAGCACTACTACGACAGCAACGTGGTGGTGTTCGCCCGGATGACGGGCGCCGCGTAGCCGGGCCGACGGGCCGGGAAGACGTCCGTCAGCCGCAGGTCCCCACTGCGGCTGACGGACCCCGCCGCTCTGTCAGTCCCGGTTGCCCAGGTCCAGGCGGTCGGCCAGCCCGGCGGTGGTGAAGGCGGCGACCAACTGGTCGCGGCCCTCGGTGAAGTGGGCCCAGCTGTCGTAGTGGACGGGGACGACCCGGCGGGCGCCGAGGATCTCGGTGGCTTCGGCGGCCTGCGCACTGCTCAGGACGAGCGGTTCACCGTCGAAGAGGACCGGGAAGCGGGGAGCACCCGCGAAGAGTATGGCGGTGTCCACGGGGGCGAAGCGGGCGGCGATCTCCTTGACCGCGTCGAGCGAGGCGTTGTCGCCGCTGACGTAGACGGTGGGCAGTCCTTCACCGGTCAGGACGAATCCGACGACCTGGCCGGTGATCGGCTCGACCTCCTCGCGCGGCCCGGGGCCGTGGATGCCGGGCACGCCCGTGACGGTGACGGTGCCGCCGCCGGGGCGGTCCAACTCGACGGACTCCCAGTCGGCCAGCCCCTTGGCCCCGCCTCCCAGGCGCTCTCCGCCGCCGGGGGTGGTGAGGGTGAGCGGGACGTCGGCGAGCAGGGCCCGGCCGGAGGTGTCGAGGTTGTCGGCGTGCTCGTCGTGGGAGAGCAGCACCACGTCGACGGGGCCCAGGTCAGCGGGGGTGCCGGTGGCGGGTGCGGTCTTCACCAGAAGTGAGCCGCCGGGCACCTGGTAGTCGCCGGGGGCGTCGAAGGTCGGGTCGGTGAGGAACCGCAGTCCGCCGTACTCGAAAAGGGCGGTGGGGCCGCCGAAGACACGGACGGGGAACTGCTCGAAGGCGGTGGTGCCGGTGGCAGACATGAGCAACCTCACGGTTAAGGAGTGGTTCATCCGTGATCACCGTAGATGGTTCTCACGGATGAGCGCAAGGTCGAACGTGAGAATCACGGAAAACCGCGAGTTGTACCATGAGAGTCATGGAAGAGATCGTGACCGCCGAGCCACTGCCGCCCGCACCCGGTGCCGAGCAGTACCCCGCCCTCGACCTCGCCAACAGCGCCGTCGCCCTGCCCGGAGGGCACCACGTCGATCTCCTCGGTACCCCCGCCGCCGCCGAACAGTGGCTCGTCGACAGAGGACTCGCCCCGGCCGACACCGGCCTGGCGGAGATGTGTGCCAGCCTGCTGCGCTCCCTGCGCGAACAGGTCCGCGCCCTGCTCGCCGCCCACGTCGCCGGGCTGCCCGCCCCCGTCGCCGCACTGACCGCCGTCAACCACGCGCTCACCCGAGCCCCCGCGGCTTCCCTGCTCCACTGGGACTCGGCCCGCGGCCTGTACCGCGAGGCGGCCCACCCCGTCTCCCAGATCGTCGAGCACGCCCTCGCCGTACTCGCGGCCGACGCGGCCGACCTGCTCACCGGCCCGGACGCCGAGCGCCTCACCGCCTGCGGCTCCACCCCCTGCACCCGCTACCTCCTCCGGCACGGCCGGCGCCACTGGTGCTCCACGCGCTGCGGCGACCGCGCCCGCGCAGCCCGCGCCTACGCCCGCCGCACCCAGGCAACGCCGACGAGTCCCTGACGTTCCACCCATCCCGAGGGGGAGTGGCCGTACTGCCCGGCCGGAGCGGCCCCGGAACTGTCTGCGTAGACGGTGTATCGAGGATGAGGGCGGGTGCGGGAACCTGGGCGGGGGCCCAGACGGGCGCCCCGCTTTACGGTTCCGGCTGAGCCTTGTGGTCCTCGCGGTCGACGTCGGAAGGGTGACCGCTGCCCTGATGGGTGGACAGGAACTCCCGGAACACCTGTGCGGAGCGCGGGTTCTGCCCGCACTGCCACACACCGTGCGGGCAGTAGTCGGTGATGCTCTGGTAGAGGGGCCTGTGCTCGGCGATCCATGCCAGCATGTCCTGCATGTATTCGGGGTTGTCGCCGTTCCGGAACAGCCCCCATTCGGGGTACGAGATCTGCTTGCCGTGCGCCCGCGCGAAGTCGACCTGCAGCTGGAGTCCGTAGGGCTGCGTGACGTGCTCCTCGAAGGAATCGCCGGGCGGCTGGTCGTAGCTGTCCATGCCGATGATGTCGACCACGTCGTCACCGGGGTAGCACTTGGTCCAGGCGATCGCGTCACCGCCGCGGTTGGGGGCGAAGTCGAACCGGAAATCCTGCCCCTCCACGGAGCGCATGGCGGCCACGATGCCCCGCCAGTACTTCTTCCAGTTCTCCGGATCGGGCCGGCACCGGTGGGTGTAGTTGAAGCCGTTCATCTCCCAGCCGAGCACGATCACCGTGTCCGGCACCCCGAGGCCGACCAGACGCTCGGCCAGCCGCCGGAAGTGGTGGTCGTACTCACCCCGCGCGCCGGAGCGGAGCAGCTCGGCGACCCGGCCGTCGGGGACGCCGGCCTCGTTGCGCTCCAGCATGGGCACGTTCAGGACGAACAGCCGATCGGCTCTCGCCCTGCGCCACGCGGCCCAGGTGCGCAGGGAGTCGGGTGCCCCCTCGATGTTCGACCAGGTGTCGCCGGGCAGGTACGTGTGACCCGCGCGCAGCTCGGAGCCCCCGAGCCAGCGCGAGAGCTCCTGCATCCTCTCGACCCCGGGCGAGCCGTAGTGAAGATAGGCGCCCACCGCGACCTCGGACTCGAAGTCACCGCCGGACTTCTCTTCCGGCGGCGTGACGACGGCGCCCCCGGTGACGAGCAGGGCGACAGCGATCAACGCTGCGCCGGCGCCTGCCAGCCAGCGGCCTCGATGGGACATGACACCTCCACGCGCGTCGTGAACCGAACCGATCCGTCTGCCAGCGACGTTAGGCATCTCATCAGACGCGCGGCACGCCCGGTGTCCGGATGCTGGGCCATTCGCGGCAGCGGGCCGCCGCCGATTGGCCCGACCAGGTGAAAGCCGCCACCCTCACGCGTAAGTGTTCGGCGCGGCGTGCCGTTGACGCACGTGTCGTCTCCCCGTGGCGATCGTGTTCGACGGGCTACTTCCTCGCGTCCTTGAGCGCACCGGCGACCAGGGGTCGGAACGGAACCAAATCGCCGCCGCCCTTGATCTTCTCGATCCCGTAAGCGTCATCGCTTTCCCAGTCGGCTGACTCCTCCCGTGCCGCGTGATACGGCCTGACTCCTGTCCGGAGTACGGCCACTGTCGCTTGCCCACGAAATCCAGTGCCGCGATTGCCGCGACGCCCTGTACCGCGCCCCCTGCCATGAGCAGGAACCCCGTCATCCTGTGGGCGAAGTACGGGGACCCGAGGGCGTCCACCTGCCCGACGGAAATGAGCAGGACCATGCAGCCGAGGAGCCCGGCCACCAGAACGGCGCCGGTCGCGTATCTCGTGGTCGCCCGGTCGGGCCAGACGTCGGGGCCCACCCGTCGCCACTCGACGGCCTGGTCGTCGAGGTCCAGCTCGGCGAGCCTGGACCGGTCGAGCAGGTCACGCAGCTCGTGCGCCGTCCACACCTGCCCGGCGGGTTCGCCACGTACCCAGACTTCACGGAGTCCCCTCCGGTCCGGGGATGGACTACCACGATCGGCTCGTCGGTCATGCCCTCAGCCTCGCCGTCCCCCGGAACACGGGCACGCGCGACTAGGCCGTTCCGCGCATCCGGACGACCTTCGACTGAGTGTGCGAGCGGTCGACGAGTCCACCGCTTCCACAAGATCCACGCGCCCCTCCTTCACTACCGCACGCCGTACCACCGAAAGTCACTCACTCCCTACTCTCGGTCATGACAGCTGGTCAGGAGAGCGGAACGAGGTAGGCGAATGATGCGACGTACGGCAAGGCTGCTCGGGGCGTGCGCGGCGGCCGCGATGCTGGCGCTGGCGACCCCGGGCACGGCGCAGGCGGCTCAGGGGGTCCTGCTCATCGACGGCACGCCCAACCGAGACCCGAGCGGTTGCTTCCCCCTGGGAGACTTCGCCCCGCCGGAGGTCTCCAACTACACCAACGGGACGGCCTGGGTATGGACGGGCCCGAATTGCGACGGCCGGGTGGTGCACGCGATCTTCGCGTACCAGGTCACCATCGCGCACGGCCGGAGCCTCTACATCGAGTGAGCGAGGTGGAGGACGGGGCGGCCGGAAGATTCCCGGCCGCCCGCGCGGGCATATACGGCGGCGAGAGGCCGGCCGCACCGCCTCTGACGGCGCATCACTGCACCCGGCCCGCCGACAACGGGTCGGCCACGCAGCGGCGCTTTCCGGACGTTCGTACCGCCGTTCCCCTGATCCCTGACAGCGGGCCGGTGTTCGGGGCAACCGCAGGAGTGGCTGCGACGTGCAGGCCGCGTGACACCACTGCGAACAGGGAGAAACAGCCATGCTGATCACGGTCACCCGCTCCGGAGGCTTCGCCGGCCACGAGAAGCTCCGCGCCCTCGACACCTCGGGCCGCGCGGACGCGGGGGAGTTGGAGGAACTCGCGCAACGGGCCGTCGCCCCCGTGGCCGACGGCTATCACTACCGGATCACCGTCGACGACGAGGTGCTCGACCTCCAGGACCCCTTCCTCTCCGACGCCCAACGGACACTCATCCGCACGGTCCTCGGCGAAGGCACCTGACCGGCCTCGACCAGGCAACCCCGCTGCGCTCCCTTACCCGCCACCGCGGCGTGAGCTCAGCGCAGGGGCGGGTGCGTGGTGAGCCAGTGACGTGCGATCTGTTCGCGCGTGGCGAGCCACGTCCCCCCGCGCTGCACCACGTGCTTCAGGAACCCGTCGAGCGCGCGGATGCGGCCCGGCCGGCCGATGATCCGGCAGTGCATGCCGATGCTCATCATGCGCGGCCGGTCGGCGCCTTCGGCGTGGAGCGTGTCGAACGTGTCGACGAGGTACATGAGCAGGTCGTCCGCGGTCGTGAAGCCGTGGACGATCAGGAACTTGAAGTCGTTCGCGTCGAGGCTGTACGGCACCACGAGGTGCGGGCGGCCGCCGGTCTCGACGTAGAACGGCAGGTCGTCCGAGTAGTCGTCGGAGTCATAGAGGAAGCCGCCCTCCTCGACGACCAGACGCCGCGTGTGGGGGCTCGTCCGGCCGGTGTACCAGCCGACGGGGCGGCGCCCGACGAGCCGCTCGATCGTCGCGATCGAACGTGCGATGTCGGCGCGCTCGACGTCCTCGGGTACGTGGCGATAGTCGATCCAGCGCCAGCCGTGGCTCGCCACCTCCCAACCGGCGGCGCCCATCGCGCGCGCCACCTCCGGGTTGCGTTCCAGGGCCTGCCCCACGGCGTACACGGTGAGCGGTGCACGGTGAGCCGCGAGCGCGCGGTGGATGCGCCAGAAGCCGGCGCGCGAACCGTAGGCGAACATCGACTCGACGTTCAGATCGCGTCCGCCGACCACGGGCGGCGCACCGACGAGCTCGTGGAGGAAGCCCTCCGACGCGCGGTCGCCTTCAAGGACGTTCTGCTCCCCGCCTTCCTCGTAGTTGAGGACGAGGCTGACGGCGACGCGGGCACCGCCGGGCCAGGCGGCGTGCGGCGGCTCGGCGCCGTAGCCGACGAGGTCGCGTTGAGGCTCGGACACGGCCGCACCATACCGCTGATCGGTCGCCGCGCCGGAGACGCGGGGCCAATGCAGTCTCCGGAAGCCTCGCAGTATGCGCTCGCGGGTCTGAGTCGGGTGCACACCCGCAGGGTGAGCGCCCGAACTCACGCGGCTCCACCTCGCGATCGGCCTGCCCTTTAACCGGTGGCGTGGGCGCCCCTCTGCCGGGAGGCTGAGCGGATGGCTCCTTCCTCTTCCTGTTCCTCTTCCTCTTCCGACTCACCGAACACGGGTGACCGACGGGGCATCGAACGGATCACGGGCCGCCCGCTGTGCCAGGACTGGCCGGCCGCCGCGCTGGCCGCGGGCAGCCGGGTCACTGTTGTCCGCGATCCTGCCTGGGACGGACCCTGGCGGAACGAGTTCCAGGGCACGATCGACGACATGGCGGCGCCCGAGCCCGTGAGGAGCCCTCATGCCCGCGTCGGATAGCTGGCGTTCTGGGTCACCTTCGACGTACCGCAGTACGACAGCGACGGGAACGGCCCGTATCGCAAGGCCCAGATCTGGGACCGGTACTTGCGGCCGGAGCCGGCGCTCGACAGGGAGGCGTAGAACGGCCCCCGCCCGGCCGATCACGGTTGTGGGAGGTCGGGCATGATGCCCCGGTGAGCAGCATCATCGAGTTTTTCCTGGCGCCGGATGACGTGTGAGCGGGCCTGGTTCTTCAGACCGGGCAGGGGCGTGCCTTCGAGTCACTCTCCTTCGGCAACTTCGATCCCGAGGAAGCCGTGGTCGACTGGGAATGCCTCCTTGCCGGCGGTACCTTCGACGAACTCGTCGAAGTCGGTGAGCCTCGTATCGTCGCAGGCCAGGACAACGCCGGGGCTGTCGTCGCGATCTCGCCGCGCCTGTCCGCTGCACTGGCCGACGCAGAGCGCTCGAAGCTGCGCGAGGTCGCTGCGGTGTGGGCCGCGCAGCGCGCGGAGGATGGTGAGGCCATCGACTCGGAGACCGCTGACGCGATCATGACTGATCTGGCTGCCCTCGTCAGCACCGCCCGGCGTCAGGGTCAGGGCGTCTACTGCTGGGTCGCGTAGGGATGCGCGCTCGAAGCCGGATCACGGCAGATACTGCGGTGGCGGGGCGAGGAGTACGTAGCCGTCCCATGCCGTAGGGCGTAGCGGGTGGCCGCCTACGGCCTGTGCCCCTTGGAGGTGGCCTCGGCGCGCCTGTTGTAGTGGGGTGACTCGAAGGACGGGGACCGGTTCTTCTGGCGTTCTCTCGTGGGTGACCGGGAGAACTCACTGGTCATTTGTCTGGTCGGGCAATGGGCCGTGGTGGCACTACGAGGGCGGAATGGGCCAGTTCCTGGCCGAACTCTGCGACGGCACCCTGGAACCGTGGGCACTCCCCACGGTCCACCCCGAGGTCACCGGCGTCCACCACGCCCGGCCTGCCACGCCGTAGCGGGATCCGCCCCCACCCCCGGGCCTTCGCACGCTGGTCGTGTCGGCTGGGCAATGGCGAAGGTGCAGCCGACGCTACCCAGGGCGTGCGAGTGACTGTGGTCTGGCCTACGCCCTGGACGCCGTTAGGGGACGGCCGGAAGCACGGCTCAGCTCTTGCCCGACCTGAACAGGAAGTCCTCGACGGCGCGGAGATCGGTGTTCCAGTACGTGACCCAGGGATTGGGCCCGACCGAGAGGGAGCCGACCTCGTCCGACAACCTGATGTCGAGCGGCGCCACTTCCTTGTTGCTGTTGAGTGCGCGGTCCTGGTAGCCGAGGGAGAACGACGTGGCGGTCCATGTCTGCTGTCCCGCTTTGAAGAGGAACACGCCCGCGTACGCCTTCTCTTTCGGCCCGATCGTGGCGATGGCCCGCGGGTTGGACTCTGCCGCACCGTACGGAGCCCCGATGTCGGTGCCGAAGCGGACGTACGGGTAGTGGTAGAGGGTGCAGGCCTTGTCGGTGAAGTTGGTGGCTGTGATGAGCAGGTGCTGGCCCGAGTCCTGTCGCCATCCCGACGTGCCGATGGAGAGGTCGTTGTCGTTGCAGGCCACGACGCCGGTGCTGCCGCCGCCAGGGCTCTGCGAGGGACTGGCCGCGCTCCCGCCGCCGGGCGGGGTGGTGCCGGATGCGCTCGGGGTGCCGGAGGGGGCGGGGGAGCCGGTCGCACCCGGGGGGAAGGAACCGGTGGGGCTCTTGCCGTTGTCCGTACCGGCGGAATCACAGGCCGTGGACAAGAGGAGGACGGCGATGGCTGCGACCCCAAGGGTGTAAATCTTCCCGCTCTTGCGGACAGCGCGCATGGTGGCCCCCGTATGCCTTCACATGGCTTGAATGGTGTGGTCGACGAATCGGTTCTGCCCGGCGGAATCGCTGAAATCCCCGTTCCCGGGGACCGTTACCGACTCAGGACATGAACGTCACCATTCCATCCCATTGGCCAGCCGGCTCGCCGCCGGGCTCGGCCGGGTGGCGTGCCCCTGCATCGCGTGGGACGCCACGCGGTGCAACGGTCAGGCGGCGCGGCAGAGCGCCGCGGGGCCGGCCGGGGCCGAGGTGCGGGCCACGGTCGCGTGTACGGGAATGGTGGTGCGGATGGTGGCCGTGGCCTGCGCACGGTTCCGTGCGAAGACGACGAGTCGCAGCACCGCGAACCGCGCGACACCGGCCAGCGCCGAGGCCGACAGGTAGACGACCTGCTCGAGCACCGCACCAGGCGTCGCCACCAGCTGCTGCAGGAGCAGCATCGCCATGCAGGTCACCGCGTACGCGGCCGCCGCGGACCCGGCCGACTGCGCATGCTGGCGCCAGGTCGCGCGCCCGCCCGAGCCAAAGGTGAAGCGGGCGTGCAACTCGGTGGAGAGGAGTGTGGAGCCCACGGTGATCAGGGCGTTGGCCAGCACCCAGGGAATCCAGGAGCCGAGGGAGGCCACGGCGAAGCTGGAGGCGAGCCCCACCCCGCCGCCGCAGAGCACGAAGCGGGCGAAGGCGGCGAACGCGCCGGGTGCCGCCTGCTGCGTGCTCTGCGCTGTCTCCATGATCCGACCCCTTCGCTGCTTCACTCCGCCCCGAGCGCACCTCGCGGTCTACGAACCGAGGGATGCGCTCCTCGTGGCACCATGATGGCACATTTATGGCGCCAACAGGGGCCATATTCGGCGCCGTTGGTGCCGTCACGCCATGGGAGTTGTGAATGTGCAGGTCAGCGGCTTGGTGACATGGCGGCATGGTGGCTCAGCGTCCGCAGCGAGGGGGGACAAGGGGACTGTTCTCGTCATGCGACGGGGACAAGGGGACTGTTCTCGTCGGAGACGCGTCGCGGGCGCGGGGGGCGTGAGCGTGAGCGTCAGGAAGTCAGGCTGCTCGGTCGGACTCGCTGCGCAGGACGCAGAATTCGTTCCCTTCGGGATCGGCGAGGATGGCCCAGCCCGAGCCATCGGGATTCCGGTGGTCGGCGACAAACGTGGCACCGAGGCCCAGCAGCCGGTCCACCTCCCCATCGCGCGAGGTCTCCGGGCGCAGGCACAGATGGATCCGATTCTTGATCGTCTTCGCCTCGGGCACCTGGTTGAAGTACAGCACCGGGCCCTCCGCCAGCAGTACCAGAGTCTCCTGGTCACCCGGCCTGGCATCCGGATGCAGCGGACGGCCTGTCACACTGCTCCAGAAGCGGGCCAGCTCGTAGGCATCCGCACAGTCAATCGCCACGTTCTGCAATACCGAAACCATGCGTGGAGCCTTCCTGATCTTCGCGCCGAACGCCACAGAGTTGTGCCACACGCCCGCCCACCGTACGCATCCCTGGCCGGCCGGCCGGCCGGCTGGCCGGCGTCAGGTGTCCATCGGCCCGCTACCCGGGGCCTGGGCCCGCAGCGTGCGGAACCGCAGGCGGAGCGCGGGCGGCGCCCACCAGTTGGCGCCGCGGAGCAATGTCATGGTGGCCGGAACCAGCACGCACCGCACCAGCGTGGCGTCGACGACGGCAACGGTCAGCGCGATCACCGACTGTGCGTCGCCCCGCACCCGTCCCCCTTCGCGATGGCCCTACGCACCTACGACGCCGAGGTCGAGGTCCACGGTGAATCCTCGCGCGGTGTCGCCGACTTGTACGGCGACGGCGACCGGCTCTTCCAAGCCGACCACCCTGCTGCCGCCGGAGCGCATCCTCACCACGGTCCACCTGCCCGCGCCCTGGCCCGGCGAACGCGCCGGCTGCCACCGGGCCATCAGCCGGGCCCACGCGGAATGGCCCCTCGTCGAAGCCACCGCCCGGCTTGCGCTCGACGGCGCCACCATCACGCACGCCGCCGTCGCGGCGGGCGGGGTGGCGCGGGTCCCGCTGCGGCTGACGGAGGTAGAGGCCGCCCTGATCGGCCGCGAGGCCAACGCCGAGGTCCTCGAGGCGGCCGCCGCGACGGTACTCGCCCGTTGCCGTCCGCTGCCGCAGACCGGGTACAAGGCCCAGCTGTTCAGGGGCACCGTCCTGGAAGCCCTGGAACAGGCCGCCGGCTCGGCTGCCGCTGGTTCGGCTGCCGCCGGCTAGAGGCGTGAGTCCGGGCCGAGACGTCCGCTCCGGCTCGGGTCGTTGTCATCGGGGAGGCGGAAGCCGTTGAAGAGGTCGTCCATGCCGCGCAGGGCGAGGCGGGTGGGGGTGGCACGGATCGCGAGGTCGCGGACGGCCACGGCGAGGGGGTTGCGGAGGGCACCCAGTCGGCCGATGCGGCGGGCACGCAGGCGAACGGCGTTGGTGCGGTCGCGGCGGGCGGTGGTGTAGGTGGCGAGGGCGGCCGGGATGGGGTCCGTACGGTCCTTACGGTCCGTATGGTCTGGGCTGTCTGTGGTGTTGGTGTGACCGGTGGGGAGCAGGTGGGCGAGGACGGCTGCGTCTTCGATGGCCTGGCAGCCGCCTTGGCCGAGGTTGGGGGTCATGGCGTGGGCGGCGTCGCCCAGCCACACGATCCGTCCGTGGTGCAGTCGGGGGAGCGGGGCGGCCAGATCGTAGAGGTCGTTGCGGAGGACGTCAGTGGGATCGAGCCGCTCGATGCGGTCGAGGAGGGCGGGGATCGGATCGTGCCACGAGCCGAAGTGGCGGCGGAGTTCGACGCGGGGGTCGGGACCGGCGGCCCGGGTGCCGGCCGGGACGAGGGCGGTGGCGTAGAGGTAGAGGCGGCCGTCGGTGAGCGGGGTGACGCCGAACCGCCGGCCGTGCCCCCAGGTCTCGCTCATGGCCTCGATGCGCAGGTCCGGGGCGTCGACGAGGGCCCGCCAGGCGCTCTCGCCGGTGTAGCGCAGGCCGGGGTGCGTGGGGAAGTAGGCACGGCGCAGGGGGCTGTTGATGCCGTCGGCGGCGATGACCAGATCGGCGGTGAGATCCTGGCCGACCGCGGTACGGATGATGGGGCGGCCGGTGGCGTCGTCGACGGCGGTCACCGGGGCGCCGTAGCGAAGGGCCTGTGGCGGCAGCGCGGCGGCGAGGGCGGCGGTGAAGGCGGGGCGGGGGACGGCGATCGGCGGTATGCCGTGGCGGGCCGCCATGTCAGCGGTCCGGGTCCGGGTGAGCCACCGGCCGTCGAAGCGGCGCAGGCCCATCGTTTCGGGTACGGCGGTGCCGGCGGCGTGGGCGGCGTCGATGCCGAGGGTGTCCAGCGCGCGTAGGGCGTTGGGGGCGAGTCCGATACCGGCGCCGGTGGTGGGGAGTTGGGGGGCGCGTTCGCAGACGGTGACGTGCCAGCCGCGGCGGTGCAGGGCGACGGCGGCGGTGAGGCCGCCGATTCCCGCGCCGACCACGACCACGTGACGTTTCGGCATGGAAGGCCACCTCCGTTCGGCTCGGCACCCACGACCGCAGCTCGGCCCTCACTCTACGTACGTGGCGTGAGGGTGTGTCGAGAGTGTGGCGAGCTGGTCGCGCAACCTGCGGTCCTGTCTGAGCAGTTGGGACGAGTCCGGCCGTTGGGCGAGTGCGGTGATCTCGGGAAGTTCACCGGCTGCGCCCGCATCCCGGGCCGCATCCGCGGCGACGGCGAGGAGTGCGCCGTGCGCCTGGGGGCGGGTGGAGGCCAGGAGGCCGGGGAGCGCGGTGGCCAGGACCGGCCCGAGGGCGGAGCCGTCCGGGGCAGGGCGGCGGCGGCCCGCAGTGACTCGGTCAGCAGGGGCACCTTCATGGTGCCCAGCTGCACGAGCTCGGCGAGGTCGCGGCCCAGCATCGCCCCGTCCAGCCGGCCGCTCGCGCCGAGTTGGGCCAGCGCCCGTACGGCGGCGTCGCGGTCCTCGTCGGGGACGGAG
The DNA here is from genome assembly GCF_000720115.1 of Streptomyces sp. NRRL F-2580. Taxonomy (GTDB): domain Bacteria; phylum Actinomycetota; class Actinomycetes; order Streptomycetales; family Streptomycetaceae; genus Streptomyces. The sequence continues at coordinate 19,579 of NZ_JOIR01000063.1, forward strand.
GCAAGCCCGTAGGCGAGGGCCAGGCCGTCTCTTTCGGATCTTGCCGGGCCCGCGGCGCCTGGCACCGTACCTGGCCGCGTTGTCGGGGCGTCCGGGTACGTCCAGTACACGGCACGCCCCTCCGCCTTGCCAGGCACGGCACCAGACGCCGCGGCCGGCGCCGTGAGGACGCGGTGGCTCCGCGGCCGTTCTGGCCGGCGGCCGACGCGATACCGGTCAGCAGGCGGGCCGCCGCGATCTCCGGATGCCAGGGCGCGGCCGCGACCGTGTGCGCGTCCCGCCCGTCCGGCAGCGACGCGTGCGCACAGCAGATGTGCGGCTCGAACAGGCGGAACAGCGCCCGCGGCCCTCGATCGCCTCGTGCCCGACCAGGATCCGGCGACCGAAGCGTGCTCCCCGGCGCCTGCTGTGCGGCTCGGGTGCGCCGGCTTCGCGCTCGCGCTGCCAGCCGCGGTGGGGCAAGGCCGCCCTGGCGCAGCCAGTCGGCCACCCGGGGCGCTTCCTCCAGTTCCAGCTCTTCCGCGGCGGACACCACGTCGGGATCGGCCGGCCCGCCGCCGCAGCGCAGCAGGGCCTGCCCGAGGTCGGCCGGACCGGGCCGGATGCCGAGGCGTGCGTATGCGGCAAGGCGGGCGACCAGGTGGTGCGGTTCGACCGCGCCGCTCGCCCTGCTCGGCACGGAGAGCAGGAACAGGAAGTGGTCACCGGCCCGCAGCCGTGCGCCCATCTCGACAATGCGTGCCCCCGTGACGTAGTCGAGCGCCACGTGCTGGCACAGCTCCAGCCAGCCAGCCCGCCCCGGCACTCTCCCAGCGCTCGGAGGCCTGTACGGGGCCCACCGCGGCGCCGACGATGCCGGCGAGCTCCCGCACGCGGGGGTGCGGCGCCACCGCGAGCTCGCGCGGGACGGGCCCGAGCGCGGCGGCAGGGTTTCGCGGTCCCGGTGGCTGTGGCTGACAACGGCGTTGAGCACCCGCTCGAACGGACAGCGCCGCACCGGACAGCGCCGCACCGGGCGGGGCGCTTCGGCGGCTGGTCCCGCGAGCTGTCTCTACAGAGTGGCCGGAGTGTCGGCCGGGGTGTTCAGGGGGAGTACCCCGACGCGTTGGTCGCCGGCGTACTCGCCGGTGGGGCGGAAGCCGAGCCCGAGATAGAAGGGTTCAGGACTGCCCTGGCCGGTGTGCCAGCTGACGTAAGCCTCGTCGGTACCGCGGGAGCGGATCTCCTCGCAGGCCGCGTGGATGGCGAAGCGGCCGTAGCCCTTGCCCTGGTGACCGGCGTGGATGTTCAGGCGCCAGATGCCGCTGCGGTGGTCGGTGGGGTCGGTGGCCGGGTCCCAGGCGATGTCGAGGAAGGCCATGATGAAACCGACGACCTCCTCGCCGTCGACGATGGCGCGCGGCCAGGCGGCGGTGTGGACGTAGGCCTCGGCGAGCGACTTGACCACGGGGGAGACCAAGTGGGTCTGGTCGGGGCGTACCTGTATCGCGCAGACGGCGTCGAAGTTCTCGGCGGTGACGGGTTCGAGGCGCAGCGGGCGGGCTGCCGGGGTGATCGCGGCGGACATGGCACCAGCCTAGGCGGTGTCCACACGGGTGGCTGTGCGGACCCGGGTGGCGAGGTGGATGTCGGCGCGGGCGGCGTCGAGTTCGGAGCTGGTGATGACGGCGGTGACCGCGCTTTCGGGGTGGCTCAGTGCGCACATGGCCCGGGTACCTGTGCTGACCGTGTGGTCTTTGGGGGCGAATGTGCTGTGGTGACTAAAGATTCGCTCAAGGGTCGGCTGGAATCGGGTAGGAGATCGAGCGGGTGGTGCCACGATCGGGCGCATTCGTGTTCAGGGCGTAGCGCACTTGCGTACCCGCCGACGACCGTGGAAATGAGGACGCTCTCTCATGAGTACAAGCCCGCCCCCGGTCACGCCGCCCCCACCCCCTGCCTCGGAGCCACCGACCCTCCCGGGGCAGGGCGGAGGCGGGGGCGGGGGCCGGTTCGCCGTCGTCCTGCTGACTCTTTCCACGGTGTTGGTGGGGCTGATGGCGGGGCTGTTCTTCGCGTTCGACGTTTCGGTCATGCCGGGGCTGGCGGCCGGGGACGATCGGACCTACGTCACCGCGATGCGCGCTTTCAACGCGGCCATCGACGGCAACCCGCTCTTCGGCATGGCGTTCGTGTTGGCGTTGCTGGTGGCCGTCGGTTCGGCGGTGCTCGAGTTCCGTGCCGGCCGGCGCACCACCACCTTGTGGGTGGGGGCGGCCGCCGTGGCCTATCTCGTGGTGTTGGTGATCACGTTCGCGGTGAACATCCCCCTCAACAATGAGCTCGCGAGCGGGGGTGACGTCGCGCAGATGACCGACTTCGCGATCGTGGAGAAGTTCAAGTCGACCTGGGTCGCCACCAACATCGTCCGTACGGTGTTGTGTACGGCGTCCTTAGTCGCTCTGACCCGTGCCCTGGTCCTGCACGGCCGCGCCACCCGCTGAGTCCCCTGTCTGGCTGTCTGCGAGTCTCTCCGGCTGTCCATGAAGGGGGCTGAGGCTGCCGAACTCGCATCGCGCCCGGAGCCGGCGGCCGGTCCCTGAACGGTCAAGTCCCGCCGATCACGGGTTCGGTCGCCCGTGCCGTCCCACGTAGGCTGGCCGGGCCAGCTGCACCCATCGCCGATCGGAGTCGCCGCCATGCTGACCGCTCTCACCGGTGCCTACGGGGACCGCGCGGACGCCGTCACCGTCGCCGGCCGTACCGCTTCCTACGAGGAGATCCTCGGCGCGGCCCGCGCGGTCGCCGCCGACCTCTCCGGCACCCACCCGCCCGCGTTCGCCGTGACCGCGACGGCCTCGCTGGAAACGGTCGCCGCTGTGGTCGGCGGACTCCTCGCCGGAATCCCCTGCGTACCGCTGCCGCCCGACGCGGGCCCGGCCGAGCGCGGGCACATCCTGCGTGATTCCGCGGCCCGCCTCATCGAGGTGGACTTCGCCCGCCGCTCCACCGCCACCCCTACCCCCGCCCCGACCTCCGTGGTGCGGGGCTCGGACGATCCCGCGCTGATCCTCTACACCTCCGGTACGACCGGCGCCCCCAAGGGCGTGGTCCTCAGCACCGCGGCGATCACCGCCGATCTCGATGCCCTGGCCGAGGCCTGGCAGTGGAGCGCCGCCGACACCCTCGTCCACGGACTGCCCCTGTTCCACGTCCACGGCCTGGTCCTCGGGGTCCTGGGAGCCCTGCGTACCGGCAGCCGTCTCGTGCACACCGGCCGCCCCACACCCGAGGCCTACGCCGCGGCCGGCGGCAGCCTGTACTTCGGGGTGCCCACCGTCTGGTCCCGCATCGCCGCCGATCCGCACGCCGCTGCCGCCCTGTCAGGGGCCCGGCTGCTGGTGTCGGGCAGCGCGGCCCTCCCCGCGCCGATCTTCCGTGACCTGGAGCGGCTGAGCGGGCACCGCATCGTCGAGCGGTACGGGATGACCGAGACGCTGATCACCGTCAGCGGCCGGGCGGGCGGCCGTTTGAGCCCCGGTACGGTCGGCACCCCCCTGCCCGGCATCTCCACCCGTATCGCCGCGGAGGACGGGGCCGAGATCGGTGAACTCCAGCTCACGGGGCCCACCCTGTTCTCCGGCTACCTGGGACGGCCCGAGGCCACCGCCGCCGCGTACACCGAGGACGGCTGGTTCCGTACCGGGGACATCGCCGCCGTCGACGACAGTGACGGCGTTCACCGCATCGTCGGCCGTGCCTCCACCGACATGATCAAGTCGGGCGGGTACCGGATCGGCGCGGGTGAGATCGAGAACGCCCTCCTGGACCATCCCCGCGTCACTGAGGCGGCCGTGGTCGGCGTCCCGGACCCGGACCTCGGCCAGCGCATCGTCGCCTTCGTCGTCGCCCAGCAGGTCACCGGCACCGAGCTCACCGACTTCGTGGCGGCCCACCTGTCGGTCCACAAGCGCCCGCGCGAGGTCCGCTTCGTGGCCGCCATCCCCCGCAACGCCATGGGCAAGCCACAAAAGCGCCTCCTGCTGAGCGAGGACGGCAAGCCCCGGCCCTGAGCCTCTGCACCCCACCCCCCCCGCCCCACCCCCC
>NZ_JOIR01000064.1 GCF_000720115.1 Streptomyces sp. NRRL F-2580
CGCCCGGGAACTCGTCGACCAGGGCACCCCCATCGAGGCCGCCTGCCGCATCATCATCCTCGAAGACCAGCTCGAAGAAGCCCAGCGCATCAACGCCGAATACCGCCGCACCGCCGAACCGGCGAACCCGACGGCCGCCGCCTGAGGAAGTACGCGCCCGCGGGTCGGGCGCGCAGTCTGGACTGTGGCCGCGCACAGCGAAGGCCAGGATCCGCGGAAGGCGATCGGGAGCGAGGGGCGGAGGACGGTCTGAGGCACGCCATCGAGGCCGCCTGCCGTGGTGCGGCAGCCGGGGCCGCCGCTGCGCCCACCACGTCCGGGCAGACGCCCGGATCCCAGCCCGGGGCCCGAAGGTCGCACACGGCGTCCTGCTGCTGAGGCCGCCGGCGCCGCCTCTGTCGAACTCGTCCTGCACCGCGACACCTGGGAGTTCCTCTCAAGGCGGGCAGGCTGTAAGCACCACACCCCGCCTCGGCAGGCAGACGTGAGCTGCAAGTACCCGAGTCGCCTGATTACCGGACAAATAATCAGTACGGGGTGATTTCCTGCAAGATCCCTATGTGACTCGGACATGATGCGCTGTCATATTCCTGCCAGATTGCCCCGCTCATCTCGTTGTACCCATCAGGGGAAGGCAGGAAAATGGGCAGGTTCAGGAACGGGACCACGACGTTGGCCATCGCGCTGGCCGCCTTGGGATCGCTCGCGGCCACAGGAGGCACAGCCCACGCGGAAGCCGGCCAGGACACCATCAGCATGCTGAAGCAGGAGAAGAACCAGTGGTGCTGGGTCGCCTCCGGGCTGACCATCGCCAAGTTCCAGGGCTTCGGCTCCACACAGACGGACTTCTGCAGCCGGGCCCAGCCCTACTACGGTTGCAACAACCAGCCCGCCACACTCGACGACATGGCCAGGGGCTGGAGCAGCCTCGGCATGACGCACACCGGCTCCGGCCTGAGCAGCGCGGCCACGTTCAACCAGGTGTACACCGACGTCAAGGCGGCCCGGCCGATCGGTGCCCGCATCGGGTGGACGTCCGGGGGCGGCCACATGAACGTCGTCTACGGCTTCGACACGTCGAACAACACGATCGCCGTGGCCGACCCGTGGCCGGACACCACCACGTACACGTGGTGGAACTACAACGACTACGTGAGCAACAGCTCGTCCAAGTGGACCCACTCCCGCATCGGTATCTCCCGCTAAGGCAGGCGACATGCGCGACACCAGCGGCACCGAAATGTCCAGCAAGCGGGCGGCCTCTCGCTCCTCCCGTCTGTCCCTCGTCATCGCAGTGAGCGCATCCGCGCTGCTGTCCATCGTCGGTCCGACGCACGCGGCCCCCGCCAAGGACCCTCTCCCGGCCGACATCCCCGACTACCAGGCCGCCCTCAACGCGGTGAAGTCAGCCGACGTCCGCAACACCGTCTGCCGCTTCCTGCGCACCGCGCTGCCCACCGACGGCGGCGGCGGGCCGGTGCAGACGATCCCCGAAACGGCCGAGCCCTGCCAGGGCCTCCCGGTCTTCACGATCAAAGACCCGGTGGCGATGAACGAGATCACCCCCGGGTTCGTCGCGGGCACCGCAAAGCCACTGCCCGCCGAGGCGATCAAGCTGACACAGCTGGTCTCCTCACTGAGCACCACCGTCAACGGCCGCAACGCCACCGTCATGCTCGCCCCCACCCAGGGCGGCGGCTGGCACCTGGCAGGCGTGCGCGACGGCGACAGCGACGCCGCATACGCCGGAAAAGCCACCCTGGGCACACTGGTCTTCACCGAGCCGCAGCTCCGCGGCTGGTACCAGCTCAAGCTCACCACCGTCGAGCCACTCAACGACCAGGCCCGGCAAGGACTGGGCGGCCAGGCGTCGGTGTCACTCAGCGACTACCAGAAACTGGTCAAGGCCCGCTACGCCGACAAGCTGCCCGGATCGGAGTACGACACCAAGGGCTACTCCAGCGGCTACAGCCTCCAGCGCACGGCGGACGACGCCCCGTCCTCCACCCTGCTGCTTGCCGGCGGTTCCGGCATGGCACTCGCTCTCGCGGGCGGAGCCGCCGTGCTCCGCCGGCGAGGGCGTGCAAGCACCCGCTGAGCCCGGCCCCGTCCGCCCCTCGCTCCGTCCCGGCAGCCGGCCGGGGACGGAGCGAATCCCGGTCCGGCCATCGCAGAGGGGCCACAGGTCGCTCTCGCGAGACGACGCCACCGTCCTGTGCCCGGACCGGCGCGGCCCGCAATCCGCCGGCCCGCACGCGCACACCCGAGCCGAAGCCTGACCTCACCCCTCTCACGGCCGTTCGGAGCAGCCGGTATGGCGGCGCCCGCGGATGCGGGCGACGGTGGCTGTAGCACCGGCACGATGCCGGCACGCGCAGCGTCCTGTCGAGGAGTGTCATGTCCGAACGCAACACCGTCTGGCGCAGCATGCACGATGTGGGCCTGGCCGCATGGTTCGGCGGATCTTTGATGGGCGCGGTCGGCCTCAACGGCGCGGCCAAGGGCCACAGCGACAGCTGGCGCGACAACGCCCGGATCGCCAGCACAGGCTGGGCGAAGTGGACCCCGGTCAGCGCGGTCTCGATCGCCGCGCACCTGGTCGGCGGCAGCGGGCTGCTCGCCGCGAACGCGTCCCGGGTCGCCACCCAGCAGGGCGTAGCCGCGTCCACTGTGGCCAAAACGGTGCTGACCGGCATCGCCCTCGCCGCCACGGCCTACGCCCGCATGCTGGGCAAGAAGATCGAACTCGCCTCCTCACAAGACCCCCAGGACGCCGAGGAAGCAGCCGCTCCCCTCGACACCGCCAAGGCGGAACGCCAGCTGTCCTACGCGCAGTGGGTGGTACCGGCGGTCACCGGCGGTCTGCTCATTCTCAACGCCCTGCACGGGGAGCAGCAGCGCCCCGAACAGCAGGCACAAGGCATGTGGCAGCGCGCCCACCGCCTGTCCCCGCACATGCCCTCCGGCGACTACTGGCACCACCTACGGCACTGAGCCAGACCCCCCGACGCCATGAGTGAGCGCAGCCGTGTCCGCCCAGGCAGGTGGGCTGGGCTGGGTGCGCGGTGCTTCGCGCGGTCCCATCCTGAAGATGTGGGCAGCGTGCCCGTCGTCGTGCACCGGTGCCATCCCAGTGGCGGCCGGCAGGTCACCACGCACCGTGAGGGATGCGAGGAGAACTTGGGCCTGGCCCACTCGGCTGTGAGAGGCCGGGTGACCCCATTGCGGGGCCTCCGAGAAGGTAATGGGGAACCGTCCGGCGGGGGCGTCAACTTCCGTCCGTCAGACTGCGGTCGAGGACGCCGATGAGCCGCGCTCCCGCCCGGTCTGTCCCGCGGCGCCCCCGTTTGGCACCCGCCGAGGCCCTCTCCAATCGCAGCCGCGCCGAACGTCCGCGCAGCGTCAGCGTCATCAACTGGTTGCCGAACCACGGTCCGCCGGTACGCCCCCACCGGACCGCCGGTCTCGCAACGCGTCCGTGACGGGCGAGGAGATGCCCGATCCCCTTGGCGAACCGGCTCCAGCCGAAACGGAATCCGGCCCGTATGGCCGTCGGCACAGAGTTGTGCAGCGGTGAGCAGGTGAACTGGAAGACACGGGAGCGCGGCTGCCGCCCGGTGGTCCAGACGGGCTCCGCCACATACGCGTGGTGCACGTCCCCGGACAGCACGCACACCGTCGCCGGAGCCGCCTCGGCCCTCCCCACCTCGGCAACCGTCTCCGTCAGCCTTTCGAACGACGAGGTGAACGCCGCCCAGTGCTCCAGGTCCGCCCGCCGGCGCAGCCACTCGCCCAGGCGCGCCCAGCGCGGCCCGCGTTCGCCGCGGCAGAGCGCCGCGTGCCAGCCCTCCGCGAAGTGGACCATCGGGGGCAGCAGCCACGGGAGCGAGGTCCCGACCAGCAGGTGGTCGACGCCGCCGAGGTCGTCGAACGCCTGCGTCCGCAGCCAGGCGGCCTCCTCGGCGTCCAGCATCGCCCGGTGCTGCTCCTCCAGCACCCGCGCGGCCCGGGTGTCGACCATCAGCAGCCGGGTGCGGCCGAAGTCCCTGCGGTAGCTCCAGCGCACCGTCGCCGGGTCGGCGTCGGCGCGTTCGGCGAACGCGCGCAGCACCTCCGTGCCGTCGTCGGCCGCCAGCACCGCCGCGTACAGCTCGTCCCCGGCGAGCTCGGCGGGGGAGAGGTTCCCGAGGTGCTGGTAGACCCAGTACGACATCAGGCCGCTGGTGATCCGCTCGCGCCACCAGGGCGTTGCCCGCATGTCGGCTACCCAGGCGGCGCTGGTGTTCCAGTCGTCGATGACGTCATGGTCGTCGAAGATCATGCAACTGGGTACGGTCGAGAGCAGCCAGCGCAGTTCGGGGTCGCCCCAGGACTCGTCGTAGAGGTGGGTGTACTCCTCGTAGTCGGCGACCTGGTCCGGCGGGGCGGCGGAGCCGGTGCCGGCGGCCCGCCGATGCCGGGCGATCCAGGCGCGGGTGTCGGCGGACGTCTCGTCCGCGTACACCTGGTCGCCGAGGAGGAGGAGAACGTCCGGACGCTCGGCCTCCGGGTCGGCGGCGAGCCGGGCGGAGAGGGTGTCGAGGACATCGGGGCCCACCGGATCGTGCTCGCCCACAGCAGGCGCCGCCCACCGGCACGAGCCGAAGGCGACCACCGCGCCCGTCGCCGGGATCGGCGGCGTGTGGATGGTGCTGGGCGGCTGGGGCGAGTCCGCGAGGGGCCACACCCGCTCGCCGTCGAGCAGCACCTCGTACGTTGTGGCGGACCCAGGGGCGAGTCCGGTCACGACCACCAGTGCGTAGTGGTGGCCGACGACGCAGAACGTGGGAGCCGAACCACCGCCGCCGCCCGGGCACCGGACCTCCGCCGTGCACGCCCGGTCGGTCTCGACCCACACCGTCGCGCTCGTGCCCGATTCCCAGTCCACGTGTCGCAGGAGCGGGCCCAGCCTCAGACCGGCCATCGCGAGTCCCCTTCCGGTGCTCCGCACGGTACGGAACGGCCGCTCTGTACAGTACTGAACGGCGGCGGAAACGGCGCCGTTGTGCTGCCCGGCCGCCCCGCGTCGGACTTGGCGGACACGGGAGCAGCGGGTCAGCAGCGACGGCCCGCGCCCGCGCCCGGACCCGTACCGCCGCCCGCCGTCGTGCCCGCGCCGCCGCGGTGGACGCGGCCGCGCGGCCGTTCACCCACCTGTCATTGATCACCGCCGCACTGGCCGGCGACTGTCTGGGCGGCCCGGCAGGGAGTCGCGGATCAGTCGTGATCGTCGTGCGGGTATCGCAGGCCGATCTGTTGCCTGACGGCGTCCAGCGTACGGAGAACCGCGAGTGTGCCGTCCAGGGGCACCAATGGCGACTCGGTCCGGCCTGCTCGCAGGCAGCGCATCACCTCGGCGGCCTCCGGTCCGTAGCCGTGGCCGATGACAGCCGGGGCGGGAAAGTGCATCGGTTCGAGTCCCTCGCGATGGAGGACAATCCCGGGCGGGTTGAACAGGTTTCCCGGGATATCGATGCGTCCACGTGTGCCGTAGACGACGGCGGCCTGGCTCAAGGTGGCGGCGAAGGAACAGGTCAGCGATGCGGTGGCCCCGCCGGGGTGGCCGAGCAGGATACTCGTGTGCTCGTCCACGCCTTCCGGCGTCAGCTGGGCCTGCGCGTGGATGCGGTCCGGGATGCCGAGCAGGAAGTGCGCCAGCGCGACAGGGTAGGCGCCGGCGTCGAGGAGGGCGCCGCCGCCCGCGGTAACGTCGCGGAGCCGGTGCCGTTGGTCGACCTCGGCACGCCAGCCGAGTTCGGCGTGGAGGGAGCGGACCTCGCCGATCGCACCGCCGGCAATGAGGTCGGCTGCCTTGCGCAGGGCGGGGTTGAGGAGCATCCACATGGCTTCCATCAGGAACGTGCCGCGCTCGCGGGCGAGGGTGATCAGTTCCCGCGCCTGCATGCTGTTCACGGTGAGGGGCTTCTCGCAGAGCACTGGCCGCCTGGCGTCCAGCAGCATCTCCACGGCCGGATGGTGGTGGCCGTGCGGCGTGGCAACGTACACCACGTCCACGTCTGGATCGTCGGCCAGGTCCCGCCACGATCCGTGAGCTCGCGGTATCGCGTGCCGGGCGGCGAACGCGCGTGCGGTCCCTGCGTCGCGGGAGGCGACGGCCGCGACCACCGCGCCCGGGGTTTGGTGAAGATCCTCGGTGAACGCCGCGGCGATACCCCCGGTGGCCAGGATGCCCCAGCGGATGGGACGTTCATGAGCCGAGTCCACGGATCACCTCTTGTCTAGACCAATGCTGCGTCGCGGGCTGTACGGTACGGGAGGCTTAACAGACGGGCAACCGTTACCCGGACCGTTCAGTAGGCGCTCCGCGTGCGCCGCCCACCTCCGGGCCAGCCCGTCGCCCACCCGGCGAGCCTGTCGGGCACCGGACCGCGTGGCTCGGGCCTGCGCCCGCGCGAGGCGTTCATGTTCGAGCAGGGCCGTGAACTGCTGTGGTGGTACGTGGAGGCGGTCCGCGTCAGTTCCGAGACGAGCCCGAGCACCCGCTGGCGCCGCTGTTCCCCTCCGAGCGGCTGCCGACGGCGGTCGCGGACCTGAACCGAGAAGTCCTCAGCGTCACGAAGAGTACGAACCCGGCCCCGTCGAAGAGAGGGCCGGGCGGCTGCGTACGTCGCCGTGGTAGGCGATCGTCTTGTTGATCAGGTTTCCGCCGTCGGTCTCGACCGATGTCTGTTCCCCATGCCCTGCACCGAACAGCAGGCCGGCGATGTGCGCGTTCGCCACCTGGTCCATGTGCGCGAAGAACCAATCCACCTTGTCGTCCTTGTAATGGTTGAGGGTGTTGTTCTGCGCCATGTTGCCGACGGGGATCTGCCACAAGACCACTGGCTTGCCCACGGACTCGGCCATCGTCTTGTAGAACCCCAGCGAGGCAGCGGCCTTCTGGTCCGTCCAGAAGTTGTCATGGCCGCCGTGGGCCGGCTGTGCGTACCAGCCTGCATCGCGGTCCGACACATCGGCGACCAGGAAGTCGGCGTTTTGTGCCCCGAGGTTCGCGTAGTCCTTGGCGCATCCCTGTGTGTTGTTCTGCCAGTCCCAGCAGGAGAGGTGGAACCCCACTTTGGTGTTCGGCGCATATTTGTGCGCCATATCGATCAGGCAGCGGGAGAGTCCGGCGGCGCTGTTTTCCTGCGATCCGCAATCTGTCGGATTTGCGCCGGAGACCTGCGCGGCAACCTTGTGCGGGTCGCCGAGCGACCGGACGTAGCCCCAGAAGTCAGGCTCAAGGTCGATCATGTCCTGCGAGTTGCCGATCTTCTGGAGGAAGAAACGGTAGTCGTTCATATACCGGGTGAGCAGGTCAACCCTGTTGATGGCCTCGACCTCGCCCGGACCGTCACCATGCCCTGCCAGATCCCCGAGGTCACGCAGTGAGTACCAAGTCCAGAACATCTTCTGCGGGTGCGGGCTGCCCTTGTAAGTCGCCTTGCCCACATGGTCGTCCCACCAGGTCACGTAATAACCAGGCGCCGTGGTGCCGCCGGACCAGCAGCCCCACCAGCTCTTCCAGGCATCCTGGCATTTCGATGCCGAGTAGTAGTCCGACGAGGGCGCGGGCTGGCTGTGCACATAGGCGTATCGCACATCGAACGGCGCGGCGGTCGCCGAGGCGTCAGGCATCGAGCCGCCGATGAGTACCGTGCTACTACCCATGAAACGTGTCGTCGAGCTGCCGCCACCGGTGGTGGGAGACGACGTGGGCGACGGGCGCGTGCCGCTCGGAGCCTGGCTTGTGGGAACGCTGCCGCCCGTCGCGGTGGGCGTGCCGGCGCTGCCGACGCTTCCGGCCGGGACGAGTTGCCATTGCTGATTGGCGCCGCTCCAGTCGCGGTTCTGGACGACGTCGCCCCCGTCAGCCTTGGAGCCGTTGTGGACCTCGACGGCCATGCCACTGAAGCGATTGAGCAACCGCACGTAGCCGTCTGGCGACTTCGCCAGTTGGAACTGCTGATTGGTGCCGTTCAGGTCGCTCCACTGCACGATGCCGGAGCCGGCGGTCTTCGACCAGTTGTTGTCGTCCAGCACCTTGCCGGAGTTCCGGTTCTGCAGCCGGTAGTACCCGTCACCCGCGTCGATGAACCGCCACTGCTGGTTGGCCCCGCCGTGACGGACCCACTGCACCACCGCCGCGCCGTTGTTCGTGGCGAAGGCGCGGTCATCCAGCACCTTGCCGCTATTGCGGTTGACCAGCACATACCACGTCTTGGGATCCACGGTTCCCGCTGAGGCCGTGCCGACCACACCAATGGAGCCGGCCACGACGGCCATGACGACGGCCGCCCAAAAACCCCGACGTGCGAACAACCCACGGCCACGGTGCATCGCTTTTCGTTTCCCCGTGACTGCTGAGTGGGACGACCGGCGACTACCGCGGGCGTGGTCGCCGGCACGGCGGCCGCCATCGCGGTACGCCCCCGATGACGCGGGTGGGCGAGGGAACATGTCTGTGCTCTCTTTCAGCCGTTGCACCTGACCGGACCACCTGGCCGGACAACACTGAGTGGTCGCCGGAGGCCAAAAGGTTGCCTCGGCACGCGAAGATCCACAGATCGCACGGATGAGGCGGAAGTCATTCGCTGGTGGAACGTCACTACCGTGCGGAGGTTGTGCGCGGCGCGCTCCAGGAGGGCGGTCCGTGGGAGCGCGAGGCGCCGGCCCCGCAACGCCTCCTCTGACAGCCCGAGCACACGGACACCGGCCACGCCGACCCCGGGCGAGGCTGGCCGGGGTCAGACCTCGCCGCGCCAGGAGCCGGTCTCGCGGCCGCGGTTCTCGATGTAGTCCTTGAACTCTCGATGTAGTCCTTGATGTGGCAGCATGCGCGCGACCTGTCGCCGCACATGCCGTCCGGCGACCACTGGTACCACCAAGGCGCCTGAGGGAACTCCTGCGTTGCTACCCCTTCACGCTGTAGTCATCGTCCGGTGGCGGGTGCTCCTGTGCGATGGATGACTTGCCGGCCGGGGCGTGTTCTCGAATGGGTGATGCCGCCGGTTTCCGCCCTGGTCCGTGGCGTTTGCGTTCGACACTTGGTGACATCAGCCGAGGCCGCCGCAGGTGGGGAGTGCCATGTCGAACGGTAGTGTCCTTTTGGCGTTGCGTGAGGACCCCATGGGCGGTGGTGTCAGCGGTGACCAGTTGCGCCGGATCGGCAAGGAGCTGGAGAACCGCGGGCTGCAAGTGCGGTGGGCGCGGACCGTCGAGGGAGCCCGTGCCGCCTTGCGTACGGAGGCGGGCCTGACGGCTGCGGTCGTCGCCTGGGACCTGCCGTCCGAGAAGGGGGACGACGCCGGCGGCGGGGGAGGGGCGGTCCTGCGGCAGATCACCGGCCGGTTCACGGCCCTGCCTGTCTTCGTCGTCATGAGCGAGGAGTCCGATCACGGCCTGGACCGGCTGCCCCTGTGGGTGGCCGAGACCGCCGTCGGTTACATCTGGCCCTTGGAAGACACACCGTCCTTCATCGCCGGCCGTGTCTTCAATGCGGCACGCGCCTATGGCGACTCCGTTCTGCCGCCCTTCTTCAAAGCGCTGCGCCGGTTCGACGACGCCCACGAGTACTCCTGGCACACCCCGGCGCACTCGGGAGGGGTGGCGTTCCTGAAATCGCCCGTCGGCCGGGCGTTCTTCGACTACTACGGTGAGCGGCTCTTTCGGACCGATCTGTCCATCTCGGTGGAGGAGCTGGGTTCCCTATTCGAGCACAGCGGTCCCATCGGGGACGCCGAGCGCAACGCTGCCCGCGTCTTCGGCGCCGACCGGACGTACTTCGTGCTGCACGGCGACTCCACCGCCGACCGTATGGTCGGCCACTACTGCGTCACGGCCGACGAGATCGCGCTGGTGGACCGCAACTGCCACAAGTCGGTGCTGCACGGGCTGGTGATCTCCGGTGCGCGCCCGGTCTACCTCGTCCCGACCCGCAACGGATACGGCCTCGCCGGCCCTCTGCCCGCCCGTGAGACCCTGCCCGCCGCGGTGGCCGCAAGGATCGCCGCCCACCCTCTGACACCAGGGGCGGTGTCCCCCCAGGCTCAGTACGCCGTGATCACCAACTCCACCTACGACGGTTTGTGCTACGACACCGTGCACACCGCGCGTGCCCTGGCCCCCAGCACTCCTCGTCTGCACTTCGACGAAGCCTGGTTCGCCTATGCCCGCTTCCACCCGCTCTACGTCGGCCGGTACGGCATGGCCGTGGGCCCGGACACGTTCGAGGGCGAGGAACGCCCCACCGTCTTCGCCACCCAGTCCACGCACAAGCTGTTGGCCGCCCTGTCACAGAGCGCCATGGTGCACGTGAAGTCCTCACCCCGAGCGCCGGTCGAGCACCACCGGTTCAACGAGGCGTTCATGATGCACGGCACCACCTCGGCTCTGTACCCGGTGATCGCCTCGCTGGATGTGGCTGCGGCGATGATGGACGGCCCACAAGGAGAGTGGCTGGTCAACGAGGCGGTCACCGAAGCGATCCGGTTCCGGCAGGCCATCGTCCGCACCGGGCGCCGGATCGCGGAGGCCGGAGACCGACCGCCGTGGTTCTTCGGCGTCTGGCAGCCCGATACCGTCCCAGGCCCCGCCGACGGGACCACCATCCCCTTCGCCGACGCCTCCCCGGCGCTCCTGGCCACCGACCCCCGTTGCTGGGAGCTCGACCCCGACGCGGACTGGCACGGCTTCCCCGGGCTGAGCAAGGGGCAGTGCCTGCTGGACCCCATCAAGGTGACGCTGACCTGCCCCGGCGTCAACGCCCGCGGCGAGTCGGACCCGTGGGGCATTCCGGCCCGTATCCTTACCGCCTACCTCGCGCACCGGGGCATCGTCGTGGAGAAGACCGACACCTACACCACCCTCGTCCTGTTCTCCATGGGCATCACCAAAGGCAAATGGGGCACCTTGATGGACGCCCTCATGGACTTCAAAGCCCTCCACGACGCCGACACCCCTCTGCGGCAGGTCCTGCCCCACTTGGTCGAGCGCCATCCACAGCGCTACAGCGGCACGACCTTGCGCACGCTGTGCCAGGAAATGCACGAACACCTGACCCGGGCCGAACTGATCGACGCGCTCGACACTGCCTTCCAGGACCTGCCCGAACCTGTCGTCCCGCCCCAGACCTGCTACCAGCAGCTGATCCGCGGGGGGACCGAACGCCTCCCCCTCGCCGCAGCCGCAGGCAGGGTGGCCGCCGCCATGGTCACCGTGACCCCGCCCGGGATCCCCGTCCTGATGCCTGGGGAAGCACTGGGAACCCCCGACGGCCCGGTCCTGCGCTACCTGGCAGCACTGGAGGCATTCGACCGCGCCTTCCCCGGCTTCCACAGCGAAGCACACGGTGTCACCATCGATCCCCGCACCGGCGACTACCTCATCGAATGCGTACGCCAGGACAGGCAAGCCTCGTAAGCGCCCGCCTCCCACGTTCTCAGGTGTGCGGGCCTCAGCCGGGAGGCTGAGCCCGCACCGGGCTGGTGGGGGCCGCGTTGTAACCGTCGGCCAGCGGCGGGGCGGGCGGATGCCTCTGTGGCCCCCCATGGTTGCGCCGCCGCAGCCTCGGCTACGCAAACCGAACGAGACCTGCCCCTGGTGAGGCGGTTGTGGTCGGCGACGAGTCCCCGGGGCTGGAGGCTGCCGAGGCCGTGGCGGCGGAGCGTCCGCACCCGTGGCAGCCCGCGTTCTGGGCGAACGCCCAGCGGCAAGTCCCCGATGGAAGCAGGCTGGTCGACGACCACCAGCACCGTTCCGTGCTTGGCCTGGAGCCTGTCGAACAGCTCCCGCAGCGGGACGCGGACACAAGTCGCCGTGCACGGGGGCGAGATGGCCACGGGGCGGACGGGACGAGTTCAGGCCTTGGTCAACTTGCGTTTTGACGGCATGTGAAATATCACATGTCATGTACGCCATCCGGGAATCCCTGGACGGTGCTTCACCTCAGGAGGACCACCATGAACCGCTTAGCTGTGCTCGCCGTCGGCACCGCAGGTCTGTCCGTTTTCGCGATCACCCCGGCCAGCGCCACCGCGCAGTCGGCCGACACCGTCGCGACCGTCACCTCCTGCGGCCACTCGGGTCTCCAGGCAGGCCTGTCCACGCGGATGTGTGCCGCGGTCACCGGTAACACCGTCGAGTTCTACGGCACGGTCGGCTTCGCCGGCCCGCCCTCCCCTGGCAGCCCGGCGCCCACCCCGAAGGAACTGACCACGACCCTGTCCGCAGAGGTCGTCGGCAGCGGCGCCGCGCCCAGCACCCAGACCAAATCGGTCGTCTTCACCTTGTCGAACCTCGAGGTGCACGGCCTGGTCACCACCGTCCCGTGCGGCTCGACCATCCGCGGCACCTTCGGCGCGGCCTCGTTCCCCCGCCCGGCCAGCCCGGTGGTCCACGAGGTCACCATCACCTGCTGAGTACGTCGTCCCACGCACGACCCCGAAGCGTTCCGTACGCGATGGGGCCGGAGGGCGCCCATCAGGAGGAGCTGGAACTCGACTTCGGGGTCGAGGAGAGTTTTCGTGGAAGGAGAAGAACCGGGTGACTTTCGGCTCCCGATTCTGAAAAGGTCGTGGAATGAATGCTCTCACCGTTCTGGCATCGGCCGCTTTCGGCTCCACCGTATACCTTACGGCTCTCTCCACGGTGAAATGGCTGAACCAGCTAAACCCGCGCGTTAAGGTCACAGGCCTAGTCGTGACCGGCATGGTTTTGTGCGCAGTCATCGGGCTTATCGCGTTCGCGAGCCAGAGCGTCGTGCTCGGATTCATCGTGGGCGCCGGCCTGACACCGCCCGTACACCGGTGGATCCTGCAACGACGCAAGCACGTCGCCGGTTCTTGACCTTCGACGAAGTTCGTCCTCGCGGGCGGAGCCGCCGTGCTCCGCCGGCGAGGGTGCAAGCACCCGCTGATCCCGACCCGCTGCGCCCCTCGCTCCGCCCCGGCAGCCGGCCGGGACGGAGCGCATCCAGGTCCGGCCATCGCCGCCATCGCGCCAGAAGCTCGACGGGCGGGCTGCGAACACAGCGCCAGCGCCGCCAAAGCACCCTGGCGGCAGGCGGCACCCCCGCCGGCCGACGAGGAGACCGCTCCCGACCGCGTGGCCGAGCTGCACGCCGCCTACCTCGGCCCGCCCCTTCGGGAAACCGACGCCCACCTCGAGCAGTACTGGAACAAGCTCACATCGCTCTACCCGCAGCGTGAAAGCGACCGCCGCCCCACGCGATACATCACCGCACGCCCTCTTCACGCCCCCTCACAGGAGACACAGGACACGAGTGCTCCCTGCGGAGAGGGTCCGCGGACGCTCGGAGCGGGTATCGGCCAGCTGCCCGGGCACACGAGAGGTCATGCACGGACAACACGCGCGTCCCAGTCTGTTCGGCCCAGCACCCGCAGCTGCCACACCGCCGCCCGGCCGCACCGGCGCCAAGCACTCCCGCCGCGGCCGCATCACCGGCCGCCTACGCCGCCGGATCCTCGCCTACCGGGCAATCGAGTTCCTGTCCACGCACATCCCGGGGGACCGCGGCCCCGGCGAGGAACGCCTGCTCCTCGTCCACATCCGCCAGGTCGTCGGCGAGGTCCAGTACCGGATCTGCGCGGACTGCGCCCAGGGTGTCATCACCGCCATCGTCATCGATGACCGCTTCCACGGCACCGGTCTGGGAACCCGTGCGCTGTCGCACCTGCGCGCGCGTCACCCAGGACTCGCCTGGCGCAGCACGCTGCGCAGGCGTGCCACCGAGGATCTTCTGCGCCGGATGCGCATTCCCGCACTCACTTCGGCCGGCCCCTGCGCCCACGCCGGCCAGACCCTCTCCGACCCGACGAGCCCGATACTCGCCACCGACTGACCCGGGCCCGTCCAGCAGTCACAGCGGCCGCTGAAGCAGCGTGGCACCGGCCCCAGGAGGTGTCTTGCCGATCAGGCCGGAAGGGCCGGTGGCGTCCGATGCCGTGCACGTACCCGGCGCGGAGCTGCTCGCACCGGTTCCCACCGCGTCGGCGAGCGGCGGTCGCCCTGCCGAGGGGCAGGGACGGATCGGGTGTGCAGGGGAGTCGGTGCGGTGACGGCCCAGCGTTCGTGGTCCCGCCGGTCCCCGCCGATGTAGAGGTACGCGGGCGAGACCCCTTCGCAGCAGAAGCCCGGCCTCCTCGGCATCAGCGACGCACTCTCCGGTGCCCGCGGCTGCTTTGGGAGGGGCCCCGGGCGGACGCCAGGGCAGTGGCCGCCGGGCGGACAGGGGCACCCCTTCCCCGGCGCCGGTGCATTTCGGTGGGAAATCCGGGGGAGATTCGTCTTTCTGAAATGATGCAGAGTTACGTGGCGTGCACGCTGGGCTATTCCAATTTCTTGACATCGTGTCCAATAAGAGGGTGCGATGTGCCAAGTTTACGTAAAGTCGCGCGCCGTCGATCGGGTGCGAATGGCCTGGACCAAGACTTTGGCCAGCCGCAACTCGGGTGTCCTGGAGGCAGATTGATGACCCATCACATGACTGCCTCAAGGTAATTGAATTCGCGACATCTTTGCGCGTAGAGCGATGGCGTTCAGAACCCTTGATCTCTCTGGCAGGATTCCCGGCACCCAAACCACTCAAGGAAAGAGGCGTGGTTGTGCGTGGCCGCGGAACACCTGAAACTCAGCCTCGCCGGCAGTGCAGGGCCATCGAACCGCCCGGATGTGACACTCGATCAGGCGGCGACGCCGGTCTGTAACCGTCGGGGTGGATGGCCGGCGGCGAAGGGCGGCGTACCGACAGGCCCCCCGACCGCCGAGCGTGCCCGCCGCCACGGTGCCACCACCGGTCCATCGCCGGTGACGTCTTGTTCACCCCGGCTCACCACGGCTGCGTCAGCGCCAACACGGCGCCCGGCCGGAGCCATTGGAGACCCGAGGTCGCGCCTCGGCCGTGGCCGTGGCGGCCGAGGCGTCCGCCTCTAGGCCTCTGCTCGAACGAGGGTGGTCGACCTCTTTGCCGTCCACCGATCCCCGAGGCTGTGGCGGTCGCGCCGCACTCGCCGTGCAGCGGCGCGCACGCCGCAGCCGTCCGGGGCCGCCGTGACCTGCGCCGTTCAGTTGGTGCCAAACGGCTCGGTACCCATAGGCGAGCCGACCACTCGTCATTGTGTGGAGCATCGCCCCGGCAGGCGAGTTCCGCGTTCTCAGATCAAGGAGCATGATGCACAAACGCCGCGCGTCCCGCCGTAAGAAAGCGCTGATAGCCGCGATCACCGCCGCACTCTCCGGCGGTCTGCTGTTCGGCTTCAACGCCCTCGCCCAGGCCGATGTGGTCAGCGGCACGGTCATCGGCGGTCAGGGCAACTACCAGACCGTCAACCACCGGGCCAAGCCGTCCCTTTCGGCCCAGGTGAAGGGCTCCTCGAGGGTAGGCGCCAAGGTCCGGATGTCCTGCCGGACGACGGGCGACACGGTGGAGAACAACCCGAGGTGGATCTACACCGGCTCGTACTACATCGCCGATGCCTTCATCAAGGAGAACACCACCCCGCTGCCCGTCTGCGGCTCGACGCCAAACCCGCAACCCATCCCCACGACCGCGAAGACACTGAAGATCGACATGCAGAAGCAGGTCAGGACCCAGTGGTGCTGGGACGCCTCCGGCGTGACCATCGCCCAACACTGGGGCCGCTCCGTCAGCCAGGAGCAGTTCTGCCAACTCGCTGCCCAGGGAACCTGGGTGAACTGCAGCAACCAGCCCGCCACGCTGGAGGACATGGCCAACGGCCTCGCCAGGCTGGGGCTGAGGAACAGTGGCCGCAGCCTGTACCGCAACGCCTCGTTCGGTGAGTCCGTCGCCGAGATCGACGCGGGCCGCCCGTTCGCCGTCAGATTCGGCTGGCGCACCGGCGGCGGTCACATGAACGTCATCTACGGCTACGACAGCGCCACCAACATGATCGCGGTCGGCGACCCGTGGCAGACCACGCAGACCTACACCTGGTGGAACCACTCCACTTACGCGAACAACAACTCGTTCCAGTGGACCCACTCCCGCATCGGCATCCAGGGCTGAGGAGCAGACCGACCATGCAGATCATGCGACACACCAGGCAGGCGACACCCCGCGCCGCCGTCCTCGCCACGGCCGCACTCGCCGCCGCCCTGTGCGGAATCGTTCCCGCACAGGCTGCGGAGAGCGAGGGCATCGCGGGTTACGAGTCCGCCCGGCAAACCATCCAGAGCAACCAACTCCGCGACACCGTCTCCCGCTTCCTGGTCTCGGCCCGACAGCCCCGCACTGCCCCCGCCGCGGACGGTGGCACCCTCGGCGCCCCCGGGAACGCACCCGCCGCCGTCGCCGCGCCCCCCGGGTTCGATCTCAAGGACCCGGTGCCGATGTTCGAGATCAGCCCCGAGTTCGTGACCGGCAAGGCCCAGGCGACCCCGCAGACCGCGCTCCGGCTCTCCTACCTGGCCTCCCGGGTGAACGCCGCCGACGGGAAGCACGCCGCCGTATTGCTCGCGCCCATGGGGAACGCCGCCACACCCGGGAGCGGCGTGCAGAACGTCGGTGCCGAGGGCTGGCAACTGGCCGGGATCCGGGACGGGGACGCCGAGGTCGGCTTCGCCGAGCGCGGCACTCCTCAGGCCCGCACCTTCACCGAGCCGCAGATCCACGCCTGGTACCGGCTCACTGCCGAAGGCCTGGTCGAGCCGCTCAACGAGGAGGCGACCACCGGCCTCGGCGGAAAGCGCGGCATCACCCTCGCCGCCTACCAGAAGCTCGTCACCGCCCGCTACGGCGACAAGATGCCCGGTTCGGAGTACGACCGCAAGGGCCTGGCCGGCGGATACGGCGGCCTCGTGGAGGACCAGCCGGAGCAGGTCCCCACCGCATCCGCCCAGCCCGCCGCCGATGAGCCCTGGCAGCCGATAGCCGCCACCGGGCTCGCAACCGTGGCGACAATCGGCGGCGCGGTGCTGTACGCGCGCCGTAGGAGAGCTGCGACCACCCGCTGACCGGAAACGTGAGGCCGAGCCCCTTCCCCGTGCTGAGCCCGACGACTTTCTCGCCGAGCTCAGCAGCTCGGGAGGGCGACCCGGCCCCGACACGAGGGACGCCCCGGGACTGCCGGCGCGCCTTGACCGGCGCATCCTCGCCCTCGACAGCCCCGCCGCCTCGCCCCGCGACCGGCCCCCGCCGGGGCGGGGGACCGGGATCGCTGAGCCGCATGCCTGTATGCGGCTGGACGGTAGCCGACAGGGGCCGATCAGCCGGAGGCCGCAGCAGCCGGGCTCACCCTGGGGGCGCTGCGGCGTCCGCGGAGAGACCCTCGCGATCCCGGCCTGCGCCCAGGCGTGTCCGGTGCGAACCGAGGGCGTTCTTGGGGAGCGCTCATCGCCACGCCCACGGTCCGGCGCTTCGGCACCGCCCGCGGCATGCTGCTGTGCAAACTCCTCACCGGCTCGCTGGGACTGCTGAGCCCGATGGTTGGGCTCCGATGGTTGCCGTTGTTCTTCTGCTGATCACACATGGATCGCCGCCGGGCACCTTTTCCCGCAGCGGCCGGCCGGCCGCGCGCACAGCTCCCGGAAGAGGGAATCACCGTGAACACCTCGAAGCGCCTTCGGCTCCTGGCCCTCGGCTTTGTCACCTCTGCCGTGATGGGGATCTCCGGCCCCGCGATGGCCGCCACGACGACCGCGGGCCCGCCCATCCGCGGCGGACACGAAGTGACCAACCGCTGCTACTCGGATGTCGCGCCGAGCGCCTACGACCGCATCACCCAGCACGCCCGCGACCGCATGAACGAGCGAGGGGTGACCGAGGACGACATCCAGAAGGTCATGAGGGTCGGTGCCAAGAACGCCGCGTGCCAGCAGAACGGGAACTGGCGCTACACGCTCGGGCTCTCCAGCGGCGGCGAGCTGGTGGTCCTCGTCGGTCTCGGCGACGGCGGCTGGAACGTCGTCACCGTCTTCTGGAAGGGCGAGTAACAGCAGCCGGCTCCGCGATCGTCCGTGCCTCCACCGGCACGCCGCCGCAGGCACGGTCCCGGCCGGCCGCACGATCTCCGCGGCGGCCAACCCCTGTGGCACGGCGAGTACGAGAACGGCGGTGAAGGGGTCATGACCCGGATACGCCAGAAACACGCCACGAGATGATCTTGAGTCGCCATCCCTGATCTTGCGTGGGTATCCCCGGCTTCAGCCGGGGAGGGAAACGCATCCTTGGTTGGTGGACAGCGACTTCGTCTCCGTCCACCTGGCCCTCGGCGACCGCACCCGCGGCCTGTTCGGCGCCGCAGAACTGGCGCTCATGAAGGAGACCGCCTACCTGGTCAGCACATCCCGGACGGCCATCGTCGACCAGGACGCGCTCCTCGAGGCCCTGCGCGAAGGCCGCATCGCCGGCGCCGCCCTCGACGTCTTCGACACCGAGCCGCTGCCGGGGGACCACCCCCTGCGCACCGCCCCGAGGCTCCTGGCGACCCCGCGCCTCGCACCTCGCGGGCTACGTCACACGGGCCAACTACACCACGTACTACGGCGAAGCCGTCGAGGACATCGCTGCCTTCCTCGACGGCTCACCCGTACGCGTCCTGCCCTAGCTGCCCTTCTCGAAGGTGCCGAGGCCGTTGGCGTCCAGGTACTCCACCCGCATCCTGCCGTCGGTGAAGGTCACCCCGGTGCGGCCGATGGCGTTCTCGCCGACGGTCTCGAAGCTGAAGGCGTCCCCGTCGTAGTGGGTGAGGGGGAAGGCCATCGGCTTCGGTCCCAGGTGCAGCACCAGCCCGCCGCCCGGGCCGGCCGTAACGGTGGCCCGCCCGTACAACGGGTTGGTGTACGTACCGGTGTACGCGCTGTCCGCGCGGGCCGGCTTCGGGTCCGCGGGCGGCTTGGCGAAGTCCGTCTTCGAGCGGCCCTCGCCGAGCTGCTGCTTGTAGGCCTCGGCCACCACGGGCAGCCAGTCCCGGCTGGGCTTGCCGAACTCGGCGGTGTCGAAGAAGTTGAGGGCGACGGTGTCGGGGAGACCCGTGGGGGCGCCGTTGGTGAGCACCACGATGGCGAGCTTCTCGGCGGGGACCAGGGTGACGTTGGTGTTGGTGCCGAGGGCGAAGGCGCCGGCGTGGCTCAGGCGCAGGCGGCCGTGGTCGTCGTAGCGCACGTTCCAGCCCAGGCCGTAGTAGCCGGGCTGGGCGTTCGGTTCGGCGGGCGGCTGGCTGATGCTGTGCGGGAGGTGGGTCTCGGCCAGGCCGGCGCTGTTGATGACCTGCTTGCCGTCGATCTTTCCGCCGCCCAGCTGGAGGCGTAGCCAGCGGGCCATGTCCCGGGCGTTGGAGCTGACGCCGCCGGCCGCGGTCTGCGCGTCGGCGTCGCGGACGTAGCGCGGCTTCCAGGTGCCGTCGTCGGTCTTGACGTGGGTCAGGGCGCGGTCGCCCGCCTTCTCGTAGTCGCTGAAGCGGGAGCTGGTGTGCGTCATCCCGGCGGGCTTGTACAGCAGGTCTTCGGAGAGCTTGTCCCAGGGCGCGCCCTTGGCCTTGGCGACGGCCTCGGCGGCCGCGGTGAAGCCGAAGTTGGTGTACGCGTAGCTGGTGCGGAACGGGCTGAGGGGCTCGTAGCGCAGGTGCGACAGGATGTACGCCTGGTCGTAGCCCAGGTCCTCAAGGAGGTCACCCGAGTGGTCCGGCAGACCCGAGCGGTGCGAGAGCAGGTCGGCCGCCGTGACGTGGGAGCTGACCCATGGGTCCTTGAGGGTGATGCCCTTGAGCGGGTCGTCGAAGCCGTCGGCGCCGAGGGCCTGTGCCAGGACGGTGGAGGCCACCGGTTTGGAGACCGAGGCGAGCTGGAAGACGGTGTCCGGGCCGACCTTGTCGCCCGGGGCATCGGTGCTGCGGACACCGAAGCCCTTGAGGTAGACGACCTTGTCGTCGTGGACCACGGCTACGGAGACTCCGGGCACCCCGGTGCGCCGCATGCCGTCCTGCACCTGCGAGTCCAGCGTGTCCAGGGCCCTCGCCACGTCGAAGCCACCGGGGCTCGGCGACGGTGCGGCGGCGACGGTCCCGGCCGCCAGGGCGAGCCCGGCGACCACGGTCAGCCCCCTCCGCTTGCTGTTGCGTCGCATACGTCCATTTAACGCCGGTCCCGCGTCGGGCGCCCGGAGAGAGCCGGGGCACGGAAAACGGCGGCGGGGCCGCGCTCGCGGCCCCGCCGCCGTGGTGGACCGGGGCCTGATCCGGAAGACAGGCCCTGACCCCACACGGGCCGGCCCGCGACATACACGCCGCGGCAGGGCCCCACGCATCACAAGGCAGCAGCGATGCTCGGGGCCCACCCGCCAGGACAGGTGCGGCCGTCTGCCGATGGCGCCTGCACCATGCCCCACCCAGAGCTCCACCACCTGACATGCCCGAGTTGGCCTCTCCATGGCGGTGCCCCCTTCCAGCAGGACCTCGGGGAGCTTGCCAAGACGCACCGCCGCAGGCTCATCGTCGAGATGAACCTCTGAACCGCCGCACCTGCCAGGAATACCGCACACTGCGAATGACGCTCCCCGCCGGCTGGGGCGTCGGCGTGGACGGCGGCGCGGCGGGAGGTATACGCGAACGACCAGGGCCAGCCGGCTTCGCCGGTGGCCGTGACGGCCCGCTCGAACCGGCAGAAGGCGGAGCAGGACCCGGCGGAGTGGCTGCCCCCGTCGGCGGACGCGCTGTGCCGGTACGGCGCCGAGTGGACCGCGACCAAGCTCCGCTGGGGCCTCGCGGTCGACGAGCTGGAGCGGAACCGTCTGCTGCATCGCGGCCGGCTGCGGCGGCACGGACGTGGAGTTCACCCCCGCCCCGTAGAGCTGCCCGCAGGCCGAGGGTCGCCATCTTCGATCGAGGTGGCGGCCCTTCGTCATGCTCCGGAGTCCGCCCCGGGGCCGCAGGTGGTTGGTCGATGCCGCACCCGGCTTCGAGGTGGGCCCGAACAGCGCATCCTCCTCCGGTGTGACGGGCTCGACGAGCTCGAGGTGCCGGTCGGCTAATGCTGCTTGGACGAGCTCGCCGTGGTGAGAGCGCCACGTCCGTCTCCCGGCCGGCTCCCATACCTTGCCTCTGGAGAACCTCGACACCAGCAACGGCCCTGACCTGCGCTTCTGGCTCACCGACTCACCGGTTGAAGAGAGGGCGTCCGTCACCATCTGGTCGAACCGCTTCGATGTCTCCTTCGGCGCGGCGCTGCTGCAGACCGTCTGATCCTGCGACCGGATCAGGTGCCGGGTGCGCTGGACAGGCTCCCGGATCTCCTCGTCGGTGGCGCCGAAGAGCTTCGGCTGCTCGCCTATGCTGCACGCTCGGGCACACCCCCGCGGCTACCGCCCGCAAGCGCCGTCATACCGCCTGCCGACGGATCCGGACGGCAGGACCCGATGAGAAGCATGGACGTGATCCGCACATGACCGGCACCGCACCGCGACACGCCGACCGTGCCGGCCCGGCGGTCCCCGCCGACGGTCGATCGGATGCCGAACTCGGAGCCGGGGTGCGGCAGTCGGGCGACGAGGCCGCGCTCGGCGAGCTGTACCGGCGTCACCGTCCGGCGGTCCTCGCCTCCGCCCGTACCTTCGCCCGCGATCCGCACACCGCCGAGGATTTGGCCTCAGAGGCGTTCACCCGCACCCTGCACGCCGTGAGGTCCGGCGCAGGGCCGGACGCCGCCTGGCGACCGTACTTGCTGACCGTGGTCCGGCACACCGCCGGGCAGTGGGCCGTCTCGGCCCGGCGTACCGAGCTCAGTGAGGATTTCGAGCAGTGGCTAGACGAGCGGGCCGCTGCCGACCCGGCCTCGGGGGGCGCAGATTGCGTCGGCGTCGAGGAGCGGATCGTCGCGTTGGAGGACCTCAGCCTGGTCGTACGTGGTTTCCGCGCCCTGCCCGAGCGCTGGCAGGCGGCCCTGTGGCACAGCGTCGTGGAGGGCGAGTCCGCCGAGCGGATCGGCGTCCTGCTCGGCGTGAGCCCCAGTGGGGTCACCTCGCTCACCGCCCGTGCCCGCGAAGGACTGCGCGAGGCCTACCTCGCGGCACACGCCGAGAGCGGCAGCCGGAGCGAGGAGTGCCGTCGCCACGGGCCGCTGCTGGCCGCTGCGGTTCGCCGCCCGGGCTCCCGGACCACCCGGCAACTGCGCCGGCACCTGGACGACTGCGACCGCTGCCGGCACGCGCTGTGCGAACTTACCGACCTCGACCAGCGGTTGCGGGCGGTACTGCCGGCCGCCCTCCTGCTGTGGGGCGTCCACGCCTACCTCGCCGCCCGGCTCGGAGCGGCGGGAGCGGGCGCGACGGCGGCAGGGGGCTCGGCGGTCGGCGCCGGAGGCGGGGGGACGGCGTCCGCCGCCTCCGCGGCCGGCACCAAGCTCGCCTGGCTGGGCGCCGTCGCCGCCGTCCTCGTGGTCGGCGGCCTGCTGCTCCCCGACCTCTAGGGGTGCAGGACCCCATTCGACTGCGTTCGGCGTGACACTGCTCCGTGGGCATGGCATGGAGACGGAGCAGCCGCCGTTCGGGATGCGGACCCCGATCGCGGTGACGTACGTCCGGTGCACGCAGTGCGGGGCACTCGGTGAGATCGTCCTCGAGGGCGGGCGGCTGGACCTGGCGATGGCCCGGGCCGGCGCTCACGTCCGGGAGATGCACCCGGGTGTGAACGTCCCCGAGGCGCTCCGGCTCGTGCCCGACGTCGCCCTCCCGCCGGCGGACTGTTCCGACGTCGCCGACCGAGTCGCGCAGTACAACGCCCGAAACTACGGGACGCAAACCAGCGGCCCGGGGTGACGAGACGGCTGTGGGGCGGCCTCACGGGGCCGCCCTACCTGGTTCGCCCGGATGGGCTGTCGTGATCTCTTCAGAACGAGACGTCGATGTAGTCGATGTCGGTGAATTCGACTTCGAGCTGGTCGGCGCGGGTTCCGCCGTCTTTGAA
>NZ_JOIR01000065.1 GCF_000720115.1 Streptomyces sp. NRRL F-2580
GTAGCGGCGGTGGCCGCCCTCGGAGCGGAGCGGGGTGATCAGGCGGGCCTCTCCGAGGGCACGGAGGAAGCCCTGGGTGGTGCCGAGCATGTCTGCCGCTCGGCCCATGGTGTAGGCGGGGTAGCCGTCGTCGTCGAGACGGCCGAACGAATCGTCTGCTGTCATCGCACCTCACTGCGAAACAGGTGGGGAAAAGGGGTCGGAACGCGGGGAGGGGCCCTGGTGCGTACGACACCAGGGCCCCGAAGGAACTGCTACACCATCTGCCGGCCTCAGTACTGCGCCGGCCTTCTGTGTCCGCAGACCCGACCGAGATGCTGTCGGGGGTGCGGGGATCGCGGATGCGTGACCGGAGACCACCTCACTATCGATGTCCTGCGGCACCCGGGCTCGACTTCCGCCCGGGCGATCCTGATGGTGCTCGGCTCCTCCGTTCTTCCCTCGGTCCTACCAAACGGGAACTTGTACTGCTGGTACTGCGTACTGCCGGTACTGCTGTATTGCTCTACTGCGAACTGCTTGTACTGCTCGTGGCCTCACCCAAGCGCCACGCTTCGGCAGCCAGCCCCGTTGCCCGTCCTGCGTCTGCTCTGGCTTAGAACCCCACTGCCGAACTTCCCGGTGCGCGCGCCCGCAGCCGACGCCTTCACCGAGGTGCTGCTCACTACTTCACTGCTGGGTACTGCGCAATGCACTTACTGCGGGTACTGCCACTGCGTTTACTGCGGTACTGCTCCGGCGGCCCCTGATGACTGCGGGCCACCCGGTCCGGTCGTCAGCCCCGTCGCCGTCATGCAACAGCCCTGGCTTCGGAACTCCACCACCGCACCGTCCTGCGAACTGCAACTGCGGGTACTGCGTACTGCGGGTACTGCTGCCCGGCAGTTCGTCTCTGCCAGGACAGCGACATGGGCAGGGCGCAAGGCGGGCATCGCCGGGTTAACCGCCGTGGCTGATCCCCGGGGCCCGTGTGCACGGGCGGTCGGCAGGGTACGGGCGGGGGCGGCGCGAGCAGGACGGTCAGCCGGCATCGCGGCTGATCGACTGCTCGGCCGAGGCGTCGTGTTCAGGGGCTTTACGCCAGCGGGCCTCGCAGAACGAGTAGAAACCGAACAGCAGAAGGCCCACCGCCGCGGCGATCAGCAGCACCGGCCCGGCCGGCGTATCGCGAACGAACAACGTCTCATCCAGGCCCTTGGCCTCGTCGGCGTCGAAGCGCACCGCGGCCAGGAGAGCGAACAGGCCGTCGCCACCGCGACCACTCCGCACGCGACGCCGCCGATGATGCCCAGCGCCGCGACGATGCGCCGCGTCGTCCGGCTCATCCGGTCCGTACGGAGGTTCTTCTCGAACTTGCGCATCAGGCTGCGCACCACGATCACCACGCCGACGAGTACCCGGCCATAGGGCCATTCCAGCACGCGCGCGGTGTAGTCCTTCGACGCCTGGTCACCGGCGCGGGTTCCGCCGGACCCGCCGACCAGCGCGGTCTGCACCACGCCGATACAGATCACCAGGTAGAAGACGGCCAGCCCCAGGGAGCCCAGGCGCCGGGTCCACTTGTCACCGCCTTCCGTCGCCTGCCCGAAGGCGGCCTCGGAAAGGCGCCACAGCACCATCGCCGCCAGCCCCACCACCAGCGCCCACAGCAGCACCTGGCCGTAGGGCTGCTCGCCGATGGTCCGCACCGCCCCGGACCGGTCGGCCTCCTTGCCACTGCCGCCGCCGAAACCGATCCGCACGGCGAGGAGACCGACCAGAACGTAGATCACTCCCCGCGCGCAGAGCCCGACCCGGGAGGCGACCTTCATGGCGCGGCTGTCGGCCACACGCTGCCCCGGCGTCTTGGCCTGGGCGGCATCCCTCTCGGTCGCCATGCCCGACATCTCCCCGTGCGCGGACGCAAGGGCACCCGGTCACAGCCGCTACCCCCACCATGGCACCACGCAGCGCACCCGACCAGCGCAGTCCTTCGCTTCCAGATAGGTGAAAGGTCGTGGCATCCGGGTGAAATCCGCTCGCGCAGTGCACGCGCCCGTACTCGCGCCACGTGACACTCGCCGACAGGGCTCCCTTGATCATCGCTGCGCGGCGAATGCGTTCGCCCGGGGCCCCGGCCGCGGCAATTCCCGTGGCTGGCAGTCAGTCCCGAGCCGGAGGTAGACCGCCCGTGGCGGTGAACGGAAACCCGACCGTCAGACGACGCCGGCTGGGCGCGGAGCTGCGCCGGCTCCGCCTGGCCCGTGGCCTGACCAGTACACAGGTGGCTGAACGCCTGTTGATCTCCCAGCCCAAGATCAGCCACTTGGAGAACGGCCGCCGCGCCATCAAGCCGCGCGATGTGCGGGACCTGTGCGCCCTCTACGGAGTCACCGACCCGCACGCCGTCGATGCGTTGATGCGGATGGCCACGGAATCCGAGCGGCAGGGCTGGTGGGTCGCCTGCGGCGATGTTCCCTACGCCGTCTACATCGGCCTGGAGACGGAAGCCTCCTCCCTCCGCGCCTACGAGCCCCTGGTGATCCCCGGCCTGCTGCAAACACCCGCCTACGCCCAGGCCGTCATCGAGGAAACGATCCCTCAGGCCACTCCCGAGCAGATCGCCGTGCGCCATGAGGTCCGGCTGCGCCGCCAGTCCCGGGCCCACCACCCTGCCCGCCCCTTCCGTTTACGGGTGCTACTGGACGAATCCGCACTGCGCCGCGTGGTCGGCAGCCCGCAGATCATGCGCGAACAGCTCACGTACCTGAACCGCCTCGGCGCGCAGCCGCACATCACCGTGCAGGTCCTCCCGCACAGCGCGGGAGCCCATCCGGGCGTCTCGGGACAGTTCTCCATCCTCGACTTCCCAGACGCCCCCGGGGCGGGGACGGTGTATCTGGAACGATTCACCAGCGACCTCTACCTGGAGAAACGATCCGACGTGCAGCGCTACTGTGCCATGTACGACTACCTCCAGGCCCAGGCTCTGAACCCGGAGCACACCCGCCACTTCATCACCCGCGCCGCCGAAGAGCTGGCGGCCGCCGCATCGCTGCCCGGCCGGCCGTGACCACCGCAGCCGCAGGTCACTGCGTCGCGTACAGGCGCTCGCGCAGGTGCGGCAGGGCGGCGGTGTCCGCGGCGGCGGACAGGCCGGCCAGGCCGGCCAGCAGGGTGCGGATGGCTGCGCCGTTGCCGTCGCGGACCGCCCGCACGATCTCCTCTACCGTCTCGCGTCCGGACGGATCGATGCCGTCCGGACGCGAGGCGGGAGAGGGATCCGCGGGGCGGGTTCTCGTGGGAGGGGCGGTGTCAGCGTCGGGCGTCAACGCTAGCCCCCGCGTGTCACACAGGATGTCGAACGCTGTGGTTGTGCTGCGGAGTGCCGGCCGGCCGGGGCTATGGTCGGGCGCAGTCCGCGCCGATAGGGCGTGCGCGGGCGAGGCCCGGTGACCAGAGCGCTCTGGCGGCAGTAGCACCGGGCCGCCCTACGCGACCGAGGTCCGGCACGCGGACCGGGAGGAGCGGAACCCGGTCCCCTGTGGCCTGCCGGGCTGGCGGGCTGGCGGGCTGGCGGGCTGGCTGCACGAGCTGGCCCCGTCATGAGAACGACGGCCTCCCCTTGGAGGATCAGGGGAGGCCGTTCTACACCGGACTGTGCGCTGCGGCTGGTTCAGATGACGCGCGCTAGATGTGCCGGCGCTAGATGCCGGCGCGACGAGCGAGCCGGGTCCAGGGCTTGGTGCTGTCAGAACTTGCCGTGGTGGTCGGCCTTGTGGTGCCCGTCCGAGCCGCCGTCGTTGATGCAGGTGTTGCCGAAGGCGGGGTTGAGGAAGCCGACGATGTTGACGGTGTTGCCGCAGAGGTTGACCGGGATGTGGATGGGCACCTGGACGACGTTGCCGGACAGGACACCCGGGGAGCCGATGGCAGCGCCCTCTGCCGTGGCATCGGCGGCGGCCATGCCGGCCCCACCTGCCAGGACGGCACCAGCGGCGGCGGTAACGGCTACGGCCTTGGCGAAACGGAACATCAAGATCTCCTTGAACTCACTCTGCCGCAGGGAGGTACGGCACGGACGACGTCCCCCACAACGCCCGGAGGTGCCCGCCCGTTACGGACAATGGGCCGAACCGGTGAGCTCGGGAAACGTCCGCTCAGCCTGACCCAGGCCGCGACCGCCCGAGCCGGCATCCGCGCCGCCATCGCCGTGCGGGCCTGGCTGCGCGGGCAGGGCGTCGAACTCGCGCGATGCACCCACGGCTGGGCACCAGCAGCCGCTTCGCCGACCGCATCAGGGCCGCGGTCCGGTTCTGCGAGCGCCACGGGTTCCAGCTCACGGGTGAGCGTGAGCTGTGGCGAGACAGGTTGCCCAACGTGCGTATGGCGCGCGATCTCGTGAAGCATCCTGGGAGCGCATGAGACGCGGGCGATGCGCAGCGTGATCGACCACAGAACGTGAGCCGGAACCGTTCGACCGACAGCGTTTGTTCATCGGTTCCGGCGGTGTTGAGTGATCATCTGCACTTTGGGTGTTCACGGGAAATGACGGCAGTGTCACCTTCGCGGTGACCCCCTCGCCGATCTGTTACGGGAGGGGACGCGCTCACACTGGCAGGTGACGGGCGAAGAACGACCGTACGAGGTCGCGAACGGCGGGCACGGTGACGCGCGGGTCTGCCCGGCCGACCATGGCGGCGCGTCCGGCAGCTGTCATCAGGCCGGCCTTGTGGAGCTGGGGGACGAGGGCCGCATAGTCGGTGAAGACCCAGTGCGCGGTGTCGTCGAGTTGCCGCCGGGTGACGGGGCCCGTGTGAGCGAGGAGGGCTGCCCAGGACCGGTCCAGCCGGGCGTTGCGGAAGCCGTCGGTGCCGGCCAGGAGCAGCGGCCGGTCCGTCCCCTGCCGGGCCACCGGCAACAGTTCGCCGTCCATCTGGTCGAGGTACCCCTCCAGGTTGACGGCGGCGGAGATCCGCCGGTCCTCGTGGAGCGCCTGCGCGGCCGCGGTGCCGCCTGCGGAGTGCCCGTAGACCCCGACCCGGTCGAGCCCGAGGGTGTCGAGGACGAAGCGGAGGTCGGCGACCCGTGTGTCGATCACGGTTCGGAAGGTCGCCGCGTCCATGTCCGGACGCAGCACGGTCGTCCGGATCCGGTTGCGTCCCGGCCGCTCGTCGGGAAACTCGACCTCGCTCGCGTCTCCGGGGTGGTCAACGGTGACGACGGTCCAGCCGCATGAGGCGAGGTCGATCGCCAGGGAGCTGCCCATCGTGCGGGCGTCGCCGCCGCCGGGGCTGTAGAGCAGCACGGGGCGCCGGCCGGGCAACGGCGGGGCGCCGGCCCGGGCATGGGTGAGGGTTGCCGCCCAGTCGACCCCCGTCGCCGGCAGGTGCGGACGGACCAGGTGGGCGAGGGAGGCAAACTCTCCGGCGGCGCCGGGCGTGAGCTGCGGAACGCGCGGGAAGCCAGGGCCGGGCACGGCGGGCCGCAGGATGGTGACCATGAGCTCGCGTACGCCGATCTCGGGCTGCCACGGGTCGTTGCGGGTGCGGTCGACGAGGTGGAGGACCCGGGCGCCGACGGAGTACGGGCCGGTGGGTGCGGGCAGCCGGAGGAGGGGCGCGCCGGAGCGCCCAGTAGCCGACGCGGAGGCGGGGGCGGCCGTTGCGAGGAACAGGGCGCCGGCGAGGGCGCCCTTGGCGAAGGAACGGCGGCCGGGCGTGAAGGGAATGGTCATGCACGGCATCCTGGGGGCGGGCGCGGTGCCGGGGCGAAGCTTGCGGCCAGGCCCGAAAGGGTTGCGTGGAACAGGGAGATGTGCGTGATCCGGATCTATTTCACGGCGGACGATTTCGCCCGGGTACGGTTCGCGCCGCGGCCTTCGCCGGTACCCGAGCTGCACGCTGCCCTGATGATGCTGGGCGCCCGGCACGAGGAACTGCTGTTCGGGCGCTGGCGGAACAGCCTGCTGCGGCGCCTGCCGAGCGTGGTCGAACCGCTCGCGGACCTGGTGCCGGACGGGATCGCCCCCGCCTTCCTCGACGTCCTCGGCGACACGCTGGACGAGGGGGTAGCGCTGATCAGGGGCGCCCGCCCGGAGTCCGTGCGGGCCGGGATCGAGCAGGTGTACGCGCGACGGCCGGCCCCGCCGTGGGTCCGCGCCCTGCACGGCGGGAGCGCCGGCGCCTGGCGGACACTCGGCCGGGCACAGCGGGCGGCCCACGAGACGGTGATCGCGCCGGTCTGGCCCCTGGTCCAGGACCTGCACCGGACGGAGTTCACCCGTCATGCCCTGGCCGTCGCCGAACACGGCCTCGGCGCCACCCTGACCGACCTGGCACCGGGGTCACGGCTGCGCGACGGAGTCTGGGAATGGCCCAGGCCGGGCGTCGGGGGTGTACGGGAGATACACCTCGGGGGACGTGGAATGATCCTGCGCCCGACATTCCACTGGCGTCGCGACCCGCTCGTTCAGCACCTGCCGGACTGCCCGACGGTGCTCACCTACCCGGCAGGCCGGGGGCTGCCGCTCGTCCCGGAAAGCGGCGGCGAGGCGGGCGAGCCCCTCGCGGGAGTCCTCGGGCGCACCCGGCTCGCGCTCCTGCGCTTGTTGGACGAAGCACGTACGACCACGGGACTGGCCCGCCGCATCGGCGTCAGCAATGCCACGACCTCAGCCCACGCCTCGGCCCTACGCGCCGCTGGTCTGCTCACCACCACGCGCACAGGCCGTTCGGTGCACCACGCGCGAACGCCCTTGGCGGAGCTGCTGCTGGCCGGCGGCACCGCCGACGGCTGATCCGGGCAGGGTGACGCGGTTGCCGCACGCCCCGGGGTGCGCCAGTCCTGTCCGTCCGTCGCGGCATTGGTCGCCCAGCCGAGCCGCAGGGCGTCATGTGCAGTCCCTCTGCCGCACCTTGAGCACCCTGAGTTCCGGTCTCGACACCAGGAGCATCCCGAGGCTGCTCTGGCAAGAACCGCAGCGCGTCCGCGGCCGTGGCGGTCAGCTGCTCGGTCGTCTCGGCCAGGAGCGCGACCAGCCGTTCGGGCAGCGGCACGGCAGCATCGCGGACAACGGACAGGTGCGCGGTCCGGTCCGCGAGTGGTCCGGTGAGGTCGACGTCCGCCTCGTACAGGGGCCTGTCGCCGATCGTGTCCCAGTCCGGTGGGTGCTGGGCGGCGCTGCGCCATCCGCACGCGCATGCTGCCCGGAAGGGCCCAACCACCACTGCGGTTGGGTACCGGGACACCCGCGGCACAGCACTGCTGGAGAGCGAGCTGCGGTTGCTGTCTCCGGCGGAGCGTGCGTGGCGTGAGGCTGCCGGTGTCATGGGGGCGCGGCGCACGGCCGCGTTGGATTTGCCCCGGGAGCACGCGGGGTGCCGTCGGCCCTCGGCAGGGCGCCCGGTAACAAAGCGTTTCACACGCCTATCGCAAGGGCGTCCTTCACTGCTAGAAGAGTGACTCTTCAACAACCTGTTCCCCACAACACGCCAAGGAGTGAATTGTCATGCGCGCGACAAACTTAAGACGGGTCCTGCCCGTCCTGTCGGCTCTGGTGGCCGCGACCCTGGGACTGACCCAGCAGGCCTCCGCCGCTCCGGCGGCCGGGGAGCGCTTCGTCGCTCTCGGCGACTCCTACTCCTCAGGGGTGGGCGCCGGAAGCTACCTGTCCGACAGCGGCAGCTGCCAGCGCAGCAGCAAGGCCTACCCGTACCTGTGGGCGGCGGCCAACGCCCCGGCCTCGTTCTCCTTCACCGCCTGTTCGGGAGCGACGACCAGCACGGTCAAGAGCGGCCAGCTGGCCCCGCTCAACAGTTCCACCACGCTCGTCAGCGTCACCGCCGGCGGCAACGACGTCGGGTTCGCGAACGTCATGCAGACCTGCGTCCTGCAGAGCGAGGCGACGTGCGTGAGCGCGGTGGACAACGCCATCGCACAGATCAACAACACCCTGCCCGGAAGCCTCTCGTCCCTCTACGGCACCATCCGCAGCAAGGCGCCGCAGGCTCATGTCGTCGTGCTCGGCTACCCGCGCTTCTACCAGCTGAACGGCAATTGCGTCGCCGGCCTGAGCGAGACCGAACGCGCGGCGATCAACCGGGGCAGCGACGCTCTCAACGGGATGCTCGCGAAGCAGGCCGCCAACGCGGGATTCTCCTACTCCAGCGTCGTGGACGAGTTCACCGGCCACGAGATCTGCTCGGGCAACGCCTGGCTGCACAGCGTCTCGGTGCCCGTCTCCAACAGCTACCACCCCACGGCCGCGGGCCAGTCCGGCGGATACCTGCCGGCCTTCCGCTCCGCCGTGTGATCTCCCCCGGGCCACGCCCCGGGGCCTTCCGCGCCCCGGAGTCGACGCGGGTAGACCCGCTGGTCCACCGCTCCGCACCCCCGCGATCCGCACCAGGAGGAAAAAGCTCATGAAGTCCCCCCACGTACCCACCGGCCCCCGGGCCGGCGACACCGCCCCGACCCGCGCGCGAGGAAACACCCTCCGCTCCGTCCTCATCGCCCTCGCCCTCGTCCTCGGGGCGCTCTTCGCCCCCGGCATCGGCGCCGGCGAGGCCCAAGCGGCCACCAAGATCAGCCACGCCACCGCGACCTCGATGTTCCGCGGCTCCGGGATCACCTGGTCCTCGTCCGGTGGCTGCTCGGACCGCAACAACCCGACCTGTACGTCCTTCGAGCAGCTCAACCTCGACACGGCGAAGGGCGCGCAGACCCTCAAGAGCGCCAGCGGCTGCTCTCTGAACATCACCGGCGGCACCGAGACCGGCCACGCCGGCGGCACCTACTCCCACTGGAACGGCTACAAGCTCGACTTCAGCAAGTACACGTGCGTCGGGAACTACATCAAGAACACGTTCACCTACATCGGGGTGCGCGGCGACGGCGCCCCGCAATGGAAGTCCGGCGCCGGCAACATCTACGCCGACGAGGGCAACCACTGGGACGTGACGTTCTACAACTGCGGCGGCTGCTGAGCCGGAGTCCGCTGCGTGGAGGGTGCGCTCTGCCCGGACTTCCGGTTCGGGCAGACCGCACGCCCTGCCCGATAACTCGCCGTGGCCGCGCTCTGCCACCAGGCGTACGGCCGATGACGGGAGCGTGGCGCTCGCGGAGTCCCGCGCACGGGCGACCCGGAGCACCTGGCGGCGAACGTATGGGCGTGGCGCTGCGGCTGTCCGGGGACGACCTCACGCTGCTGGACTCGCTGCACGGGCGCACCGCCTGACAGCCTGCGGGACGCCGCAGGGGCCGGACCCGGCGGGTCCGGACCCGGCGGCCATGTGTGGGGCGTCAGTTCTTGACGGGCTCCATGCACAGGACGAACTTGTCCGCCTCGAGCTGCTGCGCGAGAGCGACCTCGGCCACGCCCTCGCACTTGTCGAGGTTGAAGGTGTTGTCGACGACCTTGACGACCTTGTAAAGGTCGGCCACCTTCTCGGTGCAGCCCTTGCTCTCGACCTTGGGGTCGTTCTCCGGGCCGGTGACGGTGACGCAGTCGCCGGCCTCCGCGTGCACCGGGGCCTCGCCCGTCAGGTAGGGAAGGCCCAGGCGCCAGAACAGTACGACCGCGATCGCCACGACGACGCCGAGGATCTTCTTCCCCAGGACGCCCTTCTTCTTCGCGGGCTCGGACGGCGCGACGGGGGCGTCGAACGTGCCGGGAGCGGCGGGCTGCTCGGGGGTCTGCGGGGCGGGAGGCGTGGCCATGGAGGGTTCCTTGGGGACGTGTATGTGATCGAACGCGCGTACGCTACCGGCTCCTGAACACACAAAAGGGACTCTCCCCTTCCGCTTTCCAATCAGATACGGAGTCGTGATCCCTGCCGACTCGTCAGGTCACGCCGCCGGATCCCGGCCTGCAGGCGGGGCCCCGGGCCCGTGTACGGATCTGAAGGGTGTTGCATACGACTCAGTACTGGGCATTTCGCCTGCATGGGGGGGTGTGAGGGCCGAGCCGGCGCCGGTCCCTGCCATCCGCCAGGGCGAACAGGTCCTCATCACCTCGCCCCCGATGTCCAGGCCGTCGAGAGGATGTCCACGCCGAGGGCGTGCACGGTGACCTTGCGCCCGCCCTTCGGCGACACGGGATGGATCACGATCTCCGTCCGGTCCGCCATATCCCCCAGCGTGCGGCGGCCCGGGTCACACGGCATCCGGAGCTCGCTTCCGCGCGCTGAACAGCAATGAAGTGGCTCCGCGCGCGGGCCCCGAGCGGCAGGACGTGACGTCCTCTCAGAACTGCTGAAGCGAAGGGCGTTTGAGGAGCGGCAGCCGGGTCAGACGCGTACTTGTCGGAGGCCACGCCTTGGGGGGTGGGGCTTCCGGAGCGGGCCCCGCCCCTGTGACGCCCCCTCCCCCCGGCGTCAGGGGGCAGGCCCGCCCGCACGACGGGCTGCCGCCCGGATCCGTACGGCACCCGGACACCCCGCACCCCGGCCTCCTCCCCGGCCGGGGCCCCCGGGGCCGTCCGGCGAGCCCCCGGCGCCGGCGCTCAGACCGCCGCCCCCGGGCAACGGATCCGACGGCAGCAGCCCGCCGCACGATCAATCGCCGAGCCAGACGATGGCCAGGACGGACGGCCGCCGGGTGACCCGATTGGCTGCGTAGACGACGGACAGCTGCCCGACGGACGCGGGGCGGAGTCGGACGTGGCCTTCGGCCTCGCCGCCGCCCTCTGCTGCTACAAACGCCTCAACTCTGCCCGTCGTTGCGGACCACGTACGGAATCTTGAGACCACGAGCAGCCCATGGCAGGCTCATGCCGCATGATCGATGAATTCGCGAAAGACAACCTGCACGGGAGACTGCGGCGGGACCGCAAGGCGCTGCTCTGGAAACTCGACGGCTTGTCCGAATACGACGCCCGCCGGCCTTTGACAGCGACCGGGACCAACCTCCTCGGCCTGGTCAAACACGTGGCCACCGTCGAGGCCAGGTACTTCGGCGAGGTCTTCCACCGCCCTTCCCCGGAACCGCTGCCCCGGTGGCAGGACTCCAACGGCAGCGATCTGTGGGCGACCGAGGACGAGACCCGCGATCAGATCATCGGGTTCTACCGGCGCACGTGGGAACACTCGGACGTGACGATCAACGAGCTTCCCCTCGACGCCCCCGGCCACGTGCCGTGGTGGCCGGAGCCTCATGCCGACACGAACCTGTTCGCCATCATGGTCCATGTCCTCGGCGAGTCCATCCGGCATGCCGGGCACGCCGACATTCTGCGCGAGGGCCTCGACGGCCGGACCGGGCTGCGCGCCGAACACGAGAGGCAGATCGACGAGGAAGCCCGTGCAGCCTACTGCGCGAAGATCGAGCAGGCCGCCAGGTCGGCCGCACCCATCAAGGCTTAGAGGTTGTCTCACGTGACTTGATGTTCGTGCGGCACGATGCCGGACGTGGGTGCTGATCCATCGAAGCCTCTGGTCCTGACGAACTCTGGGAGCTGGCCGCCCCGTTGCTGCCGTCGTTCGCTGCTCATCCGCAAGGGGCTGGGACCGCTCCGTGTGACGAGCGGGCCGCGTTCACGGCAGTGGTGTAAGCGCTGACCAGCGGTTGTGCCTGGCGGCATCTGCCTGCCGCCGACGTTCGGCACGTCGCCCGCCACCGCGCATCGCCGCTTCACGGTATGGACCGAGGCCGGCCTGTGGCGTCGGCAGCTGCACGTGCTGTCCCATGCCCCAGGCATCCCGCTCGCCGCCGCCGTGTCCGGGCGCAAGCCTCCCGCCCATCGGCCTGAGGGTGAAGCGTCTGGCCGATGGGCGGTCCGCCCCAACCTGTCCGGAACCGAGCCCGGATCCCGCTGTCCGTCGGACATTCAACTCAGCCGCCGTGTCATCGAAGCCAGCCGAGGAACTTCTCGACCCTGGCGTGTCAGGATGCCGGGGACGCGACCGTCAGCACGTTGATGGACAGGGGCTAGTCATGATCAGCGGTGCGCATGTCATCCTCTACAGCCAGGACGTCGAGGCGGACCGTGCTTTCATCCGTGACGTCCTCGGCTTCCCCGGGGTCGACGCGGGCGGCGGCTGGCTCATCTTCAAGTTGCCTCCGGCCGAAGTCGCCGTACACCCTGCCGATGGCCCACCCCGGCACGAGTTCTATCTGATGTGCGACGACCTTGGTTCCCAGCTCCGCGAATTCCGCGCCAAGGGCGTCGAGATCACCCGCCCGGTCAGCGAACAGCGCTGGGGCAAACTGACTGCACTCCGGCTTCCCAGCGGCGCCGAACTTCCGCTGTACGAACCGTTGCACCCACTCGCCCACGGCTTGTGACCTCCACAGCACTCGGCTCGGCCCGTCGCACGACGCGCTCGGGGCTGGTAGCCGCTCACCCGCACGCTTCTACACTCTGGCCATGGCTCTCACACAAGCGGGTCCTCGCCGGCCCGGCCCAGGGCCAGGGCCGCGCGGTCGGGCCTGGCAAGGTACTCCTGGCGGGAGGTGTCCCCGTCACCTCGACGTCCAGCCTCGAGAAGCTGTGCCGCTTAGCCGCTCAGCTCCGCCTCGCCCGCCCGCCCGCTCGCCCGCCCGCCCGCTCGCTCGCTCGCGCGAGGACGCCGTGACGAACGGACTGAGCTGCATGTCAGGTGTCACGGCGCAACCGTCTCTGGCAGGATCACCCCATGACGTTCTACAGAAAGGCCCATGCCGCGTAGACGGCCCGGCGTGTCCGCGCCGAGCAGGGGCCGCGGCACCGGTTTACCTGTCAACCCCCTATTGCCGGCCTGTCCCCGGCTGCTCTTGCCGAGGTTGCCAGGGTCGAGAGGAGCCGGAACTACCTGTGGCCTGGCGTCACGGCCGAGTCCGTGACGATGTGGCGAGAGTTCGTACGGGGCCCGTACCGCAGCCTCTGGAGCGAGCAGGATTACGGCGGCTGCGGTGTGTGGCAATGCTGCGGCAGCCCCTTCGAGGCACGGGAGTTCCTGGATGCCGTGATACACGGCATGTCCCGGCGCCGAGCTCGCGAGCTTCGATTCCTCGTGGACCGACTCGACCACTCGTACTGAGCGAGTTCAGGCGGGACGTTGAACGGCAGGCTCAGGCTGCCGGGCGTCGAGCAGTATGTGTGAGACTCCTTCTGAATGATCACTCGGGGGGAGTTTCGCGTTGGACGCGCTGTTGAAGAGGGTGTGGATCGGGCTGGCCGCGACCTTGATCGTGAGTCTTGCCGCCGTGGTCCTGCCGGACCACATCCAGGTAGACGACGGCGGGCGCATTCACCTGGGCGCGCCCGTGCCCACGCCGTCCGCATCCACGGTGGCGCCCACGCCTGAGTCCACGTCACCGCCCCTCACGCGGGACGCCGTGGACGAGGTGATCCGGGCCGCGGTCAGCGCGGCGGGCCTCGACCCGGCGCAGGGCCGCCCGATCGGCGCGGCCGGCGCCAACTCGAACAGGACGGGCTGGACGGCCGTCCGCGAGAAGAGCGCCGCACAGTCGGAGATGAACGCGATCTGCGCCGACCTGGAGCGCCAGGGGTGGACGCTGAACCCGAACGGCGACCGCCCCGACGCCTCCCGCAGCTACAAGCGCGGGGGCTGGCACCTGCTGGTGAGCACGCGGGGGAAGACCCAGGCGCCGTCCACCACCTCCGCCTTGACCGACTCGCAGACCTACCTGACCCTGGCCGGGCTCCAGCTGAACCTTTCCGACATGCCCCTCCCCGAGATCACCGTCCGCATCGGCTGACCCCTTTGATGCGGCCGAGGGCAGGGCGTTGCCACCCGACCCAGACGATGTCCAGGACGGGCCGTCCCGTGACCGGGTACCGGAGCCTGGCCCTCGCCCGGCTACACCGCTGCGACGGCGGGCCGCTGGGCGGCCCTGGCGTGTTGCATGGCCGTGAGCCTGCGCACGAAGAGCACCGCGAGGAGGGCTGCCGCGATGTCGAGAACGTCACCGGCCAGCATGGTCGTGGCCGCGTCGCGCACGGCGTCGGTGCTCTGGGCGCGGCTGTAGGACATGCCCCCGTACCACCCCAGGACCCGGGACAGGGCGAAGGCGCCCCACCAGAGGTTGACCAGGGTCAACGGGAAACGCCGGTATCCCCCGTCGGTCCCGAGGGGCGTGCTCGACCCCCACGTGGTCACGGCGATCCGGTACGGCAGCCAGAGGTTGGCGAACGGTACGAACCAGGCGCCGATCGCCCAGCCCAGCGCGAGCTTGTCCGCGCCCGGTGCGAAGACCTCGGCGTTCGTGCGCACCCGGTGGAACCAGACGATGAAGACGATGCCCGTCACGAGCAGGGCGTTGCCCTGGATCGTGCCGACCAGACCGGTCAGTCTCTGGCCTCGGTCGAGCTCGGCATCACTGACCGTGGCGGGATCCGCGAGAAGGCGCTCCATGAGCGTGCGCATGTTCCAGTCGGCGTACACGGCGTACGCGGCGAGCCCGATGACCAGCGAGAACAGCACGGCCAGGGCGATGGCCAGGCCCACGGGCGCACGGAGCCGATCGCCCTGCACGCCGGGCGCAGCGTACGGGGACGGAGGCGGGGGCGAGGTCGGGGCCGGCGGATCGACCGGAGCTGCGGACATGCTGAAGAACCCCCAGGGCGCGAGTACACGAGAAGGCGCGCCGAGCAGGGCGGGCCAAGCTGGAGCCTAAGCACAACCGGGACACCTTCGAGCACCGGCCCGGGGCCGTGGCGCTTCCCGAGCGGTGCGAGCCGCCCGAGTCACCCCCCTCTGCAACCGGTACGGCCACCCGCCACGGCTCGTCGGCCTCGCCCTCGGTGCTTCCAGGGGTGATCGGGCCGGTTCGGCTCAGGTCAGGCTCCACGACCAGGTGTCGTCGGCGGTGACGAGGCAGGCGAGGACCACGAGGTCGGCCACGCCCAGGGCGATGCCCAGGCGGGCGCGGCCCGGCCTGGTGGTCTGCCGCCACAGGGCGAGGGAGCCGAGGACGACGGCGATCGGGCCGAGGAGCAGGTTCATCACCAGGAGCCCGACCAAGCCGAGGACGAACGCGGTGACGGCCATCACGTCGGCGTCGCGGTAGCGGCCGCGGGCACGAGGGCGTGCGTCGGCCGGGGTCTTGACGTCGGTGGGCTGGTTCATCACAGACCTCCCTGGCGGTGGTCGGGGCGCCCGGAACGGTGGCCGGAGAGGCGCTCGCGTACGGCGAAGAGGGCGAGCCAGAGTGTGATCACCAGGCCGGCGGCCACGCTGACCGGCACCGGCACATGGGCCACGGTGCCGAGGATGATGCCCAGGATGAGGAGTGCACCTACGAGGAAGAGCACGGGAGTTCCTCCTACTTTCAGGTAACAGTTGTTCACCGAATACCCGGTTCAGTCCGTCTCATGCTGGCGGCCGTTGACTGTGACGCGGTTGACTGCCTTTCATGAGTGCGAACACCGGTGTCCGCGAGGCGCAGCGGCGCCGTACCCGGCGGGCGCTGCTCGATGCGGCCCTAAGCCAGTTGGAGGAGCGGAGTCTGGGGGCCCTCGGTCTGCGGGAGGTCGCCCGGCACGCCGGGGTCACCCCCACCGCCTTCTACCGGCACTTCCGTGGCATGGACGAGCTGGGGACCGTACTCGTCGAGGAGGCCCTGGCCAGCCTGCACGCAACCGTACGGGGCGTCCTCGCGTCGAGCGGCGATGCCGGTCGGCGCTCCGAGGGTGCGGTGCGGCTCGTCGCCGAACTCGTCCGCAGCCGTCCGGCGCACGTCCGCTTCCTCGTCCGGGAGCGGCACGGCGGGGTGGCGGCGGTGCGCGAGGCCATCGCCGCACAACTCGACGCCTTCGCGGCCGAGATCGGCGCCGTCCTCGTGGCCGAGCCGCTCAGCGCGGGCTGGGGGGCCGCCGATGTGACGATGCTGTCCCGGCTGCTGGTCGATCACATGTTCATGACGGCCTCCGCGTGCCTGGCCGCCTCCCTGCGCGGCGAGGACTGGTCCCCCGTTCTCGCGACGGCCCGCGCCCAGCTCCGCCTGATCCACCTCGGACGCGAGCACTGGCAGGGTTAGGAGACAGCGCAGGCTGCAGACAGTCACCTTTGGGGCATAACCCCGCGGTGGTTTAGCGCCGTTGGCGACGCGGGAGCAACGTCCGTCACGGTCTCGCCGTACCGCTGAGGTCGCAGCGGCGACGGCCGGAAATCATCATCAGGGCGCACCTGTCGCACGGCGGGAGGCCGCGATGATGTCCGTCATGGCACAAGAACTCGCAACGCTCGCCCAGCGGACCGCGGACCGGCTGGCCGGGCAGCACGTCGGCGTGGTGGTGGCCGCGGTGGCGGACGACGTCGTGGAGATACGGGGTGCCGGAAGCACCGGCGCAGGCCACGGGGGTGTCCCCGGCCCCGGCACCCTGTTCGAGATCGGCTCGGTGACCAAGGCGTTCACCGCCCTGGCGCTGACGCGTATGGCATCCGCCGGCACGGTGGCCCTGGACGAGCCGCTCGGCGATCTGCTGCCCGCCGGGACGGCCGTTCCGTCACGGGACGGGCGGCCGATCTTGCTGCGGCATCTGGCCACCCACACCTCCGGCCTGCCGCGACTGCCGAAGGGGATGCTGCTCCAGGCCCTGCTGCGCCCGTCGAAGCCGGATCCGTACGCCGGTTGCACGGCCGACGTCCTGCTGTCCGGGCTGGCCGGGACCCGGCTGGGGGCCACTCCGGGGAAGCGGTTCCGCTACTCCAACCTCGGAGCCGGGCTGCTGGGGCTGGCCCTCGCCCGCCGGGCGGGCACGGAGTACGAGAGCCTCGTCAGCCGGGAGATCTGCGCCCCGTTGGGCATGAGCGACACCGTGGTGACGGTGGACGGCAGCCGCTCGGAGCGCTCCGCGCGGGGGCACGTGCGCCGGGGGCGGCCGGCCGCGCCGTGGCACCTCGCCGACCTGGTGGGAGCGGGCGGCCTGCACTCGACCGCGAGCGACCTGGTGGCGTTCGTACGGGCCCAGTTGGACGGCGGGCCCGCGGGGCTCGACGAGGCGATCCGCCTGAGCCGTGCGTTCGAGCACCGCAGGAACTCCTTCACCTGGGTGCACCTCGGCTGGATGGCCCACCGTCTGCACCCCCGGCAGGGCGGCCACCTCCAGATCTGGCACAACGGGGGAACGGGGGGCTTCTCCTCCTTCGTGGGGTTCGACCCGGAGAAACGGGTCGCCGTCATCGCCCTCGGCAACACCCGGCGCCCGGTGGACGGTCGTGCCTTCGACCTCCTGCGCACGCTGCAGGCGCAAGTGCGGCCACGCCGAACTGACGACGGCTCGGCGCCGGGCGGGTGGGGAAGGCGTTCCACCGCCGTGCTGCCCGGCCGGCCCGCTCAGGCGCAGCCCGATTTCCTTGACGAACCACCGGGCATGCCTTCTGTCGGGGGCGCGACTCACGAGGGGGGGCGAGCTGATGACGGTCACTGGCGGGCGCGGGCACGGACGTACGGGACGGGGCGCCGGCGTCTTGCTGCGACTGGCTTCGGTGGCTGCCGGCGTGGCGGTGGCCGCGCTGTTGGTCGTCGACTTCCGGCTGACCGGTTCGGCCGGTCGGCAGGTACTCG
The DNA here is from genome assembly GCF_000720115.1 of Streptomyces sp. NRRL F-2580. Taxonomy (GTDB): domain Bacteria; phylum Actinomycetota; class Actinomycetes; order Streptomycetales; family Streptomycetaceae; genus Streptomyces. The sequence continues at coordinate 17,491 of NZ_JOIR01000065.1, forward strand.
TGGTGGGGGTGATGGCCGCCTTCGTGAGCGCGGGCGTAGGGGCGGTGTCGAGCCTGACGGGTCTGCTGATGCGGCCGTCCTTGCGACGGGCCCAAGGGCTGCTCGCGCAGGAGCCCGGCCTCTGGGGGTCGGACCGGGAGTTCTTCGCCCCGGTGCGTCGTCTGATGTTCCTCGGCGTGCTGCAGACCCTGGTCGGCCTGCTGGTCCTGCTCACCGTGTATCCGCTCGCCCTCTGGGCCGGCGTGCGGATCTGCGGCGCCGTGGGTCTGTCGGCGCGCCTGACGGGGCTGTGGCCGGTGTTCGTCTCGGGGCTGCTGGTGGCGGCCGTCGCCACCACCGTGGGGACCTTCTTCGCCCTGTTCCGCCGACGCGGCGGCCGCGCGGCCGCGCGCTCGCTGGCCGCCGTACTGCTCAATGCCGCTGGACTCGCGCTCGCCTGGCTCGTGCTGGACGGCGTAGGGCTCGACTCCGCGCCGGGGTGGCGGCAGGTGATCGCCCTGTGTGCCGTGGCGTCCCTCTTCATGCTGCCGCGCATCACGCTGTCCCTGCCCGTGCCGGGAGTCGCCTCGATCGTCCTCGTCGCCTACCACTGCCTGCTGTTGTGGCTGATCTGCGCGGCCTTCGCGTTCGTGGACCCGCGTCTTGACGCCGACGGCTTCTGGCAGTTGGCGGGGGCCGCCGCGATCATGTGGGCGGCCGAGTGGCCCGCGCGTCTGGCCGTCGGGCGGGCGCAGGCGGCCGCCGCCCGGCCGGCTCCCGTCCTGCCCGATCCGTTCCCGCCGGATCACGGGTTTCCCTCCGGCCCGCTGTACTGAGGATGGCTGCTGTTACCCGCCGGTCCCCGCCTTCGGGTCGGCCGGGAGAATGCCACGGTATGAACTCTCCGTCACCGTGGGGTCTTCCGGGCAGGACGCTGCGCGCCGTGCGGGGGTACCCGCGTCGTGCGCCGCTGACCCTCGCCTATGTCTGTCTGCTCCTGGCCGGCCATGCCTGGGTCGGTTACGGGCTGTCCGCCGATCGGGCGGCCGGGGTGCTGGGCTACCTGAGCACCAATGTGGACAACCTGCGGGACCATCCGTTGTCCGCGCTGCTCGGCAGCGCGCTGTTCTTCGACGGCACGCTCACGGAGGTCACCTCAACCGACTTCGTGGGTACCTTCATCACCCTGGGTCTCGGTGTGTGCTGCTTCCTGGCCTGGGCGGAGCACCGGTGGGGAAAGCCGCGCGCCGTGGCCGTGTTCCTCGGCGGGCATGTCGCGGCCACCCTGCTCACCGCTGTGGTCATCACCGTCGCGCTGCGGCACGGCTGGTATCCGGCGGCCGTGCGGCAGTCCTTGGACTACGGGGTCAGTTACGGCGCCCAGACCGTGCTGGCGATCGGCACGCTCGCCCTGCCGCGCCGGGGCCGCCGGCCTTGGGCCGTGTTCGTTCTCGCGTGGCCTGTGGGCGGTGCCGAATGGACCGGGCCGCTGCCGGACTTCACCACCGTCGGCCATCTCACGGCGGCGGCCCTCGGCTTCGGGCTGCTGGGTGTCCCGGCTTTCCGGCGGCGACGGGTGCGCGCTGCCGGGCGGCCCTGCCCCGCGGGCGGCTTCGGACCGCACCGGGGCTCCGTTGCGGAGTCGACGTCAACGGCAGCCGGAACAAGGACACCTCCCTCAGCCTGAGCTGCGGCGCCGACGCAGGTGGGACGGGTGCGGCCGCGGCATCACACCGCTTTCAACTGCCGGGGGCGACGGGCCGTTTGTAGTACCGCCACGGGAACCATCCCGCCCCGACCGGAATCCATCCTTCTACTTCCAGTCGTCGGTGGCGCGCACCGGAGGGGAGGGTGACCCGGCAGTGCTCCCAGGGGTGGCCGGAGGCCTCCACCTCGTGGAAGAAGGGGCCGTAGCCCACCATGTGCCAGCCGTCGCGGCCGGCCTCCTCCAGGGCGGCCATCTCGTCGAACGCGGTCAGCCCGCTGAGGGTGCGGCGCTTCGGGGCGTTCGGGCCCTCGGCGAGCGGTGCGGACGGACCCGCCCCCGCGGTCTTGCCCGCGAAGCGCTGCTGGGCGGCCTGGCGGCTCACTCCCAGGACGCGTCCCACCGTGTCCCAGCTGTGGCCGGCGGATCTGGCGCCCTGGACGGCCTCGCGCAGCAGGCGACTGGCCTCCTCGGCGCCGACGCGCGAGGCGTCCAGCAGGCGCAGGTACCCGTGGGCGTCGTGTTCGAGCGAGTCGGCCAGTCCGTCGGGGGCGCCGAGGACGGCTGCGGCGATCCCTTCCCGGATCCGGTCCGTCTCCGCCGGGTGGAGCAGTGGCTCGTCGGTCATCGGCGCAGTCCGGCGAGGGGTTCGAGGGCGTCGAGGACCGCCGCGTCGCGGCGTGCCCGCTCGGCGCGGTCACGGGCCTCCCGGGCGGCCAGGGCGGCCGTGCCGGCGATGAGTACGAGGCTCCCGACGATCAGGGCGATGGTGGCGAAGGCGCCGAGCCGGCCGCCGAGCATCGCCGTCAAGGCGGGCAGGGTCACGGCGAGCGGCAGTACGGCCGCCGTGGACGTGGTGGCCGGAAAGAGGTCGCGGTTCCGGGCCTTCATCCATCTCAAGATCAACATACGTCAAGGAAACCTTGACACGGATTACTTGTCAAGAATTCCTTGACACCTGCGTGCACTCCCTGCCTCCCGCACCCGGGTGACCGGCGGCGACGAGAGCGCCCGCGCGAGAAACCATTTGGCGGACCCGGCGGCCGCTGCTACTTTTCCGGAGGCCGTGCGAGAGAACGAGGAGGTGGTACCCGTGAACGCAGTATCGACATGGGTGCTCCCCTCCGGGGTCACGGTCGGACGCTAGGCAGGTCGTCCGGGAGCGCCGTTTTCAGCACTCCCGAAAGGCACGACCATGCGATTCACTTCCGAGCAACGCCTCGACGACGGCGTCCTCGCACGCGAGTTCACCCTCGGCGAGATCCCCGGCACCCTGTGGACGCCGGAATCCGACGCACCGGCCCCACTGGTCCTGATGGCTCACAACAACGGCCTGCCCAAGTCGGCGGACCGGCTGGTGGCCCGGGCCCGGCACACCGCGGCGTGCGGCTACGCGGTGGCCACCATCGACGCCGCCGGGTGCGGTGACCGGCCCCGTTCCGCCGCCGACGAACAGGCCCGCGCCGACCTCCGCCGGGCGATGCAGGCCGGCGAACCCGTCGACGAGATCTTCGAATCCTTCATCGGCCCGCTGGTCGAAGAGGCGGTCCCGGAATGGCGGACCACCCTGGACGCCCTCCTCGCACTGCCCGAGATCGACGGCCCGGTCGGGTACTCGGGGTGGACCGCCGTCGGCATCCACCTCGCGGCGGTCGAGCCGCGCATCGCGGCCGCCGGCTTCTTCGCCGGGGGCTACGTGCCCCGCGCCCAGCGCGAGGAAGCCCGGCAGGTCACCGTTCCGCTGCTGTTCCTGCTGCAGTGGGACGACGAAGGGAACCCCCGGCAGCGGGCCCTGGACCTGTTCGACGCCTTCGGCACCAAGGAGAAGACGCTGCACGCCAACCTGGGCGGGCACACCGGCACCCCGTGGTTCGAGGTGGAGGACGGGGCCCGATTCTTCGACCGGCACCTGAAGTGAGGCCGGGCCGCCGCCAGGCCGACAGCAGACGGTAGGCGGTAGGCGGTAGGCGATGAGCGGCGGCAGGCAGGCGGTGGGCGGCGGCAGGCGGTGCGATTACCTCCGGGGTAATCGCACCGCCCCACCGCCTTCGGCTACGTTCGCGGTCATCACCCACCCCCGCAACGAAGGAGCCCGTGGTGCCCGCTTACGGCTTCGCCCATCTCCGCAGCCGCCGCCATCACTCCGACGTCATCGAGTACCTGCAGCGCATCCAGGCGACCCTCGACCCCTTCGCGGGCCGCTTCGTCATCCACGGTCCGCCGGCCGAAGTCGTCGAGGGCACCTGGCCCGGCAGCATGGTGCTGATCGAGTTCCCCACCCTGGCCGAAGCCCGCGCCTGGTACGACTCCCCCGCCTACCGGGCCATCCTGCGCCTGCGGACCGACCACATCGAAGGCGACCTGCTGCTGATCGAAGGAGTCGGACCGGACTACGACCCGGCCGAACGAGCCCGCACGCTGCAAACAGAAGCGGAACCCCGTTGATCCCCTGATCCCCTCATCCTCTTACCGGCGTCCGGCGCGCCGGCGCGCGGTCTGAAGCACGACGCGCTCGGTGTAGGCGCCGTCTCCATCCCGTGGCAGCGAGGCGTAGCGCTCCGTGGCGATCTGATCGATCCGGGCGCTGTAGCGGGCCGCTGCCGCTTTGAACGCCTCTGCCGGTACCAGGAGTTCTTCTGCCGCGCGAAGGGAGCGCAAGAGCTCCTGGGTCAGTTGCACGAGCCGACGGAGTTCGTTCTCGGCGGTGACGCTGCCAGCCTCCGCGTGGCCCTGTTTGGCCGCGGCCCGTCGAGCCTGCTGCTCCATGGCGAGGATCACGGCCTGACGTCGACGCTCCAGTGTGCGGAAGGTGACGCTTCCCGGGTCCGCCACCACCGCTTCGGCGGCCTCGATGGCCTTGGCCAGCTGCGGTGAGAACCGGGTGGCCGCGAGGGCAGCGGCTTCCTTCTCCTTGCGCTCGGCCTCTGCCCGCTGCCGCTGCAGCCCGGGCCAGGCGGGGAACTCCTCCCTGCCCGCGAGCTGGCCCCTGGTGCGGGGGCCGGCCTTCTCCGCCTTCGTCAGACGGGTGTCCCACTCGCCCCGCAGGGTGAAGCTGTAGGCGCTGCAGCCCACATGCCCCCAACCGCCGAAGTCGTAGCCGAAGCCGTGGCGACCGTGTGACCAGCGATCGCCGCTCTTGACGACCGGCTCCCCGCAGTTCCTGCACAAATCCGTCTGCTGATCCGTCAACGCCCCGCCCCGCCCCACCTTGCGCTGTTCACCCCGGCCCGATCACCGTACAGATCGGCAACACCATCCTGGCATCCGGCTCATCCACCTGCCCGCCGCGTCGGCGCCCTACGTGGAGACCTTCCTGCGGGCCTCCGCCGAACTGAGCCACGGCCCCGCCTACGACCTCTCGCTCGCCGCGGGCTGCCGGCTGCACGGGGTGCGCGGCGGCGACGAGCCCACTTCAGCCCGCGCACTCGGACCAGGACGTGCTCGACTTCTTCCGCGACGAGCGGCCCGGCAACGTACTGCTGTGGGCGCACCCGGAGAGCCGGCTGCCCGAGCAGCACCAGCCCCGGCAGGGCTGACGGGCACCAGACGGGGAAGACCCCGTCCTGCCTACGTCGTGTGACAGCGGCCGCACGGATGAGGTCAGCCGCTCCAGGCCCTTCGTACTTTGGCGTCCTCGACCTCGAGGTTCAGCCTGCCTTCGAGGTACTCCATGGTCAGGATCGTGCCGGGCGGGACCGTGCGCACAGTTGTCCAGCCGCGCGCTCGCGCCCGGCGCTCGGCCTCGCCGGCGTCGAGACCTACGTAGCGCGCCGGATCATCGGCGGTGGGTGAGGAAGCGGAAGCAGTCATGGCTCTCACCTGCCCTGGAGGCTGACGCCGGAACCACCGCACGTGGCCATCTCCAGGCCGAAGCCCCTGGGGCCCGGCGGGCCTGACAGGGGCTGATCAGCTGTATCGCTTCACTGTGTGGACGGTACGGGTACGGGGAGCTACGGGGAGCTACGTCGCCGGGTCTCAGGCTCAGCCGGAAGCGGCCGCGCTGGCCTCCACGGGTGCCTCACCGGTCTCCGTCGCCGGGGTCTCCGTCTCCGGGGCCGGGGTGTCCGTGGCCGGGGTCTCCGTCTCCGTCTCCGGGGCCGGGGTGTCCGTGGCCGGGGTCTCCGTCTCCGGGGTCTCCGTGGTCGGGGTCTCCGTCTCCGGGGTCTCCGTGGTCGGGGTCTCCGTACCCGGGGCCTCCTTGCCCGGGGCGGGCTTTTCGGGCTTGTGCTCGCAGTAGACGGTGCCCTGGTAGAACTTGCAGCCCGGCATGTTCTTGACGTCCTTGATCTTGCC
>NZ_JOIR01000066.1 GCF_000720115.1 Streptomyces sp. NRRL F-2580
GACAGGCAGCCGTCGCCACCGGGTCCCGATCTTCCGATGCCGGGCACGGAGCCGCGTGGTCAGGTAGCGCAGGGTGCCGCTGGACAGATCGATCGACGAAGGGTAGACGAGCACGCGGAAGCTCCTGGCGGACACGGGTGATCTTGGTCGAGAACCCGTCTACCAGGAGCTTCGTCGTTCCGTACAGCTGGCAACCGCCAACACCTCACCACCGCAGTCAGGTTGGAAAAGGCTCCGTGATCACGGGGGAGCTTCAAGATCGTTCACGGACAATTGCCGTACAACTGTCAACTACCTCACAAGGGTTGCGCATTCTAGGCGATATTTATAGATTTGTGGTAGATGCAGATTCTCCGGCGCGCTTTCACCCGTCTCGCCGTGACCCTGACTCGACGGCCTGACCGAGGGGTCGCGACACTGAGCCGTCCCGGTCCGACCCGACCAGGTATTCGCAGGTACTAGTAGAACTGTCCGACGCGCGGTCGCGATGCCACATCCAGCCACAGCCGCGCCAGAGGGCCATGCGGCAGCGTGGTTCCCAGCGGACGGAGAGAAGGGCGAACCATGGCCAAGATCAAGGTGCTGCTAGAAACCCAACCGTCGCACACCCAGCCCGAGGGATTCGATGCCTTTCGGGCAGCCGTAGCCTCCGATACCTCAGCGTTGGACCAGGCCCTTCCCGACCTCGACCTGGTGGCCGGCCTCGGTGTCGAGCCGGGCGAGAACTTCGTACCCATCCCCATGTTCAGCACACCCCAGGAAGGAGGGGGCGGGGCCCCCGAGCCGCTCGGCAGCCTGAGAGAGTTCGCGGTTCCGGAAACCAACCCTGACATCGCACCGACCTCGGTCGTGCTCCCAGTGGAAGTCGATCCCACCAAGTTGGCGCAGCTACGCGAGCGCGAAGGTGTCCGCGTGTGGGCGAACTCCCGGCTCCACCTCTATGAGGACGAGCGGAGCCCGGGCGAGCCGGACACGGATGCCGAGGCGGGCGCATTTGACCTCGCCCGCTCGCTCACCGGCCTCGACTGCCGGCCGTTCCGCTCCGGGGCCACCGTTGACACCATCCGGGCCCTGCTAGGCGTCACCCGGCCGTGGCAGGACGGCTTTCGGGGGCAGAACGTCGTGGTCGGCATCATCGACGAAGGCGTGAACGGGCAGGTCTACCCGGTCTCCGGCGGCTTCGCCCGTCCGGGAGCGACCCTCCAGCCGGGGGCCGCCCCCATCACCAGCCACGGCTCGATGTGCGCGGCCGACATCCTCGTCGCGGCACCTGCGGCCAGGTTGTACGACTATCCCTTCCTCGGGCGGCCCGACTCCGGCGGCGCTCTGACGATGTTCCAGGCGGTGCTGGAGCACCGCAGGCTCGACGGCACGCCACACCTGACGAACAACAGTTACGGGTTCACCGGCGTCCCGCGCCGTGAGCTGGCCCCCGGGCACGAGATCTGGGATCTCGACCACCCGCTCCACCGCAAGGTGCGCGAGGTCGTGGCCTCCGGCGCGGCGGCGTTCTTTGCGGCCGGCAACTGCGGCGCCCAGTGCCCGAGCGGTAACTGCGACCGCACCGGCATCGGCCCCAGCCGCTCCGTGCACGCCTCCAACAGCCTTCTTGAGGTCATCACGATTGCCGCGGTCAACAGCCGCCAAGAGCGGGTCGGTTACTCCTCGCAGGGGCCTGGCATGTTCGAGTCGCAGAAGCCGGACTTCGCGTCGTACACGCACCTCTTCGGCAACTTCGGCCCGGGCCGTCCCGGCGGAGTGCCGGCACCCCCCAGGTCGCCTTTCGACAACGGGACGTCGGCGGCCACACCGGTTGCGGCAGGAGTCGCGGCCCTGCTGTTGTCCGCGTTCCCCGGGCTTAGCCCCGAGGAGCTGCGCGAGGCCCTGGTGGCCGGGCTGGTCAACCCGACGGGCAAGGTCTGGGATCCGGGCTATGGGCGTGGGATCGTGAACGCTGCGGCATCGTACTCCTTCCTGCTGCGGAAACCCTGAGCCGCGGAAGCTCTTGGTGGAAGGGGGGACCTGGAAATGACAGAGCACGAGAACCCCGTGGATCGCGTGACCCGAGAGGGCGTTGATGAGGTGGCTCTTGACGGTGCCCGTCGGCACCGACCTCGGCGATCTGGCGGCCAGGCTGTCTACCGTCGGCGGTGCCTTGCTGGCTTATGACCCGGTCCCGCTCGGTGACGACGAGATGGCGGTGGAGGCCGAAGGGCCACCCGACCTGCCTACGCGGGTGGCTGGCCTCGGCCTCCCGATCAAGGTGAACCCCAGCTCTGAGTTCGACCTGGGCGGCTAAAGGTTGTTGCAGAAGGGTGGGTGTCGGCAGGTCGGTGTGCTGGCTGACCTGCTGTTTCACTCCGTCATGGCGAGGTTGTGCATGGTGTGGCGACGGCCTGGACGGCGTGGTGGAGGCCGTCTCCTTTCTGGAGGCAGGCGCGAGCGTCATCCTTGTTCCCCGGCGCCGGCCGGGCCGAGGCGACCACCAGGCGGGTGTCCGCGTCGATGATGACCTGCACCCTCGACCTCGCGGAGCCTAGCGGGAACCGGAAGTACAGCCACACCCAGTGGGAGATGACCTCCACCGGGTGCCGGTGGCCCTTGGACGACGGCGGCCCCGACGACATCAGCGGTCCCCTCCCAGCACGGCCAACCACAAGATCATCCCACGCCCGGCAGTCAACGTGACAGTGCCCGGTCAGGGAGTCGCACGCGTTCGCAGCGCACGGCATCCGGTGCCGGTGGTGGATCGTGGTCGCGACGTCGCCAGCTCTTCCGCCAGGGCGCCCTTGATACGGGCGCCGTCGAGGGTGAGTGGATCGTTGCCGTCGACACGCGGCCTGACCCGTTGTAGTGGCGGACGCTGGGGCCCCTTCGCCCGCTCCCACTGTCGGTGCAGTCCGCGCCGACATGGTGCGCGGGGCAGGGCCGGTTCCCAGGCGCTCTTCCGACGGAACACTGGGGCCGCGCAGTGTGCGCCAGTGACGGCTGCCGGGACGGCCGTGACTCTGGTCCTCGCCGGTGTGGGCACCATCGGTGGCCCCGGACCGCTCACGGAGCCGAGGCTGGCATCCCGGCGCCCCGCCCTGCCAGCGGCTGCGGAGGAGGAACGGGGCGGCGTCCATGCGCTCGCATGGCGCGACAGAACACGCACAGCCAAGGGCCCGCACAGCTACCCGCTGCGCTGGCCCTGCTGCCCCTACAGATTGAACTTCGCCACCACCGGCGAGTGGTCGGACGGCTTGTCGTGGGCCGCGGCCGGCTGGGCCTCCACCACGTTCGGCAGCTTCTCATTGCCGGTCGAGACCTCCTGGAACTTGGCCAGCAGCGCGTGGCTGATCATGATGTGGTCAATCAGCTCGTGCCGGCCCTCGAAGATGCGGGAGAAGCCGCCCTGCTCCAGGATGCGCGGGGCCAGGTTCCACAGGCGGTTGGCGTCGCCCGGGTTGTCGGGGTGAGTGAAGCCACCGGTGCCGATTTGCGAGCCGGGCGGGCCGTACAGGATCTGGGTGGTGGCGGCCTGCCACTCGTCGTTGAAGTCACCGAGCACGATCACGTTGCGGTTCTTGCCGTCGCCTTGGAGCAGGTCGTCGGCCAGGCCACGCATGGTGACGGCCTCGGCGCTACGGCGGAAGAGCGCGTAAGCCTCATAGCGGGCGCGCAGGTGCTCGTCGTTGGTGCTGTGTTGCTTGTTTGGGAAGGTCAGCAGCTTCGACTTGAGGTGGCAGACCGCCACGTGGAGGCTCTGGCCGGGAGATGGCTCGACCCGGACGGCCAGACCGCCGCGCCCCATCTCGCTGGTGAGGGCGTCGTCGCCCTGGTCCTCGACCTGGATGGGGCGGAGGTGGTTCGGGAAGTCCTTGCGCTGCTGGACATCGAGCAGAGGGAAGCGGCTGATGACGCCGACCCGGATGCCGCGGGGGTCGGGGTGGTTCGACAGGGCGGTGTGCCAGGTGCCCGGCAGCTTGGCCACCAGGTCGTCCAGCGCCTCCTGGCTGCCGACCTCCTGCACGCCGAGCAGGTCCGGCCCGATCTCGGTGATGACGCCGGCCAAGGCCTCGACCTTGGCGTCGTAGGTCGCTTGGTCCTTGGCGGCGCACCTATTGGGGTTAGGGGCGCTGCCGGGTGGCAGCGGTCGGCACAAGTTCTCTACGTTCCAGGTCCCGATGATCAAGTTCACTGCTGCTCCCGTCGTCGTTGACCAGGTCGCGGACTAGTCTCTCGGGCGCATCCGAACGGGCTTGAACCGCCGAGTGGACACGCCTGCATGTTCACTCATCGGCAGCAGTTGTCGGACGAGCTGCGGGACCGGTTACTCGCTCCAACATCACCATCACGGCCAGCGCCGACCGCCGGACCATGGCCATGGTGTTGTCCGCCGGAAGCGTGAGGGGACGGTGAACTACTTCGAGTTGGTGTTAGAAGCCGTATCTCAACCGAACGTGATCCCTTGATTTCTGCTGGTCAGGCATGGTCTCGCTGGGGGTGAGGGAGGCATGCGTCGTCTTGTGTCCGCTTCGTGGTCAAGGGGTGCGCGGTGGCGTCGGTGCTGGGAATGCTGGAGGAGCGGGAGGCGGCTGCGCGTGTGCGGTTGGAGGGTCTGCGGGAAGAAGCCGCGCGGCTGGCTGAGGTGTTGGAGGCCGCGGAGATCGAGTTGGACCGGCGGGTGATCGCGCGGGAGGAGCTCGTCGAAGCCCTGGCTGTGTCTGCCGCCGAGACGACTGCCATGACCGAGGCGGAGCAGGAAACGGCGTGCTCACCGGTGCCGGGCTCGACGGTGCCGCCATGGCGGGACGGGCTGCCGGTGAGGGTGCTGGCACCGGACTACCAGCTGATTCTGGACGTGCTGGAGGAGCGGCGGTCAGCGGGCAGGGGACCGGCGAAGGCCAAGGAGATCGCGGTGGGGCTGGGCCTGGAGACGACGCCGGCGAAGGTCGAGGGGGTGCGCTCGAAGGCCAGGCGCCTGGCGGAGCGCGGGTGGCTGATGCAGGAGACGTCGGGTATGTTCAGCGCCGGCCGTCGGCCCGCGACCGTGCCAGACGCCGGCCCATCCGCGTGACCATCGACCACCGGATCATCGCCTCGCTGGTGGCGGGCAGAGTTTCGTAATCCCGGGCCAGACGGCGGGAGTTCATCAGCCACGCGAACGTGCGTTCTGCCACCCAGCGTCTGGGGAGCACCACGAACACTGCCATGTCGTCGGTGCGCTTGACGATCTCCAAGGTCAGGGCGAGTTTGTCCCGGCACCAGCCGACAAGGCCGCCGGTGTAGCCGCCGTCGGCCCAGACGAGGGTGATGTCGCGGTGCATGCGGCGCAGCCGGGTGAGCAGGCCCGCCGCGGCGTCCCGATCGCCGACGTTCGCGGCGGTGACCGCGACGACCAGGAGCAGGCCGAGGCAGTCGGTCCACGATGTGCCGCTTTCGCCCGGGCACTTTCTTCCCGCCGTCGTAGCCGCGTGAGGAGGCCGGGACTGTTGCGGCTGCCCGCACCGACTGCGCGTCGATGATTCCGGCCGTGGGCTCGGCCTCACGGCCTTCGCGTTCACGGACCCTCCCGCGCAGCCGGTCATGGAACTCGGCGATCAGCCCGTGTTCGCGCCAGCGGCGGAAGAAGGCGTAAACGCGGCCCCATGCGGGGAAGTCCGCGGGCATCGCCCGCCACGAGATCCCGCCCGCGACCAGGTAGCGGATCGCGTCCAGCATCTGGCGGTGGCAATAGCCCTCGGGCTGCCCGCCTCTGCCCTGGAGCCAGGCCGGAACCGGCAGCAAAGGCCGGACCTCCGCCCACTCTGCGTCCGTCATGTCCGACGGATACCGGCGCACCCGATCGGGATGATCGGCCGCGTTGCCGCACACGTGCGCGAGGCAATCGCACGACACGGTGGGCGAGTTGAAATGAACGGGCTCGGGCGCGTACAACAACGACAACAGGGCCTCCGGGAACCGCTCGGAATGGGGTCGCACCCCGAGCTACCAGGAGGCCCTGCCTTCATGCGCGTACCGCCGGAAGATCACCCGACCAGGAACCCTGTTCGACTTGCAGGTTCCAAGATCGGTTGAGATACGGCTTCTCAGCTTGACGTTTAACGTCGCTGGGCTTCGTGTTCCTTGATCGACTCGGCACGTTTGACCGTCTTGCCGACGTTGTGGTGCCTGGCCCGGTACTTGTTCTTCGAGCCCGGAGGTCGTCCAGGGCCCGGGCGAGACGGTTTCGGTGCGGCTGCCGGGCGGGCCGCGGTCGCGCGGACGTTGCGAAACCCCCGCCTCACCCGAGCGGGGGTGAGGCGGCGGGGTTCGACTCGTCGCTCCCAGGGACGCCGGAGGTCCTCGGTGAGGGGGCGGGCGAGGCGGAGCTGGGTGTGGGCGGCGATGATCAGCCAGGTCCACAGGTCGGCGGTGTCCGCGCGGCGGACCTTCGGCGCGGTCCAGCCGAGCGTCTGCTTCATCAGCCGGAAGGTGTGCTCCAGGTCGAACCGTCGAAGGAACTACTGCCACCAGCGGTCCACATCGGCCGGCGTGGCTGCGGTGGCCGAGCACCACAACCAGACCGGCTTCGGATCACGGTCGCCCGGCAGGTGCTCGACCTTCAGCCGCACCAACGTTGCGTGCAGGACGGGCAGTTCTTCTTCCGCGTGCTCCAGCCAGGGGCCACGGTGGGTGAGCCTGGGGTGCATTCGGTCCCAGGCCATCGTCTCGGCCTTGCCGTAGCGGGTGGTGTCCGTGGCGGTGGTGACGTCGGGCTCGTGCCAGGTGTCGGGCTTGGCGAAGGAGAGGATGCCGCCGTGCCGGCGGGGCCGCCCGCCCTTCGGTCCGGAGCGGGCGGGGCCCGGGTCGCGGAGCATGACGCGGTCCGAGCGCAGTCGTCCGAGCAGCACGACGGGCAGGTCCTTCAGGGCGTGGGAGAGGTAGGCGACGTCGTAGCCGGAGTCCATCACGATCAGGATCTCCGGGTCGCCCGGCTTCCAGTGACTGGCGCTGACCAGGCGCTTCACTACCTCGCGCAGCTGGGTGGCGGTAACGAGCGTGGCATCGTCCGCGGGCCCGAGGCGCACGGCGTCCAGGAGTTGGCACCAAGAGGTGCGGCCGGCCTCCAGTGCGGCGACGAAGGAGTACGGCCAGCCCGGGATCAGCTGGTCCGAGCTTCGGTCGCCACGTCCGTAGACGTGGCAGAACAGCCGGTCGTCGCTGGTGGGAGCATCGGGACGGAGCCAGTTGCTCACGTCCACGGCCAGTACGATCCGCCCGTCGGCCGCCTTCGGCAGCGGCAAGGCGGCCAGAGCGCGACGCAGACGCGTCGGTTCGACCCAGCCCCGGTCCAGCGCCGAGTACAAGGCACCGTGCCCACGCCGATGCTCGGCCGTCAGCGACAGCTCGACCAGGGTGTTCACCGGCCCATCCGCACACAGCACTGAGTCGGTGAGCTCGAAGAGCACGTCCGCTCGGGCGTAGAGGCATTCGTAGAACTCGACCCGAAAGCGGGACAACACATCCAATGCCGCACCTGCGGGCACATCGACGGGCAGACTCACAGGCAGCGGTCGTTCTCTCGCACTTCGTTACTCGACATCTCGAAGCGTGAAGAACGGCCGCGTCACACACGCCCAGATCCCGGGGATCTCAGCAGGTCGAGTGACCAGCGACGTTAAACGTCAAGCTCAGGACTGCGGTGCGGAGTTGGAGTGCTGGGGCGTCCAAGCCCTGGTGAACGGCTCTTATCGCTGGGACACGGAGTCCAGGTGTCCAGCCTGTGGGTTTGCGGTGGCTTCGTGCGGTGGTGACCTGTCTGCCGAACTGCGGGGCCGACTGCTCGCCGAGCATGGACCAGCGCGTCTCCAGGTAGATCCATCGGCGAGGAACGCTGCGATCATGCGCGTTCTGCGGGAAGAACTTGGCATTGGTCTGGCTGACGTCAAGTCCGTGCTGAGCGAGGTCGTGGCGGGCGCGCACTCAGACACGATGCCCGAGATGGAATTCCTGGCCCGCAAGCTGCGGGCGTCTGGGATCGATGCCGTTGCTGCTCGGCCGTAGGGACCCTGACCTGGCTATTCAGCTGACTCTCCGGGGTTTGGTGCCCGTCTTGTGGCGGGCGGGCAGGCGGTAGGGCTGGCCGTTCCACGAGCGTTTCTGGCGCCTTGCCAGCCGTTCCCCGGAATGTCGGGGAATTCCACGAAAGCCTCACCCGTTCGGCTTGATTCCTTGACCGCCGGGCGAGGCATGAACGGGGCGCCTGCCACCGCCGAGTCTCCGCACCGCCCATCCTGGCCAACACCGGATACGTGTCCGGTAAGCCTCCCGCGTCCGAACGGAGTTTCCGTTGAGTTATCTTCAGTTCCCGCGCCTGCACTTCTCAGGAAGGTTCGTTTTCGACCCTTCCACCGTCAACAACGACCCAAGACACTTCAACAACGACACGTTCCAACCTCGTTTTCACAGACGCAGTCGGTCCGCGAAGGACGGCTGGTGGAATCCACGGGGAAGCGCCTCGTTCCGCCTGCGCGGCTGCAGGGTGACCAGCGTCGTGGGGGCGGATGGCCGCCTGGTGACGTCCGGTGCGATCGAGCCCGTCGTTGGCGGCTCCCTGATGGACGACGGCGATCGCGTCAGCGCAAAGATCCAGGATCTGGACCCAGTGCAGCAGGGCGTCTCCCAGATCTGGGGCCTGGGGCTTCGGCTGTTCGACAGCGGGCAGCGGCAGGTGCTGTACGGGGACTTCCGCCACGCCTCGTTCGTCGACCTGTGGGCGCGCTGCCCCCAGGCCACAGGCCTGGACAGGTACTCCGCCGCCTACCAGTCCGTCATCAGGCTCAGCCCTGACCAGACGGACACGGGGTCGTCGCCGTTCCTGAAGGAACTGGTGGAGAGCACGGCCGATGACGAGTTGTCCATCAAGTTCATGCTCGACGGCTACGAAGCCGACTGGGACTCGCCGCGGTTCGGCACGGGCCGTATCGTGGGCTCCATCGGGCCGACCGCGTCCGGAGAGCCCCGGCACTTCACCGCGGCGCGCCGACTGCGCAGCCCAGCCGAGGGCGGACCCCTTATGGACGCGCCGTGCCGCATCGACGGGCAGGACCGGCTGCACATCGATCTGGGCAACAGCGTCCCCACCAGTACCCCCGGCGGCCCTCCCCTCGACAGCATCGGCCTCCTTCAGGTGGTGGCCCTGCCGAAGGGCGGCGGCGAGCCGGATGTGCTGGCTCAACTCGGCCCCCTCGACGACAGGTTCCTCACCGAGCGCGGGGGCATCGCCACCATCCAACTCGGGCAGGGCAAGGCGACGTTCTCGGACCGTCGGCTCGCCCTGAGGACTCTCGACGGCACCGTGCTGCTGGAGGAGAACAGCGACGCCAGTTTCGCCCGCGCCGACGACGTCGTCTTCCGTGTCTACCCGCCGGTGCAGGCGGGGGAGGGCCCGGCCACCACCGTCCACGCCACCCGGTTCGGTGAGCCGGCCGCCAACGTCAAGATCGTTTTCGGCAACGCCGCCATGGAAGACGCCAAACGGCATTCCGACGACAACTCGCTGGTCGCACCGCCGATCCCGATGGGCGAGCGAGGCGGGCTCCAGCCGATCCAGTCCGTAACCACCGATCAGCGAGGGCAGGCCACGGTCCGACTGGCGGCGACCGACCCGGGCAACCCGCGCGGTTATATCGACGGACAGGTCTACAACGTCGATTACGGCCCGGAGTACTCGAGCGGCAGCGGGACCGTGATGCTCAAGGAAGACCAGCTCAACGTGCTGGTCTGGGACGAGTACAAGGAGCCGGCCGACACCGCCTGGATCCCCGACGTCAAGCCGATCCTCCAGCAGTACGCCAACCTGTACCCGGTGATGCGGGACGTACTCGACCTGGCGAACTACCACGACGTCGTCAAGTACAAGCACCGCCTGCAGCACGTCCTCACCGAGCCCATGGATTCACCGAGCCACATGCCGGTCACCCGCGACCTGTCGCCGGGCAAGCGGGACGCGATCGTGAGGTGGCTGCGCCAGGAGCGGCCCCCCTTCCTGGCGCTCCGGAACGTCGATGACCTGCGCCACGCACTCCAGCTCGCCCTCGAACTTGAGCACTCCACCATTCCGCCGTACCTGTACGCGCTGTTCTCCCTCAAGCCCGGCAGTAACCGCGAGGTGGCCGAGATCATCCGGGGCGTGGTGATGCAGGAGATGCTGCACATGACCCTGGTAGCCAACATCCTGACCGCGTTGGGCGGGAAGCCCCGGATCGGTCGACCGGGATTCGTGCCGACCTACCCGAACCACTTGCCCGCCGGCGTACTCCCCGACCTCGTCGTCTCGCTGCGCCGGTGTTCGATCCAGCAGATCCGCGACGTGTTCATGGGGATCGAGAAGCCCGAGCGACCTCTCACCAAGGCGAGGACGCGCTATCCAGAGCCAGTCGTCCCCGAGCGGATCGAGCTCAACGAGCTGGGCGAGGTCACGTCCTACCACTACGAGTCGCCCCAGAACAACACTGTCAAGATGGCTCAGGCCATTTCGGCGGAGGATCTGGACACCCATCTGTTCTCCCCACTGAGGACCTTCTTCCAGGAGGCGGAGTTCGAGGAGTTCACCATTGGGTGGCTCTACACACAGGTGGCCAGAAAGATCAGCGAGATGGGGGACGGCATCTTCACAGGAAGGGACAGGCCCCAGGTGCTGAACTGGCCCGGCGAGGCGCCGGGGAACCTCCACAGGGTGTACGACGTTGCCACCGCCCACTCCGCGATCTACGAGATCATCCATCAGGGCGAAGGCACCATCGGCAACCCCGAGTATCAGGGGCAGCCCTCCCACTACTACCGGTTCCAGCAGGTCGTCAGAGGCAGACGCCTGATCCAGAAGGACGGCGCATGGGTGTTCGAGGGCGAGGAGATCCCCTTCGACCCGGACGGCGTGTACTCGGTGATGGACGACCCCGATACGTCCGCGATTCCGCAGGACTCCCCCGGCCGGCTCGCGTCCGAGCTGAGCGACCGGACGTACGGTGATCTCCTCGGGGCCCTGGACCGGGTCTTCAACGGGCACCCTGAGCACCTACAGGAGGCAGTCTCGCTGATGTACTCCGTCGAGGTCCGCGCCAAGGAGCTGTTCCAACACCCGTCCGCTCCCGGCGCCGATACCGTCCTGGGGCCGAGCTTCCAGGTCTGACGCGGCGCCAGGCGGCCACCACCTCCACGACCGCCACTCGCGCATGTGGGTCCATGGCCTGGCCGGAGCATTGCCCGGCCAGGCCCGGACTCCTGGTGCGGCGTCCGGGGCCGCAGGCCAGAGCCCCTCCGGCGCCACCGCCGACAGCAGCGGCGCAAACCACCGGCACCGATCGGATACCGCGGTCAGCAGGAGAACGGCGAGGCCGACCACGATGCAACGAGCAGCGGCATGCGCCGGGCCCGCTGTGGGCAGTGCGTCGTCGCGCAGGCCGGAGACGAATCCTCACGTGTCTTTGTCCTGGGGCGAGGAAACCCGCAGGCCCGCTGTCCCGGCAACGGGCTCCCGGTGGGCCGGGTATGCGCTACCCGAGGCCCGCTAGCCGCAGGAGCAGCGGCTTCACATCGGTGGCCTCGACCCGACCGCAGACGGCACCGGAAGCCGAGCACACGATGACCGGCCCGTCATCAGGGTCCTCAGGCAGGCGGCCGTGGCTGCCGCGGACGGGCGACGGGTCGAGGGGTACGACTGCCATGTGGTAGCGCATGCCGAGTTTTTTGCGGGCGAGCGCCCACATCGCCCTGGCTCTCACCCAGGGATCGAGGGGGTCTAAGAACAGCTCGGCGGGGTCGTAGCCGGGCTTGCGGTGGATCTCTACCGTCCGGGCGAAGTCCGGGGCGGCCGCGTCGTCCAGCCAGTAGTAATACGTGAACCAGGCGCCGGGCTCGGCCACGGCGACCAGGTCACCCGAGCGCGGGTGGTCCAGGCCGTGGTCCTTCTTGCCCCGGTCGTCGAGGAGTCGTTCCACGCCGTCGAGGGCCAGGAGCGCCCCGCGGGCAGCCTCCAAGTCCTCCGGACGGCGCACGTAGACGTGCGCTACCTGGTGGTCGGCCACCGCAAAGGCGCGTGAGGCCGCAGGGTCGAGATACTCCATGCCCTCCTGGGTATGCACCTCGAGCAGTCCGGCGCGGCGCAGGGCCCGGTTGATGTCGACCGGGCGGCTCACAGGGGTGATGCCGTACTCGGACAGGACGACGACGGTGCGGCCCTCGGCCTCGGCGTCGTCAACGAGCGGGGTGATCACGGAGTCGAGTTCGGCGGCGGCCCGCTGGGAGCGCGAGTCGTCGGGGCCATACCGTTGCAGGTCATAGTCGAGGTGCGGCAGGTAGGACAGAACGAGGTCCGGAGCGCTGCAGCGCATGATGTGGCGGGTGGCCTCGGCGATCCAGCGGCTTGATTCGATGCCCGCGCCCGGTCCCCAGAAGCGGAACAAGGGGAAGGTGCCGAGCGCCCGGGTGAGCTCGTCGTGGAGCCGGGGCGGGCGGGTGTAGCAGTCGGGCTCCTTGCGGCCGTCGGCGCGGTAGACGGGGCGGGGGGTGACGGTGATGTCGGTCTCTGCGCCCATCGCGTACCACCAGCAGACGTTGGCGACGGTGTAGCCGGGGTAGGCGCGCCGGGCCGCGTCCCACAGTTTGTCGCCGCGGACCAGTCTGTTGTGCTGACGCCACAGGAGCACCTCGCCGAGTTCGCGGAAGTACCAGCCGTTGCCCACGGCGCCGTGTTCCGCTGGGAGCGTGCCGGTGAGGAAGGTGGACTGTGCCGCACAGGTCACGGCGGGCAGCACCGTCCCCAGGTGCGCCCATGAACCGCACCGGGCCAGCGTGGCGAGGCGGGGCATGCAGTCGAGTAGGCGCGGGGTCAGGGCCGCGACGTCGAGGACGAGGAGGGGCCGTGGCGGGCGGTGACCTGTCATGGCAGCTCCTTGAGGCCCAGGTCGACAAGGAGGTCGCGGGCGAAGGCCAGTTCGGCGGCGATGCCGTCGGCGAGCTGGCTGGGGCCGTCGGGGCGCAGCTCCGAGGGGAGGACCTGCCAGGTGTAGGTCTCGACCTCGAGGTGGCGGCTCAGCGGCGCCGGGCCGCCGATGAGATGTTCCAGGGTGTCCCGGAGCACGTCGGTGGTGGAGGTCAGCGGAGGGGAGGGCGGCGCGTGCAGGGGAACATGGAAGTGCGCGCGCCACGGCGAATCGTCCGGCAGGACGCCGCCGACTAGCGCCTCCGCGAGATCATCGGTGCCGAGCAGCCCGGCGGCGGTCCGGGTGCGGGTCTGGTGTAGGAAGCGGGGCTCGGCGAATGCCGCGAGGGCCTCGCGTACTTCGGGCAGACAGGGGTGCTCGGCGTGCAGCGCGGCGGAGAGCTGGACCTTGGGCACGGGGATCCGGGCGGCCTGGAGAGCGTTGAGCGCGGTGCGCGGGTCCTCGAAGCAGGTGGCGAGGTGGCATGTGTCCAGGCAGACACCGATGCGGTCGCCGGGGACGGTGGTGAGCTGTGCGATGGCTTCGGCAGTGGTCTCGATCACGCAGCCGGGCTCCGGCTCCAGGCCCACCCGGACGCGGCGGCCGGTCTCCGCCTCGAGGGTGGCGAGCCGTTCCGCGAGCGTGGCCAGGGCGGCACGGGCGGCACGCGCCCGGGCCGCGTCGAAAGGGGTGCGCCAGGCGACGGGGAGAGTCGAGACGGTGCCCTCTGCGACGTCGTCCGGCAACAGTGTGGTGAGGAGCCTGGCCAGGTCGACGGTGTGGGCCAGACGCCTGGGGTCGGTCCAGTCGGGCCGGTAGACGCGGTACTTGACCTCGGCGGCGCCGAATCCTTCATAGGGGAAGCCGTTGAGGGTGACGACCTCGAGGCCGCGCCGGTCGAGTTCGGAGCGCAGTCGGCGCAGGGCGGCGGGGTCCGCGGTCAGGGTGCGGACTGCGTCGCTGGAGAGCCACAGGCCGATGCCGAGCCGGTCCCGCCTGAGCAGCCGTCGCACCGGCTCGCAGTGGTCGCGGAGTTGGGCTAGCACCCCGTCGAGGGTCTCGGCCGGGTGGACGTTCGTGCAGTAAGCGAGGTGGACGACGTCGCCGTTGGGGTGGCGGAAGCGCACGGGGGCCTACTCCTCGCCGCGCAGGATGGAGTTGCCCTCGTAGGGGGCGTCCGGTCTGCCGCGGTCGAGGCTCAGCCGTCCGCTCAGTCCGTAGAATGCCACGGGGTTGCGCCACAGCACCTGGTCGGCATCGTCCTCGCCGAACCCGGCCCCCAGCATGGCATCGCCGACCTTGCGGGTCGTGACGGGGTCGCTTCTACCCCAGTCCGCGGCGGAGTTGACCACGACGCGTTCGGTCCCGAAGTCCTTGAGGACGGCGACCATGCGGTCCACGTCCATCTTGGTGTCCGGGTAGACGGAGAAGCCGAGCCAGGCGCCGCTGTCCTTGGCCTCCTTGGCCGTGGTCTCGTTGAGGTGGTCGAGCAGCACCCGCTCCGGAGGGAGGGCCGACTCGCGCACGACGTCGATGGTGCGGCGTAGGCCGTTGAGCTTGTCCCGGTGTGGGGTGTGGATGAGGGCGGGAAGCCCGTGGTCGTGGGCGAGCTGGAGCTGGGCGGCGAACGCGGCGTCCTCGGCGGGGGTCTGGGAATCGTAGCCGATCTCGCCGACGGCGACGACGTGGTCTTTGACGAGGTAGCGCGACAGTTCGTCGATGACGGGCACGCACCGTGGGTCGTTGGCCTCCTTGGGGTTGAGGGCGATCGCGCAGTGGTGGGTGATGCCGTACTGGGCGGCGCGGTAGGGCTCCCAGCCGAGCAGTGAGTCGAAGTAGTCGAGGAAGCTGGCGGGCGAGGTGCGCGGCTGGCCCAGCCAGAACGAGGGCTCGACGACGGCCCGCACGCCCGCCGCGCGCATGGCCTCGTAGTCGTCGGTGGTGCGGGAGGTCATATGGATATGCGGGTCGAAGATGCGCATCAGGCCGCCTCCGCCTCTGCGGCCAGGGCTTGGACGAGGTACAGGTCGACGGGTACGGGGCGGCCGGCGGCTGTGCTTTCGCCGGTGTGGTCGGCGAGCATGCGCGCGAGTTCGGCGTCGCCGCGGGCCCGCCTGGCCAGGCCGGCGACGGCGGCCACGGGGACCCCGGTGCACAGGCACTTGAGGACCGCGTGTCGCCAGGCGTGCGGGGCGAGGTGTTCGGCGGCGTACGGGCCGACTGCAGCGGCGATCAGGCGGGTGTCGCTGGTTCGCAACGCGTCCTCCACGAGCGGCAGCCCTTCCGCAGGGGCGAGCTCCAAGCCGGGCAGGGCGAGCAGCACGGCGCGGCGTTCGTCGGCGGTGCCCCGGCGGTAGAGCCGCGCCACGGTGGCGGCGCCGGCACCTGCGGTGTGCAGCAGCAGGATGCGCGCCGTGTCGGCTGCGGCCTCCGAACCGCAGCGGCGGCCAGCCTCGGCGAAGCGCAACTCCCAGGCTGGCAGGCTCCGCCGGTGTCCGGCCGGGGCTGCGGGTGTGGCCGCCTCGGCAAGGGCAGCGTCGAGCCAGACCCGGGCGGCGGGCGGCAGCCGCTCGCCGAGGGCTGTGAACGGCTCGTCCGCTGCCGCTCTCGTGATTGCCGGTGGGGTGGTCACGATGTGCCTCCGTTTCGCAGGAAGCGCAGGGAGCGCTCGGCGAGGTCCGGGCCCATGTGCGAGTGCCGGGGCAGTTCGACAACGGTCAAGCCCCGGTAGCCCACGGTGCTCAGGGCATCGAGGACGGGCGGGAAGTCGATCTCGCCTTCGCCGAAGGGCAGATGCTCGTGGACCGCGCGTCGCATGTCCTCGATTTGAACGTGCCGCAGCCAGGGTGCGGCGGCCCGCACGCAGTCGGCGGGCGGCTCGGGCTCGAGGCACTGGCAGTGCCCGATGTCCAGGGTGAGGCCAAGGACATCCGGGTCGCCGAGGTCGGCGCGCAGGCGGTGGAAGTCGGCGACGGTGCCGAGGAGGTGGCCGGGCTCGGGCTCGACGGCGAGGGATTGCCCTTCGCGTTCCACCGCAGCGAGTACCGGTTCGAGCGCTTGGCCGAGCCGCTTCCACGAGGTGTCGTCATCCGCTCCGTCCGGCACGGTGCCGCTGAAGCAGTGCACGGCGTGCGCCCCGAGTTCGGCGGCGATGTGCACGGCGGTCACCAGCAGCCGGGTCCTGGTGGCGCGCGCTTCGGGGTCGGGGTCGATCAGAGAGGGTCCGTGCTTGCGCCGAGGGTCGAGGATGTAGCGCGCGCCGGTCTCGACGGTCACGCCGAGGCCGAGCCGCGCGAGGCGCCGCGCCACCTGCCGGGCACGGGCGAGCGCATCGGGGGCTGCCGGGTCCAGGTGCATGTGGTCGAGGGTCAGCCCAACCCCGTCGTAGCCCAGGTCGGCGAGGAGTACGAGGGCGTCGTCGAGCCTGAGGTCGGTCAGGCCGTTGGTGCCGTAGCCGAGTCGCAGGCTCATGTCGGACTGACCCTCCGTGAGAGCCTCCGCGCGGCCGGCGCCAGGGCGATGATGGCCGCCGCGGCACCGACCGAGCCGTCCCGCGCCGCCAGTGCAGCCTGCAGCGGGATCATCGCCCGGATCCCGCCACCGACGGCCTGCCGGGTGCGGGCGGGCGAGGGGTCGAGCACTGCACGGATCAACGGCCCCGCGACCGTGGCCGCGAACCCGGCCGCCAACCCGGCCGCGAGCCCGGCCCGGGTGGGACCCTCGGGGGAACGGCTCCGACGCCGCCCGGGTCCGCGCCGACGGCTCGTCACGATCCCCACCACCGCCGTCGTGCCGAGCGCGGCAAAGGGGGCGGTCCGCGAGCCGCCCAGCACCTCGTGGCGGGAGACCATCGTGACGGCGAAGGTGTGCGCTCCCAGGGCGGCCGCCGGGCCCAGCGCCGCCCGCGTTCCTGAGCGGGACGTCGCCGCGGCGCCCAGGAGCAGGTCCAGGCAGCGGGCTGCCGTCATGACTGCCGGGCCTGCCTTGGTCCGCTTCAGGCCCAGGTCATACGCCCACACCGTGGCCGCGAGGACCGCCGCGGTCCGCGCGGCTTCGCGGCCCGCCTGGCGAGCCAGCGCCAGGCTGGCCGCTGTCAGCCCAGCCGAGGCCGCGAACGCGGTGCCCGGCCTGATCCGACCGGAGGGGAGCGGGCGGTGCGGTCGGCAGGTCGCGTCCTCGTTCTGGTCCGCCCAGTCGTTGAGGGCCATCCCTGCCGCGTACAGGCACAGTGAGGCGCCCATCGCGAGCCCGGTACCGCGGGTCGGCCGCTCCCCAGTGGCCGCCGCCCCGGCGAGCGCATCACCCGGAACCGTGACCAGAGCGGAGACTCTCAGGAGTTCTGCCCAGGCACGCAGCCGGGACGCAGGCCGCGCGGCGGTTCCCCGGCCGTCGGCCGGCATCACCGTGGCTCCCGCAGGCGCTCGGCGAAGCCCAGCAGGGCCGTGTACTGGTCGGCCAGCGCCGAGGAGCCGCCGTCGGGGTCCTTGAAGTAAAATCCCAGCTCCGGGCGTGGGCCCGTGATCCCCGCCTCGTGAGCGCGGGCAAGCAGCCGCACCAGGTCGAGGACCAGGGGTGCGGCCAGCGCCGAGTCACAGCCCTGCCAGATCGTCTGCAGGAACATCCGCGCACCGAGGAAGCCGTCAAAGGCGATGTGGTCCCAGGCAGTCTTCCAGTCCCCCAGCACCGGCACGTTGTCGATGTGCACCTTTCCTTCGGGCAGCGAACCGAGGGTGTCGTGCAGCGTCCGGTTCTTGCCGGCGTTCTTGGCGGCAGCAGCCCCGGGGTCCGCCAGCGCGGCGCCGTCCCCTCCGCCGAGCAGGTTCGTTCCGGACCAGGCGCGCACGTCCAGTGCGCGCTGCCGGAACATGGGCGCGAGCACGGCCCGGAGTAGGGTCTGCCCGGTCTTGCCGTCCCGGCCCGCGTGGGGCACCGCCGCGTCGCGGGCCGCCGCGCGCAGCGCCGTGTGACGCAGGCCCAGGGACGGCGTGAAGTTGACATAGGGGCATCCGGCGCGCAGCGCGGCCGCCGCGTACAGCGAACTGGGGGGCAGAGGGGCGTCGCCCGCAGCGGGCGCGGGCTCCGTGGTGGCGACGTTGACCACGACCGTGCGAGCCGCACCGCATCGGCTCGCGAAGCCGGCGATGTCGGCCGCGAAGCCCGCGATCAGTTCCTCGTCGCCTCGGGGGTCTGCGGGCAGCGGTCCGCCGATCCGTATCTCCGCGTCAGCGGCGTCAAGTTCAGCGCGCACCGCTGACGGCAGCCCGTGTGGCAGCACTCCCGCAGCGGCCAGCGACTCCGCCTTCTTGGACAGCGGGTCGCCTGCCGTGTCGTGCCCTCCGAAGACGAACGAGGACAGGGAGGGCAGCCCGCTCCCCGCGAACGGCGGGGTCTCGGTAACCATGCCGGTCGGCGGCAGCAGCCCGGCGGTAACGGCGGCGCACCCCGCAACCGCCGTAACGGCGACGGAGCCCCGGGCCCCGACGAACCACACTCCAGTCCGGGATCCGGCCTCGGGCTCGGACCCATTGGCGTGAAGGGACACAGGCTGCCTCCTAAAGGCGCCGACTCTTGACGATTCGCAATTCTGACATTACGGGATAAGGTGCGACTCCAAGTCTATTTGGTACCTATATTCCTCTTGTGCTGGTGCCGTGGCCCGTGGTCGCGCGACCCTGCCGCCGAGTCGCACCAGCACCTGAAGACCTCCAGTCGTAGGTGGTGACGCGTACGCGATCGAGGCCGACCTGAAGCGCAACGAAACGTGACGGGCTGTCGGCGTTACGGAAGCCCCAAAGGCCATCGCAGCAGGTCAAGCGGCAACAATGCTCATGGATGAGTCCGCCCGGGCCGATCGCGCCTGCGTACGTCGAACCGGCGGATCCGGTCCGGCTTGCCGGGCCTGCTTGCCGCTTGCCGCAGGTGAGCGGGCAGGTTCCGGAGACGCCGGGCGGCTTAGTACTGCAACGGTGTTTGGCGTGACTGGTTGCCAGGGTGGTCGTTGGTCTGGTTATGGGTGGGGTGCTTGGTGATGTGAAGGTGTGGGCGGCGGGTCTGGGTGAGGTGCATGAGCGTTTCGTGCATCGGTTTGCCCGGTCGGAGCCGCGGGAGTCGGCGCTTGCGTATATGCGGGGGCTGATAGCCCCGTTGGAGCGGAAGAACGGCTGGACGCTGGCGGAGGAGGCTGGCCATACAGCTCCCGACCGGATGCATCGGCTGCTGAACCGCTGCGACTGGAATGCCGACGAGGTCCTCGACGATGTGCGGGACTACGTGGTCGAGGGGTTGTGGTCCTGACCATGGGCGACAGGCCCGCGGCACCAGCATGGCCACCCCGTTGGTGGCCGGCTGCGTGGCGGTGTTGCGCGAGACGCTCGTGAAGAACGGCACCCCGAAGCCCAGCGCCGCGCTCATCAAGGCCATGCTGCTCAACGGCGCCGACGAACTGCCCGGCCAGTACGTCCCCAGCGAGGCGGGCGCCTCCCCGAACAACAGCTCCGGCTTCGGCCTCGTCAACCTCCAGCGTGCCGTCGTCCTGCCGACCGACGCTGGCCGTGCGGGCTTCACCGACGCCAAGGAACTGGACCAGGGAGAGGAGCGCGCCTTCCTCATCACCGTTCCAGAAGGAGCCGCCCGCACTCTGAAGGTGACCCTCGTCTGGACGGACCCCGCCGGGGCAGCCCTGCAGAACGACCTCGACCTGATCGTCCGCGCGGGCGATCAAGAACGCCACGGCAACATGGGCACAGGTCCCGGTTTCGACCGCGTCAACAACGTCGAGCAGGTCCACTGGCGACATCCCCGCCGGGGAGGCCGAGGTCATCGTCAACGCTCACCGGATCACCAGGTTCGCCCAGCCATACGCCGTCGCCTGGCGCATTCTCTGACGCGCATAGGTGCACTGTCCCTGCCCGTTCGAAAGGGCCGGGACAGTGGTCACGGACCGGGCGCCATCCGCCCGCAGGTTCAGGACGATCGCTCCATCAAAGACGTGGGGGCCTGGTCCAGGTTCAGCCGCGTAGAGCGCCTGGCCCTGCCCCTGCCGAAAACCTCATCCACCCTGGTGGGAGTCGGTGTGCGGGGTCTGGGGCGCGGGCGTTCGGTGTCCGGTCGTCAGGTCAGTCCGAGTGCGGTGCGGGGCCGCTGATGGTCTCGGCCGGTGAGGCGGGGGGCGGCGGCGATATTGGTGTGGCCGTCCTGGCGGTGGACGCCGATGGCGAGGTTGCGCAGGCCGGCCATGGTGCGCGGCAGGTGTCGGGTGCGGCGAGGCGTCCTCACGCAAGGTGCGGTCGCGGACGTGGTGGAGCTGGTTCTCGATGCTCCAGTGACTGCGGATCCATGCGGCCAGTTCCGCGCCGGTGGCCGCGCCGGGCGGCAGGCTGGTGACCAGGTAGATTCGCTCGAGCGTCGGCTTGCCGCAGCCCAGAGCCTGCCCGCCCAAGCCCGCCCGAATCTGAGGGATCGTGAGAGCCGGGTGGCCGGTGTTGATGGCCCCCACGTCGCTGTGTAGATGTCTGACACGGCATGCGGATGCGCACCCAGTGAGCCTTTTCCAACCTCAGGTTGAGGCGTGGTGAAGGACGACGACGGCCTTCACGATGTCGGTGATCCGGTTGGTGCTGCAGCGGAGCTTCCGCAGAAGGCGCCAGCCCTTCAGGGTGGCCATGGCCTGTTCGCCGAGACAGCGGATCTTGGCGTGGGTGCTGTTGTGTCGCCGCTTCCAGCGTTTGAGTCGACGGCCCCTGAACGGCACCCGGACGGGGCGCCCGGCGCCCTGGTAAGCCTTGTCCGCCCAGCACTTCACGTCGGCCTCGGCGAGCGCGTCGATGATGCCGTGGCGCCGGGCGGCGGTCAGGTCATGGGTCGAGCCGGGCAATGCCGGCGAGGCCCACAGAAGTCGGCCGAACGGGTCGGTGAGGACCTGGATGTTCATACCGTGGCGTTTGTGTTTCCCGGAGTAGTACGGGGTGTCGGCGGCGACCCGGTCGATCGGCAGCAGGGTGCCGTCCAGGATCACGAAGGCATTCGCTCGCAGGTTTTCATCGCCTCGGTCAGGGTCGGCGCGGCGGCGGCCAGGACGTCGATCACCTCACGTATGTATCGGTACACGGTCGCGACGCCGATGCCGAATCCGGCG
>NZ_JOIR01000067.1 GCF_000720115.1 Streptomyces sp. NRRL F-2580
TCCTCCAACACCTACTCGCCACCTGGACCGGCACCTGCCCAACCTGCCGACAACCCACCTGGCAGCCCTACGACACCACCTAACAAAGCCCTACTAGAGGCTGCGCCACCGATCGGCACACGCGCGGACCCGCCTCCGGCTGACCGGACGTGCGCTCGACGCCCGGGGCCGTAGTCGCTCGTCCGCGGCGGCTTCGGGTCAGGGCCGTGTTGCTTCCGCGGTCCCGGCATTGACCGGGCATGCGCACGATCAAGCGTGCGGCGGTGGCCGTGATGGCGGTGGCGGCGCCGGCCGCTCCCACTGCCACGGCTGCCCCGGCCTACAAGTGCGCCAGCAGCACGAAGGACAGCGAAGAGCAGCCGCAGGGCTGGACGGCCGGCACCGAAGGGAACACAGGCTGCTTCACTGCCCTGACCCGTCATTTATCCCTGAGACCAGGCGGCGGCCACGGCCAGGGGCCGGCCGCGGCCATCGCAGGCGAGATGGATTTTGGTGGTCAGGCCTCCGCGGGATCGGCCGAGGGCGTGATCGTCCGGTTCGTCCGCGCGGTGTTTCCCCCTTTTCGCCTCGTGGCGGCGGCGTGCTGGTGGGCGCGGACGATGGTGGAGTCGATCTGGACCAGCCAGTCGATGTCACCAGCCGCGTCGGCCGATCCGCGCCGCAACCATTGGTCGTCGCGGTTTTCGACGGTGAGGCCGGCGGCGCGGAGGGTGACGGCGAGGACGAGGCCGAACGCGTGCCGCAGGCCGGACAGGTCTGCCTGTAGGGGTCGGGTCCGCCGCCGTCCGCGTTGGCGGGTCGCGGGGCGGGTGATCGGGGTGGGCATCCAGCCGACCGTGACTCCGCGTGCGGGGTGGATGAGCTGGACGCCCTCGCCGCCGGTGGCGATCTCCTCGAATCCGGCCGCGGTGAGCACTGCGCGGACCCGCAGGTAGAGCTCGTCCTCTTGATCATTCATGGCTGGGACCTGCAGAGCTGCGCCGGCCGCACGGCGGCACGCCGTGCGGCCGGTACGCACGGTGGCTCAGGTGTGGATGCGGCTGTTGGTGCCGTCGTAGTGGTCCGTGGCCTCGTCGTTGAACCAGTAGTCGTCGGCCGCGGGGTAGCGGAAGGAGTGACTGCCGTTGGTGGGGAGGGAGACCTCGGCGGCGCGGGTGCCGTCGCCCCGGGGTTCGAGGGGGTGGGCGGCGGGGTTCCAGTGGGTGAAGTCCCCGACCACGCTGACCGGCCCCTCGGGGGTGTTCTCGGGGAGGACGAAGGTGACCTGGGCCTTGTCCTTGACGCGCCTGCGTTCCAGCACAGGCGATCTCCAGCCGTAGAGGGTCAGGGGTTCGTGCATCCTCGCCCGTGCTCGCGTCGGCGGCGGACCTGCCGGGCGGCGTGCGTGTGCGGGTCGCCCGACAGGAAGCCGCGGACGGGCAAGGGCTGCTGGAGGAGGGAACGACGGGCCGAGGATGCCCGGTGCCCGTGGCGGGGCCCGGCCGGGGTGGCGTCAACCGGCCGGGCCCCGCGTGCGTGGACCCTCTCGTCGCCCTGTCACCGTGCCACGGCCGACCGTGGGCCGCCCGGTGTGCGGTCCGTGTGGGGGACCGGTGGCCGGGTGCCGCCCCGGTCAGCTGTCGGTGATCGGGAAGAGCGCGTCGGCGCCGGTCATCTCCAGCAGGCGCCGGAACTGGGGCTGCGGGTTGCCCAGGGTGATGCGCCGGCCGTGTTCTGCTGCGGTCTGCCGCGCCTGGATGAGGGCGTTGAGGCCGGAGGAGTCGCAGAACGACAGACCGGACAGGTCGACGACGATCTCGTCCGGGCCGCCCGGCTGGGTGATCGCCGCGTGCAGGGCGTCGCGCAGCATCGCCGCCCGGTCGATGTCCATCTCACCACCCACGTGTACGACACGGCGCTGATCATCACCGTTCACCCACACGCCCTGCTCACCTCTCTCGAGATCTTCTACGCCGCCCATGATGAGGCAGGCTGGGCGTGAAGGGGCATAAACAGGACAGAGGCCGGGCTGTGGGCAGAAGTTGTGGACAGGCTTCGATGCTGTCCGTTGTTCGGGCTGTTGCTGTCGATCGGTAGCTATGGGCCCAACTCTGGCAGAACTTGAGCCGGCCGGCTCCGGTTCGAGTTCATCGACATCGACTGCTTCGACGTCTCGTTCTGAATCCCGCGGCTGGGGCGTACCCGGCAGCGCCTCACCCGGGCGCGAGCACTCTGTCCGGCGGGGACGCCTCCTCGTCCAGCGTGTCAACGGCAGGTCCCATCGGGAAGAGGGGTGCGATAGCGACTGTGGAGAGCCGCAGGAACGAGGGCCCTCACCCCGGCGAGGGGCGGCGGCCCATTCGTGGTCCGGGCGCGGCCTCGCCTCAGCCAGCGCTGCGCCCTGTTCTGACGAAGCCGCCACACCGAGGCCTATGAGAGAGCACGACCGTACCCCTCACCTCGCCCATGCGACTACGACGCGGCTGGCGACTCGGCCGACGCCGGGCCCGGGGGATGGTTGAACGGTCACGACGCGGCCCAGTCGACGCCGGCCTCGGCGAGCGCCCGGAGCCGTGCCGGGTCGAGCCGGCCGCGGCGGGTTTTGTGGTTGCCGATACAGATACCGCTGCGGTGTTCGGTGCCGTCGGGCAGCAGCTCGACGACGGCTCGCCCTGGCATTCCGCCTTCCCGTTCGGTGCACTGCTGAAGGGCCTCCCAGGCCCTTCAGGAACGCCTCGCCGCCCGTGCGAACCGTCTGCTGCGGTCGTTCCGGGGGCGACCCGACACAGCGAGGACGTCGGCCGGTGGTTCGCCACCCAGCGGCGGAACTTGGGCCGGCTGAACGAGGAGCAGCGGTGCCGGCTCGGCGAACTGGGCGTGAAAAATGCTCTACGGGCCCGCAGGACGGCGGCGAAGGCGGCCGCGGTGGCCGCCCGTCCTTCGGGCAGGAGGTGGGTGAGGTAGGCGTGGTGGCGCTGCCAGTCGGTGGTCCACCCCAGCCGACCGCGGGTTCAAGGCGAGGTCGAACGCGGCCAACGCAGCGGCCTGCCGCTGCGTCCGGTTGGGGCCTTTATCCAGCCGGCGGGCCGGCGCACGTTCGTCAGCCACTGCCACACCGCCAGGTCGACCGCGGTGGCGCGCCGCGGCGCGGCGAGCGGCCCGTGGAGCTCGTAGGGAAATCGCGTTCCTGGTGGATTTCGAGAGAGCGGACGTACTTTTCCGCCGAGGTTTTGGCGGCTCCGCTGTTGAATCAGCCGTTCACGGCGTTGGACAGCAATCCTGCGACCACCAAAAAGACGACGACCACCGCGAGAACGACCCCCAGCATGGCTGCCACCTTGCCGGCAGTCGGCAGCTGTGTTTTCGCAATCTTCACGTTGGCGGCCATGCCCAGCGCGCCCAGCCCACCGCCGATCGCACCGCCTATGAAGAGCAGTCCAAGCGGGAGCAGGGAGAGGACCACCTGCCAGGGGGCGAGTCCGTCAAACAACTTCTTCTTGGTGAGCGGCGTAAGGGTGTCGACCTGCGGCGACTTTGACACGGCTGGTCCTTCCGATGCGCCATACGTGCGCAGTCGATTCAAAGTGGGCGGGCGTGAGATGGTGTGCCCAAGCAGATGGTGCCCGCCGGGCATATCGCACGGGCGTTCGTGATCTTATCCACTCGATGCCCCGCGGGCATGCGTCGCGTTGGCCTCCGTTCGGGCACGATCTGGACGCTCTTGATCGATCCGGTGTTCGAATCACCATCAATCCGCACGGAACCGTCGAACGACGTCGCCTTGGTCGACAGGAGCATCGTGCCGAGCTTGCAAACGCGGGAGAGGTAGGCGGCCGCCCGGCCCTGGTCGGGGGCCGAGAACCTGCGTCGGCACCTCCTCGGCTATCGGTCCCAGTCCTACGCCACCGACGTCAACTCGCTGCGCTCCGGTGACCTGCTCTTCTGCAAGTGGAGGAAGGAGCCGGTGTACAACCGCGCAGCGGTCGTGACCGGCAGGGGCCAGGGTCAGGTCAACCTCGCCCAGCTCGGGTGGACGAACCACCTGAACGCGGCCCTCGGCCGCCGGTACCGCGGCTCGGAAAACCCCATCGTCAGCGTGGTGGCGATCCGACTGGTGAGCACGAATTGAGCACGGCGCCGGTGAGGTCGGCGTTCCTGAGCTGCCTGCCGACGGTCTCCGTCCTGACGGGTTGCTCGGCTGGGTCGGACCTCGGCTACGACGACGACTGATCCCGGCACGCGCCGAGATCCTCGGCCGACACAGGGAGCCTGACGGTGTCGGCACTGCGACCTCTTGGTCAGGCCAACGGGCCGCCGTTCCACGGCGGTCCGGGCCGGGCCGCCCGAGGACACGACCGCTGGTCGGCACGCGGGATCGGCCGGTGCGCGGATACCGGTCGGCGTCAGGCAGGCTGTGGTGGTCGGGGTGGATCGGTGCGGGCGCAGCGGACGCAGGTGGTCGCGGCCGGGCGGATCTTCATGCGTTCGGGCGGAATCGTGCCGCCGCAGCCTGGGCACTGTCCGTACTGTCCTCGTTCGAGCCGTTCCAGCGCTCGGTCTCACAGCGGAGGCTGGTCGCCTCCCGAGACTTCCCGCGGTCGGTCTCCTCCGCCCCGAGCCACCCACGCGTCCGCGGTCGCGATCGAAATGGCGGGTCACGGATGTCGCCAGACCTACCTGCAAGGCCGGGCGCGGAGGCGGCCTGTGCCCAGCTCCGCCGTCCGAAACCGCCGACCCAGGGGAGCGAGGTTGGGGTCGGCCATAGAGCGTGGGGCCCTGGCTTCGTGTTCGCCCGGATTTCGCTGTTCAGCTCCTGCGGGTCAACGGTTGCCCGGAGAAGCTCACCCCTGCCAGGCCATGGGCTACGAGGTTGCGGATGTTGCTGTGATCAGTGTCGTTCGGCGTTGCCAGCACGCTGCGGTAGTGCTCACCGAATGCCTGCAGGGCCTCTTGGTCGCTCAGTCCTTCCAGCAGGGCCAGTCCCAGCGTCTTGCAGGAACCCTCGTTCTCACCTGCGGCGTTTTCCAGTTCTCCGTTGCGGAACGCCTGCGGCTGATAGTCGTAATGCGCAGCGACGAAGGCCAGGGTGTCGGCGAACTGGTGCTCACCCGACGCGAGGCTTGCCCGGAGCGAGTTCAGATCCGTCATGTCGGTTCCCTTGGGTTGGACGGACGATCCGACTGCCGTCCGTGACCGGGGGACAATACCCCCCTTGAGGCCAGCCGGTGGGAATCGGGTCACATGTCGGAACGAGCGGCATCTCCGCAGGTCACGATGTGCGGCTGTGCAACCTGCCGAGAGCCGGTGAGAGCCACAACCGCGTTCGAGGTTCGGGCAACCTCACATGACTCACCAAGTGAGTGCGAGCGTGCCTGCGCCTGCGCGGGCAGGGCAGGGAACACGGCCACCGAGCCGTCCTTGTCGCGGCAATCTCAATCGCCGCCACGTCTGTCGTGCGGCTGTTGACCAAACCGTTCTGCGTGCCAAGCCCGGGCAGCACCCGGTACGGAGCCTGAACCGGGTTCGCGGTGACCCACTTCTGCTCCTGCGCGATCCACTGGTGAGCGGCCGCGTCCAGCATGACCCGCGGCGCCCGGACGTGCCCGCGCTCTGCGCGACGCTCAGCAGAGCGGCAGCGCCCTTCCGCTCCGCGCCCATCACCGCCGAGTAGGCGAGTACCGAAGGCTCGTCGCCCTGGCCGGCTGAGGACCCTGCGGCGCACCGGCGGCCGCCGCACGCGTACGGCGCCGCCGCGTGCCCAGGACACCCACGACCAACGCGGCATGTGACCGCAACCCGTCGGCGTCTACGACGCCCGAACAGCACCCGCGTAGTGACGACATGCGCACGGTCGCCCTGCGGCTCGGAGGCAGACCTACTTGCGGCCCGCGATGCTGATCTTCGGCGGGGCGGCGGACGCCTTGCAGCCGCACCCGCCCTCACCTGCGGTCTTCGGGGCGCAGGAGAAGGGGTGGCGGCGTCGGCCGAACCACCAGGTCCCGGCGGAGAGGCGGTCGGGGCGACGGCGAGAGCTGTCAGCCAGCCCACCCACCGCCCCCGCCCCGGCGCCGACGACCCCCGCCGCGATCAGGACGGGGAGCGCGCAGCACGCCACGTAGGCCAAGGCGGCCAGTCCGCCGAAAGCCTTCGGGGCACGCGCAAGGCGGGTGTCAGCAGCAGGGTTCGGCAGGCGGTCCACGGCCAGGGTCCGCAGCGGCCGGTGTCCCCCGCTCGTTGAGCTGGGCGGGTTCGTGCTTGTGGTCGACGGTGATGGAGTCGTAGTGGTTCGCTCCGCCGATCGACCGCTCCTGTGGCCCGGCTACTACTCGGAAGTGCGCCATTCGCGCAGGTCAGAGGTGGTGGTCGCCAAGGGCCTATGGGTCGATGTCGAGCCCACCGGTTTCATCGGTGGACATGCAGGTGACTGAGGCTCTGGGGGTGACCCTCGTCCTGTCAAGCACATCGCCAAGGGCAAGGGGGTCGAGGGCGAGCGCGCCCAGGACCTGCTGAGGCGTGGGGGCCGGCGGGAGCCGGGCACCGGCGACGGGATCCTCGTGGGCGGCCACGGCGGCCACGGCGGCAGCGGAGTTCCTATCGACGAGTGGGAGAACGTCATGTGGTCGCGGATCGCGAGATGAACAAGGTCCACGACGAGCTCTGAGAGGCGACGCGAACTGGGCCCCAGCCCGACTTGGCGGGCAGGGACGCGCGTGAGCGTTGTGGTCGGCTGGCACCGGGGCGGAAGGTGACCCCGGCCTGGGCTGGGCTGGGGCGGGGTGGAGGGCGACGCATGCTCAGGCCGCGAGCAGGGCTGCGAGGCGAAGAGGCACCAGCGGCGCATCCAGGGGGCCGGCCGCGGGGCGCGGGCGGGCGCACCGCGAACGCGCCGTCGCGGTACTCCACGACGAGCTCGGGTGCCCGCCGGGTGCGGCGAAAGCCAGCTGGTGCAGCTCCGAGCGTGCCCGGCCGGTCAGGCGCTCGCTCTGCCAGGCGGGGTGGGGGCCGACAGGCAGAAGAGCCAGGTCAGCTCGCTCCGGAGCGAGGCCGCCCCTGCCGCCGGCCGCAGGGCCAGGCGGTCGAAGGCTGCCGGGCGGACTGCCGGACATCGTCTGACACCAACAGCCGGGAGCCGATGCGACACCGCGTCTCTCCGGCTGCGTGGCAGACCTCCTCGCGCTGCTCGGTGTCGTCGAACCGTCCGGGGAGCACTTCCAGCGGGTCGTCGTGCATGCCCGGAACAACGCGATGCCGACGGGCGGCCAGGACGGCCCTTCTTGGCTCCGCCTCGACGGCTTCGTCCGGCCCGGCTGAGGAACGGTTGGAAGTGGCCCCACCCGGCCGGTTCACCGGGCCGGTTGTTGGTGCCCAGTTCTGTTTCCCGCCCGCGCCCACGTAGCGGGGAGCTGCCTGGCTCCGCGGATCCTCGCGTTGTACCCGACCACCGCTTGCCGGCGGGGCGGAGCATCTGCTGGCGAAGGCCGGTGAGTCAAGAAACCGGAAGATGCATGTCCGGCGGCGGCCGAGCACGGTGGGCCCGTCCGCATCAGCGGAACCTGGGTGAACGGGTCTCCCGTTTGCTCTTCCTAAGATCACTAGGTTATACCTAGAGGTCCTAGGAGCAGGGGAGGGTGCATGGGGCGGGCAGGGCTGACGGCGGAGCGGGTGACGATCGCGGGCGCCGAGTTGGCGGACGAGGTCGGGCTTGACCAGGTGACCATGTCGCAGTTGGCGCGGCGGCTGGGCGTGAAGGACGCGAGCCTCTACACGCACGTCCGCGGCCTGGAGGATCTGCGCGGAAGGATCGCGCTGTTGGCGGCGGACGAGAAGACCATCCGTATCGCGGAGGCGACCTCGGGGCGGGCGGGCAAGGACGCGCTGGTCGCGTTCGCCAACGCGTGGCGGGAGTACGCCCACGAGCATCCGGGGCGCTACATGGCGACGCAAACCCCGATCCAGATCGACCCGGAGCTGGCTGCCAAGGCGGCCGGACCGCGGCGCGCGGTCGAGCTGACCTACGGCATGCTGCGCGGCTACGGACTGGCCGAGCCCGACCTGACCGATGCGGTCCGGTTGCTGCGCAGCACGTTCCACGGGTTCGTCGCCTTGGAGGCCGCGGGCGGCTTCGCACACGAGCGTTCGCCTCAGCACTCCTGGGTCCGCGCCCTCGACGCCCTGCACACCCTCCTGGAGCACTGGCCCCCGTCACGAGAAGGAGATTCCTCATGATCGCCCCGACCACCGGCAGCCTGCGCGTGAACGGCGCGACCCTGCACCACGCGGTACGCGGCCAGGGCCCGCTCCTGCTGCTGATCCCCGGAGGGGCGGGCGGCGCGGCCTCCTTCGACGGCATCGCCGACGACCTGGCCGCCGAATACACCGTCGCGACCTACGACCCGCGCGGCATGTCCCGAAGCACGCTGGACGACCCCCAGGCCCAGCAGCGAGTGGCCGAGCACGCTGACGACGCGTTCCGGATGCTGGAACTCCTGTCGCCCGGTGAGCCCGCCCGGGTGTTCGGCGCCAGTTCGGGTGCGATCGCCGCCCTGCACCTGCTCGCCGCCCATCCCGAACGCGTCGAACGCCTCGTGGCGCACGAGCCGCCAGTGGTGGAGGTCCTGCCCGACGCCTCCGAACATCGCGCACTCATCGCGCGCGTGCAGGAGGCCTTCCGTACGCAGGGGCTCATGCCGGCGATGGCAATGTTCGCTGCGGGTCTGAAGAAGGACGGCGCCACCACGGAGCCGAAGGCCGAGATCAAGCTTCCACCGCAGGCAGCGGCGCGGGCCGAGCAGACCATGGCCAACCTGCCGTACTTCATCGGGCGCATCGTGCCCGGCTTCATGTCCTACACCCCGGACATCCACCGGCTGGAAGCCCTGTCGGACCGGCTCGTGCTCGCCTGCGGCCAGGACTCACGCGGCGAGCTGCCGTACCGTCCCGCCGCCTTTCTGGCCGAGCGTCTCGGCACGGAACTCCTGCACCTCCCCGGTGGGCACACCGGCATGACCACGCATCCCGCCGAGTTCGGCGAGATGCTCCGGAAGGCCTTCCGCGCCTAAACCCGCATCCGACTCGCCCTGGTCAACCCCACCGAAGGTGGTCGCTGAAGGTCCCATCCGCAGTTGGCCGTCCTTGGGCAATCCGTCCCGGGGGCCGTGGGGCGGTACCCAGTCGACGACGAGAAACCCCCGGAGTACTGCGTTCAGGCCGAGTTCCTCGCGCAGTTTCGCGTGCAAGGGCGGCTTCGGGTGCCTCGTTGGCCTCGGCCGTGCCCCGGGTAGGTCCCAGCCGGGCGTGTAGGTGGGGCTGAAGGGGAGCACGTGGCCGGTCCGGTTCAGGACGACGGCTGCGGGCTCGTCGGACGGGTTCGGGTCCGGAGGCCCGGAACGGACGGTGCTGTTGTCCGGGGACCGGTCCACGACGGGGCCGCGCCGGCGAGCGGGGGCCGGCAGTCGCCCGGCTGCCGTGGCGCGAGGCGGCGCGGATCATCGCAACCGTGCGGCGTAGGGCGGGTAGTCGTTGCTCTGTTGCCCCATCGGCCGTTCGGCCGGTCCCTTGCGGTTTCCGTGCGCCCATAACGCACAGCAGCGATACCTCACCCTATGGTCACCCTTGAGCGACGATCGTGTTCGCGTTGCAGCGTGAGGGGAGCCGTCCATCATGGCCATGCTGTTGATCAAGGGTTCGTACGAGATCGTGGGGACGCAGCCGGACGGGGACACCGTCCACTTCCGCCCCGACAAGCCTGAGGAATGGGACTTCGTCTGCGGCCCGTACCGGGTCAAGCGCAATGCGTCCGGCCGCGGGAAACTGCGTCTGGAGGGCATCGACGCTCTGGAGACCCACTACAGGCGCACAGGCCCCGAAGTCGCCCAGCCGCCCCCGCTGCCCGCCAGGGCCCGGGAGGAGCTGCTGAGCTGGTTGGGGTTCACCAGCGTCGTATGGGGCGCGGACGGGAAGGTGGCGTCCACGACTCCGGCGAGCGTGCCCGGCTTCGTCCTGACCCGAGGCGCGGACTCCAGCAACCGCTGCATCGCCTTCGCCGGGCTCGGCTCCCACCCCGCCGACAGCGGCACGCACGTCTTCGTCGACAGCGCGCTGCTGCAGAGCACCCTCAACCACCACCTGGTGAGCGAGGGCCTGGTCTACCCCCTGTACTACGGGACCCTGTTCTACGGGCTGCGGGACGAACTGACGCTCGCGTTCCAGCAGGCGCAAGGGGCGGCGAAGGGCGTGTGGGCCGTGGACAAGACCCTTGCGGGGGCCACGGTCACGGGGCTGGACTCGATCACGGACGCGGGACCGGTGGCCGAGGACATGATCCTGTGGCCCAAGCTGTTCCGCCGCCTGGTGGACTACCTCAACCTCGGCGACCCGGACCTCTCCGGTTTCCGCGCCTACCTCGACCAGGAGGCCGATAAGTTCCTGGTCGTGTCCACAGGGCAGGTCACGACAGGGCTCGACGAGATCGTCGAGGTCTCCGGCACCACCGTGAGGATGACCCGACCGCCGGAGGATCTGGTCTTCGCGGAGGGCTGAGAAGGGGTTGACGTCGGCGCGCCAGATCGACGACGACGGGCTGTGGCCTGACAACTCGCAGATCACGGTGAGCACATCTGCGGCCGGTCGGAAAACACCGTCCGTCTACGTCGTACGGGAAGCGAAACGGCCGCTACCGCCCGCCGATGATCAGCCACGGGGCCAAGCCGGAGCACCCTGTCACGCTGGGTGGCTCGGTGCTGTTCGTGGATGGGCACAGCGACGGGCGCGGCTACCAGCCACGAAGTACACGGGATCACCGACCGTCTGACCTGCGGCCCCACGTGGTCACCGCGGTCAGGCGGTCCGCCGCGTCCCAGTTGTCGCGCCAGGTGTCCGGCTTGCGGGAGAGACGGGTGTTCTGGCGCAGGACGGCGCGGCCGTGCGCGGCGTACTCGCAGCGGACGGATTCGGCGCGGGTGTTGCGGGTACCGGTGTAGCTGCGCTCGCTCGCGCCTCTGCGGAGGGCAGGATCCGGCCAGGAGGCCAAGACGGGCGCTGGGTAGACAACCTGCTCGGCATGCCATCAGGGCCTGCTTGTCGCACGCTGAGAGTTGGGCGCCTGGAACCCGTCCTCGCCGTCCCCGCAGGGGGAGCGCAGATGCAGCAGGAGTGGTGGGGCGAACTCCTCGGTTGCCGGATTGCGGTGGTCAACGCGACGGGCGTTGGCTCGGTGATGCTCGGGTCAATTCCTCTGCCAAAGTTCAGTAGCCAATTGGTGGAGGGCTGAGAGATCGCGCTGTCGAAGCGATAGGCGCTGGGTGGATTGGTGTTCACCTGTCCAGGTGCGGCCGGACTCGTCCGGGTCGCGGTCGGGAAGGCTTACGGGAGGCGTCGTGACGGACTCGATCGGCTGGTGGCCGTGCCAAGCGTGCGGGAGCCAGGACTCGAAGGATGTGGAGTGGAGCGAGTTCTCCACGGAGGACGGAGTGACGTCGGCCCGGTTGCAGTGCAAGGGGTGCGGCACCGATCGCCGCGAGGCGGTCAGTCACCTCTGGGAGCCGGGGGCCGGTGAGGGCTCCCGCCGCGCGTAGATTCGAGCTCATGGTCGTTCTGCCGCTCGATCTGCCCCGCCTCCAGGTGCTGGCCGCCTGACTGGAGCGGCTCGCGTCGAGGCCGGCATCCGGCAGGCCGAGGCCCCGCGCAGCCGCGGAGTCGGCCCGCCTGCCGCCCTTCCCGCCACCGGGCTGGCGGATCGAGCACGGCATCGGCGTCGGCCGCCTCCATCCCTGTACGTGGGGGACTGCTGGGACATCCGCTCCAGCTGCCTGCCCGCGGACCGGGACACGGTCCGCCGGGCGCTCGCCGGCGGCGTCGAGGCGCGTATGCGCTGCCGGCCGGCCACCGCGCTTGGCGTGCCGGACTGGCCGGACAGCCGCACCCTGGAGGTATGGCCGACAGCGTGTACATCGTCGTTCACCCGCTCGCCGGAGATGGCCGGGCCGTCGTGGCGCACGTTCACGCGGAAGACCGGGCCCTGGGTGTCGCGCACAGCTTCCCCGGCGTGGTGGAGCTGCTCCGCGCAGCCGGCTTGGGGACGGCGGAGGGCTGGCCCCCGATACGGTGGCTCGGCGGGGGCCCGGAGGAGTGGAGCGAGTGAATGCTCAGGATGCTCTGCCAGGGCGTCGGCGGCAGGCTGGAGCCATGGAGCATGCGCCGATCCTCGTACACCGGATCTCCGCATCGGGTGGCCGGCGGGTCGTGATCCGGATTCGCGGCGTCGACACGGTCCTCGGCATCGCGCACTCGGACGGGGACCTGATCGAGTTCCTGCGGCGGCTCGACGTCCCCCACCCGGATGAGCTGGTCCTCGGCGACTCCGAGGTCATCGCCTGGCAAGGTGGGAAGCCGCACGTGTACGAGGAGGAGACTGGGGTCTAGCCGGCGTTGATCTCGTCAAGCTCCGGCCGGTATGCGTGGGGTGGTCCTGCCACCCCGCCCTGCGGCAGCAGCGTCGTCATTTCCCCGGCGGTACAGCCGCCGGCGCTCAGCCCATGGCTGGCGCCAGCCCACCAGCTCCACCTCCGGGGCGCTGCTCCATCGCGGTCGGACACCAGGACGCCGCGCCATGCCCCCGTAGTGGTGCTGTCTGCACACGCACTCTTTCCGAAGGCCGGCGTGTACGCGCCCACTTCGACACCCGAACATCCCCGAGCACCGCCAGCGGTGCCGCCCCCGGCACGGGCCGCTTCACGCTCTTCCGACAGGCCCGTCCTCCGGTTCGGCCAGCGCATCGGCGGCCGACAGCCGCCGTGCCGGTCGGTCGCACAGGGCGGCCTCCAGCGACTCGGTTTGGGCCGGCAAGGCGTTCCATGCGTCGGCCTCGTCCTAGATGGCCACGCGATCTGCGC
Source organism: Streptomyces sp. NRRL F-2580 (assembly GCF_000720115.1). Classification (GTDB taxonomy): domain Bacteria; phylum Actinomycetota; class Actinomycetes; order Streptomycetales; family Streptomycetaceae; genus Streptomyces. Next base: position 12,870 of record NZ_JOIR01000067.1, read on the forward strand.
GGGCACCTCGACGAGACCCTCCCCCCGGGCCGGTCGGGGCCCTTTCCTCTCCGCTTGCGCCGGCAGTGGACGTCGCCCGCGCCGCACCGTGCCTTCGTGGCGTCCGGCAGCCGTGGGACGCGCGTTCTCAGATGGTGCCGAGGTCCGAACTCACCCACCGCTGCGGGCGCATGTGGATCACCAGCTGCTCCCCGTGTTCCTTCCAGGCGAAGTCGACGTAACCCTCGACCTTCTTCGCCGGCAGGTAGCGGGCTGAGATTTCCACCAGCTGCTCGCGCGTGGCGGGAACGGTGGAGATGACCGGTCCTTCGACCGACACGTACCGGGGCGTGGGCTCCAGACGGTCCACCATCAGGGTGAACCGGCCCGCGGCCCGGATCAGATCGGCCTTGCGCGAGTCTCGCCCGGTCATGATCCAGATGTCGCCGCCGGGTGAGTACTGGTACCAGATGGGGACCGCGAGCGGCGCACGGTCACCCTCCGCTCCCGCGTTCACCGCGAACGCGGCGACGTGGGGCTCGGCGAGGAACTGCTCACGTTCGGTACGGGACAGGGCCACGGCACACTCCTTCGACAGTCGAATCCCTCTGAAGCGATCCCTTCCCCAAGAACCCTGCCCCGCCTGCGCGCCCATTCCCCGCCCGGCCCGGAATCGCCCAGAAGGCCCCGCTGGGCGGGCGGCGCATTCCGAACCCGAATTCCTCTCCTCTGGGGGGCGGGTGCCGCCGACGTGGCAGAGGGGCCTGCAGTCGGCCCGTTACGCCTTCCGTGGCACGATGCCGTGGCGTACGGGGAACGCCGGTCCGCGTGACGGAGGGCCGGGTCCACCACCCCCACCGCCACGGCCCCGGGGCGGCTTGCCCCGGCCGGGCTGCCGTGCCCGCCCGCCGGCAACAGGGCGGCCACCGGTCGGCGCGCAGGTCAGCTCGGCGTCGCGCAGGCGGAGTACGTGCTGACGTCCCTGAGCGGAATTGCCGCTCCAACCGCTTTTACCGGCCCCCGCGGTGTACCGGCCGGTCGTCGGAACGGAGGTCCGGCCGGGCCGCTGGTGCGGGTCTCGCAAGAGAGGCGCAGCGGCATGACGCGGCGAGGATTCCCCGGCCGCCTCGCCGAACTCCTCTCGGCACCCACTCTCACCGGCCTCCCTGTGCCACTCGCACCCGCGTCGCGCGACAGGCAATCGGCTGAGTTGCGGCAGTTCAGATGTGGGCTCGGATCTGTTTCACCGGATGGCCCAGGCGGTCCCCCAGGGCCGCCAGTTCGTCCTCGCTGAACCAGAGGTGCTCGGGGTTCCAGATGGCGATCTCGAAACGGGCGAAACCGCATGGCCAGTCGTAATCCAGCAGGTCCAAAGTGGTCGATCCTCCACAGCAAGGGACCTCGACGGCGAGCGTGGCGAACCCGTCGTCGCAGTGAGCCTCAAGGAGGTCGCCCCACCACTCCGTGTCGATGGACGCCTGGCACAGGGGGCAACCGATCCTTTCCAGGTTCTCCCCGCAGTCGACGGCAGCCACCACGTCGTGCCACGTCACGTCGATCTCCACGTCCACGCCGCCGGCAGCTCCCGGAGTCAGGTCCTCGACGAGCGCGACGACGCGATCAGCGGCACCGCGATCCGGCTGCCACTGCGGATCACTCGGAATGATCGACAGAACATCATCGCTCATAACTTCCCCTCCTCGCCAGACCGCTGACCACTGACTGCTGACCACTGCAAGGTCGTGCCGCGATGCTATCGATCAAACGTTCCCCCGTCGGACCGCCGCCCCGGAAGCCTAGTTTTCGTCCTCTTGACGATATTGGCGTGTCTCGTTATCGTCGCATTGACGAAATGAAGGGGGTTCACCATGGCCGACATCACCCGCCGCTTCGGCTGGCGTCATCTGCGCTCCGCGCACACCGCCCACATCCGCCACCACAAGCGCGGCCGACTCGTCCACGACGGGCGGGGGCTCAGTTTCTGGTACCGGTCGCTGTCGGCGGCGCTTTCCGAAGTGCCGGTCGACGACCGGGAGCTGGCCATGGCGTTCCACGCCCGTACGTCCGACTTCCAGGACGTCGCCGTGCAGGCCACCGTCACCTACCGGATCAGCGACCCGGCCGAAGCCGCGGACCGCCTTGACTTCTCCGTCGACCCGGACACCGGGAGCTGGCGCGGCGCCCCCTTGGAGCAGATAGCCACTCTCCTCACCGAGACCGCGCAGCAGCACACGCTGGACGTACTGGCCCGGACCCCGCTGGCCGTCGCCCTGGTGGACGGCGTCGCCTCCGTGCGGGGGAGCGTCGCCGCCGGTCTCGCCGCCGAGCCCAGGCTCGCGGCCACCGGCATCGACGTGGTGACCGTGCGGGTCGTGGCGATCCGCCCGGAGGCCGAGGTGGAGCGCGCCCTGCGCACCCCGGCCCGCGAGCAGATCCAACAGGAGGCGGACCGGGCCACCTACGAACGGCGGGCCGTCGCCGTCGAGCGTGAGCGCGCCATCGCCGAGAACGAGCTGGCCAGTCAGATCGAACTGGCGCGGCGCGAGGAGCAGCTCATCGACCAACGCGGCACCAACGCCCGCCGCGAGGCCGAGGAGAAGGCGGCGGCGGACGGCATACGGACCGAGACCGAGGCGGCCCGCAAGGTCCGCCTGGCCCGCGCGGACGCCGAGGCGGCGCGCGAGACGGGTGCGGCGCGCGCCGAGGTTCAGGCTGCCTGGCTGCGCGTGCACGACGAAGTCGGCCCCGGCACGCTGCACGCCCTGGCGGCGACCCGGCTGGCGGAGAACCTGCCGAGGATCGAGAGCATCACGCTCTCCCCGGACGTCCTCACCGGGCTCCTCACCAGGATCGGACGTCCGGAAGGCGGCACCAGGACCGGACGTCCGGAAGGCGGCGCGGGCGCGTGAGCCTGGCTCCGCGGGCGGTGCTCGTGCACCGCAGGACCGAGTACGAGGAACTGCTCGGCCGGCACGGGACGCACGGGCAGGCCGCCTTCTTCCTTTCCAGCCGGGGCCGGTCGATCGACGAGGTGGTCCGCCGCCACGAGCGCACGCGGCAGGCGCTGCGCGAGGTGGCGGCGGCGGTGCCGCTCACCTGGCGCAGCTCCCGGGTTGAGCGGGCGGACCTGGACCGCTTCCTGTTCGCCCCGGAGGACGTGGTGGTCGTGGTCGGCCAGGACGGCCTGGTCGCCAACACCGCGAAGTATCTGCGTGGACAGCCGGTGGTGGGCATCGACACCGATCCGGGGCGCAACCCGGGGGTCCTGGTCCGTCACCGCTGCGCCGACGCGGCCGCCTTGCTGCGCGCGGCGACCGCCGCCGGAGGCCGGGCGGAGGAGCTGACCATGGTCGAGGCCGTCGCCGACGACACCCAGCGCCTTCTCGCGCTGAACGAGATCTACCTGGGCTCGCCCGGTCACCAGACGGCCCGCTACCGCCTGGGCTCCGACGGCGAGGACGGCCAGGGCGAGGCCCAGGCGTCCTCCGGGGTGCTGGTGGGCACCGGTACGGGCGCCACCGGCTGGCTGCGGTCCCTGTGGCTGGAGCGCGGCCGCCCCGCGGGGCTGCCCGCACCCTGCGACCGGCGGCTCCTGTGGTTCGTGCGCGAGGCCTGGCCGTCCCCCGCGACCGGAACGACGAAGGTCGCCGGTGAGCTGGTTCGGGGGCAGGGGCTGCAGCTGACCGTGGAGTCGGACCGGATCGTGGTCTTCGGCGACGGAATGGAGAGCGACGCCCTGGAGCTGACCTGGGGCCAGAGCGTACGGCTGGGCATCGCGGAAACGTCGCTGCGCCTGGTCACGTGAGCGGCGCTGAGCGGCGCCCTGCCCGACAGGCTGTCGCCACTGCTACAGACCCACAGGAGAACGACGGGTTACGGTTCCTGCGGCACCCGTGCCCGGTATGCGCGAGGGCGCCGCTGCGCGCCGCAGTGGACCGACCGACTTCCGCCGGCAGCACGGCGTTGGTGCGCTGCGCCGGCCGCGGGTGACTGCTCGGTGGTCGGCTCCGCCTCAGGCCAATGACTACACGACATGGACGGTGCTCCGGACCGCACCGACCGCACCCTCCCTGTTCCCGGGGAGGGCGGTCCTCCGGAGAAGCCTGGCGGAGCGTGGCGTCAGCAGTGGTGGGAGGGCCGCCTCGGCCGTACCTCGGCCTCGTTCACGTCGAGGCGGCCGGCCGCCGCCGCGAGGCTGGTCATCTGACCCCCGCGTGCCGGTGTGGCAGCGGTTGCGACTGCGGCTGCGGGTCCGGTGCCGGGATCCGCCGCAGGACCTCGTACCCAACGGCACTGGTTGTTTGGGGCCACCGGGGTGTGGGTGGGGACGTGGGTGGGGCAGGGTCGCAGACGGGATCCGGCCGGTCTGCCGGCGGGGACGTACGAGAGGCGGTGTGCTGGTGGACTGGGACTGGTGGACGGTGGACTTCGGGGATGCGCACGCGGGCGCGGCGGGTGTACTCGTCGGCGGCCGCGAGCCGGGTCCGGTGTACTTCGACGTCGGGAGCGGTTCGGACGTGCCGTCGACCACGCACTGGTCGGCGTACGACGGCCGGCACCGCCGCCCGCGCGCCGAGGCCATCCGGGCGGTGTGCGCGTGCGGATGGCGCAGCCCGGCTCAGTACCCCCTGGACTGGGACACGATCGGCGACCCACCCCTGTACGCAGCGGACGTCGACCTCGCGGGACCGCTCGCGGACTGGACCGCGCACCTGTCCGTCGTCCGCGATGCCGCCCTGCCGTTGCCCGAGCCGCTGGCCGCGCTCCTGGTCGAGATGGCCAGGCAGCTGACCGCCGCGGCCGCGGACGCGCCGTTGGCCGCGCTGCGTGCCGCCGGAGTGCTGGAGCGGATCGCCGCCGGGGTGGGTCGGGCGGCCGCCGGCTCGCTGTGTGACGACGGCATGTCCGCCGAGGCAGTGGCCACCGCGCTCGGCACCACCTCTTCCAAGGCCCTGGTCCTGCTCATGACCGCGCAGGACAGGTGACGGCGCGCACCACAGGTTCCGCCTTGTGGGCAGGAGAGGGGCGAGTACAGCCGTCGGCTGATCCTGAGGCTCGTCGCGTGTCCCCTCGGCCTGCCGCCTCGGCGGGCGTGTGAATGCGGAGCGTGTCGGCCCCGGGCCTTGATCACTCCGGTCTACGGTGGATCCGAGGTCCAGCGCGCCGCGCCACCCCGGACAGCGAGGGTCCCAGCCGTGGTCGCCGAGTCCGTCGGGGCAGTCGCCTCGTACGCTTTCACCCGCGAGGAGCGGCACATGAACCCGACATCAAGGGCGACCGGCACCGTCCGCTACGCCGACGCCGTCTGACCTCGACGGCACATGCGATCCAAGCTGCCATCGGTCCCGGGAGGCAGTCGGCCGTGACGGGACAGAACACGTCCGACACGGACCGTACGAGCCCGCGCGAGCCGGGGCCGAGACCTGCTGTCCACACCGAGAGCCGCTGGCCGATGGCCGCAGCGGTCATCGCTTCAGCGGTCCTCACTCTGCTCCTGCCCGACGACCTGCGTCTTGGACCCCGGTGGGCGCTTCCCCTCGCCGAAGCCCTCCTGCTGGTGGCGCTGATCTCGGGAGACCCCGGCCGGATCAGCCGCCGCTCCACGGTCCTGCGCTCAGTGGCGATCGCCCTGGTCGTCGTGCTCGCGGGCAGCGCCATCTGGTCGACCGTCCAGCTGATCGACGATCTCATCCACGGCGGGACGGAGACCAACTCCGCCAACGCCCTCCTGCTGGCCGGCGGCAGCGTCTGGGCCTCCACCGTTCTCGCCTTCTCCCTCCTGTACTTCGAACTCGACAGCGGTGGGCCGGCCGCCCGGGCCCACCACATGCCCCCCACACCGGCGCTCGCCTTTCCCCAACAGCTCAGCCCCGAAGTGAGCGCCCCACACTGGCGCCCCCACTACATCGACTACCTCTACCTCGGGTTCACCAATTCCACCGCGCTGAGCCCCACCGACGTCATGCCACTCGCCCCCTGGGCCAAGAGCGTCATGACCATCCAGTCCATCCTCTCCCTCATGATCCTCGGACTCGTCGTCGCCAGGGCAGTGAACGTCCTGGCCTGAGAGGGCCCGTCGGCGTGCGTCCGCCCCCACCGCCCCGGACCCGGCATACGCGATCATGACCGGCATGGACACTCGATTCCTTGGCACAGCCGATCTGTCAGAAGCCCCGTCCGTGGCGGTCGTAGTCGACGTCATGCGTGCTTTCACCGTGGCTGCCTGGGCCTTTGCCCAGGGGGCAGAAAAGATCGTTCTTGCCGAGTCGCTGGACGAAGCCCTGGCGCTCAAGGTCCGCCACCCGGATTGGGTGGCGCTCAAAGACGGTCCGCCCGCGCCCGGTTTCGACTTGGTCAACTCGCCGGGCCTGCTGCGGTCTGTTGACCTCGCCGGCAGGACCGTCGTGCAGAAGACCACGGCAGGGACGGTCGGCGCCCTTGCGGTCAAGGAGGCGTCGCTGGTGCTGTGCGCCGGCTTCGTGGTGGCGGAGGCAACGGCTCGGCTCCTGCGGACGCGCAAGAGCGGCAGTGTCACGTTCGTGGTCACTGGCGAAGACGGGCAGGCCGATGAAGATCTGGCGTGCGCTCAATACATCGCACGGAGGGCCACCGAAGCCGGGACGGATGCAGCTGAGTTCCTCCGCCGCGCTGCCGAGTCGCGTGCCGCCGCCGAGCTGGCGGAGGGCGTGCGTCAAGGAGTCCATCCTGACGACGTCGCACTCTGTCTTGAGGTCGACAGGTTCCCCTTTGCCATGGTGGCGACCTTGGAAGGCTCGCTCATGGTCCTCCGTCCGCGGGGCGAATCCGGCTGAGCGGCAACACCGCGTGCGCATCAGTCTCGGCCCCGGCCAACTGGGCCAACGTCACACGAGAACACGGCGTGTTGAGCCGGGAGGCTACGCGGGCCGCGTCGTCGAGGGCTGCTCGGCGGCCGCCGCCGGCTTCGGACCCGCCGCCCCGCCGCGGTTGTGTGGGTGGTGCCTGTGGTCAGTGGGGGATGCTGTCGATGAGTGCGCGGGCTCCTTGCCGTAGGAGTGCGACGGCCACGGAGGTGCCGAGGGTGGCGGGGTCGAGTGGGCCCGCCCATTCGTGGGCGCGCAGGACCTGTTTGCCGTCGGGGCTGAAGACGGTGGCGTAGAGGCTTAGGGCGTGTATCGAAAGTGCCTGGTGAGGATGACGGAGAGCCCTTTTGTGATCAAGAATGATTGGATGGTCATGCTTGAGACTCCCCGTTTGATCCTG
>NZ_JOIR01000068.1 GCF_000720115.1 Streptomyces sp. NRRL F-2580
AGCGAGGCCGCCGCCCTGCTGCGCCACCCCGACCTCCTCGAAGGCATCGCCGAGCTGCACCGCTCCCACCTCCTGCAACGGCTGAACGTCCACGGCGCCGGACTGTCCTGACGCTCCTGCCATGCAGCGGAGACGCCCCGATCACCTCCGAGCTGAGGCAAATGTCCATCCGGTTGAGGCTCGTGGATTGCGTCTCATGCGATCGCGTCGGCATCCGCGGTATCCGCGTCCCGGAGCTCGCGCTTGAGGATCTTGCCGGTGGCGTTGGTGGGCAGGGCGGCGGAGAACTCCACCAGGCGGGGGTATTTGTAGCCCGCCATCTCCTCCCTGCACCAGGCGATCAGTTCCTCCTCGGCGAGCGTCGCGCCCGGGGCGAGGACCACGCAGGCCTTGATCTCCTCTCCGTGGCGCTCGTGCGGAATCCCGATGACGGCCGCCATGCTCACGGCGGGATGGGTGAGGAGCACCTCCTCGATCTCCCGCGGGTAGACGTTGAAGCCACCGCGGATGATCATGTCCTTGGCGCGGTCGACGATGTAGAGCCACCCGTCGGCATCCCGACGGGCCAGGTCACCGGTGCGGAACCAGCCGTCGCGCAGCACGTCGGCGGTCGCCTTGGGCCGGTTGAAGTAGCCCTTCATCACGTTGTGCCCGCGGACGACGATCTCGCCGATGGCGTCGGCCCCCTGGACCGGGGCCCAGTCCTTGCCCACCAGGTCCACCTCCACGCCCCAGACCGGACGTCCGATGGAGCCGGGCCGCACCTTCTCGCCGCGCGGTGCGAACGTGGCCACCGGGCTGGTCTCGGAGAGGCCGTACCCCTCCAGAATGGTGACGCCGAACCGCTCGGCGAACCGGCGGTGGATCTCGACGGGGAGCGCCGAGCCCCCCGACCCGGCCATCCGCAGGTTCCGGGCGATCTGCGGCAGGTCCACGTCGGGGGCTTCTTCTTCGAGCAGGGCCCAGTACATCGTCGGGACGCCCGCGAAGAACGTGACGGCGTGGCGCTGCATCAGGGCGAGGGCCGACAGGGCGTCGAAGCGCGGCAGCAGCACCAGCGTCGCTCCTGTGGCGAGTCCGGCGTTCATCTGGACGACTTGGCCGAAGGAGTGGAACAGCGGCAGGGTGATCAGGTGCACGTCGTGCTCGAACTCGCCGAACAGCTTGTGGCAGGTCAGCACATTGAGCATCACGTTGGAGTGGGTGAGCTCGGCGCCCTTGGGCCGCCCTGTGGTGCCGGAGGTGTACAGGATGACCGCGGTGTCCCCGGACTCGGTGGCCACCGTCTCGAAATCCGCGCTCTGCCCGGCGAGCGCCGCGGTCAGGGTCTCGGCGCCCGTGATCGGGGAGTCCTCGGTGGGGGCGGCGGTCATCAGGAAGAAGTGCTCGCAGCCCGGGGTCTCGCCGAAGCCCGCCCATCCCTCGTGCCCCAGCGGGAGTTCGGCACTGCCTTCGAAGCAGAAGTAGGCCTTGGCCTCGGAGTCGGCCAAGTGGTACGCGACCTCCCGGCTCTTGAGCAGCACGTTGAGCGGGACGACGACCGCGCCGGCCTTGAGGATGCCGTAGTAGACGATCGGGAACCACGGCAGGTTCGGGCAGGACAGTGCGACCTTGTCGCCCGGCACGATGCCGCGTGAGCGGAGGAGGTTGGCCACGCGGCGGGCCGCCGCGTCCAGCTCCGCATAGGTCAGCCGCTGGACACCCAGCACGACTGCCGTACGGTCGGGCACGGCACGGGCGCTGGTCTCCAGCACGCCGGCGAGATTGAGCATGTGAGGTCTCCGTGGGGTGTGTCGGTGGAAGCGGACATGCTGGTGAGCTACGCCGAAGCGACGCGGCCACCAGGCGCAGAGCCGTCAGCCCCGCAGCGCGGAGGCGAAGAGGGCCGGCAGTTTCCACACGCTCGGCGCGGCCGTGAAGCGGGTGAGGCGCTCCACAGTGGTCAGTGCGGTGCGATGGGTGACGAAGTAGGGCGGGCGCGGGGACAGTGACGGGTCGCCCGTGACCAGACCGCGCGGCGCGGGCGTGAACGGGGCGCGCAGCACGGTCTTCTCGATGTCCTCGAGCATGAAGGCGTTGTGCACGAAGCCGATGCCGCTGCCGATGTCCCGGCGGGTGTGCCCGGGGTAGGCGCCCCACGGTGTGAAGCCGAGCAGGAAGCCGACCGCCGACCAGCAGTTGAGGCCCAGGGTGCCGTAGCGCAGGTCGGCGATGGCGCTGCGCACCGCGTCCCGGTGGGCCTTCTCGGTCCTCGGGTGGACGATCAGGGTGGCGCCGAGCGTGCCCGGGAGGGTGTCGTTGGCGAAGCCGACCGCGTGGCGCAGGAATTCGGCCGGAGTCCGTCCGGGCAGGCGCAGGACGCCCAGCGCGCTGCCGAAGACCTCCTCGGTGATCAGGACGTCCTCGTGGTCCGTGATGTCGGGGACGAGCAGCCGGCAGCCGTCGCCGTGGGCCTCCGCCTGCGGGTGGGCGGCGAGGACCGAGGAGAGACGCCCGGCGGCGCCGGGGTAGTAGTCGGTACGCGGAGGCAGCTCGCGCAGGACCCGCCGGATTTCGGCCAGGAGCCGCTCGGTGCCGTCCCAGTCGCGCGGCACGACCAGGATCTGGCTGGCGATGCAGTTGTGCCCGGAGTTGTTCATCTTGCTGGTGACGACGTGTTCGGCCTGGAAGCGGAAGTCGGCGTCGCTCCACGGCCCAGGCACCACGATGCAGGGGCTGACGCCGCCCAGTTCACTGCTGAACGGCTTGTCCAGGAGCGGCCGGTCATCGTGGCGCCGCTGCTCGGCTTCGTCGTCGGTGCCCCAGACGACGGCGTCGTGGGTGCGGTCGCTGCCGGTGACGTGTATGGCGTCCACGTCCTCGTGGGCGGCGAGGTAACCGCCTTCGGCCGCGCCGCCGTCGACGAAGCGCACCCAGCCGCGTGCCACGAACTCGGCGAAGACGTACTCGAAGTGGGGGCGCAGGTAGTCGTTGACCGGGTTCATCTTGGCGATGACGACCTGGCCCTCGGCGAAGAGCTTGTGCAGGATGTCCAGGGCGGTGATGGCGGCGACGTTGCCCGCGCCGAGCACCAGAGCCACGGCGGGGCGGCCGGGCCTGCCCCGGTACTCGCCCGCCGCACGGCTGCGTGCCTGCTCGGCGGTGGTGCCGGGGAGCATCCACACCTGCGCCGTGAAGCCGCCCAGCAGGAGGCTGTCCCAGCCGGTGGCGGGGAAGACGTCGACCCGCGTGCGACCGTCCTCCTCGCGGACGGCCTTCGCGTCGACGGGATCCCTGCCCGCGGCGATCCGCCGCAGCACGTGCAGATACGCCGCGGCGTTCTGCGCCAGGGCCCACGGCCCGCCGATCCAGTCCTCGGCGGCCCACGGCGCATCGGACGCGTACCCCTTCGCGCGGGCACCGGCAGCGGCCAGCTCGGAGGCGCGGGAGACCACCCGCGGCAGCAGCCGCTCCAGGAGGGCGATGCGTTCGGTGAGCGGGGTGGCGGACCAGGACGCGGCGCTGTCGCGTACGGCGGTCACGGTGCGGTCGAGGAGGGAGGTGTCGAGGGCGCTGGTGTTCAACGTCGCTCCTTGCGGATGGTCGGGAGTGGGCGGGGCGCGGCCTGAGCCGTGCACGGTGCGAGGAGCAGGCACGCGCCCGTGCTCACTTGGACAGTCGGCTGGCGTCGCGGTCCGGGTCGATCAGCGTGAGGGCGGCGGCCCCGCTCAGCAGGAGTACGGCGCCGGTGACCAGGACCGCGTACTGATAGCCCTTCGCACCGTGGGTGTCCACGAGGTGCCCGATCAGCGTGGGGGCGATCAGACCGGCGGTGGTCACCACGGCGTTCATGAGGCCCAGGGCACCGCCGCGGCGATCCGCCGGAGCCAGCTCCGTGACCGTGGTGACGGCGACGCTGCTCATCGCTCCGGCGAGCCCGAATCCCGCGACCAGGAGCACGGCGGTCACGGCGCCGGCCGGCGCCGCCGGCAGCGCGAGGCACGCTGCGGCACTGACGAGCAGCAGAACGCCGCCGACCCCGCCGCGGGCCCACCGGCTCGTGGAACCGCGGCGCATGAGCCATCCGGTCAGGCCCGCCTGACCGAGCACCACGACGCCGCCCAGACCCCAGACCAGCATCAGCACCCGGGTGGCTCCGGCCGAGTCGTAGCCCAGCGCGTCGCGGAGGTAGGAGGGGAGCCAGACCAGGGCGAAGGCGATGACCCAGTAGGTCCCGAAGTAGGCGGCCGTGGCACCGATCCAGGTACGGGTCGCGAGGATGCGCCGGTACGGCGTCCTGTGCGGGGCCGGAACCGGCCCGGTGCCGGCCGCACCCTCACCCGTGCTGTCGCCGGTGCCGGCCGGCGCGGTGGTGTACGAGGCGGCCGCGTAGGGTCCCTCCCCGCCGAAGGGGATCCACAGCAAGGCCCACACGACACCGGCGAGCGCCACCGCGGCGACGGCGGAGCGCCAGCCGTGGTGCTGGACCACCCACGTCAGTACGGGAGCGGCGACCAGGACCCCCAGGGTGATTCCGAGGACGATCAGCGCCCCGGGCAGGTTGCGCCGGTGGTTGGGGAACCAGGACAGGGTGGCCTGCTGGGCGACGGGGAAGGCGGGCCCCTCGGCCGCACCGAGGAGAACACGTGAGGTGAGGAGCACCGCGAGGCCTCCGCCCACCGCCAGCGGCGCCTGGGAGAGGGACCAGAGGACGGCCATGGCCAGCAGTAGCCACTTGGGCCGTATGCGGTCCGCGAGCAGCCCCACCGCGGCACCGGAGACCGAGAACAACAGGAAGAAGGCGCTGCTGGCGAGTCCGAAGGCCGATGCCGACAGGCCGAGGTCCTGCCGGATCTCCTCCGCGGCCAGACCGAGCACGGACTTGTCGGCGAAATTGATCATCATGAAGACGACGAGCAGCGCGGTGACGGTCCACGCGCGGCGTCTCGTTCTGCTCGTCGCCCTCGGGGGGCCGGTGGGCACGGCGGGTGCGACATCGGTGTCGGTCACAAGGGCTCCGCGGAGACTGGACGGGGAGGGGAGCGGGGGGCCGGGAGGCCGTCAGGAGAGCGGGACGCCGGCGATCGCGATGCGTTCCATGACACGGCACTGCGGGAAGTAGTCGCTGATCGCGTAGTGCTGGGTGGCGATGTTGTCCCAGATCGCGACCGAGCCCGGCTGCCACCGGAAACGCACCTGGTACTCGGGGATACGGGCCTGGAGGACGAGCTCGTCGAGGAGTTCGCGGCTCTCCGGGGCCGACAGGCCGACGATCCGGGTGGTGAAGGGCTCGTTGACGTAGAGCAGCTTGCGGCCGGTGCGCGGGTGACGGACGACCACCGGGTGCTCGACGGCCGGCAGGTTCTCACGGTGCGCCGCGATCTGGCTCTCGGTCATCAGCGCGCCCCAGCTCGGCACCCAGTCGTGCACGGCTGTGAGTCCCTCGATCCGGGCCTTCATGGACGCGGTGAGGTTGTCGTAGGCGGCCGCCATGTCGGCCCACATGGTGTCGCCACCGGCGGACGGTACCTCGACGGCGCGCAGGACGGAGCCGAGTGCCGGCGCGGCCATGAACGAGTGATCGCTGTGCCAGATGTTCTCCGTGCCGACGGCCATGGCGTCCTTGGCCAGGCGGGAGACGCCGACCGTGTTGCCCTTGGGGAAGAAGGGGTTCGGCTCCGGCTCGCCCCACAGTCCGGAGACGGCGAGCTGCGACTGCGCGTCGAAGGCGTGCTGCTCGCGGAAGAACAGCACCTTCCACTCCAGCAGGGCCTGCCTGATCTCCGCCGCGAGGTCCCCGCCGATCGGGAGTGAGAGGTCGACGCCTTCGATCTCGGCGCCGATGTGCGGGGTGAGCGGGCAGACGTCCAGAAGCAGGTAGTCGGGCTGCTCCGCGCCCGGCGCGATGCGGTCGAGCGTGCGCTTCCCGTAGTGCATCAGGGGCTTGTCGAGTGCGGGGGAGGGGGTGGTGACGACGCTGTCCATGAGGCCTCCGTAACGAGGGCGGAAAATCGTTACCGGAAGTATCGTTATTAGGGCGTGCGGAGACAAGGGTCCGTGGGCATCGAAAGTCGAGCGGGAAAAGCCGGGTTGGGAGACCGCTCGGACAGCTAGCGGACGGCGCGGCTGACGAGGTCCACCAGCGTGTCCACCAGCGCGGCGTCGGGCAGTTCCTGCTCGACGATCAGCCGGAAGAGCAGCGGCGCGGCCACAAGGGTCGCCGCGGCCCTGACGTCGATGTCGGGCCGCACTTCACCGCGCGCGATCCCGCGTTCCAGGATGCGCCTGGTCTCGCTCGTGATCCGCTCGGTGTACCCCGCGTACTGGCCCCGCACCGCGCCCGTCTCGGCCGCCGCACCGATCAGGCCCGCGATCAGCCGGTCAGACCCCGGCAGCCGGTACGCCTCCAGACGAGTGTTGAGTACGAAACGGAGCTCCGCGCGGAAGTCGCCGAGATCGGGCACCGACAGGACGCCGACACGGGTCTCGGCGGCGGCGATGATCAGGTCCTGCTTGGTGGGCCATCGGCGGTAGATGGCGGGTTTGCTCACTCCGGCCCGTGCGGCGACGGCATCCATCGTGACGGCCCCGATCCCCTGCTCTGTGATCAGTTCGACGACCGCATTGAGGACCGCCCCAGTGACCCGCTCTTCACGCGGCCGCCCCGGCCCCCGATCCGCCCCGCGCGGCTGTGTACCCACCATGCGAAGAGCCTACGGTCCCCACCGGACCACGTCGGCCCGGGGTGCGGCGCGGCGGGTCGAGGCCGTCGGGTGGGTCGAAGGCACCGGCGGGGGACGGCGCCGTCGCCGGGTGGACGCGGTCGTCGCCTCGACCGCGTACGAGCGGGTCAGGGCGGACCCACCCAGCCGTGTCGGACAGCGTGACCGCCGAGCTGCATCCGGGTTCGGACTCCGGCCAGGTCCGTGAGGTGGCGCAGACGTCGGTGCAGCGTCCGCGGTGACAGCCCGAGTTGTGCCGCGGCCGTCTGGTCGGTCAGGCCGGCCAGGAGGAGCGCGAGGATCCTCCGGTCGAGGTCGGTCGGGCCGGTCGCACCGAGCTCGACGGTGGGCCCGGCCTCCCCGCCGGTGCCCGAGAGTTCGAGCGGGTGGGCGGTCCGCCACACCGTCTCGAACAGCGCGTCCAACGCGTCCAACAGGCCGCTGCGGTGCAACAGCACGGCGCCGGGCTCTCCGTCCGGTGTGACCGTCAGCGGGACGAGGCCGAGGTCGGCGTCGGCCAGCACGAGTTTCATCGGCAGCTCGTCTGCGACACGTAGCTGCACGCCCTTGCGCAGTGAATCGATCGCATCGTCGATGATGCCCGGCTCCGCCAGCACGGCTCGGTCCAGTACCGCCCGGAACTGAACACCGCGGCCGATGGCCACGGGTTCTGCCGTGTTCTCGTCGGGCGACAGAGCGACGAAAGGAGCGGTGATGAAGCTTCGGACCTGCGTGCGGGCCGCCTGCTGCACCTGGAGGAAGCGGTGGCGGATGGCGTCGGCACCCGTGACGACCTCGATCAGATCGCTGATGCTGTTCCCGGTCATCGCCGCCCGGTGTTCCTCGGCGAAGGTCACCAGCGCGTGCTCGGCCATGCGCAACCCGTCCCGGCGCTGGCTGATGAGCGCGCCGAGCGCCATGGCCGGCGGCGCCGCCGTGAACTGCCCGTCCGCCGACCTGGTCGCCAGTCCCCACTCGACGAGGCGGGACAACGCCTTGTCGACGTGGGCCTGCGACAGCACCGCCAGGTCGGCGAGGAGGGTCGCAGGGGAGTTCGGCCGTCCGAGCAGCGCCCGGTAGACGTGCTCGTCGTCGGGGTCGAGGCCCAGAACATCCAGCATCGGCGACCGACTCTCTTCCGCTTGCCGCAGCGGGGAGAGTATGCGCCATGGCGGCAGACCCTGAACAGTCCCTGCTGGGAGCAGGTGTGAGGGGAAGGGCCCCGGAGAGTCACCTCCCCGGGGCCCGACGGTGCGGCTCATCGCAGGCCGTACGCCCGGATGATCTCGTTCTTGACCCCGAAGCCACGGTCCGTCGCGGCGCTCGCGCGCAGAGAGACGAAGCCGCCGGGCCGCTTGGCCGTCGTGAACGAACCCGTCCAGGCGCCGCCGGCGTCCTTGGCCAGGGTCACCTTCTGCCAGGTGACGCCGTCGTCGTGTGAGACGTCGAGCGTCACTCCGGATACGGTGCCGGGCACGGTGCCGCGGTCCATGGACACCGGCTTGAGGGCGATCTGCTGCTTCGCACCCGCCTTGAGGTCGCCGTGCAGGTCCGACTCCAGCTTGTAGTCCAGGTTCAGCACCGAGAAGGGCTCGAAGGAGTCCGAGTCGACGGTGTCGGACATGAACGTCCACTCGGTGTGGGTGCGGGTCGACAGCCGGAAGACGTCACCGGGCCGTTCCACGTCGAGGACGGTGCGGTAGGGCAGGTTCCCCGCCGGTACCTCCACCCATTGCATGTCTCCGCTGACCGGGTTGTCGTGGATCAGCGTGCCGCCCTGGAAGACCCGCAGGTGGGACGGTGTCTCACCCCACGGCAGGTAGCCGCCGAGACGCATGGTGTCGCTGGCGGAGGCCCACGCCTGCACGTTCCAGGTCATGTAGTTCTGCCAACGGGAGTTGTACACGCCGAAGGACTCGCTCTGCCCGGGCCGGGTCGCCGGAGCGAACCAGTCCAGGCGGGTGGTGCCGCCCTTGGCATAGGTGTTGTCACCTGACACCATCGACCAGGGCAGCGGTCCGTCGACGCCCTGCGTGTGGAACTCCCTCCACACCTGGCCCGGGGTCACCCACTCGGTGCGGGTGCCCGGGTGCCACTCGGCCTCGGGAAGGTTGAACGACGGGCTGAGGGTGAAGTCGGAACGGTAGCCTTCCGCCGGCCGGCCGTTCGTGGCGGAGTAGTAGCGGGCGTCGATCCGGGCCAGGTCACCCTTGCCCGGCTTGTAGACCAGCGCCCGGTCCGGCACCCGGCCGGGGTAGTCCCGGGTCAGGTCGTAGACGAACGGCGTGTACTCGGTCTGCTTGACCGTCAGCTTGTCCTTGCCGCTCCTGGCCATGGAGACAAGGGCCTTGCCCGCGTCGCGGTGCACGGAGGCGACCGGGATGGCCGAGTCCCCGACGTACTCCATCAGGGTCCCGACGCCGTCGTTGACCACGATCAGCGCCTTCGCGCCGGCCGCGACCGCGGCCTCGGCGCGCTCCTGCGGCGCGACCTCGTCGCTGCGGTCGACGACGGCCACCCTGCCCTTGGCCTTGACGTTCTCGTACGCCGCTGCCGAGCCCTTGCCCGCGTAGACGACGTCCAGCCTGTCCGTGGCGGTGCCCAGGGCACTGCCCGCCTGCACCCGCGCATCGAGCCGGAGCCGACCGCCCGGCGTGCTGAGCCCGAGCTGCGGCTCACCCTTGCGCCAACGGGTGATCAGCATGAACTCGCCCTGCTCCATCGCCTCCGTCGGTGCGACGTAGACGTCGTCGTACGTCGGCGGCAGCACGTACGCGCTGCGGTAGTCCAGATACGGGTCGAGGCCCTTGTAGTGGACGTTGAAGTCGACCTTGCGCTGGCGGTCCTCGGTACGCTCCGGCGCCTCGGTCTGCAACAGGCGTGCCCTGCTCGCGTCCAGCACCACGTCGGCGGAGCCGCCCTTGAGCACGGTCTCCGGGTCTACGAGCACGGCCAGACCCGAGCGGTCCCCCTTCTCGCCCGCCACGTCGAGGTGTCCCGCGACCGTGTACGTACCCGGTGCCATGCGCATGGTGGTCGATCCGTCGACGTAGACCGTCCACGGCCAGACGTCCCCGGCGAGGTTGATTCCGACCCAGCCGGCCGCCGGCTTGCCGTCCCTCCCCACCAGCTTGATGTTCAGGTCGTAGCGCTCCTCCTCCTTGAGGAGCGCCACGGAGGTGCGGGTCACCGGCTGCCCGGTGGCCGCGTCCTTGGCCGTCACGTAGCCGACGTGCCGGCCTGCCGGGGCGGCCCCCGGGTCGCCGGTCACCGGGACGGCGGCGGTGCCGCCCGCCGGGACGGTCACCTTGGCGGCTCCCAGCGTGAACGGCCCGCCGCCGGTCAGCGCGAGGTTCAGCGTGACGTCGGCGGAGCCGGTGTTGGTGAAGGTCAGGGCCTTCGTGACGGCGACGTCACTCGGCTGGTGCGGCCAGGTGTAGTTGCCGAAGAAGAGGGATCCGGTGGCGCGGACCGTGGTGTGCACGGCAGCGGCCACGTCGAGACGGCCGGTACCGACCTCGTACGGCGAGTACCCCTCGTCCAGGCCCTTCGCCGTACTCATCAGGTGTTCCTTGAGCTGTGCGCCGGTCCAGTCCGGGTGCTGCTGGGCCAGGATCGCCGCCGCGCCGACCACGTGCGGGGTGGCCATCGAAGTGCCGCTGATGGTGCGGTAGAAACCCTCGCCGCCGTCGGTCATCCGAGACGAGCGGGCCGCGGTGATGTCCACTCCGGGCGCCGCGATGTCCGGCTTCATGCCGCCGGAGCGGGTCAGCGGGCCGGTGCTGGAGAAACTTGCGAGCCGGTCCTGTTTGTCCGTGGCGGCCACGGTCAGCGCCGAGGCGGCCGCGCCCGGGGCGGAGATGCTCTCCGGTCCCGAGTTGCCGGCGGCTATGACGAACAGCGTGCCGTACTGCGCGGAGAGCGCGTCGACCGTCTGCGACATCGGGTCGCTGCCGTCCGTCGGGTACGAGTCGCCGAGACTCATGTTGACGACGTCCGCACCGGACTCGGCGGCCCACTGCATGCCGGCCATGATCCAGGAGTCCTGGCCGTAGCCCTCCGCGCCGCCGAGCACCTTGCCGACGTACAGGTCCGCGCCGGGAGCGACGCCCTTGTTGGCGCCGCCGGAGGCGGCGCCCGAGCCGACGATCGTGCCGGCCACGTGCGTGCCGTGCCCGTTGACGTCGGTGACGGCCTCACCCGGTACGAAGCTGGCGGTGGCGTCGATCAAGCCGGCGAAGTCGGGGTGGTCGACGTCGATGCCGGTGTCGAGCACCGCGATCTTGACGCCCTTGCCGGTGTAGCCGGCCGCCCAAGCCGTGGGCGCGCCGATCAGCGGCACGCTCTCCTTCAGGTTGGCCTTCACCCGGCCGTCGAGCCACAGCTTCGCCACACCGGCGCCCAACGTCGCGCTGCCCTGCGGCGCGACGGAACTCCAGAAGGTACGGGCCTGCCCCTTCTCGGTGCTGAGCACGGCACCGCCGATGTCCTTGAGACCGCGGGTCAGCCGGCTGCCCCGGGGCGCCGTCGGCTCGACGGCCGCGCCGGACCTGGTCCGGGCGTACGTCGCGATCAGCGGGACCGTGGCCGACTTCGCGTCGTCGTATCCCATCTCGATCAGGTCGGTGACGTTGAACAGCCGCCGGTCCAGCCGGTCCGTGCCCAGCAACGGCACGGCCTCGTCCGGGACGACGAACAGGTCTCCGTTGATCTGCTGGATCTTCACACCGCCGACGGCACTGTCCGGTCGGTCGACCTCGGCGGTCTGCTTGCCGTCGGCCATCGTGGTGACCGTGACGACGTCGCCGGTGACCAGGGTGACCTTGTGGGTCGCCGAAGCCTTGGCGGGAACGGTGGGCTTGCTCGGAGCGGCCAGTGCGGGCGCTTGCAGCACCGCGAGCCCCGACGCCAGCAGAGGCACCGCGGCAGCGGCCGAGATCAGCTGCCGGCGCCTGCGCCGGAAGGCGGAGGACTGAGAGGAGGAGAACATGCCATGGGTCTATCGACCGAGCAGCGTCGGCGTGAAGGCCACAGGGTGGCAAGTCCCCGCCGTGGCAAGCATTTGCCAGTCGTGAACCGTGCGAATCCAGGCATGATCCGGACACTTCCCGCCGGCCTCCGATGCCTGGTCACCACCCGGTACTCCGCCGCCGAAGATCGTCAGCGCCAGGCGGGATGCCCCTCGGCGGCGCCGCCGGCCGTGAGCGTCCGCTCGCCGGTCTTGTCCGCGCGCACGGCCCAGATCACGGGCTTCTCGTACGGCCCGCGGACCAAGGCCACCCACGTGCCGTCGACGGACCAGGCGGGATCCATCTCATGGGCGCTGGTGGCGACCAGTTCACGATCGCCGCTGCCGTCGGCGCCCACGAGGCGGATGTCGCCCTGAGTGCCCGTGCCGTAGGTCCCCGCCGTGTAGGCGAAGGTGGCTCCGTCGGGTGACCACACCGGGTCGAGTGCCGGATGGGGCAGCCGGGTCACCTGCCGCGGGGCACGGTTCGGGGCGGCGGGGTCGACCAGGTGGATCTGCCAGTTCTCGGGCTCCGTCTGCAGACAGACCGCGATGCTCTTGCCGTCCGGCGACCACGCGGGATCCTCGACCTGGCCCCCGCCCGAGGTGAGCTGGCGAGCCACGCCGTCGGCGACGGTGACCACGAACAGCTGCTGGACGCCGTCCTTCTTGCGGAGCACGGCGAGCCGGC
The DNA here is from genome assembly GCF_000720115.1 of Streptomyces sp. NRRL F-2580. Lineage (GTDB taxonomy): Bacteria > Actinomycetota > Actinomycetes > Streptomycetales > Streptomycetaceae > Streptomyces. The sequence continues at coordinate 12,401 of NZ_JOIR01000068.1, forward strand.
TGCCGTCCGGAGACCAGGACACCCTGCCGCCGGCGATGGAGGTGATCCGCCGCGCGTTCGAACCGTCGGCGTTGGCGGTCCAGACGGCCGTGTCCTCGGGTGTGCTGCGGGTGAAGGCGAACGACCGGCGGTCAGGGGACCACTGGGGCAGGGTGTCGCATGCGCCCGCGCTCCCGGCGATGAGCTCCACGGGCTTCTCCGTCCCGGCGTCCCGGCGGGCGATGACGCCGTGGCACGTCCCGGGCCAGCCCGGGGCGGTGTCCTGCCGGATCAGCAGGGGGTCGGTCGGGAACGAGGCGGGGGCGGGGGCGGATCCGGTGGGCGTGGCGGCGCGTGGCGTGGAATCGTCCTTGGTGGAGTCGGTCCAGGGCTGCCACACGAACAGGCCGACGGCCGCGAGGGACGTGACGAGCACCGCGGCCGCCACCGCGCGGCGACGCCGGGGCTTCCCCGCAACGGCCTTCGGCACCTGCGCGGCGGTGGGGGAGAGCCGTGCCGCGGGGCCCGTCACGGTGCGCGACTGTTCCGTACGGGGCTCCGCGACGACGGGCGGGGCGGCGTCCGGTACCGGGAGGTCCCGCGCGGTGTCCGACGGGCCGCCGTCCGGCTCGGTGGGCCGCACCGCCGGTTCCGGGGCCGGGAGCAGCTGCGTCGCCGCTTCCGGCAGCCAGGAGCCGCCGTCCGGGTGGCGGACGGTCAGAGTGGCGAGGAAGGCGGCCGGGGTGGGCCTTGCCGCCGGGTCCTTGGACAGGCAGGCGCCGATGGCCTCGCGGAGTTCGGCGGGCACCGCGGTCAGGTCCGGCTCCTCGTAGACCACCTTGAAGTGCCTGGCCGCGGACGGGCCGTCGCCGAAGGGGGCGCCGCCCGCCGCCTGGGTGAGCACCACCCCCAGAGCGAACATGTCGACCGCGGGGGTGAGCACCCCACCGCCGGTGAGCTGCTCGGGCGCCAGGAAACCCGGCGTGCCGACCTGCAGGCCGGTCTGTGTCAGGGACGTTCCGTCCAGGGCGCGCGCGATGCCGAAATCGATGACACGCGGCCCGTCCTCGGCGACGATGATGTTCGCGGGCTTGAGATCCCGGTGGATGACCCCCGCCCGGTGGATCGCCTCGAGTGCCTCGGCCAGGCCGGCCGCCAGGACGGTGAGCGTGTCCAGAGGCAGCGATCCGACGCGCGCGAGTACCGCTTGCAGGGTGGGGCCGGGTACGAAGGCCGTCACCAGCCAGGCCGGCTCTCCCTCCGGGTCGGCGTCGACCACCGGCGCGGTGTGGAAGCCGCCTACCCGCCGCGCGGCCGCCACCTCGTCGGCGAACCTGCGCCTGAATCCGGGCTCGGTGCTCAGCTCGGGACGTACGACCTTGACGGCGACCGCACGGCCGGACCGGGAGCGGCCCAGGTAGACCACGCCCATGCCCCCCTGGCCGAGCCGTCCCACCAGCCGGTAGCGGCCCTCGCCGAGCGAGGTGGGATCGCCCGTTTCGAGCGGCTTCATTTGTCCCCCGTTTCACACCTTGCGCGATGAACAGCCTCTCCCTACCTGTCGTGCCGTCCACCAGTCAAGCGAGGCCCTTGCGGAGACCGCCAAGGGGGCGTCGGGATGCTCGCCGGCGAGGGAGCGTCGGCGCAGGACCGGAGTCCATGAGCCGACCGCGCGGCCGCTGCCGGAAGCGTCCCGCGGTCTCGGGTGCGCGTGGGGTCAGGTCCCTTCACGGCGTGGTGTCCGGGGCGCGGGCGGGTCGTCGGCGAAGAGGGTGAGCAGCCTGGCGATGTCGCGGCCCGCTTCGGCGGGGTGGCGGAACTTCGCCCCGGGGCTGATGCGGTAGCGGTTGCGTCGTCCCTCGCGTACCCGGGTGAGGTATCCATCCTGCTCCAGGTCCGCGACGATCGCCTGGACGGTCCGCTCGGTGAGCACGCAGGTCTCGGCGACCTCTCGAAGGCGGACTTCGGGGTCGCGCGCGAGGGCGAGCAGGACGCGGGCGTGGCTGGTCAGGAACGTCCACGACCCGTGGGGGAGGTCTTCATCGCCCATGCCTCCAGCTTGCATCAATATTTGTATGTACGTCCTGTTTTTCACGTATTTATTGACGTAGGTCGTGCCGATGCCGACGATGCTGATGGGAGTAGAAACAGCCCCGGAACGTGTGGGGAGGCGTCATGACCGCCATCGTGTCCGACCACCGCCCCTCCCTGCCGGAAGCGGCCGGCCTGGAGGTCGGGGTCATGCCCGGCCCACAGCCCGGGACGGTCCAGGTCGTGGTGAGCGGTGAGGTCGACTTCGACAACGCCACGCTCCTCCGCCAGGTCCTCCTGGCCGCCCTCGTCTCTCACCGCGCCACCCTCCTCGTCGACCTGGAGCGGGTGACCTTCTGCGACTGCGCCGGCCTCGGCACCCTCCTGACCGCCCGGCGCGCGGCCCTGCGGGCCGGGCGCAGCCTGCAGATCACGGCCGCCGGGCGCCGGGTCGAGCGGCTCATGAACCTCACGGACACCCGCTCACTCCTCACCTGAACGCGTGCGCAAGAAAGCAGGGGATCCCATGACCACGTCCGTCCCCCTCACCGGGGGTCGCGGGGCCGGGCACCGCGTCCCCGCGGCCGCCGCCACACATGTGCCGTCCGACCGAGCAGTCCTGCGGGCGGTGAGCACGCTGATGGCGACGACGCCGGCCCCGGCCCGCGAGGCCGAGCGCATCCTGTCCGCCGCGGCCGCAGGGGCCGGCCTGCCCGAGACCGTCCTGGCCGCCGCGGTACTCGACGCCTCCCGTGGCATACCCGTCCCGGTCCGTGCCGAGCGGTCTCTGCGCCGGGCCGTTCACTCGGCCCGCACCCCAGCTCCCGTACCGTCCGGGAGCCCGCACCTGATGCCGCTGAGGGAGGACGCCGAGAAGGCCCTCGGCCGGTTCTTCGAGACCCGCCTGCGCCTGACTGCCGCCCCCGCCGACCCGGAGGCACGCCGTGCCTTCGAGGACTCCCTCTTCACGCTGTGCATCCTGATGGGTCGGCCCTGCGCCGCCGACGCACTGCACGAGGCCGTCCAGTACGTCGAGGGCTGACCCGATGGCCCCCGGCCCGGCCCATCGGCAACGGAGAGTCGGTCGGCCAAGCTGAATGAGATGCCCCGACCCAGGACATGTCGGCCTCCAGGCGGGGCGGGCAGCGCTCCCACAGCGGTGCGCAGGGCCCCACCAAGGAGCAGCTGTACAACGAGGCGGAGCAGAAGGGGATCGAGGGCCGTTCGAAGATGGACAAGGCAGAACCGAAGCGGGCGTTGGGCCACTGAACGGGGGACACCGGAGCCTGGATCTTCGGCAAGGGCGGCGCTCACAGGCAATCGGCGCGGTGCGTGAGCGGGCTGGTGCCCGCAGGCAATCCGCCGCGTATGCGTTGGAAAAGCCGTGGCCGGAGGCTGGGCGACGCCCTCGCCGTGCTCGGCGGTGACTGGACGGACGGCAGCCCGGCGCCGCTGGTCCTCCTGGCCGGATGAGCAGGGTCAACGGGCCTATTCGGACATTGAGTTGCTCGGTACCCCTCGATGCCTCCGAGGCCGGTCCGTATTGGATAGGTTGAGGCGACCATGTCAGTGGCAGGTGCATTCCAGGAGGTTTACCCGCATGGCCGGCCCGGCTCATCACCAGTTGTTCTCCTACGGCACGCTGCAGTCCCGGGAGGTCCAGCTCGCCCAGTTCGGCAGGCTGGTCGAGGGGAAGCCCGACGCACTGCCCGGGTACCGGGTCACCTACATCGAGATCACCGACCCCGAGGTGATCGCCATCAGCGGAAGTGACCGACACCCCTTGCTCGTTGCCTCCGCCGAACCGTCCGACGCCGTCGAAGGCGCTGTCTTCGCGATCACCGACGACGAACTCGCCGCGGCGGACGACTACGAGGTCGACGACTACGCGAGGACCGAGGTAATCCTGCGTTCCGGTACGAAGGCATGGGTGTACCTCGGCGCGCAGACGGAGCGGAGCCCCGACGGCCGCTCTACCGCGGCAGCCTGATCCAGCGTCGTCACGCGGGGGGGACTGAGGCTCCGCCCCCACGAGCGCGGAGCCTCGGTAGCACGCCGAGCAGCCGTCACGCCAGATCGAGCAACTGCTCGTGGAAACGGTGGCCAGGGTCGTCACGCAGCCGGTGCCTGGCCGGGTCGTCGCCGAAGACGAAGGTCCGGCCGAAGTCCGCCTCGAACTCCTCGAAGATCGCGCCGAAGTCGGCGAAGGCGAGGTCGTCCTCGCCGATGATCCGGTCCGGCGGGTTCTCTTCCTTGTCACGGAGTCGCGCGCACGATGACGAGCGCCCCTTCGTACGTCGGCTGCGTGCGCAGGTGGCCGAAGCGGTCGTCCCCGGCCCCGGCCTCCAGGTCGCGGCGCGGCGCGGGGTCTCGTCGAAGCGTTCCCGCACGCCGTCGTCGACGGAGCTTGCCGCAACAGGGAGCCGAGGACCTGCCCGCCGTCGCCGCCGGGCGGGAGCGGCGGCTGATCCGGGAGGCCGAGGAGATTCCGGGCGAGCAACGGTTCGCGACGGCCCTGCTCGTCGAGTTCGACTGCGTGGCGCAGCGGGTGGCGCTGACCAACCACGGGCACGTCGAGCCGGTGCTCATCTCCTGCGGCGAGGTGCGCGTGCTGGCGGGCCCGCCGGCGTTGCCACTCGGCCTGGGCGGTCTGGCTGCCGCCGAGGGGGCGGTGGGCGTGGAGCCGCCCCGCACGCCCACGCCTGACGGGTCCTTCCGGCGGGTGGAGCGGGACGGTGAACCGTTCGGTGAAGCCCGGCCCCGGCTCATGGGATGCGCTTCGCATCCCGCGAAGCAACATCCGGAATGACGCCGGTCCCGGCACCCCGGGGAGGGTGTCGGGACCGGCGTCATCGTGCGCGAGCGGGATCAGGCGGGGCGGCCGCCGAAGGGGGCGCCGGTGCCGTAGTAGGTGCCGAGCTCTTCGCGGTAGCCGGTGTCGCCGAGGTGCTTG
>NZ_JOIR01000069.1 GCF_000720115.1 Streptomyces sp. NRRL F-2580
TCGCCACTCGCTATGACAAAACCCGCGAGTCCTACCAGGCAGCCGTCACCATCGCGTCCCTGTTCCTCTGGCTAAAGCCCCTTTGAAGACACTGCCTAGTCGGGTGCAGATCTTCTGGGTGTGCCTGTTCGTCCTGGCTGACCTGCCGTTGCCTCTTCCAGCCCCTCAGGCCGAACCCCTGGTGCTCGGACCACTCCTTCGAGCAGGAGTTCACCAGAGGCTGTGACCAGCGGGAATGTGCGGCATGCGGAACCTCCGCGGCCCACCTCGAGCCGTCCCGCGCCCGCCAGTGGTGCTCGGGCACCTGCCGGCAAGGAGCGGTCCTCCGGCGAGCCGGACTCCGGGATCGCGCAGCTCAAGCCCCGTGCCGGTCCAGCTTCGCTGTAACCAACCATGCAGTGATCCATCTTCGCCGGCGTAAACAGCCGTCCGTCCAACTTCGATGACGAGCGGTCCAGCTTCGCTGTCACAGGTCAGCCCCGTCCGTTCCGGTTGACCTGTGACAGCGAAGGTGGGCCGTTTGCCACTGAAGTTGGGCCAACGCTAGTTTGTGCCAACGAAGTTGGACCGGCAGTGGATTCGTCAGGCGGGGCCGTAGTGGGGTTACCTGTTCGTGCAGTCGATCAAGCTGTACTCACGGGCTTTGAGCTGGACTTCTCTGTCGACGGGGTACGTAGGCGCCGGCCACTGCAGACGGGTTGGGATGTCCGGTTCGAGGCGGCGGAGCCGGTCCGTGAGTTCACCTGGCACAAGTACGGCCGGGGCTTCGCGGGCTGGTACTACTCGGTGACCGTACGGGATCACGTCGGATACGAGTCGTGGCTGGAGCGGGACCGGCTGGTCTTGCTGGACCGGGACTCACAGGTCACCGCCACCGCCTCGCAGCCGTTCTGGCTTCACTGGCACGACGGCGTCCGCGAGCGCAGGCATGCTCCCGACTACTTCGTCCGGCTCGCCGACGGGCGGGCCCGCGTGGTCGACGTCCGTGCCGAGGACGAAATGGACGAGGAGACCCGGGAGTCCTTCGCCGCGACCGAGCGTGCGTGCGGGGGCGGTGGGATGGGACTTCGCCTGGGTGGGGCGGCCCGATCCGGTGTTCATGGCGAACATCCGCTGGCTGGCCCGCTATATGAACTCACCGGCCTCTGCCCGGCCTGCGAAGGGCCGATGAACAGTGCCACCAGGCGAAAGGCGTGCTCGAAACGCTGCAGTGCCAGGATCGCCCACTGGACCCGCAGCCCGCTCCCGCCGACCGTAATCTGCCGCTACTGCCGGAAACCACTCTTCCCAGAGTCGACGGACGGCCCGCGAGTGGTGCTCGATCGCGTGCAGAACCCAGGAAATGCGTGAACGGCGCGACCTGATCACAGCCGCGAACCCGCCCCAGGAAACGGACGTTGAGCTCGATCCGGCCGGACTGGAGGCCCCCGGGCCCTTCGGGGCGCGGGCCTGCCGGGGCTGTGGGCGGCGCTACCGGCCGCTCAGGATCAACCCCTGGTGCTCTCGCCACTGTCTGCAGCAGGAAGTGCTGAAACGCGCTGAGCTGCAGGAATGCGGAGGCTGCGGAGCCTCGATGGCCCACCGCAAACCGGTCACTGGCCGCATCTGGTGCTCGAAACCATGCCGTGAACGAGCCGACCGCTGGAACGCGGAACTTCGGGAACGCTGGCCAGAGCCGCAGCACCCCCGCCCGCCGACCTGCCGGGGCTGCCACCGCAACTACCAGCCCCTCAGGCCCAACCCTTGGTGCTCGGACGAGTGCTTTGACCAGGAAGTCCTCCGGCGATCTGATCAGCAGGAATGCGCGGCCTGCGGAACCTCCATCGCCGACCGCAAGCCGGGAACCCGCCGCAAGTGGTGTTCGGGCACCTGTCAGCAGAGAGGGTTCCGCTGGCGAGCGGAACTCCGCGACCGCTCTCGCTTTGTTCACGAGAACCGGGTTCTGGCTCACTTTCCGTGAGCGCGCACCGTGAGTGAAGGCCGACGACCGATCCCGCCGTCCTAGTTGCCAGAAAACCATAGGTAGCGATCTTGGATGAGCTGACAGTTCCGGTACGTCCCGTCGATCCCGGATATCGCGGCGCTGTCGGTCGACGTGAACGATGAGGCGGTATTGATAGGGGCGAGCTGCCGGGCTGACCCGCCGCTACGGCCGGTGGACCGAGAGCCTTCGTCCGCAGCACTGCAGCCTGTCTCAGCGTAGAGAGCCATTCGGCTGAACTGCCGCTACAGATCTGTGCGCAGCGGCCATAGCTCTATGGGGGCCGATATATAGAGGTGCTCATGAGCCCTGTCCGCTGGTTTGGTGTCGTGCTGCTGGTTCTTGCTGCGACGGCCGCGGCCCCACCCAGCGCAGGTGGAACAGCCTTGGTGGCGCCGAGCCCAAACGTCCCATCCACCGTGTGCTCAACAGCGGACGAGTTTGTAGCCAACGGTCACCTGGCCGAAGCCGCCACCCTCTTCATGCCTGTCGCGGGTAAAGACCCCCTACCTTGCGCAGCCAGAGGCTTGGAGGATATCGACAAAAAGCGGCAGGAAGCCCGAGATCTTGTTTCCAAGGGGCAGGGGTTGCTCCGGGCCGGTGAACTGACTAGTTCGGCTGCAGCGTTCGAGACAGCGCTGCTTAAAGATGAGGCGAATACGGAGGCGCTCAAGGGACTGACAGAGGCCACAGGCTCGAAGAGACGCCCAGCGGAGCGGAGGTGGGACCGCTTCTATGACGACTGGTTGAGACCAGCCCTGAAACTCATCGTGCCAGTCGTCGTCACTCTCCTTGTTCTACTATCCCTCGGGAGCTTGCTTTCTCGGTGGCTCGTCAGAGTCGAATCAGTGGAGTGGCCGAGCGTCGTGCGCCAGCCGCTGAAATATCTCGGTTATCTGATTCTGGTGGGCGCAGCGGTGACTCTGCCCGTTCATGCGATGGTCCCCTTTGGCCCAGCCCCTCTCGTGCCGCGGCCGGCGTTTTGGACACTGCTCGTTCTTTTCGTCATCGCGATCCTTGCCGTTCCGCTGGCGGTTCTCATTTCCGAGGCAGAGCGCACCAAGGACGGCTGGCGGAATCGTTGCGTCGCGCGCCACTGGCTACGGTTCGATGGGACCCTGAGAATCCTCATCATCATTGGCCTTTTCGTGGTGGTGTTTCTCAGCAGCAAGGATCACGAAGCCCTGGCTCGGTGGCGACTCCTCGCCGCATACGGGCTACTCACCGCTTACGGCCTGGTCCTCACAGCGGCGATGCTCGGCCAGAATTTGCGCCTTCAAGTCGCTGTACAGACCGCCGACGGAAAGACGGACGCAGCAGCGACCGACTACCTACTCGCCCGCTTGCAGACCCTCGGGGCAGAAACGCCGGCGCGCCTGCGGACGCACAATTCAACCTCTCCGACGGCGCTTAGTACCGTCGACAGCGAAGCCCTGAGCGCACTGCCTGCGGGAAGGGTAATCGGAGCGCTGTCCAGCCTCTACTTCGCGCTCCGTCCAGACCTCACCTGGCGCGCTAGAGCAAACATCGTCGACGCCAACCGCGTCGCTATCACCCTCTCCCGCAACGGCAGCCACGCCGCAAGCATGATTTTCAGCCGCCTCGATCTTGGGCTCCCTGAAGTCGATGCCAGCACAGAAGGTGACCGCATGCGAGCCCAGCTGTTGACCGGAGCTGCAGCGTTCATCCTTGTGCAGTTGAGCGAAGCACATCCATACCTGCAGCGGGGCCTGTACAAAGCCCGGAACTGGAAGAGTGTCGCCCTTCACGTCATCGCTGCCAGCGACTCGCTCATCGACAACCACGACCAGCGCACATCACTGCTCGCCCGTGCAGTGAACGAGGACCCCACCTACCCTTTGGCGCGTCTTGAATACTTGTGGGCACTCCAGAGCGCTACGAAGATTGGCGAGCCTGCCTACCGACAGTTCGCCGACGCGCTAGATAACGAACTCCAAGAATTGAATCTTGAAGCCGGATCGCCGCTCCTTCTCCGAGCCCTATATCGCGGCACAGCCCAGCGGATCAACCTTCACGCGGAAGACGGATATCCGGCGGGCGACCCCAATCTGCTAGATGCCAAAAGGTTCGCACAAGAGTTTGTGCGACAGTGTGAAGCGACCGCAAAGGGGAACCCACCCCAGTGGGCGGCATACGCCGAGCAGGTGAAGCCCATCGCCGACGTTCTGCTGCGCCAGATTGAATCCTTGACCGAACCCCGAATTATTGGGCCCCTCCGCCCAGCGGATAAGACTGTAGTTCCCCGGCGCGCCTACGAGAATGCATGCCTGGACTCATTCCTTGCACTTCGGCAGGGTTACGATCCAGAGAATGCCATCCGGCAGGCGCGCTTCGCACTACCGAATGATCGAGATAGGGATGAAGCGAAACAGGATCCATGCCTGAAGCTGCTGCGTGAGAGGGACGATTTCCGGGCACTGGTTGCCCCAGCCCGACGCGAAGAACGGATCAGGCGCCTCTCTCGCCGCGGCAAGAGATGATGGCTGGCTTCCGATGGCCATCCTCGTCCCGAGCGATGAACTGTGAGTGGACGGCGCCCGAGCGCACTGGGCTGCTGACCCCTCCGTCCTGTCCGTCGCATTCCTGCAGCTCTACAACCACATGGCCGAGGGGGCCATGGCCCGGGAATGCGCAGCTGGTACCCGTGGCGGTCGGTGCCGGTGTTGATGGCACCGGAGTAGACCTTGCTGCCGTCCCGGTAGAGGTGCTCCCTGCCCCACACGTCGCAGGCGCGGCCAGACCAGCCTGGCGAGTGCGGTAGCGGCTTCAACGGTGATCGTGCTGACGAGCCTGGTCGGAGTCGTTGTGCAGCGGCTGGTGGGCGTGCATGTCGGTGGTCGGCGACGCCCTCGTCCTGGCGAACATCTTCCGCATTGCACCACGGTCCCAGATGACGCAACGTCACCGCGACAAGAATCCGTTGATCGTTCTCACGGAATGTGTGCCAGAACCGAGAACCGACAGCCGATGTTCACCACTTCGGGCTCTGGCTCACTTTCCGTGGAGTGATTACGGGGAGTCAGATCTTGGGAGCCAGGCGATGGCGGTTTGGATGAGCGCGAAGCCTCGGTGAGGTGAGTTCCAGGGCCCGGTTGTCGCGTCCGGCGCTCATGTGGTTGAGCCAGCGTTCGTACCAGTCGAGGAAGTCGGTAGCGGAGGAGACGTTGGGGCCCCAGTAGCCGTCGCTGTTACCGATGAGGACGCGGCCGGTGAGGGGGCCGGTCACCGCGATGACGCATACGTCGGTGCAGCCCATCTCGATGATGTGGAGGAAGAGATCGCGTCCGTGGGCCCTGGGGTCTCTGCCGTCGAAGCCGCGGGGCTTCCCTGGTTCTCCGCGGGGATTCATGACCAGCAGGGAACACTGCTCCAGCGGCATGAGGCCGTAGAACGGTGCCGCGCCTGAGCCGCCGACGTGCGTGAGGAACTGCCGATAGGCGTCGGGCAGGACGATGTCGTGCTCGGCCTCGAACGCCGCGACGCGTGCTCCCGCCAGCTTCGGGCCGAGGCAGAACTTGTGCTGCTCTTCCCCGAAGGAGTGGCCGCGCAGTGGTTGGAATGGGATCGCGGCCAGCTTGCGGCGCAGGCGGGGTATGCGGGGATCCATCGTGTTCTTCTCTCGTCCCTGTCACCCTATGGGTGGGTGTCCTCAGTTGGCCAGAAGAACCCTCTTCCGTAACAGAGCAAAGCCGGCCCGTCCGAACATCTGGCGCTTGAGCATCTTGATCCGGTTGACGTGTCCTTCGACGACACCGGAGCTCCAGGGCAGGGTGAGGCCGGCGATGACGGCATCACGGTCACGTTCGATGCCCGCGGCGAGGGTGTGGAGGCTGGGGAGGTCGTCTTGCCGGACAGCGTCCAGCCACTCCGGTAGCCGTTCGCCTCGGCGCTCGGTGAGCATCTGGGCGAAGGACCGGACGTGACCGGTGAGGGCGTCGAGTTCGGGGCAGTGAGCCAAGACACCTTGAGTCGAAGGTGGTCGATCTCCGAAAGGGCCTCAGGTCTCCGGAGAATCCAGCCGGCGACGACGCGGGGCGACGGTGGCCGAGCTGTGATCGAGTTGGGAGAGGTCCTCTTCTCCCGGAAGTAGGCGCGAACACGCTGGTAGCTGCCCTGATAGCCGAGCGGCACGATCTCCTCCCATACCGCCCAGGCGGTGGTGCAGCCCTGGTTCCAGCGGTCATCCAGGTAGGGCTTGAACGCGTCCAGCTTGGACGGTCGACCCTGCCACTGCCCGCGAAAGAGGTCCTCCGGGGTGGCCGCGTCGGCGAAGAGCTTGACGGTGCGCGAGGTCATGCCGAGTTGGCGGCCGATCGCCCTCCGGCTCAGGCCGGAGGCCAGTAGTTCGTGGACGGTCGCGTGCTTGGCGCGGGTGCGGTCGGCAAATCGATGTCCCGTAGGCCACGGCGAGCCGGAAGGGTCTTCGAACTTCTCCGGCTCGGGCGCAGGCTCAGCTGGATCTGGCGCCAGCACCCGTAGGCACCCGCGGTGGTCTGCGACACAACGCTCGGCAGCTTCGCTCAGGTTGTGCCAAAGGTGCCACCTGTCCGCCACCTGCACCGCCTGGGGTGCCCCGGCTGTGGCGCCTTCGGCGAAGAACGGTGCCCGATCGCGGCATACCACCTCCACTGTGGGCCGCGTCGTGAGCCAAGCGGCCAGGCTGGATGCCTCCCGGTCGGGCAGTAGGTCCACCGGCCTACGGCTTTCGACGTCGACCAGGACAGTCCCGTAGTGGCGGCCCTTACGGGTCGCGTACTCATCGACGCCGACGACGCGCGGGACGGGAACTTCCGGGTCGGGCAAGGCTTCGACCAGCCTCAGCACCGTGCTGCGACTGACGGATATGCCGAAGACTCTCGCCATGCGGGCCCCGGCTCGACCGGCGAGCGCGAGGCCGACTGCGGCCAGCGTCGACCGCAGGCGCTCGGTCCGCCGGCCATATCGGCGGGCCAGCCCCGTCATCTGCTCGGCGAAGGTCCGACGACCGCAGGAATTGACCGGGCAGAGGAACCGGCGGACGCGTAAACAGAGGACGACCCGTCTGCCCCCACTGGGCACATCAGCGGGAAACCGCAGGTAGGAGCTGTGAACTCGTCGAGACCACCTCCCGCAACCAGGGCAATCGGACCCGGCCACCGTACTTCGGGCCTCGATGCGTACCGCCTCATCGTTCACGTCGACCGACAGCACGGCCACACCTGCGATTGACGGGAACAGCAACTCCTCCAGCCGGAGCACCACTTCTTTCACGGGCCGAACTGTCAGCCACACCGCACTGGGGACGGATCATTTTCAGGCAGCTTCCCGAGGTGCTGTCCGCCCGACGAACGTCACTCAGCGTGGTGATTCACGGAATGTGAGCCAGAACCCGAAGTGATGAACATCGGTTCTCGTGAACAAAGCCACCGCACGGCATGAGTCAACATCAGCCCAACTTCGCTGTCACAAAACATGCAGTGACCCATCTTCGATGGCATAAACGGTCATCGGCCCGACTTCCGTGGCAAACGGTCCGTCTTCGCTGTCACAGGTCACCGGTCTGCCGCACGCCCCACTCCGGCGGCGTGCAACGCGAGTGCAACAGGCCCCTGCAACACACACCGTGTTGCGGCTCTGACCTGCGTAAAGATGGGTCAACCTCGTGCACCGCACGATGCGACGCTGGTGTTCTCTGACTGGCCGAGCTCTAGGTGTGGAGTCGGGTGCGGCGGGTCTGAACGAGCTGGTGCCAGCGGGCACGGACCTCGTCAGGGCCGCCGAGCCAGTTGGCGAGGGACGCGGTCAAAGGCAGGTCGGCCATGAAGTGGGCGATATCTGCGTAGTAGGCGTAGTCGCCGGTCCGGGCAAGGTCGCGCAGCCTGGCGATGACGGCGCGGACCTCGTCGTGATCGCCTTGGACGGCGTGGTGGAAGGCGAGGGCGAGTTCGAGGGCGGCTTCGGCCGCGGTGATGCCAGCCTCGCGGATCTCGGCTCAGCAGAGCGCGGGCGGCCTCGAGGCCGCGCAGGGTGCCCGCGTCGCGGACAAGCGCGGCGATCCTCAGCGTGAAGCTGGTGGCGCGAAGGTCAAGGCCGGTGAGGAGCTGTTCGGCGAGGTGGAGTTCGTCGTCCGCGGTGTCGGGGTCGGTGAAGGCGAGCACGAGAGCGCGCTGGGCCTGGCTGGTGGCGCGTTCTCCGGCGACGCTGTGCTGCTCGGCCTGGTCGCGGGCTGCGGTGTAGGCGGCGGCCGCGCGGTTCATGTCGCCGTGGGGCCAGTAGATGTCGCCTTCGACGCGGTGCTGACGGCCGGCCCATCCGAGGGTCTGCGCGGTGTCGTACGCGGTAGGGAAGTCGCCGGCGAGGCGGGCGAGGTGGACCAGGCCCCGGCGAGCGCGGGGGCGAGGCGGCCCCCCGTCGGCGACGAGCTGCATCCCTTGACGGGAGGCGGCGGACTGGCCGAGGTCGCGGTGGGCCTTGGCGAGGTAGTACACGGCCATCTGCTGCAGGTCAGCTGGCAGCAGTCCGCTGCTGGTGACGCTGGTGAGACGGGAGGCGGTGACGGAGCGGTGTTCGTGCTGGCGGCGGGCGAGCGCGGCGAGGAGTTCGACGAGGGCGTCGGCGGCCGTCTCCAGGCCGCTGGTGCCGCCGGGTCGGGCGGGTGGGGCGATGGGCTCCCACACGGAGTCGCTGACATAGGCCCAGGCGGCGTCCGCGAGCCAGCCGAGGTCGAGACGGAAGTCCCGGCAAGGGGGAGACCCTGGCGCAGGCAGCCGACCAGGAGCATCCGGTCCCGGCCGGTGGCTTCGGAGGCGGTCCACTGGGCACCGAGGGCGGCCAGGGCTCGGCTGGCGGCTTGCTGCCAGTCGCGCTCGGTCCAGCGGTCGTCGGTGGCGTCGTCGGCGCTGCGGATGGTGGAGCGGATCAGGCCGTGCAGGTGGTACGGCCACAGCCCGAAGGGCTGTTCGCGGATGAAAGGCCGCTCGATCAGCCGCTGGGCCGGGGCCTCGTGCGCCAGGCCGGCGGCGGCGGTGGCGAGGGTGAGGTCGAAGGCGTCCAGCAGGCTGATGGAGCGCAGGACGTGCCGCTCGTCGTGGGTGAGGTCGGAGAGGGTGCGGGCGATCAGGGCGCCGAAGTCGTGGTCGAAGTCGGCGGGGACCGGCTCGCGGGTACGGCGGATCTCTCCGACTTCGTGGAGTGGCGAGGCGCCGGCCCCGGAGAGTGGGAACCGTTCGTGTGAGGAACGGACCGGGCCGTGCTAGACGCCGGACAGCCATCCGGCACCGAAATCCGAGAGGTCGCGTGCGCGCTGCGCCCGTTCCTCGAGCAGCCGGCGAAAGCCCGCCACGGCGTACCGTTCCCCGGTGGCCGAGCCGCGCCCGCGGATGCCCGCGACGTCGGCCATGAACTGCTGGGGCTGGGGCTGCCAGCCGACGACCAGGACGCGCAAGCCCAGGCTCTCCGCCCGCCGGTGCAGGGCCAGGAGGTGGAGCAGGCCGTCGACGTCCATGGACATCGCGCCGTGCAGGTCGACCATGAGGTCCCGCTCGTCGACGGTGACGTCGTCCAGCGCCCGCTGGAGCGCCGAGCCCGCGCTTTCGTCGAGTGCTCCGGTGACGCTGACCAGGACCGTGCCGTGGCGTTGAATGTTCGTGGTGATCAATGCGTTCTCCTCCCGCCCGGGGCGCCGGGGCCCTCGGGCTCTCCATCCTGGCGCGGCGTTCCCCCGGACGGGTGTGAGGCTCGCTGAAGCTCCGGCATCAACCCGGCCCGGTACGGATCAACGCCTGCCCGACCCGGGTGAGACGTTGATCGCTGCTTGGCCAGCGAGGGTTAGATATGCCCGCTACCTGGTGTGGGTCTCTGCGGCGCGGGTGATGAACCGGCGGGTGCTGTCCGGGTTCAGAGCCTGGGCCTGTAGATGTTCGTATATGACGCTGTAGCGCTCGACGTCGGATCGTTTCTCCAGGTAGAGGTCGCTGGTGAACCGTTCGAGATACACCGTCCCCGCCCCGGGAGCGTCCGCGAAGTCGAGGAGCGAGAACTGCCCCGAGACGCCCGGATGGGCTCCCACGCAGTGCGGGAGGACCTGCACGGTGATGTACGGCTGGGCAGTGAGGTAGTTCAGGTGCTCCAGCTGTTCGCGCATGATGGCGGGGCTGCCGACCACGCGGCGCAGTGCCGATTCGTCGAGTACCACGCGTAAGCGCAGGGGGCGGGCCGGGTGGTGGAACCGGTGCTGACGGCGCAGCCGTACCTCAAGGCGCGTGGCGATCTCGTCGGGCGTGGCCTGAGGTTCGGCGATGACGGCGGCCGCGTAGGCGGGGGTTTGCAGGAGGCCGGGGATCACCAGGGGCTCGTAGGTGAGGATGGATGCGGCTGCCGTCTCCAGGCCGATGTAGACGGCGTAGGGGACTTCGCCGAAGGCGACCCACCAGCCCTGCCGGTCCGATTCACCGGCCATCCTCATCAACGAGTCGATGACCTGCTGGTCGATGACTCCGTAGAGACTGCACAGGTCCCGCACATCGCGGGGCTTGATGGCACGGCGGCCGTTCTCCAGGTGACTGATCTTGGGCTGGGACATCACCAGTCGCTCGGCGACCTGGGTACTGGTCAGGCCACCGGCCAGGCGGAGCCGGCGCAGCTCCGCGCCCAGCCGGCGTCTTCTGACGGTGGGGTTTCCGTTCACCGCCACGGGCGGTCCACCTCCGGCTCGGGACCATCTACCAGCCGCGCAGATGCCAGGGCCGGGCCCGGCCGAACGCGTTCGCCGTCCAGAAATGATCAACGAGTGTTTCTGCGCGGCGTCACCTTCGCGCGAGCCGGGCTCACCCAGGTAGCCGTCGACGGGCAGCCGGCTGCGCGGCCCTTCCCTTCTTTTTCCGGGCGCTCGCCGGAGGCGGAGCGGGCGGGCCTGTCGGTCGGCTGTGGGCGGGACGTGACAGAGCCCGGCCGGGTGACTACGGTCCCGGCCGGGCTCTGCGTGCGTGGGGTGCTGCTTTGCTTCAGAGTTCTTCGTCGCGCAGGTCGCGCTCTTCGTGGAGCGGGTTGTCCTCGCGGCGCCGCTTGGTCTCCTCGGGGCTCTTGCCGCGGGACGGCTGGCCGGGCTGGGGGTGGACCGGGTCCTGGCCGGGTCGCTGCGGGCGCTGCTGCTCTTCGCGGCCCTTGCCCGGCTCCTGGCGCTTGTCCTGCGTACCGCCCATGACGGCGACTCCTCTTGATGCGGGGGGTGAGGGATTCCTCGTCCTCACGCTCACACGGACAGTTACCATCCGCATCATTTCGGCTACGGATCGTGGCGCAAGGGTGATGCCGGGACCGGGGTGGCCAACCGGCGTGACCTGCGGGGAGCCGCAGGCGTTGAGAGCGGCGACACGTGCCCCCGGCCCTTCGCTCCCCCCGGGCCGGAATCCGTGTGACGGCCCCTGCCTCGCCCCCCGGCGGCAGGGGCCGTCGTGGATTCCTGGGCTTCTGCCGCCGTCACGGCATCGGTTGCGTCTCGTTGCCCCCGTCGGTGGTCGGCCGGATCGTCGACGTGCCCCGGCACCACGATGACGGAACGGTCACGCGCCGCCACATCGGCCGCCCAGGTTCGTTGGACCCGGGCATGGAGCAGAAAACCGTTTCGCCTCCGGAGCGAGCCGGATTCGCCCGGCTGGCCGAGGAGTTCTGGCAGGGGTCCGACGCGCCGATCTACGACGCCGTCGAGCGGCAGTGGCTCACTGAGGGCCGGGAGGTGCCCCGCCGTCCGGGCCTGGCGTGGGGCGGCCGGCGCCCGGTGAGTGCCGGAGACCTGTTCCGCCGTGCCTGAATCACATCCTCACTCCGTTGCGTACAGCCGCTCGCGCAGGTGCAGCAGGGCCGTGGTGTCCGCGACGGCGGCCAAAGTGGCCAGCAGGGCGCGGATGCGGGCGTCGTCGCCCTCACGGACCGCCTGCACGATGTTCTCGATCACCTCGCGGGCGCTGGGGTCCATACCCGCCGGACCGGCCGTGGAGGGGCCATGGCCGGCCTGGTCGCCGCGGCGCTCGTCGGGGACCCGGTGCGCTGCTGTCATGTCATCCCCCAACGGATCGCATTAGTCCCAGGTCACGACCGCCGCAAAAGGGTGGGACGGCCTTTCCCGCCAGGACACGATCCGCCGCATAGTGCGGGCAGGACAGGACATGCCACGTCACCGTCAGGCGGCACCCGGCCGCAACCGCGATCGTACGAGCTTGGCCGTCAGCTCGCACCGACACCGGCGGCGTCGCCTCCCTCGGCGACATCGTCGCCGTACCCCCCGTCCGCGCCGCGGACGCCGGACTCGTGCACACCAAGCCGATGTTCACCCGCCTCACCGCCACCGGCGTGGAATGGGCCGACGGAACCGTCGCGGAGGCAGACGCAATCATCTGGTGCACCGGTTTCCGCCCCGCGCTCGCGCCCTTCGCGTCCATGCGCCTGCGCGGCGCCCGTGGCCACATCGCGACCGCCGGCACCCGGGCCGTGGACGAGCCGCGCCTGCACCTGCTCGGCTACGGCGACTGGACCGGCCCCGCCTCCGCCACCCTCATCGGCGTCGGCCGCCCGGCCCGCGACGCCGCCCGCGAGATCGCCGAACTCCTGCGCCGCTGAACCCCTGGGCGGGAGTGTGGTGAAGGTGAAGCGGGGCCGGGAATTGCGGGGGCTCTCAGCTGATCCGCGGGCTGCGGCGCTCCAGCAGTACGACATCGCGCCACACGCCGTGGTGGCGGCCGATGCGCTCACGGATCCCGACGACCCGGAATCCGGCCCGCGCGTGGACGGCGAGGCTGGCGGCGTTCTCGGGGAAGATCCCGGACTGGATCGTCCAGATCCCCGTGGCTTCCGTGGAGGTGATCAGCGCGTCCAGAAGTGTCCTGGCCACACCGCGCCCACGAGCCCCCGGGTGGACGTAGACGGAGTGCTCCACGACACCGGCGTACGCGCAGCGGTCGGACACCTTGGTGGCGGCCACCCAGCCCAGCAGCTTGCCGTCGGTGTCGAGCGCGGCGAAGCGGTGCTCGGGCAGCTTTGCCGCATCGAACTCCGGCCAGGTCGGGGCGGTGGTCTCAAAGGTCGCGTTGCCCTCGTCGATGCCCGCCTGGTAGATCGCCAGGACCGCATCGGCGTGCGCGCCGGTCAGCGGCGTGAGGGTGATGCTCACGCGGTGGCCGCGCGGGTGAGGAGCTGGCCCATGGCCGCGAGGACCGCGGGCTCGACCCGGTAGTACACCCAGGTCCCGCGCCGTTCGGAGGAGAGCAGGCCGGCCTCGCGGAGCTTCTTCAGGTGGTGGGAGACGGTGGGCTGGGAGACACCGACGTCGGAGATGTCGCACACGCACGCCTCGCCGCCCTCGTGGGAGGCGACGGCGGAGAACAGGCGCAGGCGTACCGGATCGCCGAGGGCCTTGAAGATGAGGGCGGTCCGTTCGGCCTCCTCGGCCGTCAGGGGGCGCTCGGTCAGGGGCGGGCAGCACGGGGCCGCGGCCTCCGGCTCCAGCAGCGGCAACACCTTCACAGTGGACATGCCCCCATCATCCTTCGAACTTCGACAGATGTCTATGTTGACGTACGTCGATCCCAGGGTGCACTCTTGAGGCGTCAGGACATTGACAGGCGTCGAATCAATTGGGGAGCCCGTCGTGAACGCATCTACCGAAGCCCTGCCCGTCGCCGTGATCGGAGCGGGCCCCGTCGGCCTGGCGGCCGCAGCGCACCTCACCGGGCGCGGCATCACGCCGCTGGTCCTGGAAGCCGGAACGTCCGCCGCCACCGCGGTACGCGAATGGGGCCACGTACGGCTGTTCTCCACCTGGTCCGAGCTCGTGGACCCGGCCGCCGAGAAGCTCCTGGCCCCCGGCTGGACGGCACCCGACGGCGGGAGCTATCCCTCCGGCGCGGACTGGGCCGCCCTCTACCTCCAGCCCCTCGCCGACGTCCTCGGGGAGAAGGTCCGCTACGGCGCCACCGTCACCGGCGTCTCCCGCCTGGGCCGCGACCGGATCGTGGACGCCGACCGCGAGCAGCAGCCCTTCACGGTGCGCATCGTGAACGCGGACGGCGCCGAGGAGCGCATCCTGGCCTCCGCCGTCATCGACGCCTCCGGCACCTGGTCCACACCCAGCCCCATCGGCGGCGACGGCCTGCCCGCCCTCGGCGAGAAGGCGGCCGCCGACAGGATCTCCTACCGGATCCCCGACCTCAAGGACCCGGCCGCCCGCGGCCGCTACGCGGGCAAGCGCACCGCCGTCATCGGGTCGGGTGCCTCCGCCTTCACCGCGCTGGCCTACCTCGCCGACCTCGCCAAGGCCGACGACGGGAGCGGCACGCATGCCACCTGGATCCTGCGCCGCGGCATCTCCGGCTCCACCTTCGGCGGCGGCAGCGCCGACCAGCTCCCCGCCCGCGGCGCCCTCGGCCTGGCCGCCAAGGCCGCCGTCGACAACGGCTACGCCGACGCCGTCACGGGCTTTCGCACCGACGCCATCCAGCGCGACCACGACGGCCGCCTGGTGCTGGTCGCCGAGGACGGCCGCCGCCTCGACGCGGTCGACGAGGTCATCGTCCTCACCGGCCTCCGCCCCGACCTCTCCTTCCTCGACGAGCTGCGCCTGGCCCTGGACGAGCGCCTCCAAGCGCCGGTCGACCTCGCGCCGCTGATCGACCCCAACCAGCACTCCTGCGGCACCGTCTACCCGCACGGCGTGAACGAGCTGTCCCACCCCGAACAGGGCGTCTACCTCGTCGGCATGAAGTCCTACGGCCGCGCGCCCACCTTCCTGGCCATGACCGGCTACGAGCAGGTCCGCTCCATCGCCGCCCACCTCGCAGGCGACCAGGAAGCCGCCGAACGCGTAGAGCTGACCCTCCCGGAGACCGGAGTGTGCGGCGGCGCCGGCCTCTTCGACCAGCCCCAAGCCGCCGAAGAAACCAGCGGCGGCGGCTGCTGCGCGGCCCCCGCGACCCTGACCATCGGCGCCCCCGCCTCCTCTTCCGGCGGCTGCTGACCAACATGCCGCACACCGAGGCCGGCGTGGCCGCGACCGGGACGGGGGTCCGGTCGCGGCCACGCGCCGCACTACCCGCCCTGTGCGTCACTCAGATCACCAGCTGGGGAATCCTCTACTACGCCTTCCCCGTCCTGAACCCCGCCATCACCGCCGACACCGGCTGGAGCCCAGCCGCGACCACCGCCGCGTTCTCCGCCGCCCTCCTCGTCTCCGCCCTCACCGGCATCTACGTCGGCCGCGTCCTGGACCACCACGGCCCCCGCACCGTCATGACGGCCGGCTCCGTCCTCGGCGTGCTCAGCCTGCTCACCGTGGCCGCCGCCCCCAACCTCGCCGTGTTCGCCCTCGGGTGGCTGCTGGCCGGAGCGGCGATGGCCGCCACCTTCTACCAGCCCGCCTTCGCCGCCCTCACCCGCTGGTGGGCCCCCGACCACATCCGCGCCCTGACCATCGTCACCCTCGCCGGCGGCCTCGCCTCCACACTCTTCGCACCCCTGACCGCGCTCCTCGCCGACCACATGTCCTGGCGCGCCACCTACACCACGCTCGCCGCGATCCTCGCGCTCGTCACCATCCCCGCCCACGCCCTCGCCCTCAAAGCCCCCTGGCCGCCCGCCCCCAAAGGCCCCGCCCATGCAGCCGGTGGCAGAGATTCCGTGGTGCGCAGCAGGGCGTTCGGGATGCTGGCGGTCACCTTCACCCTCTCCGGGTTCGCGATGTACGCCGTCGTGATGGGACTCGTGCCACTCCTGCTCGAACGCGGCTACACCGCCACCCAAGCGGCCTGGGCCCTCGGACTCGGCGGTGCCGGACAGACTCTCGGCCGCACCCTCTACGCGACCTTGGCCCGCCGCACCGGCACCACCGCCCGCACCACCACGCTGGTCGGACTCGGCGGCCTCACCACCGCAGCCCTCGCGGTCACCGCAGGTCCCTACGCACTCCTGGTCGCACTCGCCGTGGTCGCGGGAACGGTCCGCGGCAACCTCACACTCCTCCAGGCCACCGCCGTCACCGACCGCTGGGGCACCACCCACTACGGCCGCCTCTCCGGACTCCTCGCCGCACCAGCCCACACCGCGGCCGCCCTCGCCCCCTTCGCCGGCACTGCCCTCGCCGCGCCCCTCGGCGGCTACCCCGCCCTCTTCGTACTGCTCGCTGCGGTTTCCGCACTGGCGGCCGTCGCTGCTTTCGGCGCCCAGCCGTACCGTCCACCCGCGTGAGGTTTTCCACAACGGAAGCCGCAGCCAGGCACGCCTACGGCCAACTACCGCTCAAAGAGGCCAACTACGTCTCAAAGCCACAGCGGGCTGAGACTCAGACCGATAGTTGGCGGCTGCGTTCGCGGTTTCCGCAGGTCAGGTTCGAGGCTCAGATCGCTAGTTGGCGGGTTCTCCGACCGTTACTGAGCTTTTCGGGTTGTCGTCGGGTGGTGACGGTTCATGATCCCTGCGGTATGCCGGTGGTATGCGTTATCCGGAGGGTGGGGGCCTGACCGCTG
>NZ_JOIR01000070.1 GCF_000720115.1 Streptomyces sp. NRRL F-2580
GCCCGAGGAGTACCCGACCGAGGTCTACGTGCTGCCGAAGCACCTCGACGAGAAGGTCGCGCGCCTCCACCTCGACGCCCTCGGCGTCCGCCTCACCACTCTGCGCCCGGAGCAGGCCGCGTACATCGGCGTGAAGGTCGAGGGCCCGTACAAGCCGGACCACTACCGCTACTGACCGAACCGGCTACCGAAAAGATCGAGCCACCGGCTCTTGAGGTTCGCTCGAGAGCCGGTGGAAAGCCCATGGCCGGGTGTCCCCGGGAATGTCACGATCGGACGTCCGTGCCGAGGGAGAGCAGTGCTCCCACCACCCCAGACGAGGATGTCCCATGAACCCCAATCCGGCCGGCAGCCCCCAGCATTACCCCGCCGGTGGCCCGAGCCCGTACGCGACCCAGCCCGGCCCCTACGCCCAGCCCCAGCCCCCCGTCCCGGCACCCGCCGGGCGCGGCAAGGTGGCCACCGCTCTCCTTTTGGTCTCCACGGTCCTGATGGGCCTGATGGCCGGCCTCTTCTTCGCCTTCGACGTCTCGGTGATGCCGGGTCTGGCGGCGGGCGACGAGCGCACCTACGTCACCGCGATGCAGAACTTCAACTCGGCGATCGACGGCAACGGGATCTTCGGCATGGCCTTCGTGCTCGCCCTGCTCCTGTCGGCGGCCTCGGCGGTCGTCGAGTTCCGGGGCGGCCGCCGTAACGTGGCGGTCTGGGTCGGCGTGGCTGCCGTCGTCTACCTCGTCGTCCTGATGATCACTTTCTCCGTGAACATTCCGCTGAACAACGAACTGGCCGACGCGGGTGACGCCTCGAAGCTGACGGACTTCTCGATCGTCGACAAGTTCAAGGGCACCTGGGTCTCCACCAACATCGTCCGCACCCTGCTGTGCACGGCGGCCCTGACGGCCCTCTCCCGTGCCCTGGTCCTCTACGGTCGCGCCACCCGCTGAACCGCGGCCCGAAGCCTCCCCCCACAGCACCACCGCGAAGTCCCCCGGCCACCCGACCGGGGGACTTCGTGCGTCCCGTCCCCCCGGCCGGCCGGGGGGACGGCCGGCCAGGGGGATGGCTTGAGGGGGCAGCCGGCCAGAGGTCAGCCGGTCTCGCGGGCAGCCGGCCAAGGGTCGGCCGGTCTGGGGGGGAGCCGGCCAAGGGACGGCCGGTGTGGGGGTCAGCCGGTCTGGCCGTGCAGGTACAGGGCCCAGGACAGGAAGCCCACGGAGGCCGTGCACAGCAGGGTGCGCCACACGTTGGCACGGGACCAGGGGCCCTCGAAGGCGCGGCGGACGGCGGCGGGGTCGGCGATGCGGGCGACGGGTCCGGCCTTCTCCAGCATGTTGTTCAGCGGGATGTTCACCTTGTTGGTGACGCCCATCGAGACGATGTAGCAGACCAGGGCCGCGATCAGCGGCGGCAGCACCTCGCGTCCGTCGGAGGGGATGTGCAGGGCCAGGGCCAGGGCGGTGAACAGGAACGCCCCGATGTAGCCGAGGACGAACCAGCCGTTGAGGATGGCCACGTTGATGCGCTGCATGACCTCGATGACCGTACGGTCGTCGGTGCGCTTCAGACCCGGCATCACGGAGACGGAGAAACCGTAGAAGAGGCCACTGACCAGTCCCGTGGTGACAGTGGCGGCGATGAGCGAGGCCAGGCGTGCGGTCTCCATCGTGCGTCCCCCTGTTCGTCCGTCCGCCAAGTCTCTCGGTCATCGATTCTTCGGGAACGGGTCATCGAATCGTCAAGTCATGGGGATCATACGGGCGCGGTGGGCTCCGGCGGGGTGCGGTTCGAGCGGTCTTCGAGTGGCTTTCAAGCGGTGCGTCGCCGGCTGCGCTCGCGTGTCAGGGGGCGGGCGGGGCGGGCGGGGGCCAGTCGGCGGGCAGGCCGGACTGGGCCAGGACGGCGGCCAGGCTGTAGTGGTCCTGGCCGCAGGCGATCCGGCAGTGGTGCGCATCCAGGTCGAGGACGGTGGTCATCGGCGCGGCGAAGGACCGTGGTGCGCCCTGGAGATGGCCGGAGTAGCCGGCTTGGACGGTGACGCGGTCCCCGTCGAGGCGGGTGGCGCGGACGGTGACGCGGACGTCGGCTATGAGGGTGTCGGCGCGGGCCTTCCACCCGGCGATCTCGCCCCGGCCGCGGAAGGTGATGGCCACGGCTTCGCCGGTATAGGTGCCGTCGGCGGTGAACAGGGCGCCGAGGGCGTGGGGGTCGGTGCCGTTCCAGGCCCGGGCCCAGGCGGTGACGATCCCGGGCGTGTGCCGGCCGGTGTCCCGCACGCCATGCGCGGCATGGGCGGCATGGGCGGCATGGGCGGCATGGGCGGCGGTGGTGGCGGACAGGGCCGCGGCGGCGGTCAGCACGGTGAGGGTGCGAGGCGGGCGGGAGGCCATGGCGGGTACTCCTTCGGGGACGGGTGCGGGGCGGGTGCGGTCTGGCCGGCGGCGGCGCCGGTCGGGCCGGCCGACCGCCTCGGGGCGCGCCGCCTCGCGCTGTGCGTACGTGCGGCGTTCACGGCACACAGACTCCCGGCGGGCGCTGTCCACTTGCCAGTGGCTGCGGGACCCGGTCACTGCCCGGCCCTGTCCACCCGTGTCCGCCGGAACCTGCCGGCGGCCGTCCTTGCGGGAGCGGACGCGCCGCGGGGGCGGCCGACATGGCTGTCGGTCCGCCCCCGCGGCGTTGAACCGCTTGCGGGTCAGGCGCCCAGGTGGTGACCCTTGACCCACTCCTTCTCGCCGTCGGTGACGCAGTTCGAGGCGTAGGTGGGGCCGGTGTAGCCGGGACGGCTCTGGGGCACCGCGGCGAGCGTGGAGCATTTCGACGAGGAGGCCGCGTGACCGCCGGAGAAGTAGTCGATGTCGACCCCGTCGTTGGCCAGGGCGGCACCGGCCCCGCCCAGCAGGATGCCGGCGGCCAGGACGGAGGCGGTGACAGCAGAACGAATACGCATGGCTCCCCTAAAGATGTCTGGAACGGCGCGCCTGTCGATGTGCGCGTCGGCCGGTCCAACCGCCAAGGGGTGCCGCCGGGAACGGTGGTTCACTCCAATGCCCGCCGCAGTATCGTTTCGACACTTCGCGCCCCCTCGCACCCCCCTGGGGGCGCCGTGCGCCCCATGCGGCCCGGGCGTGGCTACCGGGCGCCGAGCGCGGCCGGCCTCTGGGCGAACGGCACCACCTCGCGGCCGTACGGGTCCACGGCCGTGACCAGCCCGGCGCGTGCCGGCATATCAGCCGCCCGCCGCCCCCGGGCATGCGCTCGAACCCCCGGAGCGCCTCGGCCATCCAGTCCATCTCCATCTGCCAGGGCGGTTGCGGAAGTTCACCGGTCACCGGCCGGGCTCCACGGCCGCCGCCTGACGCCGCAGCCGGCTGTACTCGGCCAGCAGGGCAGTGGACTCCTGCGGGCCCTCGGACTGCGCGGCCCGGGTTTCGAGGTCGAGAAGGTGAGCCTCGAGGCCGAGGCCGCGGGCGAGGGCGAGGGCGTACTGCGTCCACCACAGGCGCGTGAAGGCCGGGACCGGGGCGAGGCCGAAGGCGTCTGCGACCGCGCGACGCCAGTGCGCCTGGAAGTCCGCCGGCAGGTGCGGGGCGTGCTCCTGGAGGGCCAGGCGCAGACCCTGCGGGGTGCGTGCGGGCATCGGCGGCGCCCGGCGCGGCCCGTCGCCCCCGGGTCCGTCGAAGTGGACGGGCCGCGCTGTCATGACGAAGGGATGCCCGGCCTGCGGTCCGAGGCGGTCAGGCGGCATCCTGGTCGGCGCCGCAGGCCCCGGGGTGCCGCACCGTGTACTGCTCGAACCGTTCGGCAGGCACGAGGCAGGCGAGGGTCTTGCCCTTTTCGGGTGATCGCGGCGGGCTCGCCGGCAATGCGGGTGCGGTCGAGGATCTCACCCATCTGCCTGCGGAGCCCGATCGTCGTGTACGTCTTCGTCTCCATACCCTCCACCTCCCCCAACCATCGGGTGCGATAGTTCCTGGCCTCGCGCGGGCCGCGCCCCGCCCGGCCGGACGCGGCGGGGCGCCGCCCGGCGGGGCCCGGCGGGGCCCGGCGGGGCGCGGCGGGGCCCGGCGGGGCGCGGCGGGGCGCGGCCCGGCGGGCGGGGCGGGGCGCGGCCCGGCGGGGCGGGGGGGGGGGCGGGGGCGGGTGGGGGTCAGCTCTGGCAGAGGCCGCGGGTGTAGTCGTGGGTCGCGGTGGCCTGGGAGTAGCGCCACTGCGGGTCCAGGAGGTCGCTCTTGAGCTGTCCGGCCGCGGCCGGGCTCTCGACGATGTACCCGAAGTCCTGGAGCCAGGACGGGTACAGGTTCTTGGAGCCGATGTAGAAGGCCGATCCGTCGACCGCGACCAGCTTGTGGTGCTGGGCGTAGGGCTTGCCGTCCGCCCAGGTCTGCTGGTCGGAGGCGCGGAAGGTGGCCAGCTGGAGGTTCTCGCACATCGCCGTCCGGGCGCGGCCGCCGTCACCGGTCAGGGCGGTCAGGCGGCCGCGTAGGGCGTCGCCGACCTCGGAGAGCGACTTGATCTGCGAGTAGCCGCCGCTGCCGATGGTGCCGCGGTTGGCCGGGTCGCTCACCACGATGCGGACCTTCACCCCGGAGAGGAGCTTCGCGGCGAGCGCGTCGTAGAGGCGTATGTCGTAGCGGGGCAGCGGCGGGCAGGTGGCGTGCACGTCCTGCTGGGAGATCTCGATGTGCGAGGTGGCGCTGGAGACCAGGGCGCGCAGGGCGCTCTCCTCGGGGTTGACGGTGTCGTAGTCCCGGTCGGCGTTGGTGTGGTCGTGCACCCCGATCCCGCACTTGGTGTCGCCGGCCGTGGGCAGGACCGGGCGGAAGGAGGAGGTGGGATCGCTCTGCCGGATGCCCACGCCCAGACCGCCGACGGCGAGCGCGGGCACCTCTCCCGCGCCCGCCGGGGAGGCGGGCCGGGGCAGGGAGGGCATGCAGTCCGCGCCGGCGGAGGCGGCGAACCAGACCGAGCTCCAGCTGTTCTTGTTGCGGCAGGTCCAGTCCCACAGGGTGTCCAGGTAGCGGCCCGCGGAGCCGGCGGCGGGCCCCGACAGCGCGAGGTCGACGTCGCTCACCGGGTGGGAGGTCTCCAGGTAGTCGTCCTTCCAGCTGTTGATGCCGCCGGTGATCACCGAAGTGCCGTCCACGACGACCAGCTTGGAGTGGTTCCAGGAGAACGCGGTCTTCGAGGTCGTCATCGAGGCCACGTTGAGGGTGATGTTGGCGGCGGCGGCCGGGCCCAGCTTCGCGATCAGCTCGTCCCGGTAGGACGAGGGGATCACCGTGGAGTGGTAGACGGGCGCCGCGCCGACCATGATGCGCACCTTCAGCCGGTTGCCCTTCTGTGCGGACTCCCTCAGGCCCGCGACGATCGCCTCCTGGTAGCCGCCGTTGGGGAAGGGCGCCAGCGTCGATATGTCCACCGTCTGGCGGGCGGCGGCGATGTCCTGGCGCGTCTTGTCCAGGAGACGGCGCGATCCGGGCCGCTCCGCGCACGTGGCGTCACCCCAGCAGCCGGGGGTCTGGAGCAGCCAGTCGGCCCCCTGCGGCACGGAGGAGCCGAGCCGGTTTCCGGAGGTGCGCTCCCACACCGAGCCCTCAAGGCCCGGCGAGACCTGACGCAGGGTCTGCTCGACCGCGTCCAGGTGCGGGGCGGGCGCGTCCGCGGCGAACGCGGGGGCGGGGGCGGCGGCGAGGAGGGAGAAGCCGAGTGCGAGGGCCGAGGTGCGGACGAGGGCCGGGGTGCGGACGAGGGCCGAGGCGCGGACGAGGGCCGAGGCGCGGACGAGGGCCGGGGTGCGGACGAAGGCCGGGGTGCGGACGAAGGCCGTCGTACGGACGGTGCGTGCCAATGTGGTTCCTTGACTGGGGGGTGGCTCTGGCCGGGAGCATGGCCGGCCACGCCTCCGACCTTGATCAACTCGCGTAAGTTACCAGTACGTAGCCCTGTGTTCACCCGCCCCGGGCGAGTTCCGGCCACCCAAGGCCCCCCGTGCGCCCTGCGAGGTGGTGGCCGGGCGGTGTGCGAGGGCGCGGGCGCCGAGGCCGCGGACCGGGAACTGCCCCGGCCCGCGGTGTTCCCTGAGGCGGGCGGGGCTCTCGCGGGTGAACCAGCCGGGGCCGGGCGCCGGCCGGTCCCCTCCCCGGCCTCGCGTGCGAGGGCCTGAAGGACCGCTTCCCCGGCCTCGGTGTGGCCGCCCACGATGTCCCGGCTCGGGGAAGAGCCGCCGGTGCGGGCTTGGCTGCGCGTGCGTTCAGACCGCGCGGAGCTTCATGCGCCATGAGCCCTCGGCATCGATGAACCGGAGCAGGAGGGGCCCCTCGGGGAGCGGGGTGCTCGCCCTGGCGCCGCGGCCGGCCTCGTTGACCAGGAGGCTCTCGGGGGCCGCGGCGATCGTCGTGTGGCCGGCGACCTCGTACCCGTACATGCAGCAGAGGCTGCCGCCGGTCTCGTCGCGGAGCCTGACCTTGAGGTCGGCCACCGGCCCCGTGTAGAGCAGTGCCTCGGGGCCGCGGCCGCTCAGTTCCCGCCCGGACTCGAGCCTGCGGGCGTCGGCGAGGGGCCTGAAGGTCAGCGTCCAGCGGTTCGACGCCTGGATGCGCAGGCGCAGCGGGCGGTCTTCGGCCGGTTCGACGGCCGCACGGCCCCGGATGTCCTTCAGCGTGGAGTTGAAGACCAGTTGGTCGTCCTTGTTCGCCTTGTTCAGGCGTTCCACGCAGAGGTAGTCGTCACCTTCGTGTGTCATCTCGACCAGGACGGGACCGAGCGGGACACGATGGCCGGCGGTGACGACCTGCCTGCCCCTGCCCTCGATGGTGCAGGGCTCGAAGACCGGCCCGAAGGCCCACCCGCCGGCGGGATACGGGCGGTCCGGCGCGAGGGGGGCCGGGCCCGGGCCGGCCGCGGATACGGGCGAGGACGTCGGGAAGGGAGGGGGGTCACTGGTCTTGGACAGCCCCGTGAGCAGAACGGAGCCCGACGACGGCGAAGCCGGGGGGAGCGGGGCCGGAGCTGGGGCCGGAGGGAGCGTGGCCGGGGCCGGAGGGAGCGTGGCCACCGGTGTGGGGGAGGGTGGTGCGGCGGTGACCTCGATGCCGTAGTCGCAGGTGAGGCCCGCCAGCCCGGAGGCGTAACCCTGGCCCACCGTGCGGAACTTCCATCCGCCCGCGCGGCGGTAGAACTCGCCGAAGACGAACGCGGTCTCGGTCGGGGCGTCGGTGACCGTGTAGCGGACGACCGAGACGCCGTTCGGCGCGAACGCCTCCACGGTCGGCTGCGTCAGGTCCCCGGCCGTGCCGCTGTCCGTCGAGCAGACGACCAGGACGCGTTCGATCTCCGCCTCGATGTGCGGCAGGTCGAGTTCGAGCCACTGCGTGCCGTCGTCGCGGGGGTCGCTCGTGTGCCGTACGGCGGCCGAGGGGTGGACCGGCCGGGCCTGGAAGACCACGTCGGCGCCTGTGCGCGCCGTGCCGTTCGCGTCCAGCAGCAGGGCGGCGGCTTCGACCCGCAGGGTTGCGGGGCGCGGTTCGTGGCGCACGGCGACGCGGAGGGCGACGTGGGGACGTAGGAGTTGGCCCCCTTGGCTATGTGGCTCATGGCGGACACCATGCGGGATGTGCGGGAGGGAGGCGATCATTCCTCTTGGGTGTGGCGGGGCGGGCGCCGGCCGTGGTTCCTCCCAGATGGCGGCCTGTCAGGCGAGCGTTCAGACGGGGGCGTTCAGGCGAGCGTTCAGGCGAGCGTTCAGGCGGGGTGTTCAGGCGGTTGTGTTCAGGCAGGGGTGTTCCAGGCGGTCGTGAGTCCGTCCAGCCATGCGGGCGGCAGGGCCGCGGCGTCCCACTCCTCGCGCAGTTCCCGCGGGGCGGTGAGGAGCCGTTCCAGCACGGCGATGCTCGTGACGGAGTGCAGGAGCGAGTAGCGGCCGTGCACGGTGATGGCGCTGCCCGGTCCGTACGCCGCGAACAGGCGCTCCAGGCGGTCCCGGTGGGTTGTGGCGAACGCGGTCAGCCGTCCGGTGTAGCCGGCCCGCTGGCGGGGGCTCATCGTGGCGAGGACGGCGGCGAGGACCTCGTCGGTCACCTCCGGGTCCAGTTCCGAGACCTTGGTGAGTGACAGGTACAGGGGGGAGACCGCCACCCGGGCCCGCTCGACTTCCATCCGCCCGGCCCGGCGTCGCTCCCCCGCCGGGCCCGTCTGCCCGTCCGTTCCCACGACGTCTGTCAGGGTCCGTTCGGTGAGTGCGCCGAGGCCGTCCAGGAGGTGGGCGGCGCCGTCGAGCCAGCCCGAGGCGTAGGCCTGGCCCTTGTCCCCGGGCGCGGTGCGGCCGCCGCTCAGTTCCTCGTGCGCGAGGGCCAGGGCGCCGGCCTCCAGGAGCCCGATCAGTTGCCGCGCGTCACCGCAGGGGACTCCCGTTCGCGCGAGGAGCTGCAGCAGCGTCGTCCTCGCGTTGTCGACACTGACCTCGTCCGGCCACTGCCGTCCCTCGTCGGCCGCGCTCATCGGGTCCTCCTCATCGCTCGGGTGGTGCGGTGGGTGCAACGCATCGCTCCCTTCGATGATCCAACGTCCGGCGCCCGGGCTGTGCTCCCTGGCGGCGCCGCCACCCTTTCACCTCTCGCACCCCGGCGGGTACCGGCTTTCCGTGGTCGGTGCGTGCGGGGCAGGGCGGAGGCCGAGCAGGACGGTGAGTGCGTGCGAGGCCGAGCAGGACGGTGAGTGCGTGCGAGGCCGAGCAGGGCGAGCAGGGCGGTCAGGGCAGTCAGGGCGAGCCGGAGGTGGAGGGCGGTGACGGCGTCACGCAGGCCGGGCCGTGGGTGCCGGGGGAGGAAGGGGCTGCCCGGGGTGGCGGCGCCGACCGCGAGGCAGGACTGCTGGGCGGTGATCATGACGCCGCTGCCGGCCCCGGCCCCGGCCCCGAGGCGGCCGGCACGGGCACGGGCGAGAGCACGGACACGGGCACGGGCACGGGCGCAGGCACAGGCACGGGCACGGGCACGGGCACAGGCGCAGGCGCAGGCGCAGGCGGGAGCATCAGGCGCATCAGCACGGGCAGTTGGAGGCCCGGGCCCGGGCCCCGCAAGGAACACGCCGGGGCCGGTGCGGCCGGCCCGGGCCCGGGCCACCTGGAGTGCACGGTGGCCGGCAGGACGGTGACGGCGGCCGCTTGGAGGAGGCCGCCGGTGGTGAACGGTGCGGCTGGCGAGGCGGGTGATCAGGCGCGGCCCGGCCAGGGGGCGGCGAAGAAGGCCGCGCCATGGGCACCAGTGCCCCGCCCGCCGTGACCGGGCCCAACCGGGCCCAACCGGGGCCCATGCTCACACCCTGCTGCGGGGCCTGGGCGAGGACGAACACGAAGCCGCTGGAGCCGGCCGAGAAGGGCAGCGGCAGGAGCAGACCGCGGCACGGTGGGTCCAGGCGCGGCAGGCTCGACGGAACCAGCGGAGCGTGGCCGCGGCGGCCGGCCCCGCGCTCGGTGAGGTGGAAGCCGGTGGCGGACAGAGGGAAGACGCCCGGGCAGATCCACGTCCACGCTGGCCGGCCGGCGGCCCGGCCCCCGGCCCCCGCGGCCCCCGGCCCCCGGGGCAGCGGCAGCGGCAGCGGCAGAGCAGGGACAGGGCGAGCAGCAGGGTGCCGGGTTTGCCGACGTGCGCGGCCGGCCGGCGCGGGTACCGCCGACCGTGCGCTGGGCCGGCGGCAGGCCCGGGAGGACGACGGGCACGTTGACCCGGAACATCGCGCGCCGGCCGGTTCCGGTGTCCTGGCCGCGGCCGGGACACCGCCGCGAATCTGCCCGGCGCCCATGGATAGGCCCGGGGCCCGGCGCGGGCCTTCGGTGGTGGCTTGGAGGGTGGCGAGGACCTGCGGCAGCATGAGGGCGCAGGCCGCGCCCTGGACGGTCCGGGCGGCGACCAGGCCCCAGGCCTCGGGGCGAGCCCGCAGGCGGGGCAGGCGAGGCCGAAGGCGGCCATCCCGGCGAGGAAGACCGGGCGGCGCCCGAGGCTGTCGCCGACGCGGTCGCCGAGGACCAGCAGGACGGCGTAGGCGACGCCCGTACCCGCCGACGGCCAGCTCCAGCAGGGCGGGGCCGGCCCTGAGGTCATGCTCGATCGAGGACGGCGCGGCGTTGACGATGAAGACTGCGGATCGGAGCGCGGGAACGGGGTACCAAAACCGCGGGTCGGAGCGCGGGATCGGGGATCAGGGCGCGGGAACCGGAGGTGGGGGAACCGCGGATCGGGGCGCGGGAGCCGGGGGTGGGGTGGGGGCGCCGGACCGCGGGAAACTGGGGCGCGGGAACTGCGGATCGGGGCGCCGGACCGCGGGAATCGGGGCGCGGGAACCGGAGCGCGGGAACCAGGGATCGGGGCGCGGGAACCAGGGATCGGGGCGCGGGAGCCGGGGATCGGGGCGCGGGAGCCGGGGATCGGGGCGCGGGAACTGCGGATCGGGGCGCGGGGCGCGGGAACTGCGGATCGGGGTGCGGGAGCCGGGGGGCGTGGAAGCCGGGGGTGTGCGGTCGGGGTCGTTTGTCGGCCGGTGTGGTGGTGGGTGATGGGTGGTGCGGTGCACACGGGTGGTGGGGGCGGTGTCGGTGCTGTTCCGTACGCTGGCTGCATGCGTATGCGTCCCACGCTGAACTGGACCCCGAGGGGGGAGCTGCGGCCCGGCACCACGGATCCGGGGCCGGTCGCCGATGCGCTGCGGGCCGGCGGTGTGCTGGTGCTCAGCGGGGCGGGTCTGTCCACGGAGTCGGGGATCCCCGACTACCGGGGTGAGGGCGGGAGCCTGAGCCGGCACACCCCGATGACCTACCAGGAGTTCACCGCCAGTGAGCGGGCCCGGCGCCGGTACTGGGCGCGCAGTCACCTCGGCTGGCGGACCTTCGGCCGTGCCAGGCCCAATGCCGGGCACCGGGCGGTGGCGGCGTTCGGGCGGCACGGCCTGCTCTCGGGAGTGATCACCCAGAACGTCGACGGTCTGCACCAGGCGGCCGGCAGCCAGGACGTGGTGGAGCTGCACGGCGGCCTGGACCGGGTCGTCTGTCTTTCCTGCGGTGCGTTCGGCTCGCGCCGTGAACTCGCCCGGCGGCTCCAGGACGCCAACGCGGGCTTCGCGCCGATGGCCGCCCGGCTGAACCCGGACGGTGACGCCGACCTCACCGACGAACAAGTCGGGGAGTTTCGTGTGGTGGACTGCTCGCGGTGCGGCGGCATCCTCAAACCCGACGTGGTGTTCTTCGGCGAAGCCGTTCCGCCGCGGCGGGTCGAGCAGTGCCGCGAACTGGTCGGCGCGGCGGCCTCGCTGCTGGTCCTGGGCTCCTCGCTGACGGTGATGTCCGGCCTGCGGTTCGTCCGCCAGGCAGCCCAGGCGGACAAGCCCGTACTGATCGTCAACCGGGACGCGACCCGCGGCGACGGACACGCCGAAACCCGCGTCGCACTCCCCCTGGGAACCACCCTCACCACCCTGGCCGAACAACTGGACATCCCCCTCGGCGAGGCACAACCAGACGCCTGAGAACCAGGCCCCACCGGAACCCGCCCCCACCGGAACCCGGGCTGGCGGCCCGGTCCGGTATGCGGCTCCCCCACCGGGCCCGTCCGCGCCGGAACTTGGGGCAGCAGGCCGGTCCGGTATGCGGCTCCCCCGTCCCGGGCCCGTCCGCGCCACACCCGGGGTGTGGCCGGAGTACGACTCGCCCGCACCGGAATCCGGGGCGGCGGGCCGGTATGCGGCTACCCCGTCGAGTTCGCCGCACCGGAATCCGGGGCGGCGGGCCGGGTATGCGGCTCCCCCGTCAGGCCCGCGTCCGTGCCAGAACCCAGGGGCCCGGGCCGTGTGCGGCTCCCCCCGTCGGCTCGCCCGCGCCGAAACCCGGGGTGCGGCCGGAGTACGGCTTCGTCCGCGCCGGAATCTGGGGCGGCGGGCCGGTATGTGGCTCCCCCGGTCAGGCCCGTCCGCGCCGGAACTGGGGCGGCGGGCCGGTATGCGGCTCCCCCGTCAGGCCCGCGTCCGTGCCAGAACCCAGGGGCCCGGGCCGTGTGCGGCTCCCCCCGTCGGCTCGCCCGCGCCGAAACCCGGTGTGCGGCCGGAGTACGGCTTCGTCCGCGCCGGAATCTGGGGCGGCGGTCCGGTGTGCGGCTCCCCCGTCGGGTTTGTCCGCGACAAAACCCGGGGTGCGGCCGGTGTGCGGCTCGCCCGCACCGGAATCCGGGGCGGCGGGCCGGCGGGCGGCATCCCCGTCAGGCCCGTCCCGGAACTCGGGGGACCCGGGCCGGTGTGCGACTCGCCCACGCCAAAGCCCGGGGGGTGTGCGGGCGGGCGGTACCCCGTCGGGTTCGTCCGCGTCAAAAGCCGGGGCGGCGGGCCGGAGTGCAGCTCCCCCGTCAGGCCCGTCCACACCGGAACCCGGGGCCCGGGCCGGCGGCTCCCCCGTCCGGGCGGCGTCCCGGGTGCCGTCCGGGCTGGTCCGGCATGGCGGTCGGGCCGGCGGCGCCGCGCGGCGCGGCGGATGCCGGGTGCTGACGCCTCCAAGCCCGGGAGAAGGGGCCGTGGCCCGCCCCGGCCCTGAAGGAACCAACCCGAAGGCCCGCACTCGCCGGGACGGGCTGTGACCCTGCCGGTCAGGCCGGGGGCATCGGGATCGGACTCGCCGCCGTGCTGACGTTCGTACTCGTCCAGGGTTCCTGGCAGTGGTGCGCCACCCTTTATCGGGGTGACGCTCTTCTCGGCGGTGTTCGCCTTCCAGGGACAGCCGGCGTGGGCGCCCGGCCCGCGGCCGCCGTACATGCGTGTCCTGGTCGCGTACTCGCTGGTCGTCGGCCTGTGCGCGGCGATCGCGCTCGCCCCCACGCTGCAGCACGGCGAGGGGCTGTTCCCGATACCGGCCACCGCCGCGGGTACGAGTGGGCCGGGCCACTACGAGGTCCTGCGGACGCGGACGCGGGCGCGGGCGGCGGTGGCGGACCTGGCCGGCTGTGACGCCGCCGCTGTGGCGTACGCGCAGGAGCAGCAGCACGCCAAGGCCGTCGCCGACTGCCAGCCGGCCACGACGACGATGCGGCTGGCTCTGTGCAGAGCTGGGACGGCCGTGCCGACGGGTGCGTGTACGTGGTCCTTCGACCGGAATCGGTCCAGGAAGGGCGGCCGGGCAGACTTCCGCCCACCCACCGGGGGCAGTGAACGCCGGAACGCAGCGGGGCAGGCCAGGGCGGGGCGGGGCGGTATGAACTGACCTCCGGTGAAGCCCGCAGCCCGCCCGGCCGGCGGCCGGGCACGGCCGCAGTGGCCGGGCGGAGGTGAGGGCGGCCGCAGGGGCCGGGGCGGGGCGGCCGCCCGAGCCGGGGCGGGGACGGCGGACGGGCGGCCTCGGTGGTGGAGAGCCGGGGGTGGCCACAGTGGTGGGGGCCAGGGGTGGCCGCGGTGGTGGGGCGGGGGCGGGGGCGGCCGCAGTGGCCGAGGCAGGGGTGGTCGGAGCGGGGGTGGTCGGAGCGGGGGTGGTCGGAGCGGGGGTGGCGGGTTTCACCCGAGGCGGGGTTTCACCCGGCTGGCGCACATGCGCGGGCCGGGGCAGCGGCACGGCACCAGGCTGTGTCCGAGGACGGACCGCGCCGAGGGGTGACAGCGGTGGGAGCAGCCAGGATGCGGGCGGTCGCCGCCACCGCGGTCGTGACCGCGGCGGTGGCCGTCGCCGCCACGGGCTGCTCCTCCACGGGCGACGGCTCCTCCGGCGGGCGGACACAGGCCGCGGCACGGCCCCCGTCCATCGCCACATCCCCGCCCACCACGCCCTCTCCGGCCTCTCCGGCCTCTCCGTCCTCTCCGTCCTCTCCGTCTTCTCCGTCTTCTGCGGTGGGTCGCGGGAGGCTGGTCCCGCGGTATGAGGACGGCAGGACGGCCGAGGACCGGCGGACCCAGAGGTTCCTGCAGGACAACGAGGTACTGGAGCACGTCACCGCGTTCGCCAACGAGCGGATCGCACTCGCCTACGACGTGCCCGTGGTCGCGAAGAGCTGCGGCGGGGCCAACGCCTCCTGGGACCCGCGGGCGAAGGACATCACGTACTGCTACGAGCTCGTCGAGGAGACAAGGCCCGTCTTCCTGGAGCAGGCCGCGCGGGAGGGTTCCGGCAGCGCCGCGGACCGGACCCGGGCCGCGGAAGACGGCGTCATCGGGTTCTCCAACGGTGTGCTCCTGCACGAGCTCGGTCACGGCCTGGTCGACATGTACGACCTGCCGATCACCGGGAAAGAGGAGGACGCCGTCGACCAGCTCGCCACGCTGCTCCTTGCCACCGGCGGCGAGCAGCACATCGACTACGCGGTGAGCACCATCAACGCGTGGGGTGCGCTGGCCGACGCGCAGGAGGCCGGGGACCTCTCGGGGCTGTTCTCCGACGAGCACTCGC
This sequence comes from Streptomyces sp. NRRL F-2580, assembly GCF_000720115.1. Taxonomy (GTDB): domain Bacteria; phylum Actinomycetota; class Actinomycetes; order Streptomycetales; family Streptomycetaceae; genus Streptomyces. Next base: position 14,408 of record NZ_JOIR01000070.1, read on the forward strand.
TCAGCGCGCAGCGCTTCTACAACGAGATCTGCTGGCTGTACGGCTCGGACCCCGCCGCGTTCGCGTCGGCCGTCATCGCCGTGGGCAACCCCGACGGTGTGCTGCCACCGCTTCGGGCCGAGGGCTGCCGGCAGGAGTACGAGCAGATCCACAGGTCATGGAACAGGCTCCTTCAGCCCTATCTGAAATGACCCGGCGCACACCAAGACGCCCGGCCGGAAAGAATCCGGCCGGGCGTCTTCGGGGGGCCTGCTGGGTGCTGCCGGGCGGTGCTGGGTGCTGCTGGGGTCTGCTGGGTGCTGCTGGTTTAGTACCAGTGGTTGGCGGACCAGAAGTTCCAGGCGCCGACGGGGCTGCCGTAGCGCTCGTTCATGTAGTCCAGGCCC
>NZ_JOIR01000071.1 GCF_000720115.1 Streptomyces sp. NRRL F-2580
ACGAAGACGGACGCCTCACTGGTGCGCACCGTCCTGGTGGCGAATTCCTCGAACACGAAACGACCCTTTCGCTCCGGGGCCCGGTCCGCGCTACCCCACTGTCCCACCTGCCCATGAGGAGCCCCGGCACTCCGCCAACTGTCGAGCTGCCGGCACGCCCCCGCCTCTTGCAGCAGTACGGGCCGTCGCCCGGGAGGGGCGACGGCCCGTGCGCGTGCCGGTCAGCGGTGGTGGCCGCATGGGCCGGCTACGGGTGGGGCATCTCGCGCAGGCTCACTGGCACGGGGCCCGGCCTGGGCGTGGAGGCTAGCGGCGGCGGCCCCAGGTCTCGGTGTCGACGGTGCGGCCGCGGTCGTCGCGCAGGGTGGCGGTGTCGCCGTGGTTGTCCCAGACGTAGTTGCGGCGGTCCTGGAAGAGGTCGGTGCGGGTGTCGCGGCCGTTGCCGGTGTGGATGCGGATGGTGGCGCGGCCGCCGATGCGGACGTTGTCGAAGCGGTAGCGGTTTCCGTCACTGTTGCGCAGGGTCCAGCCGCGGAGGTTGATGGCGTCGCGGGTGGTGTTGGTGATCTCCACCCATTCCGCGTTCAGGGAGCGGTTGGAGCGGTCGTCGTGTCCGGGGCTGTCGGCCTGGACCCGGCTGATCTCGACCCGCGGGTGCCGCTGGTGGTGACGGTCGCCGTCGTGCGCGGCCGCCGGCAGCGCGGCGGCCGAAACGATGGCGCCGGCGGCCAGGACGGTGGCGGCGATACGGCGTGCGGAGGAAGAAGCAGAAGACATGGGTGGCGCTCCCTCAAGAACAGCGCCTCACCAGCCGAAACAGGCCGGTGAAGGCACCATCGGATTCGGCCCGAAGTGAGCCGAGGGCCACACTCTCGACCCGACACGACCCCCACGGCAGCCCCCGCCAACGCCGGTTACCAGACGTGGACATATCCGCCACAGTCGCCTGCTGGATGCACTCATTCCGCCCGAACATGCCCCTGACATTCACTGACCGCTACACCCACCCGCCCCGCAAACCGGACATCAGGGTCGACACGCTCCGGCGCACCACCGGGCGCACTCCTTCCCCGCCTCACCCGACCGGACCAGTGGATCAGGTAACAGCCGTTCTGCGGAGTTCTTCGCACGTGAGTCCGTAATTCGCACATGAATCCCGCCCTGTGGCAGGCCTCGCACCCTCGCTCGGAGCCACGTACGCCGATGCCGACCGGGTGCTGTCATCCGTCCTGCGCGGTCAGAAGGAGCATCAGGGCCTTGGAGCGGGTGGTCCCGAGCCCGGTGGCCACCGCCTCGGCGGACACCCCGCCGTCCGCCAGCACGCCGGCCGCCTCCCGCCCGACGCGGGTGGCGATCCGCTCCAGCACGCCGACGGCGCGCAGCGCGGCCAGCGGCGCGTCCGCGGCCGTGGCGGTCAGCTGCTCGGCGATCTCGACCAGCAGGGCGGCCAGCGGCTCGGGCAGCGGTACCGCCCTGTCTCGGACAAGGGACAAGTGGGCGTTCCAGTCTGCGAGCGGTCCGGTCAGGTCGACGTCCGCCTCGTACAGCGGCCGATCGCCGATCGCATCCCAGTCCAGCGGGTACTCGGCGGCACCACGCCATCCGCACGCACACACGGCCCGAAGCGCCTCGGCACGTGGCCGGCGGTGCCGGCCGTCATAGGCCGACCAGCGCGTCGTAGAGGGCACGTCCGGGCCGCTCCCGACGTCGAAATACACCGGGCCCGGCTCACCTCCGCCGACAAGGACACCCGCCGCGCCCGCTTGCGCGTCCCCGAACTCCACCGTCCACCAGTCCCACTCCACCAGCACTCCGCCCTCCGACGCGTTCCCGCCCGCCACCCTGCCCCGGCCGCGCAGCCGCGCACACCCCCGCCGGCCCAACAGCGCACGTCGTTGGACCCGCCTAGGCATGCTGACGCTCACGGGCAGCTGGGGAGCAGGGCAAAGGGCCGCCACCAGTCGAGGCGGCGGCCCTCATCTCCGGACCGTCCTACAGGGCGGGGGTGAACTCCACGTCGCTGCCGCCGCGGCCGGCCGCGATGTCCAGCAGCCGGCCACGCTCCGCCTCGTCGACCGCGAGGCCCCAGCGGAGTTTGGTCGCGGTCCACTCGGCGCCGTACCGGCACAGCGCGTCCGGGGCCGGCCTCGGCGCCGTTCCCGGCGTCAGCGAGGACCAAGTCGGACCATCGGCTTTGGGAACGCCCGGACCGGCATCCCCCATAGGCCGTCGCGCGTCCGACCGTCAGCGGCTACGAGGAACCTTAGATCGGTGGCCCGCCCGGCGTCGCCTTCGGCGCGGTCCACGCCCGCACGCACCGCTCCAGCAACGTGATCGGCCGCGCGCCCGGCACCCCCGGGGCTCTCCAACGGCCCCACACCAAGACCATCGCCAACAAGCGTGAGGTTCGGTGGACGAGATCCAGACCGGCGGCGCGCTGATGACCGACATCGGGCAGTTCGGCGCCGGAAGACGGACCCTGGCGCCGGCATGGCAGGCCCATGCCGCTACCTGTATCAGATTGTTACTGTCTAGTAAGTGACAAATTGTCTGATTTGCCGGAAGTTAATGATGTTTTAATGATCAGGTCGTCGCGAACAGAAAGTCTCTGCCGACTGACCCTCGGCAGGGGAGGACGACTCATCAAAGCTGCGTATTCAGGGGGAGTTCCGGGCGGCGCCTGGGAGCTCGGGGGGCGACGTGCTCACATGAGGCTGCTTGTGCAGCCTCAAAGAGGCATGCCTGGCATCTGTTTGGTGCCTATCGGCTTCCCGCTGCTCACCGTGCCACTCAGCTCGCTCGCGTGTGCGCCCGAAAGGCGAATGAGTGAAGCTCAACATGAAGTCTCGTTTTGTCATGGCTGCGGTTGCTGCTGCTGCGACGACGCTGGTGATGACCCCGTCGGCTTACGCCGACGGCCAGCTGCCCAACACGGGTTATGAGAACCAGTGGAGCCCGGAGGTGTGCAAGGACCCGGGTAATTCGGGGTTCAAGTTCACGCTGTACTTCAACTCCAACTTCAAGAATTCTTACCGGAACATCGGCTACAGCGTCTGGGATTTCGCCGATGAGCGCATGGGTGGGGCACCTCAGGCGGGCCTGCAGCCTTTGCGGTACTGCGTGTTCGGGGTCAGCTCACCCTGGCCGGGGTCTGGTCAGAACATCAAGAACAATGCTGCTTCGGCAACAAACCGCCATTCCTCGTATGTGGCCGACGTGTACTTCAACCGCGGCTACAAGGGTGCAGTCGATGACGTCGCCTGGGGCCGCAACCTGAATTACACGTACAACAACAACGCGTCGTTCGCCTGGCGAGGCTGACACCAGAGCACTCTCGCTGCGCGGGGTTACTGATCCCCCCGATTTCACATGGCCCCGCAGGTCTCTCACAGGGCGAGCTCTGCGGGGCCAGCGGGGCGCCCTTCCCTTCGCCCAATCAGCCGAACACAGCCCCGTAGTCCGAGAACGGTAGACCCCATGCGTTCCTTGATCCCTTCCCCGGCGAGGTCGGCAACGATCCTCACCCTCGTCGTCTTCGGTGCCGTCGCCGGCTGCTCGCCGTCGTCCACATCTGGCGGGTCCCAGCCGCTTCGCTCGGCTCCTGCTCGTGCCTTCAACGAGGCGGATCCCGCGACGTGGACGCTGCCGATGGAGGGCTACCTTCCGTCCGACGACGAGCGGAGTCAGGTGGCCAAGGCGAAGAACCTTCTCATCGGCGATTGCATGAAGAAGGCCGGGTACGGCCAGTGGCGCCCGGCACCTGAGCTCCCGAAGATGGGCCCCAAGACGCTGACCGACTGGCGTTACGGCATCCACGACGGGGAACTGGCCAAGCGGCGCGGATACAAGCCGGACGAGGCCGAGCAGGCTGCCTACGACGCAGCGGTGAACGTGGGCGCGGTCGACGGGACGTCCGCAGAGGGACCGGACGGCAAGGCGCTCCAAGTGTGCATCGGCGAAGCGCGTACCAAGCTCGGCGGAAACCCGGCCACGTACGGCGAGGAGGCACAGAAGCTGGGGAACGAGGCCTTTGCCCGGTCCAAGGAGGATTTGAAGGTGGTCGCCGCGTTCCAGGCGTGGTCGTCGTGCATGAAGGAGCAGGGCTACGACTACAAGCAGCCGTTGGACGCGAGTGACGATCAGCGTTTCGGCGGCCGGGACGTGACTGCGGAGGAGATCGCCACGGCCACGGCGGACATATCGTGCCGCAACCGTACCCATGTGGCCAAGATCTGGTGGGAGGCCGAGTCCAAGCTGCAGACCGCCGCGCTCGAGAAGAACGCCGAGACGCTGGAGAAGGCCCGCAAGGATCTCGACGCTTCGGTCAAAGCCGTGGCCGACGTACTCTCCGGCGAGAAGTAGGAGCACCGGTCCATGACGGAACCGACGGCTATGGCTGAGGCCCGCACACCGGGCGATGAAGCATCTTCACACAGGCGGGTGGCCCCGCCACGCGGGGGTCTGGTGCGCCGCCGCCGGGTCTTGATCGGTGTCGTCGCGGGAACCGTGGCCCTGACCGGGGTGGGAGCAGGCGCTGCGACCGTGCTGAAGTCGCCGGCGCAGGTCGCGGCGGAGACCGCGCCTCCTCCTGCCGACGTGTTGACGGCACCGGTGGAGAAGAGGGTGCTGTCCGCCTCGCTGGTCACCCGCGGCAAGGTCGCCGCGTCGCAGCGGATCGACGTCCTGTCGGCCGGGTTGAGTGGCGGGGACACCATCCGTGCGGTGGTGACCAAGGTCAAGGTGAACCCCGGCGACACGGTGAAGCCGGGCTCGGTCCTCGCGGAGGTCGCCGGCCGGCCGGTGCTGGCTCTGCGCGGTTCGCTGCCGGCCTACAGGAACCTGACTGCTGGCGTCGTCGGGCAGGACGTGGTGCAGCTGCAGAAGGCCCTAGCGGAACTCGGCTACCGTCGAGGCAGCGATCCCTCGGGCACCTTCGGACCCGGCACGCAGCATGCGGTCAAGTCCCTCTACGAGGCTGCCGGCTACACCGCCCCCACCACCGCCGGAACGAAAACGGACTTGGCGGGTAAGCCGGGTGCCGACAAGCCGGGCGAACCGCCGACCAGCGGTACTCCCTCCGGTGTCACGGCCGCTACTTCGACGACCGTGGTACTGCCGGCATTCGAGACCGTGTTCGTATCAGACGGGCCCGTGCGGGTCGAGTCGGTCGATGCGGTGGTGGGTGCCACGGCCGCTGAGAAGCTGATGACGATCACAGCCGGGGCACTGGGCGTCGACGGGGCGCTGGAGAGCTACCAGAAGGAATCGGTGCGGCCCGGGCAGAAGGTGGACATCTTCGCTGACAGGAGTGGTGGACGGGCCGTGGGTACGGTGGCGTCCGTGGGACCCGCGCCGGCCCCGTCGGGCAAGGAAGCCGGCGCAGCCGAAGCGGCGCAGCGGTTTCAGGTGAAGATCACTCCCGACCAGCCGCTGCCCGCCGAATTCGCGGGCCAGGACGTCCGGCTGACCATCAATGCCGCATCTTCCGACGGCGCCGTTCTGGTGGTCCCGACCGCAGCCGTCTCTTCCCAAGCGGACGGCCGTACGACACTCATCGTCGTCACCAACGGTGGGAAGCAGACCCGCGTAGAGATCCGCACTGGAATGAGCGGGGACGGGTACGTGGAAGTCACGCCCGTATCAGGCGCCCTCTCGTCCGGTGACCGAGTCGTCCTCGGCGCGGGACGGGCTCCTGCACCGAGCGGCGGCAAGCGGTGATCCAAGACCGGACGCCCCCTGTGATCCAGTTCGACGCAGTCGGGCTGACCTATCCCGGGCCCCCGCCCGTGCCCGCCCTGCTCCCCTGTGATCTGACGGTTAGGCGTGGCGAGTACGTCACCATCGTGGGGCCGTCCGGATCGGGGAAGTCCACCTTCCTCAACATCGCCGGCCTGCTGGACACGCCTACCCACGGCACCTACCTGCTGGACGGCATCGACACCACCACCATCAAGGACAAGGAACGCACCACCCTGCGCGGGTCCCGCATCGGGTTCGTCTTTCAGGCCTTCCACCTCCTGGCGCACCGCAGCGCCCGTGAGAACGTCGAGCTCGCCATGATCTACCAGCGGGTTCCCCGCTCTCAGCGGCGCGCCCGCGCCCGCGCCGCGCTGATCCGCGTGGGCCTGGGCCACCGGCTGGACGCCCTGCCCACCCGGCTCTCCGGCGGCGAGCGCCAAAGGGTTGCCATCGCCCGAGCGCTCGTCACCGAGCCCTCTCTCCTGCTGTGCGACGAACCGACCGGAAACCTTGACACCGCCACGGCGGAGTCCGTCCTCGAGCTCCTGGACCAACTCCACCGTGACGGCGCGACGATCGTTGCCATTACACATGACCCCCAGGTCGCCGCCCGTGGACAGCGCAGTGTCTCGATCCGCGACGGCCGCCTCACCGACAGGCCTGCCGAGCAGGTGACCGCATGACTGGACGCCGCCGCGGCCGTCCGCCTCGCAAGCACGACACGAAGGTCCGCCGTTCAGGACTTGCGGCACACGATCTGCTCGCCGAGGCCCTCGCCGGCGTACTCCAACGCCCGGCGCGCTCGGCCCTCACCGCGCTGGGCACCGTCCTGGGAGTCGGCGCCTTCATCGCCGTTCTCGGCCTCACGGGCACCGCCGCTTCCCAGATCGACGGCCGGTTCAGCCGACTGACCGCGACCGAAGTGACCGTTCAGGACACAGGCGGAAGCGACAGTGCCCACGTTCCGCTGTCCTTCACCCCGGACGCCGACCAGCGCATCGCAGCCTTGAACGGAGTCACGGCGGGCGGGGTCTTCTGGAAAGTGCGTCTGCGCACCGACCAGAACGTCAGCACCTCGCTGGTGTCAGCCGACGGGAGCGCCACGCGCCCGCAGGTGATGGCAGCATCGCCTGGAGCACTTCAAGCCACAGGTCCTCACATGGCACAGGGAAAGACGTTCGACGACTTCCACGACCGTGAACACCAACAGGTGGCTGTCATCGGCGCGGCGACCGCCAATCGGCTCGGCATCACCGATGTTCAAAGCCAGCCGGCCATCTTCATCGGCACCACCCCGTTCACCGTCATCGGCATCCTCAAGGACGTCGACCGCAGGCCCGACTTGCTGATGTCGGTCCTCATCCCACGCTCCACCGCCGAGCAGATCTGGGGCCCACCCGGCGACGACCGCGCAACCATGCTCATCTCCACCCGCCTCGGCGCCGCCACCCAGATCGCAGACGAGGCCGCCCTCGCCCTGCGCCCGGACCACCCGGAGTACTTCAAGGCCCTGCCGCCGCCCGACCCCAAGACCCTGAGGTCCGGCGTCGGCGGAGACCTGAGTTCTCTCTTTCTCCTCCTCGCCGCCGTATGCCTCGTCATCGGGGCGGTCGGCATCGCGAACACCACGCTGGTCGCCGTGATGGAAAGGACCGGCGAAATCGGTCTGCGCCGAGCGCTCGGCGCACGAGGACGGCACATCACCCTGCAGTTCCTCTCCGAATCCACCGCCCTCGGACTCATCGGCGGCCTGATCGGCACGTCCATCGGGACTGCAGTCGTCGTCGCGGTTTCCGCGGCCCGCCAGTGGACCCCGGTTCTGGACCCGATCACACAAGCCGCCGCCCCTGTCTTGGGCCTGGCCACTGGCCTCCTTGCGGGCCTCTACCCCGCCTGGCGGGCCTCCCGAATCCCACCGGCCGAGGCTCTGCGCCGCTAGGGGACAGCACACCTCACCCGGATACACCACACCTGCCGCTGGGGTTCCACCCCAGCGGAGGTCCATGCCGCCGGCCTGCCGCCGCTCTGGCCTGGGTTCACCCCAAGTAGCACGCGCCAAGTCCCTTGGCGCCCATCGAAAGGCTCGCTCGCAGGGCAGCGGGCGAATGTGCTTGCCCCTGTGTAGTGCGGCAATTTCTAGCTAGGAGAAATCTTGAGATTCCGTAGGAGATCCCGGACAGTCTCAGCGGCAGTGGCCGCTGGTGCGCTGTTCGCCGGACTGCTCCAGGTCACGGCCTGGGCCGATGAGAAGCCGCGACCAGCACCTGCTCCCGCGAAGCCGTTCGAAGTGCCTGCCAAGGACCGCGCCAAGGTTCTTGGCAAGGACTGGCAGAAGTCGGCGGACATAGCCTGGACGACCAGTTCCGATGCGCAGGGCTTCCACATCCTGACTGCTCGCGAAAGCGCCGGCTACTCGTGGAGCACGCTCGCTTCGCTGTCCGAACCCGGTTTCGACACCGACTCGTGGATCGGCAACGCCTGCGTCACCGGGTCGGGCAAGCGAGTTGTGGTCGTATACGCGCCGCGAACCTTTACGAACACGCCGAAGCTGATGGCGCGCGGCGCGTTCGCCGCGGTTGTGGAGCTGGAGACCGGGCACGTCACCAAGCTGCCCGTGCAGGTCTCCCTGTCCTACTACAACCCCGGCTGCGGGACCGGCGAAGAGGCCGTCCTCACACAGTCCGGTGGCGAGGACAAAGCCTCGACCCGCCTGTTCAAGCTGGACACGGTCACTGCAACGCTCTCCCAGCCCATCGAAACCACGGGGCAGGTCACCTCATCGGTACCGGCTTCCGACGGGTCTGTGGTCGGAGCCGCGGGCGCGCAAATCGTCAAGGTCGACGTCAAGGGTCACAAGACGCCCGTCGTGGCCACCGACACGGTGCCCTACCGCCTGACCCCTGACGCCGACGGCGGCCTCGTCTTCCTCGATCCGAGTCCCGCTAAGGCCGGTGCACAGGCGGCACGGGTCAAGCGCGTCGAAGCCACCCAGATCAAAAGTCCGGGCGCAAGGAAGACCGGAGCTGTTCTGCTGGCGGAGGGGCCTCTGGCCGATACCGGTCTGACGCGAAACGCCGGCATGGTCTACCTGACGGGCAAGGCCAAGCCGGTCTCCGGCAAGAAACTGCCCAAGACCGTGCGGCACCTCAACAGCACGCCCAAGGACGCCAAGATCTCCACCCGGGGCGAGGCTGTCTTGACAGGAACCACCTGGGCAGACGGCCAAGGCGCCCTTGTATACGGTGCGGACCCGTCCGCCGGGCGCCCCGTCCAAGTCCAGATGACAGTCCTCGACAGCGGAGACGCGACCGCGTTCACCGTGAGCCCGGACCAGCGGACCAGCCCGCGGATCCAAGAAGGACGCGAACGCACCCCCGCGCTGAAGGCTCCCAAGGCCGACGGCGCGACGGTACCGAAGGCGCAGCCCAAGTCGGCAAGCCCGACCTCCGAGGCCCCCGGAGCGCAGGCTCTCGCCGCCGGAACGCCCACCGAGGTCGTCGAATCCGAGCGTGTGTGCTCCGTTCCGCGCAACGACCCCCGCAATCAGGCGATGCAGCCCAAGCCCCGCCAGGTTGAATGGGCCGTCAACCAGGCCATCCGCGGAAATCTCAACGCGCACATCAGCCGTCCCGCGAACTGGAAGAACCTGGGCATGCCGGCCTACCAGCCGCAGACCCTGTTCCCCTACCCGTCCGATCTGCTTGGTGGGGCCACGGTGCCCGCACAGGTGATGCTCGGCATCACCGCCCAGGAATCAAACATGTGGCAGGCCTCGCGCGTCGCCGTCCCCGGTGTCACGGCCAATCCACTCATCGGCAACTATTACGGCATCGACCTCTACGACGGCAACCCACTCAACGACTGGGACGTCAACTGGGCCGAAGCCGACTGCGGCTACGGCATCACACAGGTGACCGACCACATGCGTCTGGCCGGACGCGAAGACGGCAAGGGCGGTGCTGCCTGGGACTACCAGAAGCAGCGCGCCGTCGCGCTCGACTACACCGTCAATGTGGCGGCCGGTCTGCAGATACTCGCGGATAAGTGGCGACAGACCAGTAGCGCAGGCTTGAAGGTCAACAACGGCAACTCGGCCAAGCTGGAGAACTGGACCTTCGCCCTGTGGGCCTACAACTCGGGCTTCTACCCTGACAAGGGAGACAGCTCGCCCTGGGGTCTGGGCTGGGCGAACAACCCCGCCAACCCCGAATGGGACGCCGGCCGGTCCCCCTTCATGGAAGACTCGGCAGGCAACGAGGAAGCCGCGGATGCTGCGCATCCTCAGCACTGGCCGTACCAGGAGAAGGTCCTCGGCTTCGCGGCACACCCGCCGGCCTTCCTCGAGTCCCCGGGCAAGATGGTCCCCGCCTTCATCGCAGCCTCGTGGAACGGCAAAGAGGGCGGAGCCAGCATCGAGGGCTCAGCAGTCCAGAACCGTGCCAAGGCCAAGCCCCCGGAGGACCTCTTCTGCACCCCTCTCGACAACAGCTGCGACCCGAGCAAGATCGGTGACGGCGCCTCGAACGAGACGGGTTCAGGCCCCTGCATACGTGACGTGGACTACAAGTGCTGGTGGCACAAGTCCGTGCAGTGGAAGAACGACTGCAACTTCTCGTGCGGAAACGACTTCACCCGCTTCCCTGTCAGCTGGGCCGAGGAAGCCGACGGCACTGCCTACCCGCCGAACTGCACCACCAGCGGCCTGCCCGCCGGAGCCCTCATAGTCGACGATGTAGCGCAGGGGACTCCTGTCGTCCGATCAGGATGCCCCAACAGTTCCTGGACCAACCAGGGCACCTTCACTTTCGATTTCGGAAAGGGAGAAACGGCCTGCTCGCTGTGCTACGTGAAATGGCCGGCAAAGGTCGACCTTCACCAGCTCGGTGCCGGTTTCGGCGGTCACTTCTACTTCGGCCACACCCGGAAGGCTGATGCCAAGGGCGAGCGCCTGAAGATCACCGGCACATGGAAGCTGAATACGCCGTTGGCCCAACGAGACGCCCGGGTCTGGGTGCACCTGCCTGACCACGGCGCCCAGACCAAGCAGGCGAAGTACGAGATCAAGACAGCTGAAGGCTGGGTCTCCAAGCAGGTCTCCCAGCCCGGAAGCGGCAACCGGTGGGTGGACATCGGCATCTACCGCTTCGAAGGCAACCCTGAGGTCCGCCTGTCGTCGATCACTGGTGACGGGACCGGCGACCAGGACATTGCCTTCGATGCAGTGGCATTCCAGGGGGGCGACTTCTCTCAGATTCCGGAGATCCGCTTCCCCGACCCGGACCCCAACGCACCGGAACCTGAGGCCGTCGAACCGCCGGTAATCATTCCCGGCAACTTCCTCGACCTGAACGCGTCGGCGAACCGCAGCGCACCCGCGGCGAAGTCTTCGCTGTCGAGCCCCAGCGGAATCGGTCCCAAGGCTTCAAAGGAGTGCCGGACGGTCAACGAGGCCAAGCAGGAGGTGATCTGCATGGGCCCGGCCCCCATCACTCCGGAACCGGCCGACAAGCAGTGGGGGCGGAAGGGAGCCGAGGCTCCGGCGGCTGACGCCAGCGCCAGGGCAGCCGGCAGTGCAGGTGACACCGTTGCATGCTCGCTGGCCCAAGCCTCTGTCTCCTACAAGAGGACGCATGCGTGCATGACCGGTCAGCTCATCCTTGAGCGGATCACTGCCGGTCGACCCACAGGCCAGGCTATATGGGATTACCGACATGAAATCCAGCTCAACCTCAAGACTGCGGTGATCCAGCAGACTGTCTCTTTTGACATGAAATCGACTGCCGGTATCAAGGCTGTCAAGCTCGACATGGACTTCGACTGCCTCGGTGCCTGCCAGAGTGAACCTACGCAGTGGACGAACAGCCAGACCTGGCAAACCGGCGATCGGCACACGCTCAGTGGGTTCAAGGAGATGAAGTGGACCGGAACCTCCGGCCACAGTGACGTTTACCCCAGCTGGACTTTCAAGGGGACGATGGACAGCGGCGCCGCCACTCCCATCAAGCGCGACAAATCAGAGCTCAACATTCGCTGCGACCTTGAAGCGAAGAACACCGACGGAAAGCCCGGCTGTGTGTTCTCGCGCTACATCCCCACCTATGTCGTCGGCACGGCGGAAAACCCGTCGGCGGCGGCGTTCTACTGGATAATCCAGCAGAAGCTGCCCTCTCACCCTGGGAGCCGCGAGCACAAGAAGCCGCTCACCTATCTGGCAGACTCGAAGCAGGCGGACTACAACCGCAACAAAGTGGTCTGCAACAAGTACGGCGATGGCAAGTTCCTGAAGCATCCGGACTCGGGAGTGACCAAGCCCGGTGGGCCGAGTTGTGACGAGTACCCGTTTGCAGCTTCCTACCAGAGTGGTGCCATGCCGGTGGCCACTGGTGGTGGTGGCCTGACACTCGGCACGGGCTGCCTCCAGCTGTACGCGAAGAAGCCCGCGGCTGGCGAGCAATGGACGCTGAAGGAGGACACCCGCTACGCGCGTGCCAACACGTGGAAGGAGCCTTGCGGGCGGGCTTCTCTGCCCGGGGACGAGAACAGTGGTGCAGCCAACCGGATCGGCCTCCACTTCGTTCCCAACAACCGCATCATCGACAAGGACGCCTACTATCTGCTGGCCCCTGGATTCGAGGAATGCACTGATCTAACGAAGATCTGCTGGGTTCGCACCCGCTAGGGTTCAAGAGCATCAGCTGGGGCCGGGGTTGTTCTCCCGGCCCCAGCGCGTTTATGTGGAAGTGAACGCGAGGGCCGGGAAAGGATCGCTTCGCAGGGAGGCCCGCGGCAGGTCGACCCCAAAATGCTGCTCCACCAACTTCAGCAGGAGCACCTCGGAGCTTTCTTCGGCGGTCCCTTCCGGAACGCCGGCCGCAACCAGTCCCGCGGCCACGAGATCGGACGCGAACGTCCGAGGGGTGGACTCGTCGACAACCTCCTGGGCGTCCGACGGTTCGAAGAACGCCACGATCTCCCCGGCCACGGCGTGCATGAACCACACTGGGGGCATGCCGCTGTTGAGTACAGCGATGCACTCTGTTCCCATCGATACCCGGCGCGCGGTCCTGGCTTCCATGCCCTCGGCGCTCCACTGTTCCAGGGAGAACGCCCAATTTCCGCTGGTGCCGAGGCGTGCGACGGGCGCCTTGTCCATGGAGTGCTCGAATGCCTCGCCCGAGGTCATCGGAGACATCACCGCCTGAGCGTCGTACCCCAGACGGGCAACGAGTTCGTTCACTTCGATCCCACGGACGAGCAACAGACAGTAGGCGTCACAGTCCTCCGGCAGCCAGTGAATTCCGTCCATGAATCCTCCCGTGTCCTGAGCTTTCAGTGACGTGCCCGATGGCAGGTCCACGGTGGGGCCAGGGCATCCATTCCCGAACAGATTTCATCGTCGGAGCGCCACAGATACCCGCTGATCATACGACCACGGCCTGCGAAAGTGTCGCCCTACCCGCGATTCACGCTCGGCCGCCAGCAGAGCTGGCCTGCCAACGGCGTTGAGCCCCGCGTTGGACGTGGCGCGCCCGCGTAGAGCGGCCGTGGTGTCGGCGATGCACAGCAACTCGTCGGCGACCGCGCGGACACCTTTGGCCCAGCCGTTCTTCGCCGGCGGGTTCGATGCCGAGGACCTGCTGGCTCATCCACTGCCGCACCCCGGTGAGCTGGTCCCAGCCGTGCCGGACCGAAGTGACCCACCGTCCGAGGTCCTCGCCCTGGCGCACGACCTCGCCTGCCTTGGTCGGCAGACCTTCGCCAGCGTCGAGGTGCAGCCGGACGAGGCTGGCCGCTATCGTCGCCAGATGCCTGAAGCTCCCGAGAAGTTCGACACCGCAATGACCACTTGGCAGGAATGGCAGGACGCCCCCTGGGGTCGTCTGCGTTACGCGATCGCCGAGGCGAACCTGGTCCGCGATCTGGATGGCCTGCCCCATGTGCGCCCCCTGGGCGGTCGGCGGGTGAAGCCTGCCTCGTGGGCACTGGAACGCCGGCGACATCCCGGCCGACGGCTGCAACACCCGCCAGGAGGTCCTCCTGGCCGAGGCGGTCGTGTACCCGGAGATCGGTCCGGGCTGCACGCTGACCGGCGGCGTGTGGTCCCACACCTCCGCACCGGCGGACGGGGAGGCAGCGGGACCGCTCCCATGCCCCGAACTCCCCGACACGAGCGGCCGGCTCGGACGGCCGACCCCGGCTTGGCGTGGCGAGAGCTCATCCACATCGTCCATACTCCCGACGGTGAACTCCTCCTGGGTGTCGGCGTAGCCGAGCACGGTTCTCGTTGCCGGACGCGCGGGCGTCAGGGGCTTGAAGGTGCTGGCCGAGAGATCCGGCGTCGAGGACTCGGAGGACTCCCTTTCCGCTTCCGCGCTCGTGACCTGCGTTGACACGACGGAAACGGCGTCTTCGAGCTGGTTGTCGGATCCGGCGGGGGGTCTCTTCGAGGAGGGTCTTGTTCTGACGGCGCAGGACCTCGACCTCCCGCTGCACGAGGAGGACCTGGTCGTGCTGCGCGGTGAGCTCGGCCTCCAGGCCGCGCGTGTAGGACTGCGCGTCCCGCAACTGCTTGTCCTGCCGCTCCACACGCCCTTCCAGGACGGCCCATCCGGCCTCCGCGTGACGGGCCTGCTCCAACGCCTGCTCCAGCTCGACGGCCAACTGCTCCGCACGTTGCTTGAGCACGGTCAGTTCCGCCTCGCCGGCTTGCTTCTCTTCCCGTATCCGCAGGAGTTCCTCTTTGAGGTGGGCCAGCTGGACCGCCGGCGACCGACTCGCCTCGTGGGCCCGCCCGCACAGGCGCGTCAACTCCTCCCGCACGCCGGCGGCCAGGGGCAGGCCACGTTCCGCGAGGAATGTGTCCAGCGCCGCGATGAAGTGGTGGGGGGCGACCCGCTCGCTGCTCAGGTACCGCGAGAGGGTGGCAGGGGCGATATGCGCGCCGACCGCGATCTCCTTCTGCGTCCCGCCCCGAGCGGTGAAGCCGTGGACCGCGGCACGTAACCCGGCCGCGTACGCGGCCGCTGCCGACCCCGCGTTCTTCGGTTCGTCCATCCCCGTGCCCCCCTCGACCGTGCCGCGCGTGCGCTCTGGCGCCGACCCGGATTCAACGATTGTCACGCACCGGTACGCGGCGTGAAAGCCCGTTCCGGCCAGCGGTGCTGACCTGCCGTTACCAGTTGTCCGGGAAGCGCTGTTCCCACTGCCGCACCGATCCGCCCGGGTCGACGCTCGATCTGTGGCCGCATCCGGCACCACATACGAGCAGAAACGAGGCATGACGGTGACCATGCTCCAGAACCTGCTGACAGGCTTCCTGACAGCATTGACCAGTGGCCTTGCCGCCACCCTGCCCACCTCACTCCAGAGCCCCGCCATACTCCTCGGCCTGGCCACCCTCACGGTCCCCGCACTGCGCGCCGTGTTGCGATACCGGCTCCAGGCCAAGGCCGTCGACAAGGCCGCCACACACGATCTCCCCGCCCTCTTCAACGCCTTCGGCGCCGCTGAAGCCGACCCGGCCGACCAGCAGCCGCCGCCACCCGCCACCGAGCCGTAACGGCCGACGGACTGCCCGTCCCCGCGGACGGCTCTATCCGTTGCTGTTAGGCGGGCGATCGACCAGAGACAGGGTCTGCGGGTTCATGCCTGCCCCTGCACATGACCGGGGCGGTACTCACGGACGTCGTCGGCCGGTGGCACTGCGGCCCGCCCGTCACGGGAGCGCACCACTTCCCTCAGCGGCCGCCAGCCGCCCCAGGGGTAGGGGAGTTCCGCCGAATTTTCCGATCTTGCCCCCGGCACCCCAGGCTTAACCCCCTCTGCTGGCCGGCTCGGCGGTGTTCGGCGTGACCTGGCCGCGTTGGGCATGGCATGGAGATGGAGCGGTTGCGGGCCCCGGTCGCGGTGACGTACGTCCGGTGCGCGCAGTGCGGGGCACTCGGTGAGATCGTCCTCGAGGGCGGGCGGCTGGACCTGGCGATGGCCCGGGCCGGCGCTCACGTCCGCGAGATGCACCCGGGTGTGAACGTCCCCGAGGCGCTCCGGCTCGTGCCGACTCGCCTGCCCGCCGGCGGACTGTTCCGACGTCGCCGACCGAGTCGCGCAGTACAACGCCTGAAACTACGGGACGCAAACCAGCGGCCCGGGGTGACGAGACGGCTGTGGGGCGGCCTCACGGGGCCGCCCTACCTGGTTCGCCGGGATGGGCTGTCGTGATCTCTTCAGAACGAGACGTCGATGTAGTCGATGTCGGTGAATTCGACTTCGAGCTGGTCGGCGCGGGTTCCGCCGTCTTTGAA
>NZ_JOIR01000072.1 GCF_000720115.1 Streptomyces sp. NRRL F-2580
CCCGCCCCCGGCACAACCGGCCCCCACCCGACCCCGCCCGAGCGGCGCAGCCAACCCGCACAACCGGCCCCCGCCCGACCCCGCCCAAGCGGCGCAGCCAACCGGCGGCGCAGCCAACCCGCGCTCGGGCACGCCGAAACCGTCCGGGCCACCCCGCAGGGGCTACGGCAGGGGTCACCGCAAGTGCGACGTGTCGTTCAGGAGGCGGACCGAGGCGTTGCCGTCGGCGTAGTAGGCGACGGCCGAGAGGGAGGCCGCCGAGAGTTCCATGCGGAACAGCGCTTCGGGCGGGGCGCCCAGCGCGAGGCGGACGAGGATCTTGACCGGGGTCACGTGGGTGACGAGCAGGACCGTACGGCCCGCGTGCGCGGCCAGCAGCCTGTCGCGCGTGGCCGAGATCCGGCGGGTGGCGGCCGCGAAGCTCTCGCCGCCGCCCGTGGGGGCCGCCCTCGGGGAGTCCAGCCAGGCCTGGAGGTCGTCCGGGAAGCGCTCCTGCACCTCGGCGAAGGTCAGGCCCTCCCAGGCACCGAAGTCCACCTCGCGCAGACCGTCCTCGACCGTCACGGTCAGACCGAGGCGGTCGGCGACACCCTGCGCGGTCTCGCGGCAGCGGCGCAGCGGGGAACTGATGACCGTCTGGACGGTGCCGCGGGCGGCGAGTGCCTCGGCCACGGCGGCGGCCTGGCGGCGGCCGGCCGGGGACAGCTCGGGGTCGGACCCCCCGCTGCCGGAGAAGCGCTTCTGCGGGGTGAGCGCGGTCTCCCCGTGCCGCAGCAGCACGAAGGTGGCCGGCGCACCCATGTCCGGGCCCCAGCCCTGGCCCCGGGCGGGCGCGTCGGCCGCAGCCGCAGTCGCAGCCGCAGTCGCAGCCGCAGGAGCCCTGTCGGCGACGCGCGTCCCGTCCGGGACGAAGAGCGTGTCGGCGGCAGCCGGAGCCGGCTCGGCCGCATCGCGGGAGGCCGTAACCCCGGAGGCCGCACCGCCGGAGGCCGCACCGCGGGACGCCGTAACGCCGGAGACCGCACCGCGGGACGCCGTACCGGCTCCGGCGGCGAGGGCGGCCCGGACGGCCGCGGCGCCCGCCGCGGCGTCACCGGGCGGGCCGGACGGCACGGGCCCCGCCAGGGACCGGGCCGCCGAGGCGTCCAGCGCGGCCGTGGAGCCGGACGGCTCCCACTGCCTGCCGAGCCTGCCCGCGTCCATCGCCTCGTTGGCGAGCCGGTCCGCGTGCTTGTTCTTCTCGCGCGGGATCCACTCGTACGTGACCTGGGCACGCGGAAGGATCTTCGCCGCCTCCGCCGCCAGGGGCTTCATGTCCGGGTGCTTGATCTTCCAGCGGCCCGACATCTGCTCGACGACGAGCTTGGAGTCCATCCGCACCAGGACCTGCGCGCCCGGCGCGAGCTCGCGGGCCGCCTTGAGCCCGGCGATCAGGCCCTTGTACTCCGCCACGTTGTTCGTCGCGACGCCGATGTACTCCGCGCGCTCGGCGAGCGTCTCGCCCGTCGCCGGGTCGAGGACGACGGCGCCGTAGCCGGCGGGTCCCGGGTTGCCCCGGGAGCCGCCGTCCGCCTCCACGACGAACCCGCCGAGCCCCGGCATCAGATGCCCGAGTCCGCCGTACGGACCAGGATGCGGCCGCAGTTCTCGTGACGTACGACCTGGTCGCGGGGCGCGGCCTTGATCTCGTTCACCTCGGCCATGTCGAGCTCCAGCCGGCAGCCCTCGCAGCGGCGCTGGTACAGGCGCGCGGCGCCGACCCCGCCCTGCTTGACGCGGATCTTCTCGTACAGGGCCATCAGGTCCGCCGGCATGGACGTGACGATCACCTCGCGGTCCTTGGTGACCTTCGCGGCCTCGGCGTCGATCTCGGCGGTGGCCGTGTCCCGGCGCTCGGTGGCGTCCGCCACCTTGGCCTCCAGGGCGGAGACGCGCTCGGTGAGCTCGGTGACGCGCTCCGTCGCGGCCTCCAGGCGCTCCATGACCTCCAGGACCACGTCCTCCAGGTCGCCCTGGCGCTTGGCGAGGGAGACGACCTCGCTCTGCAGGTTCGCCAAGTCCCGGGCCGAGATGCCGACGCCGGAGTCCAGCCGCTGCTGGTCGCGGACGGCGCGCTGGCGCACCTGGTCGACGTCCTGCTCGGCCTTGGTCTGCTCGCGCGCGGTGTCGCTCGCCTGGGTCTGGGCGGCGACGAGCAGGTCGCGCTGCTGCGTCAGGTCCTTGGTGAGCGAGTCGAGCTCGGCGTGCTCGGGCAGCGACTTGCGCTTGTGGGTGAGCTGAGACAGCCGGACGTCCAGCGCCTGGACGTCGAGAAGTCGGATCTGGTCGGCGGGCTCGGCGTTCAGTTGGGGGCTCCAGGGATAGAAGGGTGTGTGACGGACGGCGCGTGCGCCGTCCAGGGGTCGGTGACCGTGCGCGAGACATGGGTGCGCAGACCCCAGCCCTTGCGCTCGGAGATCGCGTCGAGCTGCGCGGCGGCCTGCTCGCACCAGGGCCACTCGGTGGCCCAGTGGGCGGCGTCGACGAGGGCGAGCGGGCTCTGCTCGCGGGCCTCGGACACCGGGTGGTGGCGCAGGTCGGCGGTCAGGAAGGCGTCCACGCCCGCGGCCCTGACCTGCTCGAAGAGGCTGTCGCCGGAGCCTCCGCTGACGGCGACGGTACGGATGAGGGCGTCCGGGTCGCCCGCGAAGCGGATGCCCTGCGCGGTCTGCGGCAGCCAGGCGGCGGCGCGGGCCGCGAACTCGCGCAGGGTCTCGGGGTGGTCCAGTTCGCAGAGCCGGCCGAGGCCGCGGCGGCCCTCGGGGTCGGTCGGGTCGGGCACCAGCGGGCCGGTGATCCGCAGGTCGAGCGCGCCGGCGAGGGCGTCGGAGACGCCCGGGTCGGCGGTGTCGGCGTTGGTGTGGGCGACGTGCAGCGCGATGTCGTTCTTGATCAGCGTGTGCACGACGCGGCCCTTGAAGGTGCCGGCCTCGACGGTGGTGGTGCCCCGCAGATAGAGGGGATGGTGGGTGACGATCAGGTCGGCGCCCAGCTTCACCGCCTCGTCGGCGATCACCTGGACGGGGTCCACGGCGAACAGGACCCGGCTGACCTCGGCTTCGGGGTCGCCGCAGACGGTTCCGACGGCATCCCACTGCTCGGCCCGCGAGGGGGGCCAGAGAGCGTCCAGCGCGGCGATGACTTCAGAGAGACGGGGCACGGGCCAAGGCTACCGTCCCCGTCACCACGACCTGCCCGTACTACTTGACCAGGAAACCGCGCAGGTCGTCGAGGACCTTGTCGGCGGCGGTCACGCCGAGGCCGAGGTACAAACCTGGGGGGGTGGGGGCGGAGGGCCGACCGAGCATCCGGTAAGGCACTTGACGTCGCCCCACCCCAAACGCCCCGATATCGCACAGCACAATCGCCTCGTCCACCACAAACGAATCGCCACCCGGACACCCGTATGTGTGAAGCCGCCCTGGTCGTGTTGTTCACCGGGAAGCCCGAAAACTAGCTTCCCCTCCGGAGGTGACGCACGGATGTCTGTCTGTGCCATCGAAATGACGACCATGGCCCCGTTCACGATCGCGGCGGACGGGTCGTACGCCGCCCGGCTTGCCGGGGAGGGGGAGGCGCGCTTCGTGGAGCGCTGGACCCTGGCCGGGCCCGAGCCGTACGCGGTTCCGCTGCCGCTCTCGCAGCCCGAGGAGGCCGACAGCGAGGTGCTGCCGCTGACCGACGGGCGGGTGCTGATCCACCGGCGGGTCGCGGAGCGGCACGCCTTCGCGCTGCTGTACCCGACGGGCGCGGCGGCCGGGCCGCGCACCGGGGAGCTCCAGCTGGGCGCGGTGGACGCGGAGGAGGGCGTACGGGTGCGGCTGCTCCCGCCGTCCCCGGAGGGCTCCGACGCCTTCGCGCTGGCCTCGGCGGACGGGGTGACCACGGTGTGGCAGGTGGCCGGGTGCTCCTTCGGGCCGCAGCCGGTCGCCCGGATCCCGGGGCGGTGCTCCGGCGGTGTGTGGCTGGACCGGGTGGGCCGGCTGCTGGCCCTGGACCGTGAGCTGGAGGGCACGACCAAGGCCGTCGCCGTGGACCTGGGGCGCGGCGAGGTCTCCCCGCTGCTGCAGATCACCGAGGACAGTGACGACCGGCTGCTGCTGGCGGACCCGGACAGCGGGTTGCTGCTGATCCGCTCCGACGCCCCGGGCGAACCGCGCCTGGGCTGGGGGGTGCTGGGCAGCTCGCGTCCGGTGCGCTTCCCGGAGTGCCTGCGGCTCGGGGAGGCGCTCCCCTTCGCCGTACAGCCGGGCCAGGCCCTGATGCCGGAGACCTGCGGGGTGGCGTTGCGGCTGCCCGAGGGGGACATCGCCCTGTGGCGTCCTGCCGACCGTCACGTGTTCCGGCTGGCCGCCCCGGCCGGCTGGCTCGGCGGTGCGGGGCTGTGGAGTCCGCAGGGCCGCCTGCACCTGCCGTGCGCGACGCCGGACGTGCCGTGCGGGATCCTCGGCCTGACGCTGCCCGTGTCTCCTCCCCCGCCGGTCCGGCTGGATCCGCCGCCGGCTCCGCCCCGCCCGGTGCCCCTCCAGCAGGCTCCGCTGTCGGGGCGGTAGGGCGGGCGCGGCGGCGGCCGGCGGCTGGTGGCCGGCGGCTGGTGGCCGGCGGCCCGTGGCGTTCCCGGTCAGGCGTGCTTGAGCCCCAGGACCTCCGTCGCGGCGAAGGTCTCGTTCGCCGGGCGGGAGTCGTAGTGCGGGGTCAGGACCTCGTCGAGCTCCTCGTAGGAGAAGGCCTCCTTGCCCGTGTCGAACTTGGCGGCCACCTTCGGTCGTTCCATGACGACGACGATGCCGCCGTGTACGACGAACAGCTGGCCGTTGGCCTTGGCGGCGGCGGGCGAGGCCAGGTAGCCGACGAGCGGGGAGACGTGCTCGGGGGCGAGGGCGTCCAGCTTGCCCTCCTCCGGGACCTCGAAGCCGGCGAAGACGTCCTCGGTCATCCGGGTGCGGGCGCGCGGGCAGATGGCGTTGGCCGTCACCCCGTACTTGGCGAGCGCCAGGGCGGTCGAGGTGGTCAGGCCCACGATGCCGCCCTTGGCCGCCGCGTAGTTGGGCTGGCCGGCCGAGCCGCCGAGGAAGGCCTCGGAGGAGGTGTTGACGATCCGGCCGTAGACCGGGCCGCCCGCCGCCTTCGACCGCTCGCGCCAGTGCACGGAGGCGAAGTGCGTGGTGTTGAAGTGGCCCTTGAGGTGGACCCGGATCACCGCGTCCCATTCCTCCTCCGACATCGAGAAGACCATCCGGTCGCGCAGGATGCCCGCGTTGTTGACCAGGATGTCGAGCTTCCCGAAGCTGCTCACGGCCAGCTCGACCAGCTCGCGCGCCTGCTCGAAGTCGGCCACGTCGCCCAGGTGCGCCACCGCCCGGCCGCCCCCCGCGCGGATCTCCGCGGCGACCTCCTCCGCCGGGGCGGCCGAGGCCTCCCCGGAGCCGTCCCGTCCGGGTTGCCCGAAGTCGTTGACGACCACGCTCGCGCCGAGCCGTGCGAGCTCGATCGCCTCGGCCCGGCCGAGCCCGCGGCCCGCGCCCGTGACGATGGCGGAGAGTCCCTCAAGTGGCAGTGACATCCGTACGGTTCCCCTCGGAATCGGCAGAACGGGTCAGAGTTCGATGCAGGTGCGCAAGGCGACGCCCGTGCGCATCTGGTCGAGGGCCTCGTTGATCTCGGCGAGGCTCACCCGGTGGGTGATCAGGTTCTCCAGGTCGATGCGGCCGGCCCGCCAGAGCGCGATGGTGCGCTCGTAGGAGCGGAGCACGTCGCCGCCGCCGTACATCGACGGGAGGATCTTCTTCTCGTCGAAGAACAGCGAGAACATGTTGATCTGGAAGTTGTCGTCGAGGGCGCCCGCGCCGACGATGACGACGGAGCCGCCGCGGCGCGTCATCTCGTACGCCTTCTGCGCGGTCGCGGACTTGCCGACGACCTCGAAGACGTAGTCGAAGCCCTCGCCGGCCGTGATCCGGTTCTTGGCGTCGGCGAACTCCTCGGGGGAGACCGCCTCGGTGGCGCCGAACCGCAGCGCCGCCTCGCGCCGCGACCGGACCGGGTCCACGGCGATGATCTGGGCGGCGCCCTGGACCTTGGCGCCCTGGATGACGGATATGCCGACGCCGCCGCAGCCGATGACGGCGACCGCGGAGCCGGCCTCCACCTTGGCGGTGTTGATGGCCGCGCCGAGCCCGGTGGTGACGCCGCAGCCGATCAGCGCCGCGATGTCGAAGGGCAGGTCGTCGGGGATCGGGATGGCGCAGGCGGCCGGTACGACCATCTCCTCGGAGAAGGTGCCGGTGCCGGCGAAGCCGAAGATGTCGCTGGCCGCCCGCTTGAAGTTGGGGGTGGCGACGTTCCCGAAGGCCTCCAGGCACAGGTGCCCCTGGCCGCGGTTGCAGGAGGGACAGTGCCCGCACGGCGGCAGCCAGCAGACGAGGACGCGGTCGCCGATCTTGTGGCTGGTGACCCCGTCGCCGACGTCGGTGATCACGCCGGAGCCCTCGTGGCCGGGGATGAAGGGGGCGGGCTGGGGCAGTACGCCGCTCATCGCGGAGAGGTCGGAGTGGCACAGGCCGGTGGCCTTGATGCGGATCCTGACCTTGCCGGGGCCGAAGCCCACGGCCTCCATGTCGTCGACGACTTCGAGCTTGTCCTGGCCGATCTCGCTCTGCAGTGCTGCGCGCACGGTGCGGCTCCTTAAAGGGCGTACGACTACGAGTGTTCGACGACGGTGTCGGCGAGGACCGGCGCGTCGTCCCGTTCGACGGCGGTCACCGAGACCAGGACGCGGGCGGGCTCCTGCCACATCCGGATGCGGAGCGTCTCGCCCGGGAAGACGATCCCGGCGAAGCGCGTGCGGTAGGCGCGGACCCGGGAGACGTCCCCGCCGAGCGCCGTGTCGACGACGGCCTTGAGGGTCATCCCGTACGAGCACAGGCCGTGCAGGATGGGCTGGTCGAAGCCGGCCAGCTTGGCGAACTCGGGGTCGGCGTGCAGGGGGTTCCAGTCGCCGGAGAGGCGGTAGAGGAGCGCCTGGTCCTCGCGGATGTGCCGCTCCTCGACCCGGTCGGGGGCGCGGCCCGGCAGCTCCTCCTTGACGGAGGGGCCGCGCTCACCGCCGAAGCCGCCCTCTCCCCGTACGAAGATCTGCGCGTCGCTGGTCCACAGCGGCCCGTCGGCGTCCGCGACCTCGGTGCGCAGCACGATCACGGCCGCCTTGCCCTTGTCGTACAGGGCGGCGACCTTGGCGGAGGAGGTGGCGTCGCCCTTGACGGGGATGGGCCGGTGCAGCTCGATGGACTGGCCGCCGTGCAGGACGTGGGCGAGGTTGACGTCGATCCCGGGGGCGGCGAGGCCGCCCATCATGGCCATGCCGGCGCCGGCGACGGTCGCGAAGCTGGGGAGGACGTGGAGTTTGGATTCGAGGGTGTAGCGCAGTTCGTCCGGGTCCGTGGCCGGCAGGCCCGCGCCGAGGCCGAGGTGGTAGAGCTGGATGTCCTTGTGGTCCCAGCCGATGTTCCCCTGGCGGGGGTCGGCGGCGAGGGCCCTGGCGGCATCGATCGGCATGAGGATGCGGCTCCCTGTCGTTGGAATGTCGCTGCCCTGGAAGACCTCGGTGCGGCCGTCCGCACCGTCGGCCGCACCGAGGTCGTAAACGGGGCCGGTTCTAGAACGCGTTCTAGGACCGGCCGGTGAGGGAATGTATAACGCACGCCCCCGCAGTTGGGAAGACCAGCCGGAAAGACTCCTGACTTCGCGTCAGATATGCTTTCCCGGTGGACGAAATGCCCGTGGAACACCGTCAGGCCCGCGCCCTGCGGGTCCTGCTCGATCCGCAGAACCCGGCCCTCGCGCTCCAGCTCGGCCTCGTGCCGGACATCGAGGTCGTGCGGGACCTGACGGCCCGCCCGGCGGTGGCGCTGGTCGAGGAGGTCACGGCCGTGACGGCCCTGCTGGCGGAGGATCCGGAGTGCCGGGTCCTCGTCCTGACGGGCTCGGCGCACCCCGGCCTGGCCGCCTCCGCGCTCGACGCCGGGGCGGCGGGCCTGATCCTGCGCGACGGCCCGGTCGAGGACCTGGCGGACTCGATCCGCCGCGCCTCGATGGGCGAGACGGTGGTCGATCCGGCCCTGGGGTGAATCCTTATCCGGGGGTCGCGCCTCTTGTGTGTACGTGCCGATGCCAAGGTCGGCACATGACCCGGAGGTTGTCGTGACCGCTGTTCTCGTGGGTGCCGGTGCGCTCGTCCTGCTCTGCACGTGCGTCCTCGTACTGCGTCGCCGTGGACGGGGCCGGACCCGTGGCTGACCGCACGGACTGGCCCGATGAGGCGCTGATCGTCGCCGCGCAGGGCGGTGACCTCGACTCGCTCACCGCCCTGGTCACCGGATCGCACCCGAACGTGCGGCGCTTCGCGCACTCGCTGTGCGCGTCGCGCGAGGACGCCGAGGACGCGGCTCAGGAGGCGCTGATCATCCTCTACCGGAGGATCGGCATGCTGCGTGCTTCCGGCGCCCTGGCCTCGTGGATGTTCCGCATCGTCCGCAACGAGTGCCTGCGCCGGGCCCGGCTGGTGCCGCGGGAGCGTGCGCCGCTGCCGGAGACCGCCGTGATGTCGGCCGAGGACGAGGTGCTGCAGCGGCTGGAGGCGGGGCGGGTGGCGGAGGCCATCGCCGCGCTGCCGGCGGACCAGCGGCGCGTACTGATCATGCGGGACGTCCAGGGCTACAGCGGGCGGATGGCCGCCGAGTCCCTCGGTCTCAGCACAGCCGCGATGAAGTCGCGGCTCCACCGGGCCCGCGCGGCCGTTCAGCACTCCTTGGGAGACACCCGTGCCCTTCACTGACGCCCCTTCGTCCGTGTCCGCCTCGGGCTCCGCCTCGGGCTCCGGTTTCGCGAGCGCGTCCGTGCTGCGGCACCTGGCGCGCGGCGCGGTGGGCTTCGGCGCGCTGATCGCGGCCTTCGCCCTCCTCCCGGTCTTCGGCCCGGCCACCCTGCTCCTCGCCCCGGTCGGCCTGGTCGCCCTGCGCGGCTGCCCGATGTGCTGGGCGATCGGCCTGGCCGAGACCGTCTCCCGGGGCCGGCTCCGCCGGGAGTGCGTGGACGGCCGCTGCGAACTGAGACCGGCCCGGTAGGGGGCCGGGTGGCGGGCGGGGAGGTGCGCCGTGCCGCCGGGAGCCGGGACTTCGTAGGCTGGCCCGATGGGCCTCTTCGACAAGCTGACCGGCACCCGGCGCCCCGCCCCCGGCACGGCGCCCCGCTCCGCCGCGGAGGTCCGGGCCGCGCTGCTGGCGCTCGACGGCCCGGACGCGCCGTTCTTCCTGCGCGAGGGCACCGCGAAGGAGGGCGCCCAGCTGGTGGCGGTGTGGCGGCTCCCGCGGGGCGGCCCGCACCCCGTACGGGGCCACACCCTGCTGCGCCTGGACGCGCGGGCCCGCGAGGTGCGCACGCTCGACGAACGGTGGGAGCGCCTGGAGCCGGGCGAGCGGTCGTTCGACGGCGGGAACCTGAAGCGCATCCGCGGCCCGGTCAACTCGTTCTCCCAACAGTGGACGTTCGAAAGGGGCCCGAACGGCCGCCGCCGCATGGTCCCGGAGTCCGGCTTCAGCTCGGCGGCGGTGAAGGCCCCCCTCCGCGAAGCCGTTCTCGCGGCGGGGTGGACCTGGCGGGGCGTCTTCCGGCTGTGACCGTCGCGCAGCTGCGCGGGTGCGGCGCCGCTGCGGGGGGCGCGGCCGAAAGATCGGGGCTCCGCCCCGGACCCCGCGCCTCAAACGCCGGCGGGGCTGAAATCGCCCGTCACCTGCGGAGCAACGTCACCACCGCCGCGCCGCCCAGGCCGATGTTGTGCGCCAGGCCGACCCGGGCGCCGGGGACCTGCCGGGCACCGGCCTGACCCCGCAGCTGCCACACCAGCTCCGCCGCCTGCGCCAGCCCCGTCGCGCCGAGCGGATGCCCTTTGGAGATCAGCCCCCCGGAGGGGTTCACCACCCACCGCCCCCCGTACGTGGTCGCACCCGACTCCACCAGCTTCCCGGCGGCGCCGTCCCCGCACATGCCCAGCGCCTCGTACGTCAGCAGCTCGTTGATCGAGAAGCAGTCGTGCAGTTCCACCACGTCCACGTCCTCGATGCCGAGCCCCGAGTCCTCGTACACCCGCCGCGCCGCCGCCGCGGTCATGGGCTTGCCGACCACGTCGATGCACGAGCCCGACGCGAACGACTCCTCCGTGTCCGTGGTCATCGCCTGGGCGACGATCTCCACCGCCTTGTCGTGCAGCCCGTGCGCCACCACGAACCGTTCCGACACCACCAGTGCCGCCGCGGCCCCGTCCGAGGTCGGCGAGCACTGGAGCTTCGTCAGCGGCGCGTGGATCTCCTTCGCCGCCAGGATCTCCTCCACCGAGTACACGTCCTGGAACTGCGCGTTCGGGTTGTTCGCCGAGTGCCGGTGGTTCTTCGCGCCGACCGCCGCGAGCTGCGCGGCCGTGGTCCCGTACCGCTCCATGTGTTCCCGCGCCGCGTTGCCGAAGATCTGCGCGGTCGGCGGGGACATCTCGAAGCCGTGGCCGGCCGCCATGATCCCGTAGTGGCGGGCCACCGGGGAGGTCTTGCCGAAATCATTGGCGGCTCCGCCGCGGGCGCCGCCGTCCGCCCCGCCGCCCAGCGCTCCGCGCTTCATCTTCTCGAAGCCCAGCGCCAGCACGCAGTCGTTCAGTCCGCCCTCCACGAACTGCCGCGCCATCATCAGTGCCGTCGAGCCCGTGGCGCAGTTGTTGTTGACGTTGTAGACCGGGACGCCGCTCAGCCCCAGCTCGTACGCGGCCCGCTGGCCGGCCGTGGAGGCCTGGAAGCAGTAGCCCACCGGGACCTGTTCGACCAGCCCGTAGTCCACGCCCGCGTCGGCGAGCGCGGCGGTCCCGGCCTCCTTCGCCATGTCCCAGTACTGCCAGTCCCGCGACTCCGGCTTCTCGAACTTCGTCATGCCGACGCCCACGATGTACGACTTTCGCGACTTCATGCCCGATGACTCCTAGTCCCTTAGTCCCTGGGGAGGCCGAGAATCCGCTCGGCGACGACGTTGAGCTGGACCTGCGTGGTGCCCCCGGCGATGGTCAGGCAGCGGGACATGAGCATGCCGTGCACCGCCCGCTCCCCCGCGCCCTCCCGTACGGCGCCCGCTGGTCCCAGCAGTTCGAGCGCGAGCTCGGCGGTCCGCTGCTGGTGCGGGGTCTGGACGAGTTTGCGTACGGACGCGCCCGCGCCCGGCTCCAGTCCGGAGACCTGTTGGAGGGTGGTGCGCAGCCCGATGCAGGCCAGGGCGTGCGCCTCGGCGGCGAGGGCGCCGATCCGCGCCCTGTACGTCCCGTCGAGGTCGGCGGCTTGGGCGAGGAGCGCTTCCAGGCTGGGGGTACCTCCCGGGCCGCCAGGCCCAGGGGGAGTGTCGAAGGTCATCTGGTCGGCCATGTGGACCCGTTCGTTGCCGAGGGTGTTGCGGGCGACCTTCCAGCCGCCGTCGGCGGCGCCGACCAGGGCGTCCGCCGGGAGTTCCACGTCGTCGAACCAGACCTCGTTGAAGAGGGCCTCGCCGGTGATCTCCTTCAGCGGCCGGACGTCGATGCCGGGGGTGTTCTTCATGTCGACGACGAAGTAGCCGAGCCCCTTGTGCTTGGGTGCGTCCGGGTCGGTGCGGGCCAGCAGGATCCCGAGGTCGGCGCTGTGCGCGGAACTCGTCCACACTTTTTGTCCGTTGACCCTCCAGGTGCCGTCTCCGGCCCGCTCGGCCTTCGTCCGCAGCGAGGCCAGGTCGGAGCCCGCCCCCGGCTCCGAGAAGAGCTGGCACCAGGTGAGGTCCCCGCGCAGGGTCGGCAGGACGTAGGCGTCCCGCTGCGCCTGCGTGCCGTAGGCGAGCAGGGAGGGCACGACCCAGGTGGCGATCCCGAGGTCGGCGACCTTGACCCCGGCCGCGGCCAGTTCCTGCTGGACGACGAGCTGCTCGACGGGGCCCGCGCCGAGCCCGTACGGGGGCGGCAGGTAGGGGGCCGCGTAGCCGGTGGGGGCCAGGATCCGACGGGCGGCGGCCGGGTCGAGCCCGCGCGCGTCCTCGATGGCGGTCCGGGCCTTCGCCCGGTACGCCTCGGCCTCCGCCGGCAGTTCCAGGCGCAGCTCGCGCCGCGCCCCGCCCGCGGCGAGCCGTACGGCCCGCAGGCGGTGTCCGTCGCCGGACCCCAGCAGCTGGCGGGCGACGAGCGCTCGCCGGAGGTGGATGTGGGCGTCGTGCTCCCAGGTGAAGCCGATCCCGCCGAGGATCTGGATGCAGTCCTTGGCGCAGGAGTACGCGGCGTCCAGGGCGCTCCCGGCGGCGAGTGCGGCCACGAGCGAGCGCACGTCGGCGGGTTCGTCCATGGCCTGCGCGGCGTCCCAGGCCAGTGCCCGGGCCTGTTCCAGCCGGACCAGCATGTCGGCGCACAGGTGCTTGACGCCCTGGAACCGTCCGATGGGCCGGCCGAACTGCTCGCGCACCTTGGCGTATTCGGCGGCAGTGTGCAGGGTCCAGGCGGCGGTGCCGCAGGCGTCGGCGGCGAAGAGGGTGCAGGCCAGGTCGCGCACCAGCGCCGCGTCCAGCTCCAGCAGCCGGTCGGGCGCGGTGGCGACCCCGCGCGCCCGGACCTCGGCGGTGGGGCGGGTCGGGTCCGCGCTCTCGTGCGTACGGATGTCCAGCGCGGCGGCGTCGACGGCGAACCACCGGGTGCCGTGCACGGCTTCGGCCGCGAGCAGGACGAGGTCGGCCTCGCCGGCGCCGAGCACGGGCGGCGCAAGTCCGTCGAGCAGGTACCCGCCGCCCTCGACGGCCACGGCGGTCAGGGTCCCGGGCCCCAGCGCGACCGCCCCGACCCGCCCGGCGAGGGGCTCGGCACCGGTCCGCGCCAGCAGTACGGAGGCCAGCGCGCTCGGCAGGTACGCCCCGGGCAGCGCGGCCCGGGCCGCCTCCTCGACGACGACGGCCAGGTCGAGCAGGGTCCCGCCGTCCAGGTGCGGTTCCAGCAGGCCCTGGGCGGTCATCGCGTCCCAGTAGGCGGGCCGCGTCCCGGTCTGCGGCGGGGTGTCGAGCAGCTTGCGCACCTCTTCGCGAGGCACGGCCCGCGCGACCCATCCGCGCACCGCCTCGGCCAGCTCGCGCTGCTGTTGCGTGATTCCGATGCCCATGCGCGGCAGACTAGAACACGTTCCAATCTGACGGAAGGTCAGATGCCGGACTGCATCGCCCGGCGTGGCGTTCACTCTTGTTCATTGCAACGCCACAGAGGGGAAACGTTGCATTGAAATCAAAACCATTGCAATGAAATACCTGCTGTGAGCTGGATAAACATCGTCAGTGCGCAACGAGGTCGTTGCCAGGTCTGTGAATGCAACGTAGCTTTTCGTTCATCAGAAACGGCGGGCCGTCTGAGTGCCCGCCACTGGAGAAAGAGAAGAACGATGCAGAAGTTCGCCACCGCCGCCCCCGTCTCCGCCGTCCTGGACATCCCCGCGGGCCGCATCCGCTTCATCGCCGCCGACCGCGCCGACACCACCGTCGAGGTCCTCCCCGCGAACGCCG
>NZ_JOIR01000073.1 GCF_000720115.1 Streptomyces sp. NRRL F-2580
GGTGGGAGTGGGGGTGGGAGTGGGGGTCGGGGTCGGGGTGGGAGTGGGGGTCGGGGTGGGCTCCGTCGACGTGTCGAACACCTCCCTGATCGGCTGGACGTTGGCCGCGTTGCCCGCGTGCGTCGCCGTGCCGAAGAGGTCCTCGAAGGTCCGCAGCAGGTGGTGGTGGTTGAAGGCCGTGGCGTACTTGCCGGTCTTGACCTTCGCGCCGTGGAAGACGGTGGCGATCTGGTTCGAGCCGAGGTAGTTGTCCTCGTCCCAAGTGAGCACCAGCAGACTGTTGTTGGCCTTCGCCCACTGCGCGTAGGCGTCGATGTTGTTCCGCGTCCAGGTGTCTCCGGTGTTCACCGAGCACGAGTGCATGTCGTTGCACTGGTTGGGGACCACGAAGGAGAGGTTCGGCAGCGCCGCGAAGTTGTTCTGCGGGAACTGCGTCCAGGTCTTCCCGGTGTTCAGCGGCACGTTCTTGAAGGCGAACCACGGGTTGTGCTTCTGCGCGTACTGGCCGTTCGTGCAGGCCGTGGACCCCTCGTTCGGCAGGTCCTCGTTGTACGTCGCGAAGGTCTTGCCCGCGGCGAGCAGCTCCTGGCCGAGGTTGGGCGCCGTCATCGACTGCGGGGTGTAGCAGCCGTCGCCCGTGATGCCCTGCGTGGCACCCGAGAAGAGGTTGAAGTAGTTCGGCTGGCTGGGGTGGGTCAGCGCCTTCATGCCGGTCAGGCTCGCGCCGCCGTTGGCCAGCTGGTTGACGTAGGGGGCGTTGGCGCTGCCGATGATCTCCCCGTACTGCTTGTTCTCGTACACGACGACCACCACGTGGTCGTAGGCCGGCAGCGCGGCCGCGGCCGCCGCCGCAGGGGCGGCCGAACCGCTCTCCGCCGCCTGGGAGTTGGCTACGGTGAAGGCGCCCAGCAGGCCGAGCGCGCCGAGCCCGGCCACGAGCGCCGACCAGCGGGCCCGGCGTCTCAGCTCGGCCCTGGGTGAGGGTGAGGGGGTGGGCATGGGTGTTTCCTCCCTGTCGTGGGTCCAGCGACCCGGTGTCATTCCTCGCGCCGCGCCGCACCGGCCACGGCGATGTTCAGGAAGCGCGGTACGGGCATCCCGCGGCCGCGGAAGTCCTCCGCGACCGCGGCCCGTACCGCCGTCAGTCGCGCCTCGGGCAGCAGCACCAGCACGCTCCGCCCCGGCCGCGGCCCGGGCGGCCACGCGCTCAGCGCACCGGCCCGCCGGGCGCAGGCCACGGCCCGGGCCAGCTCCCGCGGCCGGTCCGCGGCCTCGCCGCGCACGGCGACCAGCACCAGCCGGTCTCCCGACGCCGCCGGATCGAAGGTCACGTACCGCTGTCGCCGCCGGGGCTCCGGCCCCACCGGCAGGGCCCGGCCGGGCCGGGCGAAGAGCACCGCCCGGCGCAGCCCGTCGTCCCCGTCCGGCAGCGCGCCGGCCAGCAGCCCGGCCAGTTCCGCGCGGTCCGGCCGCGCACCCGCCGCCGTGTGCACGTCGGCCACCGCCAGCGCCACCGCGCACTCGGCGGGTTCCGACGTGGCCAGCCCGGCCGCCCCCGTGAGCGAGCCCTGCACGTGCAGGTCCGACCCGCCCCGGCCGTACCCGGCGCGGGCCAGCGCCCGCAGCACCGTGTACGGCCGCACGGCCCAGTCGGGGGCGGCGGGCGGCGGCCCGGACAGCGTCAGCGGCAGATCGCAGCTCTCCGCCGGGTGGGCGAGGGAGCTGAGCCGCACCAGGCCGTCGGAGCGCGGGGCCGCGGCGGCCGCCGTCGGCCAGCCGGCCGCCGCCACCAGCCCGGGGGAGCGCAGGTGGAAGGCGTACGGCGCGCTCCACACGGCGGCGGGCGGCCGTCCGTGCGCGGCCTCCAGTGCGTACGCGACGAGCCGGAACAGCGGATCGACGGTGGCCCGCCGAGCCAGGTCGCCTCCGGCGGGGCCGACTGGTTCCCCTGCGCCGGGGCCGACGCAATTCCCTCCGGCCCGGTCCGTGCCGGGCCCGGTGCCCGCGGCGCCCGCGGCGCCCGCGGTGTGCGGCCCCGGGGCTTCCGCGCGCTTCACGACACGTCCTTGCGGGCCAGCATCCGGTAGGCGTTGCCCCCGTCCGTGCGGTGGGCCGCCGCCGTGCGCAGGGCGTCGAGTACCGCCGCGCCCGCGAAGGCCGGCAGGGCGGCCAGCCGAACGGCGTGGGCGCGGGCCCGCCCGCCGGCCGTGGCCGGGGGACCCCACGGACGGTCCGGGTCCGGGGCCAGCCCGGTCGCCGCGAGCGCCACCGCGCCGAAGAAGTCGTTGCCCTGGTGGGCCGGTCCGTGTTCCTCGGCGAGGACGGTGAACCCCCGGTCGGCCAGCGCCTCGCGCAGGTTCGCGGCGGGCATCAGGTGCTGGTGCTGGGGCTGGAACCAGGGCAGCCACACCGGGCCGAGCAGCCGGGCCATCCGTGATTCCGGGTCGGGCAGCTCGATGGTCAGGAACCCGCCGGGGGCCAGCACGGCGGCCGCCGCGTCCAGTTCCGCGAGCGGATCCCGGGTGTGCTCCAGGTAGTGGTACATGCTGACCACCTCGTACTGGCCCGCGAGCTTCGACGCGAACTCCGGGAACTGCCCCTGGTATCCGGTCTCCACCCAGCCGCGGCGCTCCGCACCGCGGACCCCGTCGCCCATGTCCAGCCCGTCGAACCGGGTCCGCGGCCAGACGGCCCGCGCCGCGTTGCAGAAGTGCCCGTGCCCGGTGCCGACGTCGAGCCAGGACCCCGGATCGGCGTGGGGGAGGAGCATCTCGGCGCGCCCCCGGTAGGCGGCGCCCAGCCTTCCGAAGACCGCGCCCGCGCCCTCGCCGCCGCGTCCGTCGTAGAAGTCGCGGTAGTAGAACTCCAGCCCCTCCAGGGTCAGTCGGGGGTTCTGGAAGACGTGTCCGCACTCCCCGCACTGCTCCAGCGTGAACAGGCCGGGCTTGCCCTGGAGCAGGTCGGGCACCCGGACCCGGACGGCGAGGCGGCCGGAGCCGCACCACGGGCAGTCCGGGCGGCGCGGTTCGAGGAACCGCGCCGTACCCGAGGCCAGTTCGGCCTGGTAGGCGGCGGCCCGGGCGGTGTCCGGCGCGCGGTCCTCGCCCGCTCCACCCCGGCCGGCGGCCGCGGCCGTACGCAGGGCGGCGCCGAGGGAGCGCAGCGGCCGGGCCGCGGTGGCCCGGGCCAGACCGGCGGGCCGCAGCGGGGAGCCGGGGCCGCCCAGGACGAGGTACGGCTGGAGCCAGTACAGCCCGGCCGCGGCCGCCCCCCACCGGCCCTGGCGCAGCGCGGCGCCCGCCAGCAGCGCCAGCCCGCCGAGCTGCGCGGCGGCCAGCGCCCCCGGCGGCAGCCCCTGGGCCCGCAGCTCGGCGACCCGCGCGGGCCCCCCGGGCTCCGCGGGTCCGCCGCAGCTCAGGCCGGGGGCGATGGCCAGGCCCGTCGCGTCGGCGGCGTACTCCTTCAACCGGCGGGTCAGCGCGAGGAGCTCCGCCGGATCCGGGCGCGGCCCGACCGGATCCACCTCGGCCCGCGCCAGCACCTCCTCGGCGACGAGCACGGCGAAGCCGGCTCCGCGCCCCTCGCCGAGCCGGTCCCACCGGTACCGGGCGGGGTCGACCAGCCGCAGCAGCCCCAGGGCCCGCTCGGCGGGCAGGTCCGCGGGCAGCAGGTCCAGCACCCGCAGGCCCTCCGCTTCGGCGTGCGCGCAGGCGGCGAGGAAGGTGGCCGCGTCGGGCTCGACGCCGCGGGCGGTGAGCAGCCGCCACCCGGCGGGCCGCGGTACGTCGGCCGCCGCGGGCGGGGTCACCGGCAGCACCGGGATGGCCCGCAGCCGGCGCCCGGCGCGTACGGTGCCGGCGGCGAGCACGGCCAGTAACAGCGCGGAGGTCCACCGGACCCGGGAGATCGGGGGTGGCGTCATAGCAGCTTCTCCAACCGGTCGGCCGCGGCGGCAGCCCCGCCCGCCGCGGCGAATGAGGCCTGGATCCGCCGGGCGGCCCGGCGGGGGCCGGGATCGTCCAGCACGGCCGTGAGCGCGTCGCGCAGTTCCTCGGCCCGGGTCCTGCCGAACCGCACCCGGATTCCGGCTCCGGCCTCGACCACCTGCCGGGCCACGATCGGCTGGTCGTCCCGGATCGGGGCGACGACCAGCGGGAGCCCGTGTGCGAGGGCCTCGCAGACGGTGTTGTGACCGGCGTGGCAGACCACCGCGTCCAGGTGCGGCAGCAGTTCCAGCTGCGGGACGCTCTCCTGGAGCAGCACGTGGCCGGGCACCGGCCCGATCAGCGAGGAGGGCGCGGCCAGTACGAACTGGACGTCCGCGGCGAGCCGTTCGGCGGCTCCCAGCACCGCGCCGTAGAAGCGGGCCCCGGCCTCCTGGTTGAGGGTGCCCAGGGACACCAGCACCCGCCGGCGCGCCGGGTCCAGCCGCTGCCAGGGGAATCCGGGGGAGGCCGGCCGGGCCCCGAAGGCCGGCCCGACGTAGGCGTGGTGCGCCGGGAAGTCCCTGACCGTTCCCACGAGTTCGGGCGTGGAGAAGACCAGGACCAGCCGCTCCGAGAACCGCGGGTCCCAGCCCCCCGACTGCGTGGCCGCGTCACCGAACTCCGCGAGCAGGCCGGCGATCTGCCCGGCCACCCACTCCCCGACCTTCGGGAAGTCCGCGAAGGGCCTGGTCAGTTCGGCCGAGGTGCTGGCGGAGGTCGCCCACGGGACGTCGAGCCGCCGGGCGACCAGCGGCCCGGCCAGGGCCTGCTGGTCGGCGACCAGCACGTCCGGCCCGAAGGCGCGGACGGCCCGTTCCACGCCCGGCACCATCGCCCGGGCCAGCGGCACCAGCGCCTCCTCCCACAGGAACCGCAGCGCCCCCACCCCACGCAGGTCGCGCCAGCGCTCGTGCAGCGCCGCGTACCCGCCGCCCGACTCCTCGCCGGCCGGCAGGATCCGGGCCTGCGCCGGGAGCAGCCGGGTCAGCGCCGAGGCCGGCCCCGCCCAGGCGATCTCGTGTCCGCGGGCGGCCAGTTCGGCCCCGACGGCCACGGTCGGATTGACGTGCCCGGCCAGCGGGGGCACGGTGAACAGCACCTTCACAGGACCAGCGCTCCCGCCCGCGGCCGCGCCGCCGCCTGCGCTGCCGTCGCCGTCACGGTCGTCGCGGCCTGCGCGGCCGTCACGTCGAGATGGGCCAGCACGGAATCGCGCAACACCCCGCTGCTCTCCTTCAGCACGTCGTGCCCCAGGCCCGGCAGGATCCGCAGCGCGCCCCGCGGGGCGTGGCGGGCCAGCTCCCGGGCGCCCGGGACCAGTTCGGAGTGCTCGCCGCAGACGGTCAGCACCGGGCAGCGCAGCCGGGCGTAGTCGGCCGGGGTGAAGGTGCGGCTCGCGGCGATGTCGTCGATGAGCGAGGTGCGGTTGAGGAGGGCGTCGGCGATGGCCGTCAGGTTGGCGGCCTTGCGCAGGCGCAGGGTGAGCAGTTCGGCGGGGACCGGGCTGTCCTCCAGACTGAGCGCGGCCGCCGACAGGGTGTCGACCATGTTCTCCACCCACGCCCCGCCGAGCGGCGGTTCGAGGAGGGTGAGCCCGGCGACGAGGTCGGGCCGGGCCAGGGCGGCGTGCAGGGCGAGGGTCCCGCCGTAGCTGTTGCCGACCAGGTGGACCGGACGCTGTCCGAGGCCCAGCGCGCCGAGCAGCGCGAAGAGGTCCCGTACGGCGGTGCGGCTGTCGTAGCCCGAGGCCGGGCGCTCGGTCCGGCCGTGGCCGCGCAGGTCGTAGAGGACGACCTCGTGCCCGGCCCGGGCCACCGGCAGCGCCAGGGGGCAGTAGAAGGAGGAGAGGTTGTCGACGACCAGCCCGTGCAGGAAGACCACGACGGGGCGGTCCGGGGCGTCGGCTCCGTCGGCGGCCGGGAGCCGCTGGACGTGGAAGCGCAGGGAGTCGGCGAGGACGACGGCCATGGCGGGCTCAGCCGGCCGACGCGGGCGAGGTGCCCGCCGAGACCCGGGCCAGGGAGGTGTGCGTGATCCGGCCGATGTGGGTGACGAGCTCACCCACGGACATGGCCAGGATCGCGTCCATGTCCTTCTCCGCCAGGAAGCCCATCAGGTCCACCTCGGCGCCGTAGCGGTGGTGGAGCAGCTCGGCGAGGGCGACGAACTCGATGCTCTCCAGGGCGAGGTCCTCGTTGAACGTCGTCTTCATCGTGACCTCCTCCGCGAGGAGGTACTCGTCGCCGACGATCTCCACGAGCATGCCCGTGATCTCGGCGAGGATGTCAGTTGCCATGACGGTTCTCCGTGAGGTGGAAGGGGACGGGGGAGGGCGCGGTCGGGTGGGCGGTCCAGGCGACGACGTGGTCGGGCGGCGGGCCGGCGGGCGCGGCGGCCGACGGGAAGCCGCTGAGCGGAGTGCCGAGCCGGGTCGTGCGGACCGGGTACGGGTGACCGTCCGGGGACGTCACGAGCAGGCCGCCGGAATCCGGGTCGCCGGCCACCCGCCAGTCCCGCGGGCGGCCGCCCAGCCCGCTGCCTTCCGCCTTGGCGGCGGCCTCCTTGGCGCACCACAGGGCGGTCAGGGCGGCCGGCAGCCCCGTGCCGCCGCGGGCCGCCAGCCGTTCGGCGAGGCGGAGTTCGTCCGGCCCGAGGGCGATGCGGACCAGCGCGTCCGGGTCCGCGGTCACCGGCTCCACGTCGATGCCGACCGCCCGCGCCGGGTCGGCGAGGGCGACCGCGATCCGGTCCTTGTGGGCGATCGACAGCCGGTATCCCCGGGCCAGCGGGCCCTCGGCGAGCGGCCGGCCGGCCGCGTCGTTCCCGATGGGCACCTCCGCCGGGAACACCGGTCCGGCTCCGCCGTCCCACAGGAGCCCGCGCAGCGCGTCCTTGGCGGCGATCCGGCCCAGCAGCCAGGGCGCCCGGGCCCGCGGCGACAGCCGCTCGTAGACCGCCCGCTCGGCGGCGCCCAGGTAGCGGCGCATCACCAGCTCCTGCGAGGCGGGATCGGTCCAGCGGCGCCGGGCCAGGCACCAGCCCTCGGGCCGGGGCTCGCCGATCCCGCAGACCTCCGGGGTGAACTTCATCGGCCAGACCCGTTCGTCGGCGCCGAACCGGCGGTACGTCCACCCGTCGATCCGGGCCCACACCCCGCCGGACCCCCGGCGCAGTTCGAGGTCACCGCGCACGGTGACGTCGCGCACCTCGCGGATCCGGGCGGTCACGGTGACCAGCTCCCGCGGCGCCGGCGGCGGCCCGAAGAACCGGATGTGGTCCACGGTGGCCGGGAAGACCAGCCGGTCCACGGGGAGCCGCAGCTGCATCCAGTGCCCGAAGAGCTGCCCGGCGGCGTCGAGGAGCGCGCCCTGGTCGGGCAGGGCCCGCAGCACGCCGTGGATGCCGTCCGAGCCGACCGTGCGCACCTCGTGGACCCCGGCGAAGCGCGGCCCGTGGAACATCCAGCGGTCCCGGTAGAGGGCCGCGGCGCTGACGGGCGCGGGCCCGGGGTCGCGCAGCGGCGTGTCGTCGGGCGCGGGCGGCTCCCCGTACCGCTCGCCGAGCAGCACGACCACCGAGGCGTACTCCCCGAGCGTGACGTGCGACCGGCCGGGCCCGTCACCGCGCACGCGGACCTCGACGTCGACGGCCGGCTCGACGGCGAGCCACCGCAGGGCCCGTACGTCCTCGTAGCCGACGACGGCGAGACCCGGCGGGGCGTGCCGCAGGGCGGCGTCGGCGGCCAGTTCCAGCATGGTGGTCATGGGCACGACGGGGAACCGGTCGGAGTCCTCCGGCCAGCCGTCGGGCTGGAGGTACACGCAGTGGTCGCGTACGGAGGGCAGCGCGGCGAGCGAGAGCCGCAGGAGCTCCTTCCCCGCGGCCCTCCCCGAACCCGGACCACCGTGACCGGGTGGGTCCGCAGAGGCCGACCAGGCGTCGGTGACGGCCCGGGCGGCCGAGTCGGCGTCGGCCAGCACCGCGTCCAGGGCGGCCAGCAGCACCGGCCGGACCGCGCCCGCCGCCGGGCCGGCCGCCGGGGCCGGGCTCGCGTGGGCGGACGGCGCCGGGTCGGCAGCGGGGGCGGCGGCCGGGGTGAGCAGGCCGGTCAGCGAGGTGCGGGCCGCCTCGCCCAGGCGGACCAGCGGGGACCCGAGGTCCAGCGGCATGCGGCGGAGCCCCGGCCCGGCGGGTGCCGGCCGCCGCGCGGCCGGGCCGGGGCGAGGCGTCGGACCGGCCGCCGGGGCCGCCTCGGCCAGCAGCCCCCAGCGCGGTGCGTGCCCCTCGGCCCAGAGCGCCGCGCAGGTGCGGCCCAGCGCCGCGAGGCCGGCCAGGCGGGGGGAGGAGGTGGACACCGAGAGATGGGGACGCTCGCGCAGGGTGTCCTCGACGAAGCCCGGCAGACTGCCCGGCCCCAGCGTGACGAAGGTGCGCACGCCCTCGTCCTCGTACAGCCGCAGCGTCAACTCGCGGAAGCGGACCGGCTCCAGCAGATGCCGGACCACCAGCTCCCGCACCTCCCGAGGGGCGGACGGGAACGCCGAGCACGTCGTCGCCGACCACACCGGCAGGGAGCCGCCCCGCAGCGGCAGCCGGCCGAAGGCGGCGCGGACCTGGCCGAGGTACGGCTGCCACATGGGGGTGTGGAAGCCCGAACGGAACGGCAGCTCCTGGCCGAGCACCCCGTCGGAGCGCAACCGCTGCACCACCAAAGCCACTTGGTCCGGATCCCCGCAGACCACCGACTGGTGCGGGCAGTTGTCGTGGCTGACCACCACCGCGTCCAGGCCGTGCAGCGCCGCCTCGGCCCGCCGGGCACCGCAGCCCAGCGCCGCGTACACGAGGTCCGGCACCCGCAGGTCGTCCGGCCGCAGCGAATCGAGGAAGGTGTCGGCGGCCTCCTGCGGGTACATTCCGGCGGCCACCATCGCCGCCCACTCGCCCAGGCTGTGGCCCGCCAGCACATCGGCCTCGATGCCGAGCCCGGGCAGCACCCTGGCGAAGAAGCGGCCCGTCGCGATCGCGTCCAGGGCCCGTTCCACGAGGGTCGCGCCCCGGGTGAGCCGGGGCGGCTCCAGCGCGAGCCGGTCCGCCACGTCGTCGACCACGGGGGCGAACTCCGGCTCCAGGCCCGGGAACAGGAACGCCACCCGGCCGCCCAGCGGCTCCGGCGTGAACCACACGTCCCCGCGCCCCCGCCACGGCCGGCCCCGCGCCACCACCTTCGCGGCGAGCGCGAGCCGCTGCGGCGTCGGCCCGACCACCGCGACCCGGCAGGGACCGTCGCCGCCGGAGGCCGGGGAAGCGGATGCCGCCGAAGCGGACGCCAGCCGGGCCGACAGCTCCGCGGGGGTGTCCGCGCCGATCAGCAGTACGTCGGCCCGCGCGGCCGGCCCCAACGGCGCGGCCGCCGCCCCCAGCGGAAGGAACCGCCGCACCGGAAGCGGCGGGCGCGCGGCCGCCGGAGCCTCCTCCAGGACCACGTGCGCGTTGATCCCGCCGAACCCGAACGCGTTGACCCCGGCCCGGCGCGGCTCCGGCCCGCGCTCCCACGGCTCCGCCTCCGTCACCGGCCGCATCCGGGTCCGGGCCAGGTCCGCGTGCGGCTCCTCCAGGTGCAGCGTCGGCGGCAGCACCCCTTCGTGCACCGCGAGCGCCGCCTTGATCAGCCCCGCCATGCCAGAGGCCTGCATGGTGTGCCCGAGCATCGACTTCACCGAACCGAAGCCGATGCCGCGCCCGTTCCCGGGCTCGGGCGGGCCGAACACCTGCGCCAGGGTGTCCAGTTCGGCCGCGTCGCCGACCGGGGTGCCCGTCCCGTGCGCCTCCAGCAGGCCCAGCGCGCCCGGCGCCCGCGGGTCCAGCCCCGCCTCCCGCCAGGCCCGTTCCAGGGCCTGCACCTGGCCCGCGACCAGGGGGCTCATCAGGCTCGCCGCCCGGCCGTCCCCGGCCACGCCCGTCCCGCGGATCACCGCGTACACGCGGTCGCCGTCCCGCTGCGCGTCCGCCAGCCGCTTCAGCAGCACCACCCCGGTCCCCTCGGACAGCAGGGTCCCGTCGGCCCGGCGGTCGAAGGGCCGGATCCGCTCGCTCGGGCTCAGCGCCCGCAACTGCGTGAACACGCTCCACAGCGTGGCGATGTGGCAGTGGTGCACCGCCCCCGCGACCACCGCGTCGCAGCGGTCCGTGGCCAGCAGCCCCACCGCCTGGTCCACCGCCAGCAGGGAGGAGGCGCAGGCCGCGTCGAGGGTGTAGGCGGGGCCGCGGAAGTCCAGCCGGTTCGCGGTCCGGGCGGCCGTGAAGCTCGGCACCAGCCCGATCGAGGCGTCCGGCCGCTCCGGCCCCAGCGCGTCCTGGAAGGCCGAGCGCACCGCCGCGATCCGCCGCTCGCCCAGCTCCGGCGCCAGCTCCCGCAGGGTCTGCGCCAACTGGTGTGCCGTGCGCACCCGTTGGTCCAGACGTGCGGTGGCCACGCCCATGAAACCGCCGCGCCCCAGCACCACCCCGATCCGTGAACGGTCGGCCGGCAGCCGGTCCTCGCCGCCCGCGTCGGCGATCGCCTCGGCCGTCGCGTGCAGGGCCAGCATCTGATCCGGCTCGGCGCCCTCCACGGCGGCCGGCATGATCCCGAAACGGGTCGGGTCGAAGGCGGCGAGGCCGTCGACGAAGCCGCCCCTGCGGCAGTAGAAGCGGTCGCCGGCGGAGGGTCCGGCGGCGGGTTCCCCGGCGGCCGGGTCGTAGTACACCTCGGGGTCCCAGCGGCCCGGCGGTACCTCGCCGATGGAGTCCGTACCGGCGAGGAGGTTGCGGCGGTACGCGGCCAGGTCGGGGGCGCCCGGGAAGACCGCGCCCATGCCGACGATGGCGGCGTCGGTGGGGCGGGGGGCGGTGTCGTTGCGGCGGCTACTCACGGCCTCCGTCCTCCCGTGCCGTTTCCGCCTGTGCCGTCGCCGTCTGTGCCGTTTCCGTCTGTGCCGCTGCCATGAGGACCACCTGTACGTCGGTCCCGTGCGACAGTTCGGCCAGGAACGCGGCGGTGCCGGCCGCCGGATCGATCAGCGGGATGCCGCGCCGGGCGTACGCACGCTCCAGCTCGGGGGTGACCATCCCGCCCGCCTCCGCGGCCCAGGGGCCCCAGTCGACCGACAGCACCCGGCCCGGGAAGGACTCCGCCCAGGTGTGCGCGAGGCCGTCGAGGGCGTCGTTGGCCGCGGCGTAGTCGGTCTGGCCGCGGTTGCCGTAGACCCCGGCCACGCTCCCGAACAGGGCCAGGAAGCGGGGGGCGGGCGCCGGGCCGTGCTCGGCGGCCGCGGCGGCCAGGTGCCGGGCGCCGGACACCTTCGTGGTGAACACGTCCGTGAAGTCGGCCGGTTGCTTGTCGCCGAGCAGGCCGTCGCGCAGGACGCCGGCGCCGTGCACGATGCCGTCGAGCCGGCCGTGGCGCTCCCGTACGTCGGCCACGACGGCCCGGACGGCCCGTTCGTCGGTGACGTCCGCGCAGTGGTAGCGGACGGAGGCGGCCGCCGCGGCGAGCGCGGCCAGGGTGGCGCGCACCTCGCGCTCGGCAAGGATCCGCGAGGCCGCGGCCTCGATCTCGGCGGGCGTACGGAGCCCCGAGGCGATCAGGGCGGCGCGGAGGGCGACGCGGTCCTGGGCCTGGGCGAACTCGTCCGTGGCGGTGGCGGCTGGTTCGGGGGTGCGGCCCAGGAGTTCGATGTGGCATCCCGTGGTCCGGGCCAGGGCGAGGGCGGTGCGGGCGGTGATGCCGCGGGCTCCGCCGGTGAGCAGGACCACGGAGTCGGGGCCGAGGGGTTGCACCGTGCCGCCGGGCGGTGTGTCGCCGACGGCGGTGAGTGGGGCCGGGACCGGTGTGCGGGTGGTGCGGATGCCGTCGGGTGTGTAGCCGACGGACGAGTGGGGTGTGCCGCAGCCCAGTTCTGCCAGGAGTTGCGCGGCGATCTGCTCGGGAGCCTCCTTGGGGTGGACGTCCACCGCGCGGACGAGTGCGCCGGGGAATTCGAGGGCGGCGCTGCGGGCGAATCCGTGCAGGCCGGCGGCGGGGGTGCCGGGTGCGGTGACGAGCAGCAGCCGGTGCGTTCCGCCCGTCAGGGTGCGGCGCAGGGCCGGGAAGAGCTGGGGCAGGACGGGCTCCGAGCCGGTCCGCAGGGCGGTCAGGTCGACGATGCCGTCGAAGCCGGGCTCGGGTTCGGTGAGGGGGTGCGGCTCGGCGCCGTACGCCTGCAGTGCGGTGGAGAGCGCCCGCGCGAGGCCCTGGCCGTCG
Organism: Streptomyces sp. NRRL F-2580; assembly: GCF_000720115.1. Taxonomy (GTDB): domain Bacteria; phylum Actinomycetota; class Actinomycetes; order Streptomycetales; family Streptomycetaceae; genus Streptomyces. The sequence continues at coordinate 12,268 of NZ_JOIR01000073.1, forward strand.
TCCACCACGCCGATCCGCAGGCCGTGGAGGGCTTCCGGGTCCGGGGCGGGGGCGGATAGGGGGGCGGGTGCCGTGTCCACTCGGAGGCGGGTGAGTGGCGGTGTGGGTGTGGGTGTGGGGG
>NZ_JOIR01000074.1 GCF_000720115.1 Streptomyces sp. NRRL F-2580
CGCGACCTGTGGCTCGCGCGGGCGGCGAAACTCCTGGACGATGGGCTGCTCGACCAGGCCTGGGACATGCTCTCCCACGCCGTGCTCGACTGCGACGAGACCCGGTTCGTCTGTGCACGGTACGCCGTCCTGAAGAAGGACTGGCCACTCCTGCTGACGTTCGCCGAGGGGATCCGGGACTCCTTCCTGCGGGACGAGTCGCAGCTCTGCGTCGCGGCCAGTCTCATCGCCCAGGGCGTCTCCCACGAGGCGCTCAATGTGCTGAACCCGCTCCCGCTGGCGCTCGGCGACAACGCCGGCTTTCTTGGGGAGGTCGCCTATCTGCGCGGCCGCGCGTACGAGCAGCTCGGCCGAGCCGAGGAGGCGCTGCAGCAGTTCCAGAGGGCGTTCCGGTACAGCCCGGGCCTGGGGGATGTGGCCCAGCGCGCGAAGGTGATGACCCCGCCTGCCGCACGCGTGCCCGCCCAGGCCGCCGCGGCTGCGCGGGAACAGCGTGAGGGCCCCTCCGGCGGCACCTTGAGTGACGAGGAGCGTTCGGCGTTGCTGGACGAGGCGATGGCCGAACTGGACGGGATGGTCGGTCTGGCCCCGGTGAAACGCCAGGTGCGGAGCCTGTCGGCACAGCTGAGGATGGCGGCGGTGCGCAGGAGCCAGGGCCTTGCCGCGGCGCCGGCGCCTCAGCATCTGGTGTTCGCCGGGCCGCCCGGCACGGGCAAGACCACGGTCGCCCGCGTCGTCGGCAAGGTGTTCGCCGGGCTCGGCCTGCTGGAGCGGGGCCATGTCGTGGAGGCCCAGCGCGTCGACCTCGTGGGAGGGCACCTCGGAGAGACTGCGATCAAGACGTCCGAGGCCATCGACCGGGCGCTGGACGGCGTTCTCTTCATCGACGAGGCGTACGCGCTGTCCAACACCGGCTATTCGGGTGGTGATGCCTTCGGGAAGGAAGCGCTGCAGGTGCTCCTCAAGCGGGCCGAGGACGACAGGCACCGCCTGGTCGTGGTTCTGGCCGGCTATCCGAACGAGATCGCCGAGCTCCTGTCCACCAACCCGGGTCTCGCTTCCCGCTTCAGCACCCGGGTGGACTTCCCCGCCTACGCGAGCGATGAGCTGGTGCTGATCGCGGAGTCGTTCCTGGCAGCCCAGGGGGATTCACTCACCGAGGAGGCGGCGGCCGCGCTGCACACGTCATGCGACCTCGCCGTCACCGAGGGCCTGATCGACAGGCTAGGCAACGGCCGCTTCGCGCGCGAACTCGCCCGGAAGACCGCCGCGGCGCGGGACTTGCGCGTCTTCGACCGGCACGGCAGCACAGGAGTCCCGTCGCAGGACGAGGTCACGACACTGCACGTGTGTGACGTGACGGACGCGTACCAGGAGCTCACCGGAAGCATTCAGCCCCGGCCCTCGGCCGCTCCCGAGATCTGAGCCGCAGAGCACGCGTGAGAACGGGCGCTTGGTCCTAGCCCCGGCAGCATGGTGCAGCTGGTCCTGCCACGCCGTCGGCGTGGCAGGACCAGCTGCCCGAGGACCTGGGGATGCCACCGAGGAAGCGCTGCGGTTCTTCTAGCCGCTGGCCCCCAGCCGGGCCCTCACCACTTCTCCGCGAGTCCGTCGAGGGGGGCATGTCCGGTTTTCAGCACAGGTGTTAGAAGAGTCCTGCGCGAGCGCTGCCTGGGCTTCCTCTTCGGCTTCCCTGATGAAGGACCAGATGACCTACCGCGGCTTCCTCGCCGAGCTGCTGATGGCCGAGTGCGACGACCGGTCCCGGCGCCGTTCTGAGCGGCGGATCAAGGCGGCTGGCTTCCCCCGGGACAAGTCGTTGCGGACCTTCGACTTCGACGCGAACCCGAAACATCGACGCGGCCACCATCCACACGCTCGCCAGCTGCGAATGGATCAAGATGCCGATGGCACGCCCCGAAACCAACCGGGCCCCGCGGGCGGCGGCGCCCGCGGGCGGTGACCTCGATGCCGAGTCGGCCTCACCGTCCCCGGCGCATCGTTCCAGGGCTCTGGCCGCCCTGACCGTGCTGTCCGCGACAGAAGGACTGACCGGCACCATGCCCGGGAGGGAGCCCTATGCCCGGTCGGCTGTCTGGTTCCTTCCGGCGTTGCGGACGCTCTACCGCTGGACCTGCGTCGCCTCAGGCGGCTGGCGCGGCTTCACCCAGGGCAGAAGGCCACTCCCTTCCCCCCGCGCCCCGGATCCCTAGGGTGAGGGGGTGAGCACTCATGCGTCGAACGAGTCCCGCATCATCTCCCTGCGCCCGCAGGCCCCGTCGGGAGGTTCCGGCGGGGCGGCCGGCGCCCTGCGGCGACCCGCCGGAGGTTCACAGCCACGCGCGCCCAGGGAGCCCCTGTGGCGTGACCTCGTCGGCGACGTGCTGCGGCGCGAGCGGCTTGCCCAGGAGCGCACGCTGAAGGACGTCTCGGAGGCGGCCCGGATCTCGATGCCGTACCTGTCGGAGGTGGAGCGCGGACGCAAGGAGGCATCCTCCGAGGTACTCGCGGCCGCCGCCCAGGCCCTCGGGCTCGGCCTCGCCGACCTGCTCCGGCTCGCCGGTGACGAGCTGGCCCGGCACGCCCGGAGCCGGCTGGTCCAGGGCCGGCCGGTCCGGGGCCGCACGTCACCCACGTCGCCCACGTCGCCCGCGTCGCAGTACGACGGCCTCTGCCTCGCCGCCTGACTGGGCCGACGGCCGGAACGACGGGGCGCGCCCCCGCCGTACCGGCCGGTTCGCCGGCCCTCGGCCACGGCTGCGCGGGCTCAGACGAACGCGAACCGTCGGCTGAGCACCTCGTCGGCGAGCCCGTAGGACACGGCCTCCTCGGCAGTGAACACCTTCTCCCGGTCCATGTCCGCGCGCAGCGTCGCCACGTCGTGGTGCGTGTGCCGGGACAGGACCTCCTCCACCTGCGAGCGGATGCGAACCATCTCCTTGGCCGCGAGGCTGAGGTCGGAGACCGTCCCCTGCCGTCCGCCGCTGGCCGGCTGTCCGAGCAGCACCCGCGCGTACCGGAGCACGAACCGTCGCCCGGGATCTCCGCCCGCCAGCAGCACCGCCGCCGTCGACGCCGCCTGACCGACGCAGAAGGTGGAGATCGGCGCCTGCACGAACGTCATCGTGTCGTAGATCGCCATCAGCGAAGTGAACGATCCGCCGGGCGAGTTGAGATAGATCGAGATCTCCTGCTCCGGGCTCGCCGACTCCAGGTGAAGGAGCTGAGCGATTACCACGTTGGCGACCCCGTCGTCGATCTCGGTGCCGAGGAAGATGATCCGCTCGTTCAGCAGCCGGCTGAAGACGTCGTAGGACCGCTCGCCCTGCGCGGTCCGCTCGATCACGTAGGGAACCGTGTACGACCCCATGTCACAGCCCCGTCCGTCGGCGCGGCGTGGCCGGGCGGATGTCGGCGAGCGACTCCACCACCCGGTCCACCATCCCGTACTCCCTGGCCTGTTCGGCCGTGAACCAGCGGTCCCGGTCGCCGTCCCGCGCGATCGTCTCCTCGCTCTGCCCGGTGTGCTGGGCGGTGATCCGCTCGACGGCCTTCTTGGTGAACCGGAGGTTCTCCGCCTGGATCTCGATGTCCGCGGCGGTACCGCCGATGCCCGCCGAGGGCTGGTGCATCATGATCCGCGCGTTCGGCAGCGCGAACCGCTTGCCGGACGTCCCCACGGTGAGCAGGAACTGGCCCATGCTGGCGGCGAAGCCCATCGCCAGCGTCGAGACGTCGTTCGGGATGAGCCGCATCGTGTCGTAGATGGCGAGACCCGCGGTGACCGACCCGCCAGGGCTGTTGACGTACAGGCTGATGTCGGAGCGAGGGTCCTGCGCCGACAGCAGCAGCAGCTGCGCGCACACCCGGTTGGCCGACACCTCGTCGACCTGGGTGCCGAGTAGGACGATCCGCTGGTCGAGCAGCCTTGCCGCGAGGTGGTCGTCGAAGTGGCCGGGCGGTGTGTCGCTCTCCTCCGCGCGGGGCGCGAGCATGGTGAGGGGAGTCATCTCTTCTCCTTGTCGAGGCGGGATGCCGTCGACTCCACTCTTGACCTCGGGAACCCCCCGGACGCCGTTCCTCTGCCCCCGGCAGATCCGCCACGGGCGGACACGACGCCACGTCGACGCCAAGTACAGCCGCCTCCTCAGCGACCGCTCCATCACCGTCCGGTACATCTGGACCCGACCTGGTGGACGCCTGGGCCGCCCGCGACGAGGCCATGGTGGACAGTCGTACTCCGCCCGCCGCCAGCAGAGGGCCCGTTACTTCTCCCTCGCTCCTGAGCGCCTCGCGGTACTCCGCCGTTCGGCTTGTCAGTACCAGCGGCCATTGGGACGGCAGGAAGGCGCCAGTGCTCGGGGTCGCATCGGGAGAGGCAACTCATCGAGTCCGTCCAGTAGCGGCAAGATGCGTTTTCATTTCCCGGCGGCTCGCCGCTGAGGCCGAGGTGGAGAGCAGGGCAGGTCCGTGGTCTTGCACCAGCTGTTCCGTCATCCATGCCCGGAACGTCTGTCGACTCACGTCCCATGAGGCGAGAGGGAAGACGACCGGCACGCGTCCGCCGTCCGCCCGTACGCTCAGCTACTCGCCCTGGAGCCGCGTCAACAGCACGCTCTACCGGGCCCGGGTTCCCCGAGCACCACCAGACGGCGAGTGGTCACGCGGCGGAGGAGGACGTTGCCGATCTCGCCGTCCCCGCCGCATAGGACGAGGCGTGCGGTTGCGAGTGTGGGGGCTGCCGTTGGGCAGCCCCCACACTCATGCCCTGGGCGGTGTTAGCCGGCGGTGACGGGGGAGGGCCTGTCGGAGAGCACTGCCGTGTCCGTTCACGCTCATCGAGCCGATCCCGACGACGGACAGGAACTTGGTGGTGTACGACCCGTTCACCGTGACGGTCAGCTGGGTGCGGTCGGCGGACAGGCCGACGGTGCCGGTGCGGGAGAGGTAGGCGTACGCGGCAGCCTGGGCAGCTTCGGGGTCGACGCGTACCTGCTCGCCGGTGACGGCTGAGGCGGGGTCGATGGCCTGGCCGGCGGCGCGGGCTGCTTCCATCGCGACGGCGGCGGCGCGCTCGGTGGCGCGCAGTTTGCCGCCGCCGAGCAACTGACCGCCGCGGCCGCGGACGCGCCGTTGGCCGCGCTGCGCGCCGCCGGTGTGCTGGAGCGGATCGCCAAGCTCACCGCGAACGAGACGCACCGCTTGGACCGCGCGATCGTCGCCATCAGCGTCAACCCCGAACTGGGCACCGAAGTGCCCGGAACCCTGCTGCGCGACTACGCGGACGGGATCGACGGCGTACGGGTCATCTACTACGTGACCGCCCTGCGGACCATCACGATCGTGGCGTACATCGAAGCCTGAACACCGAACAGCAGCGCCCCGGGACGGACCGTGTTTCCGTTCGGGGCGCTGCTGCGTGCTGAACAGCCGTGCAGGCGCGCGCAGCTGTTCACCGGGAACTCACGGAGGGTGGCGAGGTCAAGGTGTACCTCGACCCGCAACGGCTGGCAGACGGGACGGAGGTCCGAAGGGCAACGGTCACATCCCCCACGCCCGCGGAGCCGGTCCCCGGCCGCTTCCGGATCTTGACGGGCTCAAGGTGATGTACCTCCCCCCGTACGGCGAACGCAGGCTGAGCCCCCTCATGGAGCAGCTCTGCCAGGAGCTGGAGGCGGAAAGAGAAGAGCGTAGAGCCCTGACCCCAAGGGAGCTGGAAGCGGCACGCAGCTTGCACCTTGCGTCCCAAGGGCGGCCGCGAACCCATCCGCCCGCGATGTAGACGGCCAATCGCCCGCCGCCGGGACCTGCCCGCCCTCCTCGACAGGCACGTCCCCCCGGCCCGGACCAGGCCGCCCGCCGCCTCGGCGTCCGACGGGTCGACTTCGACCAGGTGTCCGGCTCGGGTGGCTGGCCCCGGTCGGCTCGATGGACGTCGACTACAAGCGGCAGGGGACCAGTTGTCCGGCTGGTCCACCGACGCGGACGCCGACAAGCTGGCCGCCCTGGCGGCGGGAGAGTTCGGGGCGTCCGTCAGCCGGCTGACTGCGCCGGGCACGGCGCCGTTGGCGGTACTGGGGGAAGTGCGGGTGATCGAGCGGTTCCCGTCGGGACCCGGCGGCCTGCGCGTGACGCTGGCCTGGCCCGCCGGCCTGCGGGGCACCGCAGAGGGGACGGCGGGCTGGGTGGTCCGGCACGGGCTGCCGTACGCCGGCTCGGCGCAGGAGTGCGCGTGCCGCCGGTACGACTGCGAGGCCTGGTCCCAGTGTCCTGGTGCGCGGAGCACGGGGACACACCCGACCCGGTGATGGAGTGGCACCCCGGCGGCGGCACAACCGCCTCGGCCGCGCCCGGGCAGCCAGCCACCTGCTTAGCAGGGACCGTCGCCCGTGGCCCGCCTGCGGTCCGGCCCCCGCACCCCCGGGACCGGGCGGTACGCGTGCACGAAGCCGGACGGGGCGCCATCGTCAGGCGGCGCCCGGGCCTTCGAAGGGGTTGCCGGGACCGCTCCCGCCTGCGGCGCTGTTCTAACATCCTGTCCACGGTTCTGTGGACCGGGGCCTTCCCGATCCCCTTTCCACTGCGGCTCCTCGCCGCGCCTTTCCTCTTGGTACCGCTGCCCTCCGGAGACAGCGGTTTCCCGCCACTTGTCCACCGGCCACCACAGCTTCGTATAGGGCGCGGCGCGGTCCGTACGGACTCCCAGGGCCCTCCACTGTTCCGGCGTGTAGCTCTTGACCCGCGCGGACTTCTCCAACTCGCGCAGCAGGCCGAGTACCGCTACCGCCGAGGCCGACGACCCACCGTCGTCATGGCCAGCCATCGCATCGACCCGCTCGGGGACTTCCTCCGGGGCCGAAGGAAGTCCCCGTGCCCGCGTGCTGACCGCACTCGGCCGTGCCGACTGCCGCCCCGACTGAGGCCGACGGCGGCGCGTCCGGTCAGGGTCGGTAGCGCAACGGGTGGTCCTCCGGCACCTCCACGACCGCGATCCGCACCCCGTCCGGGTCCGCGATCCACATCTCGACCAGTCCCCACGGCTCCTTCACGGGTGCCCGCAGTACCCGTACCCCCGCCGCCACCAGCTCCTTGTGCGCGGCGCGGGCGTCGCCGACCTGCAGCCACAGCTGCAGACCGGGGGCGGGCGGCTCCTCGGAGCGTCCCGAGACCTCCAGGAACCCACCGCCGAGGAAGTAGACCGTGCCGCGCTCCGGCCCGGTCCCGAACTCGCGGTAGACGGCGAGGCCCAGCGCCTCGCCGTAGAAGGCACGGGAACGTTCCGGATCCGTGGGGCGCAGCAGGACCCTGCTGCCGAGTACGTGCACCATGCCCCGAATCTAAGTGGTCGGCTCCGGAAGTCGCGGGTTGACATGGGGCCAAGTGGTGGGTGCCGATTGTTGGACGTCCAGGGCGGTGTGGTGGAGGCTGTCTCGGCTGCCGCAGAAGGGGGGTCTGGGAGACCCAGGTTGATCGGGGCCTGGTTGGCCCGAAGGCTGGTGGCGAAGCTGTGGTCATGACCAACAGCAACAGTGATGTGACCGGCTTCCACGACCGTGTCGTCCTGATCACCGGCGGAACCAGCGGGATGGGCCTGGCCACCGCGCGTCTGCTCCTGGAAGCCGGCGCCCATATTGTCATCACCGGCCGCGACGATGCCCGCCTCGACCGCGCAGCAGAACAACTGGCCAAGGTCTCCGACCAGGGTGCCCGGCTGTTCACGGTCCGGGCCGACTCCGCTAGCCTCACCGATCTCGACCGCTTGGCTGCCCTGATCCGTGAACGCCACGGACGTCTGGACGGAGTGTTCGCCAATGCCGGGGTCGGAGTGTTCCAGCGCAGTGGCGAGGTCACCGAGCAGGACTTCGATCTCAGCGTCGACGTCAACTTCAAGGGAGTGTTCTTCACGGTCCAGAAGGTTCTGCCGCTGCTCGACGCGGCAGGTGGCGGTTCCATCGTGATCAACGCCTCGTGGACACTGCACCGGGGCCTGGCCGTCGCACCCGTGTACGCGGCTACCAAGGCCGCCGTTCACAATCTGGCTCGCACGCTGGGCAGCGATCTCGCCGAGCGGGGTATCCGGGTCAACTCGATCAGCCCGGGCTACATCGTCACCGAGATGTTCGAGGCCGCCAACCCGGACCCTGCCTCGCACGATGCCATCCGCTCCCAGGTGCCGCTGCGGCGGCTCGGCCAGGCCGAGGACATCGCCGAGACCGTCGCCTTCCTCCTCTCCCCGCGGTCCTCGTACATCACCGCCCAGGACATCGCCGTCGACGGGGGCCTGGTGAACGCGATCCCCGCCTCCTGACAGCGGGTGGTGGCTGCCTGGCCCCGGCAGGGCCAGGCAGCCACCCGCCATGCCCGGCGACAATCGTCGTATGAGCACAGCGATCAACATGGGCGAGTTCCTCCGAACCCGCCGCGCCCTCCTGCACCTCGAAGACGTCGCCCTGCCGGACTTCGGGGGCCGGCGCCGGGTCGCGGGCCTGCGCCGCGAGGAGATCGCACAGCTCGCCGGAGTGAGCGTCGACTACTACACCCGGATGGAACAGGGCCGCGTGCCCAACCCCTCGGGCGCGGTACTCGACGCCCTCGCCCGCGCACTTCGGCTGGACGGGGATGCCACACGGCACCTGCACCGCCTCGCCCGACCGCAGCCCTCCGCCCGGCACGTTCCCCAGCGCCAGGCCCGGCCGCAATGCGTGCGCCCCATGCTCCAGCGATTGCTGGACGATCTGGTGGACATGCCGGCGATGGTGATGGGCCGACGCATGGACATACTGGCCTGGAACACAGCAGCGGCCGCCCTCTTCGGCGACTACGCGCCCCTGCACCGAGCCGAGCGCAACATCGCTCGAATCACCTTCCTCGACGAGACGTCCCGGGAACTGTATGCCGACTGGATCTCCTGCGCCCGCGAGAACGTGGCCTACCTCCACATGGACGCAGGACGGCACCCCGAGGACTCCCGGTTGGCGAGCCTGATCGGCGAACTGTCGATGAAGAGCGAGGACTTCCGTCGCTGGTGGGCCGAGCACCCAGTGCAGGAAAAGACCTCGGGAACCAAGCGATTCCACCATCCGGTGGTCGGCGACCTGGAACTGTCCTACGAGACCCTGCGCGCAACGGACGACCCCGATCAGGCCTTGATCACATATGCCGCCGAGCCGGGCAGCCCCTCGCACGACGCCCTGCGGATGCTGCTGGCCTGGGCCACCGAGGCCCCTTCCCCCATGCCGGACGACGACCGCACGCGCTGACCTTCGGGGCAGTCCCGGCCTCACCGCCGACGACCCGCACCTGCAAATGAGACTGCTTCTACCGCCAGGCGGCGCCGCGTACGGCGGTCACTGTCCGTCGGTGATGTAGTAGTCGTCCTTGAGGTACTCCAGGGTGTAACTGCCGAGGTCGCTCTCGGTGAAGGTGGCGGAGGACCTGACCGCTTCGAGGGGCATCTCGATCTTGTCGAGGGTGCGTACGGCGACGCGCTGCGGATCGACCGTCGCGGTTTGCAGGGCCTTCTTCTGCTCGGGGGAGATCATCTGGAACACGATGACGTACGTAGACGTGCACGGACCGAATCCCTGGTCCTGTGCCTTCTTCGCGCCCGGCCCGGCCACTTCGCAGACCGTGTCGATGTCCTCACGCCCAAGGCCGTGGAGGTACTGCTCGTACCGTTGGATCGCCCGCTCCTTCGTCATGGGTGCGGGCCGGTTGCCGGTAGGGGCCGCCTCGGTGCTGGCGGACGCGGACGGCGCGACCGACGGCCCTATCGCCGACATCGACGCGGACGGCTGCGAAGGCTTCGCGCCGGCGTCCTCCTTCGCTTTCTCCGGACCGCACGCGCACGCCACCAGCACCACGCAGGCCGATACCGCCGCGCTTACCATCGTCCGCGTTTTCATCAGGTCCCCTCCACCAGCCGACTACGCCATCAAGAGTTCACGCAGGATCCGGGGGAAAGGTTCCCGAGCCGATCCAGGAGCCGTGACCGGTGCCGCGTTCGCTTTCGTACCGCCGATGTCCGGGAGTCGACCGCCACCAGAGGCACGACGACTGACGGACAGGCACCGGACCGCTCGGCGCGTGCCGAACCGGTCCCGGCGCCGCCTCCTTGCCCGGTGCAGGAAGGAGCCGTCCCGCGCACGGCGGGGAATCGGCCCAGGCCTCAGGCCCGCCGGCCTTGTCTCCGCAACGCGACACGCTCTTGGAATGGCCGCATCAGGAGGGGGAGTTCTTCCGAGGCAGGACCGGCGTAGGCCGCCTACCGCGGAGCAGCTCGGTCCTGCGGTGAAGCGCGCGTGACTCAGGCGCTCATGCGGCCGGTCCGTTGCCGATTGGGTGTTGGTTCAGCCATTTCTGGGCGGCCTTGAGGCTGTCGGCGGTGCCGGCCACCTCGTACGGCCCTGCGGTCGGGAGCCCGCCGGGCGGGCTGAGTCTCGCCGGACGCCTTGCGGGCCGCGGGTGCGGGACGGGCCGGCGCGGGAGCACGGCCGGCTTCGGGAACGGCGCCGGCCGGAGGCGCGGCCGCAGGGTCGGGCGTGGGGGAGAGGGGCAGCGCCGCCCCCGTGTCCGGTCGTGCGGGCCGGGGGTCGACGGGGTGCTTGTGGTCTTCACCGCCGGTTGAGGCCACTGGTGGAGCGCGGACTCTCAGCGCCGAGGGAGAGTTCCTGTCGGTGACCTGGCACACCTCCGCCTGCCCGCACCACATGGCCGATCTCGTCCTCGCCGAGGACGACTGAGTGAGCGCACCTGATGGTCGTCCGGGACTGGGCCGATGCCACCCTGCGGCACGTCGTTCAGTACTGGAGACTTCCGGCAGCAGGACGACCCGCGGAAGTCCCGGCCATCCCCGCAGTCGACGAGGTCTCTACAAGGGGGGCATGCAGGCCACCTTCGATGGCGGCCGTTCGAGGAAGGTCGCCACCTGGACCTCAAGAAGGCGCCGAAGAGCAAGGGCGACAACCGGAAGCTGGTCCTTCACCGTCGACGGCGGCACAAGGAGAGCCAGACCTTCGAGGTCGCCGCGCAGCCGCCGAACGGGTTCGGTGGCCCGCCCGATTCCCGACCCGCCGCTGGCCGTCATCACCGATGTCCTCAAGTCCGAGGCCGGCAACGGAACCGGCTACGGCACCGTGCACAGTTGCCCGTGCTTCTGATGGACCGCTGCCCTTTGCCGGTGTTGCCGGCTGTCAGTTGAAGATGTCCAGGAGGTCCATCCAGGAGCCTGAGTCGTCGGCGGAGCGGCTGGGCCCATCGGGAGGGGATCCGGGTAGGTCTCCACCGCGGCCCTGGCGCGGACGATGTCGGGCCTCCTCCTCGGCCGCTACGATGCGACCGGCCGCCTCCGCCCGTCGGCCGCACCGTACCGCTGCGCCCCGACGCGGCCCGTCAGCTTTCCGAGCACCTCACTCCAGCCGGCCCCGCCCATCCATGGACCGGTGTGACGTTCTCCTCGGGCTGGGGCACACGCGACGTCCTCGACACCACGCTCGTCCAGCCGGAGCTCGTCGCGGAGATCAGCGCCGACGCTTCCGTCGACCGGGGCGCCGTCTACCGTCATCCGATCCGCTACGTGCGCTTGTGCTTGGACGCGACCACTGACGACGTGCCCCGGTTCAGCGGAGCCCCGTCGTCGCAGGGATGACCGTATTCGGCCGAGCCCCGGAACGCGCTCGTGCTGTCGGGGCGCGGCCCCCGTCGCGGCCCTGGTGGCCAGGGCCGCACCGAACGTACCCCGCCTCCGAGCGAGCTGGCGCCCCATCCCTGAGGTCCGCGTTCTGTTCCCCGCTCGTGAGCAACCCGTCGGCTGCGGCAAGGTGCCGGTGAGGAGGGTGGTCCGCGAAGCCAATCGTCTACCCGCCCGACGAGCAGGGGTGGCGGCGGCTGCGCTACGACGGCGTCGTTATCGGGGTTGTGCACCGTCGTCCGAGATCAGTGTCGTCCTCGCCGCCGGGCTGGAGAACGCCGAGGATGCAGATTTCACCGACCCCGACTTCGTGGCATGGGGAGGCGCCGGCCCCGAGGCGTGGGACCCTTTCCCCTTGAAGCGCTCTCCGCACCGGCGGAAGTGCTGCTCCGTCCGCAGGCTAAGCGGCGGTTCAAAAAATTGTCAGCCACCGGACCGCCGTCATGAACGGCTCGGACCCAGGTACTCACCCGTGCCAGTCCGAGTTGCGCAGGCATTCGGTGGTCAGGCTCACGGTCAGCCCGTTGAAGGCCGGCGCCTCGGTCGGACGTTCATGGCTAGCGGAGACGGTGGCTGTGCCCGAGCCGGGCATAGTCAGGTCTACGGTGACCTGGTCGTTCACTGGTCCGATGCCGTCGGGGCCGGGCCCTTTCCACCCTTTCCGCTCCATCTCCCTGACGACCTCTCGCGCGAGCTCTGTCGGCGAGCGCTTGTCCGACGGGGACGCGTAGAGAGTGATCGAAGCGGACCCGATGACCTCGCTCTCGTCCAGGGAGTCGCCGATGAAATCCCTGGGGTGACACGCGTGGTGACCCCCGCCGGACTCTTCCGGTTCGATGTGGGGGTCAACGGCCTTCACCGCCTCCAGGGCCGCCGGGTACATCGCATCCCATGCCTGCCTGTCCGAGTGCGGGGAAGGACCAACGCGGTCGGCGCAAGCTGTTGCGGTGACCACGACGGCGAGCAATGCGGCGGCGCGCAGCGCCCAGGTGAGAGGCAGGGAGCACAACATGTCTCTACACCACTCCACTGCGGCAGCCGTGTCATGAGTACTGGTACTCAAGGCTGCCCGCTCCTCCGTCGGGTGATCTTGCTACGGCGCTGGGCACGAGGCTGGCAGGCCTCTCGCACCAAGTTCACATGTCTCATCCAGCCCGGTCCGTGCAGGCAAGCAAACGCGGGCACGCACGGTCCAGAGCAGTCCCAGGTGCGTTGTTCTGGTGGGACTGAACCGGCACTCCGGCAACGGAGCGCCGGGGCCGCGCCGTGTGCGCGGGCCCGACGGCCCACGCCATTGAGCGGTCCGGCGAGTGACTCCGCAGAGAGTTGCACGGGCCGGTCACGCCGCTGACGTGCGGGTTGACCGATAGCGGGGAGCAGATCGGTCACGCTGGTGACCGGTGACCGGCGTGACCGGTCACGCGGTTGGGCAAGCCCAAGGCTTACCTGGGCAAGCCCTCTTTCAGGGTGGCTTGCCCAGGTGCGCGTAGCCGGGTTCAGGACCGCTGGGTGGTGAGCGCGGGCGGGTCGGTGTGGTGGCGCAGCCGGGGCCCCAGGGGGTGGGTGTCCGGCGAGGGCATCGAGCAGGATCGCGGCGACCTGCCGGTCCACGGTGCGGGTCCGCCTCGCCTCGTCGATCACGAAGGGCATCTGCCACGCCCAGAGCTCACGTGCGGCCGCATTCAGGCGCCGGCTGACCAGACCCATCGCGGTGATGGCCGGCTTGCCCGTCAGGTGCGGTGACACGTACTCCGCGATGACCTGGCCCCGAAGGCCGGGCGGGCCGGGCTCCGCGAGGCTGCGGCTGACCGAGGGCCGGTGACCGGTCGGCGGGGAAGTTGCATGGATCGGTCACGGCGCTGACGTGCGGGTTGACCGATTGACCGAGGAAATCGGTCACGCCTGTCCCGGTGACCGATCTGCCAGCGGGCAAGCCGAAGGCTTGGCTGGGCAAGCCACCCCCGGACGGCGGCTTGCCCGCCCCGGCCGGGGTGGGCTGAGGTGGGAGGACGCGGTGCGCGGTTTCGAGACGGGCCAGGCGGTCGTACGGCGTGACGTGCACCGGTCGGCCCGGGTATGGAGCGAGCAGGCACTGCGGGTCGTCTCCGACACCGGCGCGGCGCTGGTGACCGCCTGCGCGCCCGGAGCGCAGGCCCGCTGGCCCGCCCTGTACGCGCAGGCCCGCACCGAGGGGGACCCTTCGGTGCGCACCGAGGCGTTCGACGCGATGGCGGCCGGCCGGTGGGACCTCGAGGACGCCGATGGCAGGAGACCGAGCTGCTGCTTTGGAAGCCGCCGGCGGCCTGGTTCAGCATCAACGCCTTCTTCGTGCCCGACGGGACGGGCGCCGGCTGCGGAACTGGTACGTCAACTTCGAGCACCCCACCCGCCGCACCGAGGACGGGTTCGACACCTTCGACCTCACCCCGGATCTACTCATCGAGCCCGGCCTCACCCGGTGGCAGTGGAAGGAGGAAGACGAGTACGCGCACGTGCGGCGGCTCGGGACCGTCTCTGACATCGAGCACCAGGCCGTGGACGCCGCCCGCGCCCAGATCCTCGCGATGCTCGCCGAGCGCTCCGACGTGTTCGCCAATGCCGAGCGGTGGGCGCTCTGGAGGAGGTGGGAGCCGGCCTGTCCCACGCCGTGCCTTCCCGGCCTCGCGGCGGCGGCCGGGAGGGTTGCACCGGAAGGGGGCTGGAGGGTTGCACGTAGAGGTGCACTAGGAGGTGCACCGCAGGTGTGACCGGGAGTGGGAGCCCGGCAAATCGGACACCCCTTGTTGTGCCTGGTCAGCTCCGGTGGGCAAGCCTCCCTTCGGCTAAGACACCTCTTTCTCCGCGATAGCCGGGGAAAGAGGACCTGCCCAACGACGGGGCGCCGCAGCGGCGAAGAGCGCGCTCACCCTGGAGCCTGATCCGGCAGTCCCACTGGCCGTATCCGCCAGGCGTTGCATGCCTGGCCGGGGGAGGCTGTCGTTGCCCGGCCCGAAGCGGCGGTGAAGGAGGCCAGCCCCGAGTGGTCCTCACCCCGCCCTTCGAGCCGATGCTCGTCCAGACCGCCGAGTACGTCCCCGGCTCCGGCGTCCTGGCGAGCGGGTTCGCGGCGGAGCAGAAGTTACCCAGACCCTCGCCCTGGTCGACGGCATCCCGCCCGTCGCGGGCAGACCCGGCCGGCCCCGCCGTCGGCGCGAGGCCCTGCTCGGCGACAAGGGCTACGACTCCAACCCCAACCGCGAAGAGCTGCGCGCAGGAACAAGCCGCTCAGGGCCTGCTGTTCCTCCATTTGGCCAACCTTGCGAGGTATACGTCCTCGTCGACGACCTGGGTACTGTGCTGGATCAAATCCTGCGGGGTCGGGGGAATTTTGGAGGCCACCGTATATCTGTTGCTCTTTTCGGCAAAGACGTGCACGCCGATGACCCTGCTGTCATCCTGGGACACGATGGCGGCACCCGAGTCCCCGTCCAAACCGGTACCGCCCTCAATTCGTAGGCACGGACCGAGGCTCGTGAATCCCAGTTGGTCGTTTCCCCGAAACACCCAGTGGTCGGTGTCCACCACCTTCCCGTGCTGCACTGTGCCCGTTTTCTTGCCGAGCCATCTCACAGGTTCGCCGTCTTTGGGGCTCCGAGTCTCCAGTGGAGCAAGTGGATCAGCGCCGTCGTGGATCCCCGGGATCGCCGCGGTGGTCGCCCCCGCCACCGGAGCCATCCACGCAAAGTCATAGAGCATGTCCTCGAGGCGGACGCCATATTCCAGCACGTTCGAGTATGTGAAGTATCGCGACTTTCCCGAAACGGGTCCGATGATATGCACTTCATCGCGCCGCTTTCCATGCCACGAGGGCTGGAAGACCGGCGCCCCGACCGAATCCACCACATGGCCGGCCGTGATGGCCGCCAACGTTCCGTCCCACAAGACGGTCGCCCCCAGGGTCCCGTAGGCCATGACGTCGGCGGCTTGGATCTGATATCCACCCGGACACGGCTTCTTGTGCTGGTCGAGCGCCATGTTTATCGATGTCCCCTTCCCATGAGGACACGGCTTCGCCGGAGGTTCCCCCACCCGCTCACGGTTGCGGGTCCGCCGGTGCCGGCTCGATCGAGGAGAGGGTCGGACGCTTGCGCCCTCCGCCGCCGCGGACCTGCTCCCCGGCCGGATCGTCCTCGGCCGGATCCGCCCTGACCGACTGGTCCGGCTCCGGCTCCGGGAGGTCGTCGACATTGAAGGGGCCGGAGACCAGGGCGGGCTGGGTCCCGGAGACGATCGAGGACAGCACGGCCCCCTTGGGGGTGAAGATGGTCACCACATCCACCAGCTGCCAGACGAGCACCATCTCCGGGTGGTCGTTGCCCTCGTTGTCATACTCGTTCGAAACGAACGAGGTGGTCTGGGTCGATACGGTGAGCTGCTGAGTGGTGGTCGACGAGCTGCTCAGAGCGGCTGATACCGACGCGCTGATGGGGCCCCAGCCGGCGCTCGCACTGGCGCTGACCGATTTGGTGACGCTGCTTTCGTCGGACGAACTATCCTGCATGCCCGAAATTACCGTGTAGCTGACCGTCTTCTTCTGCCCGGGCGCGATGCTGTAGGACTCCGGCTGGCGTTGCCAGAACTGTTCGCGCGTCACCGTGTTACCGATCGGGAGCATGCCGGTGCCCACGAGCACTCTAGGCCCGTCGGGAGGTACGACGATCGACGGGTTGGGCATCGGAATCCCACCGATGTCGTTCGGGTCCAGTAGGTCCCCGCCCGAGATGGTGCTCAGCTGCCTGTTGCGGTCGGCCATTTCGATGACGGCGGCGAACGCGCCGGAGGACGAGACGCGGGCGAGCCAGTAGTTGCCGGGCCACGAGCTGACCACCAGCTGGCCGCCGCCGGGAGCCAACCGGGTGCCTGGGTATCCCGCCTCCCAGAACTTCGTCCGCTTGTTGAAACCAGAGTGGTCGCCCTGTTCGTCGACCCAGAAGACGTCGAGATGAACGGAGGTGTCGTTGGTGATGACCAATATCCCCTCGTTACCCCGGGAGGTGGACCGCAGGGTTCCGGCGAGGGCTTTCCGGTATGTCTCGTTCAGCTGCATGGCCTGTCCCCTACTCCGAACTCAGGTAGTACGCATACGGATCGCCATCGAAGACGGCCGAGATCGGGCAGGCGTGCGCGGTCGGCGGGAGGCGCAGCTCCGCGCTCAGATCGACGGAGTACCACAAGCGCCCGGTCCATTGCAGAGAGATCAGATGGTCGCTCCGGTCCAGGTAGAACAGGAATTGCTTGACGTCGTCGGCGGACAGGACCGCCGCCAACGCGCCGGCGGGCGCGGCGGTCGGGGCGCCGGCTTCGCCGTTGGCGAGTTCACCCGGAGTGCTGTAGGACCATCCGCTCCCGGACCAGGCCAACGCGGCGACGTTGCCGGCCCAGTCCTGGTAATACACGCGGGGCTGCGAGGTTCTGGTGAGCGCGACGACCATCGGGTCGCCGTCAAGGGTGTACTTGGCGCCCGCAGCCTGTGTCAGGTTCGCCCAGGACCACCACTTGCGACCCGTCGGGTACTGGTTGGTCGGCGCATCGACGTTGTGGGCGAGCTGGATGGGACTGTTGTTGACGTCCAGGTAGTAGATCCGCCGGATGTCCGAGGCGAATCCGACGGCCGCGAGCGGGCTGACAGGAGACATCGGAAGCGGACCACTGATCCATGTGCTGAGGTTGGTCACCAAGGGTTCTTTGTTGTGCGTCCAGGACACTTCCAAGAGCTGGTTGCGCGTATTCATGTAATAGATGAGCACCCTGCGGACATCGTCGGTGACCGTCGCCGCCAACGGACTGGCCGCCGAAGCCTTCGGCGGCTTGTTATAGGTGCGCACGGTCCAGGTATTCCCGTTCTTGTGCCATAGCCGCACCAGACGGTTCGCCGCGTCGAAGTAATGGACCGTGACGCCGCCCTGCACCGTGGCTGCCAGCGGACTCCCGACGCCGGCGATCGGCGCACCGACATCGGCGGTGAAGTTCCGCCACCGCACGTCCTTGCCGTCGACCGCCAGCTCGATGATGCTGCCGTAGGTGTCCGCGTAGTAGATGCGCTGGGAGTCCTTCCCCACTGTCACCGACGCCGTGCCGTTGAGAGGAGAGGCGAACGGTGCGACAGGCCTGGGCGGCCCGGGGGCACCCGGCGATTCCGTTGAGTCCTCGGCGGAATTCGCGGGCGCCGGCAGAGAGAAATTGAGATCCCTGTACACCCATTTGCCGCCGCGCAAGGTCACCTCGATCACCGTGACCATCTTCTCGTTCCCGCCGAGCGCTCCTACTCCCATGATCCCGGTCCGTTCCTGTTGGTCCGCCGAGCCCCCTCTCGACGCTCCGCCTCCCCGAACCGCCCCGCCATACCCGTTAGGCCGTACGGGTGATGCCTGATGCTGAATTGCGGGGGTCGGTGGTCAGGACCGTCCAAAGTCGCCAGGCGTTTTCGGTGTCCAGGGCGGTGAGGCCCTTGCTGCTTTCGTGGATCCCGAGGTCGTTGAAAGCGTCTGCCAGACGGTCGATGGCCAGGTCCAGGGCAGGTGGGGCGGGCGATGAGGTCGGCTAGGCGCCGGGCGTCCGCGGCGCGGGCCATCGTTCCTGGCCGTGGCCGCCGCCGGATCCTGGCGGATTTAGAAGTCCCTCTTGGTCGAGATGGCCGATCAGCTGACCGCCACGGCCGCGGACGCGCCGCTGGCCGCGCTGCGTGCCGCCGGGGTGCTGGAGCGGGTCGCCGCCCGGGTGGTCCGGGAGACCGCCGGCGCGCTGTGCGACGCCGGCATGTCCGCCGAGACGGTCGCCACCGGGCTCGGGACCACCCGCTCCAAGGCCCTGGTCCTCCTCCTGGCCGCGCAGGACAGGTGACCGCAGCCGGCCGGCATCGCCCCACGCGTACGCCGTTACCCCGCGCCTCCGTCGTCCTCGCCGGGCCGGGGGCCCGCTTACTGGGGGTCTTCACGAGACCGTGGCGCGCGTGTACTTGGTCTGGGGAGTTACTGACCTTGAAGTTGTCTTGTCGTAGGGGCTGACGGTTGGTGGTTGTCGCGGTATGCCGGGTGTATGAGGTATCCGCAGAGTGGGGGTCTGACCGCGGAGAGGCAAGCATTCCGCGAGCGGGTCCGGATGGAAGCGGTCGCGATGTTCACCGAAGGGCGGGGCAGTTCGGATGTCGCGAAGGAGTTACGGGTCAGCGTCCGGTCGGTCCAGCGGTGGCGGCAAGCCTGGCTCGAAGCCGGCCAGGACGGGGTCCGTTCTCAGGGCCCGGCCTCCCGTCCGAAGCTGAGCGACGCGTTGTTCGCCGTGCTCGAGGAGGAGTTGGCGAAGGGTCCGGTCGCGCATGGCTGGTCTGATCCGGCCCGCCGGGCCGTCGAGCGCGACGAGACAGCCGTCGCCGGCTGGGTGAAGGACGTGTGGTCGCACGTGGAACCACCGCGGCGGCGCTCGGGGCCTGGATCGTCTTCGAGGACGAAGCCGGATTCTCGATGACGCCGCCGTCCTCCCGCACCTGGGCCAGACGCGGCAGCACACCGGTCATCCGGGTCCGCGGACGCTCCCAGCGCCGCTTCTCCATCGCGGCCCTGTGCTGCTACAAGCCCGGCGAACGCTCCCGCCTCGTCTACCGGCCCAAACGACATACCGACCACAAGAGCGGCGGCCGCAAGAGCTTTGCCTGGACCGAGTACCGCGACCTCCTCATCGCCGCCCACAAGCAGCTCGGCGGCCCGATCGTCCTCGTATGGGACAACCTCAACGTCCACAAGGATCGCCGCATGCGGGCCTTCATCGACGCGCACGACTGGATCACCGTCTACCACCTCCCGCCCTACGCACCCGACCTCAACCCAGTGGAAGGAATCTGGTCCATCCTCCGCCGGACCAGCCAGGCGAACACCGCCTTCACCGATCCCGACCACCTCATGCACCAGCTCAGACACGGCCTCCGCCAAATCCAATACCGCAGCGACATCATCGACGGATGCCTCACCGGAACGGGGCTCACACTGACGACACCACGACTACAAACTCAGTAGTCGGCGTCCCGGAGCTGAGTGAGGCGTTGGGCGGCGACGGTCGGTCCGTAGACGTCGATGAGGCGGGCGACGGCGCTGATGGCGTAGGTGGCGATCCACTGGTTGTCATCGAGGTGGTGCGGGGGACGCCTCCGTCGTCGGCGAGGGCGATGACGGTGTCCGCTACGGGTCTGTGCATGGTGACGTGCTGGAGCCAGGACCGTCCGGCGGGTCCGAGGACGGCCGGGCGGTTGAGGGAGAAGTTGGGGCGGGCGAGGACGGCGTCGTGGAGCAGTCCGCAGAGCTGCTGGCGCGCGTAGGCCTGGGTGGTTGGGCAGGCGTTGCTGTCGACCGTGGCGGAGGCGATGGCCTCGGCGTCGTGGGTGAGGTGGGCCAGCATCAGGTCCAGGGCGGCGTTCTCACCGGCGACCTGCTGTGTACTGATCATGCCGGTACAACGATGCGACTCCTGCGCGGGGGGCGCTCACGTTGCGGGTGGCGCCGACGCACTGCTTTGACGCGCGGGCGCCTGAGGGCGCTCCCGCCCCGGGTGGGGCGGGAGCCGGCCCGCGGCGGTCAGGTGACGTCGAGGCCACATCCGGTGCATACCAGGACCTCGGTGGGGCCGGTGCCGATCCACTCGCCGGGGGCGGTGTCGGAGACCGGGCAGGTGGCGGGGGTCTGGGCCCACTTGCGGCCGGGGACGATGAGGACCTGGCGGCCAGGAGCGTTGAGGCTGCCGCCGTGGGTCTCGGTGGGGATCGACAGGTCCCAGATGTGGCCGTCGATCGCGGCGGGTGTGGTCTGGACGGGCTCGAGTCTCGAGTACACCTTCACCGGAGCCGCGCACCTGCCCTGCGCCGCCCCGCCGGGCGGGGCGGCGCAGGGCCCCTTGATGTCACGGTTCGAGGTCGACGACCCCCTTGCCTCCCAGGATGTCCAGCGGCACGGAGACTTGGTCGTGCGTGATCAGCCATTCGCCGTCGATCTTCCGGAAGCAGAAGGTGACCCGGACCCACATGCCGCCCGCCGCCGTCCCGTCGGGCAGCGTGCCGCTGAGGCGGCCGAAGCCGTGTGTGAACGCCACGTCTTCGCCCACCGTGGGCATCAGGTCGCGCACCTCGTAGGTCACCTCCTGGAAGAAGGTGAACACGTTCGCCCAGTTCTTGAGTTTCGCGTCAATCCCCACGTGCTGGAGCGGCGGATCGATGTCGAAGGACACGACGTCCGTCGAGTAGAGCCGCCTCAGGCCCTCGAAATCCTTGGCCTGGATCGCGTCGATGATCCCGTCGATGTGGCGGCGGATCGCGGCTTCGTCCGTCTCGCGCTGTGTGGGGGTGGCTGTCCGTCCTTCCGTGCTCTGGGCGACGACGTGATCCAGCAGTGTGTCGAGGGCGCTGACGTGGTGGGCGCCCGCCTTGAGTGTCGCGTGGTCCTCGAAGTCGGTGTGCAGGGACAGCGAGACCTGCGGGGTCACTGCACCCATCTGGAGGAGCTCACACAGTGCCCGCAGCTGCCGGGCCGCATGGGCGCCGCCGCCAGCGCCGTAGGAGACGAACCCAACGGCCTTGTGGGTCCACTCCGCGTACAGGTAGTCGATCGCGTTCTTGAGCACGCCGGGGATGGAGGCGTTGTACTCGGGGGTGACCATGACGAATCCGTCGAAGCGGGCGATGGTGTCAGCCCATGTCCGGGTGTGCCCGTGCTGGTACCGCCCAGCGAGCGCGGGCAGCGGCTCGTCCAGATGCGGCAGCGGGTGGTCGAGCAGGTCGATCACCTCGAATGCGGCGTCGCCGCGGCGGGCCGCCCGCTCGTGGATCCACCGGGCGACCTGGTCGCCCTTGCGGCCGGGGCGGGTGCTGCCGATGAGTATTCCGATCCTGGTCATCGCTGTCTCCTGATGTGTCCCACCCGGGCTCTCCGGGCCGGTGGCGTCTCTGAGCGGTATGACGACACGACCCCGCGGAACGTCAGGGAGAGTCGAAGACCTGACAATCCGACGTGCTGTCTCGTCGGACCGCCGAGGGACGATCCGAGATCAGGGAGCCACCGGAACCATGACCGATCACGCGCAGTCACGGCACGACGAGTCCGACGCAGGCCTGGACGGGATCATCAGCGAGCGGCGGCGGCTGATCGGTCTCGCCTACCGGCTCCTCGGTTCCCTGGCCGAGGCCGAGGACGCGGTCCAGGAGACCTACACCCGCTGGTACGCCATGTCCCGACAGCAGCAGGACGCCATCGAGTCCCCCGGCGCCTGGCTGACGACGGTCGCCACCCGCGTGTGCCTGGACCTCCTCGGCTCGGCGCGGGTCCGGCGCGAGCGTTACATGGGCGAATGGATCCCAGAGCCGCTGCCCGAGCAGACCGACTGGATCAGCGGGCGCCCAGGCACCGCCGCGACCGATCCCGCGGACCCGGCCGACCGGGTCACACTCGACGAGTCGGTGAGCATGGCGTTTCTCGTCGCCCTCGAATCCATGACCCCGGCCCAGCGCGTCGCACTCATCCTGCACGATGTCTTCGGCTACCCGTTCGCAGAGATCGCCGGGATCACCGGCCGCACCCCGGCGGCATGCCGCGAACTGGCCTCCTCCGCCCGGCGCCGCGTCCGCGCCTCCCTGCCCCCTGCGGCCCCCGCAGCCCACCAGGCGGGCCTCGTCAGGGACTTCAAGCAGGCGTGGCACGCGCAGGACATCAACGCCCTCGTCAGACTCCTCGCCCCCGGCGCGACGTTCACGGCGGACGGCGGCGGCGTGGTCGCCGCCGCGCTCCACCCGATTGAGGGCGGCGAAGGAATCGCGCGCTACCTTACCGACCTCGCCGTCCGGGCGTCCGGCGGCCTGACGGTCCTGGAGCGCACGGTCAACGGCCGGGCCGGTCTGGTGATCGAGCACGAAGGCGTCCCCGTGGCCGTGTACGCGTTCGACGTCGCGGACGACCGGATCACGCACATCTGGGCAGTGCGCAACCCCGACAAACTCCGCCCGTGGACGGCGGCCTGACCGGCTGGACTTCGATACCGCGGCACCTCAAGTGCGTCCGCATCATCCGCCGCAGCATTCCATCCCAGCTCGGAGCGACTACCGCCAAGCTCACCCGCTCCCTCACCGAAGCCGGGCAGGAGGCACGCAGCCGCCCGCTTCCGGCCCGCCGCCGCAGGGACTGCCCACGGACGACGAGGCGCTCCCCCTCGGTCAGCACGTCCTCGTCCATGATCGGCAGGTGCGGGGGCAGAGGGCCGCCGGCGGCGCGCAGGGCAGCGGTGTACTTGGCACCGGACTTGGCGGCCGCGCGGGCCTTTCGGGCGGCGGTGCTCTGGTTCTTCGGCATGACGTCTCCCAGCCGGACAGGCCCACGCCCCCGGCCACACGTCAGGGCCATGGAAGGAAGAACGGCGCAAACGCGGAGCGGGTGGAGATCCGCAACACCACCCGCAACGCGATCAACCGCCGGGGCTGGACCCTGCGCGACAGGGATGGCGACCGCTACCGCTTCGACAACGTCCGCATCGGCGGGCGCGACACCATCCGCATCTACACCGGCAACGGCCGCGACACCCGCACCGACCTCTTCCAGGACCGCCGTGACTACGTCTGGGACAACCACGGCGACACCGCCACCCTGCGCGACGACCGCGGCCGCACCGTCGACACCGAGAGAGGGGGGCGCCGGATGCGCTCGGCGCCGGTGCTCCCCGGCGACGGTGCGGCCGCCCCGGGCCGAACTGCAGGCGGCAGCTGATCGGGCGTCCGCGGCTACCCGCGTGCGGCGGGGGTCGGACGTACGAGCGGACCTGGTTGCCGTTCGGGCCGGGTGTCGGCGCGCGGCGGTCGCGGTCGGCGAGCGTCTGGCCGAAGGCCGACAAGGACGTCGAGACCGCAGCAAGGAAGGCGGCCGGCACTTTCTGTACCGCAACTACTCACACCCGGGTGAGCACCGTGGAATCTCCATCTCGCTGGGGGTCTGTACGGGAGAATGCGCGCAGTTCTCGGAACTTGGGGGAGCCGGTGGCGCAGCGGGTGATCGCGGGCAGGTATGAGCTGCAGCAGTTGCTGGGGCGAGGCGGTATGGGGGAGGTGTGGGCGGCCCGCGACGGCGTGATGCAGCGTGCGGTGGCGGTCAAGATGCTTCAGGCGCATCTCGGGACGGCCGAGGGTGAGGCGCTGTTCTTCCGAGAGGCCCACACTGCGGGGGCGTTGAGTCATCCAGGAATCGTGACCGTCCATGATCTTGGACGGGACAGTGACGGCACGCTCTACCTCGTGATGGAGAACGTTCCCGGGCAGAACCTCCGCGTCGTGCTGGAGGAGGGCCTGCCGTCCGTCGCGGACGCCCTGGCGTGGACCGCGCAGGTCGCCGACGCCTTGTACGCCGCGCACACCGTCCGGATCGTGCACCGCGACCTCAAGCCCGTCAACCTGATGCTCACCCCGGCGGGCAGCGTGAAGATCCTCGACTTCGGAATCGCCCGCTACATCTCCAACCTGACCACGGGCAGCAGCCTCATCGGCACGCTTGCCTACATGCCGCCGGAGCGACTCCTGCACAAGGGCAGCGACGCCCGCGGAGACCTGTATTCGCTCGGCTGCGTGCTGTATGAGCTGCTGACCGGCCGCACCCCGTTCAGCGGCCTCGACCGTCCGGCCATGATGTACGCCCATATCCACACCCCGCCCGCGCCTCCCTCCAGCCACCGCCCGGGTCTGTCGCCCCGTCTCGACGCGCTGCTGGCCGAACTCCTTGCCAAGGAACCGGGCGACCGGCCTGCCAGTGCTGCCGAGGTCCGTGACCGGCTCAGCCACCCATCCGCGTCTACGTTTCCCGGAGCACTGCCGACCCTGCGGGCAGAGCCCGGCCACCGGCTTGTCGGCGCCGTCGCTGGTGACCTCCCGCCTCCACCGGCCCAGCCCGCCATGGCGAAGCCGTTCCCCCGAATCTGGACGCACACCACCGGCGGACGGGTCTATTCGTCACCGGCGGTCGTGGACGGCACCGTCTACATCAGCAGCGACGACACGAAGGTGTATGCGCTGGACGCGGCCACCGGCATCCCCCGCTGGACACGCACCACCGACCGCACCTGGTGGGATGTGTTCAACATGCGTCGGGCCGCTTCGTCGCCCGCAGTTGTTAACGGCACCGTATACATCGGCAGCGACAAGAAGGTGTACGCGCTGGACGTGGCCACCGGCATCCCCCGCTGGACATACACCGCCGGCGGCGTCTATTCGTCGCCGGCGGTCGTGGACGGCACCGTCTACATCGGCAACCAGGACAAGAAGGTGTACGCGCTGGACGCGGCCACCGGCATCGCCCGCTGGACATACACCACCGGCGGCGGCGTCTCGTCGCCGGCGGTCGTGGAGGGGACCGTCTACATCGGTAGCTGCGACAAGAACGTTTACGCGCTCGACGCGGCCAGTGGCATCCCCCGCTGGATGCACACCACCGGCGGCCAGGTCTGCTCATCGCCGACGGTCGTGGACGGCACCGTATACCTCGGCAACGACGACAAGAAGGTTTACGCGCTCGACGCCGCTACCGGCCGGGGCAGCGCCTCGTGACCGGTGGCGACCGGCCGCCTGGGGAATCTCTTTGGTGTAGCCACCGCACCTACAGCACCCCCAACAGCGCGTTGTCCTCCCACTGATCGACGACTTCGAGGTAGTCGGCAAGGACCTTGGAGTGCGGGGCCCATCCGCCCCGCTTGGCGATGACGATCTGGTCCTGGCCCTTCATCCGTGAGGATGTGGTCAGTCCCCGGCGGGCGCTGTGGCCGGTGAAGCGGACGTCGATCCCGGCGCGTTCGCCAGCGCGGGTGATGACGTCGCCGATGCCCTCGGGGCTGAGTCCGCCCTCGTGGAGGGTGTGCCAGCGGGAGTGCAGGCGCCATGCGGGTGTGCGGCCGCGTCCTTCTACGCCTGCCAGCTGCGGAGCGGGCAGATGGAGGGGCGGCTCCCGTACGGGACCGGGACGATGCGCGGGCGGACCTTGGACACGCGCAGCGGCGGGCGGCTGTCGCGGTCGGCGAGCGTGTTGCCGTCGGCTTCGGACCCAGGGCCTGCGTGCGCCGAGGCCGTTCGCCGGGTTCATCGGCGTGCGCACGTATTGACACATTTACGCTGTTCAGAGCGAAGCGTTGTTTCGACGGATCGGGATGCGATGAATACTCCGGCTCCCCACGTACAGGCGTGGCCAGTGGTGCGCTGGCGAGACATCGTGCACGCCTTCCGGCCTGACCACCCCGTGCGCGAGGCGCAGGTCAGAACGTCTGTCTTACCTTCTTGGTGGGTTCGAACTGGTCATTCGTAGGATCGGCGGAGCCCAGGGGCTCTGGGTATGGCTCGTTGCCTGTTGCAGTTGGTATGGCTTAGGCAACTTGGCCGCCCGGAGCCCCGCGACGACTCGACCACTAATTGGGAATCGCGACTCGGCCTGTCACGGCCGCGGTGGGTGGCGAGGTCGTCTGCGGGAACGGTATGACGACGAGCTGGCGGAGGGAATCGTGCCCGAGATCTGGGCCGGACTGGACATCGGCAAGGAGCACCACCACGCCGTGGCGATCGACACGGACGGCAAACGGCTGCTGTCCCGCCGCGTGATGAACGACGAGACCGAGCTGCTCCAGCTGCTCGGAGACGTCCTGGAGATATCCCGCGACGTGCTGTGGGCCGTGGACATCAACACCGGCATCGCCGCACTGGCGATCGGCCTTCTCCTCAACCACGGTCAGCCCGTGGCCTACCTCACCGGCCGGGCCGTCCAACAGGCGTCCACCACCTACCGGGGCGAAGGCAAGACCGACGCCCGCGACGCCTTCATCATCGCCGACCAGGCCCGCATCCGCCGCGACGTGAGCATGCTCCGCCCCGGCGACGACATCGCCCTCGACCTGCGGCTCCTCACCGCCCGGCGCTTGGACGTGGTCCACGACCGGACCCGCCAGATCAACCGCCTGCGCGCCCAGCTCCTGGAGTTTTTCCCCGCGCTCGAACGGGCCCTGGACCTGACGAAGAAGGGCCCCGTCGTCCTGCTGACCGCCTACCAGACCCCGGCCGCGATCCGCCGCATGGGCGTCCGACGCCTGGAGACCTGGCTCCGAAACCGCAAGGTCCAGAGGGCCGGCGCGCTCGCGGCCGCAGCCGTGGAAGCGGCCCAGGCCCAGACGACCGCCCTGCGTGGCGAGGAACTCGGGGCCTCGCGCGGCGTCGCGTCAACGTTCTCTGGGCCATGATCCGTGATCGCACCCCGTTCCAAGCAGTCCCGGTCCGCGCCGCAGCCGCGTGACAGACGGTGCTTGCGGAAGTTGCCAGTTCTACCGGGTTCACCCGCGCCCCGGCGAGGCTGCGGCACACAGTCCCCGTTCGGATGAACCATTTGCAGTGCTGGCTGGGACTACGGCGGCAGGTGGTGATCAGGGTGGTTGGCGCTGGCTAGGGTCCGTCGCATGAGCCAAACATGGCAGTACGACGTCCGAGCGGATCGCGGCTGGCAGGCGACGGACATCCGGAAGGTGGCCGACAGCAGCAAGGGAATCAGCGTTCACGCCGACGGTACGTGGAAGCACCATCCCGACTGGGACGCCGTCGGCCCCGACGGGAACATCCCGGGCAAGGAAGGAGCCTTTTACCCGCATCTGGTGGCCAGGGGCCGCACTGAGTACCCCCATTCCGGCGACGATGCCTACGTCGGCAGCCTGATCGGGAAGTGGGGACCGGACGGCGGGGTGTTCCGCATCAACAAGGGCCTGGTGTTCGACTGCGGCCCCAGCGCGGATACCAGCAAGACGCTCCACCTCGCTATCAATGATCGGCCCGACGAGCTCTCAAGTAACACCGGCGTCATGCACGTCTTCGCACGCATCTACGACAGCGGCGACCGCGAGCAGCTCTGGTACTACGACAGGATCGGCCAATGCTGGCGGACCTCTACGAACTGACCGCGAGGCTGTCGGGCTCGCCCCGCTGACCCACGCTCCGACCGAAGGAGCGGGGTGACCTCGCGTGATGTTCGAGTGCGCCGCTACTGAAGCACAGGGAAGCCTCCGGAACCTGTATGGCCGCCGGGGGCTTCCTCATGTCTGGAGACAGCAGGCTGCCCAGCGGTTCTGCGGCGCCTTGGAAGCCATCACGTCGGCCAACCCCACAGCATCACCCCGCCCTGCCGAGCTCATCAGCGATCCACGCCGTCGCCTTGACATCGAGATTGGGAAGTTGCGGCACGGCTGCGACGGCGCTGTCCGTGGCTACCGCTGTCCCGGACAGGTGCTGTCCGTCGTGTTCCCCTGACATGCGGTGACCGTGCCGGTTTCCCCCATCGCGGTACACATCGCAGAAGCGGTCCAGCATCTACGACACCGCGGCGGCACAGGCGCGAAACCCTGTGCCGCCAGGTGCGGTCTCCTGCGGCTCAGAAGTCGTTGGTGGACAGGTAGAGGTAGTGGTAGCCGACGCCGCCACCGTTGAAGTGCCAGTAGTTCTGGTCGTCGGGCCGGTTGCGCATCGCGTACAGGGCGGCGCGGTCGAAGCCGATGGTCCTCTCACACACCAGGTCGTCGTCGTTGGTGGCCCATCCCAGGATGGCGTTGAGCAGGCCGGCTGCGATGCCGAGCAGGGCCGCCCAGCCGGCGGCTTTCTCCGTCTCGTTGCCACCGGCCTCGGTCATGTCGACGGACGTGTCCACGGCCCATTCGGCGAAGTCCTTGAGGGCGCCGCGCAGGTCGTTGTAGAAGCCGCCGGAGCTGTCGTCGGCTTCCCAGCACTGGAACTCGACCGACAGGTGCTGGTCGACAGGGCCGCTGAACGCGTAGGTTTCGCGGGCGTTGAAGTCGTAGTCGAACTCCGTGGGGACATCGATGACGTCGGTGCCTCCGTACTCCCTGGTCACGAACGACTTCTTGCCCTGCTTGTCGCTGCCCGCGCCCACCGCCCAGAAGATCTCGTCACTTCCGGAGATTTCTCCCGACTCCCGCACACAGTCGAACTTCACCATCCGCACCCGCACGTCCAGCACGCCCTGGGTGTCGGCGGCCGGGCGCGGCCCGGTCAGGATCGTGACGCCCCGCCCGTACTCGCCCAGCGCCGCGGCGAACTCCTCACTGTCGGCCACGTCCTGCTTGCTGACGTCGACGATCTGCACATTGGGCTGGGCGCAGATCTCCTTGGCCAGGGCGGGCAGCGCGGCCTTCAGATCAGCCTTGCTGAAGCCGTTCTCCAGCGGCCGGCTGGTGATCGCCTCGGGGAGCACCGGGACCGCTCCGCGGGCGCAGGCGTCGCGGTAGGCCTGTCCGAAGGCGGGCAGTTCCTTTTCCGGCAGGAGCGTGGTGGCAGTCTTGATCAGGCGCTGTTCCAGGTCGGTCAGGGGCAGGCCCTTGTCCTGCCGGGCGGCCGCGTGCAGCAGCACCCCGACCAGCAGGTTCGAGGCGCGGTTCATCCGCAGCCGCCGCTCACCCCGGCTCTCACTTGCCCTGCACCTGCGTCCTGCCGGACAGCGAAGCGGTCACATGCTCCAGGCGCTGCTCAGCAGTAAATGATGATTTCGACATGAACAACCACATCCTTCACACAAACCCGGAAACGCCCCCAAAACCTGGGAACGCCACGCGCCGTGAGCGTAGCCACCGGAAGATCCATTCATGCGGCATATGCGGCATATGCGGCTACGGAAGTGATCGTGCTTCTGTGCGCGGGGGCGCACACGCCGGTCACACTCACCATCGGGCCGGGTCCGCCCCTGACCGCCCGGGCGCGCGGAGGCCCACGTCAAGGCCGGCACAAGACGGAGGGCGTTGACGAGCAGGGCCGGTCCGGGGTGACGAAACGAGGTGGCACGCTGGTCGTGGCTAGAGCGTGTTTCTTTGATGGTTGGGCGGCAGCTGACCCACTGAGACGCAGCCACACGCCGCCCAGGTGCAGCCTGCAAGCGGTCTACTCCGTGCGCACCTGCGCCGCCTGCATGCCCTTCTGCCCCCGCTCAGCGACAAAGGTGACGGCCTGGCCTTCCTTGAGGGACTTGAAACCATTGGACTCGATGGCCTTGAAGTGCACGAAGAGGTCATCACCACCGCTGTCCGGCGTGATGAAGCCGAAGCCCTTCTCGTCGTTGAACCACTTCACGGTTCCGGTCTGCCGATCGCTCATGTCCACTCCTGGGAGTCCTGACGGCCTCGCGCCGTTGCACTGATCATGGTGCGCAAGCATGGAGCGCAAACACAGTTGCCGCTGCGCGCGCGCCGCACTCGTGCTCAAATTCGAACATGAGATCTAATAAGAGTGACGCCGCCCGCATGCTGAGGAGACCGCCATGACTGTGACTGAGCGCGATAGTTGGCGCTTGAGCACGCTAGTTGGCGACTGAGCTCGACAGTTGGCGGAGTGCCGGGGCTCCTCATGGGCAGGTGGGACGGTGGGGTAGCGCGGACCGGGCCCCGGAGCGAAAGGGTCGTTTCGTGTTCGAGGAATTCGCCACCAGGACGGTGCGCACCAGTGAGGCGTCCGTCTTCGT
>NZ_JOIR01000075.1 GCF_000720115.1 Streptomyces sp. NRRL F-2580
GAGGCCTTCGGCGACGATCGCCCGCAGCCGACCGTCGTCGGCGCCTTGCTGTTGGGCGTCGAAGAGGCGCTGCGCGTAGGCGGGTGGGAGGTGGACGGTGAGGCGTCGCATGCGGCCGTCGTCGGTGGTGCCGATGGGTGCGGTGTACCCGAACCGGGCGCGGGTCTCGACGGTGATCCCGGTGCGGGTGGCGGCTTCCTTGCGGCGGCGGTCGCGGACCTTGGGCTGCCAGCGTGCGCGTACGGCGGTGTCGATCCGGTCGGTGATGGCCTTGGGCGGGGTTTTGCGTTCGCCGGTGCGGTAGCGCTCGATGGAGCGCTGGCTGACGCCGAGCTCGGCTGCGACGGCCCTGGTGGTCTTCAGCTTGCCCATCAGGAAGTTGATGCGGCCCTTCAGTGTCTTGGGCGGCTCTCGCGTGAACGTCTCGCGGCCCGCGCGCTCCAGGGCGTCGTCGATGTCCCCCACGGCCTATTCTCCTTCGTCCGTGACGGCGTCGCCGCCCTTGATGTGCCGGGCCGGGTTCAGACCCTTCTCCATGAGGTCCACGGCCCACGCCATCTCCTGCACACCTTCGACCTTCGCGAGGCCCGGCGTCGTCCCGAGACGGAAGGCACCGGGGAGCGGCTTGCCGGAGGTGGTGTAGGGCAGGAAGTCGAGCGGGGACGGCCCGGGGCTCGCGTAGACGACACAGTCCGAGAGCACACCGAGCGGGTACTGCCCGGTGGCCTTCGCCGTGTTGGCCATCTTGCGGTGCATGTTGACCCGCGCCTTGGAGATGACCGCCGCCCGGATGTCGGGCCGCCAGGTCGGCCGCTCCAGCGCCGGCCACCGCTCCCCGTCGCGGTAGTGGCGTCCCTGGGGGCGCTCGCGGAGCTTGCCGATGCCGCCCTTGACGGTGGCCTTGATCGCGGCGAGGACGGCCGCCATCCCGGGATCCACCTGCTTGTGGTGCTCCATCGCGGCGAGGAACTGCCGGTCGTCCAGCTCGGCACTCACGCCCAGATCGGCGAGCGTGTCCACATAAGCCGTCTTGAGGCGGTCGTGCCACGGGTCCAGGTAGGCGCCGGTCTCCCGCCGTAGGTACGCCTCGATCGGGGCGACGTCGTAACCGAGTTCCTGGGCGTAGGCGAGGGTGTGCGTCTGGTACCAGGCCGGCCCGGTCGGCCGCTGCCCGGAGGGGGTGAACGGCGAGGGCAGGCGCGGGTCCAGCTCGATGTGCGAGAGGTCGACCAGCCAGGAGCCGGGGATCTTCTTGTTGAAGGTCGGGCGGTGGAAGTGGTCCGGTGCGGACAGGCCGACGACCAGACGCGCGGCCGCCGCGAGGAACGCGGTGTTCAGGTCCAGGCCGATCGCGTAGGGCCGCAGGCACTCCTCATCCGTGAGCAGCTGCGGGTCCCGCACCCACTGGTAGGCCTCCTCGTCCAGAACCCCGCCGGTCCATCCCTGCGCGGCGGGGTGTTCGGTGGGGGCCTCCGGCGGGGCGGGGTCCATCGGCTCGGTGCCGAGCGAGCCCGGGTTGTACGCGGACTCCCACTCGCCCGTGGTCTCGTTCTTCATGGCGCGGGTCGGCGGGCGCAGCGCGGTCATGAGTTCCAGCCCGGAGGTGGCGGTGGAGCCGCGCGGTGTGATCACCCGGGCTGCGTACGTACCCAGGGTGCGGGCGACGTCGGCTGGCTCCATGCCCGCGACGCCGGGCCAGGACCGTGCATCGAGCGCGTCCCACGACAGGATTGCGAGCTGCACGCACTGCCGCTGCCCGGCCTGCGCCGGCCGGTAGATCCGCGCCCACGGCCCGAACCCGCGCTGCGTCAGCTTCCACTTCGCCTTGGCGAGCTGCTTGACGACCGGGTGGTCGTCCTCCAGACGCAGGGAGCGGCGTTGCTCGTGGCCCTCCAGCCGCTCGGGCATGCCCAGCCGCACGGCGGCCGCCGCGGTGAGGACGACCAGCGGATCACTGTCCTTGCCGTTGCGGTTCAGCCGCGGCGCACCGAGCCCGCACTCCTTCAGCGTCCACTCCACCAGCTGCGCAATCGTGGTGGCCGGGCAGTCCAGCACGATCCCGTCCACGCCGTACGCGCTCCCGTCACCGTCCAGAACCACGAGCGGACCGTGCGGGAACCGCGGGTCGACAGCCGCCAGCGGAGCGGCCTTCCTCACCGGGCGGCGGGACGTCGTGCGCGCAGCCGGCACGGGCTCTGCGGCAGCCGGAGCCACAGGCGTGGCGGCGGGCGCGGCCGGGGCCGGGGCCGGTTGCTGGGTGGCGCCGGTGAAGGTCTGCGGTGCCGCAGTCGGCGCCGGCGCGGCCGCCGGGTATCGGTCGGCCCAGCCCTCCAGCAGCCGCAGATAGGCCTGCAGCCGCGGCGGCCTCGGCTCTGAGCGGCCGTTCTCCCAGTTCTTCACCGTCTGCGCCGTCGACTTCAACGCCTGCGCAAGCTTCACCTGTGACACCCCGGCCGCTTCACGCAGCCGGGCCCGCTCCGCCGGCGGCGGCAGCTGCGGCTCGCCCTCCAGCAGCGCGTCTACCGCCTCGAACAGCTCTTCCTGACTCGGCATCACTCCACCTCCACCCCAGACACTAGCAGAATTTAACTCTGAAATCGCCTCTGAATTTAACCCTTGAGAGTGTTCTTGGGGTAGTGGTTCTGTTTACGAGGGTGCGCTGCCCTTCGACAGTGGTTTGGGAGACGCCTCCTACTCGGAGTCCGGCTCCATGCTCGCCACGTGATAGGCGAAGTACTCCACGTCGGGGTTCTGGGAGAACGCTGCGGACCGTGCTGCTGTGAGGAGCTGGCGGTTGCTGTAGCCACGCCGAGCGGCTTTGACCAAGCCGCCGCGGAACTCCTTTTGCTGCTGCTCGCTGGGCTCGTTCCCGTGAGCTTCGTTCCAGCTGGCCGTCCACACTTCGCGGGCACCGTCCATCCGCGTGAACTGCTCCCATGAGACGGGGGCATGGCGGAGCTGGGCCAGCGACAGCCCCCATGACAACGTGCTGCTCTGCTTCGTGCCGGCGATCACAGCGGCACAGATGATCTCTCCCTCAGAACGGCCTTCCTCGGTAAGCACGGCGCGGGCATCGAGGAACTCGTCCCATTCGGCCTGTGATGGGGAGTGATCCCAGTCATCGCTGTCTGCAGCAATGGCCCAAGCATGCAGCCAGGCCGACTCAGCGGCTGCTGCCCAGAAGTCCGCTTCCTGCCATGAGTGCGGGGCGCCCCCGTTGAGAAGATGGTCGGTTTCCGAGGGGCGGGCGCTTGTCGTCGTCAGGATGCGACGCGCTTCCTGCTGGAGGTCGGAGACGCGGCGCCACGCGATCCCGCAGCAGTAGCGGAAGACGTTAAGAGGCAGCACCTTCGGGCTCGTCATCGCGATCTCGATGATTTCGTCCCAGGATTCTTCAGGCAGCCCAGCGGTCCGAAAGCGGTCGATGCTGCTCTTCCAGTCCGCGGGCAGCTCGGCGGACCGACGGACAGAGTGTCGGCCTATCTCCCATGCTTGCCAGGCGGTCAGAAATGTCTGCCGGTAGGAGAGCTTTGGCAGGTCCTGTTCGGTCAGTACCTGCGCTGCTTGCTTCAGGGCCTCTGCCCACCGCAGAGCATCGTCCGCGACGTTTGCGACGACCGAGGCGTCGACGGTGGCGGAACTCTTGCCGCTGTTGCACGGTTCGCAGCTGGTGACCAGGTTGTCAGGGATGTCGGAACCTCCGAGCGCAACCGGCACCACGTGGTCAACGCGCAGAGGTACGGCCGGCGCGGAGGCCCCGCAGTACCTGCAAGTGTGGTTGTCCCTGCGCAAGATTTCGTATCGCAGGCGCTTGGAAACGGCCATGAAGTACCCCCTAGGACAGATTTGTGGCAGGGCTTGCGGGGCCAGCTGCGATCTCGCGGTTGGCTGTCAGCAGTCGTGGAGACTGGGGAGGATCTGGGCTGCCAAGTCGCTTCCGGCCCTATTCAGGGTTGGGCGCCGGCAGGGCGGGCTCTCCGAGGACCCGTGTGGGCGACTGGAGCCCGACACGCTGCCACCACAGCCCGTCCGCGTCGAGGAACTGGATGGTCAGCCGCTGATTGGTGGCGTTGACGGGGGCGATGCCTTCATCCGTCCCCACTTCGTACCCGTGCACAGGGTCGAGCAGCGGGCCCCAGCCCTGCTCCCGCAGTTCAAGGTGCCTGGCCTGACCGGCCGATACGTTGTGGAACACCCGCTGATCGTCCTCGGACCAGCGGACCGCGACCGGCTGGCCGTCGACATCGGCGTCGGCCCTGATGATCCGCAGCTCAAGCAGAGGTTCGGAGCTGTGGTTGACCACCTCGCCCCGGTTCGCGTCTATGACAGACACCACCAGTCGTGCCTGCGCCACTTGCCTGTCGGTCTCGTCCTTCCGTCGCATGCGTACCTCATGCACGGCCAACCAGAGGGCCACGCCTGTTGCTGCTGTTGTCGCTATCGCGCTGGCCGCGTCCCAGAAGTCACTCATGCGTGGACCCTAGACCCCGCGTCACGTCGCTTGGAGCGCACTTTCGTCCTCTCCTCGAACCTGGTGGGGGCAAGCCCTCAGCGACCCTGGGCAAGGCCGCCCCGTTGCTGGTGGCGGACGACGGAAGCAGCACAGTTCTGAAGCTTCCCGCTCCGAAGACTGCGCGCCGCCTTCGCCCGGGTATTGGTAATTGCGGAGGCGGTGAGCTGGAACCAGTCTGGCGCCGGGACGGTCCTACGGTGTGTGACCTCGAACCTGCCACGGCGCCGGGGCGAACGGCGCGGCTTACGCCTGTGGCCCGTTGGTGCAGTCCTTGCTCTGTCTTTCACCCTCGCGATCACGGTGGCGGCCCTAGTGTTCTTCGCGGGGTGGGACCTGCTTGGAGCCCAGGGCCTAAGGACCGAAACCCGACTTGCGTCGAGCACGCTTTTCGACCTGGTGAAACTGTCGTTTGGCGCGGTCGCCGGTGCTGGTGCGCTGGTGGCGTTGGTTGTGGCCTACCGGCGCCAGCGAGTCGACGAAGACGCGGCCTTGCGCGACGCCACCCGGCTGCATACCGAACGCTTCACCACCGCGGTCTCCCAGCTCGGCGCGGAATCTGCCGCGGTACGCCTGGGCGGCGTGTACGCCCTGGCAGGCCTCGCCGACGATGCTCCCACCCGCGACTTGCGCCAGACATGCATCGACGTCCTGTGCGCCTACCTCCGCCTGCCCTACACAGCCGAACCCGACTTGCCACCGGGGGACGCGGATGCCCGACACCTGTACCTCTTCCTGCGGGAAGTCCGACACACCGTCATCCGCCTCATCCGCGACCACCTCCGCCTGCCCCTCGAACACCCCAGCTCCTGGCAGGGCCATGACCTGGACTTCACAGGCGTCGTCTTCGACGGAGGGAGCTTCGGCGGCGCGGTCTTCTCCGGCGGCACGGTGCGCTTCGGCCGCGCGGTGTTCCCCGGTCGCACGGTGACCTTCGACGGCGCGGTGCTCTCCGGAGGCACGGTGAGGTTCGACCGTGCGGTGTTCTCTGGCGGCACGGTGTGCTTTGACGACGCGAAGTTCTCCGGAGGCACGGCGAAATTCGACCGTGCGGTGTTCTCTGGCGGCACGGTGAGCTTCGACCGTGCGGTGTTTTCCGGCGACACGGTGAGCTTTGAGCATTCGGTGTTCTCCGGCGGCACGGTTGACTTCTCTGCCGCGCGTGGCGGTCCTCCGTCTGGCCTCGTGCCTTCGAATGGGCAGCCTCTTCCGGCTGGACTACGCATACCTAACCCATGGAACCCGCCGACGGCCTGACCCCTCACCGTCAAAGGCCCGCTAGGTCACAAAGATGTCGCCCCTGGGCCGCACCGCGCGCCGCGCCTGCCCGCCGGTCCCCGCGCCCGCCCCCGCTCCGGCCGCCACCCCCGCACCCGCCGCGCCGCTGGTGCGGGGGGAGGCCGCAGATCCGCGGGCTGCGCCCGCGCACGCGAAGTGCTCCTGGGGCCCGCGCGATCTCGACCTCGTTGACCGGGCCCGTGCCCTGGAGTAGCTGAAGGTGTACCCGGCCGCGCATTCCCAGATGGTGTCGATGGGGCGGGACATCCTGCCGGAGCGGGAAGCGGGCCTCGTGGTCGGCTCACGTCAGTGGCCGCCGGCGACTCCTGCCACAGCCGCCGCACAGAAGCGTTCCCGCTCAGGCGTTCGCTCGCCAGAGGGGTGGCCAACTGGCCCGTTCCGCGATGACCGCACCCGGTACTTGCAGGCTCGCCCGCGCCTTTTCGTAGAAAACCCGACGAGCGGTCCTGTAAGCGCTGTACGCCTGGTCCCATGTAGCGGCCTCTGTTGTCGGCCGGCCTTGTGCCAGCCATTCGAGATGCCAAACTGCGTCGTTGAGCTCCCGGACCGCTTCGGCTGCGTCCGGATCGGCCAGCAGGCGCAGGGGCTCGGTCATGGCTGCGCGTCGCAACTCTGCCTTGGCAGCCTCTGCCAGGGCGTCGCCTGTCGTTGCAACGGGAGTGGGGTCCTCAGTCAAGCCCCGGTGAGCAGCCAGCCGCTGGTAGAGGACTACGCAGTCCTTGATCGCCTGGCCATAGTCGCTGTACGCCTGCAGGAGCAGCCCGTCCCATCGTGCCCCTTGTTCCCGTCGCCAGCGGCTGCGTTCGTGCAGCGCCCCGACGGCGTACGACATGACTGCGCCTACCACGACGCCGATCAGGGTCGACAGCTGATCAACCACGGATCTTCCCCCTAGCTAGACAGGCCCCCTACGACTGGCAATCCCCAGTTGGCGGCGCGTCCACTCGGCACGGTTGCCTTGAGTTGGCAAGGGATCGGATCTGCTTGGCCGAGGCTATTCGGCTTCTACGAGCCGAGCCCAGGTGGGCATGGGCAGATCGACCCTGCGGCCGGTACCGCATTCGGCGGACCCAGGCACGCGGGGCGGGGTGGGACGAGGAGGCGTCCAGCCGGTGCGGTCTCTGGCGAGTGGCGTGGCGTGCGTGTAGCACGTGCTTCTCTGCCGGGCTGCCTGCCCTACTGCGCCCATTGCACACCGAGGTCGGCGAGTGCGGTGAGCTGTGCCTGGTCGAGTCGGTCGCGGCGCTGCTTCTGGTTGGCCAGCCACACCCCAACGCGGCGGATGTCCCCGTCGGGCATCTCCTGCACACCGGCCCGCCCCGGCAGGACGCCCTCCCGCGCGATGTACTGCGCGAGGGCCTCAAGGCCCTTCTGGAACGCCTCGCCGCCCGCGCGCGGCCCGGACGCCGCAGCCGTCTTCGCCGGGGCCTTACGCGCCCGTACGGCCTTCTTCACGCCCAGCTCGCCGAGCCTGCGCTGCTGCTCGGCGTTCAGCCGGCTGAAGTCCCGCCGTTGGGTGGTGAGCCATCGTCCGATGTCGTCGCCGTGCCGGGTGACACCGGGGACGATCGCGGCCGGGCGGGCGCCTTCGGCGAGGAGCTGGGTGAGGTAGGCGTAGTGCCGCTGCCAGTCCACCGTCCACCCCAGCGTCCCCGGGTTCCAGTCGGGGTCGATGGCGGACAGGGCGGCGGCCCGCCGCTGCGCGCGTACGGGGTCTTTGCCCAGCCCGCCGGGCCGGCGCACGTTGGTCAGCCACTGCCCGACGGCCTGGTCGAGCGTGGTCGCGTGCCGCGGCGCCGCCAGGGTGCCGTGGAACTCGTAGTAGGCCCGCGCTGCGGCGAGGTTGGTTGCGAAGCCGGCGTCGGCGGTGTCCCACACGATCCCCAGCTCCTCCAGCTCGGCCGCGCGCTCGCCGGTCATGGTTCCGGCCCGGTACGCCCTGCGCTGGTCGGACAGCCACCGCCCGAGCGGAAACGCCCCCTCGGTCTCCACGTGCTCGTACGGGACGTCCAGATCGCCTTCCCGCTGCCGGTACCGCAGAGCGGCCTCCGCGCCCCGACGCCAGTCCTGCCGCTCGGTGTTGATCACCTGATAGGTGATCCACTTCGCGATCAACGCCGGATCCCGCGGCGCCGCGAACCGGAGCAGCAGCCGTGACTCCTCCTCACCCTCCTCGGGCGCCGTCCCGACCGGCTGCGACGGCTCGACGACGCGTTTCCGGGGCTCCTGCGGAACAGCGAGCATTTCCACAGCCTTTTCATCATGTGCCCGCAATCCCGCCAGTACCCGAACGAGCGGCCGGTAGGAATCCGACGAAAGCATGTCCTCCGGCTTTTCGCCTTCCTTCAGAAAAACGGGCACGATCAGGGTGGCCATCTTCCCTTCACCGGGTTTCTGCCGCAAAGCCCGCCCGATCGCCTGAACGATGTCCACGGCCGAGCCCTTCGGATCGATCAGGGCCACGCTGTCGGTGGCCCGGATATCGACGCCTTCGCCCAGAACCCTGCAATTACTGAGCACTGCCCGCCCGGCCCTGCGGCCGAAGTCTGCGAGGACCGACTGCCGGTGAGCACCCTCGTGTTCCCCGCACAGCCATCCCGACCACACCCGCTCCGGATGCCGCCCCGGGTCGACCGCGTGCAGCCGGGACGCGACCCGGTCCAGCCCGGCCGCGAAGGCCTCGGCCTCCACGGTGCGGTGGTGGAAGGTGATGGTGGTCTGCAGCCCGTGCTCGGCCATCGTCTCCAGCAGAGCGGTCTGCATCGCGGCGAGGCGCTGGCCGCGCAGCTGCTCCTCGTACCGCTCCTCACTATTCAGACGGTCCGGGGTCACGACAGGGTCGGTGAGTTCCGCCACCACAATTTGATACTTCGCCAAAAGCCCCCGGGAAATAGCCGAAGCAAGCGACAACTCATAAACGACCGGCCCGAACACCCGCTCATCGTCCATCGAGCACGCGAGTTCCTTCGGCAGCCGGTCCCAGCGCGGCCGGTTGACGTAGACCCGCCCCTCGGCCTCCGCCTCTTCACGCTCCTTGCGCTCCGTCTCCGCTTCGCGCCGACGCGTCTCCTCCCGCTCCCGCTCCTGCGCCCGAGACCGCGGGGGCCGTTCCATCCAGATCCGCGGGGTCGCGGTCATGTACAGCCGGCGCATGGCGGGGATGACGTCCTGGCGGTGGACATCGGCCCATGCTTTCCCCGCCGACCCCGAAGTACGGTGCGCCTCGTCGACAACCACCAGGTCAAACACGTCCATCGGCAGCCCGTACAGGCCCTCGTGGGCCTCGGCGATGACCGGCAGCGACGCGTACGTGGCGTACACCGTGACCGGGCCGCGCCCGTGCCACAGCCCCAGCTGCGGCGCCGACGTCGTCGTCCGCACGTCGAGCTGCCACAGCTGCGGATCGTCCTCCAACGAGCACACCGCGACAGCCGGCCCGCTGTGCCCGGCCAGCCGCCACTCCCGCACCGTCTGCGTCAGGAGATCGATCGTCGGCAGCAGCACCAGGACCCGCCCGTGCCGCGCGAGCCGCAGCGCCGCCGCAGCGGCCATAAAGGTCTTCCCGGTCCCGCACGCCGCCACCACCGTGGCCCGCAGACCAGCCTTCGGAATCCGTTTTCCAGGAGGAATATCCAACCCCCGGACAATGGCCTCCACCGCCTCCTCCTGATGAGGACGCAGCATGATGTCACCAGACTTCTGCATTCGGCACTCCGCTGAACTCGAAGCGGCGGGCAGACCCGCCGGGATGGGGTGGCGATGTTCTCGGGATGCTACACACCGCACCACCGGCATGATGCACACTGATGACTGTAGCGTCCTCACGCTGTCTACGTGACGCCCAAGTGCAGATATGTGGAGTTGTAGCGTGCCGTCGGAGCGCCTGAAGGCGTCGAAGCGGCGACGTCAACGATGCGCAACGACACGGAAGTCTCGTCGATGGGAATCCCCGTGGGGCGGCATGGTGAGGTCTGGGCCTACGATCTCCGGTGTGATCCGTCCTCTCTCAGGTCCTCTTACGTGGAGGCACCCCCTGGCTTCATTCGTGCTGACTCTCCTGATAACCACCTGCTGGTATGGACTGCAGCCGGTCTACCCGGATTGTGTTTTCGCCTTCAGTAGTTCCGGGAAGCCGGTGAGCCCGAAGGAGGCGTACCAATGGGCCATCGAGTCCGGGCAGTGCGAGCCGCCCCACGGGCGTTGGACTACCTGGATCGATTGACGTTCGCTAGACGAGCGACAAGGCAGCCCCTGACTGCTGCCAGCCGGCCCGCGCCAGCGGGCCCGGTCCTGGAGGCGAAGCCGGAAGGACCTGAAGGAGTGGGAGCGTCAGCGGACACTCCTTCGATGTTCGCGCTTGCGCGAACATCTGGTGGTGCGTCAGCACCACCCAGGCCGGCGCTTGCGCCGGCCTGGGCTCTTGACGTCCGCTTGCGGACGTCAATTCCCGCGCTTGCGGGGGAATCTGGCCG
>NZ_JOIR01000076.1 GCF_000720115.1 Streptomyces sp. NRRL F-2580
AAGATGCCGACGGATCAGGGTCTGGACCCGGGCCAGGGTCCAGCGTTCGTCTTCGAAGCCGTGTGCCGACGGCCCCTTGCCGAGTTCCTCCTCGAGCACGGCGAACTGTTCATCGGTGACGGTCGGGGCGTTCGCCGGACCCGTCGAGCGCAAGCATGAATGCCGCGCTCGCGCCAGGCACGGCGCCAGCGTTCCACGGACCGCACACTCACCCGCAGGTCCTTCGCGATGACCGCTGTCTTCTCACCCGCCGCGAACCGCACGCCGGCCTGAAGCCGGATCTCCTCACGAAACGCCCGACGCTCAGCGGTCAGGCCCCCGCCCTCTGGATACCTCACCTCACCGGCATACCGCAGGGATCATGAACCGTCACTACCCGACGACGACCCGAAAACCTCAGTAACGGGGCAGGCGATCCACCACAGCACGGAACCTCTCTCGCCCTGACGTGACGCTCGCGTCCCACAGACCTGAGGCGTCACCGCTCAGCGAGAGGGACTGGAGCCGTTGTTCCTCGGCGAGGAAGCGGGCCCCCGGCACGTTCTGGTCGAGCATGCCCATCGCGGTGAGCGCCGCATGACCGCACGACACTGCCTCGTCGGCGTCTCCTGATCCATGGGCCGGCAGGGCGTACCGCAGGCAGAGGGCAGCGAAGAAGGCGTAGGTGTCGGCGACATCGGTGATCCCCTCCTCGTTCGGCTGCAGCTCCGGGAACCGCTCCAGCAGGCGTACGCGCGCGGCGGCGTCGGGTAGCGGCCGGTCGGCATACCAAAGATCGCGCACGGACTCCGCATAGAAGTCCAGGTCGCCTTCCCGCCCCGGCGCGCCCGCCCGCAGGCCCACGAACAGTGGCGCCATGCGTTCGGTACAGGCGGCGACATACAGGCGGACCGCCTCGCCGCCCCCGCCACGAAGCGCTTCCGCGACGGCCTCCGCTACCAGCGTCTTCACGCCCCACCCTCTCAGCCCGTTCGACCAAATCGACAGGCTACACAGCGGGCTCATGGCCGGAGCTTGACGAATCAGGACCCTGAGGCCTCCGGGGTGACACAGAGCTGATCAATGACTGCACAAGGTAGATATCTGGAGGCATGGGCGGAGCGTGATGCTCGCTTCGGCTTGAAATCCGGGGGCTTGGCGGTTGACCGTTCATCCGTTCCGCCGCGTCGCTTCCTGATGGTGCGTGGCACCGCACGGCATGGCCCGCGCACCAGCTGTGCGGCCCGTGCCGTACGAGCGGCGGACAGCGGCCCCGTGCCGGCGTACAGCTCCGCCAGTTCCCGCCCCGCCGCGCTGCCGGAGGCGAGCGCGGCGGCCACTTGCAGGGACTTCTTGTGCGCCGCCAGGTCGGCCCCGCGCGGCTTGCCGGTGCGCGCAGAGGTCGCCCCCAGATCCCCAAGAGGTCGTCGACCAGTCGGAACGCGGCCCCCAGGTGCGTGCCGAACGCTCGTAGCGGTCCACCCGTGACGGGTCCGCGCCTCCGGCCATGGCTCCCGGGGCACAGGCGGCGGCGCTCAACGCGTCGGTCTTGCCCCGGGCCATCGCCGCGACGTCCGCGACAAACACCTCCCGGCGCGTCTCCAACAGGGTGTCGGCATACTCGCCGTCGAACAGCTCCTGTACCGCTGCCGTCCCCGTCCCCGTCCCCGGCCCCGACGCGCCCAGCGGCCCCGGTGCCTCGGCGACGACCTGGACGGCGAGGAAGAACAGGGCGTCCCCGGCCAGGATCCCCGCCGGCACCCCCAGATCTGCCCACACCGCTGGCGCACCCCGGCGCAGTAGGTCGCCGTCGATGATGTCGTCGTGCAGCAGCGAGGTTGTGCACCAGCTCCACCGCCACAGCCACAGCCGCACGCCAGCAGCACGCGGGCGGTGCTGCGGGCGGCGGGGATGGATCACATACCGCAGATACAGTCGGCTCCAGTGTCATTCCTGATCGCCTCCCCCTGTGCCGGAGATCCGAGCGGCCCAGAACCCCACGTAGGCACTCCCGCCGCCACGCGACCGGACGGGGGCACGGCTCCGTGCCCCCTTCACTCGACGCTTCCGCGGCCCCCTTCCGCAAGGGGCCACACAGGGGCACCGACGGCGGACGCCACTTTCTGACGCTCGGGCACCCGGGTCCTGCCGAAGGGGGAGGGCCGCGTCCCGGCGCCGCTCCGATCACGACAGCCTGCGGAGGCCGCCGTTACAAGCGGTCATGGTGACCTGAGCGCACAGTCGGCCCGATCCACTTCCATCAGCTCCAGCGCGGGACCGCGGGCTGGATCCGCAATCTGCGCACGAGGCGAGGCAAGGCGAGGGACGGTGGTCACACCAGGTGACCTTGTGCCGGGTTGATCGTTTCCGGGGAGAGAGCGGCGTCCGCTGCTTCTTCGGCTTTGCGCAGGAAAGAGGGTCCGGTGGACACGATCACGGCCAAGCGGCACATTTTCTCGATGCTGGACGTCGACGGCGACGGGGTCATCTCCCGCCAGGAGTACCTTGCCCGGCCCGAACGCGCGGCCCTGGCCCTGGGCCGGGCCGGCGACGACCCGCTTCTGTCCTTGGCGCGCACCGCGCACGAGAGGGTGTTCGTGTCGATGGACGCGGACCAGGACGGCCGGGTGAGCTTCACGGAGTACGAGGCGTGGGCCGGAGAGCAGGCTTTTGACGAGGTGTGCAGGCCGGCTCTGGGGTCGCTGTTCGACCTGGCCGACGCTGACAGCGACGGCCACTTGGACCGGGCGGAGTTCACCCGGCTGCGCCACGCCCTGGGCAACCCCGCCGACAACGCGCGTTCAGCCTTCGACGCGCTGGATGAGGACGGTGACGGCCGGATCGACCGGGACGCCTACCTGGCACAGATCCGTTCCTTCGTCACCGACGGATCCTCTCCCATGGCACGGGCTCTCCACGCGGCGGCCGGTAACTGACCGTCCAATTCCGGCGTTTCGCGCCGTGCCGGCTGCCGGCGGGGCGGGGGGCCCTGCGCCTGCGCCGGCCGCCGATCCGGAGAGATCAAGGGCAGGACGGCACTGAAGACCGATGGGTGCTGGGGGCCCTCGCCGGCCAATGCAGTTGCTTTAGGGGTGTCAGAGGTGAATGCCATGATCGCGGGATGACTGCCGCACCCACCTTTCAGCAGCTCGCCTCTCCCGACGACGTCACCCCACAGCTCAGACACGCTCTCACCAAGTGCTGGGTCGAGGTCACCCATGCGGGC
Organism: Streptomyces sp. NRRL F-2580; assembly: GCF_000720115.1. Lineage (GTDB taxonomy): Bacteria > Actinomycetota > Actinomycetes > Streptomycetales > Streptomycetaceae > Streptomyces. Next base: position 3,206 of record NZ_JOIR01000076.1, read on the forward strand.
GGCGCGGCAGGCTTCCCCTTCCCCCTGTCGCTGCCGCCACGGTGACTTCGGCCCTCGATCGCATCATCGACCTGCTCTCTCCCGACACCAGTCGACTGCTCGCCGCAACCATGGACGGGGAACTCGCAGGTTGGCTCAACGTCCGTCGCGACCCGTTCAAGCTGATCTCACACTGGGGCACCGTCCACCATGTTCAGACCCGTACCGCCATACGCGGCCGTGGGGTCGGCCGTGCCTTCATGAAGGAAGTGCGCAGGGCCGCCAAGGAAGAGATGAGCGTGGAACAATTGCACGTCGCCGTCCGCAGCGATGCTGGTCTGGAGGACTTCTACGGGCGGCTCGGCTGGAAGGAAGGCCGCCGGTGGCCTGGCGCCCTCCGACTCGCCGCAGGCGACGACCGCGACGAAATCCTCATGATCCTCGCTCCACTCTGATCCGCGCGCTTACTGATCGTTTCAGAACGACGTCTCATCCACCGAAGGAGAAGCCCCTCAGTGACCTCCGGCGAACCGTTCGCCCGCATCAAGCTCCGCGTCGCCGCGGCCCTGTTTAACGGCGACGAGATCGCCCTCATCCACCGCATCAAGAACGGCCAGGACCAATACACCCTCCCAGGTGGCAACGTCGAACCCGGGGAACGGATCCATCAGGCCCTCGCACGCGAACTCGACGAAGAACTGGGCTTGGACCTCACAGAGTCGAGTGGTGTCCCGCAACTGACCTGGATCCGGGACGCCATGGTGACCCGACCCGGAAACACCCCGCCCCGCAAACTCCACCTCGTCTTCCGCCTCCACATCGTCGATGTCACCCGTGCTCGCCTGCGTACCGTCGAGCACGATGACACCGCCGGCGCCGGTCACCTCATCTGGATCCACTACAAGGACACGGCCGACAAGGCGCTGTTCCCACCGGTCCCGCTCGCCGAGCTGGCTACTCCCACAGTGCCGCTCGATGCCGCCCGGGCCTTCCTGCCGACCCTGGACGACACCAACTACCACTGGATCTGACCACCGTGAACCACAAAAAAGGAGGGCGCACACGGCGAGCCCGAGCTGCCACGGGTGGACGTGCCGGTGGAACGCGGTCAGGTTACTGGACCGGGCGGACCCTCCCGGAGCCCGGAGCCCGGAGCCCGGAGCCCGGCCCCGGCCCCGGCGCCGACCCCACCTCGGTCTCCGCCTCCGTCCCTGCCCGCGCCAGCTCCACCCCGGTCCGGTACAGCTCGACCAGCAGGGGCCGCAGGGCCGCGCCGGCCGCGGTGAGCCCGTAGCGCGTGCGTACGGGGAAGCCGGGCAGCCGCTCCCGGACGGCGAGACCCCGCCCCTCCAGGGTCCGTAGCCGCTCGGTGAGGACCTTCGGGCTGATCTCGGGCAGCCGGGCCGATAGCGCCCCGAACGACAGTGGCCCGCGCATCAGTTCGCGCAGTACGAGCGTGGTCCAGCGCCCGGACACGGCTGCGAGCGCCAGCTCCACCGGGCAGTCCGGTTCCGGTCGCCGGGTCCGCCCGCCGGCGTCCGGGACCAGCTCGGGGTCCCACCCGTCGGCGTGGCTTTCTCTTTGGTGACCCATTTCGGCGTCGGCTTGGCTGTGGTCATGAACCTCGAACGCGATCATGCGCCCACTGTCGTATTGACCACCGATCCCCGGCAACATCCGGCCGTGTTCGCCGCTGCCTTCAACACCGGCGAACCGGCGGCGGTGGCCCAGGGGTACGAGTCGGACGCCGTCCTCGTCCCACGGCCCGGAGTCCCGCTGACGGGCACCGAGCTCGCCTCGGCCACGGCCGAGTTCCTCGCGCTGGGCCTGCCGATCGAGGTCAGCCCCCGGCACACGTACGCGGCGGGTGACCTCGCGCTCCTCATCGTCGACTGGAGCATCGAGGGCACCGGCCCGGACGGCGCGGCCGTCCGGCTGGCCGGGACCGCCACGGACGTCGCCCGGCGCGGGCCGGACGGTCTGTGGCGCTACGTCATCGACAACCCGTTCGGCACCTCGACCGCCTGACCGGCGAGGGCGCGCCTCCCCGGCGGTCGCCCGGCGGTCGCCCGGCAGTCGCCCGCAGTCGCCCGGCTCAGGCGATTCCCACCGTGTACGCGGCGCGGTAGCCGTCTCCGTCGGGCGAGACGGGCAGCGTCATGGCGGCGCCGGCGGCCCTGTAGCGGCTGTCCCGCTGGTTGGGGTGCTTGGGTGCGGGGCGGCGTGCGTAGGGCTGGCGCGCGTACACCTTCAGCAGGAGGTCCTCGGGGAAGAAGAACTGGGAGGTCGTCTCGGTCCGGTTGTCGGGGCGCACCTTGAAGTGGATGTGGGGTGCCAGGCCCGCGTACCAGCCGGGCACGATCGTCCGGAAGACGCATCGGCCGACGGCGTCGGTGACCTGCGTGCCGCGCAGGAAGGTGGACCCGCCGGTGGAGTAGGCGCCCGAGGGGTCGGCGTGCCAGACGTCCACGGTGGCGGCCGCGAGCGGCCGGCAGCCCGCCGACACCCGGACCACCGTCAGGTCGAGCCGGAACGGCACCCCGCCCAGGCCTTCTGTGATGTCCGAACGCACCCGGTCCAGGTCCAGGTAGTACGGGCCCGCGCCCGCCTCGACGGCGAGGACGCAGGACGGGGTGGGGGTGCCGGTGACGGTGCCGGTCGGAGGCCGGGGCGCCGAGGCCGATGGCTGTCCCGCCGCACCCCGTGTCCCGCCGGAACCGGAGCAGGCCGCGGCCAGCGCGGCCGCCCCGGCCGTACCGGCGGCTCGTAGAACAGCACGACGGCTGGTCCGGTTGGTGTCGTTCTCGGCCATGCGCCCACCGTGCCGGACGGCACCTTTGGCGGTCGGTACCGACACACCGAGGGCCTGCCGCCGCCAGGTTTCATCGACGCCGACCTGACCTGCACCGTTCGTTCACAAGTTGACGCGATGTCAGAAAAGGTTGGTGCTAGTGGGGGATAATGCACCTGCATGGGTGATTTGCGGCGAGGTCAAGACAACGTTGCCAGGTCGTTAACACTTCACTTCTTGACGGCAGTGGAGCCGCCCCGTTGACTGCCCCCACCTCGGCCGTTCGGACACGGCCCCGTCAGGGAGGTTCACTTCGTGAACGTGTATGTGGGTCGTGCCGCCGTCGGACTGGCCGTTTCGGCCCTCACCGTCACGCTCGCCGCTTGCGGTGGTGCGGACGACGGGGCCGCCGAGAGCGAGGGCGCGGTCAAGATCGGCCTCCTGCTCCCCGAGAACGAGACCGCGCGCTACGAGAAGTTCGACAAGCCGCTGATCGAGAAGAAGGTCGCACTCCTGACACTCGGCAAGGGCAAGGTGGTCTACGCCAACGCCATGGGGGACGCGGCGAGGCAGAACGCCCAGGTCGACATGATGATCGGCAACAAGGTCGACGCCCTGATCATCGATGCGGTGGACGCCAAGACGATCGCCGGGGCGGTGGCCAAGGCCAAGGCCGCGGGCATCGCGGTCGTCGCCTACGACCGCCTGGCCGAGGGGCCGATCGACGCGTACACCTCCTTCGACAACGAGGACGTCGGTCGCGTGCAGGGCAAGGCGTTGCTGGAGGCCCTCGGCGACAAGGCCAGGAACGGGAAGATCGTCATGATGAACGGCGCGGTCACCGACCCGAACGCCGCTCAGTTCAGGGCCGGTGCCCGCTCCGTCCTCGACGGCAAGGTCAACGTCGGCAAGGAGTACGACACCGTCGAGTGGAAGCCGGAGAACGCCAACAGCAACATGGCGGCCGCGATCTCCGCCCTCGGCAAGGACAAGATCACCGCCGTCTACTCCGCCAACGACGGCATGGCCGGCGGCATCATCGCCGCCCTCAAGGCCGCGGGCGTCAACCCGCTGCCCCCGGTCACCGGCCAGGACGCCGAACTCGCCGGCGTGCAGCGCATCGTGGCCGGCGACCAGTACATGAGTGTCTACAAGCCGTACCCCCGCGAGGCGGAGGCCGCCGCGGAGCTCGCCGTCACCCTCGCCGAAGGCGACAAGATCGACGGGATCATCAACCAGGTGGTCAGCAGTCCGACCACCAAGCGCGTGCCCTCGGTACTCATTCCCGGTACCTCCGTGACCAGGAACAACATCAGCAGCACCGTGGTCCTCGACGGCGTCTTCACCGTCGAGGAGATCTGCACCGACAAGCTCAAGGCCACCTGCGAGGAGATCGGCCTGAAGTGAGGCGGTCCTCCCGTAGGGCGAGCGGCCACGGGCGTGGCCGGAAACCGACATTCAGGATGAGTTAGGCGTATATCATCGCGCTCCACAGAGAAGGCGACGTACTTCTGGAGGCATGATGAGCGAGCGGCCCGTCCCTCTCCCCTACGCCGACCCGGCCTTCCTCGCCGACCCCTTCCCCCTGTACCGGCAACTGCGCGAGGACGGCCCCGTCCGGCGCGTCGTCATCGCGGGAGGCCTGGAGGCCTGGCTCGTCACCCGCTACGAGGACGGACTCGCGGCCCTCTCCGAACCCCGCCTCAGCAGCGACGTACGCGACGCCTCCGACACCCGCCTCCTGCGACAGCTGCCCGAAACGGAGCGGGAGTCGATGCTGAGCAACATGCTCCGCAGCGACCCGCCCGACCACACGCGCCTGCGCCGCCTGGTCTCCAAGGCGTTCACCGCCCGCAGGGTGGCCGCGATGCGGCCCAGGATCCAGGCCATCGCCGACGGGCTGCTGGACGCGGTCGTCCCGCACGGCCGCGCCGACCTCATCGCGGACTTCGCGCTGCCGCTCCCGGTCACCGTGATCAGCGAACTGCTCGGGGTCCCGGTCGACGACCGTCACGACTTCCAGCACTGGACCGACCGCATGATCATGCGGGGCGCGGAGCCGCCGGACCCCGCCGTGGTGAACGAGGCGTGGCAGCACATGCGGGCGTACGTCAGCGAGCTCATCCGCGCCAAACGGGCAGCCCCGGGCGAGGACCTGCTCAGCGGCCTCATCACCGCCCGCGACGAGGAACGGCAGCTGAGCGAGGACGAACTCATCGCGATGGTCTTCCTGCTGCTGGCCGCCGGCTACATCACCACGGTCAACCTGATCGGCGGCGGTATCGCCATGCTGCTCGCCCACCCCGACCAGCTGGACCTGCTGCTCTCCGACCCCGAGCTGCTGCCGGGCGCGGTCGAGGAGTTCCTCCGCTACGACGGACCCGTCAGCCCGGGCATCGCCCGCTTCGCACGCGAGGACGTCAAGATCGCGGGTGCGCCGATCCCGCGCGGCGCGACCGTACTGATCGCCTCGGCCATCGCCGACCGCGACCCGGCCCGGTTCCCCGACCCGGACCACCTGGACATCACCCGGCAGGACAACCCCCACCTCGCCTTCGGGCACGGCATCCACTACTGCCTGGGCGCGCCGCTGGCCCGCCTGGAGGGTCAGATCGCCATCGGCACCGCCCTGCGCCGGCTCCCCGGGCTGGCCCTCGCCGTATCCCGGGACGAGATCCGCTGGCGTCCCGGAGGCCTCCGTGGCCCCCAGAGCCTCCCGGTGACCTTCACCTCCGGCGGCTAGCCGGCCCCGCATCCGGGGTCGGCCGGCGGTACGCTCGCCGTTCCAGGTGCCGGGAGCAAGGGGAGTGGTCGTGAGCCGACCGCGGGTGGGTGTGCCGGGTCGCCACCTTCCTCGGCGGCGGGCACGCCCTGTCGATGCGGATGCTGGAGCAGACCGGCGGCTGGCCGGACGCGTTCTTCTTCATCCACGAGGAGACCGACCTCGCGTGGCGGGCGCTGGACGCCGGCTGGGACGTCCTCTACGAACCCGCTCTGCTGCTCCGGCACCCGAAGACGTCCCCGGCGCGGCACGCGGTGTACCACCGGATGACCGCCCGCAACCGGGTCTGGCTGGCCAAGCGCCACCTGCCCGCCCTCCTGATCCCCGTCTACCTCGGTGCCTGGACGGCGCTGACCGTGGCCCGCACCCGCTCGGTCCCCGGACTGCGGGCCTGGCTGGCGGGTTTCGCCGAAGGCGCGCGCACCAGCGGCGGCGAAAGGCGACCCATGCGGTGGTCGACCGTGGTCCGCATGACCCGTCTGGGCCGCCCGCCGGTCATCTACCCGACGTACGCGGCGCCTCACACCTCGGCGATCAGGGCGTACCGTTCGTCGGTTACCGGGCCGCCCCACAGGTCAGGGTTGCCGCTGAGCGGTTCGACGCGCACGGCGGCAGCGAGCGGGCGGACGGCCGCGGCCAGGTCTTCGGCGGTGATGCCGCCGTTCCACGGGAGTGATTCGGCGCCGGAGACGTACGGGCCGCCGTTCTGGCCTGCCTCGCGCCAACGCCCCTCGACCAGGACGAGCCGCCCTCCCGGTCGCAGGCGCGTCACCCACGCGCGCAAGGCGGCCTCCGGATCGGGCAGCGTCCACACCAGATGGCGGGACAGCACGACGTCGAACCGCTGTTTACCGGTCGGTGGCAGCATGGCGTCACCCACCACGAAGCGGCCCGCCACCCCCGCGGCCTCGAACTTCGCACGTGCCCGCTCCAGCATGCGCGGCGCCAGGTCGACGCCCGTCGGCCGGTGCCCGGCCTCGGCCAGCAGCAGCGACATCGACCCGGTGCCGCAGCCGATGTCGAGGACGTCGGCCGGTTCTGTCGGCAGCAGCGCGTGCAGGAGCCGGATCCACGCGGTGCGTGTGGCCTCGGCCCTCAGCCCGTGGTCGGGCTCGTCGTCGAAGGTCGCTGCGGCGGCATCCCAGTAGGCGGTGATCAAAGAAGCACGGTCAGTCATGAACCGATGTTCTCGGCTCCCACTGACACCGGGGTGTCAGAGTCCGAGGGCGATGGCCATGCGGGTCATTTCGGCGGTGCTGTTGATGTTGAGCTTGGCGCGGATGCGGCGGAGGTAGGCGTCGACGGTG
>NZ_JOIR01000077.1 GCF_000720115.1 Streptomyces sp. NRRL F-2580
AAGGAACGGACGCTTCCTTTGTACTCACCCTCGCGGGCTTTCCTCCGGGCTTTCGTTCTGTGTTCTTGCGTTTCCGACTCTATCAGACTCTTTCGGGCCTGACCCCCAGTCAGCGGGGTTTGTCTTCCGGGCTGTTGGGCCCTTCCGACTCCTGAACTCTAGTGGATTTCCCCGGCGATTCATAATCGGCCTTCGGAAATGAATTCGGGCATGCCGAATTCGTTCCCAGTGGGAGATCGTGCTGAGTTGGGTGCCGCAACGAGGCGGCGGGATTCGTTGTCGTCTAAACCTTCCGGCCCAGGGACAACTCGAAGAACCTTACGGATCCACGCGGACCGTGTCAACCCCGGCGGTCAGCTGGGGGACTGGAGGTCCTCCACACGGTCCAGCAGCCGGGTGAGCATGTCGCCGAGCACCCCGCGCTCCGCCGTGGAGAGGTCCTGGAGGAGGTCCTCCTCGAAGACCGTGGCCGCGCGCATCGCGTCCAGCCACTTGCTGCGGCCCTCGTCGGTGAGCTCCACGATCACGCGGACCCGGTTGGACTCGTCCCGCTCGCGGGTGACCAGTCCTTCCGCGGTCATGCGGTCGATCCGGTGGGTCATCGCCGCCGGCGTGAGGCCCAGCTGCTTCGCGAGCTCGCTCGGGCCCATCCGGTACGGGGAGCCGGAGATGACGAGGGCCTTGAGGACCTCCCACTCCGCGTTGCTGATGCCCAGGGCCGCGGTCTGGCGTCCGTACGCGACGTTCATCCGGCGGTGCAGGCGGCTCAGTGCCGACACGACCTTCTCGACCTGGGGGTCGAGGTCCTGGAACTCGCGCTGGTAGACGGCGATCTGCTCATCGAGGCTCGGCTCGTGGACGGGCGTAGCGCCGTCGGGGGTGTCACCCATGGGTCGAAGTATGGCACGAGCCCGTTGGCGTCTAACTCCTTCGATGTGTAGAGTTAAGGATCGAAGTTTAGGTATGAAGTTCTGAGCTCTTCAGTCTTCGGCTCTCAAAGGCAGGTGAGAAGTGACCAAGGTGATGGGCGCTGCGATGCGGCGGATCCAGGCCGGCAACGCGCTGACCGCGTTCGGCATCGGTTTCACGGTTCCGTTCCTCTACATCTACGTGGCGCAGGTGCGAGATCTGGGCTCCATGGCCGCCACGAGCGCGTTCGTGGCGTTCGCCCTGGGCGCTCTCGTCGCGCTGCCCTTCACCGGTCGGGTCATCGACCGACGTGGTCCGGTGCCCGTGGTCATGGGTGCGGCCGTCGCCGCGTCGGCCGGTGCGCTCTCACTCGGGCTCTCCACCGGCATCGTGCCCATCCTGCTGTCCGCGCTGGCGCTCGGCGCCGGGCAGGCCGTGATGCAGCCGGCGCTGGCCACGATGATCGTGTGGTGCTCCACGCCGTCCACCCGGACCCGTGCCTTCGCCCTGCAGTTCTTCATGCAGAACCTGGGTCTGGGCATCGGCGGTCTCATCGGCGGCCAGATCGTCGACGAGAGCCGGCCCGGCAGCTTCACCCTGCTGTTCGGCATCGAGGCCGTGATGTTCCTGGTACTGGCCGGCGTCATCGCCACCGTGCGTCTGCCGCAGGTGCAGGGGTTCAAGGACGCCCGGCCCAAGGACACGGCGCAGGCGGGCGGCGGCTGGAAGCGGCTGCTCCGGCACAAGGCCATGGTGCAGCTGTGCGTGCTGGGCTTCGTGGTGTTCTTCGCCTGCTACGGGCAGTTCGAGTCGGGTCTGGCCGCCTTCGGTACCGAGGCCGCCGGGATCTCCCCCTCCACGCTCGGTTTCGCCCTGGCCGCCAACACCGGTGCGATCGTCGTCGCGCAGTTCGTCGTGCTGAGGCTCGTCGAGAAGCGCCGGCGGTCCCGGGTGATCGCGCTGGTCGGTCTGATCTGGACCGTGGCGTGGGTCATCGCCGGTTTTTCGGGTCTGGGGCACGGCAGCGCCATGATGGCCGCCGCCGCGTTCGTCAGCACGTACGCGCTCTTCGGCATCGGCGAGGCCATGCTGTCTCCGACGCTGGCGCCGCTGGTGGCGGACCTGGCGCCCGAAGGTTCGGTGGGTCAGTACAACTCGGCCTTCGCACTGGTCAAGCAGATGGCGCTGGCGCTGGGGCCGCTCGGGGTGCCGCTCGGCGCGGGCGTTCCGATGCTCTACATCGGCGTCTTCGTGCTCGTGTCGCTGGGGATCGCCGGTCTGGCGCTGCGGCTCGGCAGGCGGCTGAGCCCGGCGCAGGACAACCCGTGGCTGGCGAGCCGGGTCGTGGCGCAGGGCGGTCCGGTCGTGGCGGCCAAGGCCGGCGCCGCCGCGGAGCCCGTGAGCGCGTAGGCACGTACGCGAGGGCACGTATATACGTACGTGTGAGTGAACAGACGTGCGGAAGGCCCCGGTCCTTGTGGACCGGGGCCTTCCGCACATCCGGCTACTTGTCCGGCAGGGCGAACTCGCACCAGACGGCCTTGCCACCGCCCGGGGTGCGGCGGGAGCCCCAGGAAGAGGCGATGGTGGCGATGATCGAGATGCCGCGGCCGGTCTCGTCGCCCGGTTCGGCGCGGCGGCGGCGAGGGAGGTGGTCGTCCCCGTCGGTGACCTCGATGATCAGGCGGCGGTCGGTGCGGCGCAGGCGCAGGCACATCGGCGGGGTGCCGTGCTGGAGGGAGTTCGCGACGAGCTCGCTGGCGGCCAGGACGCCGAGGTCGCACAGCTCGACGGGGAAGCGCCAGGAGGCGAGGACTCCCTGGGCGAAGGCGCGGGCGCGCGGGGCCGCCTCGATGCCGCCGAGGAGTTCCAGGGCGGCGTTGTGGAAGAGCTCGGCGTCCGCGCCGGTGCGGGCGGGCTGCTGGAGGACCATCACGGCGACGTCGTCGTCGTGGTCGGCGTCCACGCCGAGGGCGCGCATCAGGCGGTCGCAGATGACGGCCGGGGTGCCCTGGGCGCCGGAGAGGGCGCGTTCCAGGGCGGCGACGCCCTCGTCGATGTCCTCGCCGCGGCGTTCGACCAGGCCGTCGGTGTAGAGGACGGCGGTGGAGCCGGGGCCGAGGGCGATGGTGCCGGAGGTGTGCAGCCAGCCGCCGGTGCCGAGCGGCGGGCCGGTGGGGTCGGCGGCTCTGCGGACGGTGCCGTCCTCGTCGCGGACCAGGATCGGGAGGTGGCCCGCGGAGGCGTACGCGAGGAGGCCCTCGTTGGGGTCGTGGACGGCGTACACGCAGGTGGCGATCTGGCTGGCGTCGATCTCGGCGGCGAGTCCGTCGAGGAGCTGGAGCACCTCGTGCGGCGGCAGGTCGAGGCGGGCGTAGGCGCGGACGGCGGTGCGGAGCTGGCCCATGACGGCGGCGGCGCGGACCCCGCGGCCCATGACGTCGCCGATGACGAGGGCGGTGCGGCCGGCGCCGAGGGTGATGACGTCGTACCAGTCGCCGCCGACGGCGGCCTCGGTGCCGCCGGGCTGGTAGGTGGCGGCTACGCGCAGGTCGTCGGGCTGTTCCAGTTCCTGCGGGAGCAGGGAGCGCTGGAGGGTGACGGCGGCCTCGCGCTGTCGGCGTTCGCTGGCGCGGAGCCGTTCGACGGCCTCGGCGTGGTCGGTGACGTCGGCGAGGTGGATGAGGACGCCGGTGTGGTGGGCCTCCGGCTCGCTCCCGGCTTCGGCCGCCGTGTTCGTACTCGTGCTCGTGCTCGTGCTCGGGTGGGGCTTGGCCTTGGGGAACTCGACCGGGGTGCAGGTCACCGTGTACGAGTGGGCGCCGCCGGGTGCGGTGCGGTTCTTGGCGGTACGGGACTTGCCGCTGCGCTGGACCTGGTCGAGGAGCGGGAGCAGGCCGAGCTCGCCGAGTTCGGGGAGGCACTCGTGGGCGGGGGCGCCGGGGGTGCGGGCGCCGAAGCCGGCGGTGTAGGCGTCGTTGACGTAGGCGACGCGGTGCTCGGGGCCGTGGACGAGGGCGACGAGGGCCGGGAGCCGGCCCAGGACCTCGCGTACGGAGAGCTCGTCGAGGGAGGATGCGGCGGCGAGGGCGCCGGTCCGCTGGGCCGTGGTCGTGCCGCTGCCGATGCAGGGACCGGTGCCGGTCCCTGATCCGCCGCCGGTGGCCGTGCCGGTGCCGCAGACCGTGGGGTCGGCGGGGTGGCCGTCGGCGGCGGGCGCGGCCCGCTCGGTCCCGGGGTCGGGACGGCCGCCGCGGGCTGCCGGGACTGCGCCTTCACCCCGCTTGGCCTGGGCGGCGGCGTGTTCGGTCCGGGCGGCGGCGCGGCGCTGCGTTCCGGGAAACCGGGCGCTCCAGCGCGTGAAGTTCACTGCGTTCAAGCCTCGTGGTGTCGCGAGTGGTCGCTGTGTCGCTCGTGGGCGGTCGCTGACTGGACGATGTCACTCTGTGCAGGGGTGAGCCCACCTATGGTCACACGTCCAGTGTGGCGGACCGCACTGACAACGTCAGCCCTGGCCGTTCTTCGGGGGGTTGGGAGCGGGGGGCGGGGGAGGCGCCTTCGGACCGCCACCTGCGGCCAGTTCGAATTCTGCCCTGGGGTGTTCGAGGGAGCCCAGGGAGACGATCTCACGCTTGAAGAGGCCGGAGAGGGTCCATTCGGAGAGCACGCGCATTTTCCGGTTGAAGCTGGGGACGCGGCTGAGGTGGTAGGCGCGGTGCATGAACCAGGCCGGGTAGGCCTTGAGCTTGCGGCCGTATACGTGGGCGACGCCCTTGTGGAGGCCGAGGGAGGCGACGGAGCCGGCGTACTTGTGGGCGTACTCGGTCAGGACCTCACCGCGCAGGGCGGCGAGGAGGTTGTCGGCGAGGACCTTGGCCTGGCGGACGGCGTGCTGGGCGTTGGGGGCGCATTCGACGCCCTTCTCGGCCGCGGTGATGTCGGGGACGGCGGCGGCGTCGCCCGCGGACCAGGCGTGCTCGACTCCTTCGACGGTGAGGAAGGAGGTGCAGGCCAGCCGGCCGCGCTCGTTCTTGGGGAGGTCGGAGGCGGCCAGGATGGGGTGCGGTTTGACCCCGGCGGTCCACACGACGGTGCGGGTGGGGAAGCGGGCGCCGTCGCTGAGGACGGCGACGCGGTTCTCGCAGGATTCGAGGCGGGTCTCCAGCCGGACGTCGATGTTGCGGCGGCGCAGTTCGCGGACCGTGTAGACCCCCATCTCGGGGCCGACCTCGGGGAGGATCCGGTCGCTGGCCTCGACGAGGACCCATTTCATGTCCTCGGGCTTGATGTTGTGGTAGTACCGCGCCGCGTAGCGGGCCATGTCCTCCAGCTCGCCGAGGGCTTCGACGCCGGCGAATCCGCCGCCGACGAAGACGAAGGTGAGGGCGGCGTCGCGGAGGGCGGGATCGCGGGTGGAGGAGGCGATGTCCATCTGCTCGATGACGTGGTTGCGCAGGCCGATGGCCTCTTCGACGGTCTTGAACCCGATGCCGTAGTCGGCGAGCCCGGGGACGGGGAGGGTGCGGGAGATGGAGCCCGGGGCCAGGACGAGTTCGTCGTACTCCATCTCGACGGGGCCGGTGCCCTCGTCGGCGGTGGCGAGGGTGCTGACGGTCACGGTCCGTTTGGAGTGGTCGATGCGCTGGGCCTCGCCGATGACGATGCGGCACTTGGGGAGGACGCGGCGCAGGGGGACCACGACGTGGCGGGGGGAGATCGCGCCGGCGGCCGCTTCGGGGAGGAAGGGCTGGTACGTCATGTAGGGCTCGGCGGTGACCACCGTGACCTCGGCTTCGCCGGTTCTCAGCTTTCGCTGGAGCCGGAGCGCCGTATACATGCCGACGTAGCCGCCGCCGACGATCAGGATGCGCGTACGGGGCGGGGTACCGGGGGCCGTGCCCCGGGAGTTAGCAGCCTTCACCATCCCATGACGCAACGTGGCCGGGAGTTTGTCCACAGGCCCGACAAATTGTGTGACCGGAGGTGGTGCTGGGGCGGGGTGGAAGAGAGCGTTCGGTGTGGGCGTAAATTCGCAGGTCAGAGCGTGCGGAATGACAGATTCCGGGGGTATGGAACGGAAAAGTGGGGGTGAATGCTCCGATCGGGCGGTGGTCCGTCCGGGGCTGCCCCTTCTGAATTGACTCTGGCTCAACTATGTTCGTATCTCGTCGAGGAGTAGTAGGACCGGGCCCGAGACCGTGGCCCCCTCGGCGTGAAGGCGGGGAGTGTCTCCGGGGGGAGACAAATGATTACCGGGGGAAACATATGAACATTTCCGATTTCCATGGCTCTGCGACCGCTCTCTCGGTCGAGAGCAACGGTCGCGCGCTCACGGGCGGCACCACGCACGGTGTAGGCAGGTCCACGCCGCTGCGCGTCGACGCCCAGCGCAACCTGGAACACGTGCTGCGAGCGGCCCGCGAGGTCTTCGGCGAGCTGGGCTACGGGGCTCCGATGGAGGACGTGGCGCGGCGCGCGCGGGTCGGTGTCGGCACCGTGTACCGGCGCTTCCCGAGCAAAGACGTCCTCGTGCGCCGGATAGCCGAGGAGGAGACCGCGCGGCTGACCGAGCAGGCCAGGACCGCGCTGGGTCAGGAGGAGGAGCCGTGGCAGGCGCTGTCGCGTTTCCTGCGCACCTCCGTGGCCTCGGGCGCCGGGCGGCTGCTGCCGCCGCAGGTGCTGCGGGTCGGTTCGGCGAGCGAGGACGGGGTCGAGGAGGCCGAGGAGGTACGGGTTCCGCAGCAGCGCCAGGCCGTCGCGGCCGCCGGTTCCCCCGATCTGCGGGTCGTGGGCACGCGGAGCGCGGCGGAGGACGAGCCCTCGGACGACGCGGGTGCGGGTGCGCTGCTGGAGGTCGTCGGCCGGCTGGTGCACCGTGCGCGGGAGGCCGGTGAGCTGCGCGCCGACGTCACGGTGGCCGATGTGCTGCTGGTGATAGCGACGGCGGCGCCCGCGCTGCCCGACCCGGCGCAGCAGGCGGCGGCGTCGACCCGGCTGCTCGACATCCTGCTCGAAGGGCTGCGGTCCCGGACGGCGTGACCTGCGCGGTTCGGCGTCGGCCCGGCGCCCCTTCGGCGCCGGGCGGGTGCCCGGCCACTCCAATCGGCGGGCTCTCGTACCGTCCGGCCGTTCGCACGTCGGGGCGCCAATAGAGCGATTCGCCGAATCGTGCCCGGACGAGTGGATGGCGCGCAGAGGGCTTCGACGCGCGACCGCCGTGTGACACGCTTGATCGGTGTACCGGTTGAGTGTGTCGTGCGGGGGCTTCCGCGATGAGCGTTGACGGGCGGGAAGAGCCACTCGGTGGCGGCGGCAGCGAGGTCGAGGCGGGCAGCCTGCCCGCACGGCAGGTGCCGGCCCAGCGCGAACCGGGCGGCCGGCACGCACGCCCCTCGCGCTCTTCCGGACCCGGCAGCATCGGGAGCGAACTCCCTCCGGCCGACGGTGACTTGATCGCCCGCATGCGGGGCGGGGACGACGGTGCGTACGAGGAGCTGTTCCGTCGCCACGCCGAGGCCGTACGACGCTACGCGCGGACCTGCTGCCGGGACGGGCACACCGCCGACGACCTGACCGCCGAGGTGTTCGCACGGACCCTGCAGGCGGTACGGGGCGGGGCGGGGCCGGACCAGTCGGTGCGGGCGTATCTGCTGACGACCGTGCGCAGGGTTGCCGCCGCCTGGGCCAGGACGGCCAAGCGGGAGCAACTCGTCGAGGACTTCGCGGTCTTCGCGGAGCAGGCGTCCACGGGCGCGGAAAGCGGAGCCGGGATCTCCGGGCTGTCCGGGGACGACACGCTCGAACTGGGCGCGGACGTACGGGCGATGCACGAGGCCGAGCGGTCGCTGGCCGTGCAGGCTTTCCGCAGCCTGCCCGAGCGGTGGCAGGCCGTGCTGTGGCACACCACCGTCGAGGAGGCGTCGCCGAGCGCGATCGCCCCGTTGTTCGGGCTCAGCGCCAACGCGACGGCGGTGCTGGCCGGCCGCGCCCGGGAAGCGCTCAAGCAGGCCTATCTGCAGGCCCATGTGAGCGCGGCGCTGAGCTCGGGCGGTGACTGCGCGCGGTACTCGGACCGGCTGGGCGCGTACGCGCGGGGCGGGCTGCGGATGCGGGCGGAGCGGGGGCTGCGCAAGCACCTGGAGGAGTGCGCGAAGTGCCGGCTGGCCGCCGGGGAGCTCAAGGACGTCAACGCGGGGATTCCCGCGGTGCTTCCGGTCGCGGTCATCGGGTGGTTCGCCGCCGGGTACGCGGCCAAGGCCGCCGGGGTGGTGGCCGGTGGAGCCGTCGCCGCCGGCGGGGCCGGGGCCGCGGCCGCCGCCTCCGGCGGGTCGACCGCGGGGGCCGGGGCTGCCGGGACCGCGGGTGGTGCCGGGGCGGGTGCGGGTGCCGCGGGTGGAGCCGCGGGGGCCGGTGCCGGCGGCGGGGCCGCCGGTGCGGGTGCCGGGAGCGGGGGCGGGGCCGGGGGTGCGCTGGCCTCCGAGGGGCTCGGGCTGCCGGCCAAGGCCGCCATCGCCGCCGGGATCGCGGTGGCCGCGGCCGCCGGGGTGGTGTTCGCGCTCGCCGGGGACGATCCCGAGCCGCAGGCCCGGGCGGAGCCCGCGCCCGGTGTGGCGGCGCCGGTGGTGCCGGATGCCCCTGCCTCGCCGTCGGCGGAGCCGAGCCCGGGTGGGGAGCCGCCGCGCGCGCGGGGCTCCGTACCGCCGGCGCGCGTACCGTCGCCGACACCTTCGGCTCCGGCCTCCGCGGCTCACCCGGCCGCCTCGCCGTCCTCGTCCCCGCCGCCCTCGCCCTCACCCTCACCTTCGCCGAGCCGGGAGAAGCGCGCGCCCAGGCTGTCCCCGAGCCCGCCCTCCCCGGAGCCGACCCCGCCGCCGTCGAAGGCGCCGCAGGGGTTCCAGCTGGCCCGGCTCGACCAGTCGGCCTTCGGGGACCACGACGGTCCCGAGGTGCAGACCTGGCGCACCAGCTGGGTGTGGCAGCGCTGGGGGCTGGAGGTGGGCGGCCGCCGCTTCGCGCAGGGCATCACCGTGAACTCGCGTTCCTCGGTGGAGATCGCCCTCAACCGGCAGTGCACGAGCTTCTCGGCGCAGGCCGGGGTGGACGGGCTGTCGCTCCACACCGACGGCTCGGTGCGGTTCTCCGTCTACGCCGACGGGCAGCGGCTGTGGCAGTCCGCCGCCCTCGGCCACGAGGACCCGCCGGTGGGCGTGCAAGTGTCCCTCGCCGGCCGCAAGACGCTGCGGCTGGTGGTGGAGAAGGCCGGGCCGGGCAGCCTGCCGACGCTGGCGAGCTGGGCCGACGCCGTGATCAGCTGCCGGTGAGCGTGGCGGTGAGGGCCGCGGCGAGCTCGGCCGGGGTCAGTGCGGCCCCGGCGGCCTCCTCCCGGGCGTAGCGGGCCGGGCCGAGCAGGGCGCGGGTCCGTTCCGGGAGCCTGTGCACGGCGCCGCTCTCGGGGACCGAGCGCGGAAGGCCCGCGCGCCAGGCGGTGGCCGCCGCGAGGGCCCGTACGGCCTCGGCGGGCCGGCCGTCGTCGGCCAGCAGCACGGCGGCCGCTTCGGCCATGCCGGCCAGGAACCGTTCGGCGCACCGGGCGGTGACGGCGGCGGCGAGGCCGGGCCCGATCTTGGCGAGGCCGGCGGCCGGGCCCTGTTCGTGGGCCGTGAGGACGGCGTCGATGCTGTCCAGCCCGGCGGTGAACTGTGCGGGCACGGTGATCCGTACGGATTCGGCGCGGGCCCGCTCGCACTCGCTGCGGGCCATCGCGAGGTCGCCGCGCTGGAGGGCGAGCAGGGCGGAGAGGAGCCGGGCGAAGCTGCTGACGTCGTGCACCCCGCCGTGGCGGCCCGACTCCTGGTCGGCCTGGGCCAGGAGGCGTTCGGCTTCGTTGTCGACGAGGGAGCCGAGGACGTCGGCGGTGTCGTAGGACGGGTCGGCGCAGACGGCCTCGGCGGCGGCGAGGTCGCAGCCGCCCGCGAACACGGAC
>NZ_JOIR01000078.1 GCF_000720115.1 Streptomyces sp. NRRL F-2580
CCGCCGCGAGGGCGGCCCGGCAGGCCGCCGAAGCCGAGCTCGCGGCCCGGATACGCACGGTCCATCAGGAATCCGACGGCACCTACGGCGCCCCCAGGATCACCGCCGAACTCTGGGACCAGGGCGAACGGATCAACCACAAACGCGTCGCGAGAATCATGCGGACCATCAGACTCGAGGGAGTGCGTCTGCGGCGCCGGCACCGGACCACGAAGTACGTCGGCGACATCACATACCTGCCGGTCAGCGGTGCGAAGCCGCTCTATCTCGCGACCGTCATCGACCTTGCCTCGCGCCGTCTGGCCGGGTGGGCGATCGCCGATCACATGCGCACCGAGCTCGTCACCGACGCCCTGGCGGCCGCCGAGCGGACCCGCGGCAGTCTCGACGGAGCGATCATGCACACTGATCACGGATCGCAATATACGAGTAGGGCCTTCGCCGAAGCCTGCAGGTCAGCAGGGGTCCGGCAGAGCATGGGCGCGGTCAGGTCCAGCGCAGACAACGCCGCCGCCGAGTCGTTCAACGCGGCCTTCAAGAGGGAGACACTCAAAGGCCAAAAGGGCTGGCCGAGCGCGAGGCGAGACTCGACGCCTTCCGCTGGCTAACCCGATACAACACCCGGCGTCGGCACTCCCGGCTCGGTCAGCGATCTCCGATCGCCTTCGAGAACGCCTTCCAGCTGACGTCAACTACCCTGGCCCGAGCCGCATAGACGTGTTCAAAAGCCGGGGTCAAGGCCCATCCTCACTCAGCCGACGACACTCGGCCGCGTAGGCACTCGTACCGTCCTCCGAAGGATGCTTCCGCGTTCGGCGCAGCTCAAGGACCACACCACCGCAGCCAGCCTCCTCACTCGGTACGGTGCCCAGCCGGGAGGCGGGGTCGTGCTCCGGGCTCCACTCGGCGGCGTGTCCAGAAAGGTGTGTCCCAGCGCCGTTCGATTCCGTAGCAGACGGTTCGCGCCAGAAGGTACTCGGTGTGCACTGCCTCGACCTGTTCGGCGTATCGCAGCAGCGGCCTGTCGACGCCGTCCGCGTCCGCACGGACGGCGTCGGCCGCCGAGATGCCGGTGGCCAGGGCTGTGGTGATCCCGCGGGCGGCGATGGGGTCGGAGGCGGTGGCCGCGTCGCCGACTGTGGCCCATCCCGACCCGGCTGCGGGGCAGGCACTGGATGTCGAGGCTCGCACGATCCGCAGCTCGACGGGAGGAGGCGTCGACGTCCCGCGAAGGCGCAGGCGGGCTCGGACATGTGTGGTCGCCGTGAGCTCCCGCCACCATACCTCCGGCCGGTGCAGCGCGTGCCGCGCGGCCACGTCGGCGTCGGTCATCGCCATGACGAGGGCCGTTCCACCGGGCAGCGGTGCTGTGTACCACCAACCGAACGGAACCGACTCGACGAGTGATGTCCGCGGAAGGTCCCGGTGCACAGCGCCGGACGGCAGCCGTGCCGCGAGCGCGACGAGGCGGTCGTCGCGCCTGACCTGTGCGCCGATGCGCCTGGCAACGCTCGCACTCGCGCCGGTGGCGTCGATGACGTACCGGGCGAGGATCGTCTCTTCGCCCAGGGTGATGCGCCAGTGCCCGGTGAGACGCTCCACCGAACGGACTTGACCATGCCGTTGCCGAGCCCCCGCGTCGCGGGCCGCCTGGAGCAGCGCCCGGTCGAAGCGGAGACGGTCAAGATGCCACCCGGGGCCGAGAGGGTCGAGGAGGGCGTGGGTACCGGTGAGCAGGCTCTCGCCCCAAGCCGAGTCGTTCCCGGAGCACCGGGTGTGCGGCCCGGAAGTGACCCGGTCCAGTACGCCGAGGCCATCGAGCAGAGGCCCGGCCTGCGCCGAGAGGCTCTCGCCGGGCTTCCACTCCTGCCTGCGGCCAGGGTCGGCGACCACGACCGTGGCGCCCTGACGCCGAAGGGCGAGAGCGGCCGAAGCTCCCGCCGGTCCGCCTCCCGCGATCAGCACGTCGCATGTATGCGACCGGGCGCCTGGGGCCATCAGTGGACAGCGCCCATTCCGTGGATCGTCGGCCGGCTGATGCCTCCGGCTCCCACATCGGCAGCCTCGGGCGACATCAGTGCGGAGAGCATGACCCGAGCCTGCGGCGGCATGAGGTCCGGGAGCGGGCAGCCGGCGGCGATCCAGTCGACGGCGATCTCACGGCCGGTTCGGGTGGTGCCGGGCACCACCGCGTCGAAGGCCCTGCCCATGCTGTTCGCGGGAGAGATCAGGCCGGTGACGAACGCACTCTCCTCCGGCTGGCCGGGCTGCACAAGAACGTTGTCCGGGTGGGCGATCGCCGCGAGAAGCGCGCCTGTCGGCTGGGTGAACCACCAGGCCACCGACTCCGTCCTGGTGCGGCTGGGTTCCGCGGGGTCGGGGCCTGTGATGGTGGCGTTGGTGTGAGCGGGATTGCCCGCCTGGCGCGAACGGAGGAAGTCGACCACCCGGGTCATCGCCTCGAGCGGGGTCAGCTGCGGTTTCGTGGGAGGCGCGGTGAGCGAGCGTGTCCACTGCCGCCACAGTTCCATTTCGGCGTCGGTGAAGACCTTGTACATGGGGCCCGTGAAGGTGGTCAGTTCGAAGAACGGACTTCGTTCCGGATCGCCGGGATGGATGAGCCCGGAGTCCTGGAGTTCCTGAAGCAGACCGGAGGGGTCGAGGAACCAGTCGTTCAACCTGGTTCCGCCGAGCGTCTTCGCTCCGTGGTTACGGGAGGCGTACGGCGCCTTGTCGCTGATCAGGCGGATGAGCCGTTCCTCCGGAGTGGGCGGATCGAAGAGGAGCTCCCACAGATCGTTGCCGAAGTTTCCGGTGTTCCCGAAGGCCACGTAACCGTTCCAGATCCGTTGCCAGCACTGCTGTACGGCTGCGTCTCCGCCGTTGTTGTAGATCTCTTCCAGGTACTGCACGACCGCGTCGCGGGCCTTGGCCCCGTGACCTTCCGTCGCGTTGTCGATGCCGATGTGCATGGCGTAGAACTGCGGATCGATCCCGTGGTACTCCAGCAGCTTCACCGTCGGCTTCAGCCCCAGCACTTCCCATTCCAGGTACAGCGTCATGCCGAGCAGCTCGGGGAGGAACTCCTGAGAGTGCTGGGAGATGGCCAGTTCGAACGCGCCGACCGTGTAGGCCGAGTCGAGCATCTCGGGCAGCATGGCGAACGCGTAGGAGTCGACCGGCGGCAGGTACACGCCGACGCTGTGCAGCAGGTCCGAGTAGAGGTTGGCGTGGTTCAGCGCCGGGTTTCCGTTGCCCATTTCGTCCACCCAGATGGCAAACAGCAGGGCGTGGACCTCATTGGTCGGCCCGGCCTGGGTGACGTTCCGCAGCCAGGCACCGTCGAGGAGATTGAACGGCGCGAGCTGACGGAGCCGCTCGATGACCATCTGTCTGCTGAACAGTGTCACGCCACCGTCAGCCGTCTCCCCGTCCATCGCGAGACCGGCGTAGATGAGCTCCAGGCGGGACTCGAACGCCTCACGCGAGTACCGGAACGGGCGCAGTGTCAGGGGCAGCATCGGATTGGTCTGCTGCTCGGACACGGCTCGGTCCAACACGGTCTGCGCGTACTTCTTGGCGGCCTTGGCCTGCTCGGGGAACCGCTCCGGATGCTGGAGCACATAGAACCATTCCCGGTCGCTGAGCCCTACCTGTTCGGCCCGCTCCGTCTCCACCAGCACCGTCTCGCCCGCCGTGCCGGCGCGCGCGACCACGAAGCCCAAGGTGCTCCATTTGTCGACCATGTCGTTGTCACCGGCGTGGTCGCGCGCCCTCTTCCACAGGCGGTAGACCCGTTCGTCGTACGCGGTGTCGCTTTCGCCCGGCAGCCGGTCCAGCTCCGGCTTGTACACGACCTGGAGACCGACGCCACGCGCCCAGGGCTGTCGATGCACCTCGTGTTCGGGCAGTTGCCCGGCGGACTCGGCCGCCGACTGGATCAGGCGCTGGTACTCCCGCTCGGGCAGGACGTCGTCCGGGCGTTGGGCCGGCCACCAGTGCGTGTTGCACTCGTAGAAGTCGGCCTGCCAGGGCAGGGCCATGTACTTGCTGATGTCTCCGGGTGCCAGTCCCTCGCGCAGCCGGAAGGGGCCGGACCAGGTCGCGGGCTCGTCGGCGATGAACGTCATCTCGATTCCGGGGAAGAACGACGCTCCGACGCACGTCTCCAGCGCGGCCTGGACCAACGCGTGCGGCTGCTCGGCCAAGGGCAGATCGGTCAGTTGCACAGGGGCTTGACCGTTCACTCCGTCGGCGGTGAAGTCGCCCGCGGCCCAGCGGCGCATCCGTTCGTACTGCCCGGGAAGAATCGTCATCCACCTGCTCGGATCACCCTCGATCGGGTCGCCTCCGTCCCCCGCGAGCTGGGGCATGAAGGTGTAGTTGGCCTGAGTCACGTCGTGGGCGCCGGGGGTGCGTAGCCGGGTGAACACCTCGTTGCGGAACGAAGCGTCCTCGGGGGCGTTCGAGGCCAGGCGCGCCAGGCGGTTCTCGTTGAGGAAGTCGCCCCGGGCACCCTTGCCGTGTCCCCGTTGGGCGTTGCCGTTCACCCACCTGTATCCGCACATGCGCTCGAGCAGCGGGTAGATGTCTCTGCCGAAGGACACCTCTTCCGCCGCCGGGAGCCAGTTGGCCCGCTCGGCGACCTCACGGGCGACGTCGTAGAGCGTCACGAGGCTGGTCACGTCCGGCGCGAAGTCCGGAGGGGCGACGATCACCCATGCGGGCGTGACGGGGATGGTGCGTCCACCGCCGACGGTCACGGTTGCCGTGACTGGACCGTCCGAGGTGTCGTCGAACCAGTAGTCGTTGTTCGCGTAGTGCACGAGGGGGTTGTGGGGTTTCACGGACGCCGAGCGGCCGTATCCGCCCAGTACGAGGAGGCGTCCCGCCTCGTCCGTTCGCAGCTCGCCCAGCGTGACGGGCGTCCCGAGGAACGTCCCCGTGTCGAACCCGGAGCCGGAGCCGTCCACGTCCGGCCCGCCGGCACTGCGGGGCCCGGGCTTGATGACCAGCCCCGCGCGCGCCTGCGGGTCGGCCGGGTCGATCTTCTGGTTGCGCCGGTTGGCGGGAAGGTCGGACTGGTTCAGACGTCCGTTGAACTTGAACCAGTCCGCCTTCGCGTTCGCGAGCTCGACCGTCCATCGGACCTCGGCCTCCGCCGCCGTCACCTCGCCGAGCACATTGTCGTCTTTGTCGTACGCGTAGAGGCGGAAGCGTGCCGCCTGGCGTTTGACACGTCCTCCGGAGTCCTTGAACCCGCCTGTCGGATGAACTGCAACGCCCGGTACTTCGGGTCCCACGTAGAAGCTGCCAGGGCTGTTCCCGACCCGCGCGACACCGAGCGTCGGATGGATTTCGCAGTACGCGATGTCATCGATGTTCACACTCACAGCAACTACCACGGGCACCGGAATCCGACACCCGCATATGACATTGGCAGCTCTCTTTCACGCCAGTGGCGGGGCAGACGGGTTACCTGAGCGTGAGGAGGAGCCGCAGCGGGGATGAGTGACCAGGCCGCGCGTCCGGCGCCGCCGCCTCTACGAAAGGACCACAGCCATGACCGAGAAGGATTTCCTCGACGCAATCTCCGACGTCCGTCTCGACGAAGTCACCCTGGATCAGACCGGGCGCATCATCATCACCAATGCGGCCGCGGCGGAACGCATCTCCGGGATGGTGGACAAGGAACCGGAACCGAACCTGACGGTCAGAAGCGTCAACTTCAATTGCCGCCCCACGCGGTGACGAGGGGCGTGCCCGACGCGCGGCAGGGCGTCGGCTCACTGTCCAATCGCCGCCTGCACCTGATTCTCCTCCCGACCGAACAGTGCAATTTCCGGTGCACCTACTGCTACGAGGACTTCACGACCGGCCGCATGTCCGCCGAAGTCGTCGAAGGCGTCGAACGGCTGGTCGACGAGCGCTTGGCAGGGCTCCGGTCGCTGCGCATCTCCTGGTTCGGAGGTGAACCGCTGCTGGCGCTCCCGGTCGTTGAGGAGATCTCCGCCCACATTCTCCGCGGCACGGCTGCGAGGCCCGGACTCGCTTACACGGCCGACATGACGACCAACGCGTACACGCTGGACGTGGCCACCGCCGAGAGGCTGGCCGCTCTTGGTATCCAGCAGTACCAGATCTCGTTGGACGGTCCCGGGGAGATTCATGACCTGACACGCGTACGCGCCGACGGAAAGGGATCCTTCGCCAGGATCTGGCGGAACCTGATGGATTTCCGGGACAGCAGCGTGCGGAGCCGGGTGGTGCTGCGAGTCCACCTCACTGCCGACAACCTGCCGGGCATGCCGGAATTCCTCGCCCGGATCCGAGAGACGTTCCTGAACGACCGACGCTTCTCGGTCGCGTTGAAGCCGATCGAGCACCTCGGCGGCCCGAACGACGAGAGCATCGGCATCGTGCCGGAGGCGAAGCGCTCGCGCGTGCTCGCGGAGCTCTCCGCACTCGTGTCCTCAGGGACTCCGGTGGGTCCGGAAACACCGGAAGGGTCCTCTTCTGTCACCGAACAGGAGGGGGCGGCCTGCTACGCGGCTCGTGGCGATTCCCTGGTGATCCGTGCCGACGGTTCCGTGGGAAAGTGCACGGTGGCCCTGACCGACCCTGCCAACACGATCGGCCGGCTCCATCCCGACGGCTCCCTCGGCATCGACAACACCCGCTTGCGCCCGTGGCTGCGCGGCTGGTTCACCGGGGACGACGAAGCGATCGCCTGCCCATACAGGGGCATGCCGCGACGCGTCGAACCTCCCCTGCTGCACATCGCCCGGCGGGGCGACAGGCCGTGACCACGACCGAGCCGAGCGGGCGATGCCGGAGCGGTTCTTCGGCAACGCCACGCAGGGGCCCGCGAGGTACGGCATGCCGAGCGTGAGCGGGTGCGCGGCCGGTGCTCGGTACTGGCCCCAACCAGAGCGTCTTCTCAGTGTCCCCACCCGCTTGCGTGCCGCGTCGGCACTGATCCCGAAGGGGCTGCCCGATGACCGCCCATGAAGTCCCGGCGGCACGCTCCTCGATGACGCAGACACGAACCAGGTGCTCCGCGCGGCGTTCAAGGTTCGCGGGCCGCCAGCGCGAAGGCGCCCTGCCACACGTCCTCTTGGAGCACGGCCGCCTGGAGCAGTACTTCACGCAGCGCCTGGAGCGGAAGTTCGAGCCTGTAGCCGACGCTCGCTAATGCCTTGAGTTCGGGCACCGCACCGTTCGCCCGTGCCGCTCCCGGTACGCGCGGTACCGGCGGATCTCCAAGTCCATCTGATCCTCGACAACTACGCGACCCATAAGACACCCGACATCAAGAAGTGGCTGCTGGCCCACCCACGGTTCCACCTGCACTTCACGCCGACCAGTGCGTCGTGGCTGAACCTGGTAGAGCGGTGGTTCGCCGAGCTCACCCAGAGGAAGCTCAAGCGTGGAGCCCACCGCTCCGTCCAGGCCCTCGAACGCGACATCCGGGCCTGGCTCACCGACTGGAACGACCAACCCAGGCCCTTCGTCTGGACGAAAACCGCAGACGAAATCCTCGACAAAGTCGCCGCCTACTGCCACCGAATCTCTGACTCACGTCACTAGGCCGGTTCGCTGAAGTGGTCCAGGAGCCGCTGCTGGAGACTGTTGAGCACCAGGCTGTGCTGCTTGAGCATCGAGAGGCGGTACGCGGCCGTAGGGGCGTACTCCTCGACCTCGTGCACGGCCGCGGCGACCACATAGCCGTTCAGCGCGTCCATGTTCCCCGCCGCGCCGTAATCCTGACCCGTGGGAAGCAGAGAGCGGTCCAAGGAGGTCTCGTCACTGGTGATCACGTTCGCGACCACCGACGGCTGCCAATCCCTGGCATTGGTGAGGGAGTGGTGCGTGTCGAACCGTACGGTGACCGTTTCACCTGCGGCGATTGCCACGCTGTACCGACCCTCTTCGTCGGTGAAGACGTGATCGATCTCCGAGAGGTCACTGCGATAGACGCTGACCTTGATCATGAAGATCGGACTCTTGTCGGAAACTGCTCGCACTTGCCCGAACATCCGGGTCTCCTCCCGGTCGGACTACCGCTGGAGACCACCCCTGCAACCAGTCTGTCCGGGCCCCACCGCCGCCGCCAGTCGGACCGTCCGGGCCCGCCGGTCGGCGGCGTGGGGGTGGCTTCCGGCGCCGTAGAAGCGGGTGAGCAGTCCAGGACCAGGGGTTGGTCCTGGGGGCGCCGTAGGTGCCGTCGGATTCCTGATGGACCGTGCGTATCCGGGCCGCGAGCTCGGCTTCGGCGGCCTGCCGGGCCGCCCTCGCGGCGG
>NZ_JOIR01000079.1 GCF_000720115.1 Streptomyces sp. NRRL F-2580
GGGCTGGGCGGAGGGGCCTGTTCGGAAGCGGGGCCGGCTGGGGTGGCAGGAGGTGGGGGTAAGGGGGAGAGCGGCAAGGCCAGGCCGGGTGTGGGGCGGGGGTCAGTGGGGGGTTTCTGAACACGCTCGTGTCCAGGGCCGGTCGTGAGCGGTTCGACGCGGCGTTCAACAAGGCCGTGGCCGGCACGGGCGTCGCGCCGCGCGGCGCGCAGGAGAAGACGCGGGCGGCACTGGGGCGGCTGACCAAGACGGCCGCCCGCAAGCTCATCACGGCCCTGGTCGGCCGCTGAACAGCCGCCCCACCCCTTTCCGGCTCCGGAGCCAGAGGGTCCGGGCTGCCGGGCGTGACGGCTCCCACCGGGAGCCCGGACCGGTGCACCGGCGCACCGTGGTTGTGCCTACCGGTCCGGTCCGGCAGCCCTACCTCCACCACCTCGGCCACCCCGCGAGGGCCACCACCCTCTACAGCGCGTAACGGGTCAGCGCCGACGAACAGCACCCGAACCGAGCCGGGAAGACCAGCCTGGTACGTCACCGTCGGCCTGCACACCAGGAGATCCCGCGGTGATCTGGGGGGCCGGTGTCCAATCAGGTGCCGACGGCGGTCACGCCGAACATTAGGGTTCGGCGGCTGACGTCGTAGTGCACGGTCGGTGTGCTGCTCAAGAGGTCCTGGAGGACCTCGGCGTCGTCGGCGTCGACGGTCAGTACCTCTTCCCAGGCGCCTTCGTCGAGTACGAGCTGCAGGGTGATGGTGCCGCTGGCGCCGGGCGCGCCGGCCACCCAGCTGAATTGGTAGTGGCTGAGCTGGCGCACTTTGATGCTGTCGTCCGTGACGGGCTGGGTCACCTTGGTTGTGGTAGCTCTGGCCATGGCCTGTCTCCTTACGTGAATAACGTCGGGTGCGGTGGGCGGATCGAACTGGGGCCAGCGAGCAGCGGACAGGTCAATGTCCGACAGAGGCCGAGGGGGCAGGCTGGCTGTGAGTTCAGCAGTGGCCGGCCATCGGGCCGTGGTGGCAGGCACGGCGTACGGCAGCCACGCTTCTGCCGCCTGCCATGGCCAGGGGCGAGGCGGCGCGGCGCAACATTCCCGCCTGCTGTTGCTCGGGGCGCTGCTGCTCCCCGTGCAGGGCGTTGAGCACGACAATCCCGGCTGTCAGGGCCGGTACGGCCCACTGCAGCAGCGCGAGGTGGCGCTGCGCCTGATCCATTTCCACGGGGTGGTCCTCGGCCGCTGCCTGGTCTTCGGAGTCCGGGGACGAGGCGAGTTCGATTTTCTTGCCCAGGACGCGGCTGTAGGCGGTGGCGGCGAGCGCGGCTCCGGTGAGGACCGTCTTGGCGAGGGTGGAGGCGCCCACACCGCTCTGGTAGGCCACCCGTGCACTGTTGGCTCCCAGCAGGCCGGCGCCGCCCACGAGGTGGGCGCCGATCGCGGCCGCGTTCACCGGCGTCCAGGCAGCCCAGCCGGCGCTGGCGATCCGCGAGGCGAGAACCGACTCCTTCACGGCGTTGCGCGCCGCTCCGTTCAACCCGACGGCCCCCATGAGAGAACCCCCGAACCAAGCTGCCAGACCGATGTCATGCAGACTGCGCATGACCGTGTTGCGTTCAGACATGTGAGTCCTTCCAGACACACGCGTGCCCGCGGGCGCAGGCACCGAACTCAGGCTCACGGTGATCGGCGGTGCCTGCCAGACGAGGCGCGCACTTGGAGCATCCCGCCTTCGCATAGCCGGTGGGACCGGTCGGTGCGCAGCGGCGGCTGTCTCGAGCCACATCGCGGAAGGCCGGTGCCCGGGTGACTGTCGCTCTCGGTCACCGTCTACTGCGTAACTGTGGAGCCCTTGGCCGCGTTGAGTAGGGCGGCAAGCACACCTTTCCGACGCCCCACGGTGGGACTGGTGCGGGTGATGGCCCTGACTTCGCTCCCTGCGTCGGGGCCGTCGTCATGCCCACCCCCCGATCGAGGCGCTCGGGGGGCCGGCAGGCTACGACGCAGGTGACCCTAGGGCTCGGATCGAACCAGCCTGTACGCCGCTTGCCGCAGCCGAGCAGAGGTCCCGCCCCCTGTCCTTGCTTGCGCGGCGCCCGCGAGCCAGTTGGGCGACGACGGGTTGTGTGGTCACCCTGCCGGCCTCCGCCTCGGTAGCGGGCGGCCTGCCGCGCACGTCGATCATCACCTCCTGGGCGACCTCTTCGGACTGCGCCCGTCGCGTACGCCTGGTTCTCTACTGTGCTCCCAGTGATCGCGCGCAGGGCTGGCCCGGGTCTTCGGGCATGACAGCGAAGGTGGCGTGGCGACAGACTTTCCTGCCCGGCCTGGAGATCGGGCACCGCGGTGCTGGCCCAACGTGCTTCCCCGATCGCTGGCTGCTGTCTACTCGACCGACGAGACCCGGGGCAATCCGCAAGCCTCCCCAGTTCGTGGCTGCCTCAGCTCGATGGGCGAAGGCCCTGACTGGCTTCCGTCGCCTTCCACACCATGCGTGGGTGGACGGCCGAAACATGGGCAGGCGCTGGCTGGGCGGGGAACCTCGATCCTTCGATTGACCAGGAGGAGCCTTGAGTGACTTCCAGGAATCGAGCCGCCGGCAGGAAAGCAGCGGGGCGGCGGTAGCGCATACGGCTCAGGACAAGGCGAGCGAGGGTGCCGCACTGGTCGGGGGGAAGGCCGCCGAGGTGGGCGGAACGGCGAGGGAGCAAGCGGCCAACGTCGTTGGCGAGGCCACCGCCCAGGCACGGAGTCTTGTTCGGGACCTGCGTGGTCAGCTCCAGGGGCAGGCACAGTCCCAAAGCGGTCGGCTGGTGGAGAACGTGCGTCGGCTGCACAGGAGTTGCGGGAGATGGGTGAGGGCGGCAACCCCGACTCCACCATGGCGGGCGTGGCCCGTCAGATAGCTGACAGTGGCGACCATGTTGCCGACCGCATCGAGCAGCGCGGTCCCGGCGGGCTGGTCAGCGATGTGAAGAACTTTGTCCGCCGCCGCCCGGGCGCCTTCCTGGCGGGCGCGGCTGTTGCCGGGTTCCTCGTCGGTCGGGCCGAAAAGGGAGTAATCGCGGCCGCCTCCGCCGACAGCGGCGGCTCCCCGCCCGGGGACTGGCCTGCTGGAGACGTTCCTCCTGTCGCGCGCGCTGGCGTACCTGCCGGCTACGACGACCTAACCGACGCCTACGGCCAGTCGCGGCCCCCGCACGTGGTGGCGACACCGCCGTCCTCCCCACCAGCGGGCGGTCCGCCGCCGTACGGCGGCTCGTCACGGCCTGTGGAAAGGATGTGACCCGTGTCCACCGAATACCGGGAGCGGCCAATCCGCCACGTCCCGCCCCATCCGGATGGGGTCGAGCCGTCGATCGGTGATCTGGTCGATGCGATCGGCCAGGATCTGTCCGCTCTGGTCCGCACCGAGATCGAACTGGCGAAGGCCGAGTTGAAACAGGAGTCGGCGAAGGCCGGCAAAGCGGCCGGGATGCTGGGAGGCGCGGGCTACGCCGGCCATCTGGCCATGCTGTTCGGAAGCCTCACGGCCGTCTTCGCGATGTCCAACGTGATCAATATTGCGTGGGCCGCGCTGATCGTCACCGCCCTGTGGGCCGCCGTCGGCGCGGCGCTCTACGTGAGCGGCCGTGCAGGCTGGCGCAATGTCCACCTCAAGTCCGAACAGACCGTGGAGTCGCTGAAGGAGGATGCGCGATGGGCCCGACACCGGACGAGCTGAGGACCGATGCGGAGTACCGGCGCGCGACCTGGCGCGCAACGTCGACGCCCTCGCGGACAGGGTGACCCCCCGCAGGATGGCGCAGCGCAAGGTCACATCGGTGCGCCACCGGGTCAGCGGAGTGAGGGAGCGTGTGATGGGCACGGCACAGCTCGCGGGCCCGCATTCGCGCGTCGACCTGGGACGCACCCTCGCCCGCTTCGAGCTCTCCACGGGCTTCGGCCTGGCCGTCTCCCCAGCGGTCATCACCGGCCTCGCCCCCCACGGCCCGGCCGCGCTCTGGCGCCACCGAAAGGGATCGAGGAACGCGGCTCGACGGGCACGACCGGCACGACAGGCACGGACACCAGGAGCCCGGCATCCGTGCCGCCGGAGCTAAGCGCCTTCCAGTGCCGCCACCAGTTGGGGGAGTTTCCCGTCGGCCACGATGAGGGCGAGGTGGTCGTGGTAGTCCCGGCTGCTGACGATCAGGCCGTCGCGGACCCGCAGCACCTGGATGTTGGCGGCCTCGAAGGTCCGCCCGGTCACCCGGTGGCGCACGTGGTAGTCGAACTCGGCGACGACGACCTCCGCGTCGTCGGTTTCCCGGACGACCACGTTCGCCGGGGTCAGCTCCACGGGCGAACTCGCCGCGACCAGGGCGAACCGCTCCCCGAGCGCGGCGCGCCCCTCGATCCGGCGCGGACCGGCGGGCTCGAAGACGGTCTCCACCACGGCGTCCTCGGCGTAGAGCTCGGCCAGCTCCGTGTACCGCCCGGCGCCGATGCGCTCGATCAGCCTCTGGAAGACCTCGCGCGGTGAGAGGGTTTCGGGCATGACGACCTCCGTGGGGTCCGTGGGGATCCGTCGATAGAATCGGACTGGCAACTCCGTTTTTACGATACGGACTGGCGACTCCGGTTGTCCAGGGTCGTGCTGCCGTCGGCGGCGAAAGGTGGGAGAAGGAGAAACATGGGTGGCGCTCAGGAACGCCCGCTGCGGGCGGACGCGGCCCGCAACCGGGCCAGGCTGCTGGATGTCGCCACGGAGGTGTTCACCACCCGCGGCGTCGGCGTGCCGACCGAGGAGATCGCACGAACCGCCGGGGTCGGCGTCGGCACGCTCTTCAGGCACTTCCCCACCAAGGAGGCGCTCCTGGAGGCGGTGATGGTGCGCAGGCTGGAGACCATGGCGGCCCGGACCGCCCAGCTGGCCGCCGACGCCGGGCCTGCCGAGGCCTTCTTCGCCTGCTTCCGTCTGGTGGTGGAACAGTCCGAGGGGAAGAGCGAGTTCGCCCAGGCGCTCGCCGCGGCGGGGGTGGACGTACACGCGTCCCTGCAAGGGCCGACCATGGAGATCCAGGCCCGCCTGGCCGATCTGCTGGCGGGGGCCCAGCGGGCCGGGGCGGTCCGACCCGAGCTGGGCCTGCCGGAGTTCATCGCCCTCCTGGCCGGCACGGGCAGGGCGATGGAACAGCTCGGAGCGGACCCGGCGCCCCGGGAGCGCGTCTTCGAGGTGGTCTTCGACGGACTGCGGCCACGCTGACCGGAGCCGGAGCGTGTCGATCAGCGGCCCCTCGACGGCCACGCCCTCGCGGCAAGCGGGGGGGGGTCAGACCCGCTCAAGGGGTCGGTGCGGACCGCTGGGAAGCTCCGCTCTGATCGTGTCACCCGGGCGTACGGAGCTGCCCTCCTTCACGATGCACATGATTCCGGCCTTGCGCACGATGTTCCCGGACTCGTCGCGGCCGACGACCTGCTTCAGCAGCCCGTCCTGGAAGTTGTCTATCTGCAGGCAGGGATTGCGCAGGCCGGTCACCTCCAGCACGGCGTCCTCGCCGATGTGCAGCAGCGTGCCGACTGGCAGGCCGAGCAGATCGATTCCGCGGGTGGTGATGTTCTCGCCGAGGTCACCCGGCGCCACCTCGAACCCCTCCGCACCGACCTCGGCGAAGAGCTCCTCGTGGATGAGGTGGACCTGGCGCAGGTTCGGCTGCGTGGGGTCCTGCGCCACGCGCGAGCGGTGCTTGACCGTCACGCCGGCGTGGACGTCGCCCTCCACCCCGAGGCCGGCGAGCAGCGTGATGCTGTCCCGGTTCGGCTTGGTGAACGAGTACTCGCCGTTGCTGCTGACTGCCGTGACTGTCCCGTACATGCTCGGAGCCCCTCCTCAGTGGTGATGATCAGCTACGAGCCTAACCCTCGGACCTCAAGGCACGGCCGCGAGAGGCGGCGAAGCCGATCGGCTGGGCATGGCGGTGACCAGGGGCGGAAACTGTGTAGGCGTCGAGATCCCGGCGCCGCTATCGTCCGGTCTCCGACCAGCCTTACCAGCGGGCCTACCGCGTTCGGAGAGCGAATCACATGACCAGGCAGCGTGCGACGACGGCCCTGTGGCGGCCCACCGGCCCCAAGGAGCTGGACCTGGTCCGTGAGCTGAACTGGCGTGCGTGGCCGCCCCGCCTCCCCGAGCAACCGATCTTCTACCCGGTCCTCAACGAGGACTACGCGATCAGGATCGCGCGGGACTGGAACGTGAAGCACAGCGGTGTCGGCTTCGTGACCCGATTCGAGGTCGAGTCGGAGTTCCTGAGCCGGTACCCCGTCCAGCAGGCCGGGGGACGGACGATCCTCGAGCTGTGGGTTCCGGCCGAGGAGCTGGACGAGTTCAACGCTCACATCGTGGGCGAGATCCAGGTGGTCCACGAGTTCCGCTGAGGCAGGGCGGCCATCGCGGCAGCCCTGGTCACCGCCCGAGCGAGGGCCTTGGCGGCGCACCTGACGGCGTGCGGGGCGGCGAACGGCGCCGACGCGCATGCGCATTCACACGACCATCGGGGGCCGAGTCGATCAATAATGGGCCGGCGACCTGCCTGCACGGCGAGAGGAGCCCTTGATGACCACACCGCGGGACTTGTTGATCATTGCCATGGACGCGGGGTCCGGTAGCCCCGTCGAACAGGGTGAGCTGTCGCTCGCGCTCGCCGGAGCCGAGGTAATCGACCTCCTCGCGGCCGAGGCCGTCAGACTGGACGGGGATCACATCGTGCCGGGCGACCAGACCGCCCAGGCTGATCGCCTGCTGGAGCAGGCGGCCGCGTCGCTCGTTCGGGAGGAGCCCTACGAGTCGGTCCCCGACTGGCTGTGGCGCCGGGGCCGCGGCCTGTCCGAGGCCTACCAGGCCGAGCTGGAGGCCGACGGGCAGCTCGTCCGGCAACGCCGCCAGGGCATCTCCTTCCGGGCCGGTCAGCTCGTGCTGGCCGATTCGCCCGCGCGCCGCCGGGCCGCGGACCGCCGGGCCGCGGACGAACCCGTCCTCACCACCCTCGCGGGGGCCGTGGGCGTCGGAGGGAAGCGGACCGAAGACGTCCCGGACGTGGCCGACGACGACGTCGCGACCGTGCTGGCCGCCGTCAGCGACGCGCTGGTGGAACTGGCGTCCGTACGGCAACGGCGAGCCATCGAGGACGCGGCCTTCGACAACATCTGGCGGGGCGGCGGCGGATGACGACGGGGGCGGCCGGACCGTGCGGGACCCCGCACGGCCGGGTGAATCCCCGAAGGGTATTCGCGAGGGTATTCCTGCGTGCATACTCGGAGGTATGGCAGATACGACTGTGAAGATCGACTCGGTCACCCGGGACCGGTTCGCGGCGGTGGCCGCCGCGCACGGCATGAGCGTGCGCGCCTATCTGGCCGAGCTGGCCATCGAACAGGAGAACCAGCTCGCCCTGGGCCGGGCGACCGCCGCGTTCCGTGAAGCGGTCTGCCAGCCGGGCATCGCGGAGGCCTTCGACCGCGAGTTCGGCGGGCCGCCATCGTCCGCGAGCGGACACCGGGCGGCCTGACCTTGCAGCTGCACATCGACATCCGCTGGCTCCTGGACCGGCAGGAGGAGCTCCTCGGCAACGAGCTGGGCGTGCTGGACTACTCCGGTCTGGTG
>NZ_JOIR01000080.1 GCF_000720115.1 Streptomyces sp. NRRL F-2580
TCGCAATCCACACCGAACCCGGAAGGCCCTCACTCGTTCAAGATCCCTCAGCCGAGACCTGCATCACCCGTCCACAACCTCCCTGGACAGAACACCTAGACCGGCTGCGCGGCGACGTACCGGGCGAGCCAGTCCGGGAGCGCGGTGAGGTCGGGCAGCACCACGTCCGCGCCCGCCGCGCGCAGTTCGGGCTCCGGGCACGGGCCGGTCGGCACCGCCACGGACAGCGCGCCGGCCGTACGGGCCCCGCGCACGTCGCCCACGTGGTCGCCGACGTAGACCTGTGCGCCGTACTCGCGCAGCGCGCCGGCCTTGGCCTCAGCCCAGAGCCAGCCGATGACCGCGTCCGGCTCGATGCCGAGGTGCGCCAGGTGCAGCCGGGCGTTGGGCTCGTGCTTGGCCGTGACGACGATCGCGCGGCCCCCGAGCGCCTGGACGGCCTCGATCGCCTCGCGGGCGCCCGGCATCGCCGGGGTCGGCCCGATGGCGTAGGCGGGGTAGATCTCGCGGTAGCGGTCGGCCATGGCCGGGATCTGGGCCTCCGGGAACCAGTACGCGAGCTCCTCGTCCAGCGGCGGGCCCAGTCGCGTGACCGCCTCGTCGGCGTCGATGAACGTCCCCGTCTCGGCCGACAGGGCCTGGTAGGCGGCCCGGATGCCCGGACGGGAGTCGATGAGGGTCATGTCGAGGTCGAAGCCGACGGTGAGGTTCATACCGGTCATTGTGCCGAGGCAGGGTGACAGGAGGCCGACACCGGGCCTACAACGGGGAACGTGCACCGGGCACGTGTGGTTCGCCTTCGCCGGGGCCGCGGTCGCCTCCGTCGCCCTGTCGGGGGCGAAGCCCCGGGAGGGCAGGCAAGGCCCGACCCCACCCCTCAGCGCCGGCGGGCCCGCCACACCAGGTAGACCACCGAGGCGACGGCGGCGCCCCGCAGCAACCACGGCCACATGCCCTGCAAGGCCCCGCTCAGCTGCTCGTCGGCCAGGGTCTCGCCCCACTTGCCGTTCATCCGGCCCCACAGCCACACCCCCGCCCCCGCGAGGACCACGCCGGGCGGGCCGAAGACGGCCCACTTCCGCTCGGCCGGCCGCAGCACGCGCGAGGCGTACGGCAGGAGCCAGCCGATGATCAGCAGCAGCCAGTACCCGGTGGCCACGCCGACGACGAGGACGGCCGCGGCCAGCAGCAGGAAGGCGTTCGGACGCGGCCGGGCCGCGCCCGCGCCCGCCCCCTCCGCCTCGCGGCCCGCGGCGCCGGCGGCCTCCTTCCTGGCCCGCCGCCGCTCGCGCAGGAACCGTACGAGGCCGCGCGCACCCGAAGGCGGCGGCCCGGGCGGGGCCTGCGCGTCCTTCCCCGCATCCTTCCCCGCCCCCTCCCGCTCCTCCTCCCGCTCCTCCTCGAACAGGTCCGGGATCTCGATGCCGCCCGCGAAGCCCTCGACCTGCGGGCCCGATCCGTACGCGCCGGGCGACATCCGCCACCACTCCGGCTCGGCCCCGCCGGACGGGCCCAGCTCGTCGAGCCCGGCCAGGTGCGGCGGCACGTTCACGGGCTCCGCCGCCGGCCGCGGCGCCGCCGTGCCCGGGCGGCGCAGGCGCCCGGGGGCCCGCTGGACCGGTACCGACGCGCCCGGGCCGGACACCGCGCCGGAGCCGGGGGCGGGAGCGGCGGAGCCCGGCCGGGAGCCGTGGGTGTCCAGGACCTCCTCCGGCGTGCCGATCCGCTCCAGGATGCGGCGCACGGCCGCCGTGGTCTCCGGTTCGTACTTGGCGCGCCGACGGTCGATCTCGTCCCGCAGCCCCGCCACCAGGCGCATCCGGTCGCCGGAGGAAAGCTGCCGCTGCTGGGCCAAGTCCCCGACGCGGCTCAGATATTCGTAGACCAGATGGTCGCTTTCGATCCCCATGCCCCGGCTCCTCCCGTACCGCCCACCCGAAAGGTAGCGCGTGCGCCCGTGGAGCCGCCGCGGGCACAGCGGATACCGTTGGCCGGATGGGGACCGGCCGACTGACCGGCCGACGCGACCAGGAGGCGACTGTGCCCGAGGCAAGCACTGCTGGGGGATCCGGCGGAAGTGGAGCCCCGCGCTCCCTCGCCGAGGCGCTGCGCGCCCGCGACGACGCCGCGCTCTCCGCGCTGCTGCACGCCCGCCCGGACCTGCTCGGTCCGGTGCCCGGCGACGTGACGCAGCTGGCCACCCGCGCCGGGACCCGGGCGTCGGTGGTGCGGGCGCTGGAGCGCCTGGACCGCTTCACGCTGCAGACGGCCGAGGCGCTCGCCGTGGCCCCGGACCCGTGCCCGTACCCGGTGCTGGAGTCGCTGCTGACCGGCGAGGAGGGCACCACCGGTGAGGACAACGGCGCCCGCGCCGCGCTCCCTCGCGCCCTGGGCACCCTGCGCGACCAGGCCCTGGTGTGGGGCGACGACGACCGGCTGCGCCTGGTGCGCACCGCCCGCGAGCTGCTCGCGCCCTCCGCCCAGCGGCCCTCCCCGACCGGCCTCGGACCCACGGTCGCCGAGGCCACATCCGGCATGTCGCCGACCCGGATCCAGGAGATCGTGGCGGCGGCCGGGCTGCCCGCGACGCACGACCCGGTGTCCGCGGTCTCGGCCCTGACCGGGCTGTTCACCGACCCGGAGCGGATGTCCGCGCTGCTCGACGAGGCTCCGGCAGAGGCGCACCAAGTGCTGGGGCGGCTCGTGTGGGGGCCGCCGTACGGCGAGGTGACCCCCAATCCGACCGCGCCGGTGCGCTGGCTGCGCGACCGCGGGCTGCTGCTGCCCGCGACGGCGCGGACCGTCGTACTGCCCCGCGAGGTGGCGCTCCACCTGCGCGGCGGCCTCGCGCACCGGGACACCGCGCCGGTGGCCCCGCCGGTGACCGCGCACCGCGAGCACCGTCCACAGCTTGTGGACGCGAACGCCGCCGGGCAGGCGCTGGCCGCGCTGTCCACCGTCGAGGAGCTGGTGAAGTCCTGGGAGCACGCCGCTCCCCTGGTGCTGCGGGCGGGCGGGCTCGCCGTACGCGACCTGAAGCGGGCCGCGGCCACCCTGGACACGAGCGAGCCGTCGGCGGCCTTCTGGATCGAACTCGCCTACGCGGCCGGACTGCTGGCCGGCGACGGGGAGGCGGACGAGCGCTACGCGCCCACCCCCGCCTTCGACGACTGGTGCGAACTGCCGCCCGCCGAACGCTGGTCGGCGCTGGTGACGGCCTGGCTGCCGGCCACCCGCACCTCCGGTCTGGTCGGCGAGCAGGACGCCAAGGGACGCACGCTGTCCGCGCTCGGACCCGACCTCGACCGTTCCGCCGCCCCCGAGGTGCGCAGACGCGTCCTGGAACTCCTCGCCGCCCTGCCCGAGGGCGGGTCCCCCGACACGGAGGCCGTACTGGACCGGCTCGCGTGGGAGCGTCCCGTGCGCGGTGCGAGCGATCTGCGCACCCGTCTCGCGCGCTGGGCGCTGACCGAGGCGGAGGTCCTCGGCGTGACCGGCCGGGGCGCGCTGTCCGGGCCCGGCCGGGCCCTGCTCGCGCACGAGGACCCGGCGCCGCTGCTGGCCCCCCTCCTTCCCGAGCCGGTGGACCACGTCCTGCTCCA
Source organism: Streptomyces sp. NRRL F-2580 (assembly GCF_000720115.1). GTDB lineage: Bacteria > Actinomycetota > Actinomycetes > Streptomycetales > Streptomycetaceae > Streptomyces. Next base: position 3,603 of record NZ_JOIR01000080.1, read on the forward strand.
GGCCGACCTGACGGCGGTGGCCCCCGGCCCGCTGCGCCGGCCGCTCGGGGACACCCTGGCGGTGCTGGCGGACGTGGAGTCCAAGGGCGGGGCGACGGTGTACCGCTTCACGCCGGGTTCGGTGCGCCGCGCCCTGGACGCCGGCCATGCCGCCGCCGACCTGCACGCCTTCCTCAAGGAACACAGCCGCACCCCGGTCCCGCAGCCCCTCGCGTACCTCATCGACGACGTGGCCCGCCGCCACGGCCACCTGCGCGTCGGCGCGGCCTCCTCCTACGTGCGCTGCGACGACGACGCGATGCTGGGCGAGATCCTGGCCGACAAGCGCTCGGCCGGGCTGGGTCTGCGCCGCCTGGCCCCCACGGTCCTGGCCGCGCAAACCGAACCGACCAGCCTGCTGGAGGGTTTGCGGGCGATGGGATACGCGCCGGCCGCGGAGTCCCTGACCGGCGACGTGCTGGTGGCGCGGGCCGACGCCCATCGCGCACCGGCCCGCTCGGCGCCCGTACCGGTCCCGGACGGTCCGCCGGTGCCGGACGCGACGCTGCTGGCGGCGGCCGTACGGGCGATCCGCGCGGGCGACCTGGCGGCGACGGCGATCCGGAAGGAGCCCGCGCCGTCCACCGGCGCACCCGGCGAACTCCCGCGCACGAGCGCGGCGGAAACCCTGGCGACCGTCCAGGCGGCGGCCCTGACCGGCTCGGCGGTGTGGATCGGCTACGTGAACGCGGACGGCGCCGCCAGCCAACGCGTCATCGCCCCGGTCCGCGTGGAGGGCGGCTTCGTCACCGGCTACGACCACACGGCCGACGAGGTCCGCACCTACGCCCTCCACCGCATCACGGGCGTAGCCGAACTGGCGGAGGACCAGGTCTAGCCGACTCCGGCCCCGCCCGCGTTTGAGGCGCGCGGGTCCGGGGGCAGCGCCCCCGGCAAGGGCGCGGCACCCGCGAACGGCGCGGCACCCGCACGGAAAACCGCTGGCCGGCCGCCAGGCCATCCCGCACGCTGGGGCCATGCACGCCTCCACGCCCACCCGCCAGATCCGTGCCTCGCACACCGCCACCACCCTCACCGTCTACCAGGCGTACGCCCCCCGCCTGGGAGACCCGGCAGCCCGCGACGGCCGTTTCCCGCCCGCCTGGAAGCGGGAGCGGATGACGTGGATCAAGCCCTCGTTCCTGTGGATGATGTACCGCTGCGGGTGGGCCACCAAGGTCGACCAGGAGACCGTGCTGGCCGTCGAGATCACCCGTGAGGGCTTCGACCGGGCCCTGCGCGAGGCCTGTCTCTCCCACTACGTGCCGGGCGTGCACGCGGACCGGGCCGCCTGGCAGGAGTCCTTGCGCGGGGCGCCCTCCCGGGTCCAGTGGGACCCGGAGCGCGACCTGCACCTGAACCCGCTGCCGTACCGCTCGCTCCAGCTGGGCCTGTCCGGTCCGGCCTCGCGCGCGTACGCCGACGAGTGGACGGTCTCCATCCGCGACGTGACCCCGCTGGCCCTGCGGATCCACGGCCTGCTGCGGTCGGGCGAAGCCGAGGCGGCACGTGCGCTGCTCCCCGCGGAGACCCCGTACCCGGCGGGCCCGCTGGAGCACCTCGGTGCGGGAGGCGCGGGAGGCGCGGGAGGTGCGGGAGGCGCGGGAGGTGCGGGAGGTGCGGGAGGTGCGGGAGGTGCGGGAGCCGCCGTCAGTCCCGGATGAGCAGGACGACGAATCCCACGACGACGCCCAGCAGCAGGGCGGACCAGGCGTAGCGGGGCCGTGACTCGCGCAGCACCGGGAGGTGGTGGTCGGCGGCGAAGCGGCCCGGCCCGGTGAGGGTGAGGGCGACGACCCCGGCGAACAGCAGCACTTCGAGTTCCACGCCCTTGGGCGGGAAGTAGGCGCTCAGGCCCCGGACGTCGAGGACGTTGATCAAGACGCCGGTCAGGGCGGCGCCGGCGAGCGGGGTGAGCAGGCCGAGGGCGAGGCCGAGGCCGCCGAGGGTCTCGGACAGGCCGGCCATGACGGCCATGGCGTCCCCGGCGGGATAGCCGGCCATCGTGAAGCCCTTGCCGGTCGCGTCGAGGCCCGGGCCGCCGAACCAGCCGAAGAGCTTCATGGTGCCGTGGCCGACCATGCTGAGGCCGACGACGAGCCGGAGCACGAGCAGGCCGATGTCGTGGGTGGCGGTGGCGGTGGTGACGGCGGCGGGGGCCGAGACGGCACGGAAGAGCGCCTGGTCCCGTCGGTCTTGCGTCATGAGCGTCCGTTCTTACGTCGCCTGTGAGCGACGGCCACCGTATGACGGCGGTCCGCGATGATCCGGCCGCAACGTCGCCGGCCCCCGTCGACGACCCGTTCGGCCGCAGGCCCGCCGCAGGCCCGCCCTCGGCCCGGCTCACCTGGGCGCGTAGTCGACCAGTTCGGCGTCGAAGGGCCACACCTCGCGCAGCCACCCCCGCACGGCCTCGTACAGGGTCACGTCGAGCGGCGCCCGGTCGGCGCGCACCCACGAGCTGACGTGGATCCGGCCGGGCGCCTCCTTGGCCGGGTAGATGTACAGGCAGCCGATGACATCGTCACCGTCCAGCACGCTGTACGTGAACCCGGTCCGGGCCTCGAAGTCCCGCGCGTGACGGGCCAGGTCGGCCCGGTTCGCCTCCGGGGACATGCCCTCCGGCGGCGGCCAGTTCCTGCCGACGAAGCCCGGCGTGGCCCGGACGTGCGCGATGCTCCCGCTCCAGGCGGCGAGGTCGCGCTCGTTGTGCTGCTCACCGAGCGGCTCCAGCCGGAAGCCGTCCGCCACGAGGGTGCGCGGCACCACGAAGTCGGCGGGCACGAAGGTCTGCTGATCATGGTTCATGCGCGGACCGTACGTGCCCGCGCGGCCAGCGTCAGCAGCGGGTTGGCTGCGGGTCGGCTGCGCCGCTTGGGCGGGGTCGGGTGGGAGCCGGTTGTGCGGGTTGGCTGCGCCGCGGGTTGGCTGCGCCGCGGGTTGGCTGCGCCGCGCGGGCGGGGTCGGGTGGGGGCCGGTTGTGCCGGGGGCGGGCGCGCGCCGGGGCGTCTCCTCGGGCGCCGAACGTGTCGAGGGGTCGGAGAGCGCAGCCTCGTTGCGTTCGGCACCCTGCGGGGATCACCCCG
>NZ_JOIR01000081.1 GCF_000720115.1 Streptomyces sp. NRRL F-2580
CAAGTTCTACCAGGGCACCGTCTACTGCGAGCACAAGCCCGAAAAGCCCGCCCCGGGCAAGGAGACCCCGGGCAAGGAGACCCCGGGCAAGGAGACCCCGGGCAAGGAGACGCCGGGTACGGAGACCCCCACCACGGAGACCCCGACCACGGAGACCCCGGAGACGGAGACCCCGGCCACGGACACCCCGGCCCCGGAGACGGAGACCCCGGCGACGGAGACCGGTGAGGCACCCGTGGAGGCCAGCGCGGCCGTGTCCGGCTGAGCCTGGTACCCCGGCGACGTAGCTCCCCGTGCCCGTACCGGACCACACAGTGAAGCGATACAGCTGATCAGCCCCTGTCAGGCCCGCCGGGCCCCAGGGGCTTCGGCCTGGGGTTCGGGGCCGGTGTTCCGTACCGTCGACGGGCAGCCCGGCACGCCGGTGCGTCTGCCCCACGCGGCACGTCTCGTCAGAAGCGGAACACGCCGAGGTCTCGCACGGTGCCGGCCAGGGCGCGGATGAGGTCGTTCTCGGCTTCGGTCCGCCAGACCAGAGCGAAGCGCATGGTCGCCATGTCGGGGAGGGGGATCCATCGGATGTTCGGCATGCCCCAGTGCCTGGTGACATGGCCGGGGAAGGTGTGGATGATCTCGCCCATGCCGACGTGGTTGATCAGCTGATCGGCGTTGTCCGACGCCGCGGACGTGATGCGCTCGATCGAGCGGCCCCGTGGGGTGTGGAAGGGCAGGTAGCTGTCCTCCCAGTAGTCCGGCAGGCCGTGGGCGGTGCCGTGTGGGAAGTCGGCGAGCAGCTCCAGCCGCACCGAGTCCCGTTCCGCGAGCCGGTGGTCGGCGGCCACGGCGAGGATCCGCGAGTCGGTGCACAGGGTCGGTCCGACGGTGAAGTCCGGTTCCTCCACCGGCAGCCAGGCGACGATGACGTCCATGGCACCGCTGCGGAGCTGGCCGAACACATCGGTGAAGGTCGCCTGGCGGATCTGCAGTCCCCAGTGCGGGTACCGCGCGCGGAACGCCTTCCAGTAGGGGTGCAGATCGACGACGTTGAAGGGCATCAGGCTGACGCGGAGCTGTGCGGTGATGCCGCGGGCCGCCAACTGGGCCCGCTCCAGGGACGCGTGCAGACCCGCGTAGACCGGTTGCAGATCGTCGCGGAACTGGCGGCCGACCTCCGTCAGCCGCACCGTGCGGCTGGTACGGGCGAACAGCTCGGCACCGATGCGCCGCTCCTGCTTCTTGATGGCCTGGCTGACGCGCGCCTGGGAGACGTGCAGCCGCTGCGCGGCCCTGCCGAAGTGCAGCTCCTCCGCCAGCACCAGGAAGATCTCGATGTCCCGCAGTTCCACCCGCCGGCCCCCGCCCCCGCGTCGATAACCCAGCGGTTATCGAACCGCGCACAAATATTCCTTGATCTTACGTGCGAACCACAAGATCGTTTGGGGCATGCAGCCACGCGCGCAAGACCCCCCAACCGCATGTCCATGAGCGAGGCCATCGACCTGACCGTCACGTACGCGATGCACGACGCCCTGCGCCGGGAACTGGCCCAACTGGACCGGGTCACCACCGCCGCGGACCGTGACCCGCGGCAGGTGCTGGCCACCGCTGCCGGCTGGACGCTGTTCAAAAAGGCCCTCCACGCCCACCACACGGCCGAGGACGACGCACTGTGGCCACCGCTGCGGCAGAACCTGGCCGGCCGGCCGAAGGACCTGGCGCTACTGGAGGTCATGGAGGCCGAACACGCCGCCATCACCCCGGTGATCCAGGCCATCGACGCCGTACTGACCGACCCCGGCGCCGGCTCGCTGCGGTTGGGCCAGCTCGCCGACGCGCTGACCCGCGGCCTGGCCGGCCACCTCGAACACGAGGAGGAAGCGGCGCTCCCGCTGGTCCGACGGGAGCTGACGGCCGAGCAGTGGGGCCACTTCAGCCGGGTCCAGGCCCAGCACATCGACCGGGACGCACCGCTGCTGCTGCCGTGGCTGCTCGACGGCGCCGACGAACCGACAGCGGCCAGGCTCCTCGCCCACCTGCCCGCACCCGCGTACGCCGCCTGCACCACCCGGTGGATCCCGGCGTACGCCGCTCTCGACCGCTGGAGTCCGGACACCACGGCCTGACGCAGCCTCATCAGCCGCCGCCCCGGCGCGTCCCGCCCCGACACGAGCACGCCCACGCGGCATCCCGAAGTACGACCGACGCCCGAATGCCGACGACGATGACCGACCCGACCCGACCCGACCCGGCCCGGCCCGGCCCGACCACGAAAGCCATCACCTTGCCCGAATCCGTACACGTCATCGAGCTCCAGCACGTCTCGGTCGCCGAGGCCGCCGCGTGGCATCGGATCGTCGCCGCCTCGACGGCCCACGACCTGCCCGGCGTACCGGCCCCCGACCCCGGAGAGATCCACGCCCGGCTCACCCAGCCCGCTCTGGGCAGCCATCGGCTGACCTGGCTGGCCATCGGGGCGGACGACGGCGTCCCCGTCGGAGTCGCCGGCCTGCGGGTGTTCACCTCCCCGGGCCAGGAGCACCTGGCCGAACTGGAACTGCACGTCGCCCCCGCACACCGGCGCCTGGGAACCGGCTCCCTCCTGCTGTCGGCGGTCGTGGCGGCCTGCCGCACCGAGAACCGGCGCAGCCTCATCGCGGCAGCCGCGGCCGACAGCCCGGGCGAAGCCTTCAGCGAACGGCGCGGCTTCCGCCGGGCCCTGACGCTGGATCACCTCATCCTGCGCCTCGACGAGCTGCCCGAGACCGAGCTGCCCGAGGCCGACCTCCCCGAGACCGACCTGCCCCGGACCGCCGACACCGCGCCCCCCGGCTACCGGCCGGCCCACTGGACCGGCACGGTTCCCGACGAGCTCGCCGACGCCTTCGCCGCGGCCAAGAACGCGATGAACGACATGCCCGTCGGCGACCTGGACTACGGCAGCATCGCGTGGGACGCCGACCGCGTCCGCGCCATGGCCAAGGTGGTCGCCGACCGCGGCGACACACTGCTGACCGTCGCGGCAGTCCACGACGACGGCACCATCGCCGGCTACACCGAGATCCTGCTTTCCCAGGGCTCCGCGCCGCGGGCCCAGCAGTACGACACGGCGGTCGTGCCCGCGCACCGCGGCCACGGCCTCGGGCTGTGGGTCAAGGCCGCCATGGTGCGGCGCCTGCGCGCCGAGCATCCCGACGTCGTCGAGATCGAGACGGACAACGCCGACGACAACGTCCACATGCTGGCCGTCAACCACCGGCTGGGATTCCGCTCCTACCGGCGCACCCACGAGTTCCAGCTCGACGTGCCGGCGACCTGACCTCACCCACAGGCCCCTTCCCCCTTCCCCCCCTCACCCCCACCACAGAAACGAGAAACACGACATGCGCGTGCTGTTGATGGCGTACGGATCACGCGGCGACATCGCCCCGCTGGCGGGACTGGCGGCGCAGCTGCGAGAACTCGGCGCGCAGGTACGCGTGTGCGCACCGCCGGACGAGGAGTTCGCGGAACTGCTGGCCGGCGTCGGCGCGGAACTGGTGCCCTTCGGGCGGGACGTGCGCGCGCTGCGGACGGGAGCGCCGCCGTCGGACGCGGCCGCGTTCGCGGCCGAGCTCGTCGCCGCGCACTTCGACACGGTCGCCAGGGCGGCCGAGGACTGTGACGTGCTGGTGGCGAGCGGTCTGATGCCGGCCGGCGCCCGCTCGGTGGCCGAGAAGCTGGGCATCCGCTACGTGTACGCGGGCTTCCACCCGTTCGAGATGCCCTCCCCGCACTACCCGCCGCCGCCGCGGCCCGGCCCGCCGGCCCCGCCCGACATGACCGACCGCCGGGCCCTGTGGGACCTGGACACCCAGAAGGTCAACGCCCTCTACCTCCAGCCCCTCAACGCCCACCGTACGGCGCTCGGCCTCGCCCCCGTGGACGACGTCCGCGCGCACGTCTTCACCGAACGGCCGTGGCTGGCGGCGGACCCGGTCCTGGGCCCGTGGCAGGAACTGCCGGACCTCGACGTCGTGCAGACCGGCGCGTGGATCCTGCCCGACGAACGCCCCCTGCCCGCCGACCTGGAGGCGTTCCTGGACGCCGGCACCCCACCGGTGTACGTCGGGTTCGGCAGCATGCCCATGAGCACGGCCTCCGACATCGCCCGCACCACCGTCGAGGCGGCCCGCGCGCAGGGCCGCCGCGTGCTCGTCTCCCGCGGCTGGGCCGACCTGGGCCTGGTGGACGACTCGGACGACTGCTTCGCCGTCGGCGACGTCAACCACCAGTCGCTGTTCCGCCGGGTCGCGGCCGTCGTCCACCACGGCGGCGCGGGCACCACGACCACCGCGGCCCGGGCCGGTGCGCCCCAGGTGGTGGTACCCCAGTTCGTGGACCAGCCGCACTGGGCCGCCCGCGTGTCCGACCTGGGCATCGGCGCGGCACACGACGGCCCCACCCCCACCCTCGAGTCCCTGTCCGCCGCCCTCGAAACGGCCCTGACCCCCAAGACACGAGCACGGGCGAAGGCCGTCGCCGACACGATCCGCACCGACGGGGCGGCGGTGGCCGCGCAGCTGCTCCTCGACACGGGACACGCCGCGCCGATGAGCCGCGAACAGATCTCCCAGATCGCCCATGCCGAACACCCGATCAAATCCCCGCTCGACGACGAATCGGTCGCCCTGCTGCTCGAACGCGGCCTGCCGCGGGGCGACGAGCGCGTGCTCGACCTCGGATGCGGCACGGCGGAATGGCTCCTGCGCGCCCTGGCCACCCGCCCGCTCCTGCACGCCGAGGGCGTCGACGTCTCCGAGGTCGCTCTGACGCAGGCCCGCCGGACGGCGAGCGGACTCGGAGTGGAGGAGCGCCTGGTCCTCCACCATCAGGAAGCCGCGGACTTCGCCTCCACACAGCCGTTCGACCTGGTGATCAGCATCGGCGCCACCCACGCCTTCGACGGTCTCCTCCCCACCCTCGCGGCCGCCCGCGAGCACCTGGCTCCCGGAGGCCGCGTTCTGATCGGCGAGTCGTTCTGGGACCGCACCCCCTCACCCGAGGCCGTCGAGATGTTCGGTGACCTCGCCGATCTGGCGACCACGGTGGACCTCGTCGTCGCCGACGGATGGACCCCTGTCCACGGCCACGTCAGCACCCGGAGTGAGCTGGACGCCTACGAGTGGGCCTGCTGGGGCTCGCTGGCCGCATGGGCCCTGGACCACCCCGACGATCCGGCCGCCGCACAGGTACTGGAGACGGCCAACGCCCAGCGCACGGAGTGGCTGCGCGGGTACCGGGACAGCTTCGGCTTCCTCTGCCTGGTCCTGCGCCGGACATCGGACTGACCGCGCAGGGCCGCCGACAGGCCCATCCGCCGAAAAGGGCACGAATGATCTTCCGCCAGGGCCGACGCCGAACCGCGGCGGCCGGAAAGTGAGCACACAGATGCAACCGACGTACGTACTGGTCCACGGAGCCTTCGCGAACTCCTTCTCCTTCGCGCCCCTCCAGGCGGAACTCGGCCTCCTCGGACACCGTTCGGTCGCCGTCGACCTGCCCGGCCACGGCTTCCAGGCGACCTTCACCCCCGCCTACCAAACCCCGCAGGACCTCGAAGCCCTCGCCTCCGCGCCCGGCTCGATCAAGGGCGTCACGCTCGCCGACAACGCCGCGCACCTGATCGGGATCCTGGAACGGGCCAAGCGCAACGGCCCCGTGATCCTCGTCTCGCACAGCCGCGGCGGCATCACGGCCACGGCCGCGGCCAACGCGCGCCCGGACCTGATCGACCGCATCGTCTACGTCTCGGCCTGGTGCCCGGTCCGTCTCGACGTCGGCGACTACTACGCCGAGCCGGAGATGGCCGGGGTCGACCCCGCCGCCTTCGCCTCGGCGCTGGCCGGGAACCCCGCCGACCTCGGGCTGCTCCGGGTCAACTTCCGCACCGCACACCCGGACGCGCTCGCGGCGTTCAAGGCGGCCTTCTTCGCCGACGGCACCGACGAGCAGTTCCTCGCCTTCCTGAACACCTTCCAGCCCGACGAGAACCTGGACGTCGGCGGCTCCGCCGACCGGGCGCAGGCCGCGACCTGGGGCCGCACCCCGAAGACCTACATCCGCCTGGCCGACGACGCGAGCCTGCCCCTCGCCCTCCAGGACCGGCTGATCCGCGAGGGCGACGAGCTGACGCCGGACAACCCGTACGACGTCCGCACGCTGGAGGGCAGCCACCTGAAGTGGCTGGCCGACCCGGCGCCGGCGGCCCGCGCTCTGGGCGAACTCGCCACGCTCCCGTCCCCGCCCGCCCAGGCGTGACCGGAACCGGCCGAGGGGGCCTGTCACGCGCCTGTGACAGTCGGCGGACAGCGTCGTGAAGTGCGGGAGTCAGTCTTTTAACCAGACGGACAAAACAGACATTTCATCACTGTC
>NZ_JOIR01000082.1 GCF_000720115.1 Streptomyces sp. NRRL F-2580
CGAATTCCGCCCACACCGAACGTGCGGGCCGGTCCCATCGTCAATTGATACCTGAGAGCTACCGTTCAAGGAGAAGGGGACGCCTGTCGTCCACGCCCATGAGCTCGACGGACCGACCAGTGCCTACGCGCCCGCGTCATTCCGCAACGTCAAGGTCGCAGTGCTCGTCGGCCGTTACCTTGGGGCGCTTGGTACCCCGGCGCTGATCCCGCAGGGCGGCGAGCAGCTCCTCGGGGTCGGGCTTCAACCCGGTGCCCAGGTAACGGATTCCCTCCCCTTCGGGTGCCGTGTCTGTGCTCTTGCCGATCGGGTGGCGTCGGCTGGTCGCGGTGCGCCATCCGAAGCGCGAGTCCCAGACCAGGGCCGGTGCCGGCTGATCGGTGTCGAGTGGAACGGCGGCGGCGAGGTGTTCTCCGTCGGGCTGGCGCATCTCCACCTGGGCCTGCTGGGCGATGCCGGCCGCGGCCAGGAAGTCGGCGGTGTGCTGCAGGTACGGCTGTGCGCTGCGGGCGCGCAGCTCGCGCTCGGCGACGAGGATGGCGCCGCGGTGGGTGGTGGTGGGGTAGCCCAGCTGGATGGCGGCTTCCTTCGGGTCGAGGTCGGGCTGGGTCTCGATGAGGTCGGCGATCCGTCGGCCGCGAAGGGTGGCCAGGCCGGACTGTGCGGTGGGGAACTTGGTGATGCCGAGGGTGTCGGAGACGGCCTCGACGGTGACGGTGGGGTCGGCGTCCAGGAGCTTGGCGATCCGCGGCAGGATCTGGTCGCGGGGGATCATGTCGCCACTGCCTTCCCGGCGGCCGCCGCCGGCGCCGCGGCCGGGGCGGTTGTTCTTGTACGCGAGGACCAGGCGGCGGGGCCAGTGCTCGGTGCCCTTGGGGCCCGCGGGCACGAGGACGACGCCGGTGGTCAGGTCCGGGTCCTTCTTGTAGGTGTTCCAGGTCACGGGGGCGATGCCGAGCAGTTCGGCGGCCTCGTGGCGGTCCAGGAGGTCCTCCTCGTCGTCGACCTGGGGCAGCTCGGGGATGGGCTTGCCGGCGTAGTAGGCCTTGGTCTGCTCCGCGTCCCAGAGCTGGTTGCGGGCGCTGGGCGAGCTGATCGGCGCCGGGTGGCCTTCCGCCGCGTACGGCTTCTGGTTTCGGACGGTGACGAGCTTCTTGCCGAGGGCGTCGGCCAGGTCGGACATGGTCTGGACGTACTTCAGGCGTCCGGCGCGGATCATGTTCTTCTCCTTCATCACGGGGCGGGCGCTCGTGGCGCCCCGCCGGCCGGGGGTGTCAGTCGTTCGAGGGCTCGGGGAGGCAGTCGGGTTGCACGGGAGGCCGGCCTCGGCGCCGCATCCGTCGCAGGGGCGGGCGGCCCCTTCGATGAGCGGGTGGAGGTGGGCGAAGGCGCTGTCGGCGCTGGTGTGCGGGGTGAGGTTGCCGCCGGCGAGGACGTACAGGGCGTGCGGCGGGTTGCTGGTGGTGCGCGCCCGGATGCCGGCGATGTCGCCCGGGCCGGCGGCGAGTCCGGGGATCGCCAGGACGCCGGCGGCGGTGACGTCGGCCTCGGCCAGGAGCTCGGCGAGCCGGGCGAGTTCGGCCGCGGTCGGCTGCGGGGGTGGCCGGCCAGGCAGGTGCGACGGCCGCAGTCTGCGTAAAGCTGCTGGCGGGGGACGCGATGGAGAAAGACACGGGCCTCCAGGGTGTTGGTGGGTGTCCGGTGCCGCGGGCTGCCACCACCCGGAAGTAAGAAAACAATACCTATTGTATATCACTGTTGGCAAGTGGAGTGGATCCGCAACGCCGCGGCGTACGGAGTGTGTGTTTTCGGTTGGCCGGCGCCCTTGCCACCCGCCTCGGCGGAAGTGGGCGCCGGCCGCCTTCTTTTCCGCCGACCACGGGGTTCCCCGGGCACCGGGTGGTCTCGGCATCCTCTTCGCCTTCCGTGTTCCGGTCGTGTACTCCTGCGCTAGCCTCGTTGCAGCATCTACGACTTGGAGGCCGCGATGCGGATCGTCTTCGACCCGGCCGAGCAGGAGGCCCTGCGGGCCGACGCGCGGGAGATGGCTGACGGCGACCCGCAGATCGCCTACGTCCTGGAGCGCCTGGCCGGCGAGGGCGTCGATCTGGACGCCGTCACCTCCTGGGAGGACTTGCGCGAGAACCTCGGGCAGCCCCCGCTCGACGACTCCGCTCCCACCTCGCACGTCGCCTGATGGGCCGCCACGCACCCAAGCGCGCCCGCATCGTCTTCTACGACGTGGCCCAGGACCAGGTCGAGAAGATGACGGAGGCCGAACGCCTCCGGCTCGACCCCGTACTGGTGGCCGTCTCCAGGAATCCCGAGATCGGCGTGCTGTCGAAGCACGGTGCGATCCGTGAGCACCGCGAGAGCGGCGTCCGGATCCTGTACGTGCCGACCGCCCTCGGCACCCTTGTCCTGGTCGCCTACGTCGAAACGGACTGACTCCTTCGAAGGGCCGTGAACAGCCGGCCACAGCAGAGCCCGGACGCGAGGTCCGGGGCTCTTGTCTTCGGGCGAGGCCCGGTCGACGATCCCTCAACTGGTGGGACGCCTTCACCGTCACGACCAGGGCGGCCAGGGTCTCCCAGGAGTGGTGCCAGCTCTGGCGTGTTGACTGCGCTATCAGGTTGATGGCGCACCCGTGCTGGGCCGGAATCCGAGCCGCCAGCAGGCCATGAACGTGGCTGGCCCATGTGTTTTGTTGGGGGCCCGACGGCGCTCGCACTCGTTCCCGAGGAGGACCGCCGCGCGTCACCTGCGTGGTGCGGGGACTACCGATGGCGCTGTCCGGGGCCGCGTGCCGTGCAGTGAATGGCGGATGCACCGCAGTCCGAGGACGCCGCTCTCACCGAGTCGGCAGACTTGTCCAACGCGCGGCAGTCACTGCTCGGCCATCCTGCTCGGGCGGTGACGGTTGCACGTGGTCTTGGATCCGCGAGGACCGAGACCGTGTCACACGGGACTGCCGCCGGGGTGGTCATGGATCCAGGCCAGTTCGCCGAGGTCGAGGCAACCTCGGGCCCGGGTTACCGCAACGTAGGCCAGGCGTGCCTCTGCGTCGTCGATGGGTCCGGGTACGGGGCGGGCTTGGGCGTCGGGATCTCCAGCGTCCTTGGGCGGCCTGAAGTCGTTGCCGATCTGGACCGTTGGCCATTCGCGTCCCTTGGCCTTGTGGGCTGTGGACACGGTGACCTGCGCGTGTTGTTCGTCGACGAGTTGGCTGACTGCGGCGAGGAGTGCGCCGGGGGTGTGGGTGTCGATCAGGTCGACGAAGGGCTGGAGGTCGGCGCCGGCCGGGTCGTAGGCGGCGTAGTCCTGGAGTTCGCCCCAGGAGGAGAAGACGTCGGGAGTCTCGACGGTGTCGAGGCGGGTGGGGATGGTTTCCGTACCTTGGAGGCGGATGGGTGCCCCGGCGAGGGGGAGCCATCGGTTGGCTTCGCGGGCGAGGTGCGGGCCGAAGCGGAATGACTGCGTCAGGGCCAGGGGGACACCGTCGAAGCGAGTCATGACGTCGGTGGCGCCGCGCCAGGCGTAGATGGCCTGGGCTGAGTCTTCGACCATGACGAGATGGGCGTGTCCGCGCTGGGCGGTGAAGACCTGCTCGACGACAGGGTTGGTGTCCTGCGCTCATCCAGGAGGAGAAAGTCGGCGTCGATCTTCGGGTGCATCTAAACCGCTGACACTCCGATGACGACTTTCCGCTGACACTCCCCCGCAGACCATCAAACTCGCCACTGATCACAAACACTCCTCCCGTGCATCACCGCGCTCGCCGAGGCAGGCGTCGACTGGGCGCCGTGAGAGGGCGGCTGCTCCTCGCGCCGGCGTCTGCGCAGTCGGCCAGCACGAGGAGCTGCGCTCTACCGCCGGAAGCCGCGTCGGGGATCCCTGATGCTGCGGTTGTCGAACGGGCCGAACCAGGCGGCCTCCCGAAGGTCGCCCACACAGCGAACGGTCCCCCGTACGGGCGGCTCGACGGGCACCCGCCTCCGGACGGCCGGAGGATCAGTGCGGGGACACGCGACGGGAGCCGATCAAGGATGCCGAACACCGCCGGTCGCTCGAAGAGGGCGCGCATCGTCCTGTCAGGTGTGCTGCTCCTCGCCGGGGTCGTCTCGACCGGGTGCAGCGGCGAGGCCCGCGACGCCGGGCAGGGGCCTGGAGCAGGGCCCCGCCCCCAGGCGGCGCGCTCCGGCAGGGTCACCGTCGTCTACGAGGCCCAAACGGTCAAACCGGAGGACCGGCAGGCCGTGGCACTGATCCGGAACTCCCGCGTGCTGGAGCGTACGGCCGACTGGGTGAACAGATCACTCACCCTCCCGCACGACATGGTCGTGAAGGTCACCGCCGCCGTGCCGCCCGGCGTCACCGACGCCGTCACCCAGCCCGACGGCAGGACGATCTTCGTCCCGCCACCGTTCCTGACCGAGATCGAGAAGGCCCTCGCCGACGTCGTGAAGACCGTCGAACGGCCCGCCCCGTTCCCCGCGTCCGAGTACAACACCGACGACCTGACCGTGCTGTCGACCGAATTCATCTTCGGCCACGAAATGGGCCATGCCCTTCAGCGCCAGCTCCTCCTGGCCAACCTCGGTCTCGAAGAGGACGCGGCGGACGGCTTCGCGTCCTTCTATACCGTCAACGAGGTCGGGCCGGGCCCGTCGCTGGCCGCCGCGATCCTCTTCGACGAGATCGCACGCAAGGAAGGCACGCCGACCCTGGAGGGCATGTCGAGCGACCACCCCGTTACCCAGCAGCGGGCCTTCAACTTCCTGTGCTACCTGGAGGGCAGTGACCCGAAGAAGTACCAGCAGTCCCTGGTCGACAGCGGCTATCTCCCGAAGACCCGCGCCCCCCTCTGCCCGCAGGCGTGGGCAATGCTGGACTACGGCTGGTGGACCCAGCTCCGACCCCACTTCAGCGGGGCGTTCAGGGACCGGGGTGCCGAGGAGCAGAAGAAGGCGCACGGGCGGCTGGTCGCGGAGACACAGGCTCTGGCGAAGCGCATCGACGAGATCCGCAGCGGTCAATGAGGTAAATGACGCGTACCCCGTCGATCTCGTCCGCGTAGTCTCGCAGCAGGGTTCCGGGCACTATCGCGGGATCGGCGCCGAGGCGGTGTGCAACGCTCCACCCACCGGCGCCGAACAGGGGAACAGCGAGTGTCCGAGACTTCCGTGTCCATCAATTCCAACAAGGCCGTAGCCGACGGCTCCAAGATCACCCATCTCCGGCATCATGCGTGGCTACACCGGTGACAACGCCCCCGGCCGGAACGCCCGCGAGGACGGCTTCAAGGTCACCGCCGACGCCCCCTCCAGTGACTGGTCCGTCGCCATCAGCTCCAACTACAACACCCGGCCCGGCACCTTCACCCACGGCGCGGCGGTCTCCGTTCAGGTCAAGGTCATCGACGCCGACGGAAAGGAAGTCGGCGGCGAACAGACCATGCTCCAGGTGTACGCGGCGATCCGCTCCAGAACACCGGCGGCGCGTGCGCGGCCGTGGCGGTCAGCTACTCGGTCATTTCGATGAGGAGCGCGGCCAGCGGCTCGGGCATCGGCACGGTCGCCTCGCGGACAACGGACAGGTGGGCAGTCCAGTCGGCGAGCGGTCCGGTGAGGTCGACGTCCGCTTCGTACAGGGTTAGTCGCCGATCGTGTCCCAGTCCAGCGGGTACTGGGCGGCGCTGCGCCATCCGCACGCGCACTCAGCCCGCAACGCCTCCGCGCGGGGGCGGCGGCCCGGCCGTCGTACGCCGACCAGTGCCTGGTCGGCGGCACGTCCGGACCACTCCCGACGTCCAAGTACACCGGGCCCGGCTCGCTGCCGCCGACGAGTACACCCGCCGCGCCCGCGTGCGCGTCCCCGAAGTCCACCGTCCACCAGTTCCAGTCCACCCGCACACCGCCCTCTCCCACGTCCCTGCCCACCGGTCGGCTGGATCCCGTCTGCGACGACGTTGCCCTGCCCGCGCACGCGCCCACACCCGGGGCGGCCCCAACAACCAGTGCAGTTGGGGACCGGGCTCCGAGACACATCCCGAAAACACAACACTCGATAGGGTTAAATCCAATATCTAGGTGGGGTTAATTTTGCTAGGGTTCGGGTTGGAGGTGGGCCATGCCGAGCCAAGAAGAACTGTTCGACGCGGTGGACGCACTGCTGGAGGGCGAGCCGCGGTTGCCGTCTCCGGCGGAGCGGGCGCGGCTGCGTGAGGCGGCCGGGGTCACGCAGGCCCGGCTCGCGGCCGCATTGAAGTCGACGCCGCAGACGGTGAAGAACTGGGAGAACGGCCGCTCCGAGCCGCGCCCGCCGCGCCTGCAGGCGTACCTGCGACTGCTGGACGGCTGGGCCGAGCGGTACCCTGCGCCGGCCGCCTCCGAGTCCACGCCCGAATCCGCGTCCGCTCCGGCCGCGGTTCCGAAGTCGTTCACCGGCCCCGCGGCGAAACCCGCCGCGCCAGCCACCGCCGCTGCACCGAATCCGGTCGTGAAAACGCCGGTGGAGGCGGCCAGGCCGTCGGTGACGTCGCGCCGACCGGTGAAGAAGGGCGCCCCGCTGGCGGCCGTCGACCCGCGGTTCCCGCACGGCCCGCTCGTGGTCCTGGACGGCGACGGCAGCGCGTACGGCGTGGACGGCATCGTGCTGGACTGCCCGGTCAGCTCTGTCCCGGAGTTGGTCGAGTGGACGCTGAAGGAGTCCGGGCTCGGTACACCGCGCCTGAACCGCAACGGCAAGGACTCCGACCCGCTGGTCGTCCTCACCGCTGCTGCCGCAGTGAAGCTCGGCCTGCCCGAGCGCCTGGAGGGCCACGAGCAGCGCCGCTCCCTGCGTCTGGAGGACGATCACCCGGTCGTCAAGCAGGTCGCGAAGGCCAAGTGGAAGCTGACCAAGCGCGGCTTCGGCCCCTGGGCCAGGGTCTACCGGCCCGCGCAGGCCGGGCAGCGGCAGTGCGTGCAGCTGGCCGTCCTGTCCTGGGACGCCCTCGATGCACGGTCCTGGCCCGGCGTCGCGGGCATGGAGCCGGCAGAGGTCGCCCGCGTGCTGGGTACGTACGCGGCGCGGGTGATCACCCCGCGCGGCTCCACCGCCACCTCCGGGCTGGAGCTGATGACCGCGCTGCGGCCGCCGACCCGCGCCGTGAAGAACGAGACCACCGGAGAGTGGGAGTCCGCCTACAACCCGGGCTCGCTCGGCAGCGAGCCGATGGACCCCGCCCCGCCGGAGGCGCCGACCGAGCACCCGGTCGCGCAAGGGTGGGCGGGCGGGTTCCTGGACGAGGAGGCCTACCAGTGGGTGCGCGACCCGCAGCTGCTCTCCGATGAGGAGTGCCTGCTGCCGTATGCGGTCGGCCTGGACCTGAACACCGCCTTCCTCGCCGCCTCCGCGCGCCTGGTCGTCGGCCTGTCCGCCCCCGACCACTTCCACCGCCCGGCCTTCAACAAGAAGATCCCCGGCTCCTGGCTGGTCGACCTCTCACACATCGAGCTGGACCCCCGCCTGCCCTCGCCGTTCACGCCGTCCGGGCAGCGGCCCGAGGGACCGGCCTGGTACCAGACCCACACCGTCGCCTACGCCCAGGAACTCGGTTACGACGTCGCCCCGATCGAGGCGTACCTGCGGCGGGAGACCGGCGCGTACCTGGATCCGTGGCACGACCGCCTCAAGACCGCCTACCTCGACACGCTCGCCGACCTCGGCGTCACCGCCGATCTGGACGACCGCCAGTTCCTCGCCGCGATGGAGCACCACAAGAACGTCGACCCCGGAATGGCGGCCGTACTCGCCGCGATCAAAGCGACCGTCAAGGGCGGGATCGGCAAGCTGCGCGAGCGCCCGCAGGGCCGCCACTACCGCGACGGCGAACGCTGGCCGGCGCTGGAGCGGCCCACCTGGCGCCCCGACATCCGGGCCGCGGTCATCTCCAAGGCCCGCGTCAACATGCACCGCAAGATGGCCAACACCGCGAAGGCCACCGGCCAGTACCCGCTCGGCGTCCTCTCCGACTGCGTCGTCTACGCCAGCCCCGGACCCTCCCCGCTCGACTTCATGCCCTACACCACCTCCGGCAAGCCCCTCCCCGGAGCTTTCCGCCTCGGCACAACGCCGGGCCTCGCGAAGGTCGAAGGCGTCCAGGAGATGGCGTGGGCCGTCGACCTCATGGAGAAGGGCCTCAACCCCGCCCGCCACATCAAGGGCGGCGACGCCGTCACCGACGAAGGAGAATAGAAGCCGTGGGGGACATCGACGACGCTCTGGAGCGGGCGGGCCGCGAGACGTTCACGCGGGAGCCGCCCAAGACGCTGAAGGGCCGCATCAACTTCCTGACGGGCAAGCTGAAGACCACGAAGGCCGTTGCCGCCGCGCTCGGGGTCAGCCAGCGGTCCGTGGAGCGCTACCGCACCGGGGAACGCAAGACGCCGCCGAAGGCGATCACCGACCGGATCGACGCCGCCGTACGCGCACGCTGGCAGCCCAAGGTCCGCGACCGTCGACGCAAGGAAGCCGCCACCCGCACCGGGATCACCGTCGAGACCCGCGCCCGGTTCGGCTACACCGCCCCGATCGGCACCACCGACGACGGGCGGATGCGACGGCTGACCGTCCACCTCCCACCCGCCTACGCGCAGCGCCTCTTCGACGCCCAACAGCAAGGCGCCGACGACGGTCGGCTGCGGGCGATCGTCGCCGAAGGCCTC
>NZ_JOIR01000083.1:2500-5007 GCF_000720115.1 Streptomyces sp. NRRL F-2580
ACGGTCGTGACTGCGTGCCTTTTGAAGAATGAGCCTGCGAGTTAGCGGTGTGTAGCGAGGTTAACCCGTGTGGGGAAGCCGTAGCGAAAGCGAGTCCGAATAGGGCGATTGAGTTGCACGCTCTAGACCCGAAGCGGAGTGATCTAGCCATGGGCAGGTTGAAGCGGAGGTAAGACTTCGTGGAGGACCGAACCCACCAGGGTTGAAAACCTGGGGGATGACCTGTGGTTAGGGGTGAAAGGCCAATCAAACTCCGTGATAGCTGGTTCTCCCCGAAATGCATTTAGGTGCAGCGTCGTGTGTTTCTTGCCGGAGGTAGAGCACTGGATAGGCGATGGGCCCTACCGGGTTACTGACCTTAGCCAAACTCCGAATGCCGGTAAGTGAGAGCACGGCAGTGAGACTGTGGGGGATAAGCTCCATGGTCGAGAGGGAAACAGCCCAGAGCATCGACTAAGGCCCCTAAGCGTACGCTAAGTGGGAAAGGATGTGGAGTCGCAGAGACAACCAGGAGGTTGGCTTAGAAGCAGCCACCCTTGAAAGAGTGCGTAATAGCTCACTGGTCAAGTGATTCCGCGCCGACAATGTAGCGGGGCTCAAGCGTACCGCCGAAGTCGTGTCATTGCAGCAATAGGGCCAACGCCCGCTGTGATGGGTAGGGGAGCGTCGTGTGCCGGGTGAAGCAGCAGCGGAAGCTAGTTGTGGACGGTTCACGAGTGAGAATGCAGGCATGAGTAGCGATACACACGTGAGAAACGTGTGCGCCGATTGACTAAGGGTTCCTGGGTCAAGCTGATCTGCCCAGGGTAAGTCGGGACCTAAGGCGAGGCCGACAGGCGTAGTCGATGGACAACCGGTTGATATTCCGGTACCCGCTTTGAAACGCCCAATATCGAATCAGGCGATGCTAAGTCCGTGAAGCCGTTCCGGACCCTTCGGGGAAAGGAAAGTGGTGGAGCCGACGAACCAGACTTGTAGTAGGTAAGCGATGGGGTGACGCAGGAAGGTAGTCCAGCCCGGGCGGTGGTTGTCCCGGGGTAAGGGTGTAGGCCGAGGGGTAGGCAAATCCGTCCCTCATATAAGGCTGAGACCTGATGCCGAGCCGATTGTGGTGAAGTGGATGATCCTATGCTGTCGAGAAAAGCCTCTAGCGAGTTTCATGGCGGCCCGTACCCTAAACCGACTCAGGTGGTCAGGTAGAGAATACCGAGGCGTTCGGGTGAACTATGGTTAAGGAACTCGGCAAAATGCCCCCGTAACTTCGGGAGAAGGGGGGCCATCACTGGTGATCGGATTTACTCCGTGAGCTGGGGGTGGCCGCAGAGACCAGCGAGAAGCGACTGTTTACTAAAAACACAGGTCCGTGCGAAGCCGTAAGGCGATGTATACGGACTGACGCCTGCCCGGTGCTGGAACGTTAAGGGGACCGGTTAGTGCGCTTTCGGGCGTGCGAAGCTGAGAACTTAAGCGCCAGTAAACGGCGGTGGTAACTATAACCATCCTAAGGTAGCGAAATTCCTTGTCGGGTAAGTTCCGACCTGCACGAATGGCGTAACGACTTCTCGACTGTCTCAACCATAGGCCCGGTGAAATTGCACTACGAGTAAAGATGCTCGTTTCGCGCAGCAGGACGGAAAGACCCCGGGACCTTTACTACAGTTTGATATTGGTGTTCGGTTCGGCTTGTGTAGGATAGGTGGGAGACTGTGAAACCTCAACGCCAGTTGGGGTGGAGTCATCGTTGAAATACCACTCTGGTCGTGCTGGATGTCTAACCTCGGTCCGTGATCCGGATCAGGGACAGTGTCTGATGGGTAGTTTAACTGGGGCGGTTGCCTCCCAAAGGGTAACGGAGGCGCCCAAAGGTTCCCTCAGCCTGGTTGGCAATCAGGTGTTGAGTGTAAGTGCACAAGGGAGCTTGACTGTGAGACCGACGGGTCGAGCAGGGACGAAAGTCGGGACTAGTGATCCGGCGGTGGCTTGTGGAAGCGCCGTCGCTCAACGGATAAAAGGTACCCCGGGGATAACAGGCTGATCTTCCCCAAGAGTCCATATCGACGGGATGGTTTGGCACCTCGATGTCGGCTCGTCGCATCCTGGGGCTGGAGTCGGTCCCAAGGGTTGGGCTGTTCGCCCATTAAAGCGGTACGCGAGCTGGGTTTAGAACGTCGTGAGACAGTTCGGTCCCTATCCGCTGTGCGCGTAGGAATATTGAGAAGGGCTGTCCCTAGTACGAGAGGACCGGGACGGACGAACCTCTGGTGTGCCAGTTGTCCTGCCAAGGGCATGGCTGGTTGGCTACGTTCGGGAGGGATAACCGCTGAAAGCATCTAAGCGGGAAGCCTGCTTCAAGATGAGTATTCCCACCTCCTTGAGAGGGTAAGGCTCCCAGTAGACGACTGGGTTGATAGGCCAGATGTGGAAGCCCGGTAACGGGTGAAGCTGACTGGTACTAATAGGCCGAGGGCTTGTCCTCAGTTGCTCGCGTCCACTGTGTTAGTTCTGAA
>NZ_JOIR01000084.1 GCF_000720115.1 Streptomyces sp. NRRL F-2580
GGGGGTGCGGATGGCTGCCTCCCGGGCCCACCACCGCCCCGTCGGGCACACGGGACCTTCAGCGACGCGGTGACCGCGGACCGCCGCGGCCCCCTCAACCACACGACCCCCGGGCTCCGCGTCCCCAAGGGGAATGAACGCGGACCCGCCGCCGCCTTCAACAACGCGAGGCCGGGACTCCCCCTCCCCGAGGGCGGTGACCGCACCACCCGCGCACGTCGCCGATTCGACGGCGCAAAGCCGAAAGATGCGGCCAGGACCCACCCCCATACGGACCGAGCCGAGTACCGGCCGACCGCATGCCAACGGGCGTGCGCGAGGCGACCACAGGCCCGCCGCCACGCCTTCAACGACGCCGCGCCCGGGCTCCGCGCGCCCGAGGGGGCGACCGCCCCGCCCGCGCACTTCGCCATTTCGACGACGGAAGGCCGGGAGGCGTGACCACGATTCACCTCCATGCGGACCGAGCCGAGAACCAGCCGGCCGCACGCCAACGGGCATGCGCGAGGCGACCGCGGGCACGCCGCCACGCCTTCAACGACGCCGCGGCCCGTGTACTTCGCCGATTCGACGGCGGGAGGCCGGGATGTGTGACCAGGATGCGCCTCCTTGCGGACCGGCCCGAGCACCGGCCCGCCGCACACCAACAGGCGTACGCGGGTCGACCGCAGGCCCCCCTTCGACACCTTCAACGACGCGAGGCCCGGACTCCACCTCCCCGAGGCAGTGACCGCGAACCCGCCGCCACGCCTTCAACGACGCGGGGCCGGGACTCCGCCGCCCCGAGGAAGTGACCGCACCACCCGCGCACTTCGACCTTTCGGCGGCGGAAGGCCGGGAGGCGGGACCACGACACGATGCACCTCCATGCGGACCGAGCCGAGAACCAGCCGGCCGCACGCCAACGGGCATGCGCGAGGCGACCGCGGGCACGCCGCCACGCCTTCAACGACGCCGCGCGACGCGAGGCCCGGACTCCACCTCCCCGAGGCAGTGACCGCGAGTCCGCCGCCACGCCTTCAACGACGCGGGGCCGGGACTCCGCCTCCCCGAGGGAGTGACCGCACCACCCGCGCACTTCGACCTTTCGGCGGCGGGAGGCGCGATGAGCGGCCATGGCCCGCCCCCTTGCCGGCCGAGCCGACTACCGGCCCGCCGCCCGCCAACAGGCGCGCAACGGACGGGCTGTTGGACCGGCGGTGGCTCGACTGTGTGCCGCGGTGTGTGAGTTGAGTGCCGCATAGCACAACACCGGCGTGGCCGTCCGTGGGACCGGTACCGGCCGATACCTGGTGCCTGATCCGGGGTCACGGGTACAAGTAGGTGCGTACCATCGCGTAACACATGTCCCTCACGGCCAAGATTGAGGAACCCATGACCACAGCCCCCAACAGCACACGCGTCCAGGACGATTACGCCCAGCAGATCGCCGGCGACCTGTCGGCGAACCAGGCCGCACAGCAACAAGCACGCACCGAACTGCAGCGCCTGCAACACCAACTCGAACAACTCGAGGAAAGTCAGAAGGTCCTGCTCAAGATGCAGGAAGCCCTCGGCATCCCGACCCAACCCACACCCACCACCAACCCCGACACCAACCCCGACGTGACAACCAGCGCGAAAACCGGCGCGAAGACCCGTGCGAAGACCAGTGCGCAGGCTGGCCTGAAGCCGGGAGCACAGGCCGCCGCCAAGCCCTCTGCAAAGCCCGCAGCGCCGACCGGTTCCAAGCCCGCCGCGAAGCCTGATGCGAACCCCGCCGCGAAGGCCGGTGCGAAGGCCGGTGTGAAGCGCGCCGCGGTGCCCGCCGCGCGCACCGCGGCCCACAGCACGAAGAAGACCACGGAACCCCACAAGACCACGACACCCAAGAACGAAACAGCGCCCACGCAGGTAGCAGCGCCCGCGCAGGTTCCGGCACCCGCGAAGGCCGCAGAGCCCGCCAAAGTAGCGGAAGTCAAGCAGGCGGCGGCCAAGACCCCGCGGGCCCGCAAGACCACCGAGAAGACCGAGACGAAAAAGGAAAACGGCCCCTCCTGGCTCGACCTCGTCACCGCAGCCATCGCCGGACAGACCGAACCCAAATCCGCAGCCGAAGTAACCGACACCCTCACCGCCACCCACCCCGAACGCAAGGTACAAGCCACCGTCATCCGCAACACCCTCGAACAAGGCGTCGCCCGCGGCATCCTCGAACGCACCAAACAAGGCCGCTCCGTCTACTACACCCCCACCACCACCCCACACACCAACCACCCCCACCCCCAACTCCCCTAACACCGCTGGGCCGGCCTGGTCGGCCCGGCCCCGGCCCGCCAGCGCCCCCGGGTGATCGTGCACACCCAGCCGTTCCCACCCCGGTGGTCGTGCACGGCCGGGGCGGCCACACAGCCACCCCCGCACCCACGCCATACACCCGATGGGCCGCGACAGCCCACACGGTGACCCCGCCCCAGACAGTGGTAGCGCTGGCGGTGACGGTCGGCTCGTTCCGGGGCCGGCCGGAGCCGAACAACGCCCCGATGTCCGTCCGGCAGCTTTTTTCGAGCACCGGCCGCGGGTACCGCCACCCCCGGCCGGCAAACACACCCACGCCATCCCACGACAGTGACCCGGCATCCACGACACAGAAACCGGGGCAACCGCCCCAGACCACCCCCGGGCGTGAACACCTCCAAACCCAACACGAGCCCACGACCAACCAGCAGCGCCAACACACGAAGCCGCACTGGGCTCACACACATCGCACTGCGCCCACGTGTAGCGCGCGCGAGGCCCGATCGGGCCGACGCTAAGTGGTCGGCTCCGCGAATCTTGCCGGGGTTGGCAGCGCAGACGCATCTGTTCGCCGCCAATCAATCGAGGCGTTTGACAGCGAACGCAGTCGTTCAGGCTTCCTTGTCAGCGAACCTGGTCGCTCTTCGGCCCCATGCCGATGATCCTGGTCGGAGTTCCGTCAGGGGCGAACGAGTGGTGGAAGGTGAAGGCGTGCGGCGCGGAGCCGTGGTCGTGGAGGTGCTCCAGTTTGGAAACCCCGTCCTGCCAGGTGGGTATCACGTCGTCAGAGACCCACCAGCACACGTAATTCGCGTGCCCTGTCCTCTCGAACCAGTCGTAACGCCTGTTCAGCGCCTCACGGTGCAGACCGGTGTAGATGGCGTCGAAGGCGGGGTGCAGGTCGGTCCACAGTGAGAGTGTCGCGGCCAGAGCCGTGGTTTCCACCGTACGGCCCTTGTCGTACCAGGTCGGTACGGCGAACTCTCCCCATGCACCCCAGTCCGCCTCGAAGAGCATGCCCCGGTCACCGTCTACCGCTTCAGCACGCGCGAGGTATCCGGGGTGCTGGCTGATCCTCCGGTAGGCGGCCTCACCCCTGTCGTAGAACTCGCGCGTGAGAGGTCCGGGATCGGCGAGAGGTGACTTCAGGACGCCGAATGTGTACAACGCAAGATGGGGCACGCGTCTCTCCCTGGTTGGGGTGCCTGGTGTGGACCCGGTTCTGTGGCTTTCGCACGGGGGCGAGGGTTCGTAAGGCATGACCAACTCATCCCGTCGCGGTTGGCTCAGCCCGAAGGAACTCCTGCGCGACCGTGGGCGATCGCCGAAGACCAGGTGAAGGTAGCTGCCTCTGCGGCCCATGTCGAAGTTGCGTTTTCCCTGTCCAAGTGGCCTCTTGCACCGGTCATTGCGGGGGCTGGGGCTGGGGCGGCGGGGCAGGCTGCGGGGGACCAGTGATCCAGCTCGGCCGATCGGTTCGCCCGCCATGCCCGTCCGCGCCGCCTGTCCGATAGCCCCGAGTGCCGCCGAGCGAGTGCGGTTGAAGAAGATGGCCTACAGCCACGAGACCGAGCACCTGGTGCGAGTGCGTGCACAGGGGGTGCTGCACGCCGCGCGTGGACGCTCCAATCCATGCATCACCCGGGAGACCGGGCTGCATTGGGACGCCGTGCGCCGCTGGCGTGGCCCGTTCGCCCAGCGGGTGGCCGGGCTCAAAGACAGCAGGCACTGCGGCCGTCCCGCGCCTCGTTCACGCCGCTGCAGGCCGCCGAGGCCAAGGCGCTGGCCTGCCTGCCTGCCTGCCTGCCTGCCTGCCTGCCGAGAGACATACTCTCTCGCGCTGGTCGTGCCCGGAACTGGCCCGCGAGGCCGCCCGGCGGGGCATCGCCCGTTCATGTCGGCATCGACCCTGCGTCGCCGGCTGGCCCAGGACGCGCTCAAGCCCCGGCAGCCCCGTTCCTGGATCTTCATCACCAGCCCCGGCTTTCGGCTGAAGGCCCCCTGGGTGCTGGACCTGTACGCCCGCACCTGGCAGGGCGAACAGCTCGACGATGACGAGTGCCTCATCAGCACGGCCGAGAAGGCTTCCACCGAGGCCTGGCGCCGCTGCCACCTCGTCCTCGCCTCCGGCAAGACCAGGGCGATGCGCGTCAATCACACCTACGGACGCTGGTGGTGCCCTGACCTACCTCGCCGCCTACGACGTCCACGCCGCGAAAATGTTCGGCCGCACCGAAGAACGCACCGGCGTCGTCCGTTCATGAACCTGGCTACCCGGCTCATGAGCCAGGAATCCTACGCAAGCGCCAAGCGCGTGTTCTGGATCGATCTACTTCTCTGCCGCCCGGCGGGACATCCGGTGGCACGTGCGGGCGACACGGCGTTAGGCCCGGCCCGGCCCGGCCCGGCCCGGCCCGGCCCGGCCCGGGCCGGGCCGGGCCGGGCGGGCGGGCGGGCCCGGGCGGGGCCAGGCCGGCGCGCAGAACCTGGACGCCCGGCCGGCGGTAAGTGCAGGCCCCGGTGGGCAGCCAAGCCTGGGCCTCCCGGCGGGGATCGGGGGCCTTCAGGGTTCGGGGCGGGCCCGAGTCGCGGCCGGCCTGGCTGCGGTGAAGTGCCGGCGGGGCCGAGGGGCTCGATGGCCGGGTGTCATAGCGCGGGCTGGTACCAGCGCCGGTGCACCACGGGTTCCACGGACAGCACGGCCGCGCCCGCGACCGTGCCGACCAGCAGCGCGGGCCATCCGCCGCCCAGGAACGCGCCGGCGCAGGCCGCGGCCAGGGCGAGGGGCCGCAGCAGGGTCAGGGGGCCCAGGCCGATGACCATCGCGAGGGTGCTGGCGCGGAACGGCAGGAGGAAGTACGCAGCGAGGGAGAGCAGTACCGCGACCGCGTAGGCGGTCAGCGGGAGCAGGTAGCCGAGGCCTCCCGCGCTCAGGGTGTCGTACGTCGCGGCCCGGTCAGGCGCGGACAACAGCACGATGCTCGCGGTCAGTACGGGGGCGAGCAGCACGACGGCGCCGACCGCCAGCCCGCGCAGGGCGGCGCGGGCGGTGGCCCGGTGTTTGCGGATGCGGGCATCGCGGCCGGCGTAGGCGCGGAAGCCGCTGAACGTCGCGTCGAGCAGACCCAGGAAGAGGAGTGCGACCGGTACGGCGGACGTCATCGGGCGGCCTCGGCGAGATGCTCGGGGCCGACCAGCCGACGTTCCGCCCGCCCGAGGGCCCGGCGCAGTGGCGCCTCCAGATGCGGGCGCACCCCGATGATCGGGCGCAGCGTGGTGCAGAACGGGTTCGCCGCGCCGCGCGGCTCGTACAGCAGCGGCCGGATACCGGGCGCGGCAGCGGCGGACAGGAGCGTCTCGTCGCTGTGTGCGCGCTCTGCGGAGACGACCCCGTCGTGGCGGCCGAGCGGGTGGCGCATCCGGGCACGGTGGAAGATCCACGCACCGATCGGAGCGAGGCGGGTCGCGGCGATGTCGAAATGGCAGAAGGCCTGCGCCGGCGAGGCGGCCTGGGCCTGGAAGAACTCGCCCAGGGCGGGCCCGCGGAAGTGGTGCAGCACACCGGTGGAGACGTAGACGGTCGCCGCCTGCGGCAGGTCGAAGGCGTTGCCGTGGACGAAACGGCAGTCCAGCCCCTCCGCACGGGCGAGCTGCTCCGCTTCGCCGACCAGCGCGGCATCCAGGTCGACACCGACCAGTTCCACGTCCGCGCCCAGCGCGTTGGTGGCCGCCAGCCAGCGGATGAGGTACCCGAGGCCGCAGCCGACGTCGACGAGCCGGTACGGGCCGCTCTGGCCGCCGGTTGCCCGGATCGCCGTGAACAGCGGGCCGAGCAGGTGCAGCAGGCGTTCGCCGATCCGGAGCTCCTCGCTCAGCCGCTGCAGCTCGGTGTGCACGCTGATGAGGAGACGGTCCACGGCACGGGGGTCCAGAACGCCGTCCTGGTCGGTGGGCAGCCCGGCCACGATCTTGGCGGCGTGTTCGTCACCATTGGCACGGAGCCGGCGGATCACCTCGTCACGCCGGACGGGAAGCCGGTCGCCGGTGTGGGGATCCACCGCCGTGATCAGATCGGATATCTCGAGTCGGTGCACGAGGCGGAACCCTACGGCCTCCCCCGCCCCGTCCCACCAGCCCCCCATCCCACCAGCCCCCACCCCACCTCTCCCCCGAAGTCACAGGGACACACACCCACACGTACTCACCGCACGTCCTGGGTGGCCGCGGCGCCAAGGCGGGGCGGGGCAGGGGCTGTCTCTTATACACATCTGACGCTGCCGACGAAGAGG
>NZ_JOIR01000085.1 GCF_000720115.1 Streptomyces sp. NRRL F-2580
CCGTGTGGGCCGCGCACGCGGAAGGGGACCTGCCCACCGCGGTCCCCCTCGCCAACAAGCTGGAGACCGCCCTGGCCGGCTGGTTCGGCGAGGACGCCGCCACCATCACCGTGCTGACCGCCCGGGCCTGGCTCATCCTCTGCCAGCGCACCGACTGGCACGGGACCACGGAGCTGCTCATCACGACCGCCCTGCGCTGCCAGGGCGCCCGGTACCGTCCCGAGGCCGACACGATCCGTACGGCCCGTAACGCGCATGCCTGCTGGCACCTACTCCGCAAGGAGTCCCCGGAGAGGGCCGCCGACCTCGCGGGCCGGCTGGCGGACATGCCGGCCATTCTGGGCGAGGACTACCGCCGTGACGACGTCCTCGCCTGGACCGGAGCGGTACCGCTTCCGGCTGAGCGGACGTGCGATCGACGCCCGGGCGCCGGGGGTCGATCCTCCGAGGCGGTTTCGGGGCAGGGCCGTGTCGCTTCTGGGGTCCCGGCATTGACCGGGCATGAGCACCATCAAGCGCGCGGCGGTGGCCGTGGTGGCGGTGGCGGCACCGGCCGCTCCCTCCGCCATGGCGGCCCCGGCCTACAAGTGCGCCAGCAGCACGAAGGACATCGACGACAGCAGCTATGACGGGCCGTGGCCGGACAACTGGAAGGTGACGGTGAAGACGTGCGAGGCCCGGTCCGGGGGCACCGTGTACGCGTACGCCGAGGTGAAGTGGGACGGCCCGGCGTTCCGCGAGGTGGACGACCCGACGATCTTCGACGGGGCCAAGCTGCGGTTGCAGATCAAGCAATCCCGGGAGGGCACCGACCCCGTGCTGGTCGAGCGCGATTTCCCTGGGCTCGAGGAGCGGCTGGAGGACAGCACGTCCAACGCGAACTACGACGGCCACTATCGAACGCCGACGATCAGCCACCGGGCCGGCCGCGGAGCGCTGGGGGACTCGGTGCTGTTCCTGGACTGGCACGGCGACGGGCGGGGCTACCAATGCCACGACTACACCGGGTCCCCGACCGTCTGACCTGTGATCAGTCGTCGGGGGTGGGCACGTCGTCCTGGCCGTGGGCGAGGATCGGCAGCAGCCCCTCGGCAGCGTCGCACACGGTGCACGCCGTCGTGCCGGGGCGCGCGAGCGCGTCGAGTGCCTGCATCGTTGCAGGAGTTCCTCGACCACGAATCGCGCCGGAACGCAGAGCAGTACTACCTCCGCATCCCGGACGTCGCGGCACTGCTCGACAGGCTGCGCCCGCTGTTCTGGCAGCGCCTCACCACGGCCGGGATCGACCGCACCGGCCCTGCTGGCTGGGCGGTAGAAGCTCCGACCGCCCATGGGGGATTGGAACGCCGCGTTGATCTCCTTGGCGCTCGGCAGCGGACTGATCGAGTTGCAACGGTACGCGGCCGAGGGGAACCTGGTGGTGTGTGACTGGGCTCTCCCATGAAATCAGCCAGCGGTGAGGGCTCCGTGCCGCTAGACCATCTCTCCACCGCTGCGCGATAGCGGCCGCCGTCAAGGCGCTCGGCTTCGGCGTGGGCTCTGCGATGTTCCGTGACAACTGGCCCGGCCCCCGCAGGCGGCGCAAGAACGAGTGCCAGCGCCCCAGCTCCGTGGTGAGCGCCGCATTTCCCGCACGTGGCCCCGATGGCCTTGAGTGAGGGAGAACATTCATGGACTACAGCAAGCTTGCCCCGTCGCTCGCCATGGCCTTCGACGAGTACGCCGAGGGCCGCGAAGCACTCGCCGACCACGTTCAAGAAGACCAGATGCCGGGTTTCGTGGCACCACGGGACTTTGCCAAGCCCGCTCGGGTGGTGGTCACGCTGGATTGCTCGCCGGACGCTGATTTCAGTGACCTGGAGGGCGCCACCGGAATCGAGATCAACGCCGGTGGGGAGAGGGTGCGCACGGCCATCGTCCCGTTCGACGACCTTCCGAGGCTGACCGAACATCCGGGGGTCGAGCGCATCGCCCCGGCGCAGAGAGTCCGTCCTCTGATGGACGTAGCGCCGGGCGCAGTGGGGATTCCCGGCTTCCGGACGAAAAACAACCTCACCGGCAAAGGCGTCATCATCGGCGTCGTCGACAGTGGGATCGACGCGCGGCACCCTGCATTCGCCGGCCGCATCCTGCGGATATGGGACCAAGAGGCGCGTGGTGGACCAGGTGTGCCGGAAGGCAGGTACGGCATCGAGTACACCGGCGCTGATCTGGCCAAGTCCAAGGACGACGATGGGCACGGCACCCATGTCGCGGGCATCGCGGCCGGGTCGGACAGCAAGTACCAGGGGGTGGCGCCGGAAGCGGAGTTCGTGGTGGTCAAGACGAACATGACGAACGCGGGAGTCATCGACGGCATCCAGTACGTGTTCCGCGTGGCCAAGGATCTCGGCAAGGCGGCCGTGGTCAACCTCAGTCTCGGCGCCCACAGCGACCCGCACGACGGGACGGACGCCATGTCCAAGGCGATCGACGACGAGTCGGGTCCGGGCAGCATCGTCTGCTGCGCGGCCGGGAACGAGGGAGAGGACAACATCCACGCCCAACTCGCCCCGGAACCAGGAGAGATCCTCAGGGTTCTCTGTCTCCACAGTCCGGACCGTGACGGCATCGTCCAGGATCTGTGGTTCAACGGCTGGTACGCGGGCGGCGACAAGGTGGACGTGGCGGTCGCCGCGCCGGACGGCCTGACAACGCCGTTCCAGGGTGTTCTGCCGAACGGCCCACAGGGCAACCCGAACAAGGCGTACCGGCTGGGTGACTGGATGGTGGAGATCGGTACCCCGGGGCGCGACAGCAGAAACGGTGACCAGCAGATCACCGTGCGCCTTCGGCCCCCTGTCAACGCCACGGGCTCGCGCACCTGGACGCTGCTGGTCCGAGGGAAGAAGGCGGCCCATCAAACGACGCGGGTGGACGTATGGGCCCTCGGCAATGGCAGCTTCTCCGGCCCGCACGCCAGGAACTCCATGACCATCGGATCTCCGGGAACCGCGACGAGCGCGATCACGGTGGCCGCCTCCACGACCAAGACCCGTTGGACGGACATCGACGGCACCAGCCGCGAGGCCAGCTGGCTGCCGCCGGAGAGCATCGCGCCGTTCAGCAGCATGGGGCCGCGACGCGACGGCAAGGCCAAACCTGATCTCACCGCTCCCGGCGCCATGATCGTCTCCGCACAGTCCCGCGATTCCAGGAGCAGCCGCCGCTGGATGATCGACCAGAAGCATGTGGCGATGCAGGGCACGAGCATGGCGTCGCCCTTCGCGGCTGGAGCGGTTGCGCTCCTGCTGTCGCAGGACGAGAGTCTCGACCCGGGAAAGGTGCTGTCGACATTCACCTACAAGGAGAAGCCCGATGGGGACACCTGGGGACGTGGCCTGATCGACTTCCCCTAGCCGTCGCGCCGCCGTGCCCGTGCTGAGGG
Source organism: Streptomyces sp. NRRL F-2580 (assembly GCF_000720115.1). GTDB lineage: Bacteria > Actinomycetota > Actinomycetes > Streptomycetales > Streptomycetaceae > Streptomyces. The sequence continues at coordinate 3,428 of NZ_JOIR01000085.1, forward strand.
GGGCTCGCCCGGCTTGCCTGGCACCCCCCGCTGTGCGGAGTGCGGGGTTGTGCACATCGTGGCGAGGGCCCTGGATGGCAGTGTTTCGTGCCCGGACTGTGGGCTTCCGTCGGATCGTGTGCGCAGCTGCTACGAAGTCGGCTGGCCGATACTCCGGTCGGCGACCAGCCGGTTCTGATCGAGCTGACCGTGCGGCGGTTGTACTGCGATAACGAACGGTGTGGGCGTCGTACGTTCGTCGAGCAGGTTGGCGGGCTGACGTTCCGCTATGGGAGACGGACGTCTGCTTCGCGCCGGCTCCTGGAGGCCGTGGCAGTTGCGCTCGCCGGCCGGGCGGGAGCCCGGCTGGCCGTGGTGCTGCACAGTGTGGTCAGTCGGACGACGCTGCTGAGGCTGCTGATGGCGCTTCCTGACCCGTCCTGGGAGGTGCCCAAGGTGCTCGGGGTCGACGATTTCGCGACCCGCCGCGGTCAGCACTACGGGACCGTGCTCATCGACTGCGAGACCCGCAAGCCGCTTGGCCTGCTGCCAGGACGGGACGCCGGGGCCCTGGCCGCATGGCTGCGTGAGCATCCTGGAATCGAGGTGATCTGCCGAGATCGTGCGGGCTCCTACGCTGAAGGAGCCCGCATCGGGGCCCCGCAGGCCGTCCAGGTCGCTGACCGTTTTCACCTGTGGCAGAACCTCGGCACTGCGGTGGAACAAGGCGTGCGCCGGCACAACGGATGCCTGCGGTCACCCAGCTCCGGTCCCGATGACCTGCCGGACATTGAACCGCCGCCAGCGAAGGAGATGTCACCGTTCGAAGCCCGTATCCGTGCACGTCACGCCCTCGTCCACACGCTCCTCGACCAGGGCCACGGCATCCGGGAGATCGCCCGCGAG
>NZ_JOIR01000086.1 GCF_000720115.1 Streptomyces sp. NRRL F-2580
CCACTCCAACACGACCAAGCCCGTCGATTGGCCGGGATTCCCCGCAGTCACACGATCAAGCGACGACCGAACCGGACATCAGCTTACGTACCGCCCTCTGAGAGCCACCCGGGCCCTCCCTCGCGGTCGCCCCCTTCCAGGTCAACCCTCCCGCTCCCACAGGCACGGTGATGGACGCCCCAGTCACGCCATCCATCTGGGGGGCGCGGCGGGGCCGTTTGCGGTGGTGGTCGGGTGTGCGTACGGCACGGTGATCGTCAAGCATCCTGATCGCTGCCGGGCTCAGGAGCCTTCGATCGGCCCGGCCCGGTCCCATCCAGGCGCCCGCACGTCGATCGTGAGGCCGCCCGACCCGGCCTCCTCGCCGCAGGTCCGGCACGTCGACTTCAGATCAAGGTCGTGCTCGGCGGCGTGCTCGGAGCCGGGCCCGCCGCGATGGCGGAAGGCGACCGGCGGAGTGTCCACCGCCCAGCGATCGCCCCAGGTCAGCAACGCGTGCATCACCGGTGCGAGATCGCGGCCGGCCTCCGTGAGGTGGTACTCGAAGCGCAAGGGGCGCTCGCTGTAGGGGCGGCGCTCGACCACGCCCGCCTCTTCCAGTGCACGCAGTCTGGCGGCGAGGCGGTCGCGGGGGGCGCCGGTATTGCGGACGATCTGGTCGAAGCGCTGGTTGCCGTAGAAGATCTCGCGGATCGCCAGGAGGGCCCAGCGTTCGCCGACGAGTTGCAGCGCGGCGGCCGCAGAGCACGGCCGACCAGGCACTTCGGGGTGCGGAACCGAGTTCTCGCCCTGCTTCGCGTTCGAGGTCACGTCCCCATCCTCTCGCGAGTCCGTTGTGTTTTCAAACCTGCGCGACTAGCCTCCGATCCATGACAGTTGGAATTTCAAACCGACCAGCCGCGTCCCGAGCCGTGTTCGCGACGGTCGCGGCCGCCGTCTTCATGTCGAACCTCGACCTCTTCATCGTCAACGCGGCCCTCCCGGCGATCGGCCACTCGTTCGGCGGCAGCGGCCTCGGCTCCCTCTCCTGGGTCCTCAACGGCTACGCGATCGTCTTCGCGGCGCTCCTCGTAGTCGCCGGCCGCGTCGCCGACCGCTCGGGCCACAAGCCGGTCTTCCTGACCGGATTGGCGGTGTTCACCCTCGCCTCGGTCGGCTGCGCACTCGCTCCCAACGTCGGGACGCTGGTCGCGGCACGGCTCGTACAGGCCGCCGGTGCTGCGCTGCTGATGCCGACGTCGCTCGCGCTGCTGCTCGACACGACGGCGCCCGAGAAGCGCGCCGGGGCGGTGCGCGCCTGGGCGTCCCTCGGCGGGATCGCCGCCGGACTCGGGCCGGTGGCCGGCGGACTGCTGGTCGAGGCCGGATGGCACTGGGTGTTCATCGTCAACGTGCCGGTGGGGATCGCGGCGTTCGCGCTCGGTGTCAAGGTGCTGCCGTCGCCCGGACGCGCTGGAGCGGATAAGAGTCCGCTGCCCGACCTGTTCGGCGCCGCACTTCTCACCGGGTCGATCGCCACGCTCGCGCTCGGCCTGATCAAGGCTCCTGACTGGGGTTGGGCGAGCGCCCGCACCCTCGGCGGCCTGGCTGCCGCGGTGCTGCTCGGCGTCTGGTTCGTCCTGCGCTCGGCCCGCCACCCCGTGCCGATCGTCGAGCTGCCGCTGCTCCGGGTCCCGGCGTTCGCATCCGCGGCGGCCGCCCTGACGCTGTTCACCATCGCGTTCGCCGGAATGCTGCTCGGCGCGGTGCTGTGGTGCCAGGGCGTGTGGGGCTACTCGGCTCTGCGCACCGGCTTCGCCATCGCGCCGGGCCCCTTGCTGGTACCGCCGGTCGCGCTGCGGATCGGGCCCGCCGTCGCCAGATTCGGTGCGGGCCGCATCGCGCTGGCGGGATCCGCCCTGTTCGCGGCCGGCATCCTGTGGTGGGCCGCGACGCTCGACGCCGGCTCGACCTACGCGGCCTCGCTCCTGCCCGGCATGATGCTGACCGGCCTCGGCGTCGGCATGACGCTCCCGGTCCTGACCGGGGTCTCGGCGGCCGCCCTGCCGCCGGCCCGCTTCGCCACCGGCTCGGCCATCACGTCGATGGGCCGCCAGATCGGCGCGGTCCTCGGCGTCGCGATCCTGGTCGGCATCCTCGGCACCGCGGCCCCCGGACACGCTGTCGCCGCGTTCCGGCACGGCTGGTACGCGGTCGCCGCGGCGGCCCTGCTCGCCGCGTGCGCGACGGTCCCGCTCGTCCGCAAGCCGCGACCGGCCGCCGCCAGTCCGGCCGACGTCGCAGAGGCCGCGAAGGGCTCGAAGGCCGGCGCCGCCTGAGAGGCGAGTCCCGTCCGTCGTCGGACGGACGGGACCTTGATCGCCGCCGCCTCGCGGTCCCACGTGTGGCCGCCCAGCCTGCCGTTACCGGGTTCCACGCCGGCCCGGTCCAGCACCAGGTCGGTGAGGGAGCCGGCGACGAGCGCGGCGCACCCTCCTCCTGGGAGAGGATGAAGTCCTGTCCGGCGTGGCCGGGGGACTCGCGTGACATCGACGGCCAACCTGTCGCCCCCGCCGTTGCCCCGCAGGGGATCCAGCCGGGCGAGCCGACCAGTCTCTGCACGACGGCGTCGGGCCGGATGCCGACCACTTGCATCGCGGCGATCTGCCAGGGCCATCCACGCCGGGGAGATCTCACCGGGCGGTCTCGCAATGGCGGCGCGCCGCCCCTGGGAGCTGTCCGGCCGATCATACGACTGTCGCCCGGTCTGCTCGTTATCCACCTATGGGGCGGGGAGCACGCGGTGATCTGTCGGACGCGGAGTGGGAGCGGCTACAGCCGTTCCTGCCGGTGAGCAACGGCCGGTGTGGACGATGGCGCGATCGCCGGCAGGTGATCGACGGAATTCTGCACCGGGTGCGGACCGGGGTGCACTGGCGCGATCTGCGGAGCGGTTCGGACCGTGGAAGACGGTTTACGAACGCCATCGGCCGTGGTCGGCGGACGGCACCTGGGAACGGCTGCTGCAGCAGGTCCAAGCCGCGGCAGACGCGGTGGGCGAGATCGACTGGGACGTCTCGGTGGACTCCACCATCGTGCGCGCACCAGCACGCGGCCGGCGCCAGGACAAACCCGCCGCCGGGACCTGCCGCGTCCAAGGGGGACGAGGGGGGCCAGAACATCAGGACGAGCCGCCGTGGCAGAGCCTCCTCGGCCGCCTGGTGGAGATGGTGAGCGAGGGAGGGCCTGGGCCGCTCGCGGGGCGGCTTCACCAGCAAGGTTCATCTGAGTGCCGACGGCCGCTACCGCCCGCTGTCCCTGGTCATCACCGCAGGACAACAGGCGGACTGCACGCAGTTCGTGCCAGTGCTGGAGAAGATTCGCGTTCCCCGCCTCGGCCCGGGCCGGCCCCGCAAAAGGCCCGACAGCGTCGCGGCAGACAAGGGATACAGCAACGGCCCCTGCCGCGAGTACGTGCGGCGTCGGGGTATCCGGCACACGATTCCGGAGAAGATCGACAGCCAGGCCGCCCGCCTACGCAAAGGATCACGACGCAGCCGACCGCCGGGCTTCGGCGAGGAACAGTACAAGAAGCGCAACACCGTCGAACGAGCCATCAATCGATTGAAGAACTCCCGGGCCGTGGCAACGCGGTACGACAAGCGCGGCTACGTCTTCCTCGGAACGGTCACTGCGGCCCTGGTCATTTGGCTGCGGTCATGACTCGCCGTGCTGGTCATCCGTCTCGGACGCAACCGGCTCGGCGCCGAGCGGCCAGCGGCAGCCGGCGTCATGCAGCTTGCTCAACGCCGAGTGATCATTGGACACCAGCACCTGAGCCAACCGGGCCGCCGCGGCGACGACAGCAGACCAGCCCAGTGAGTCCAGATAGGCCTCGTCGCGGGCAGCGGCGCCGACCGAGGCCTGCACCGCGCTGTAGGCGGTACCAATACCTGCCATCAGCTCAACTTCCTCCTCGCTGCGAAGGCACTGCCCCAGCCAGGGCGACGGATTGTCCGCATCGCAGAAGTCGTCGAAAAGCACATGCACGGTGTAGCTGAGGTCCTCGAACTGATCCGGATCGAGCCACACCTCTCGCTGCCACGTCGGGCTGGCCAGCGCCACGACGGCAGGAACGACATGAAGACGGTAGTGGGGCAGAGCAATACCGTGATCAATCACGAGCCAAGAGTACGCACCTCATGATCGGCCGGACAGCTCCTAGTAGGGCTTTGTTAGCTGGCCTTGTCACGTTGGGCCTCTGGTAGTTCGCTGGTTGGTATGAGGGCTGGGGAGCTTGCTGCGGTTCGGGTCCGGTTG
>NZ_JOIR01000087.1 GCF_000720115.1 Streptomyces sp. NRRL F-2580
ACGCAGAATCCAACTCCGACCCCACTTGGTCGACGGCTGCCTCACGGCCACACATCTGGCCATCGACCCACCGACCCCACCCTGAAAACCTCAGTAGTTGGCGGGTCGGTCTGACGTTGATTGACCACGTCGAAGACGACACCGCGGCCGACAGGCTGGCCACCGACGCGGCACGGCACGGCTGGCATCTGATGTCCCCGACCGGCATCCGCACGCCGGCGGCGCGCAGCACTATGCCGCCTACCTGGAGAACGACGACGGCTTCGAGGTCGAACTCGTCGCGATCAACCCATCACAACGAAACCGAGATCAACCGATCCACAGGTCTTGACGATTACTCCGCCCCGGCCAGGCCCTGTCAGGCCATCGCATGCGGGACGACCCGAAGGGCGCACTTCCCGCGGGTTGCCGACTCCGAGCGCTCCACCGTTCGGGTGACGTGACGTCAATCTGGTTGTCAATGACGTAGTGCAAATGGGTTACTGTACGCATCCGAACAGGTGGGCCGCCGGCAGCTGGCCCACCGTCAACCCCAGGGACGGCGTTCCAGGCCGGTGTGCCGGGCCAGGGTTCGGCTGTCGTTCTGACCGTTTTCCTGCGTGCCCGCAGAGGCAGCAGTTCGGGCCGGCATGTTCCCTCACCACTGCTTCGATCGGCTTGAGCGGGAGGGCCATCCGCGTTCTCGGCGACAGAGCGCTGGCCCCTTCCCAGGCCCATAGGCCGATGTGGCCACATCGGCCGATTGGGCTCCCGGGCGGCTGCGAGCCGCCGACTCCAGGCCCCGGCAAGAAAATCCACGGCAGCGCCCACTGATCGCTGACGAGCGTCGGTGAAGCAGGGGCCGCCGAGGACAGACCGTTCCTACGCACATCCAGTCCGTCTGAGCAGGAGGCACATCATGCCTTTCATCCAGCAGAGCACATCGGGCCCAGTGACAGGCTCCACCGAGCACTTCGCCCCCATCACGGTCACCGGCGCGCAAACCGCCACACTGCTGCCCGGTGAAACCGCAGACGTCACCCTCACCTTCACCAACCCGAACAGCAATGTAAGGGCCCAACTGACCTCCATTGCCGCCGGCGATGTCGTTATCGACACCGTTGCGAACGCCGACGACATGACGTACTGCCACGATCAGATAGAACTGTCCACAGTCGGCGTGGGCCCCCTGCCCACGCTAGACCTCAGCCAGGCCAACCTGCCATTCGTGCTGCCTGCCGCTGTGAAGTTGAAGGAAGACTCCGACATCCGCTGTCAAGGGATGACGTTTCACACCACGTGGACGGTCCAGGCCCAGGCCGTCCGCTGAGCGCGGTCCTCATCACCTACGCCATCGAATGAGCCGCGCGATGGACTGCGTCCCGGCGTAAACCGAAGGCTGGCGCACGGTGTCACTCCCAGTAAGTAGCGACAGGCCTGTTTGATCGTCCTCACGAGCTACGCGCCTGAGCCCGGTTCAACCGCCGCCGACAGGGGTGCGGAGACCCCACAGACGCCACCGGCAAGGACCAGCCGTAGTCCGCAGCGCGCTGCTGGAAACCGCCGTCGCGCTGCGCGGGCGGCTGCGTTCACGGCACCAGATCGCCGCCGCGCTCATGTCGGAAGTCGCTTTCGCCGACGGTTCCACCGACCGCTCGCCGGCCTCCCGCCGGACACCCTCATGCAGGGCCGCCGCTCAGCGGTCAGGCCCCCTCCCTACGCGTATCGCCTACAACCGGCGTAGCGCAGGGATCACCCGCCGTCCCCCCGGCGCCAACCCGAAAACCTCAGTAGTTGGCCAGCTCGGGTCTGTCAATCGAACGGCTCTGTCTCACATTCGGTGGTAGCGGAGGGTGGAGTTACCCGAGGAGGATGCGGTGGCGGAGCAGGGTGAAGCCTGCTCGTCCGTGCATCTGGCGGGCCATTCGTTTGGTCTTGGTGTTGACGCCTTCGGTGGGTCCGTTGCTGTACGGAAGTGTGACCGCGGCGATCACGGCGTCGCGGTCTCGCTCGAGGCCGCGGGTGAAGGCGTGCAGGTGTGGCAGGTCGGCGGTACGGACCTGGGCGATCCAGAGTCCGAGTGCGTCGGCGTTCTCGGGCCGGGGTTTCAGGAGCGGGGCGAAAGCCCGGATGGTGGTGGGCAGGTGGGTCATCTCGGGGCAGGCGGCGGTCAGCTGGTCCAGGAGGTCGCGGTGTCCGGTCTAGGTTTTCGGGCCTGGTCAGGAGCATCCGGGCGAGTCTGGGCGGGGAGATGCGGCTGCGGTCGGCGTCCGCGCGGCCTTGGTTGATGTACTTGTGCAGGAGGTTGAGGCAGCCGGTGAAACCGAGGGCCTTGATCTCTTCGAAGAGGTGCTGGACGGGGACGGCGGGGTCTTCGGCCCGGCGTTTGCGCAGGTGATCGCGGTGGGGGTCGACGAGACTGGACCGGCATTTGGGGACGCGGAGCATCCGCTCGGGCCGCTCGGCGCGGGCATAGCGTTTGACGGTATTCAGGGCCAGTTGGAGGCGGCGGGCGCATTCCAGGAGGCCCACGCCCTGGTTGAGTAGGCCGTGGACCTGGTGCCAGCGTTCCAGCGTGGTCTGGGCTCGGGGTCCGTCATAGAGGGGGGCGTCGAGCACACTGGCCCAGCAGGCGCTGTGCGCCTTCACCTCGTCCAGGGCGGCATCGCACAGGTTGTGCCACAGATGCCAGCGGTCACTGACCTGCACCGCCTCCGGCAGGGCCCGGCGGATGGCTTCCGCGTAGGTCGTCGATCCGTCACGGCACACAACCTCGACCCCCGGATGCGCACGCAGCCACGCTTCCAGCGTGCCGGCCGTGCGGTCGGGCAGGACATCGATCCGTTCATGGGTCTCGGCGTCGATCACCACGGTGGCATAGCGGTGCCGCCGGCGCAGAGCGAAGTCGTCCACGCCGATCACCCGGGGAATCCGTCCGGCCGGCAAGGGGATGCCCAGCAGGACGCGAAGGGCCGTGTGACGGGACAGACCCATGGCGAGTGCTGCCAGCAAACGGACTCCCGCCCGGCCCGCTAACTCCTTCACCACCGCCTTGACCTGCCTGGACAGACGGGTAGTGCGCCGCTGATAACGCTCCAGCACCCCTGGCACCTGCTCGCGGAAGGTCTGGCGGCACCCGCGCGTGGGACACACCAGGCGCCGCACCCGTACTCGGAGCACCACCCGCCGGCCGTCGACCGGCACATCGGCCACCTTCCGCCAGTGATAGCCGTGCACCTGCCCCGACACCACCCCGCACACCGGGCAGGGAGCCGGCTCTCTCGGAGCCAGCGCCCTCACCAAGACCCGCCCGTCCTCATCGACCACATCCTCGATGACCAGCGGCGATATCCCCGAAAACACCATCTGCACAAGCTCGTTGCCATCCATCACACCAACAACAACGACCTCGACCACTCTCCGTCACCACCGAATGTGAGACAGAGCCGTTCGATTGACGGACCCGCCCCCAGCCGGCTGCCAACCACCAAGACGGCCCACATTGCAGCGCAGACATCCACCCCGGTCGGCGACGGAGCGGGCGGCCCTAGAGTGTTGTCCGGCGGGGGCACGGGCACCCGCGGAACCCAAAAGGGAGAAGCATCCATGGCCGCCGCTGCCGTCACCGAAGGACAGCTGTACCGCGACCTCGCTCCCGACATGAAGGCACGCGACCGGCGGCTGCGCGTGACCAAAGTCGGAGAGACACGCGCCGAACTCGTCGTCGAGCACGACCTCGCCGGCCTCACCGGCAAGGCCACCCATGCCAGTTTGGTCCGTCTGCGGTCCTCCTCCTTCGAACTGATCGAAGACGCCACCGACGACGACCCTCAGTACCCGGCCCTGCTTGCGGCCATCTCCGAAGTCCACCGCCGCGACGCCACCCCCGCCGACTACGCCCGCGCCGCGCTGCACGTCGTCCGCGAGATCTCGCAGTAGGGCCCCACCATCCGATGCGCTCGATCACGCAGCGCCACCCCTGGGACGCGCGGACAGGATGGTACGGCGCTTGCGGTGATGTCGCCGAGCACCCCGCAGCGCCCGCCCCGGTGACCGAGGAGAACCGACTGGGCCCGGCGGACTCGCGTGGCGCCCCTGTGGCCGGCCCTCCGCCCCACCCGCGCCCCCGGCCCGTACTGACACGCACGCCCCCGCCCCGGCAGCCGCTGTACGCCTCGGATCCGAGGCGTACCGGGAGATGTGGGCGGCCGTGTGGGCCGCGC
>NZ_JOIR01000088.1 GCF_000720115.1 Streptomyces sp. NRRL F-2580
CCCCGTCACCCCCGTCACCCCCGTCACCCCCGCCGGCAAGGCGACCCGCCGCCTCCTCGCCGCACTCGCCGTCCTCACCACCGGCGCCATCATCCTGGCCGCCCTCAACTCCGGCACCCGCCACGGCTACCTAGACCCGCGCTCCGCCGACCCCCTCGGCAGCCGAGCCGTCGCCGAGCTCCTCAAGGCCCGCGGCGTGACCACCCGCGTCGTCACCACCGCCGCCGAGGCCGCCGAGGCCACCGGCCCCCGCACCACGCTCCTCGTCACCGACCCCGACCGGCTCGGCACCACCCAGCGCCGTACCATCCGTTCGGCCATCGACCTCTCCGGCGGCCGCACCGTCCTGCTCGCCCCCGGCAGCCACAGCCTCGCCGACCTCTCCCCCGGTGTCCGCGCCCAGGGCGACGCCACCACGGACGCCCCGGCCCCCGACTGCGCCCTGCCCGCCGCGACCTCCGCCGGCCGCGCGGCAACCGGCGGCGGCCTGCGCTACACCACCACCCTTCCGGGAGCCACCGCCTGCTACCCCAGCGGCGGCCACCCCACCCTGCTCACCCTCCCGGCAGGGACCGGCGGCGACACGGTCCTCCTCGGATCCGAGACGATCCTCCTCAACGAGAGCCTCGCCGAGGAGGGCAACGCCTCCCTCGCGCTCCAACTCCTCGGCTCCCGCCCGGACCTCGTCTGGTACATGCCGTCCCTCGCGGACTCCGACCCGGCTGCCGACGCCGGCGACAAGAGCCTCTTCGACCTGGTCCCGGCCGGCTGGTCCTGGGCGCTGCTCCAGCTCTTCCTGGCCGCCGTCCTCGCGGCCCTGTGGCGCGCCCGCCGGCTCGGCCCCCTCGTCACCGAGAAACTGCCCGTCCTCATCCGCGCCTCCGAGGCCACCGAAGGCCGCGCCCGCCTCTACCGCAAGGCCGGCTCCCGCGACCGCGCCGCCACCGTGCTGCGCGCCGCCACCCGCGAACGCCTCGCCGCCCTCACCGGCGTACCGCCCACCCGGGCCCACGACCCCGCCACCCTCGCCCCGGCGGTCTCCGCCCGGCTCACGGACGACGCGCGGGACGTCACGCGAGACGTCACCGCCCTCCTCTTCGGCCCCACCCCCTCCGACGACGCGGCACTCGTCGCGCTCGCCGACCACCTCGACGCCCTCGAAAGAGAGGTCCGTACGTCATGACGTACCCGGCCACCGAGTCCACGGCTGTGACCGCGGACAGCGCCCGCGCTTCCCTCGAAGCGCTCCGCACCGAGATCGGCAAGGCCGTGGTCGGCCAGGACTCGGCCGTCACCGGTCTCGTCGTCGCGCTCCTGTGCCGCGGCCACGTCCTCCTCGAAGGCGTCCCCGGCGTCGCGAAGACCCTCCTCGTGCGGGCCCTCGCCGCTTCCCTCGAACTCGACACCAAACGCGTCCAGTTCACCCCCGACCTGATGCCGAGCGATGTCACCGGCTCGCTCGTCTACGACGCCCGCACCGCCGAGTTCTCCTTCCAGAACGGCCCGGTCTTCACCAACCTCCTCCTCGCGGACGAGATCAACCGCACGCCCCCGAAAACCCAGTCGTCCCTCCTGGAGGCGATGGAGGAACGCCAGGTCACGGTCGACGGCACCCCGCGGGCGCTCCCCGACCCCTTCCTCGTCGCCGCCACCATGAACCCGGTCGAGTACGAGGGCACGTACCCCCTCCCGGAAGCCCAGCTCGACCGCTTCCTCCTCAAGCTCACCGTTCCCCTCCCCTCCCGCGAGGACGAGATCGGCGTCCTGACCCGCCACGCCGCCGGCTTCAACCCCCGCGACCTGCACGCCGCCGGCGTCCGCCCGGTCGCCGGCCCCGCCCAGCTCGAAGCGGCCCGCGAGGCCGTCGCCAAGGTCTCCGTGTCCCCCGAGATCGCCGGCTACGTCGTCGACATCTGCCGCGCCACCCGCGAATCGCCCTCGCTCACACTCGGCGTCTCCCCCCGCGGCGCAACCGCCCTGCTGGCCACCGCCCGCGCCTGGGCCTGGCTCACCGGCCGCGACTACGTCACCCCCGACGACGTCAAGGCGCTCTCCCTGCCGACCCTGCGCCACCGCGTCCAGCTGCGCCCGGAAGCGGAGATGGAGGGAGTCACCGCCGACGCCGTCATCACGGCGATCCTCTCCCACGTCCCCGTCCCCCGCTGATGGCCGTCACCGGACGCGCCGCCCTACTGGCGGCACTCGGCAGCATTCCGGTCGGCGTCCTCGAACCGAGCTGGACGGGGATGCTCGCGGTCAACGGCCCGATCGCCCTGGCCTGCGCGGTCGACTACGCCCTGGCGGCGCCGGTCCGCAGCCTCGTGCTGGCCCGCTCGGGAGACACCTCGGTCCGCCTCGGCGAACCGGCGGACGTCCACCTCACCGTCACCAACCCCGGCAGCCGCACGCTCCGGGCCCGCGTCCGCGACGCCTGGCCCCCGAGCAGCTGGCGCCCGGGCACGGAGGCCGCCGCCTCCCGGCACGAGGTGGTCGTCCCCGCGGGCGAACGCCGCCGGCTGACCACCCGTCTGCTCCCCACCCGCCGCGGCGACCGCCGCGCGGACCGCGTCACGATCCGCTCGTACGGGCCCCTGGGCCTGTGGGCCCGCCAGGGCTCCCACGCGTCCCCCTGGACGGTCCGGGTCCTGCCGCCCTTCACCAGCCGCAAGCACCTCCCCTCCCGGCTGGCCCGGCTGCGCGAACTGGACGGCCGCACCAGCGTCCTGACGCGCGGTGAGGGCACCGAGTTCGACAGCCTCCGTGACTACGTCCCCGGCGACGACACCCGCTCGATCGACTGGCGTGCCACCGCCCGCCAGCAGAAGGTGGCCGTCCGCACCTGGCGCCCCGAACGCGACCGGCACATCCTCATCTGCCTCGACACCGGCCGCACCTCGGCGGGCCGCGTCGGCGACGCCCCCCGGCTGGACTCCGCGATGGACGCGGCCCTGCTCCTCGCTGCCCTGGCCACCCGCGCCGGTGACCGCGTCGACCTGCTGGCCCACGACCGCCGCCCCCGCGCCCAGGTCCAGGGCCGCGCGGCAGCCGACGTCCTCCCGTCCTTCGTCAACGCGATGGCCTCCCTCGAACCCGAACTGGTCGAGACGGACGCCCGCACCCTGGTCTCCACCATCCTCCGCAGCGCCCCGCGCCGGTCCCTGGTGGTCCTCCTGACGAGCCTGGACGCCGCCCCGATCGAAGAGGGCCTGCTCCCGCTGCTCCCCCGGCTCACGCAGCGCCACACGGTCCTGCTGGCCTCGGTCGCCGACCCGCACGTCGCGGAGATGACGAAGTCCCGTGGCACGGTGGACGCGGTCTACGAAGCCGCGGCCGGCACCCAGGCCCAGTCCCAGCGGCGCCGCACCGCCGACCAGCTCTCCCGCCACGGCGTCCACGTGGTCGACGCCACCCCGGACACCCTGGCCCCGGCCCTGGCCGACGCCTACCTGTCCCTAAAGGCCGCCGGCCGCCTCTGAGGAGCGAAGGCTCAGCGGTTCAGTATCGAAGACACCCACCCCCTGCCCCTCATAGGCCTTCGGCTCGGCCCTCGGCCGTGGCAACCAGTGCCTGTGAGCCCCACTCGGGAAGGTGACGTGCGGCATGTCCGCATCGAGATGGGCATGGTGAACCATCGCGGACACACCACATGTGGGGGAACGCAGAAAAGCCCCGCACCGAACCCGAAGGTTTGGTGCGGGGCTTCCCGCAATGATTGTTCGGCGGCGTCCTACTCTCCCACAGGGTCCCCCCTGC
>NZ_JOIR01000089.1 GCF_000720115.1 Streptomyces sp. NRRL F-2580
GCCCGAGGAGTACCCGACCGAGGTCTACGTGCTGCCGAAGCACCTCGACGAGAAGGTCGCGCGCCTCCACCTCGACGCCCTCGGCGTCCGCCTCACCACCCTCCGCCCGGAGCAGGCCGCGTACATCGGCGTCCAGGTCGAGGGCCCGTACAAGCCGGACCACTACCGCTACTGATCACCCCTTGATCATTTCCTGATCGGCTCCTGAACGACGCCTGATCAGCGGCGGCAGAACGTGAAGCAGGCCCCCGGCACCCGTGCCGGGGGCCTGCCCCGTATCCCTCGACCCGCCGACGCCCTCGATCCCAAGACCCGACGCCCTCGATCCCAAGAAGTGTGCGCACCATGCCCCGCGGCCGTTACTCGCTCCACGACCCGCACGACCACACCCCCCTCGGCGAGGAGCACTTCCACTGCGCCCCCGGGCCCTCCGGCTGGCGCTACGTCTCCCAGCTCACCGCCCCGAACGGCGACCACCGCGGCTCCGTCGACCTCGCGATCGACGAGCTCGGCCGCCCCATCCGCCTCGAAGTGAACGCCGCGAGCTGGCAGGTCCGCGGGGCCGCCATCGACGGCGTCACCTGGGTCCGCACCGACCCCACCGGCACCGAGGCCACCGAGGGCAACATCGCCGCGCCCGGCTTCACCGGGACCTCCCCGGCCTTCCTCGTCGCCACGGCCCGCCTGCTCCGCCTGACCCCCGGCGCCCCCGCCACCCGCGTCCGGCTCCTCGCCCTCACCGACCCGGTCCTGGCCCCCCGTACGGTCGACCAGGCGTGGGCCCTGCTCGGCCGCGAGGAACACCCCACCGACAGCGGCCCGCTCCTGGTGGACGAGTACCAGGTCAGCGCCTTGGACACGGGCGAGGTCCACACGGTCCACCTCGCCGGCGACGTGGTCCTCTCGGCCCCGGGCATCGAGCTCGAACACCTGGAGAGCCCGCCCTCCACCTTCGAGGAGCACTGACCCTCAGGTCCCTCAGGCAGGCGGCGCGAACCCGCCGGCGCGCGGAGCCTCGACAGGTGCCGGAGGCGCGGGGGCCACGGGGGCCGCGGGTGCGGGAGCCGCGTAGGAAACCGGCGCCGGAGCGGGAGCCGGCCCGAACCCGGCGGGGGCCGGGGCGGGCGCGACGGCGTGTGCCGGTCCGGGCGCAGGCGCGGCGGCGGACCGGAAGGCCCGGGCGGCGTCCCGCGTCTGCCGCTCGTGCACCACGGCCATCAGGAACGCGGCGGCCGGCACCCCCACCGGCGGCGGCGCCCCGGTGCGCGCCACCAGATCGTCCGCGAGCCGCGCCGCCATCGCGGCGCCCACCTGCGGATCCAGCTGGTTCATCCGCGTCAGGTACTGCCGTATCGCCAGCCACAGCCCGTCCGGCACCGCCGACAGGTCCAGCCCGGTGAACCGCCCGGCCAGCCACGGCGGAGGCGGAGGCACCGGCATCACCCGCGCCCCCGGCACCCGTTCGCGGACCACCAGCGTCCCGCCGAAGACGTCCCCGAGCCGCCGGCCGCGCGCCGAGACCAGCGAGGCGATGCACGCCACCGTCCCGAAGGTCAGCAGCAGCTCCACCACCCCCATGGCCCCGCGGACCAGCGCGTGCCGGAACCGGATCGGCCCACCGTCGTCCCGCACCACCCGTAGCCCGCACGCGAGCTTGCCCAGGGAACGCCCGTGGGACAGCGTCTCGACCGCGATCGGCACACCGACCATCAACAGCAGGAAGCTCGCCACCCCCACCGCCGCCTGGGCGGCCTCGTCCAGCGAAGAGGTCGCGAGGGCCAGGCCGACCGAGAGCAGCACGTACCCGGTGACGTACACGACCAGGTCCAGGAGGATCGCCAGCCCGCGGCTCGGCAGCCTCGCGGGCCGCAACCCCAGGACGACCGCGTCTCCCGTCACCAGATCGCTCACCGCAGCACCTCTCATGTGACCTGCCCCGCCCCGTCGGCCTCCAGTCTGCCAAGCTGACCACACGAGGAATAGGCAGCAGCAGGTGACCTGGGGCAGGGGAGCGGCAACCGGATGGATCTCGACGTCTTCGTGACGGCACACCGGGCGGAATGGGACCGCCTGGAGCAGCTCCTGGGCCGCGGCCGCAAGCTCACCGGTGAGGAGGCCGACGAGCTCGTCGCGCTCTACCAGCGCACCTCCACCCATCTCTCCCTGATCCAGTCCAGCGCCCCCGACCCCATGCTCACGGGCCGGCTGACCCAGCTGGTCGCGCGCGCCCGCGCCACGGTGACGGGCACCCGGCGGGCCGGCTGGCGCGACGCCGCCCTCTTCTTCACGGCGGCCTTCCCGGCCGCGGTGTACCGCAGCCGCCGCTGGTGGATACCGACCGCGCTGCTCTCCACGGCTCTCGGCGTGCTCATCGGCTGGTGGATAGCCACGCACCCCGAGGTCCAGGGCGCCATCGCGGCCCCGGCGGACCTGAAGGCGCTCACGCAGCCGGGCGGCGAGTACGAGACGTACTACTCCAGCCACCCCGCGGGCTCCTTCGCCGCCAAGGTCTGGACGAACAACGCCCAGGCGGCGGCGATCTGCCTGGTCCTGGGCGCCTTCCTCGGACTCCCCGTGCTCTGGATCCTGTTCCTGAACATGGCCAACCTCGGAGTCGGCCTGGGTCTGATGGCCTCCGCCGGCCGCCTCGACGTCTTCCTCGGGCTGATCCTTCCGCACGGCCTGCTCGAACTGACCGCCGTCTTCGTGGCCGCGGGGACGGGCCTGCGCCTGGGCTGGACGGTCATCGACCCGGGCCCCCGCACCCGCCGCACCGCCCTGGCGGAACAGGGCCGCGCGGCCCTCGGCATGGCCATCGGCCTCGCGGTCGTCCTGTTCGTCTCCGGCCTGATCGAGGGCTTCGTGACCCCCTCCGGCCTCCCCACCTGGGCCCGCATCGCCATCGGCGTCCTCGCCGAGGCCGTCTTCCTGATCTACGTCTTCGTCCTGGGGGGCCGGGCCTCCCGCGCGGGCGAGGTGGGGGACGTGGAAGCCGCGGACCGGACGGCGACCCTCCCGACCGCTGCCTGATGTGCGCACGAGCCTGCTGAGCTGCTAGTCTCCTCGTCGTCCCGCGAGGACCGTTGACACGGAGCGCGCGGGGAGGTAGATTCGAACGGTTGCCTCGAACTGGACAAGTTCGGCAGCGATGGTTTAGACTACTTCTTGCCCCCCATCGAGGAATTGAATTCCAGTGGGGCGCAGCCGACTCCTCATTCAGGAATCCAAGCCGGGAAATCCGGTGGAGAACTTCTGGTAGAGTCGGAATCGCCGGAAAGGGAAAGCGCGAAAGCGCAGGAACTGGAAAGCACCGAGGAAGTCGGACACGAAAGAGTCTGATAGAGTCGGAAACGCAAGAACACAGAACGAAAGCCCGGAGGAAAGCCCGCGAGGGTGAGTACAAAGGAAG
>NZ_JOIR01000090.1 GCF_000720115.1 Streptomyces sp. NRRL F-2580
AGGGGGGACCCTGTGGGAGAGTAGGACGCCGCCGAACAATCATTGCGGGAAGCCCCGCACCAAACCTTCGGGTTCGGTGCGGGGCTTTTCTGCGTTTACCGGCAGTGTCACCGGCCCGGCTGGGTATCCTGGCCGCGTTCCCCTGGAGGACACGATGACTGCACAGCAGCTGGAAGACGGCGGGCCGCTCATCCCTCAGCCGGCGATGACGCGCGAAGCCCTCCGGGACGCCGTACGCCGCATCGACATGGCCAATCTGGCCGTACTCGACAAGGAGTGCAACGAGGCCTTCGACCGTGCCGCCGAAACCGGTGCCATCAACCCGTTGCGGTTCTTCCTGATCAAGTGGGCGACGCACGTGGCGATCCACCGCTGGCCGGCGCGTTCGGCGGCGCTGCACGAGGCGGAGCGGGTGGCCGGCGACCCTGACTCGACGGAGGAGGAGTTCCAGGCCGCCATGGAGACGAGCAGCCGCATCCTCGCCGAGGCCCAGCGCGAGATCGGTCAGTGACCGCGCGGGGCGAAGGCTTGGAGAACGACAGCGGTTGGGCGTGGGAGTGCGATCCCAGCCGGCTGTGGGTCCTCGGGGACATGGCCGCGGAGCACCAGGAGCTGGTCACCGCCGTCCTGGACGGCCTGGTCGACCTGGCCTCGATGGCGATCGACCCCAAGGACGGCAGCCTCTACGAGGATCCTCACCCGATGCGGCTGCGTACGTACGAGGACGAGCATCTGATGCTCTGGTACCAGACCATCCCCCACCGCCGCCGGGTCTACCTGAAGCGGGTCAACCTCTGAGCGGGCCCCTGCCTTCCGGGCTGCCCGTCGGCCGTCCAACTCGACTGCGGCCCACGGAGTTTCATGCGGATCACCGCACACGCTCCTGCCGAGACTCGTCTGGACTGGCGTTGTGCGCTTCGCGCACTGCGACTGCAACCCGGTCATGGCGATGGCCCTCGATGGCTCTTCGAGAAGACGCCCATCGTGGCCGGTGACCGCCCTGCTGCTGGTTCCGTTGCTGGTCGTCGGACGGGACCGGCCGGCCCCGCGCCGTCCCGGACTGGGTCGTCTCGGTCGGGGGCCACGTCCCCCTGAAGATCGCGCCTACCTCCGCGGGCGCGGGATCGCCGTCACGCCTCGACCGGCGCGGAGCAGGCCGACGCCCACGTCTGGCGCCAGTCGGACCTGCCAGCCGGTGCGGCCGGGACGACGGTGATCGCGGACGGCTGTCGGCGTGCTCCTGCCGAACTCTTCCGCGAGTCTCCGAGCCCCGCTTTCCTCCGCGAGGCCTCCTTCATCGCTCTCCGATAGGGCAGTCGGCCGCAAAGCGGTTGGTTGGCGTCGGCGGGTGGGTGTCCGTGGGAGGTGTCAGCCTGCGGGCTTGGCGGGGAGGGTTCGCTGCCATTCGCGGCCGATGGCCCGGAGCAGGGCCGGGTATACGCTCAGGTACCGGAAGGGCTTGATGCCCGCCATGTAGAGGGCGCCGAAACGGCCGTTGGGCTTCACCAGGACGGCCATCTGGCCGTGGTAGCCGCCGGTTTCGTCCGGGACCCAGCCGTTGTGCGTCAGGCCGTGCACGGTCCGGTTCGCCATCTCCGCCACCCACTCGTCGTGCGTCTGGTAGACGGACGTGAACGAAACCGTGGCGAGGTCCGGGCCGCGGGGGCCCTCCAGGAGGTCCGCCGGCAGGCGGTCGCGGAGCGTCGGGACCCGCCTGCCGAGGCCGTCGGAGGGCTTGTCCCAGCCGAGGAGTGCCCCGAGCTTCCAGCGCAGTGCGAACAGCGCGCGCCCGAGGGGGGAGGGGACGGGATCCCCCTTGCCGGTGGCGAATTGGTGCACGAGCCGTTGGAGGTCGTCCGGGCCGCCGGGCGTCGGCAGGGCCCACACGTCCTCGACCCGGAAGTCGCCGGCGATCTCGTGGATGCGCCAGGGCCGGGAGGTGTGCGCGGTGCGGGGAAGTCTCATCAGCAAGCCCCTGTCTATACGATGCCGTATAGAAGAAGGCTAGCCCATCTGTACGGTGCCGTATAGATGCCGGCCCTGAGGGGAGACACCATGGGCGTGACCCGCACGCCACGCGGCAAGTGGATCGAGGAGGGGCTGCGGGCGCTGGCCGCCGGAGGTCCGGAGGCGGTCAGGGTCGAGGTCCTGGCCCAGGCGCTCGGCGTCAGCAAGGGGGGCTTCTACGGCTACTTCGCCAACCGGGACGCCCTCCTCACCGAAATGCTCGATGCGTGGGAGCGCGAGGTCACCGAAGCGGTGATCGAGCGGGTCGAGAGCGGTGGGGGAGACCCCAGGGACAGGCTGGAGCGGCTGTTCCTGATCGTTGCCGCGGCCGGCGACGGTCCGGCCACGGGGGTGGGGCCGGACCTGGCGATTCGTGACTGGGCCCGGCGTGACGAGGCCGTGGCGGAGCGGCTCCGGCGCGCGGACAACCGGCGCATGGACTACCTGCGCTCCCTGTTCCGCTCCATCTGCTCCGACGAGGACGAGGTCGAGGTCAGGTCCCTGATCGCCTTCTCCCTGCGGATCGGCTACCACTTCATCGCCGCAGACCACGGCGGCCGCAGCCGCGCCGAGGTGATGGAGCTGACCAGGAAGTGGCTGCTGAGGTAGCCCCTGGGGGCGTCCGGAGGGAGGCTTGACCCGGGAGTCAAGCCGGTTTTGACACCTCCCAGGCCGGGTTGTAGAGTCGAGAAGTTGCCTGGAGCGGACACGCTCGGCAGCAGCCCCCACAAAGGAATCACTTTCGAGTGGGGACACTCGACTCTTCATTCGGGAATCGAAGCCGGGGAAATCCGGTGGAGAACTTCTGATAGAGTCGGGATCGCCGGAAAGGGAAAGCGTGAAAGCGCAGGAACTGGAAAGCGCCGAGGAAGTCGGGCCCGAAAGAGTCTGATAGAGTCGGAAACGCAAGAACACAGAACGAAAGCCCGGAGGAAAGCCCGCGAGGGTGAGTACAAAGGAAGCGTCCGTTCCTT
>NZ_JOIR01000091.1 GCF_000720115.1 Streptomyces sp. NRRL F-2580
GCGGCATCCTCGAACGCACCAAACAAGGCCGCTCCGTCTACTACACCCCCACCACCACCCCACACACCAACCACCCCCACCCCCAACTCCCCTAACACCCCCAACCCAGCCCAACCCCACCAACCCACCCCAACCCAACCGGGACGGCGCCCCGAACAGGCCGCCCCGACCTGACCGGCCCGACCGGGACGACCGGCCGGGCCGGCCTGGTCGGCCCGGCCCCGGCCCCGGCAGCGTCACGTCGCATTCCACCCACGTGGTCCGGCGTCGGCGGTGCAGAGGCCGGGCCTCCGGCCGGGATCGTCCCTGGGCGTGAACGCCTCAAAGCCGCGGCGGGTCCGCGACGAGCCAGCGGTGGTAACACTCGAAGCCGCCCACGCGCTGACACACATCGCACTGCGCCCACGTGTACCGCCCACCACCGGCAAAAGTCCGTGCCGCCAATGGACAGTCCACCCGCCCGCCGTGCTGGCCGAGAGTCGCGCGAATGGCGGCCGGCGTACAGATACAGCATGCGGGGCGGTCCCGGGCCGGTTCGCGTGGAGAGCGCGGGCCGCCGCTTCGAGGGCGGAGCGGGCAATATTCCACTCGTCGGCCACCGCACCCTCGAAGCCGCGGACCACGTGGCCGGCGGCCAGGGCATCCGGGCGGCACCATCGGCCGCACCCTCGCGCATCCGGCCCATGCCAGCTCCCACATCAACGCCAACGTCAGCGCCAATGAGGTCATCGACCAGGGCACGGCACGGCACTGCGCGGGTCAGACGTCGGACGGGGCGTGGCCGCCACAACCGATCGGCTCAGTTCCGCGTGCTTGCATCGCAGAGTGGTCTCCGGCCGGCCGGCGGTGCGGAGCGGCGCCGACCCCGGATGGGCACCATCGCACCGTTCGCTCCTGACCGGCCCGGCGCGACCGCGCGGTCGCGCCGGCGAGCGGAATCGGCAGGCTGCTGCTCGGCGGTGTGGCGGGGACGGTGGTGCTGAGCACCGCGTTCCTGACGGTGGTGTGGTGGCCGCGGACGGAGGTGACGTACCGCGACAGCGCTCCCGCCACGGTCGTCTACGCGGACGACTCACCCCACTTCCTGGGACTGGTCCACGGGCACACCCTGCCCGGACGACACCCCTACAAAATGGCGATCGGCAGAGATCCCAGCCTGTCCTACAGACACTGGACGGACCTCGACACCACCGTCGCCGCGAACGGCATCGAATCCGTGACATGGACGGAGTCCGGGGTACGGGTCCGCCTCCCGACCGGCCACGAAGCCTTCATCCCAGCACAGGCCTTCCTCCACGGCAGGTGAAACCCTCCCAAGGGCACCCCAACGGCCACGGCGGGGTGACGGGGGTGGCGGCGGTCGCTGGGGCTGGGCGGTGGAAGCCGGTTTCGCTCGATCGGATGACGGGCGGGCCGCAGCGTTGCCGATCGGGGCAATCCATACACAGGCCCGCTACGAAGAAGGGGTGAGACCAGCGGAGCACCACGGCCGACCCCGGGCCGCGGGCCCGGTCCCCCTCTCGGCGAAAGAGCTGCTGATGGCATCAAGGCACGAGAGCCGAGACGGCCACCACGGAACCGGGCCGCGGCAGGCCGACCGGCGACGCGCGGCGGGATGCCGGTGAGCCGGCCCCCATACCTGCGCAGTACGGACGCGGGCGGGCCACGGTTGGAAGAGGTCATGGAACGGGTGGGCCACGGCGACAAGGATGCCTTCACCGTCCTGTACGACGCGGTCGTCACCACCGTGTTCGGGATCGTCGTCAAAGTCGTCCGGGACCGCGCCCAGTCACAGGAGGTGGCCCAGGAGGTCATGATCGACCTGTGGCGCCAGGCCGCCCGCTACCGCCCCGCACAGGGCACCGTGATGACCTGGGTGGCCACCATCGCGCACCGCAGGGCCGTGGACCGGGTCCGCTCCGCCCAGGCCTCCTTGGATCGCGAACACGCCACCGCCGCACGCGAGCGACCCAGGCCCTACGACGAGGTCGCCGAGGAAGTGGAATCCCACCTGGAAAGCGAACAGGTACGCCGCTGCCTGGAGACCCTGACCGAACTCCAGCGCCAGGCCGTGACCCTCGCCTACTACCAGGGCCTGACCTACCGCGCGGTCGCGGAAAAACTGGGATCCCCACTCGCCACCGTCAAAACCCGCATGCGCGACGGACTGATCCGACTGCGCGACTGCATGGGGGTAGGCGAGTGACACACGACGACCGCCTCCACACCCTCACCGGCGCGTACGCACTCGACGCGCTCACCGGCAACGAACTCCACGCCTTCACCGCACACCTACGCCGCTGCACGGACTGCGCCCGGGAAGTCGACGGGCTCCACGCGGCAGCAGCGCGCCTGGCCGCCGTCACCGCCCTGCCCGCACCCGCCCCGATGCGACAGACCGTCCTCCACCGCATCGAAACCATCCCGCAACTGCCCCCACACACCCGCCCCACACCCCAGGCCCGTCTCACCACACTCCTCAGACGCAAGGCCGGCGCGTTCGTCATCGCGGCCTGCCTCGCCGCCGCGGCGGCCCTCGGTGCACTCGCCGCCTACCAGTACCAGCAAGCCGAACAAACACGCACCCACGCCCAGCAGAGCACCCGCCAGGCCCAGGAACTGGCCGCCGTCCTGGCCGCCCCCGACGCCCGCACCGTACACGGGAACACCACCACCGGAGCCGGGACATCCGTCACCACCTCCGCCACACGCGACCAAGCCGTCTTCACCAGCCACGGCCTCCCGGCTCCACCCGACGGCAAGACCTACCAACTGTGGTTCGACGACCACGGCACCAAACGCTCCGCCGGCCTCATCCACGGCGACGGCGCCACCCTCATGCAAGGAAGCCCCGACAACGCCCGCTCCGTAGGACTCACCCTCGAACCCACGGGCGGCTCCCCCCAACCCACCACCACCCCTGTCTCTTATACACATCTCCGAGCCCACGAGACGTAGAGGAAA
>NZ_JOIR01000092.1 GCF_000720115.1 Streptomyces sp. NRRL F-2580
CGCCCTCACCCGCGCCTACGTCGAACAAGACCTCCACGAAATCTACGAAGGCGAAGTCCGCTACGCCCGCGACGCCTTCGAAGGCCTGCGCCTCATGGATGCGCTGATGGGTGTGAAACGCGGTGTTCCCGGCGTCGAGTTGCCGCCGCTCAAGCAGCGCCGTGTCGCCAAGCGCGATACGCCGCTGCCGGTGGTGGCAGCCGAGCCGGGGGGCCGCTCCGACGTCGCCGTCGACAACCCGGTCCCCGCCCCGCCGTTCTGGGGCACCCGCGTCGTCAGGGGCATCCCGCTCAAGGACTACGCCTCCTGGCTGGATGAGACGGCCCTGTTCAAGGGCCAGTGGGGGCTGAAGGACACCGAGACGATCGAGACGGACGGGCGGCCCCGGCTGCGTGGCTGGCTGGACCGGCTGCACACCGACGCACTGCTCGAAGCGGCCGTCGTGCACGGCTACTTCCGTTGTGTCTCCAAGGACGAGGACCTGATCATCCTCGACGAGAACGGGTCCGAGCGGACCCGTTTCACCTTCCCCCGCCAGGGCCGGGGCCGCCGGCTGTGCCTGGCCGACTTCTTCCGCTCCGAGGACTGCGGGGACACCGACGTCGTGGGCCTGCAGGTGGTCACCGTCGGCTCGCGGATCGGCGAGGAGACGGCCCGGCTCTTCGCCGCGGACGCCTACCGCGAGTACATGGAGCTGCACGGCCTCTCCGTGCAGCTCGCGGAGGCACTGGCCGAGTACTGGCATGCGCGGGTCCGTGGCGAGCTGGGCATCGCCGGTTTGGATCCGGGCTCCATGGACGGCATGTTCCGCACCGAGTACCAGGGCTGCCGCTACTCGTTGGGGTATCCCGCCTGCCCCGACCTGGAGGACCGGGCGAAGATCGCCGGCCTTTTGCGGCCGGAGCGGATCGGTGTCCACCTGTCGGAGGAGTTCCAGCTCCACCCGGAGCAGTCCACGGACGCGATCGTGATCCATCACCCCGAGGCGACGTACTTCAACGCACGCTGAGTGCCGCCGTGTTGGAAAGGAGTGCGACATGCCGGCTGCTCTGGCCGCCACCACCGACCGTCCCCGCCCCTCTGCCCCCGCCGCCCCCGGTGTCCGTGAGCTGCTGTCCCAGGGCCGGCGGACCTTCTCGTTCGAGTTCTTCCCGCCGAAGACGGATGCCGGGGAGCGCACCCTGTGGGCGGCGATCCGCCGGATCGAGCCGTTCGCGCCGTCGTTCGTCTCGGTCACCTACGGGGCCGGTGGTTCCTCCCGGGACCGCACGGTGGAGGTCACCAAGCGCATCGCTGCGCAGACCACCTTGCGTCCGGTGGCGCACCTGACGGCGGTGGGGCACTCGGTCGCCGAGCTGCGTCACATCATCGGTCAGTACGCGGACGCGGGTATCCGCGATGTGCTCGCGCTGCGCGGTGACCCGCCCGGTGACCCGAAGGGGCAGTGGACGCCGCATCCGCAGGGGCTGGCCCATGCTCACGAACTGGTCACTTTGATCCGGCAGTTGGGTGATTTCACGGTGGGTGTGGCGGCTTTCCCGGAGCGGCATCCGCGCTCGCCCGGCTGGAGTGAGGACATCCGGCACTTCGCCGCGAAGTGCCGGGCCGGCGCGGACTACGCCATCACCCAGATGTTCTTCCACGCCGAGGACTACCTGCGGCTGCGCGACCGGCTCGGCGCCGTGGGCTGTCTGACACCGGTCATCCCGGAGATCATGCCGGCCACCGATTTCCGCCAGATCCGGCGCTTCGCGGAGCTGAGCGACGCCCGCTTCCCGGCGGCGCTCGCCCGGCGGCTGGAGGCGGCGAAGGACGATCCGGCGGCCGGCCACCGCATCGGTGTGGAGTACGCGACGGCGATGGCCGAGCGTCTACTCGCCGAGGGTGCGCCGGGCCTGCACTACATCACTCTCAACAAGTCCACCGCGACTCTAGAGATCCATCAGAACCTGAACCTCAGCCAGAACTAGCCATCACCATCACGGAGTAGACCCCATGGACTTCAAGGTCGCAGATCTCTCGCTCGCGGAATTCGGCCGCAAGGAGATCACCCTCGCCGAGCACGAGATGCCCGGTCTGATGTCGATCCGCAAGGAGTACGCCCCCTCGCAGCCCCTGGCCGGGGCGAGGATCACCGGCTCCCTGCACATGACCGTGCAGACGGCCGTCCTGATCGAGACGCTGGTGGCGCTCGGGGCGCAGGTGCGCTGGGTGTCCTGCAACATCTACTCGACGCAGGACCACGCGGCCGCCGCCGTTGCCGCCGCCGGCATCCCGGTGTTCGCCTGGAAGGGCGAGACGCTGGAGGAGTACTGGTGGTGCACGGAGCAGGCGCTGACCTGGCCCGGCCACGCGGGCCCCAACATGATCCTCGACGACGGCGGTGACGCCACCCTCCTGGTCCACAAGGGTGTCGAGTACCAGAAGGCGGGCGCCGCCCCGGATCCGTCCACCGCGGACAACGAGGAAATGGCCCTGGTCCTGGACCTGTTGCAAAAAACGTCCATCGACTGGACGGCGCTGGCGTCTGAGATCCGCGGCGTGACGGAGGAGACCACCACCGGGGTCCACCGCCTCTACGAGATGCACCAGGCCGGCGCCCTGCTGTTCCCGGCGATCAACGTGAACGACGCGGTGACGAAGTCGAAGTTCGACAACAAGTACGGCTGCCGTCACTCGCTGATCGACGGCATCAACCGT
>NZ_JOIR01000093.1 GCF_000720115.1 Streptomyces sp. NRRL F-2580
ACTCCGACCCCACTTGGTCGACGGCTGCCTCACGGCCACACATCTGGCCATCGACCCACCGACCCCACCCTGAAAACCTCAGTAACAAAGCCCTACTAGTCGCCACGCCGCCTGCACAGCAAGGGCTCGGATGACTGGCTGCCCACTCACGGCGCAACCATGCGGAGCGTCTGCCCCGACCTCTGCGCACCCCTCATCCGCATCGAGGGCATCCTCGCGGGACCAGCGCACGAAAAGGACAATCCGGCACACCTGCGGCAGCTCTAGTGGCCAGCCGCTGCAGCCCGGACGCGGACCAGGAAGAGCACATGAACTCCCCCCGCGTACCCGTACGGCTCCTCGCCCGTGAGTCCGTGCCCGGTATCGCCGAAGCGCTGGGGGACACGGACGGCCGGCTCTGCGCGACGGCGGGAGGCCGTCACGGTGCACGAGGCCGACGGCAGCGTCCAGCGGGAACGCCGCCACGACACGTGGCCCCACTCCCCCGAGGCCTCCGGCGCCTGCCCGCCCGACCCACCTGACCCGTCCGACCGGCCGGCGGGGTCCTGGGTTCGCGTGGTGGCGGGACGCCTCCGCCTCACCCTCCATCTCAGCTCTTGTTTCACCTATCGAAACTCGATAGATTTCCACCGTAACTCGATGGAAGGATTGATCGTGGGGAAGCTGACTGTGCGTGCGCTGCGCGCCGTGCTCGTGGTCGTGCTCGTCGGCACCGTGTTCGTACAGGCAGGGATGCTGTGGGCGTTGGTCAGTGGGAGCGACCCGGAGGACGGCTCGCTCCCGCTGACCCCGCTGCGCGTGATCACGATCCTGGGCATGGTGTCGGTCCAGGTCGCCCTGGGCTGCGTATGGCGGCTGGTGACGATGGTGCGACGCGGAACCGTGTTCTCCCACGCCGCCTTCCGGTACGTGGACGGCGTGATCGGCGCGATCGTGGCGGCTGCCCTCCTGTGGTTCGCGGTCACGGCCGTCAACGCGCCGGGCCAGCGGGAGGATCCGGGCGTCACCGTCATCATGGGCGGGGTCAGCCTGGCCATCCTCGGGGTCGCCCTCATCGTCCTCGTGCTACGGATGCTGCTCACCCAGGCCGTCGCGCGCGACGTCGAAGCAGCGCAGATGCAGGCCGAGTTGGACGAGGTCATCTGATGCCGATCGCCGTCGACATCGACGTGATGCTGGCCAGGCGGAAGATGTCCGTGGGCGAGCTCGCGGACCGCGTCGGGATCACTCCCGCCAACCTGGCCGTACTCAAGAACGGCCGCGCCAAGGCGGTACGCTTCGCAACACTCGCCGCGCTCTGCGAAGTGCTCGAGTGCCAGCCGGGCGACCTGCTGCGCTGGGAGGCCGAGGACGCCGCCGGCGGATGACATGTGGACCGCATGAACGTGGATGGCTGGCACCCGACCATGACGAACTGTCAATTCGACGGGTCCGCGGCACCGGGCCCGGCCCGGACAGGGCCCCACGAGCAGCCTGCGGGCTACCGCGAGGCCATCGCCCAGCACCGCGCCCACCGCTACACCCGCCCCACGGACACCCGGATCGCCCGCGCCGCACGCGAACAGATCCGCACCAGGATCCTCGAGCCCGAGGACGCCTTCGCCCAGGGGCGGGCCGAGGCCGGGCGCCTTCGCGAGCAGACGGAACGGGAACACTCAGGGGAACCTCCGAGGCCCGCGCACTGGCTCGGTACCTCGCCGAGAAGGCCGGACTCACCCGCCTCCCGTGCCAGGCCACCGCAGCCACGCCCGACCTCCTGTACCGCACTGCCTGAACACCGTGTCCAAAGTCCAGAGCCCACTCACACGCCACCGCCGCGGCACGCCGTCAGGCGTGCGTGGCAACCAGCGCACCTGTGTACCAGGGGTCAGGGTGGGTTACGGCTGGCCGTGATCGGACTCGCCCGGATCCGCCTGCCAGCGGCGGTGGGTGACACGGCGGGCAGTGTGCTTGGGCCGCCGCGCCCGGGACCTGGACGTGGAGTTCACCCTCACCGGCGGCAACGCCGCCGACTGCACCCGCTTCGAGGAGGTCATGGCCACCATCAAGGTCCGCCGGGCCGGGCCCGGTCGGCCTCGGACCCGCCC
>NZ_JOIR01000094.1 GCF_000720115.1 Streptomyces sp. NRRL F-2580
TCCCCGACTGGCTCCACACCTACAATCACCACCGCGGACACACCGCCCTCGCAGGCAAACCACCCGCCAACCGCGTCCCCAACCTCACTGGGCAATACAACTAGGCCGTGTTTTAGAACTGGGGTCCGTGTCTCGCCTCGTGCCGTGATGATCTCGGTGTGGGGCGAGGGGATCTTTCAGATGACCAGTGGGCGGTGCTGGGGCCGTTGTTGCCGGTCGCGGTGTTGGGCAGGCCGTCGGCGGGCCGGCGGCGGTTGATCGACGGGATCCGCTGGCGGGTGCGGACCGGGGCCCCCGTGGCGGGATCTGCCGACGGAATACGGTCCGTGGCAGACGGTCTATGGGCTCTTCCGTCGCTGGCAACGCGATGGTGTCTGGTCGGCGGTGTTGACCGGGTTGCAGGCCCGGGCCGACGCGGCCGGACTGATCACCTGGGAGGTGAACGTCGACTCCACGATCTGCCGGGCACATCAGCACGCGGCCGGTGCCCGGCGCGACGGCCAGACCCAGAAGGAACCGCCGGGCGGCCGCCAGGCCGAACCCGACGATCACGGCCTGGGCCGTTCCCGCGGCGGCTGGACCACGAAGATTCACCTGGCCTGCGAACAAGGGCAGAAGCCGTTATCGCTGCTGGTCACAGCCGGGCAGTGGGGAGACAGCCCGCAGTTCACGGCCGTGTTGGAAGCCATCCGGGTCCCTCGCCTCGGGCTGGGTAGGCCACGGGTTCGTCCGTTGCGGGTCCGTGGCGACAAGGCGTACTCATCGCGCGCGAACCGTGCGTATCTGCGTCGGCGCGGGATCCGCTGCACGATTCCGGAACCTGCCGATCAGGCAGGCCACCGCAAGCGCCGGGGCACGGGCGGCGGGCGGCCTCCGGCCTTCGACCGTGAGGACTACAAGGCCCGGCACGCGGTCGAGTGCGGCATCAACCGGCTGAAGCGGAACCGGGCAGTGGCCACCCGGTTCGACAAGCTCGCGGTCCGCTTCGAAGCCACCGTCCTCATCGCCGCGATCAACGAATGGCTGTGACCTGCCGGGAGTGCCGGTCCCGCATGTCATTCTGGCCGCGATCAGGTCAGCGGGTTGAGGGGAGACAGGGCCGATGGGGGCTGCGTACTACCGGGCCGAGAGTGAGAGCGGCGACCACATCGAGGACCCGTCCGAGGACGCGTTGTTCATGCTGATCGATGACCTGAACGACACGGACAACACCTTCGTCGTCATCCAGCCCGACAAGGACGACCCGGTCTGGTTCACCTCGGTCGCAGTCCTGGAGGAAGGCGGCTATGAGGTTGTCCGCCGCGACACCACCCGCCGCGAACACGACGTCGCCACCGAGACCAGCATCGACCAGATCGCCCGTGACCTCACCATCTGGATGGCCGCCCGCGACTTCCCCGGACGACCCGCCCAGCACACCAGCAACTTCTAAAACACGCCCTAGTCGACTCGTCCCGCAGGAAGGAGTCCCGGATCCCCTCGGCGAACGTCAGCAGGAGTGGCCAGTCCTTCCTCAGGACGGCGTACCGTGCACAGACGAACCGGGCCTCGTCGCAGTCGAGCACGGCGTGGGAGAGCATGTCCCAGGCCTGGTCGAGCAGCCCATCGTCCAGGAGTTTCGCCGCCCGCGCGAGCCACAGGTCGCG
>NZ_JOIR01000095.1 GCF_000720115.1 Streptomyces sp. NRRL F-2580
ACTCACCACCCACCTCCCCCTCACCCACTTCATCCTCTTCTCCTCCATCGCCGGACTCATCGGAAACCCCGGCCAAGCCAACTACGCCGCCGCCAACACTTACCTCGACGCCCTCGCCCACCACCGCCACCACCACAACCTCCCCGCCACCAGCCTCGCCTGGGGACTCTGGGACACCGCGAGCACGATGACGAGCGGGCTCAGCGAGCTCGACGTCAAACGGTGGGCCCGCAAGGGCGTGCTGCCGATCTCCGCCGAGCGCGGCATGGAGATCTTCGACGCGGCCCTCGTCTCGCCGGAGCCGCTGCTCGCCGCGGCCGATCTGGACCTGCCGACCCTGCGCTCCCCCGACCAGTCCGCGCCCGCCCTGCTGCGCACCCTGGTCCGCGCCCCGCGCCGCCGCGCCGCCGCGGCCGCTGCCCTCTCCGGTACGGGCGGTTCCTCGTGGGCCGAGCGCACCGCCGCGCTCCCCGCGGCCGACCGCCGGCGTACCGTCGGTGAGCTCGTGCGCACCACCGTCGCCGCCGTGCTGGGCCTCGCCGGCCCGGATGCCGTCGACGAGGACACGGCGTTCAAGACCCTCGGCATGGACTCGCTGACCGGCCTGGAGCTGCGCCGCCGGGTCGTGGCGGTCACCGGGGTCACGCTGCCGGCGACGGCCGTCTTCGACCACCCCACACCGGCCGCGCTCGCCGAGTTCCTGACGGGCGAGCTGTCCAAGCTGGCCGGCGAGACCGAGGTGGTCCGTCCCGGCGGGCAGATCGCGGTGCGCAGCACCTCCGATCACGCGGACCCGATCGTGATCGTCGGCATGGCCTGCCGGTACCCGGGCGAGACCCGCTCCCCCGAGGACCTGTGGCGGCTCGTCGCCGACGGCACCGACGCCATCGGCCCCTTCCCCACCAACCGCGGCTGGGCCCTGGACCGGCTCTTCGACGGCGACCCGGACCGCGCGGGCCACTCGTACGCCCGCAACGGCGGGTTCCTCTACGACGCCGACCGGTTCGACGCGGAGTTCTTCGGGATCAGCCCGCGCGAGGCCGCGGCCATGGACCCGCAGCAGCGCCTGCTGCTGGAGGCGAGCTGGGAGGCGGTGGAGAACGCCGGCATCGCCCCGGCCACCCTGCGCGGCACCCGTACCGGTGTGTTCAGCGGTGCCATGTACAGCGAGTACGCCTCCCACCTGCGCAACGCGCCGGAGGCCGTCGAGGCCTACCGTACGACCGGCAACACGCTCAGCGTGGCCTCCGGCCGGGTCTCGTACACGCTGGGCCTCCAGGGCCCGGCGATCACCGTCGACACGGCCTGCTCCTCCTCCCTCGTCGCCCTGCACCTGGCCTCGCAGGCCCTGCGCCAGGGCGAGTGCACCCTCGCCCTCGCGGGCGGCGTGACCGTGATGGCGGTGCCCGATCTGTTCGTGGAGTTCAGCCGCCAGCGCGGGCTGGCGACGGACGGGCGCTGCAAGTCCTTCGCGGACGCGGCGGACGGCACCGCCTGGAGTGAGGGGGTCGGCGTCCTGCTCCTGGAGCGGCTCTCCGACGCCCGCCGCAACGGCCACGAGGTCCTCGCCGTGGTCCGCGGCTCCGCCGTCAACCAGGACGGCGCGAGCAACGCCAGGACCGCGACGCGGAGCGTCCACTGCACCTCGGCTCCCTCAAGTCCAACATCGGCCACTCCCAGGCCGCCGCGGGCGTCGGCGGCGTCATCAAGATGGTCATGGCCATGCGCCACGGGGTGCTCCCCCGCACCCTGCACGTGGACCGGCCGACCTCGCACGTGGACTGGAGCACGGGAGCGGTGTCGCTGCTCACCGAGGCGACGCCGTGGCCGCAGACCGACCGGCCGCGCCGGGCCGGCGTCTCCTCCTTCGGGATCAGCGGCACCAACGCCCACGTCGTCCTCGAACAGGCCCCCGCCGCCGAGCCGAGGCCCGTCATCGAGGCCCCGGCACCCCTGCCCTTGGCGCCCTGGCTGCTGTCGGGGCACACCGAGGCCGCGCTGCGAGCCCAGGCGGGCCGGCTGCTGGCCTTCGTCTCCGAGCGCGCGGAGCAGCCGGAACCGGCCGGTCAGCCGCAGGTCTCACTGGCCGACATCGGCCGGTCGCTGGCGGATGGGCCCACGCTGCTGGCGCACTCCGCGGCCGTCGTCGCGGAGGGCCGGGACGGCGTTCTGCGGGCGCTCGCCGCGCTGGCCGCCGGTGAGGAAACGCCGGAGCTGATCGCGGGTCCGCCGGCGGGTCGGGGCGGTGGCAAGACCGCGTTCCTGTTCACGGGTCAGGGCAGTCAGCGTCCCGGCATGGGCCGCGAGCTCTACGAGACCCACCCCGTCTACGCCCGCTCCCTCGACGAGGTCTGCGCCCACCTCGACGAGCACCTCCAGCAGAACGTCTCCCTCAAGTCCCTCCTCTTCAGCGACGAGGACCCCACCACCTCACCGCTGCACCAGACGATGTGGACGCAGGCAGCGCTCTTCGCCACGGAGGTCGCCCTCTACCGCACCCTCGAACACCACGGCCTCACCCCCGACTACCTGCTCGGCCACTCCCTCGGGGAACTCACCGCCGCGCACATCTCCGGGGTCCTCACCCTGCGCGACGCGGCCCTCCTCGTCGCCGTCCGCGGCCGTCTGATGCAGTCCGCGCCCACCGGCGGCGCGATGATCGCCATCGAGGCCACCGAAACCGAAATCCTCAACACCCTCCCCACCCAC
>NZ_JOIR01000096.1 GCF_000720115.1 Streptomyces sp. NRRL F-2580
ACTCACCACCCACCTCCCCCTCACCCACTTCATCCTCTTCTCCTCCATCGCCGGACTCATCGGAAACCCCGGCCAAGCCAACTACGCCGCCGCCAACACCTACCTCGACGCCCTCGCCCACCACCGCCACCACCACAACCTCCCCGCCACCAGCCTCGCCTGGGGACTCTGGGACACGAGTACCGGCAGCATGGCCGCACAGTTCTCGGAGGCCGACATCAAGCGGTGGGCCGCCAAGGGCATCCTTCCGCTGACGCCCGAGCGCGGGATGGAGCTCTTCGACGCCGCGCTCACGGCCGGTCAGCCGGAGCTGGTGCCGATCGAGCTGGACCTGAAGGCGCTGCGCTCCCCCGACCAGTCCGCGCCCGCCCTCCTGCGCACCCTGGTCCGCGCCCCGCGCCGCCGCGCCGCCGCGGCCACCGGATCCTCCTGGGCCGAGCGCACCGCCGAACTGCCCCCGGCCGACCGCCGGCGCGCCGCCGGTGAGCTGGTACGGACGACGGTCGCCGCCGTGCTCGGCCTGGCGGGCCCCGCCGCCGTCAACGACAGCGGGCCCTTCTTCCAGCTGGGCATGGACTCCCTCACCGGTATGGAGCTGCGCCGCCGGCTCGCCTCGGACAGCGGGATCGCGGTTCCCGCGACCGCCGTCTTCGACCACCCCACGCCCGGTGCGCTCACCGACTTCGTCGTCGCCGAGCTCGCCAAGATCGCCGGCGAGGCCGCCGCCCGGCCGGTCCGGCAGGCCGCGGCCGGCGCGGGTGTCGGCCAGGACGACCCGATCGTGATCGTCGGCATGGCCTGCCGCTACCCCGGTGACGCCCGGTCCCCGGAGGACCTGTGGCGGCTCGTCGCCGACGGCACCGACGCCATCGGCCCCTTCCCCACCAACCGCGACTGGAACGTCGACGCCCTCTACGACCCGGACCCCACCCGGGCCGGCAAGAGCTACACGCGGCACGGCGGGTTCCTCTACGACGCCGACCGCTTCGACGCCGAGTTCTTCGGCGTCTCGCCCCGCGAGGCGTTCGCGATCGACCCGCAGCAGCGCCTGCTGCTGGAGACGACCTGGGAGAGCTTCGAGCAGGCGGGCATCGACCCGACGACCCTGCGCGGCAGCCGCACCGGCGTGTTCGTCGGCACCATGTACGACGACTACGCGTCCCGGCTGTCCGACGTTCCGGTCGAGTACGAGGGCTACCTGAGCACGGGCAGCGCCGGCAGTGTGGCCTCCGGACGGTTGTCCTACACCTTCGGGCTGGAGGGCCCGGCGATCACCGTCGACACGGCCTGCTCCTCCTCCCTCGTCGCCCTGCACCTGGCCTCGCAGGCCCTGCGCCAGGGCGAGTGCACGCTCGCCGTGGCGGGCGGCGCCACCGTCATGGCCACTCCGCGGCCCTTCGTGGAGTTCAGCCGCCAGCGCGGGCTGGCGCCCGACGGGCGGGTCAAGTCGTTCGCGGCTTCGGCGGACGGTACGACGTGGAGCGAGGGCGTCGGCATCCTGCTCCTGGAGCGGCTCTCCGACGCCCGCCGCAACGGCCACGAGGTCCTCGCCGTGGTCCGCGGCTCCGCCGTCAACCAGGACGGCGCGAGCAACGAGGCCATCCTCGCCACCTACGGCCAGGACCGCGACGCCGATCACCCCCTCCACCTCGGCTCCCTCAAGTCCAACATCGGCCACTCCCAGGCCGCCGCCGGCGTCGGCGGCGTCATCAAGATGGTCATGGCCATGCGCCACGGGGTGCTGCCGCGCACCCTGCACGTGGACGCGCCGAGCCCGCACGTGGACTGGGCAAGCGGCGCGGTGTCCCTCCTCACCGAGGCGACCCCGTGGCCCGAGGCCGGCCGGCCCCGCCGTTCCGCCGTCTCCTCCTTCGGGATCAGCGGCACCAACGCCCACGTCGTCCTCGAACAGGCCCCCGCCGCCGAGGCCGCGGAGTCCCGCGACCCGGCGACTCCCGCCCAGCTGCCCTGGGTGGTCTCCGGCCGCGGTACGGAGGGCCTGCGCGCCCGGGCCGCCCAGCTGCGGCGGCTGGCCGCCGAGGCCGGCACGGAGGGCGGCTTCGGCCTCGCGCACCTGGACGTCGGCCACGCGCTGGCCACCACGCGGGCGGCGCTCCCGGACCGTGCGGTCGTCCTCGCCGACGACCCGGCGGGTCTGCTGGCGGGCCTGGACGCGCTGGCCCGGGGCGAGTCCGCGCCGCAGCTGGTGACCGGGGACTGCGGCCGGGCCGACGGGGCCTCCGGGCTCGCGTTCCTGTTCACGGGTCAGGGCAGTCAGCGTCCCGGCATGGGACGCGAACTGTACGAGACGCACCCCGTCTACGCCCGCGCCCTCGACGAGGTCTGCGCGCGGATGGATGCCCACCTGGGTCTGTCCCTCAAGGAGCTGATCCTCGCGGGCGAGGGGAGCGAGCAGGCAGCTCTGCTCAACAGGACGCAGTACACGCAGCCCGCGCTGTTCGCCGTCGAGGTCGCGCTGTTCCGGCTGGTGGAGCACTACGGGCTGACCCCCGACCACCTCCTCGGCCATTCGGTGGGCGAGCTGGCCGCCGCGCACGTCGCGGGAGTCCTGTCCCTGGACGACGCCTGCACTCTGGTGGCCGTCCGCGGCCGTCTGATGCAGTCCGCGCCCACCGGCGGCGCGATGATCGCCATCGAGGCCACCGAAACCGAAATCCTCAACACCCTCCCCACCCAC
>NZ_JOIR01000097.1 GCF_000720115.1 Streptomyces sp. NRRL F-2580
GGTGGCGCCCTGGGTGAGGACGAGGATGCGGGTGGAGTCGAGGGTGGTGTCGGCGAGGAGTTCCTGGAGGGTGGCCAGGGTGCCCTGAACCGCCGCATGCACCTCCGAGCACGGCTCGGTGAGCGCGATGGCACCGGGGACCGGGCCGCCCGAGGCGAGCGCGGTCCGCAGCGCCGCGGCGTCCGCGTACCTCTCCCCGGAGACGGCCGCGGCCAGGCCGTGCGGGTCCGAGCCGAGTACGGCCCACGGCCCGGCGGCCGGCTCGGTGGCCTGCGGGACGGGCTTCCACACCAGGCGGTAGAGCCCGTCGATACGACCGCTGCGGTCCTGTAGGTCACCGGCCGGACGCAGGGCGATCTCGTCGACGGTCAGGACGGGCCGGCCGTCGGCGTCCGTGGCCGTGAGCGAGGCGGCGTTCGTACCGCTCGGAACCAGGTGCACCCGCAGCGCGCTCGCACCGGTGGCGTGCAAGGTGACCCCGTTGAACGAGAACGGGATGGTCAGCTCGTCGGAGTCCTCGATCAGCAGGGTGTGGAGGGCGGCGTCCAGCGCGGCGGGGTGGAGGGCGAACCCGTCCCCGTCGGGGCTCTCCGGGAGCGCGATCTCCGCGTACAGGTCCGTGCCCCGTCTCCACACGTTCCGCAGGCCCTGGAACGTGGGGCCGTACGCGTATCCGCGCTCGGCGAGGCGGGCGTAGAGGTCGCCCACGGGTATCCCGGTGGCCCCCTCCGGCGGCCAGACGGCCGAGCCGGCCGCGGGAACCGGGCCAGGGCCCGCCTCGGCGAGCACACCGGAGGCGTGCCGGGTCCACTCATCCTCCGTCCGGCCCTCGGTCCGGGAGTGGACGGTGACAGAGCGGGTCCCCGACTCCTCGGCGCCCAGCGCCACCTGGAGGTGGATGCGGCCGTTCTCGGGGACGATCAGCGGCGCCTCCAGGACGAGCTCCCGGAGCTGGTCGTAGCCGAAGCGCTCGCCCGCCGCCACGGCCATCTCGACCAGCGCGGTGCCGGGCAGCAGAACCGTTCCCGAGACGGCGTGGTCGGCGATCCACGGGTGGGTGCTCCGCGAGACGCGTCCCGTGAACAGCAGTCCCTCCCCGCCGGCGAGGCTGGTCACGGCGCCGAGCAGCGGGTGTTCCGCCGACGTCAGGCCCAGACTCGCCACGTCCTCGGGAGTGGCGGGGCTGTTCAGCCAGAACCGGGCGCCCTGGAAGGCGTACGTCGGCAGCAGCACCCGCCGCGCACCGGGGAAGAGGCTCTCGACGTCCAGCGCCGCACCCCGTACGGCCGCGTGGCCGAGGGCGACCGCGAGGGTCCGCGACTCGGGGCGGCCCTTGCGCAGGACGCCGACGGTCGACACCGCGCCCTTGGCGGTCTCCTCGCCCAGGCAGCCTCGGGTCATGGCGGTGAGTACCGGGTCGGGGCCGAGTTCCAGGTATGTGGTGACGTTCTGGTGGTGGAGGTATTGGATGCCGTCGTTGAAGCGGACGGTGTGGCGGAGGTGTTGGACCCAGTAGTCGGGGTTGGTGAGTTGTTCGGTGGTGGCGGGTTGTCCGGTGAGGTTGGAGATGATGGGGA
>NZ_JOIR01000098.1 GCF_000720115.1 Streptomyces sp. NRRL F-2580
GAAAACCTCAGTAGCCGACCCGAGCTTGGTGGTGCTCGACACCCAGAGCCTGCATGCCGCCGCCGGGGTGCCCGCGGCCACGACCGGATGGGACGCCGCCAAGAAGGTACCGGGCCGCAAGTGGGGGCTCGCCGTCGATGTGCTGGGCCTGGTGATCGCCGTGGTGGTGCTGGCCGCTTCCGTGCACGACAACGTCTTCGGCACCGCGTTGCTGGACAAGGTCGCAGCAGGGACCTCACGGTGACGAAGGCCCTGGTGGACCAGGGGTTCAAGAAGAGCGTGGTCGACCACGGCGCCAGCTTGAGCATCGCGGTGGAGATCGTCGAGCGCAACCCGGCCAACCGCAGCTTCGTCCCGCAACCGATCCGCTGGAGAGTCGAGCAGACCAACGGGATCTTGATGCTGCACCGCAGGCTGGTCCGCGACTACGAGCACCGCCCGGTCTCGGCCGAGTCACGGGTGTACTGGGCGATAAGCGACGTAATGGCCCGTCGGCTGACGAGCACCTCCGCCCCGTCCTGGCGCGGCGCGTGAGCGGCGACCCGCAGCAGACCCTCGGCGCCCTGCTGGCCCGCCTGGAGGTCCGCGAGCGGCAGATCGCCGTGGAAGCGGAGGCCGCTCACGAGCAGATCGCGCAACTGACCGCGCTGCTGAACGGACTCGCCCAGGCCGCCGAACACATCACGATCACCCGCAAGACGCTCCTGGAGCTGCCCGACGAAACGGCTCCGGCACCGGCCACACCGACTCCGGCCCTGCCGGACGGCCCCGCGTACACGGGCAGCTGGAATGAACCGTAAATCATAGAAATCTTCATTAAGGCCGCACTAGGCTGGCCGCCACCAGAAGATGACGCTTCGCCACATGGACGTCTGCAACGGTCTGCTGCGCCCGGTGCGCCTCGGGCCGACGACGCCCCGACGACCGACTCGACGAGAGGGGACGGGACATGACGCGTTCCCGAAGGCCGGCACGGTTCAGCTTCTTACCGGGAGTTCTGGGCCTGGTGATCCTGTTCGCACTGAGTGGCTGCGCAACCAGCTCCGGCGACTCCGCGCACGCCGCACCCACGAAACCGGCGCTGGACGTCTGCGCTTTGGCGACCGAGGAGGAGGTCGGGGCGGTCCTCGGCCAACCGGCAAAGGGAAGGCGGGATGACAGCGTCCTGCCCGGCCGCACGCAGTGCACCTACGTGAACGCCGCTGCCAAGGGCCGCATCGTCTTCATCGCCCTGCTGCCCTTCGAGGTCAGCCAGCACACCAAGCCCGGCACTCTACCGGTGGCCGGAGTGGGCGACGTGGCTCTGTACGACGAAGCCTCGATCGGTGGCCATCTGTACGTGCGCAAGGGCTCGGTCAACTTCGCCGTCAACTACGCCTTTGATCCCCTTGCCCCGGGAATCCCCGACCAGCACTCCAGTCAGATCCGCGACCACCTCGAAACGCTGGCCCGCTCGATCGTGTCAAGGCTGTGAGCGGCCGCGCCTGCGTCAGCCCACCTCGATGACGGAGAACCGCCCGCCCCAAGGATCGGCGAGCCGGGCCGCCCGGCCGTACGGGGTCTCCTCCAGCCGTCAAGGACTTGCCCGACGGCCTGGCGTACCGTCAGGTCGGCGTCGGTGACGGCGAAGTGCACCTGCCAGTGCGGCCACCCCGGTGCCATGCCGCAGCGGATGCCCGCCACCGGTTCGCCGTCAACCAGCAGGTCGACGGTGCCGCCGCACTCGTGGACGCGCTGTGACACCTCGTCGGCGCTGTCCACGGCGAAGTAGGTGGTCCACCCGGCGGCGGGGGGCTGCCGATACCGGCGACCTTGGCGCCGCTCAGGGTGGCGCGCACGTAGGCGCCCAGCCGCGTCGGCCTGAGAGGCGTACTCGTCGATCGGCCGGGAGCCCCCACAGTCACACGATCAGGCGACATAGAAACGAACATCAAGTCACATATCGCCCTCTCAGG
>NZ_JOIR01000099.1 GCF_000720115.1 Streptomyces sp. NRRL F-2580
ACTAGGCCGTGTATCGAAAGTGGATCTTGAGCTGTGGATGATCACGGTTCATGGGTCGGGGAGATCTCACGGATGAACAGTGGGCGGTGTTGGAGCCGTTGTTGCCGAAGGGGATGAAGGCGGGGCGGCCGCCCGTCTGGCCCCGGCGGCAGCTGATCGACGGCATAAGGTTCCGGGTCCGTACCGGCGTGCCGTGGCGGGACGTGCCAGTCGAGTACGGGCCGTGGGGCCGGATCTACGACCTCTTCCGCCGATGGCAGCGGGATGGCACCTGGCACCGGGTCCTTACCCGGCTCCAGTCCCTGGCCGACGCGAAGGGTGCGATCACTTGGGACCTGAGCGTCGACTCCACGGTGTGCCGCGCTCACCAGCATGCGGCCGGCGCCCGCAAGCGGGGTGACCTGCAAAAGGAACCACCGGGAGGTGTCTTCACCGAGCCCGGAGATCACGGGCTGGGACGCTCGCGCGGCGGGTTCACAACTAAGTTGCACCTGGCCGTCGAACAGGGCCAGAGGCCTATGTCGATCGTGATCACGGCTGGCCAGCGCGGTGACTCGCCGCAGTTCGAACGCGTGCTAGAGAAGGTACGCGTGCCCCGCATCGGGCCCGGCCGGCCACGTGTCCGTCCCAATCGCGTGAGGGCTGACAAGGCGTACGCCTCCCGCAGGAACCGCGCCTACCTGCGCCGACGCGGCATCCGTTGCACCATCCCGGACAAGGCCGACCAGGCACGTAACCGCAAGAAACTGGGCGCTCTCGGTGGCCGGCCGCCCAGATTCGACGCCGAGGACTACAAGGCTCGGCATGCGGTCGAGTGTGGAATCAACCGACTCAAAAGGCACCGAGCGGTGGCCACCCGCTTCGACAAACTCGCGGTCCGCTACGAGGCGACCGTCCTCGTAGCGGCTATCAACGAGTGGTTGTGACGTACTGGTCCGACGACAACTCGAACACCCGTACTCGCCGACCACCGGCGGGATTGACGGTCTCACGGACCGGATGTATCCCCAGTTTGGTCATGATCCGTTCGGAGGCGTCGTTGCCCACTTGAGCGATGCTGACGATCCGCTCCAGCTCTCGCTCTTCGAACCCGAACCGTACAGCGGCCGCAGCGGCCTCGGTGGCCAAGCCCTGCCCCCAGTGGGAACGTCCCAGCCGCCAGCCGACCTCAACCGCTGGCAGTACCTCCGGCAAGTAGTTGGGCACCGAAAGGCCGGTGAACCCGGCCAGCTCGCCAGTGGACCGGATCTCCACGGCGAACAGGCCGAAGCCCTGTGACTCCCACTCGCTCTCCCACGCCTGGACCCGGCCGCGAGTCTGCTGTTCGTCAAGGACGCCGCCGTCACGGATCCACCGCATGACCTCGGGGTCGGCATTGACGGCAGCCATGGGCGCAACGTCTTCCTCGCGCCAGCGACGCAGGATCAAACGGGGAGTCTCAAGCATGACCATCCAATCATTCTTGATCACAAAAGGGCTCTCCGTCATCCTCACCAGGCACTTTCGATACACGCCCTA
>NZ_JOIR01000100.1 GCF_000720115.1 Streptomyces sp. NRRL F-2580
AACGCGAACGGGTCGAAGAAGTTCCGTGAGGCGATGCTGGAGGGCCGCTGGGACGACTGTGTGGAGATGGCCCGGGACCAGATCCGTGAGGGCGCGCACATGCTCGACCTGTGTGTGGACTACGTGGGCCGTGACGGTGTCGCGGACATGGAGGAGCTGG
Organism: Streptomyces sp. NRRL F-2580; assembly: GCF_000720115.1. Lineage (GTDB taxonomy): Bacteria > Actinomycetota > Actinomycetes > Streptomycetales > Streptomycetaceae > Streptomyces. Next base: position 161 of record NZ_JOIR01000100.1, read on the forward strand.
CGGGTCGTTTCGCGACCGCCTCGACGCTGCCGATCGTGCTGGACTCCACCGAGGTCCCCGTGCTCCGGGCGGGTCTGGAGAAGCTGGGCGGTCGTGCGGTCATCAACTCGGTGAACTACGAGGACGGTGACGGGCCCGAGTCCCGTTTCGCCAAGGTCACCCGGCTGGCGCAGGAGCACGGTGCCGCGCTGATCGCTTTGACGATCGACGAGGAGGGTCAGGCCCGCACGGTCGAGCACAAGGTGGCCATCGCCGAGCGGCTCATCGAGGATCTGACGGGGAACTGGGGGATCCGCGAGTCGGACATCCTCATCGACACCCTGACGTTCACGATCTGCACCGGCCAGGAGGAGTCCCGGGGCGACGGTATCGCGACGATCGAGGCGATCCGTGAGCTCAAGCGCCGCCACCCCGACGTCCAGACCACGCTCGGTCTGTCGAACATCTCCTTCGGTCTGAATCCGGCGGCGCGGGTGCTGCTGAACTCCGTGTTCCTGGACGAGTGTGTGAAGGCGGGTCTGGACTCGGCGATCGTGCACGCGTCGAAGATCCTGCCGATCGCCCGGTTCGACGAGGAGCAGGTCACCACCGCCCTGGACCTGATCTACGACCGGCGTGAGGGTGACTACGACCCGCTGCAGAAGCTGATGGCTCTGTTCGAGGGCGTGAACACGAAGTCGCTGAAGGCCGGCCGGGCCGAGGAGCTCCTTGCCCTGCCCTTGGACGAGCGGTTGCAGCGGCGGATCATCGACGGTGAGAAGAACGGTTTGGAGGCCGACCTCGACGAGGCCCTTCAGACCCGGCCGGCGCTGGACATCGTCAACGACACCCTGCTGGAGGGCATGAAGGTCGTCGGTGAGCTGTTCGGCTCCGGGCAGATGCAGCTGCCGTTCGTGCTGCAGTCGGCCGAGGTGATGAAGACGGCGGTGGCGTATCTCGAGCCGCACATGGAGAAGACCGACGACGAGGGCAAGGGCACCATCGTCTTGGCCACGGTCCGCGGGGACGTCCACGACATCGGCAAGAACCTCGTCGACATCATCCTCACCAACAACGGCTACAACGTCGTCAACATCGGTATCAAGCAGCCGGTCTCCGCGATCCTGGAAGCCGCGCAGGAACACAAGGCCGACGTGATCGGCATGTCCGGTCTCCTGGTGAAGTCCACCGTGATCATGAAGGAGAACCTGGAGGAGCTCAACCAGCGCAAGCTGGCCGCCGACTACCCCGTCATCCTCGGCGGCGCCGCCCTCACCCGCGCCTACGTCGAACAAGACCTCCACGAAATCTACGAAGGCGAAGTCCGCTACGCCCGCGACGCCTTCGAAGGCCTGCGCCTCATGGA
>NZ_JOIR01000101.1 GCF_000720115.1 Streptomyces sp. NRRL F-2580
CGGCTCCAACACCGCCCACTGTTCATCCGTGAGATCTCCCCGACCCATGAACCGTGATCATCCACAGCTCAAGATCCACTTTCGATACACGGCCTAGTACTCCAGCAGGATTTCGGTGTCTGACCTGGTCTTTCGCCGGGTGGCGGGAGTGTAGCGGGACTTCGGTAGTGCGGGGCCAGTCTCACGGAGACCGCCCCTCGATCGTGCGACAACGCCGCAGGTAGCGACAGCGGCGGGGCAGCCTCCGAGGGTGATCACCGAGCATGCCGCCGCGCAGTGGGACCTCGAACTGGACGATCTCTTCCTGGCCTCGGGCATCGCTTCGGCCGAGTCGAGCTCCGCCGCCGCATGCGTGACTACGTGCGCGGCCGCCACGCGCAGCGGTCGCGGGCCAGCGAGCGCAACGCGGGCAGCAACGGCCCGACCCGCCGGACGCGGGGCGTCGCCGGGATCTCCACCCGGCAGGTCGAGGCGAAGGGGCGGCGTTCCAGAGCCGCGAGCCGGCCCAGCGCCCAGCCCGCGGCGACCACGACGGGTACGCCGGACAACGCGACGGGTAGCAGGACGATTCCCGCCACCGGCGCGAGCAGGAGGGCCGCGACCGCCAGGGCGATCGCCCCGTCGGGCCGCGCGACCGCGGCGGCCGTGGCGGGCGCTTCGGTCGGGCGCGCTGTGGGGCGGCTGCGCGCATGTATCGCGCCGCTCACCCCGGCCGTCGCCATCCGCCCTCACCCCATCTCTTCCTGCAGTCATCCGGCGTCCCGCGCCGCCGCCCGGTCCGCCCGGCCGGCCCGGTCGCTCAGTCCGACATGGCGACCAGCAGCCGGCGCGGACCGGTGTACGGCCGGCGGCCGTGACCGACCAGGCCCGTTTCGTTATGAGACCGGCCTCCCCCGGAGGATGAGGCGAGGCCGGTCTGTTGTGGGCTGTGCGCTGCGGCTGGCTTACATGCTGGCCCCGGAGGGGTGTGACGGCGCGATCAGCGCGCCGGGGTCCAGGGCCTGGCGTCTGCTGCTACTCGCCGTGGTGCTGGCCCTTGTGGTGACCGCCCTCGCCGCCGTTGTTGATGCAGGTGTTGCCGAAGGCGGGGTTGAGGAGACCGATGACGTTGACGGTGTTGCCGCAGATGTTGACCGGGATGTGAATCGGGACCTGGACGACGTTGCCGGACAGGACGCCAGGGGAACCGATGGCGGTGCCCTCGGCGGTTGCGTCGGCGGCGGCGATGCCGGCCCCGCCTGCCAGGACGGCACCAGCGGCGGCGGTAACGGCTACGGCCTTGGCGAAACGGAACATCACACTCTCCTTGCACTCACAACTAGCCGGGAATCCAGCTCGGACGACGCGCCCCACAACCGCCGGGACCGCCCCGCAGTCACGGGCAATGGGCCAAATCAGTGATCTGACCGGCCCGGCCGACACTCCCGGGGGCGTCCAGGTTCGGCCCGGGCCCGTTCCGCTGCGGCCGGGTGGTGGGGGCTGGGCGGAGG
>NZ_JOIR01000102.1 GCF_000720115.1 Streptomyces sp. NRRL F-2580
TAGCTGGCCTTGTCACGTTGGGCCTCTGGTAGTTCGCTGGTTGGTATGAGGGCTGGGGAGCTTGCTGCGGTTCGGGTCCGGTTGGAGGAGTTCGTCTCCGAGGTGTTCGCGCCGCTGGTGCGGCGGGACCAGCGTGAGAAGGGCTTGCTCTATGTGCGGGGGCTGTTGCTGGACGGCCGGCGGAAGTCGATGCAGCCGATGGCTGAACGCCTTGGCATCGATCACCAGCGGTTGCAGCAGTTCATGACGTCCTCGACCTGGCCGGTCGAGGACGTGAGAGCCCGGCTCGCATGGCGGGCCGTGGCCGCGGTCCGTCCTGAGGTCTGGGTCGTGGACGACACCGGCTTCCCCAAGGACGGCACGGCCTCGCCCGGGGTCGCCCGCCAGTACTCGGGCACCCTGGGCAAGGTCGGCAACTGCCAGATCGGAGTCAGCGTCCATGCCGCCACGGACACGGCCTCCTGCCCGCTGTCCTGGCGCTTGTTCCTGCCCGCGAGCTGGGACAGCCCGGAAGCCGGGGCCCGCAGGCGGGCCTGCAAGATTCCCGATACCGAGCACCACCGCCCCAAGTGGCAGCTCGCGCTGGACATGCTCGTTGAACTCGACGGCATCGGTCTGCGGCCCGCCGCACTGGTCGCGGACACCGGCTACGGCGCGAACGCGGACTTCCGCCACGGCCTCGAAGACCGGGGACTGGCCTACGTCCTGCAAGTGAAAGCGGAGATGACCGCCCACGGCGAGGAGGCCGAACCACACCAGCCCGCATACGGCGGGCTGGGGCCCAGGCCGCTGCCCCGTTACCGCACCCGGCCCCTCTCCTTACGTGACCACGTGCTGGCCGCCGGCCGACGGGCAGGACGCACGCTGACCTGGCGCAAGGGATCGAAAGCGGCGATGAGCTCGCACTTCGTGCTCCTGCGAGTCCGCCTCGCGGGCCGTCGGCCCAAACCCGCCGCGGACGGAACGATCCCCCTCGTCTGGCTGGTCGCGCAGTGGCCCGAGGACGAGGCAGACCCGGTGAAGTACTGGATCTCGAACCTGCCCACTGGCATTCCCGCCAAGGACCTGGTCCGCCTCGCGAAGACCCGCTGGCGGATCGAGCACGACTACCGCGAACTGAAAACAGCTCTGGGCCTGGACCACTTCGAGGGCCGCTCCTTCACCGGCTGGCACCGGCACGTCACCCTCGTCACCGCAGCCCACCTCTTCCTCACCGAACAGCGGAGGACCCCAAAAGCCCCTGCCAGGGCCTGACCCTCTACCAGGCCCTGGACCTCCTCCAACACCTACTCGCCACCTGGACCGGCACCTGCCCAACCTGCCGACAACCCACCTGGCAGCCCTACGACACCACCTAACAAAGCCCTACTAG
>NZ_JOIR01000103.1 GCF_000720115.1 Streptomyces sp. NRRL F-2580
TGTATTGCCCAGTGAGGTTGGGGACGCGGTTGGCGGGTGGTTTGCCTGCGAGGGCGGTGTGTCCGCGGTGGTGATTGTAGGTGTGGAGCCAGTCGGGGAAGGCGTCGCGTCGTTCCTGTTCTGACTGGTAGGGGCGGGCGTAGGCCCACTCCTCCAGCAGCGTCCGGTTGAGGCGTTCGACCTTGCCGTTGGTCTGGGGCCGGTAGGGCCGGGTTCGTTTGTGGGTGATCCCGGCCGCTGCCAGCAGGTCGCGCCAGGCGTGGGATTTGTAGCAGGAGCCGTTGTCGGTCAGGACGCGTTCGACGGTGATGCCGACGCTGGCGTAGTAGGCCTGGGCCCGGGTCCAGAAGGCGGCGGCGGTTTCCTTCTTCTCGTCGGCGTGGATCTCGCTGTAGGCGAGGCGGGAGTGGTCGTCGACGGCGGTGTGGATGTACTGGTAGCCGACGCCGGACTTGGTCTTGCGGCCCGCCGGCCGGCCCAGCACCTTGTGGCCGCCGCCGTCGGGGATGTTGCCGAGCTTCTTGATGTCGACGTGCACGAGTTCGCCCGGGCGTTCGCGTTCGTAGCGGCGTATGACGGTGCCGGTGGCCCGGTCCAGATGCGTCAGGCGGGCGATCCGGTAGCGGACCAGGACGCGGTGGACGGTGGAGGCGGGCACGTCCAGTAGTCCGGCGATGCGGGCCGGTCCCCACCGCCGGAGGATCCGGACCTTGATGATCCGCCGTTCGGTGCGGGTCGCCGTGCGGCGGGGGCTGTGGTGGGGGCGGGAGGAATGGTCGGCCATGCCGGCCTCGCCCAAGGCCCGGTAGCGGGCGGCCCACCGCTGGGCGGTGGTGGGTGAGACCTGGAAACGCTCGGCGGCCCGCCGCAGCGGCCAGCCGTCCTCGACCACACAGCGGGCCAGGCGCAGGCGTCCGGTCTCGGTCAGGGGTGCATTACGGTGGGGCACGAGGGCCTTTCTGGTCGGTGTAGACGTCGCAATCCACACCGAACCCGGAAGGCCCTCACTCGTTCAAGATCCCTCAGCCGAGACCTGCATCACCCGTCCACAACCTCCCTGGACAGAACA
>NZ_JOIR01000104.1 GCF_000720115.1 Streptomyces sp. NRRL F-2580
CTAGACGAGTAAGTCCGAAGGCCTGGTCAGTGGTCGTAGGCGATGAGTGACCTGGTCAGTGGTGTGTTGTGGGCCCGGTTGTGCCAGATGGCTGCGGTCAGGGCCAGGATTCGTTGTCCGACGCGGGCCAGGACCCCGGCTGGGGTTCTGGCTCCGTGGCGTTCGAGGTCGAGTTGGCCTTTGAGGGTGTCGTTGACCGACTCGATCAGCTGCCGGATCGGTTTGAGCAGGTGTTCGCCCGACCGGGCCTTGAGGTTGCGATAGCTGGGACGCAGCAGAGTCAGGCCGTGGCCGGCCATGAAGGTGTCCAGGTGTTTGGAGACGTAGCCCTTGTCGCCGACGACGGTCTGGCCGGGGTGGGTGGTCAGCAGGTCGGGATCACCCGTGAGCATGTCGGCGAGGACTTCACGCTCGTCAGTCTTGGGGTGGGCCAGGGCCCAGGCGATGGGCAGGCCGCCGGGTGTGCAGAGCAGGTGCAGTCGCAGGCCCCAGAAGAAGCGCGAGTGAGAGGGGCAGTAGCCGTAGCCGGCCCAGCCCGCGAGGTCGGAGCGTTGGACGGTGGGCCGCGAGCGGGCGCATTCCACGGGGGTGGAGTCGACGATCCATACGTCGTCGTGCCACAGGTCGGTGTCCCGGGCGAGGGTGCGGATGAAGCGGCTGATCAGCGTGTTCGCGGCCCGCAGGCGCTTGTTGTATCCGGATTGTTCGGGCAGGTAGGGGAACTCGGCGGCCAGGTGGCGGCGTGCGAACCGCAGCCAGCGGGTCTCGGAGGCGAAGCCGAGGAGGGCCTGCATGACCGCGAGCGTCAACAGCTCGGCGTCCGTCAGCCTCGGCGGGCGACCCCATCGCGGCGTTCCTGCCAGAGAGTCATCAATCCTCACGTACAGTGCAGTCGCGAGGGTCTCCAGGTTTGTCGTCACAAACGAACCAACGAGACCCTCGCTTTATGCACCCGAAGACATCGGACTTACTCGTCTAGG
>NZ_JOIR01000105.1 GCF_000720115.1 Streptomyces sp. NRRL F-2580
TACTGAGGTTTTCAGGGTGGGGTCGGTGGGTCGATGGCCAGATGTGTGGCCGTGAGGCAGCCGTCGACCAAGTGGGGTCGGAGTTGGATTCTGCGTAACTCGCGGCGGAGTGTGCGGTCGAGGTCGTCGGGTGTGGCGAAGGCGGTGTTGGCCATCGCTCTGCGCACAAGTGACCAGACGGCCTCGACGGGGTTCAGGTCGGGTGCATAGGGCGGGAGCCGGACGGTTGTGAGCCAGTCGTGCTCGGCCTCGTAATGTTTCAGCCCCGCGGCCAGGTGGGTGTTGAGATTGTCCCAGACCACCACGATCGGGCCGCCGAGCTGGATGTGAGCCCGCACCAGCAGGTCGCGGTAGTCCTTCCAGGAGAAGCTCTTGCGTGCACCCTTGAGCAGGAGATGAGTGCGGGGCCGGTGGATGAGACGGCTGTGTTCACCGGGTTTGTAGCAGCACAGCGCGGCGACCGAGGTCCGGCGGCGGGACCTGCCGCGCACACGGATGACAGGGGTCTGTCCGCGCCGGCCCCAGGTGCGGGCACGGGGCGGAGTCATCGAGAAGCCGGCTTCGTCCTCGAAGACGATCCAGGCACCGGACGCCGCCGCGAGGCTTTTACCCCCGGCCAGACCTCCTTCTTCCACAGCTCCACCGCGTGCTCGGCACGCTCGAGGGCTCTGCGGGCGGGCGTCTGCCAGGACCAGCCGTGCCGTTTCAGCAGCCGCCACACCGTCGCCACTGACAGGCTCACCCGAAGATGCCGACGGATCAGGGTCTGGACCCGGGCCAGGGTCCAGCGTTCGTCTTCGAAGCCGTGTGCCGACGGCCCCTTGCCGAGTTCCTCCTCGAGCAC
>NZ_JOIR01000106.1 GCF_000720115.1 Streptomyces sp. NRRL F-2580
GCGTCGATGCCGTGGCCCCGGACGTCGTCGGCCCAGTCGCGCCAGATGGTGCGCGGGTCGCCGTACAGGTCCTCCAGGTCGTCTCGTAGCGACCACAGGACCAGGACGGGGCAGTCGATCCGCGCGCCTCGGGCGCGGTCCGCCTCCTCGTGTTGGCGGTCCACGGTGAGCCCGGCGCGGTAGTCCTCCAGCATGGCGCGGACGACGTCTGGATTGCGGGTGGCGGTCCGCCACTCGTCGTGATTTTCCTGCCCCATGGCTTCGGGGTCGCCGCGGTACCAGGCGTCGGGATCGGCATTGATGACGCGTTCGGGGATCTCCGGCTGGGCGAAGAAGAACCAGTGCCACCACGCGGTGGCGAACCGGGCATCCGCACGGATCAGGTGCTCGCTCAGGGGCAGGCCGTCCAGGAACGCCACCCGCGTCACCGCGGAGGGGTGGTCCATCACCAGGCGGAGCGCCACGGCAACCCCCCGGTCGTGGCCGACGAGACCGAAGCGCTGGTGCCCGAGCGTCTGCATGACCTCGACCATGTCCTTGGCCACGGCGCGCTTGGAGTGCGGGACATGATCCAAAGCGGGCGCCGGGCCGCGGGAGCGCCCGTACCCGCGCAGGTCGGGGCAGACGACGCTGAAACCGCGCCGCACCAGGACGGGCGCGACCCGGTGCCAAGTCGCCGACGTGCGCGGGTGGCCATGCAACAACAGGAGAGGCGGCCCCTCGCCCCCGTACCGAACGAAGACGGACGCCTCACTGGTGCGCACCGTCCTGGTGGCGAATTCCTCGAACACGAAACGACCCTTTCGCTCCGGGGCCCGGTCCGCGCTACCCCAC
>NZ_JOIR01000107.1 GCF_000720115.1 Streptomyces sp. NRRL F-2580
CTGTCGGCCTCCGAGGTGCGGATCGGCTACTTCCCGAACCTGACGCACGCCACCGCGCTGGTCGGCCTCCAGGAAGGCCTGATCCAGAAGGAACTCGGCGCCACCGCCATCAAGCCGCAGTCCTTCAACGCCGGCCCGTCCGAGATCGAAGCCCTCAACGGCGGCTCTCTCGACATCGGCTTCATCGGCCCCTCCCCCTCGATCAACGGCTACGTCAAGTCCAAGGGCTCCAACCTGCGGATCATCTCCGGCTCCGCCTCCGGCGGCGTCAAGCTGGTCGTGAACCCGGACAAGATCAAGACCCTGGACGACCTCAAGGGCAAGAAGATCGCCACCCCCCAGAAGGGCAACACGCAGGACGTCGCCTTCCTCAACTGGATCTCCGAGAAGGGCTGGAAGGTCGACCCGGAGTCCGGCAAGGGCGACGTCTCCGTCGTCCGCACCGACAACAAGGTCACCCCCGACGCCTTCAAGCAGGGCTCCATCGACGGCGCCTGGGTCCCCGAGCCCACCGCCTCCAAGCTCGTCTCCGACGGCGGCAGCGTCCTCCTCGACGAGACCGCCCTGTGGCCCGACAAGAAGTTCGTCATCACGAACATCATCGTGTCGCAGAAGTTCCTCAAGGAGCACCCGGACGTGGTCGAAGCCGTCCTGCGCGGCACCGTGAAGACCAACGACTGGATCCACGCCAACCAGGACAAGGCGAAGGCCTCCGCCAACGCCAAGCTGGAGGCCGACAGCGGCAAGGCCCTCGACGCGAAGGTCATCGACCCGGCCTGGCCCAGCATCGC
>NZ_JOIR01000108.1 GCF_000720115.1 Streptomyces sp. NRRL F-2580
GTGGTGAGGCGGACGCCGAGGGCGTCGAGGTGGAGGCGCGCGACCTTCTCGTCGAGGTGCTTCGGCAGCACGTAGACCTCGGTCGGGTACTCCTCGGGCTTGGTGAAGAGCTCGATCTGGGCCAGGGTCTGGTCCGCGAAGGAGTTCGACATCACGAAGGACGGGTGCCCGGTCGCGTTGCCCAGGTTCAGCAGCCGGCCCTCCGACAGCACGATCAGGACCTTGCCGTCGGGGAACTTCCACGTGTGGACCTGCGGCTTGACCTCGTCCTTGACGATGCCCTCGATCTTCGCGAGACCGGCCATGTCGATCTCGTTGTCGAAGTGACCGATGTTGCCCACGATGGCCTGGTGCTTCATCTTGGCCATGTCGGCGGCCATGATGATGTCCTTGTTGCCGGTCGTCGTGATGAAGATGTCCGCCGTCTCGACGACATCGTCGAGGGTGGCGACCTGGTAGCCGTCCATCGCCGCCTGCAGCGCGCAGATGGGGTCGATCTCGGTGACGATGACGCGGGCGCCCTGACCGCGCAGCGACTCCGCGCAGCCCTTGCCGACATCGCCGTAACCGAAGACCACGGCCGTCTTGCCGCCGATGAGGACGTCGGTGGCACGGTTGATGCCGTCGATCAGCGAGTGACGGCAGCCGTACTTGTTGTCGAACTTCGACTTCGTCACCGCGTCGTTCACGTTGATCGCCGGGAACAGCAG
>NZ_JOIR01000109.1 GCF_000720115.1 Streptomyces sp. NRRL F-2580
CCGCGCCCCCGCCTCCGCCTCCGCTCCCCGCCTCCGCCTCCGCTCCCCGCCTCCGCCTCCGCTCCCCGCCTCCGGTCCCACCCCCATTCCCCACCTCCACCGCCCATCCATTTCCTTCGATTTCTAGGCAATTCGAACATTTCATCCGGTTCCTTGAAGGGGTATGGGCGGTGACGCACGGTGAGATCAGGGGGGTTTGGGGGTGAGGCGTCCCATAGGGCGCACGTCACATACGAACCGGGTTAGTGGCCCCCGCAGGGCCCCCGCAGGGCCCGCTCACAGCCCCTCACGCCTACTCCCGCCTACTCCCGCCTGCGCGGGTGTTGATCGCGGTGGCCGGGTGCCGTTCGGCGTCGGCTGCGAGGGGGGCTAGTAGGCGGGGTCGTTGCCAGGGGGCGGGGTGGTCGGTAGAACTGGATGAGTCGCCGGGCGGCACGGGTGGTTCACCCGCCGCTGACGAACCCCTCTCCGCCGCGTGAGTGGCTCACGCATGCTCCGGCATGCCGCGACCGCCCTTGTCCCCTGTGGAAGGTTTCCTCCGTGTCCCACGCTGTCATCCGCCGCATCGCCGCTTCGAAGAAGACCCTCGCGGGTTCCGTCCTCGCCCTGGG
>NZ_JOIR01000110.1 GCF_000720115.1 Streptomyces sp. NRRL F-2580
CATGCGGCGGTTCAGGGCACCCTGGCCACCCTCCAGGAACTCCTCGCCGACACCACCCTCGACTCCACCCGCATCCTCGTCCTCACCCAGGGCGCCACCGCCCTCACCCCTGACGAAGACATCCACAACCTCCCCGCCGCAGCCCTCACCGGACTCATCCGCACCGCACAAAACGAATACCCCGGCCGCCTCACCCACCTCGACATCACCACCACAGACGACCTCACCAAGGACCTGGCCGCCGCCGCCCACACCGCAACCACCACACCCGACACCCAACTCACCCTCCGCAACGGCCAACTCCACACCCCCCGCCTCGAAAACACCCCCACCACACCCCACAACACCCCCAAACCCCTCGACCCCGAAGGCACCATCCTCATCACCGGCGGCACCGGCGGACTCGGCCACATCCTCGCCCGCCACCTCGTCACCCACCACGGCGCCAAACACCTCCTCCTCACCAGCCGCACCGGACCCAACGCCCCCGGCGCCACCCAACTCCACGACGAACTCACCACAGCCGGCGCCCACATCACCATCACCGCCTGCGACACCGCCAACCCAGACGCACTCGCCCAACTCCTCGCA
>NZ_JOIR01000111.1 GCF_000720115.1 Streptomyces sp. NRRL F-2580
GCGGCTCCGTACAGAACAGCTCACCGCCGGCCAGCCGGTCCCGGGTGGGCTCGCCGCTGAGGACCGATCGCCCGTGCCCGCCGACCTGACCGCGCTCATAGCCGCCTCCGCCCGCTGGCTCCTGGCGGCCTACCAGCCCCCGACGGGCGCGCTCAGCCGCGCGCTGGCCGAGGCCCAGGCCCGGCAGGCCGCCACCCTGGCAGCCTCCCTGTGCTACCCGACCAGCATGGACGTCCAGCTGCTCCACCTGCTCGCCCCCAGCGGATCCCACCGGCTGGACTGGCTCACCGGAAGCGAACCGCACGACGACGACACCGACACCGCCTGGCGGACCTGGGTCGACGAAACCGTCGTCAGCTGGGCAGCCTGCCTCCTGGCCGAGCCCGCCCTGGCCACACGCGCCCACCAGGCCCTGGCCGCCACCGAACACCACACCGACACCGGCAGCCTGCAACGACTGACCCACCCCAGCGCCCTCGACAGCGAGGCCGCCGCCCTGCTGCGCCACCCCGACCTCCTCGAAGGCATCGCCGAGCTGCACCGCTCCCACCTCCTGCAACGGCTGAACGTCCACGGCGCC
>NZ_JOIR01000112.1 GCF_000720115.1 Streptomyces sp. NRRL F-2580
CTCGTCGCAGTCGAGCACGGCGTGGGAGAGCATGTCCCAGGCCTGGTCGAGCAGCCCATCGTCCAGGAGTTTCGCCGCCCGCGCGAGCCACAGGTCGCGGGGCGTCTCCAGACGGAAGTTCACGTAGCCCCCGATCTGGAACCGGGAGGACAACGGGGTCTGGAGCATCGTGCGCATGGCCCCGAAGGACTGGGCCTGACGGTGCATGGCCTCGACGGCCTGACCCTGGAGCTGTCCGGCGGCGTGGAGCCCTAACCAGGCATCGGCAGCAAGCGGATTGTGCTCAACGGCAGCGCGGAAGGAATCTGCCGCAGCGGCCCGGTTGCCCAGCCTCAGCTGCGCGACCCCTTGGAGCCATGCCTGCTCACACTTCTTGATCGAACTCCGTGATACAGACTGCCCCTGCACCAAGCTCTCCCCTGCTGTCGTCCGGTGATCCGAATTCCGCCCACACCGAACGTGCGGGCCGGTCCCATCGTCAATTGATACCTGAGAGCTACCGTTCAAGGAGAAGGGGACGCCTGTCGTCCACGCCCA
>NZ_JOIR01000113.1 GCF_000720115.1 Streptomyces sp. NRRL F-2580
GACCTGGCGCAGGTGCTCCGGGGTGGTGCCGCAGCAGCCGCCGACGAGGGAGAGGCCGTACTCGCGGACGAAGGTTTCCTGGGCGTCGGCCAGCTCGGCAGCGGACAGCGGGTAGTGGGCGCCCTGCTTGGTCAACACCGGAAGGCCCGCGTTGGGCATGCACGAGAGGGGGATACGGGCGTTGCGCGCCAGATAGCGCAGGTGCTCGCTCATCTCGGCGGGGCCGGTGGCGCAGTTCAGCCCGATCATGTCGATGCCCAGCGGCTCCAACGCCGTCAGCGCCGCACCGATCTCCGAGCCGAGCAGCATCGTGCCGGTGGTCTCGACGGTCACCGAGCAGATCAGCGGGACGGTGACACCGAGGGCCTCCATCGCCCGCCGGGCACCGATGATCGAGGACTTCGTCTGCAACAGGTCCTGCGTCGTCTCCACCAGCAGCGCGTCCGCGCCGCCGGTGATCAGACCCTCGGCGTTGATCTGGTAGGCGTCACGGATCTGGCCGTAACTGATG
>NZ_JOIR01000114.1 GCF_000720115.1 Streptomyces sp. NRRL F-2580
CATTACCCCGCCGAGTTCAAGGCGGACGCGGTCGCGTTGTACCGGTCGAGGCCAGGAGCAACGATCAGGTCGGTCGCTGGTGATCTCGGGGTGAACACCGAGACGCTGCGGAACTGGATCCGGGCCGCCGACGGCCGCCGCCCAGGCGCCCACTCCTCGCCGCCAGCCGCTGTCCAGGCGGGCGGTGACAGCCTTCAGGCGGAGCTGGCCGCGGCGCGGAAGAGGATCCGTGAGCTGGAGGAAGAGCGCGACATCCTCCGCAGGGCGGCCCGGTATTTCGCCGGGGAGACGCGCTGGTGAACCGCTGCCAGTTCGTCGAGGATCACCAGCGCCGGTTCGGCGTGAAGCGGCTCTGCGACATCCTCGGCCTCTCCCGCGCGAGCTTCTACTACTGGCGCCGCACCGCCGCCGCGAGGGCGGCCCGGCAGGCCGCCGAAGCCGAGCTCGCGGCCCGGATACGCACGGTCCATCAGGAATCCGACGGCACCTACGGCGCCCCCAGGA
>NZ_JOIR01000115.1 GCF_000720115.1 Streptomyces sp. NRRL F-2580
ACTAGGCACTGTCTTCAAAGAGTTCTGATGGGGGATCATGTGTCGCATGGTGCGTCGTCATGAGCTGTCGGATCTGGAGTGGGAAGCGTTGTCCGCGCTGTTGCCGCGGTCGTCGTCGGGGCGGCCGCGGTTGGATGACCGGCAGGTGCTGAACGGGATCGTGTGGAAGCTTCGGGCGGGTACGGCATGGCGTGATGTGCCGGCGCGGTACGGGCCTTGGCAGACTTTGTATACGCGTTTCCGCAGGTGGGCGCTGGATGGGACGTTCACGCGGATGCTGGCCGCGGTGCAGGCGGAGAAGGATGCGGCCGGTGACATCGACTGGCTGGTGTCGGTCGACTCCACGGTCGCGCGGGCCCATCAGCATGCAGCGGGCGCCCGGAAAAGGGGGCGGAGCAGGGGGACGAAGTATGTGATCACGCCCTCGGACGATCCCGAGGCGGACTGACCACGAAGATCCACCTGGCCTGTGACGGTCGCGGCAGGCCGCTCGGTTTTGT
>NZ_JOIR01000116.1 GCF_000720115.1 Streptomyces sp. NRRL F-2580
GATCCTGGCCACGAGCCGTGAACCGCTCGGTGTGCCGGGGGAGTCGCTGCGGCCGGTGGAGCCGCTGCCCGATCCCGTCGCGCTGCGCCTGCTCGGCGACCGCGGGGCCGCCGCCCGCCCGGGGTTCCGTACGGACGACGACCCGGCCGCGGCGGCCGAGATCTGCCGGCGCCTGGACGGGCTGCCGCTCGCGATCGAGCTGGCCGCCGCCCGGCTGCGACTGCTCACCCCGCGCCAGATCGCGGACCGGCTCGACGACCGCTTCCGCCTCCTGACCAGCGGCGCCCGTACGGTCCTGCCCCGCCAGCAGACCCTGCGCGCCGTCGTCGACTGGTCCTGGGACCTCCTCGACGAGCCCGAACGCACCGTCCTGCGCCGGCTGTCCGTGTTCGCGGGCGGCTGCGACCTCGCCGCCGCCGAGGCCGTCTGCGCCGACCCGTCCTACGACACCGCCGACGTCCTCGGCTCCCTCGTCGACAA
>NZ_JOIR01000117.1 GCF_000720115.1 Streptomyces sp. NRRL F-2580
AGAGGGCGGTACGTAAGCTGATGTCCGGTTCGGTCGTCGCTTGATCGTGTGACTGCGGGGAATCCCGGCCAATCGACGGGCTTGGTCGTGTTGGAGTGGTGTGGTGAGCGACCGCAAGCCCTACAAGAGCGACTTATCCGACGAACGCTGGGCGCTGATCGAGCCGGTACCCACTGCGTGGAAGGCGAAGCATCCCTCCGTCAGTGGTCACCATGGCAGCTACGAGATGCGGGAGATCGTCAACGCGCTCCTTTACCAGTCCCGGACCGGCTGCCAATGGGACTACCTGCCCCACGACCTGCCGCCGCCTGGCGCGGTGAAGTACTACTTCTACAAATGGCGCGACGACGGTACCGACAAGGTCATCCACGATCTGCTGCGCTGGCAGGTGCGTGAGAGCCGGGGACGATTACTGAG
>NZ_JOIR01000118.1 GCF_000720115.1 Streptomyces sp. NRRL F-2580
TTTTCGGGTTGTCGTCGGGTGGTGACGGTTCATGATCCCTGCGGTATGCCGGTGGTATGCGTTATCCGGAGGGTGGGGGCCTGACCGCTGAGCGTCGGGGGTTTCGTGAGGAGATCCGGCTTGAGGCCGGCGTGCGGTTCGTGGCGGGTGAGAAGACAGCGGTCATCGCGAAGGATCTACGGGTGAGTGTGCGGTCGGTGGAACGCTGGCGCCGTGCCTGGCGCGAGGGCGGCATGGAGGCCCTGCGCTCCAGGGGCCCGGCGAACGCCCCGACCGTCACCGATGCCGAGTTCGCGGTGCTCGAGGAGGAACTCGGCAAGGGGCCGTCGGCACACGGCTTCGAAGACGAACGCTGGACCCTGGCCCGGGTCCAGACCCTGATCCGTCGGCATCTT
>NZ_JOIR01000119.1 GCF_000720115.1 Streptomyces sp. NRRL F-2580
CGCAATGACCACTTGGCAGGAATGGCAGGACGCCCCCTGGGGTCGTCTGCGTTACGCGATCGCCGAGGCGAACCTGGTCCGCGATCTGGATGGCCTGGGTGACGGGCCGTTGCGCATACTCGACCTCGCCGGTGGTGATGGCGGCGACGCCATGCGCCTGGCGGCCCGCGGGCATCACGTCACCATCGTCGACTATTCCCCGGCCATGCTCGCCGCCGCGGCCGAGCGAGCTTCGGCGGGCGGGCTGACGGAGTTGATCACCTGCGTGCAGGCCGACGTGACGGCTCTGCCCGCTGACCTCGCCGCCGGACAGTTCGACGTGGTGCTGTGCCACAACCTCCTTCAGTACGTGG
>NZ_JOIR01000120.1 GCF_000720115.1 Streptomyces sp. NRRL F-2580
CCACGTACTGAAGGAGGTTGTGGCACAGCACCACGTCGAACTGTCCGGCGGCGAGGTCAGCGGGCAGAGCCGTCACGTCGGCCTGCACGCAGGTGATCAGCTCCGTCAGCCCGCCCGCCGAAGCTCGCTCGGCCGCGGCGGCGAGCATGGCCGGGGAATAGTCGACAATGGTGACGTGATGCCCGCGGGCCGCCAGGCGCATGGCGTCGCCGCCATCACCACCGGCGAGGTCGAGTATGCGCAACGGCCCGTCCCCCAGGCCATCCAGATCGCGGACCAGGTTCGCCTCGGCGATCGCGTAACGCAGACGACCCCAGGGGGCGTCCTGCCATTCCTGCCAAGTGGTCATTGCG
>NZ_JOIR01000121.1 GCF_000720115.1 Streptomyces sp. NRRL F-2580
CGCCGGATTCGGCATCGGCGTCGCGACCGTGTACCGATACATACGTGAGGTGATCGACGTCCTGGCCGCCGCCGCGCCGACCCTGACCGAGGCGATGAAGACCGTGCGAGCGAAAGCCTTCGTGATCCTGGACGGCACCCTGCTGCCGATCGACCGGGTCGCCGCCGACACCCCGTACTACTCCGGCTGTGAGTATGGGTGTGCCGTTCCGACGCGGGGTGATCCTGGACAACGTCCACCGCTGATCAGACCAGCCATGCGCGACCGGACCCTTCGCCAACTCCTCCTCGAGCACGGCGAACAACGCGTCGCTCAGCTTCGGACGGGAGGCCGGGCCCTG
>NZ_JOIR01000122.1 GCF_000720115.1 Streptomyces sp. NRRL F-2580
GCTCATCGGCGGGGCCGTGACCGTGGTCGTCGTACGCCGCAACCGCTGAACTTTGGTTCGACCTGCCTGACCTGACCCTGATCTACCGGCGTGGGTGCCGCGGGGCACGTGGGTGCCCGTACGCAGACTCCGGGCAAGCGACCGGACGACCAGCCGGGCGAACGCGCCGACTACCTGGTCGAGGACGAAGAGACCTGGCAGGCCAACCGTCGTGTTGTCCCGCCAGTGATCGACTGAACAGAACGGACATTGCACGGGATGCGCATGCGCAAGGCGACCTCGGCCCTGGTGGGTCTGCTGTTGGCCGGGGTCGCCGCGACCCCGGCCCACGCGGCGA
>NZ_JOIR01000123.1 GCF_000720115.1 Streptomyces sp. NRRL F-2580
GCTCATCGGCGGGGCCGTGACCGTGGTCGTCGTACGCCGCAACCGCTGAACTTTGGTTCGACCTGCCTGACCTGACCCTGATCTACCGGCGTGGGTGCCACGGGGCACGTGGGTGCCCGTACGCAGACTCCGGGCAAGCGACCGGACGACCAGACGGGCGAACGCGCCGACTACCTGGTCGAGGACGAAGAGACCTGGCAGGGCAACCGTCGTGTTGTTCCGCCTGTGATCGACTGAGCAGAACGGACATTGCACGGGATGCGCATGCGCAAGGCGACCTCGGCCCTGGTGGGTCTGCTGTTGGCCGGGGTCGCCGCGACCCCGGCCCACGCGGCGA
>NZ_JOIR01000124.1 GCF_000720115.1 Streptomyces sp. NRRL F-2580
GACAGGCAGCCGTCGCCACCGGGTCCCGATCTTCCGATGCCGGGCACGGAGCCGCGTGGTCAGGTAGCGCAGGGTGCCGCTGGACAGATCGATCGACGAGGGGTAGACGAGCACGCGGAAGCTCCTGGCGGACACGGGTGATCTTGGTCGAGAACCCGTCTACCAGGAGCTTCGTCGTTCCGTACAGCTGGCAACCTCCAACACCTCACCGCCGCAGTCAGGTTGGAAAAGGCTCATTACCCCGCCGAGTTCAAGGCGGACGCGGTCGCGTTGTACCGGTCGAGGCCAGGAGCAACGATCAGGTCGGTCGCTGGTGATCTCGGGGTGAACACC
>NZ_JOIR01000125.1 GCF_000720115.1 Streptomyces sp. NRRL F-2580
CGCCGTCTCGGCCGCGATTGTCGGGGGAGGCGTGCTGCTGCCCACCAGTGCATTCGCCGCGCCGGCCAAGCCGCAGGTCGGCGAGTCGGTCACGCTGGTCGCCGACCACGCGAAGAGCGGTCATGGGAGCAAGGGCAAGAAGGACAGCCAGGGCCACGGCAAGAGCAAGAAGCACGGCAAGAAGAACCAGGGCAAGAAGCACGGCAAGATCAAGGACGTCAAGAACATGCCGGGCTGCAAGTTCTACCAGGGCACCGTCTACTTACTGCGAGCACAAGCCCGAAAAGCCCGCCCCGGGCAAGGAGACCCCGGGCAAGGAGACCC
>NZ_JOIR01000126.1 GCF_000720115.1 Streptomyces sp. NRRL F-2580
GCGCAGCGTACGGATGTCGGTGATCAGGTCGCGCCAGGGTTCGAAGGCGGTGTCCACGTCCTGGCCCGAGGCCCGGATGTAGGCCACCGCCACGCCGTAGCCGAAGTACTCGTTCCTGGCCGGCAGCGGGCGCAGCAGCACGATCTGTTCCAGCAGCGCAGCCGACCGCCAGTACGCGTCCGGCTCGTCGGTCGCCAACGCCGGGGTGTTCACCCGGTGCCGGGCGACCGCGGCCACCAGACCGGAGTAGTCCAGCACGCCCAGCTCGTTGCCGAGGAGCTCCTCCTGCCGGTCCAGGAGCCAGCGGATGTCGATGTGCAGC
>NZ_JOIR01000127.1 GCF_000720115.1 Streptomyces sp. NRRL F-2580
GCCGCGGTTCCCGCGCAGGCCGCCCCGATGAGTGCCAAGGCGATCGCCCAGCAGATGATCAAGGACCCGGCCCAGTTCGCCGCCTTCGACAAGATCATTGCGCATGAGAGCGGCTGGGACTACACCGCCACCAACGCCTCCTCCGGCGCCTACGGCCTGGCCCAGGCCCTGCCCGCGTCGAAGACGGCCTCCGCGGGCGCGGACTGGAAGACCAACCCGGCCACCCAGATCAAGTGGGGCCTGGACTACATGAACGAGCGCTACGGCAGCCCCGTCGGCGCCTG
>NZ_JOIR01000128.1 GCF_000720115.1 Streptomyces sp. NRRL F-2580
GCCGCGGTTCCCGCGCAGGCCGCCCCGATGAGTGCCAAGGCGATCGCCCAGCAGATGATCAAGGACCCGGCCCAGTTCGCCGCCTTCGACAAGATCATTTCGCATGAGAGCGGCTGGGACTACACCGCCACCAACGCCTCCTCCGGCGCCTACGGCCTGGCCCAGGCCCTGCCCGCGTCGAAGATGGCCTCCGCGGGCGCGGACTGGAAGACCAACCCGGCCACCCAGATCAAGTGGGGCCTGGACTACATGAACGAGCGCTACGGCAGCCCCGTCGGCGCCTG
>NZ_JOIR01000129.1 GCF_000720115.1 Streptomyces sp. NRRL F-2580
CGGCCTCTCCCTCGTCGGCGGCTGCTGCGGCACCACCCCGGAGCACCTGCGCCAGGTCGTGGAGCGGGTCCGCGGCACCGCGCTCACCGAGCGCACCCCGCAGCCGGAGCCGGGCGCCGCCTCGCTGTATCAGACGGTTCCGTTCCGTCAGGACACCTCGTACATGGCGATCGGTGAGCGGACCAACGCGAACGGGTCGAAGAAGTTCCGTGAGGCGATGCTGGAGGGCCGCTGGGACGACTGTGTGGAGATGGCCCGGGACCAGATCCGTGAGGGCGCGCAC
>NZ_JOIR01000130.1 GCF_000720115.1 Streptomyces sp. NRRL F-2580
CGGCCTCTCCCTCGTCGGCGGCTGCTGCGGCACCACCCCGGAGCACCTGCGCCAGGTCGTGGAGCGGGTCCGCGGCACCGCGCTCACCGAGCGCACCCCCCAGCCCGAGCCGGGCGCCGCCTCGCTCTACCAGACGGTTCCGTTCCGTCAGGACACCTCGTACATGGCGATCGGTGAGCGGACGAACGCGAACGGGTCGAAGAAGTTCCGTGAGGCGATGCTGGAGGGCCGCTGGGACGACTGTGTGGAGATGGCCCGGGACCAGATCCGTGAGGGCGCGCAC
>NZ_JOIR01000131.1 GCF_000720115.1 Streptomyces sp. NRRL F-2580
GGAATTGGTCGAGGATGCCGTCCATGTGGGGTGAGTGGAAGGCGTGGCTGACGTTGAGTTGTGTGGTGCGTCGGCCGTTGTTGCGCCAGGTGGTGGCGAGTTGGTGGGCTGCGTCGTGGTCGCCGGTGATGACGGTGGAGTGGGGGCTGTTGACGGCGGCGATGTCGAGGTGGCCGTGGTGGGTGGGGAGGGTGTTGAGGATTTCGGTTTCGGTGGCCTCGATGGCGATCATCGCGCCGCCGGTGGGCGCGGACTGCATCAGACGGCCGCGGACGGC
>NZ_JOIR01000132.1 GCF_000720115.1 Streptomyces sp. NRRL F-2580
CCACCGTCGAGGTCCTCCCCGCGAACGCCGCCAAGGGCCGTGACGTGAAGGCCGCGCAGCAGACCAGCGTCGAGTACGCCGACGGGGTCCTGCGGATCAGGACCCCCGACGCCAAGAACCAGATCCTCGGCCCCAGCGGGTCCGTCGAGGTCACCGTCCAGCTGCCGGCCGGATCCCGCGTCGAGGCGAAGGCGGCCAGCGCCGAGTTCCGCGGCGTCGGACGCCTCGGCGACGTCGCCTTCGAGGGCGCCCAGGGCACGGTCAAGCTCGAC
>NZ_JOIR01000133.1 GCF_000720115.1 Streptomyces sp. NRRL F-2580
CCACCGTCGAGGTCCTCCCCGCGAACGCCGCCAAGGGCCGTGACGTGAAGGCCGCGCAGCAGACCAGCGTCGAGTACGCCGACGGGGTCCTGCGGATCAAGACCCCCGACGCCAAGAACCAGATCCTCGGCCCCAGCGGGTCCGTCGAGGTCACCGTCCAGCTGCCGGCCGGCTCCCGCGTCGAGGCGAAGGCGGCCAGCGCCGAGTTCCGCGGCGTCGGACGCCTCGGCGACGTCGCCTTCGAGGGCGCCCAGGGCACGGTCAAGCTCGAC
>NZ_JOIR01000134.1 GCF_000720115.1 Streptomyces sp. NRRL F-2580
TAGGCCAGATGTGGAAGCCCGGTAACGGGTGAAGCTGACTGGTACTAATAGGCCGAGGGCTTGTCCTCAGTTGCTCGCGTCCACTGTGTTAGTTCTGAAGCAACGAACAGTTGCTGGTTTCTAGAGCTAGAACATAACTACAAAGTGTGCTTGTTCGCTCGAAACCGATAGGGTTTCGGTGGTCATAGCGTTAGGGAAACGCCCGGTTACATTCCGAACCCGGAAGCTAAGCCTTTCAGCGCCGATGGTACTGCAGGGGGGACCCTGTGGG
>NZ_JOIR01000135.1 GCF_000720115.1 Streptomyces sp. NRRL F-2580
TTCATCGCCTCGGTCAGGGTCGGCGCGGCGGCGGCCAGGACGTCGATCACCTCACGTATGTATCGGTACACGGTCGCGACGCCGATGCCGAATCCGGCGGCGAGCCGTGCGTAGGTGTCCCCGCACCGCAGGTGGGCGAGGGCGAGCAGGGCCTGACGGCCGACAGGCAGCCGTCGCCACCGGGTCCCGATCTTCCGATGCCGGGCACGGAGCCGCGTGGTCAGGTAGCGCAGGGTGCCGCTGGACAGATCGATCGACGA
>NZ_JOIR01000136.1 GCF_000720115.1 Streptomyces sp. NRRL F-2580
TCGGCGTTGATGCGCTGGGCTTCTTCGAGCTGGTCTTCGAGGATGATGATGCGGCAGGCGGCCTCGATGGGGGTGCCCTGGTCGACGAGTTCCCGGGCGCGGGCTGCGATGCGCAGCTGGTAGCGGGAGTAGCGGCGGTGGCCGCCCTCGGAGCGGAGCGGGGTGATCAGGCGGGCCTCTCCGAGGGCACGGAGGAAGCCCTGGGTGGTGCCGAGCATGTCTGCCGC
>NZ_JOIR01000137.1 GCF_000720115.1 Streptomyces sp. NRRL F-2580
GTGTTGGCGGCGGCGTAGTTGGCTTGGCCGGGGTTTCCGATGAGTCCGGCGATGGAGGAGAAGAGGATGAAGTGGGTGAGGGGGAGGTGGGTGGTGAGTTGGTGGAGGTTCCAGGCTGCGTCGGTTTTGGGGTGGAGGACTTGGGTGACGTGGTGGGGGGTGAGGTTGTGGAGGGTGGCGTCGTTGAGGGTGCCGGCGGCGTGGATGACGGCGGTGAGGGGGTGCTG
>NZ_JOIR01000138.1 GCF_000720115.1 Streptomyces sp. NRRL F-2580
CCAGGACAAGGCGAAGGCCTCCGCCAACGCCAAGCTGGAGGCCGACAGCGGCAAGGCCCTCGACGCGAAGGTCATCGACCCGGCCTGGCCCAGCATCGCGATCACGGACGACCCGCTGGCCTCGACGCTGAAGACCGAGTCGGACTGGGCCGTCAAGGCCAAGCTCATCGAGCAGCCCGACCTCGCCGGCATCTACGACCTGACGCTCCTGAACAAGGTCCTCAAG
>NZ_JOIR01000139.1 GCF_000720115.1 Streptomyces sp. NRRL F-2580
CTTGAGGACCTTGTTCAGGAGCGTCAGGTCGTAGATGCCGGCGAGGTCGGGCTGCTCGATGAGCTTGGCCTTGACGGCCCAGTCCGACTCGGTCTTCAGGGTCGAGGCCAGCGGGTCGTCCGTGATTGCGATGCTGGGCCAGGCCGGGTCGATGACCTTCGCGTCGAGGGCCTTGCCGCTGTCGGCCTCCAGCTTGGCGTTGGCGGAGGCCTTCGCCTTGTCCTGG
>NZ_JOIR01000140.1 GCF_000720115.1 Streptomyces sp. NRRL F-2580
TGCCGCGGTAGCCGAGAGCCTGGAGCTCGGAGTGGAGCTGGATCGCGTTGGTGAATCCTTCTGCCCAGCGTTTGTCCAGGTGGGACTTGTAAGGGTCGAGCTGGCTGGGCCGTGGTTGCCGCCGGCCGCCGAGCAACTCCTCTGGAGTTGCCGCGCGGGCGCATCGCCGGACCGTGTTCCCGCCCATGTGTAACTCGCGGGCGATCTCCCGGATGCCGTGGCCC
>NZ_JOIR01000141.1 GCF_000720115.1 Streptomyces sp. NRRL F-2580
TGCCGCGGTAGCCGAGAGCCTGGAGCTCGGAGTGGAGCTGGATCGCGTTGGTGAATCCTTCTGCCCAGCGTTTGTCCAGGTGGGACTTGTAAGGGTCGATCTGGCTGGGCCGTGGTTGCCGCCGACCGCCGAGCAACTCCTCTGGAGTTGCCGCGCGGGCGCATCGCCGGACCGTGTTCCCGCCCATGTGTAACTCGCGGGCGATCTCCCGGATGCCGTGGCCC
>NZ_JOIR01000142.1 GCF_000720115.1 Streptomyces sp. NRRL F-2580
GCTGTCGGAGGCGGGTGCGCGGATCGCCCGCGAGGTGGCCGACGAGTTCACGGCGTCGACGGGGCAGCAGCGCTGGGTGCTGGGCTCCATGGGCCCCGGCACGAAGCTGCCCACCCTGGGCCACATCAGTTACGGCCAGATCCGTGACGCCTACCAGATCAACGCCGAGGGTCTGATCACCGGCGGCGCGGACGCGCTGCTGGTGGAGACGACG
>NZ_JOIR01000143.1 GCF_000720115.1 Streptomyces sp. NRRL F-2580
GCTGTCGGAGGCGGGTGCGCGGATCGCCCGCGAGGTGGCCGACGAGTTCACGGCGTCGACGGGGCAGCAGCGCTGGGTGCTGGGCTCCATGGGCCCCGGTACGAAGCTGCCCACGCTGGGCCACATCAGTTACGGCCAGATCCGTGACGCCTACCAGATCAACGCCGAGGGTCTGATCACCGGCGGCGCGGACGCGCTGCTGGTGGAGACGACG
>NZ_JOIR01000144.1 GCF_000720115.1 Streptomyces sp. NRRL F-2580
GGGGTGGAGGACTTGGGTGACGTGGTGGGGGGTGAGGTTGTGGAGGGTGGCGTCGTTGAGGGTGCCGGCGGCGTGGATGACGGCGGTGAGGGGGTGCTGTGTGGGGATGTTTGCGAGGAGTTGGGCGAGTGCGTCTGGGTTGGCGGTGTCGCAGGCGGTGATGGTGATGTGGGCGCCGGCTGTGGTGAGTTCGTCGTGGAGTTGGGTGGC
>NZ_JOIR01000145.1 GCF_000720115.1 Streptomyces sp. NRRL F-2580
GCCACCCAACTCCACGACGAACTCACCACAGCCGGCGCCCACATCACCATCACCGCCTGCGACACCGCCAACCCAGACGCACTCGCCCAACTCCTCGCAGACATCCCCACCCAGCACCCCCTCACCGCCGTCATCCACGCCGCCGGCACCCTCAACGACGCCACCCTCCACAACCTCACCCCCCACCACGTCACCCAAGTCCTCCACCCC
>NZ_JOIR01000146.1 GCF_000720115.1 Streptomyces sp. NRRL F-2580
GGATGGGCTGTCGTGATCTCTTCAGAACGAGACGTCGATGTAGTCGATGTCGGTGAATTCGACTTCGAGCTGGTCGGCGCGGGTTCCGCCGTCTTTGAAGTAGGTCTCCTGGAGGCCTTCGGCGACGATCGCCCGCAGCCGACCGTCGTCGGCGCCTTGCTGTTGGGCGTCGAAGAGGCGCTGCGCGTAGGCGGGTGGGAGGTGGACGGT
>NZ_JOIR01000147.1 GCF_000720115.1 Streptomyces sp. NRRL F-2580
TTGGCGCGCTGGTCGCGGCGTTCGGGGATGGTGTGGCCGATTCCGCGTTTACGCAGGTAGGAGCGTATCTTGCGGGAGCTGTAGCCCTTGTCGCCCAGGACATGGTCGGGGCGGGTCCGAGGCCGACCGGGCCCGGCCCGGCGGACCTTGATGGTGGCCATGACCTCCTCGAAGCGGGTGCAGTCGGCGGCGTTGCCGCCGGTGAGG
>NZ_JOIR01000148.1 GCF_000720115.1 Streptomyces sp. NRRL F-2580
CTCACCCTCATGGCCGGCGACGTCACCGTCGGCCGCCTCGGCGGCCCCGCCCGGATCAGCACCCAGAAGGGCGACATCCGCATCGCCGAAGCCGTCCACGGCGCCGTCGAGCTGCGCACCCAGGCCGGCGACGTCACCGTCGGCGCCGCCCGCGGAGTCTGCGCCTCCCTCGACGCCGGCACCGGCTACGGCCGCATCCACAACGC
>NZ_JOIR01000149.1 GCF_000720115.1 Streptomyces sp. NRRL F-2580
CCCGGTAACGGGTGAAGCTGACTGGTACTAATAGGCCGAGGGCTTGTCCTCAGTTGCTCGCGTCCACTGTGTTAGTTCTGAAATAACGAACAGCTGTGTCCATAGCCAGCGTTCAAATTTCATAGTGTTTCGGTGGTCATAGCGTTAGGGAAACGCCCGGTTACATTCCGAACCCGGAAGCTAAGCCTTTCAGCGCCGATGGT
>NZ_JOIR01000150.1 GCF_000720115.1 Streptomyces sp. NRRL F-2580
CCCGGTAACGGGTGAAGCTGACTGGTACTAATAGGCCGAGGGCTTGTCCTCAGTTGCTCGCGTCCACTGTGTTAGTTCTGAAATAACGAACAGCTGTGTTCATGCCAGCGTTCAAATTTCATAGTGTTTCGGTGGTCATAGCGTTAGGGAAACGCCCGGTTACATTCCGAACCCGGAAGCTAAGCCTTTCAGCGCCGATGGT
>NZ_JOIR01000151.1 GCF_000720115.1 Streptomyces sp. NRRL F-2580
GTGCGCGAGCGGGATCAGGCGGGGCGGCCGCCGAAGGGGGCGCCGGTGCCGTAGTAGGTGCCGAGCTCTTCGCGGTAGCCGGTGTCGCCGAGGTGCTTGTCGCGGTGGAACTCGGGGGCGTTCTTGATCTGTTCCTTGGTGCGGTCGACGAAGATCTTCTCGTCGTCCGGGTCGACCTTGACGACCGTGCTGGCCGGGAGC
>NZ_JOIR01000152.1 GCF_000720115.1 Streptomyces sp. NRRL F-2580
GAATCCCATGAGCCTCACCCTCACCCGCACCGCGCCGACCGCCGAAGCCGCCCTCCTCGCCCCCCGCGAACAGGAAGCCCTGCGCCACATCGCCGCCGGACGCACCTACCTCCAGACCGCCCGCCACATGGGACTCTCCAAGCACACCGTCGACGCCTACCTCCGCCGCATCCGCGCCAAGCTCAACATCAACAGCACCGC
>NZ_JOIR01000153.1 GCF_000720115.1 Streptomyces sp. NRRL F-2580
AGTCGGGGTTGGTGAGTTGTTCGGTGGTGGCGGGTTGTCCGGTGAGGTTGGAGATGATGGGGATGGTGGGGGTGTGGTAGGTGAGGGTGGCGGCGGTGGCGTGGAATTGGTCGAGGATGCCGTCCATGTGGGGTGAGTGGAAGGCGTGGCTGACGTTGAGTTGTGTGGTGCGTCGGCCGTTGTTGCGCCAGGTGGTGGCGA
>NZ_JOIR01000154.1 GCF_000720115.1 Streptomyces sp. NRRL F-2580
GCGGTGCTGTTGATGTTGAGCTTGGCGCGGATGCGGCGGAGGTAGGCGTCGACGGTGTGCTTGGAGAGTCCCATGTGGCGGGCGGTCTGGAGGTAGGTGTGGCCGGCGGCGATGTGGCGCAGGGCTTCCTGTTCGCGGGGGGCGAGGAGGGCGGCTTCGGCGGTCGGCGCGGTGCGGGTGAGGGTGAGGCTCATGGGATTC
>NZ_JOIR01000155.1 GCF_000720115.1 Streptomyces sp. NRRL F-2580
TCGCCACCACCTGGCGCAACAACGGCCGACGCACCACACAACTCAACGTCAGCCACGCCTTCCACTCACCCCACATGGACGGCATCCTCGACCAATTCCGCACCACCGCCGCCACCCTCACCTACCACACCCCCACCATCCCCATCATCTCCAACCTCACCGGACAACCCGCCACCACCGAACAACTCACCAACCCCGACT
>NZ_JOIR01000156.1 GCF_000720115.1 Streptomyces sp. NRRL F-2580
GTTTACCCGTAATCGGGTGCACACGCACTTAGAGCGGGCCAGTCATGTCGGAATATGACCGACTGACCACTGCGTCCTCGCTGTGTTGTTGCCTGCCAGTGCCCGAAGGCCCGACAGGTCTTTTTCAAAGGAACCTCATCCACCGAAGTGGACGGGGTATCAACTTCTGGCGTTGATTTTTGGCACGCTGTTGAGTTCTC